>CAVXVV010000052.1:0-24500 GCA_963765195.1 uncultured Candidatus Rokubacteria bacterium
GATCAAGGGTTCCTTCGATGCGAGGCGGTCAGGACGCGTGATGGCGAGGGTCGAGGATGTCCCGCAAGCCGTCACCCAGGTGGTTGACGCCGGCGGCCATCAGCATGATCGCCAGACCCGGAACGCCGACAGGCACCACGCGTCGCGAATGTAGTCACGCCCATCCGCCAGCATGTTACCCCAGGTGGCCGTGGGCGGCTGGACGCCCAGCCCGAGAAAGCCGAGCGCGGCCGCGGTGATGATCATCCGCGGGATCTCGAAGAACGCGATGACCGTGAGGGGCGCCATCGTGTTGGGCGCGAGTTGCCACGCCAGGATGCCCCACTCGGGCCGGCCGGGCGCGCGGGCCGCCGTCACGAAGTCCTGCTGCCTGAGCGCCAGCACCGATCCGCGGACCACGCGCGCGATGGGCCACGAGGTGACGGTGGAGACGACGATGGTGTTCGCGCGGCTCGGGCCGAGCAGCGCGACGATCGCGAGGGGGAGGCGGATGAACGGAGCGTCATGCCTTCGACGCGGCTCGGCCCGCGCGGCGGCCCGGTCGCCTGGGGCTGGCGACCTCCGCTAGCGCCAGAGGACCAGCGCGAGCAGGAGCACGCCGAGGATCAGCGCGAGAAGCCGCCAGCGGGCCGCGGCCCGCGCGGCGGCCGCGCGCGGGCCTCCGCCATCGGTCTCCTCGCACGGGGCGTAGAGCTCGAGCTCGGTTCCGTCCGGGCGCTTCCGGATCACGGTCCACAGCCCCTGGTCGGGCGTGGGCTCGGGCTGGGTCCGCTCGAGCGACACCGGCAGCGGGGTCTCCGGCGTGATCGTCAGGGAGAGCATGCTGCCGTGCGGCAGCGCCTTCCCGTGGAGCCCGTCCCCGAACGTGATGATCGTGCCGCCGTCGTCGCTGACCCGAAGCGTGTACACCCGGCTGTCCGGCCCGCAGTCCTCGAAGGTGGACCGAAGCGACCAGCGCTCGCCGTTGATCGTGAGGGTGACGAGGTCCTGGCCGCGCGAGGTCACGGCGCTCCGTCCCGCGGCTGGCTGAGCATCGGGAATCCCCCGGCAGGATACGCTCGCGGAAGCCAGGTGTCGAACGTGATGGGCACGAGCCGCGCGTCCGGTCCCGGCAGAAGCACTGCTCCGGCCGGGTCGACCCGGAAGAGACCGGTCCGCCAGCTCGGGACCAGCCGGATGGCCTCGCGGCGCGGCGCCAGCGTCCGCCGCCCCATCGGGCCTCTGAGGCCAGGACAGCCCCGAGTTCAGCCAGGCCGGATCGTTCAGCCGTGACGCGAGGTTGTCAGACGGGAACTACGCGCGCCGTCCGCCGGTCCAAGCATACGGAGCGATCGGGATGTCAGCTTGTTCGGGGCTCGCCGTGTGCGATAGCCTCAGCGCGTGGGTGACCGACCCCGTGGCTGAGGCGACGCCGGGCGACTCCGCGGAGTTCGTCAGCCGGCTCCGAGCGGGGGATCGCGGGGCGTTCGAGGAGCTGGTCCGCACCCACCAGCATCGGATCTACGCGCTCGCGCTCCGCATGCTCGGGAACGCCGCGGAGGCGCAGGACGTCGCGCAGGAGGCATTCCTGCGGGCTCATCGCGGCCTCGCGGAGTTCCGGGGCGAGGCGCGGCTCTCGACGTGGCTCTACGCGATCGCGTCGCGTCTCTGCCTCAACCGGCTGGCGGGGAGCGAGCGCCGGCTGACGCACCACGGCGAGGAGACGCTCACCCGGCTCTCCGACGGCCGGCCGGGTCCCGACCAGACGCTCGAGCGGGGCGAGATCGAGGAGGCGCTTCATCGGGCGATCGGCGAGCTCGCCGAGGAGCGCCGGATCGTCGTGATCCTGCGAGACGTGGAGGGCCTCGCGTACGAGGAGATCGCCGAGGCGCTCGAGCTGCCCGTCGGCACGGTGCGGTCGCGCCTCCACCGGGCGCGCCTCGATCTCAAGGAAAAGCTGGAGCGATTCTTCCCATGACGTGTCCGGAGGCCCGCGAGCTCCTGTCCGCGCTGCTGGACGACGCCCTGTCCCCCGCCGAGCGCCAGGCGATCGACGCGCACCTCGCGACGTGCGCCGAGTGCGCGCGGGAGCTGACGGAGCTGCGCGAGACGGTGGCGCTTCTCGAGCGGCTGCCGCCGGTCCACGCGCCGGCCGGATTCGTGGACCGCGTCGTGGAGACGGCCTACCGCCCGTCGTGGCCGCGACGCGTGGCCGACGCGCTGTTCCGCCCGCTGCGCGTGAAGCTGCCGCTCGAGGCCGCCGCCGTCGTCCTGGTGGGCATCTCGGCGCTCTACGTGTACCGGCACGCGCCGGAGGTCCAGCAGGTCGCGCGACAGGAGACGCGCGAGGCGCCCGCGTCGGCTCCTTCACCGGCGCCGCCGCCTCCACCGTCCACCACGAGCGAGGTCAGCCAGGCGTCCCCCGCGTCCGACGCGGCGGCCCCGCCGAAGAGCGGGGTGGCCGAGCTGGAGGCGAAGCGGGAGCCGGGCCCGCCCGCGACGACGCCGCCGGTTCCGGCTGCGCCCGCGCCGGTCCGCCCGCACGAGAACGTCGCGCCGCCGTCGGCGCCCGCGCCGGCCCAGGAGTCGAAGGTCGCGACGTCGGCCGAGGCCAAGAAGGAGAGCGTCGACCAGCGGCGGGAAGACACGGCGGCCGCGACGTCTCCGTCCGGCGCCCTTCAGAAGCAGGCCCAGTCGGCTGAGCCGGCGCCGTCGCGGGATGCCGCCGGATCGCGCGCCGCGCCGGCGCCGCCCCAGATCGCCGCGACACCGCCCCCCGAGGCGCGCGGCCGCGTGGGCGGTGCGGGCGCGGCTCCGGGAGAGGCGCCCGCGCCGGAGCGCGCGGCGGAGCCGTTCTCGGCGGCGAAGTCGCGCGCGGCCGCGCGGCTCATGCGCGCCGTGGACGCGAGCGGGCGCCTGGTGGTATCCGCGCCCGAGCCGGCCGAGATCGCCCTCGACGCGCTGCTGGGACGCCTGGGCGGCACCCGTGTGGCGCGGCGGCTCGAGGGGCCGGAGGGGCTGATCCTGGTCGACGTCATCATCTCCGCCGCGCGTTACCCGGAGCTCGTCGAGGGTCTCGGGAAGATCGGCCGCTGGACCACCGAGCACGAGCCGAAGACCCTTCCCTCGCAGGTCCGCGTCGAAGTCGCCGTCAGCGTCGAGCGCTGACCGACCCGCCTCCGGACGGTCCGGGAACTTCCTCCGCCGCGGCTGGTCCAAGGGACCGAGCTGTCAGATTCGACGAGGCCCAGGAGGAGGAGCCCCCATGCGTCGTCTCATCTCTGCCGTTCTGCTCGCCGCCGCGGTGCTGCCGCCGGGTGGCCCGGCCGTCGCCGCGGCGCCGCTCGCGATCACCCGCGAGAGCCAGCGGGATCTCATGATCACCATCTACAACGGGAATCTGGGACTGGTGAAGGACACCCGCGAAGCGCGCCTGCCGGCGGGCATGAGCGAGGTGCAGTTCGCCGACGTCGCCGCCCAGATCGACCCCACGTCGGTCCATCTCAAGTCGCTCACGGACCCGGCCGGGCTCCGCATCCTCGAGCAGAACTACGAATACGACCTCCTGTCCGCGCAGAAGCTCCTCGAGAAGTACGTGGGGCAGAAGGTGCGGCTGCACCAGGGGAACGGCACGTACCTCGAGGCGACCCTCCTCTCGACCGACGGGCCGGTCTACGACATCAATGGCGCGATCCACATGGGGCACCAGGGGCAGATCGTGTTTCCGTCGCTGCCGGAGAACCTGGTCTCGAAGCCGACCCTCCTGTGGCTCCTCCGGAACGCCGCGGCCGCGCCCCAGCGGGTGGAGGCCTCCTATCTCACCGGCGGCATCAGCTGGAAGTCGGACTACGTCGTGATCCTCAACGCCGCGGACGACCGCGCGGACCTCGCGGGCTGGGTGACCATCGACAACAAGAGCGGCGCCACGTACAAGGACGCGGCGCTGAAGCTGGTCGCCGGCGACGTGAACCGCGCGCGCGACGACCGCACCCGGCAGGCCCTCGAGATGGCCGCGAAGTCGGTGGCGGCCGCGGCTCCCGCGTCCCGAGACTTCGTCTCGGAGGGGTTTTTCGAGTACCACCTCTACACCCTCGACGGGCGGACCACGATCAAGGACAAGCAGACGAAGCAGCTCACGCTGACGTCCGCCGCCAACGTGCCGGTCCGGAAGGAGCTCGCCTTCTTCGGGGCGCGGGACTACTACCGCTCGCAGTACGGCACGCCGATGAGCAACCAGAAGGTGAGCGTGTTCGTCGAGCTGACCAACTCGAAGGCGAACAACCTCGGGGTGCCGCTCCCGAAGGGCAAGGTCCGCGTCTACAAGGCCGACAAGTCCGGCAGCCAGCAGCTCGTGGGCGAGGACTGGATCGACCACACGCCGAAGGACGAGAAGGTGCGGATCAAGATGGGCGAGGCCTTCGACGTGGTGGGCGAGCGGACCCAGCGGGACTGGAAGAAGATCGGCGGGTCGACCTACGAGGTCGAGTGGGAGATCAGCCTGCGCAACCACAAGAAGGAGGACGTGGTCGTCAGCGTGATCGAGCCGATCCCGGGCGACTGGGAGGTCGTGCGCGAGACGCAGGCGCACGAGAAGGTGGAGGCCCACACGCTGCGCTACCAGGTCCCGGTGCCCCAGGAGGGCTCGGCGAAGGTCACCTACCGGGTCCGCCTCCGCTTCTAGCGCCGGGGTCAGGCCTGGACTGTGATGTTCCGCCTCCTAGTTGAACCGATCGGGATCGAGGAGGCGCACGTCGGGCGGCGGGGCTGCGCCGCCGGTGAGCTGGGCGACCAGCTTGCCGGTGGCGGGGCCCATCGACATGCCGACCATGGCGTGCCCGGCGGCCACCACGATGTTGTCGTACCGCCGGGGGCGCCCGACGAGCGGCAGGCCGTCCGGCGTGCACGGCCGCAGGCCGCGCCAGATCTCCAGGAGCTCCAGGCTCTCGCCGCCCTCGATGCAGGCGAGCGCCTTCCGCCGGAGGGCGTCCACGCGGCGGCGGTTGATCGAGAGGTCCATCCCCGCGAGCTCGAGCGTGCCGCCGAACCGGAGGAACTCGCCCATCGGCGTGACGGAGAATCGGCCCTCCGCGGGCAGGAGTGGAATCGCCGGCGCCCGCGGCGGGCGGCGATAGGTCAGGCTGTAGCCCTTCGCCGGCTGGATCGGCACCCGGAGCCTCAACGTGCGGCTCACGTCCGGAGACCAGGCGCCGGCGGCCACCACGAACGTGCCGGCCGCGAAGGTCCCGCGCGTCGTCTCCACGTCGGTCACCCGGCTGCCGCGCGTGCGGAAGCCGATCGCCTCGGTGCCGGTCCTGACGCGCACGCCGACGGATTCCGCGAGCTTCGCCAGTCCCTTGACGAAGCGATCGGGCACGAGGAGCGCGTCCTCCCGGCAATGGAGCGCGCCGATGACGTCCCGCCCCAGCGCCGGCTCGGCCGCACGCGCCGCCGCGCCGTCCAGGACCTCGACGGTCGCCCCGCCCTCCTGGAGGAGCTTGGCCTCGTCCCGGCCGTGGGCCAGGCCCTCGGGGGTGGAGAACACCGTCATCGAGCCCGACTGGCGGAAGCCGAAATCGAGGTCCTTCTCCGCGAACCCGCGGTAGAGCTCGAGGCTCTCGACGCTCAGCCGGCGGAGGAGCGGCATCGCCCGCCGCACGCGGCCCGGCGTGCACGCGGCGCGGAACCGCCAGAGCCACCGGGCGAGCTCGAGGCTCGCGCGCGGCCTGATGTAGAAGGGGCTCTCGGGGTTCAGCATCCACTTGACGCCCTGCCACCACACGCCCGGGGCGGCGAGGGGGACGAGGTGACTCGGCACGATCAGCCCCGCATTCCCGTAGGAGCTGCCGGCGCAGATCTCGCCCTTCTCGAGGAGCGTGACCTCCCAGCCATCCCGGGCGAGATAGTAGGCGGAGCTCACCCCGATGACTCCGCCGCCGATCACGATGACGCTGCGCTCGCTCATCCGGTCCTCCCCCGAAGGTTCTGGCTGGCCCATCGCGCCGGCGTGGGCCGGTCGGGGCGCCTTCCGAAGAGTACCGCGGATCGAGGAGGGAGGGCGGGGCGACCCGGCCCGGTCAGGCGGGCCGCGGCGGGTCGGTCAGCCGAGGCCCTGGTCGAGGAAGATCCGCGTATCCGTCAATGCGGCGGGCCGCTGATCGGCGCGCGCTCGTCACGCTCCCGCCCGGCGGAGCGCGAGCTCGAGGTTCTGCGCCGACTGCGAGCGCGCGCCCGCGCCGATCTCGCGCACGACGTCCGCGATGGCGGCCGAGACCGGCGTCGCGATGCCCAGCCGGCGGCCCTCGGCCACCACGTGCCCGTTCATCTCGTCGATCTCGGTCCGCCGGCCCTTGGCGACGTCTTGCGCCATCGAGGCGCGCCAGTTGCGGCCGGTGGCGGTCGCGGGCGTGAGCATCCGGTCGAGCGCGTCCCAGGTGTCGCGCCGGTCCGCGTCGGCCCAGCGCTCGGCCGGGGCTCCGCCGAAGGCGGGCACCCGGTGCTGGAGCGCGAGCCCCACGCGGGCCGACTCGGCCGCGAGGCGGATCATGAGCGTGCGCCCGACCTCGCTCGACGCGACCTCCAGCGAGCCGAGCCCGGAGAGCGCCTGGAGCGGGTTGCTCATGGCGTTCTGCGAGAGCTTGGCCCAGCGCTCGCCCCACAGGTTGTCCGTGGCCCGAGCGCCGTCGATCACCGACAGCATCTGAGCCAGCTCCTGGACGCGCGGCGTGACGCGCCCGTCGTGCTCGCCGACGCGGAAGACGTCGTGCCCCGCGCCTTGCCCCTTTTCCATGCCCCGCTCGACGCGGCCGGGCGTCCAGAGCGCGACCCCGATCCGGGACATCACCAGGCCGATCGACCGATTCGCGCCGGCGATCCCCGCGACGATCGGATCGGGCCAGCAGTTCTGCGCCGAGACCACGGCGCCGGCCGGCCCCGCATGGCGGAGGGCGAGCTGGGTCGCCCACGCGGTGTCGTACGCCTTCATGGCGACGAACGTGAGCTCGAAGTCCCGGGGCAGCCGCGCGGCCTCGTGGAGATGGACGGCGGTGGGGCGGGCGACGAACGGGTCGTGCGGGCCCTCGACGGCGAGGCCGTCCCGCCGGATCGACTCCACCTGCTCGGCCCACGGATCGATCAGGGTGACGTCGTGGCCGGCTCGCGCGAGGTGGCCGCCGAGATAGCTCCCGATCGCTCCCGCGCCGACGAACAGCAGTCGCTTCGTCATGGGTTCCTCCGTCTGGATTCGCGCGCCCGAGAGAGACGTCTAGCGGACTCCGCCGCCGGCCCTCGCTATTGGCCCGCGGCAGGTCGCCCGCGTGCGAGGAGCTTCACGCGCCCGTCGATCAGGCGCTCAGGACCCGAACGGGCGTGCCGGCCAGGAAGGCGCGGATGTCCTCGAGGGCCTGAGAGTAGAAGATCTGGTAGGTCTCCTCGGTCACGTAGCCGAGGTGCGGCGTGATCACGGTGTTCGGCAGCCGGCGGAGCGGATGGTCAGCAGGCAGCGGCTCCTCGTCGTACACGTCGAGCCCGGCGCCCGCGATCTTGCCGGCGCGGAGGGTCGCGATCAGCGCGCCCTCGTCCACGATGGGCCCGCGCGAGGTGTTGACGAGATAGGCCGTCGGGCGCATGAGCCCGAGCTCGCGGGCGCCCACGAGCCCGCGGGTGCGGTCGCTCAGCACGAGGTGGATCGTGACGATATCGGCGCGCGCGAGCAGCTCGTCGCGGCTCCCCGCGAGGGTCGCGCCCACGGCGGCGGCGCGCTCCGCGGTGAGATTCTGGCTCCAGGCGATCACGTCCATCTCGAAGGCTGTCCCGACGCGCGCCACGCGGGAGCCGAGCTGCCCAAGGCCGAGGACGCCCAGCGTCCGGCCCTTGAGGGTCGTGCCGAGCGTCTCCTGCCACCGGCCCTCCCGCATGGCTCGATCTTCCCGCGGCACGTGCCGGACCAGCGCGAGGATGAGCGCCCACGTCAGCTCGGCGGTGGGGGAGGGGAGGCCGGCCGTGCCCGAGACCACGACGCCGCGATCGGCCGCGGCACGGAGATCGATCGACGCGTTTCGCATCCCGGTCGTCACCAGGAGGCGCAGTCGCGGCAGCCGCTCGAAGAGTGACCGCGGGAAGGGGGTGCGCTCCCGCATCGCCACCACGACGTCGAAGTCGGCCAGCCGGGCGGCCACCTTGGATTCGTCCGACAGGTGGTCCCGGAACACGACCACCTCGGCCGGCAGGCTCTTCCAGTCCGCCAGCCGGCCGGCGACGTCCTGGTAGTCGTCGAGGATCGCGACGCGAGTCACCCGGTCACTATAGAGGTCCGCCCCGCGCAGGGGCAACCTGCCGGACGCGACGGAGGAGAGACGCCGGCGCGCGGTTCCGGTGACGGGCTACGGCGCCGTGGCGGACGTGACCGATTCCGCGACCCAGCCTTCCGGGCCGTCGTCGAGACGGACGCGGAGCCAGTCGTCGCGCGTCTCGAGGACCTCGAGGCGCGAGCCGCGCCGGAGCACGCGGAGGATCTTTCCCGACGTCCCCGCAGCCTCGCGGAAGTTCGCCTGGGACACCTTCACGTAGACCGTTTTCTTGGCCGGCGCAGTGGCCGGCGCCGCGGGCGCCGGCGCGGCAGCGGGCGCCGGCGGTCGGGCGGGTGGGGGAGCGGGCGCAGCCGGGGCCGCCGCCGGCGGTGGTGTGGCCGGAGGCGCCGATGACGGGGGCGTAGCCGGGGCGGCCGGCGGCGGCGCGGGCGCCGGTGCCGGCGGAGCAGCCGGCGCGGTCGGCGCGGTGGCCTGGGGCTGAACCGCCGGTGGCGCGGCCGGCTTCGGCGCGCAGCCGAGCAGGATCATCGCGACGGGCACGACCAGGGCGACGAGGGTGCGCGACATGTCTGCTCTCTCGTGACCGGCGAGTGAAGTGCGGCGACTCTACGCCGGCCGCCCAGGCCCGTCAAGGCGCGCGCATCGGATCAAAATTTCGGTTACCGAACGGAGGGGGCTCCATCAAAAGTCACGGTTACCAACTCCAGCCAGGAGGTGACCGTGACGCGAGCCAGTTTGCGGGAGTATGCCGCCGTGCAGCGGGAGCGCTACCTGCGCGCCCCGCGGGCGGAAAAACACCGGCTGCTGACCGAGGTGGTGGCGGTCACGGGGCTGCATCGCAAGGCGGCCATCCGCCTGCTGCGGCGCCCGCTGCGCCCCGCCACGAGTCGCCCCCGCTCGGGCCGCCCGCGCCGATACGGCCCCGCCGTGGCCGCCGCGGCTCGGCTGCTCTCCGAGGCCACGGGCCACATCGGCCCGCACCGCTGGCACCCCTTCCTCCCCGAGCTGCTCGATCGCCTGACCCGGAGTGGCGACGTGGGGGTCACGCCCGAAGTCGACAAGCACCTGCGCCAGGTCAGCCCCGCCACCCTCGCCCGCCTCTTGGCGCCCTTTCGGCGCACCCTGCCGCCCGGGGTCTCACGACGACCCGCCCCGGCGCCTGGCTCAAGCACCAGATCCCTGTCCGCACCTTCGCCGAGTGGACCGACGCCCAGCCCGGCTTCCTCGAACTGGACCTGGTCGCCCACTGCGGCCCCACCACCACGGGCTTCTACCTCTACACCCTCTGCGCCGTCGATGTCGCGACCACGTGGGTCGACCTCCAAGCCGTCTGGGGTAAGGGCCAGAAACGGGTCGGCACCGCCATCCACCACGTCCGCCAGCGCCTGCCGATCCCCCTGCGCGGCCTGGATAGCGACAACGGCTCCGAGTTCATCAACCACGACCTGTATGCCTGGTGCCAGCGCGAGGGCATCACCTTCACCCGCAGCCGCCCGTACCAGAAGAACGACAGCGCCCACGTCGAGCAGAAAAACGGCGCCATCGTTCGCCCGCTCATCGGCTATGATCGCTACGCCTCCAAGGCCGCCTATGCCCAGCTCGCTCGCGTGTACGACCTCGCGCGCCTGCACATCAACTTCTTCCAACCGGTCCAGCAGCTCGTGCGCAAGGAGCGCCGCGGCCCGCGCGTGCATCGCGTGTACGATCGCGCCCGCACCCCGTATCAGCGGCTCGGGGCGACGGGCGTGCTCCCCGCCCGTCGTCGGCAGGAGCTCGAGGCGGTGTATCAGCGCCTGAACCCGCTGCACCTCCGCCGGCAGCTCGAGGCCGCCCTGGAGCGCCTCTGGACCTTGGCGGTCCCACCCACGCAGCCCGGAAAACACCTCGGCAGGGGGATAGGCCGATATGGCCTCGCGCCCAACTCGCGCTCCTACGGCCGCTCAGCGGCTCGCGTTTCTCACCCGCCCGCGCGGGAGGCCCAGACGCCCCCGTCACGCGCCGCCCGCTCAGCCCGCCGGTACCTCCACAGACTTACGTTCGACTCTCACATCGCGGCCCCGTCGCCCCCCGGCCTCGGGTAACCCTGACTTTTGATCTGACAGGTCACGGAGGGTAACCCTGACTTATGAGTGACCGCGGGCGCGGCGCGGCAGGCGCGGCGCGGTTCTCGCGCGCCGCCAGCGCCCCGTCGTTTGACGCTCTCCGGAGGCCGTGTTACCGTGACGGCCCTGGGCCGACGTAGCTCAGTTGGTAGAGCAGTCGATTCGTAATCGACAGGTCATCGGTTCAAGTCCGATCGTCGGCTCCAGCTTTTCCCACGTTTAGCGCACACCCGCCTCAACCTCTCGGTCCACGGTGCGAATCACGGTGCGAGTCCGCAACGCGGCGAGTCGCTCCACGCCCTGAGCCAGGTCGGTCTCTGACACGATGGCATAGCGCCGATAGACTGCCTCCGTCTTGTGGTTCTTCGGCGTAACCGGCGCTTTCGCAGGGCCGTGGTCTTTCTATTTGTGTTGTTCTCGTGGTGCTCCCGAGCCGTGGAGTCTCAGCAGGGGGGAATCCTGATGAGGAGACACGTCGGCGGAACGTCGAGCTATGCACGGCCCGAACCTATGGCTCGCTCTGCCGGAAAGATTGGCTCACACCAGCGCAGCTTTCGCGAACCATCGAAGCCGAACGACGGCACAATCTAACGCTGTGCTTAAATGGGGCGTACCCATCTCTTTGCCGGCGCGCCCTCCTCACACTCGGACTACGAGTCTGCCGTATCAAACGTGAATTCAAATTGCCGGTGATGGCGACGGCTAGCCGACCGTCAGCCTTAAGAAGCGGCAAACACCGGGTGCCGCAGCCGTCCGCTCGGCAGCACGCGCCAGCACAGCACGTGGGCGGCGCCGCGCCGCCGCGTCCACGTCTCCGGGTCCGTCTCGCGGCATATTTCGTCGATCCTTGTCCGCGCGCCGGTGCGGGGGTTCCTTTTGATGCTTACGGCAAGACGGCGGTGGCCTCGATTTCGACGAGCCAGTCCGGATGGGCCAACCCCACAACGACGACCGCAGTCGACGCGGGGTACGGTTCTCGAAAGTACCGGCGCCGGACGGCTAGAACGGTTGGAAGATGATCCCGGCTGGTGAGGTACACGACGATCCGCGCCACGTCGGCCAGCGTCCCACCGGCCGCTTCGACGAGCGCCTTCATGTTCTCGAGGATCTGGACGGTTTGCCGCTCGACGTCGCCGTGACCAACGGTCTGCCCGTCCGCGCCTTGCGCCACTTGCCCGGACAGGTGCAGGAGGGTCTGCCCTGTCGTCCGAGTTGCCAGAGAGAACGGCGCGTCAGGGCGCTTGTACAGCGTCGCGGGGTGGACCTCAACGTGTGCCACGGTACACCTCCTCGATGAAGGCAGGAATACAGCCGCGACCCGCCACGGCCGGATGACCGCTTCCCTGCTCTGCGCGCCTCCAACGTCGCCATCGGAGCCCGTCGGGCCACACGCCTCACCCTCGAGTACAGCCGCGACGACGCGCTAGCGGACGTCGGGAGCCACGCGAGCCCAGCGTGGCCAGGAAGCGACACGGCGCGTCGGCCCTAGGCCGCGATGGTGGCCCGTCGGCCACGTGGATCTGCGCCCGCTGGCCGTCGAGCTTCGGCTCAGCCACGTCGCGGGGATCGCCGAGGCGGCTTGGGTCACGGAGGGACGTACAGACCATCGGCGGAATGAACATCGCGGAGACTTCAGTGTACCAGGGCACCTCTGGCGCCTGGGCTTCACCTGCGGTAGGGTCGGGGCGGCGTTCCCCTGGAATGGCCGTGGCCTCTAGCGTCCGAACCCGACGGGAGGCCAGATGAGACTCACCCGGCTCACGGTCCTGGCCACTCACGCCCTGGCCCTCCTCGCGGCGTAGCTCGCCACCGAGGCGCAGCAGCCGGGGAAGGCGTACCGGGTCGGCACGCTAAGGAGTTGGTGCGCACGGGCGTCGATGTCATTGTGACGATCGAGATCGCCGGGGGTCAGGCAGCGCGGCAGGCTACTGACACCATCCCGATCGTCGTGGTCAACTGCGACCCGTTTCAAGAGCTGGTCGAGAGCCTGGCGCGACCCGGCGGGAATGTCACTGGTCAGTCCTGCATGAACGCCGAGCTGACGCCCAAGAAGCTTGAGCTGTTCAAGGGAGCGGTCCCGAGTCTGGCCCATGTGGCATTTCTCTACAATCCAAAGCAGCCGGGACCGACACTCGGCCTGAAACTCGCCCAAGAGGCCGCACGGTCGTTGCGGATCACGGTGGACCCGATCGAAGTAACCGATGTCACGGACTTCGAGCCGGCATTCACTAAGATTGCGAGAGGGTACTTCGACGGCCTGTTTGTGTACCACGATTTTGTGACGGCGAGCCAACAGTCTCAGATCATCCAGTTCGCGGCCCGAACCAAGCTGCCTGCGATGTACGGATTTCGAGGCTGGGTCGACGCTGGAGGGCTCCTCTCCTACGGGACGAACCTTCACGCGATGTTCCATCGGGCGGGTACGCAGGTTGCGAAGATCTTAAGTGGTGGGAAGCCTGCGGATCTGGCCGTCGAGCAGCCCACCACGTTCGAGTTGGTGATCAACCTGAAGACAGCGAAGTCGCTCGGTCTGATGGTTCCGCCCGCGGTGCTCGCGTGGGCGGATGAGGTGACATCAGTGAAGCCGACTGTCTGGCTCGACGCGCCCGGCTCGACTTGCGGTAGGGTCGTGGCGAGTCCCAATCCAGTTCCGATGGCATCAGCCGACCAGCGGCGAATAGTACCGGCCGCCGCTGCCCCTCTACATCGGGCCGTCCGGCCGCACGGTGCGGATGATCAAGGCCCCCAACACGGTGCCGTCCCGGGTGGCGAGCCACGCTTCACTCTTGGTGCCGTGGAGATGCCGGATACGCTGGCTCAGAGTCTCTCGATCCTCTGGCGTCAGCCGGGTCAGGCGGCCGTCATCCAATAGCGGCGTCCAGACGAAGAAGCCTTCACACGCGCAATCCTCGACGGTCATCCAGTTGGCATGCGGTCGCCAGTCTGTCAGCGTCGCCGACGCCCTACACACAGGGCAGCGTTCGTGGGGCCGGGTGCGTCCTGTGCGTTGCGCGGAGCGCCGACGCCGAGTCTCCTCCACCAGATCGGTGGTCCGCTCGATGGCGAGGCGGGCACGGTCCCTCTGGTCGAGCGCGTCCAAGTGGAGCTGTTGGGTTCGGCAACGGATGTGAATGGCGTCGCTGCCCTTGGTGTAGATGAACCCCGACCGAACAGGCTTCGAGCATATGGCGCAGATGGGGTTGGGCGGAAGTGACGATGATGGAGTCATCGATTCCCCTACGGGGGACCGCTGTGACGGGCAGGGGTGTTCGAGGTGCGCCGCCCACGAGTCTGGCACAGGTCGGGCCGCCTGCTCGCAGGTTGCGCGCGTGTAGGCGAACTGTCGAGCGCGTGCCCGCGAAGCATCCGAATGCGACAGCCGAGATGGAAGCATTCTCGGTGCTCGTAGAACACGAGCGTGCCCGAGCGGATGGACTTGGAGCAGCCGGGACAGAGGAGATCGGGCAGGGGACTCATCGGGACACCCATCGCGCGGCACGGAGGAGCTCGTGCGGCACGGGGAGCGGATACCGCCGATCTCAAGTGCCCCGGCGGCCGACCCGGGCGTGTCCAGAGGTCTCGCACTGTGCGCGTCCCTGATCAGCCTGTCAAGCGGTCCCGCCCTTGCTGCTGTTGGTCTCACTGCTGTCCAAATTGACGGGGAACCGGCCAGGGCACCGCGTGATTTCTTGGGCTTTTGGACGGGCATGGCGCCGGGCCGAGATCAGGTTCCCTGCGTCTGCTGTCCCGATTAGGCAAGGGCCAACTCCCCCTGCACGGTCACGAGGACGGTGGGAGGGCCCTCGAACGGCTGATCCAGCCAGGCCCAGAGATCGCGATGCGTGAAGAGGTTCATCCGCAGCAGCGCGACCAAGTTCGAGAGCGACCAGGCGAAGCGGGCCTTCAGCTGGAGATACTTGAGGAGCAGCATCGCGATCAGAGCCGTCCAGACCTGGACCTTCAGGGCGTTGGCGCTGGTCCCCACGAACGTCTTGATCTTCAGGTTCTGCTTCAGAGCCTTGAAGAACAACTCGATCTGCCAGCGGTCCTTGTAGATGGCCGCGATCGTCGTGGCCCCAAAGGCGAGGTGGTTGGTCAGGAAGACCAGCGTCTCGTCCTTCTCCGGATCGTACACCTCGATCCGGCGCAGCGCGTGCGGGCACTTCTCCGCCGCGCCCACGCCGGTCAGGCGGATGACTTGGTCCCGCTCAACGCGACCCTGCGCCGGGATGCGGCGGTCCTCGATCACCGCGTAGACTGCGGCGTCCTTCAGGCGCGTGACGAACCACACCCCCTGGGCCGTCAGCTCGCCGAACCACCGGTAGTCGGTGTACCCGCGATCCACCACCAGGATCGTCCCGGGCGCGAACCCCAGCGTCCGCGCCACCCGGACGTCATGCCGCTTGCCCTCGGTGATCACGACCAAACTGGGCAGGTAGCCGTCGTGGTCGAGCAGGCAGTGGAGCTTGACCGCCCCCTTGGTGCGCCGGAACTGGGCCCAGTCGAAGAGCGTCGCGCACAGGTCGATCACCGTCGAGTCCAGACTGACCAGCTTGTTCTTGAACCGGAACTTCCGCCGGCCTCGGGCCAGCGGCTGGCAGCGGAGCAACAGCGCCTCGAAGACGGCCCGGTAGAGCTGCCACGGCCGATGCTCGTTCGCGTAGGCCAGGGTCGAGCGGCTCGGCGCCGCGATCCCAAGGTGCTTGAGCTTGCCCTCGCTGCTGCGCAGCCCCCCGCAGATCTCCCGCAGCGAGTGGGCGCGGCCGAGTTGGCAGAACAGCATGGCCACGAACTGCCCCCAGCAGGTGAAGCCCCGGGCATGGTGTTCGGCGTGCGTCCGCTTCACCAGCGCCTGGAACTCCGTCCGTGGGAACAGCTTGAGGAACTGGCTAAACATGCTGCAGAATGCGCTCACGGGTGAGCCTCCTGCGTGTGGTGGTGTCGAACCTTGCCGGGTTCCGACCTCACCATACCGCAAGCGGCTCATCCGCCCTTAACGCCTGACAACAGTGGGTTGCGACATGTTCGAAGCAGATCTGCTCCTTGGACGCGAGCTGGCCGTTCTCTCCGCCGACGTCGCGATGGAACACTTCCGGCGCGGCGTCCGCGTGCGCCGCAAGGCCGATGGCAGCAAGGTCACTGACGCGGATCTCGCCGTGGAAGCGGGGCTGCTGGAGCTTCTGGCACGTCGCAGGCCCGACGACGCGATTCTGAGTGAGGAGCGCGGCGCGATCGGCGCGTCCCGGCGCCGCTGGCTTCTCGATCCCATCGACGGGACCTCGTACTTTGCCGCGGGCAGTCCGGAGCAATGGGGCACTCACATTGCACTCGAAGTCGATGGAGAGATTGTCCTCGGATTGATCACACGGCCGGTGACCGAGCAATGCTGGTGGGCGGTCAAGGGCGGCGGCGCGCACTGCGGAGCGCTGCGATCGCATGCATCGGACCGGGTGCTGCGCGTTGGAACCACGAGCGAGCTGTCGCGAAGTACTGCCGTCTTCTGGGCAGAGAGCGAGGATGAATGCAGGCGTCGCGACCTCCTGAAGACCAAGGCTCACTTGGTCGACCAAACGATGGACTGCGTGCTCGAGCTTGTCGCTGGCCGACTCGACCTCGTGATCTGCGGCGCCAGCCAGCCCTGGGATCTGGCTCCCGGGGTCGTGATCGTGGAGGAGGCGGGCGGACAATTCAGCGACCGTGCAGGAGGGCGCCGCCTCGACCTGGGCGAGGGCTGGTATTCGAATGGTCTACTGCACCGCGCAGCGCGCGAGCTGTTCACTTAGCTGAGCGTCGGCTCGGGGCCGTGATGCCCACCATAACCCAGGGGGCTCATCCGCTCTCGACGCCAATTTGGACAAGAGTGTGTTGGTCTATGAAAATGTCATCCCCTAACTGTTCAGTGAAAATGTCACCCCATGGAGACAGGGGAGACATTCCGAATGAGCCGAAAAGAAGTGCCCCGACCTGGGCTGGTCAAGCTGGCCCTGGCCGGGCAGATCACCAACCAGCAGGGGGCGGCGGGCTCCCGGCTGACCGTCCGGCAGTTCCAGCGGGTCAAGGCTCGGGTTCGGGCGGAGGGACTGCGCGGCTTGCTTCACCGCCGCCGCGGCCAGCCTTCCCCGCGGGCCCTGGGCCGCGCGCTGCGCACCCGGGTGGCGGCGCTGCTGCAGTCCGTCTACCGCGACGTCAATGATTGCCACGCCACCGAGAAACTCCGGGAGGTCGAAGGTCTGTCGATCAGCCGGGCCTCCGTGCGACGGATCCGCCGGGCCCTCGGCCTGCCAGCCAAACACCGCCGGCGCCCCCGGCAACACCGCGGCCGCCGCACGCCGGCCCCGCGCATGGGCGCCCTCGTCCTGCTCGATGGTAGTCAGTTCGCCTGGCTCGAGAATCGCGGCCCCACGATGACGCTGCTCGGCGCCATCGACGACGCCAGCGGCACGGTCGTGGCCCTCCACTTCCGGCCCACCGAAGACCTGCACGGCTACGTCACCCTCCTCGGGCAGCTCGCCGCGCGCCACGGGCTGCCGTTGGCCCTCTACGGCGATCGCCTCAATGTCTTCGTCCGCAACGATCCGCACTGGTCGCTGGAGGAAGAGCTCCAGGGCGCCCAGCATCCGACCCAGTTCGGCCGCATCCTCCACGACCTCGGCATCGGCTACATCCCGGCCGGTTCGCCGCAGGCCAAGGGCCGCATCGAACGGCTCTGGCGCACCCTGCAGGACCGCCTCGTCGTCGAGCTCCGGCTCCGCGGCCTCGCGACCCTCGAGGCCGCCAACGCCTTCCTCCCCGCCTTCCTCGCCGATTTCAATCGCCGCTTTGCCCATCCGGCCACCGACCCCACCCCGGCCTGGCGGCGGCCGCCCCCCGCCCTGGCCACCGTGCTGAGTTGCCGCTACCGGCGCACCGTGGCGCGCGACAACACCGTCCGCCTCGGCACGCGCTGGGCCCAGATCCCGCGGGGTCCGCGCGGCCTCTCCTATGCGGGCTGTCGCGTCGAGGCGCGCGAGTGCCTTGATGGTCGGCTGCTGATCTACCGCCAGGGCGACGTGTGCCTGGCGATGCAGCCCTGGACGGGCCCCGAGTTCATCCTCCGCCCGCGGCGCGCGCCCCATCCCCCCCGCCGGCCATCGCCAGGCGCCTCTCCGAGCGCGTCCAAGGAGGGGGGCCGCAATCTCCCTATTCCCCGAAAGGGGACTCCTTCACGCCCCAAGCGGTCAGCTCGCCGCTCCTCGCCGCCCGCACGCCCCGCGCCCACGCACCCCTGGCGTCAGCCTTACAACCACCACTTGCTCGACGCCAAGGGCCTGGCCGTCCATGCGAGAACCAGGGGATGACATTTTCATGGAACAGTTAACGTGACATTTTCACTGGACAGCGACAGCGGTCCCGCCCTTGCTGGCGTCCAAGAGTGGTCCCGGGGTAGGGTCGTCAGCATGGTCCCGCCGACGTGGCTCGACCCCGAGGGTCGTCGCCGCTCGCCGCTCGCCTGCTGGAGCTGTGGGCGCGAGGTCGCGCCGATGCGCTTCCGCGCCGACGATCTGCGGCGCCAGGGCTGGGCGCTGCCGCAGACGCTTCAGATTCCTGACTGGTGTGGCTGCTCGACCGAGTATCTGCCAGTGCCAGAAGGCAACGGCTGGTGGTCGCTCGTGCCGATCTGGGAGCCGGCGCAGACGCCAAGTCCGCTCCGTCGGTGGGAGTTGGCCGGGGCGTTCTGGGCTCCCGATCCCTGACTTGAGGCGTCGTCAGCGCACCACCCCCGGCGACGCCAGCAATAGCCTGAAAGGACCACCGGCCAGCCAAACAGCAGGACGAGCTCCAGGATCGGGACAGGCCACTCGACGATGAACTGGAACAGATCGTAGTCGTAGTCGATCCACGACAGCAGCAAGAGCCCGATGAGCAGGTACAGCGCGACGCCGATGCCAATCAGCAATAGCAGTATCATGACCCCTCCTTCCAGCCGCCCCGTAACCCGCTTCCGCGTAGAGCGGTCGCCGGTGCGGTTAGGCCAAGGGCCGTAAGTGTAGTCGGCGCCGCCTCCCGCCATGCGGTACACGACCAAGTGCGGACCCGGAAGATACGATCTAGTTCGCGGGCTTGGTCCGCTCGAACTCCCACGCTGCGAAGCACCGCAGGTGAAAGTGGACTTTGTCGCGTTTGGGATCGTCGTTGTGACAGGCGAACTCTAACTCGTATTCCAGCTCGTCTTGGCGAATGGGTTTCTCACAGACGCCGCAGAACCCCCCGGCGCCTGGCCCGCCCCAGATCCGAGCAGGCTCTCGCCGAGGCAGCCTTCCAGTGCGGATGGCAAAGCGTGCGAACTCGCGGAGAGGCGCTTCATCGGGCAAGGGGTTCTTCCTACCTTCTAGAAGTTCCGTGCAATACGCGCCCCCGATGGAGCGCACGCCACTCGATAGCCGGAGCAGTGGGAGCAAGGAACGTGCCGACGCGCACGTCCGGCGCGGACACACGGATAGCGGCCCTTCTCTAAGAGTTTCGGCCCGTTCCTTTCGGCCTCGTCGGGCGACGTCTGCAAAACCTTGCGGTGTCGGTGTGAAGGGCCGTGGCAGGCACCTCGTACAGGACTGGCGAATTTGCCGACGCCACGCCACGGTTCATGGATGTTTGCCGCAGGCACATCGCGCGCCGCGCAGCCCGGGCGACGTCCGTGCGCCGACGTCATCGTGAGCAGCCGCCCTTGCCGGGTGGGGTAGGAGGCTACTCCTTCAGCGAGAAGCGCTTCTTACCAGGCGGGGGTGCTTCCGAATGGCGGTGCGGGCTGGGCCGCCGCTGGAGTTCCGTCACGACCCGGCGCTGCCTGTCGATTCACGTGTCAAAGAAATGTCGTCGAATGTCAAGACAACGCTGCCGGTGAGAACTCATCCTAGGTGCGCCACCCTCGGGTGGTCTCACGACATGCGCGTTCCCGGACCTGACATCCAGCCGAACGACCGCGAGTTCATCCTGACAACGCTCCAGGCGGCGTTTCCCAATACCAGGGTGACCGTTCATCCGCGACCGGCCTGCATTGCCACCCTATTCCGCGTGCATGACGGCGCGGTCCTTCGTCACCAACTCCTCGTCCCACGGCGCGTGCTCGAGGATGCTCGGGTGAAGCGGACGCGGCTCGCCCCGCTCGCCCCGATGGTGGCGCGTGCGATTGTCGAGATGGGGCAACGCGGCCGCGACGTCGTTATCCTGGGAGGGGAATCGGGCAGGGCTGTCTAGACTGCGCCGGCGATGCGGGTCCACCTGGGGAAAACCACCGGGAGACCGGTTGATTTGCCACGGTGCGACCGACCCAGGGAAAATGCCCTATGGCTTTAGCCTACGAAATGAGCAACAGGCTGCCAATATTCGGCGGATCGTGTCCACACTTCGCTGCCAGTCTGTTAATGACGCCCTCATAGTTCTCTGCACTTCGCACTCGCCGCACTTGGCAAGCCATTTGCCTCGATAGCCGACGCGCACAACTCCATAACCCGCACGAAAAGGAGACTTTGTATGAAGCAGACTGTGATGCTGTCCGTGGCGCTTGTGGCATTACTGGCGTCCTCGACCGTCGCCAGTGCCAAGCAGCAATCCGACCACGCGCTCTTGAACGGTCCTGGCGGCGATACGAGCGTGCAATGCGGATCAAAGAGAGGAAATGGCCCCGCGTCTTTCGTCTACTTCGTCACCATGACGAACGTTGCCTTGGTGCCGGGGGCGATCCGGGTCACGTATGCGGACAACGACTCCGTCGATTACCTGATCCCGGCCGGCGGATCATTTAGCTTCTCGCAGGCCGCGGGCGGAACCAAGAACGTGGATGACCTCATCACCGTCACCGCGACGGGCGGGGCAATTCTGAGTGGCTCCATGAGTGCGCTGTTCGACGAAGGCGCCAAGCCGCACCCCAGCCTCGCGCCCAATTTCTGCACGACAATTACCCCTTAGTCAGGACCCGAACTGGTTTTGCCACGAGCGTCGGTCACCCGGCGCTCGTGGTTCTCCCCACTTCAGGGGGACATCCTTTAGGAGAGATTGAGGCTCCAGCACCGCGTCGGCGGTCTGGCGGCCCGCCGTTCTTCGGCAGCCCGGTCGCCCTCGTGACCGCACGCCTGGATTGGCCGGGTCGCGATTCACGAGGCGACCGTCGCCCGTACACGTCCGCGCCGCCCCCGGCACTCGGCGGTTGGCTGCGCCGCATCGACAAGTGGATCGCCGGCGCCAACTCGGTGTTGGACGAGTGAGGCCGTCTGGGGACGGAGGCGGTAGGAGGGTAGGGTCGGGCGGTCAAAGCCCCGGGGACTATGTCAGCAGGAGGCGCGTCACGACCATTCCCTCGGTACTCGACTCCCGGTAGCCAGCCACCACGATGGGACGGCCGAGTTCGAGCCCCACTGTGGACACGAGAGGCGCCAGCCGCAGGGTATAACCGAGAATCGTCAACTCACGGGTGATCACATTCCACGCGGTGATCGCTCCCGCCAAGGTGAACGGCCGGCGGAATTGTTCCGAGGTCGGAGATGACATTTTCAGCTCCCCGTGTTTCTTCGCCGGTTTCGTTCGGTCCATTTCCCACGCAGCGAAGCATCGAAGGTGTAGGTGATAGCGGTCCAGACCGGGCTGGTCACGTCGTGACTGAAGCTCGTATTCCATGAGAGTGTGCGTGATGCGCCGCTCACACACGTCACGAAAACGGCCGGTGACGCCCTGGCGGCGGCGACATGTTGGCCGGCTGCGCGACCTAACAGGAGCCGGAAGGGCCGCATGACGTCAGTGACAGGAACGATGGCGCGGCCCGCGATGGGTGGACCCGCTGATGGCAGGCTACGAAGGGTAGGTCATTGGAAGGCGATTGGTCGGACGACGCGGATCGAAGGGCGCACAGGGCAGACGCGGGCGCACCGGACTCACCGGCCCCCCCCCGCCCTCCGGGACCTCGCGGGGCGCAGGGCGCCCGAGGTGACAGGGAGCCCGGGGCGTCCCTGGACGGCGGGGACCCATGGAGAGGTCGAGCCGGAGACCCACGATGAAGATGATCGAACAGCTAGTCCGCGAAATGAGCGAGGTGCGTAAGGGCAGTTGGGGCATCGCGCTTCCGTCGTCCGCTTCATGGGGTATCGTCGCTATCGCTAGGGTGTGTCGTGCGCTCCAACTCTCACGCCGCGAAGCAGCGAAGGTGAAGTCTCCAAGGTGCGACGCGCTGAGGCGGTGGCGGTTACCCAGCGGGAGGTCGCGGCTCGAGCCGGCGCCAAAAACACGCCGGGCGTCGAGGCCCCGCGCCCGGTGGAACGGAGGGACGGTCGAGAGTGCTTTAGCTCTGCTTGCGGGCCCCGCGCTTCCGGCTGAAGATTCCCGCGCCAGCCAGACCCGAGCCTAGCAGGAGCAGCGTGGCCGGCTCCGGCACCGGCACCGGCGTGATGTTCGGGGTAACACCGAAGGCGAAGGAGAAGTCGATCTGCTTCACTTCCTTGAACCCCGACGCGAAGGAGATCGTCACTTCGTTGATGGTCTCATTATCAGGAAAGCCCAGGGAAACGATGCCGATCCGATCAAAATCCGCGTTCGCGGACTGCCCAAAGAAGGTGAAGATCTGCGGGCCATTGCCCTGGTTGTCAGTCACAGTGACCGTGATCGGGTTGGCTTCGGTCACGTCCACATTGGGTTGGCCACGGAACGAAAAGTCCCCGAACTCGTTCGGATTCTCCGGTGTGAACGTAAGGGTCGTGAGCAAGGCGTCGGTGGCGTCCGGCTTGATGTTGGCGTACCCGTTGCCAGTCTCGACGCCGATGTTGGTGGTGACGTTGACCTCGAGGTCGTCGAGCCCGGCCGTGCACGCTTGATTGACGCTGACGACGCCACAGAAGCTCGTCGAGCCCGTGTCTGGCTTGTCGATGTAGAACTTCTCCCCGCCCGGATCGGGGTCTCGGATGAAAGTGGCCTGCGCCGGGCTGGCCAGAAGACCGGCCAGGGCTAAGACTGCTGTCGCGACGAGAGCACGGAGGTCCATAGACCCTCCTTTTTCGACAGGGCGTATTGAGCAAGCCCTCGCCGAGTGGATGTACGCATACATCGTGCCAAGAGTATGAGCGCTGCGGAAATCCCGGACCATCTCACGCCGTTGGGAGGAATCTCATGCGGCCGTGGGGATATTCACGAGAGCTGGCGAGAGGGGGGCACGAATCGGGTGTTCGCACACATGCGACACGCCCTGCTGAATTGAGCCGCCCACGGGATTTGCCCCCGACGTCGACGCTTGAACGGCGACGGCGTGGCCCGGACGCCCCCCAACCGCACCCCGCGCAGCCGGCACGAGTCTTGCCCTAGCCAGGTCATCCGGCGTTCGCCACGCGACACCGCCTGGGGCGGGGTATACGCGAGCGTGGGCGCCAAGGAGGTCAGCGATGGGATGGCACACCTGCACGAGGCTCGGGGTGCTTGCGCTCGGCGTGGCTCTGGCCCACTCCGCCTGGGGGGCAAATCCCGATCCCTTCGAGCACGCCACGACGACAGTGAACGAGACGGCCGCGAGGCCGCCGGGATCGCAGCAGGTGGCCGGTCGCATCGCGAACGAATTGAACGCCGCGTGCGCGTGTACGAGGTTCTCCGATAAGTCCGTGGCCCAGCAGCGGGCCCAGTCAGGATGGGGGTGGGGCGAGGTCCTCATCGCGAACCGCTTGGCGCTGGCCATCAGCCGACAATCCAACACGACCTTCGCCACGGCGCTTGGCCAGGTGACGACGGCGCGCCAGACCATGGGGTGGGGCGCCATCGCGAAGGCGAACGATCTGAACCTGGGCCGGCTCGTGAGCGATGTCACGAAGTCGGCGAACACGGTGGCGAGTACCGCGAGCGGTGTCGGCAAGGGCCAGGCGAGTACGGCGAAGGGTGGACCCGGACCGCACGGCGGCGGCCAGGGCGTGGCCGCCAGCGGGCGAGGCGGTGGACCCGCGGGGGGCGGGGAGCATGGTGGCGGAGGCCATGGGAGCGGTGGTGGCCCGGGTGGGAACGAGGGTCACGGTGGCGGCGCGGGGGCGGGCGGCGGCGCGGGTGGTGGCGGCGGTGGGGGCAAGAAGTAGCGCCCCGATCCCAAGGCCGTCAGCGTAACAAGTCCGCCGGCGGTGCTTGCTCGGACCGATGAGGTGATTCGGAATAGCCCATGCTGATCGTCGTTCGGCGTGACGCGAGCGAGGCATTCCACCGTCTCCAGACGACCTGGATACCGAAGCTCGGTCCCAACGTCGCATTGATGTGGGATCGCCGGACGCAAGCAAGGCGCCGCTATCACATCTCCGGTCCATTCGAGCCACGAGTGCGAGCGCACCGAGACGCGGACGTGGAGAGGCGAGACGACTCGGCCGAGGCGTGCCTAGGCGACCGACGTCAGCAGTCCGAATGGCGCATGCCGGAACGACGGCGCACGGAACGTCGCCGCCGCGCGCCGGACACCTGGGGCACGCTCGGCTTCCTCGTGGTGGGCTCGGAGGGCGAGTCTCTATGACGCTGTCTGCTTGGCTCAGTGGCGCCGGCAACCGGAGCGCGCCGCTTTTTGGGCACATTCGGGTGCCACGACAACTCAGCGTCGCGACCCCACCCGGGGGCTCGGAGTCTGACGGGTAGCCAGCGCGGCGCCACCCCGCCGCTAGCACCTCGCCAGCGGGGCTAGGAGGCGCTGGGAGGCGTCGGGGCGGGCGACCCCACGCCTGCCCCCCCTATCCGTCGGCGCCGTCCGGTGCGACTCCCGGTGTCACGCAGCTATGCGCAGGCGTCGCACATGGTCGTGTTCCTGCGCACCCGTACAATGCGCCGCACCCGCATGAATTGCGCCTGCCCGTGCGCCAGAGGGACATGGAGTGCGATGGCGTACGATGCTCATTCCGCGCCCGGATTGGTTTCGTAATCGACAGGTCATCGGTTCAAGTCCGATCGTCGGCTCCAGCTCTGCACCTCGCCCTTGCGCCAGCCCGAGAGGTAGGCGAACCAGGCGACGTCCTGGAGATCCGCTGGGAGGGCCGACCCTACACGCTCGAAGGCGTCGGGCTCGAGGAAGCCCTGACGTGGAGCGGCCGCCTCGTCCCCCCGGGGCGCCTGTCGTCCACCGCCGGGCTAGGACCTGCTGCTC
>CAVXVV010000053.1:0-40659 GCA_963765195.1 uncultured Candidatus Rokubacteria bacterium
TATCTCCCAGCGGTCTAACCTTCGACGTTCAGGCGCCGTCGTGCGTCGAGCACAGTGAATCCACCGACCGGCAGGCCAGGTCTCGGGCTACCTCGTCCTTCGTCGATCTCCCTCCGCGTTCCAGTGCGTCCTCATTTTTAGTGTGGCGGAGAGGGCCGAACTTGGCAAGTCATGATCGCCGCGATCTAGGACTGGCGATGACCGCGCCGCGCGGTCAGGGACCGGGGCAGACGTCGCAGGGGGGCGGGCTCTTCGCGACCGCTTCGCCCGAAACGAGCAACCCGGCCGCCGAAAACTGCAGGTTCAGGAGAACGTCCAGGCCGGTGCGCCTGGCGTCGGCGCGAACCAACTCGAATCGGACGAACGCGCCGACTGACCCATCTTGCGTGACGATCATGTGCTCCACTTTGTCGGCGCCCTCGACGACGTACTGAGCCTGGCGTTCCTCGTCCTGGATCTCAGCCAATACTGATTGGATCTTCTGCTGCACGTCGGCAAGCTCCTGCCGCAACCGTTCGAGTTCCGCCTGCGCCGCTATCTGCAATCGACGCCGTCTCGCGATCTCCTCTTGGAGGCGCTTCCGCTCGAAGGGGTTGAGCTCGCCGTCCAACTCCTGGCGCAGCTCCTCGATCTGACCCTCCAACTCGGCGATCTCCCTGAGAACGTCGGGCATCTGGTCCTTCAGGCCTCGAGCCTGCGCTAGCAGGGCGTTCAGACGTTCGCCGAACTCGCTGGTCGGCTTCGGAGGCGAATACGCCACGAACTCCCCCGCGACGTTTGCGTGGATAGTGACCGTGCTGTCGGAGGGGTACAT
This sequence comes from uncultured Candidatus Rokubacteria bacterium, assembly GCA_963765195.1. GTDB lineage: Bacteria > Methylomirabilota > Methylomirabilia > Rokubacteriales > DASRDR01 > DASRDR01. The sequence goes on from CAVXVV010000053.1 coordinate 815, forward strand.
CGTCGTCTGCACATGGAAGAGCCCGAACAAGATGACGTCCTGCCCGGTCTCGTCATCGACGACCGTGTCATCCAGGACCATCGGGACGCTCGACTTCAGCCTCGCGGCGGCCCCTTTTGCAGCATGGGTTTCACTTCCGGTCGCTAGCAACGCCAAGACGGCCGCACCGCACAGAGCGACCAGGTTTCGGCGGGTAGACATGCTCTCCCATCCTCCTCGTGCCTAGTGGTTTGATCCAGCAACCCTTCGATGCTGCGGGGGCGGCAAGTAGAGCACGCGCCCCCCGGCGGATCAACCGCTGGGTTGCACCATGAAACGGGTAGACGAGTGGCGGAACCTCAACAGGAATGAGACAGCTTGGCTACGGGTTTTGATGAGGAAGACCTCGATCTTCGGCTCACCGAGGGCCGCCCTGCGGTGCGCTTCGCTTCGGCGCCGCCGGCCCCCCCCGCACTGCCGCCTCAACGACCGGCGCGATCCTGGGGCAACTGTGGCCCGCAGGGAGGCCATCCGGTCCCCCGCCCCGCCTCTCGGCGCGGCTAGTCCGTGTCCGCCGGGAGGAGTCCTTGAAGCGTCAACAACTCCGTCAGCCGAGCAGGAGCCGCGTCACTATCCAGCGGGCGCCTGAGTCGACCGGCCGCTCCACGTATCCCCCGACGGTCACGTGGACGCCGGGCGCCAGACCGGTCACCGAGACGCTCACCGTCAGCGCAAAGGCGCGCGGGCCGATCTCCAGGTGCCGGCCGAGCGGCTCCCAGGCGGTGACGTGGCCGGCGAAGGCGAACGGGAGCAGGAGATGTTCTGACCCGGAATTGGCCGCGGGCAGCTTCGCCATTCGCCTCACCGCCAACCGATCCATTCCGGGAGTCGCCGGGCGATCATCTGCGGTCCTCGAGCTTGGTGCGCTCCATCTCCCACGCCGCGAAGCACCGGAGGTGCAGATGGTGCCGGTCCAGGCCAGGAGTCGCGCCGGTAAGTCGGAATTGCAGCTCGTACTCCATCTGGCTGACCGTGACGCGTTTCGCGCAAATCGTGCAGGTCATATCGGCCCCCGGGCCGCCCCAGGTGCGATCCGGGTCACGGCGCGGGATTTTGTCGCCATTCAACGCGTGTCGTGCCTGGGCGCGGACTTCTACCTCATTGGACATGACCTGGGCCTCCGCACGCACCCCGACCACTGGAGCTCGCGTTCTGGGGAGTGTCGTAGCGGAGCCAGATGCCAGGGAGCCGGGACACCCGATGCGCCTCTCGGCGACCCCGTGGAAGGCACCCCTAGTATATCCCCCTGGCGTTCAGTGCCCACCTGTTCTGGAGCGCGATGAAACGCCCTCCCGCACGATCGGCTCACCCTCGAGGACAAGCCTCAGGCCAGTGCTACGAGCGCGTCCAGCAGCGCGAGCAGCGACAAGTTCGACATCCAGGACACCAAGATTGCCCCCGGCCGCGTGAAGGCCGGCCAGAGCGTCCGTGTCGAGACCAAGGTCAAGGCCCGGGACGCGGCCGACGCGGTCCATGTAGACCTCGAGATCAAGGATCAGAACAACAACAAGGTTGCCCAGCGAGTCTTCCCGGATCAGCGGTTTGACGCCGGACAGACCCGGACCTACGAGTGGACCTGGAAGGCCCCCGCCAACCTGCCGCCCGGCGACTACACCGCGAAGGTGGGCGTATTCGACAAGGACTGGAAGGAGATCGCCGCGTGGGACAATGACGCGGGCGAGATCCGGGTGCGCCGGCGGCAGAATCAGACCCAGCCGTGATCACAACCTCGATGGACGGGTCGGCGTGAGACGTCGTGGTGAGGCTGTAGGCGACACAGATCGATTCCGGCACAGGCTGATCAGTCCACGCCGGAGAGCTCGCTCGCCGGGCTCTCCGGCGTGGACTGTGTATCGGATCCGAACCGTGGGAGCTCACATCGTCGCGCCCGAGGATCTCCGGTCGGCCACGACAGGGACCGCCGCGCGGACGGCCGACGCGGTGAGCCGCCCCTGTAAGCGACAGTTGAGCGACATTCGGGGCCGGACGGAGCGGAAATGCCGCGTGCTAGTTCCGCGTGCGAATTGGTGCCGCCGGAGGCAACTGCCCCGTATGACACAGGTCCGCTCGGCGGGACGCTTCTGGTTCGCGCGGCATAGAGACCGAACACTGTACTGCTCGCGGTAACGGCCCGACTAAGGGGCCGGGGAAGGTGCCTGGCGCACTTGGCAGCGGGGCTTTCCAAATCAAGTGGTGCCCCCCGTTGGGGCTCTCTTGAGTTTCGGGCACGGCGGGTTCCGACACGGTTCTGGCGCGAGGCTGCCCCTCCCCCGCCGGCCTGTCTGGCGCGATGGTCGCGGGCCAACTCCGCGCCACCAAGGCCCGGCCGAAGGGCGCCTCTCGACACCGCCGGGACTCCCGTGAGAGCTAATATAGAAGCAGGGTGTCACATCGCGCCGGTCGGTCCGCCGCTCTCGGCCCGAGGACGGTGCCTCGGTGCATCCCGGACCTGACGGACCCACTCCCGGGACGTGCTGGCCAGGACGAGGGGCAGCGAGGCAAACGGACGAGGACCGTGAGCCAGCACCTCGACGCGACACGGGGAGTCGTTCTTGGGGTCCATGCATCACCCCTCTAGCCCAAAAGGAGCAAGACGATGTTGACTCGACGGATTCGTGCCGGCCTGATGACCGCGGTCCTGACGCTTGCTGTGACGCTGGCGTGTCAAGCCAGTGCCGACATCACGGCGAAGGAGGCGACCGAGCTCAACGCCCAGGCGAAGGCGACATTGGCCAAGTTCAAGGCAGACACCAAGGGCTCCGACGCGGTGTTCGCCAATGCCAAGGGCACCCTGGTGTGTCCGAAGATCACCAAGGGGGGCTTGATCGTCGGGGTCGAGGGAGGCAACTGCGTGCTGACGTCGGGTAACGCGAAGCCTCTCTATTACAACACCAGCGCGGTCAAGGCGGGGCTGCTGGCGGGCGTGCAGTCCTACTCGATGATTCTGGTGTTCAACAGCGCCGAGGCGCTCAAGAAGTTCACCAGCGGTACCAAGGAGTGGGAGGTCGGTGCCGATGCGTCCGTGGCGGTGGCCAAGGTGGGCGCGGGTGGCGCGCTGGACACGACGAATCTGAAGTCAGATATCGTGTCGTTCATCTTCGGTGGGAAGGGGCTCATGGCCGACGTGTCCCTGGAGGGCTCCCGCTTCAAGAAGCAAGAGGTCAAGGCCTGAGGCTACCTGCCCCTGGCGGGGGCGGCGATCCGGTCCAGGTCGGCGTCAGAAGCCTAGTCCATAGGCGTCCCTCGTCAGCGCGCCGGTTAGGGGGGCAGCGCGGCCCCCCCAGCCGGCGCCTCGTCAGTTAACCGGATGGCGCCGGGAGGCGGCCGGGTGTTAGCGATGATGGCGCTCCGGCATACAAGGCGTCGACCAGTGCGGCCTTCAGCACGTCGAGGTCAAACGGTTTGAGGAGCAGCGAGACCTGGCATTGACGAGCCCGCGTGCGGACGCTCGGGTCGTCAACGCCCGTGATCACGATCACGGGCACCCCTGGTACGCGGCCACGGATGGCGTCGACGACCTGCCAGCCGGTCATTCCGGGCAGGGTCAGGTCGGTGATCACAAGATCCCAGGTTTGCCCGTCAAAGCGTTCCAGCCCAATCGGACCATCAGCCGCGATCCCGCATTCGTATCCGAAGTACTCGAGGAGCGCCTGGACCAAATCCCGGACGACTGGATCGTCGTCGATGACCAGGACCCGAGGCGCACTGGTGTCTTGCACGGGTGGTCCTGGTGCCAATGCCATGCCAGGCTCGTCTGGCAGGTCCCGCGCGACCAGGGCCGCACCGCCGCTGGGAGCGGCCTCACGAAAGGGAATCCTGCCATGTGGCGGTGCCGAATCGCGTTCCGTGCAGCGTTGTCTGGCCCGGGAAACCAAGTCCAAAGAGCCGGCGCGCTCGCCCCGCCGCCGGCCGGCGAGAGTGGAAGGTTTCCCGATCGACGGCTTTTTGCCCGAGGGAAACAGCCTCAATCCCGACTCCGTGCCGCCCCTCTCGCCAGCTTTGCTGAATATCGACCACCGTCGCACATGCGTCGGGCAGGCATACGGTTTGCTGTACTGGTCGACGCCAGCGACCATGCTCGGGGCCAAGGTGACAGCCACGGCGACCTACTGCGGTCATACCCTCCGGGCCGAGACCGATGTGAACGACCGTGGGCAGTGGACTGGGCGATGCGTCGTGGACGGCCCCCATTTCCAAGGGACGGTGGTCCTGTCCACGCCGTTTCGAGCGCCGACCGCGGCGCTCGACGGACTGTTGACGGCAGCCCGGCGCTCCATAGATGAGAAACGGAGCCTCGCCTCATGACGCGCATCGCACGCACTCGGCGCCTGGGCACCAGGCGAAGGAGGCTCGCATGACGACCGACGCGCTGATCACGGCCATTCAACGCCGGCTGACCGACATCTCGGAACAGCAGCACGCCCTCGCGGTGGAGAAGGCTCGTCTCCTGGAGCAGCTCACGCCGTTACGGCTGGGGATTCTGGCGCCTGACACGGCCGTGGCCCAGCTCAAGGCGAAGGGGGTCACGCTGCGTAGATTGCCACCGGCCCCATCGGCCGACCGGCGGCCGCGCCCCGCACCGCTGAAGGCGGTCGCATCGATACGTCCCGCCCTTATGCCTCTTGCGCTGGCCGACCCTCAGTCGCCCGGAAAGACGAAGGCAGCACTGTAACGCCCCTCGCGCCGACGGTGGACTCCCTGGCATCTCCCTTCTCGGCGCCAGCCCAGTCTCCGGGAGGTCCGAAGCGACGCCTCGCCTTCGTGACAGACCGGCATCCCAGCCGGGAACGGCCTCCAAGGGGGGTGACCCTACGAGGCGGCATAAGGGAATTCTGGACGTGGAGCGTATAGGGGCGGACCGGGATACGACGCCGCGCCGAACCACGGCTCGCGGCCGATCCGGGAAAACACGGTGAAGGCTCCCATCGCTCCGCGCTGCTCGTTCTGCGGAAAGTCCCAGAACGACGTCCGGAAGCTCATCGCCGGCCCGGCTGTCTACATCTGCGACGAGTGCGTCGAACTCTGCAACGACATCATCGCCGAGGTGTGGGCAACGGAGGTGTGGGAGGAACGGGACCGCATCCAGACCTCGGACGGCCGGCCCGAGCCTGCCGCGAGCGGAGGCCCGCTGGAGGCCAGGCACACGCCAGTCTCGCGCGAGGACGTTCCCAGGGAGCTGATGGACCGACTCAGACAGCCGCTCGAACCTCAGGTACTTCGAGATACTTTCGCTTCTATCGCACAGATGTCACGAACAACACCGATAGGCCGATCAGGATCGTATGGTTCGATGGGCTCTTGTCGCACCGTGGGCAGTGAAGCGCCGAACGCCCTGCGTGTGGACCAAGACGGCCGATGAAATCCTGGCCAGCGCCGTTCGCTTTTGTCATCGGATCTCGGACTCAGGACACTAGCTGCCGCCAGTTAGGGGAGGCCGCGCAGGCCCCCCCAACCGGCGCTTCGTCAGATAACCGGATGGCACCGGGGGCCCGATGTCAGCGGTGATAGCGCTCGGGCATACAAGGCGTCAACCAGCGCGGCCTTCAGCACGTCGAGGCCAAACGGTTTGAAGAGTAGCGAGACCTGGGATTGACGAGCCCGCGTGCGGACGCTCGGGTCGTCAACGCCCGTGATCACGATCACGGGCACCCCTGGTACGCGCCCACGGATGGCGTCGACGACCTGCCAGCCCGTCATTCCCCGCAGCATCAGGTCGGTGATCACGAGATCCCAGGTTTCCCCCTCAAAGCGTTTCAGTCCACTCGGACCATCAGCCGCGATCCTGCATTCATACCCGAAGTACCTGAGGAGCGCCCGGACCGAACCCCAGACAACTGGATCGTCGTCGATGAGCAGGACCCGAGGCCCATTGGTGTCTGGCACGGTCGGACCTGGTGCCAACGCCATGCCAGGCTCGTCTGGCACGTTCCCGTGCGACCAGGGCCGCTAGCCCAGGAAACCAAGTCTAAAAAGCCGTCGCGTTCGTCCGATCACCGGCCGGCGAGAGTGGGAACGTCTCCCGACCGACGGTTTTTTTGCCCGGCCGACGGTCGTTTTGCCCGTGGGAAACAGCCGCAGTTGACCTCGCCTTACGGAGAAAATGAAGTCAACCAGCTCATGGTCCTCGCCGGACGCGCGGCGGATGCAGCGGCCAGGCTGAGCGACACCGCCCAGCCCCTGGGATTGCGAGCTTGCCCACGCCACCACGGAGGCAGCAGGCCTCGAGTGCGCACGGTGATGTGCGCGGCGCGTGTACCGTCGTCAGGGGGAGGCTTCATGAGGACCAGCATGTTCCGTCGTCCACCCCCCTTGAGTGGGCCCGACCCCGAGAGCCGGGCCCCTGACTGGCTACGACTTCGCGGATGGGCTCCGACATTCCACGTCCCGCGAACGCGAAGATCCCGGCTGAGCTCTGGCTGCCGGACCCGGAGCTGCTGCCGAATGAGTGCAGCGGCGTCCCGGTGGATACCTCCGTGTGAGACGGAGGATGCTGGTGGGGTACTGACACCCGGACCGGCACCAGCGCTCCGGCGCGATCCTGGGGCAACGCGGCCCTGTGTGAGGCAGTCCTCGCCCACTCCACTTTCCCTCCCCTCACTCAACCCCTCTGAGGGAGGTAGATCGTCACCGCGATCGACCTCGAGCGGTCCGACCCCGCGGGAGGTTATGGCGGAGCTGGTGGCCCCTACCTCGCCCGGCGCGCTCCGAGACCTGGCGCTCTACGCTCTCGTGGCCCTGACGGTCCTCGGGCCCCTCGAGGCGTTCCTGCGCTTCCGGCTCCGGCAGGCGACGCACCGCGGCGATCCGCGCGGCTATCTCCCGCTCGCGGACCCCTGGGGGAACGTCGTCGTCGCGCTGGCCGGAGCCGCGCCCGTCGCTCTCGTCAGCGCGCTGTCCTGATCGCCCCGCTCTCGCGGCGTCGTTTCCCGCCCCGCTGTGGTCGCCGAGATGTGACCCTCGCGTCACGCCGACTCGACGAGTCCTGCATACAGTCCGAGGCGGATGCGGTTCGCGCCGGCGCGAACCGTCGACGCCGAGACCACGCGAAGGCCCCCTCGCGGGCAGGAGGACGGCGTGAGCGAGACGAGCGTCGGGACGGAATTCCGGTGGATCGAGGCCGGCGGCGGTCTGCCGGTGCGTGTGTCTCCACGGGCTGTTCGGCGCGAGCGACCACTGGGAGCGCCTCGTCGAGGCCATCTCCCGTTGCCGCGCGATGGCGCTGAGCCTCCCGATCTTCGAGACTCCCGACCACGACGGCTCTGCACCGGCGGTCGGCACCGACCGGCCCCCGGACCTTTGCCCCGGCTCGTGAGCGGGCCTGGTTCGGCTGCTAGTCCCTGAGCAAGACCAGACCTTACCCTCTCTCCCTAAGCGCGGGCGATCAAACACCGGGCGACGCCATGATGGCGTCGTGGCGACACAATGGCGTTGGCTTCACTCCGAGAGGGGCACGGCCCAGAACCCGGAACAGGCCGGTGGAAGCTCTGCGAACTCCCAAGCGACCGATCCGGTCTGTGCTCCACGGTGTGAAACAGATTGCACAGAACTCAGTCGGTGCAGGACGACGCCTTACTCTCGATTGCAAGCAATGATCCGGCCTCTGTGTCGACGGTATGAAAAAGATTGCACAGAACTCAGTCGGTCAGGACGACGATTTCTGTCGACTCCCCCCAAGTACGCGATTCATATGGAGTCCTGGTCTCCACGACCACGGTGTGAAACTTGCATGCAAACTCGGTCGGGCTGAACGCGATGAACCGGCGACGACTCCCGGCGGCCGCTCGATCGATGACGTCGAGTTGAACACGGCGTCGTGGCAACCCTTCTGAAGCCGCCATACCTCTCCCTCCTCCATGAGCCAGCGCGGTTTGCAGTGCCGTCCCTGGCTGGCGCGCGCGGCCTCACGGCGCCTATTCGACGCTACACCTCCAACACGCGGCTTCGGCATCCAATATGGCTAGGGCCCGCGGACTCCCCGCAGAGTGGACAAGAGCCGGCCTTGGCCTCAGGCCGGGGAGCCCGGGCTTGCCGAGGTGTTCGTGCTATGGTATTGATATGCGAGCAATTGGGAACGCAGGAGACGAGTGCGACGGCTCTGTCGAATCTGCCAGTTGTCGGAGCCCGATGGGCCGCCCTCGCGAGCGAGCTCACGGCCGGCCCGTCGGCGCCGGGGCTCAAGGAAATCTCGCGCCAGGCGGCGCGTTCGGCGACGGTCTGGAGCAAGCTCGCTGGAACCGTCGGCTCGCCGCAGATCGGCTCGAGATCGGCTACAAGGCCTTGCTGCACAAGGTCCGACTCCTCGGGCTGTGGAGCTCCGTCTTGGGGGCATTTCAGCAGGCTTGCGGGGCAAGTCCCCCAGGCGATCCCACACGAAGGAGACTTCCGACTTTGGTCTTCCAAAATCTCTCAATGGGTCGGCCTTCATCCCCGGGCCCGAAGTTCGCGTTGTTCCAGTCCCCCTCTGCTCAGATTTGTTTTCGCACAGACCACTGCTTTCCCTGGTCAGGAAATGGCACAAGTCTTGCCGGCCAATTTCTGCGGGCCATGCAGCGATCTCACTTTCCTCCGTGATGGCGCACGTCAACGCAACGTAGTCGCTCGGCGATGCAGGTGTAACAGCGACAGGGTAGAGTGAACTTACAGGGGAGAATCCAGCAGGTGGGCCGATGGCCCGACGCGGAATCCGTGCTCACCCAAGCTCGGGGGCTGGTTCGCCGACACCACCCAGGCGCCGCACGGCCCTGGGCTTGCGTACGCCCGGCGGAGTGCCGGGCGACTCTACACACCGTGCACAGATCTGCCTAACGACGTGGGCAGATCGGAGGGGAATCCGATGAAGAAGGTTCTGGTAGTCCTGGCACTCCTACTTGTACCCGGCATGGCGCTGGCCGCGCCGACGATCTCACTTCGATACCCCGCCGGGTGGTGCCGGCGGCACGCTGACCTACGACGGTGCGGGTGGCGCCGCTCGTCGGCACGGATCATCCAGTTCGTGGTCATCAGGGCGTCGACACGCCTCTGAACAACCGGTGATGTCGCTGGTTCTGCTACGTGACTGCTTCCTGGACTTCACCACCGGGGCCAACATCACCGAGGGACCCACCGTCAATACACCTGGGCTGGCGGGTGGCACCTTCACCCTGACCGGTGACGTCAACGGCCCTCGGTCTGGACGACTGCGCGTCCTCGTCTCGGGTACGTTCACCGATTCGCCGGCAACGTTCCCACGTCTCGCCGCTCGTCGGTGGGCCTGAGACGCGCTCTTGTCGCTCGGGAGTCGATCACGAAGAATGAGTTGCTCGCCGCCTTCTACGGGCTCGCCGACAGACGTTCGCCTTCGCCAACACCGGAGCTCGCCCTGGGCACCTTCGTTCTCGATCCGAACACGGCCGCCTTCACGGCCGTCCCGAACCAACGCCGATCTCGACAACACGGCGGTCCCCGAGCCGGCGACTCTGCTCCTGCTTGGCTCCGGGCTCGTCGGGGCCGCGGCGTTCAACCACAGGCACACAAAGGGGAAACCGCTAATGTACAGAGTCCGCAACTTCCTCCTCCTGGGGGCGTGCCTCCTGGTCCTGGGGACATCGAACCCGGCCAGCGCCGCTCTCGAGATTTATGCGCAGCAAGACGGGGGTGCCATCACCCTGCTCGCTTCGGGCGCCAACTTCGCGACTGCCGTTTTCTCGGGGGCGTTCGGCGACTTCCAACTCGATATTTTCGGTGCCTCTTCGCACAATACCGCGGCCTTTAGTGACCTTCTCACAGCCGTCGTCGGCATCGCGAACACACTTCACGGACTCCCATACCCTCACCCTGTATGCTACTCAGACCGACTACACCCTGCCGGCAGGCGACCCCCTGTTCGTGGCAAGCGGGCTGGGTGGGACCGTGACCTCCTTCGGCGACCTCAGCGGAGGGATCGCCTTCCAAGCCTACGCCGACAGTGACAACAACGCGCTGGGGCTCGCGGATTTCACGAACGGTCCTCAGAACGCGGTTTTCACCCTCAATACCTTCGACACCGGGACGGTCACCGGCGTGTTCGACAGGGACGGCGATTACTCCCTCACGAGCGTGGTCGCACGCGACCGTTTCCCCTGGCGGGTCGGGCAACTTCTCCACTAACGTCACCGTGACGCCGATCCCCGAGCCGGCCAGCCTGCTCCTGCTCGGGACCGGTCTCACGTTCGTTGCAGCCAGAGTGCGCAATCGGATGAAGGCGCGCGCGTAGAGATCCGGACCTCAACGTTCCGGAAGCTCTTCCATGGCGGGACCTTTCAGGTCCCGCCATGCTTTCTCCGGCATCCTGCGATGAGAGTATCCGGGACCCGTGATCGGCCAACGTGGCCCGGTCACCCCGTTTCCTCCGGGTAGACGTATGGTCGGCCGGCAGCCCTTGGTACGGGGCCCCTCGCTTTTCTGCCGCTCCCGCTCACTCCTCCACAATAGAGTTCCCGAGCAATCCCGCGGTCAATCCGGCGAAGCCAACTCTCCTTCCCCCTCGCCCCGGGTTAAGCGTCCGATTCAAGAGAGTGCGGGCCTAGGGTCGCCCCCGAAGGGCGGGGCGGGCACCTCGACCGGCCTGGCCCGCCCCACTCATCGAGGCTCCTGACGAGGAGGAGCGCCTTGCCCCGTCGTCGCCCGCGTCGGACGAGTCGATCACTCGATCGTGCCCCGAAGCGACCCACTCCAGCCCAGGCGGAGATCGAGGGGACGCGCCGGTCGGGCCCTCCTCGCTCCACGCCGGAGCGGCCTCCCAGCGCGTCTGCTCGCCGAGTTGGACCAGGAGCTGGACCAGAGGCTCGAGCGGGCGCGTGCCCGCCGAGCCACGAAGCCACCCGAGGACCGGTTGCCGCCCCTGACGCGCGTCGACCATGACGACACCTCCGCGAGCCGATCGACGATCCCCCGATCGGGAACGGTTCACGCTCACGCTCAGCGAGACCACGCACGTGGAGTCGGCGAACGCGGTCACGGCCCGGGAGCGGGCCCAACAGGAGGTCCACGTGGATCGGGCCAAAAAGCCGAAGGTCGCGCTGGCCCGCTGCGCGCGGCGTCACATTCCCCAGAGCTGATTGCGCTCATTCGCGAGCCGGCGCACGACCACGTGGCCGCGGATCAGACATGGGCAAAAAGGCCGGCCGGGACGCGAGCAGGCCCGCGGCGACGCCAATAAAAAGCTGCGCGAGCTCGGAGTGGGCCCCACGGTCCGGGCCTGGCTGCTGTACGCGTGGGGCTTGGGGAGGCTCCACGAATCCACATGGACTCTCGTGGACAAGGATCCGGGCGCGCGCTCGGCTTCCGAATAATCTGCTCGCGCAGCGAATCACCCCGGGATTTCTGGGCGCGTTCCACGCATCTGCTCCCCATGATCGATCTGATGATTCGCGACGCTGGCGTTGGTGCTGATGACCACGCGAATGCGCACGACGACGACGAGGAGGCGCGTGCCGCCGTGGCCCAGCGCGCGAGCGCGGTCGAGGCGCTCCAGAAGGCGTGGCGTGCGCATGCCAGGCGGCACGTGTGGACCCGCGTTCCCCAAGGAAGACCTAGCCGTGTTGAAGGCTCGCCTGACTCGCGCGGAGACGAGTGCGACACGCTGAGCGCTAAGCTGCGCGACGCGGCCGACCGCCGGCGCGGCGCCGCGCCCGAGGCCGTCGCGCCGTTGTGTTGAGTATGTCCGGGACAGTTGCTGCTGGCGTAGGCGTCGAGCATGAAGTACGCGTTGGTGCCGACGAACCGAACCGGCCCCGTCTTTTGAAGCGTGCCGTCCTCGTACCGGATCACAAACACGCGATTCTCGGTCGCAAACCTCGCGGTTCAGACCGACACCATCGTGGGCAACGCCTCTCGGCCTGCGATCGCGAGTCCCAGCATGGCAATCCACCCGAGCCGGCGAGCCACCGTGCGACGCATCACGCATGCCTCCAATCCGTCCCGCCGTTCGCATTGGTCTCCGGGCGGAAGTGTCAGGGTGGCACCCGGCGGGAGCGATTGTCCGTTGTGACAGCGTCCGCATGTCCCTGCGGGGTCTGGCCCGTGCCTCATCCGAGCCGGGCGAAGGTCCTGAATAGTCCGTTCCCGCCGATACTTGCCGAAGGCTGGCAGTCACTCCCGGCGAGGGGCGGAAATGCTGGTCCGGATCTTGCCTAAGCCCGGGAGCGTTCGTAGACGGAGACGGCAGTCCTCACACAGGCCGGGCGAGACCTGGGAGGTGTTTCCCCGCGAGGGACTCGACCGCTACACCCAAAAGGAGAGTTGATCGTGTCCATGCATGCTCGAGTAGTCCGGGTACTGGCGCTTCTGTGCGTCTTTGCAGTCGTGCCGCTGGCAGAAGCGGCGCGTCGTGGCACGTATCGTTGCATCCTGGAGGTGCCGCAGGGGGGAATCGGCTGGATTCTTCAGTACAACCCCAATTCCATCCCACAAACGGTAACTCGCATTCGAGCGTGGGACTCGACCGGCGGCTTCCTTGATACCGGGACGATCGCCCAGGAGATTCCTGCGAATGGAAGCGACGTCGTGTTCTTCTGGGACGGAACGGCGGACGGTTTCGTCGGTGACGGGTTCCAGGTTGTGGTGGATTGGACCCAGAGTCAGGACAAGCCCGCCCCCCTCCCGCGAGCGGACATGCTCCCCGACGGCACACTTGCGAGCGCCGTTCGGCAATCGCGCCCGTAGCGCGACCTCCATGATGCAGGGCCCTGGGTGGATCGTGTGCGAACGGATATGGGCCGCTCATGGGCCATCCTTGGATGGTTGTTCATGGGCGCCTGTGGTTCGTCTCCCGCGGGGTGCTGGCGCCGCATGCGCGCTGGCGTCCCCACGTCGTAGGCTATGGTCGGACAGCTCATGAGGCCGCCGTCCCGGGCGCCTCGAGAACCGACAGGGTCCCCCGTCCCCGCTCCGCAACTGGACCTGGGCCGCCCTCATGCGCCGCGCGTTTGCGATCGACGTGTTGGCCTGCCTGCGCTGCGGCGGGCGGCTGCGGGTGATCGCGACGGCCGAGGATCACTCGCGGTGCGGCAGATCCTTGCGGCGGCGCCGCTCGGGCCCGGCCCGCCGCCTGGTGCGTCCGCCATCACGCCCTGACGACCCCTGGTCTCACGGGGGCGCTCGATCTCTCGGCTCGGTGCGGCGCATTGGGCCCGCCCGTGCTTCCCCGCGCCCTCACGACGCCGAAGTCCTGGACGCCGCGGATCCCACCCCGTGCCGTCCTTGACACTCTCCGCGCCGACGGCGCAGGATTGGGGTCGCGCGAGGCCGCCACGCAGGGCGAGCGTTGTCCGCCAGCCCCCTAGGACCCGACGAGAAGGGGGCTCTATGTCGATTACCCTCTCGGGCGGGCCTTGGTGGGTGTCGTGGTGGGTGAGTTGCTCGGGGCGAGGGCCGGTGTCGGGTACCTGATCTCGGTTGCGGGCTCTCGCTTCGAGACCGACAAGATATTCGTCGGCGTGGCCGTACTTGGCACGTTCGGCGTGCGGTGCACGGAGGTGTGCGTGCGGCTCGAACGTCGCGTCGAGGCCTGGCGCCCCGCGGGGGGTGCGGGCCAATGAAGAGGATTGAGTCGAACAGGCCGAGGGCCGGCAAGCTGGAGGCAGTCGGCATCAGCATGCGGTATCACCAGCCTCGGCTCGATCGGTGGACATCCGTCCTGGACGACGTGAGTGTGACTATCCGGCCGCGGGAGTTCGTCACCATGATCGGACCGAGCGGCTGCGGTAAGACTACCTTCCTCCACGTCCTCGACGGGCTGTTGACCCCTACCCGGGGCACCGTCCGCGTCGACGACCGAGTTGTGACGGGCCCCGGACCCGAGCGGGCCATGGTGTTCCAGGAAGCGGCGCTGCTCCCCTGGAGGACCGTACTGGGCAACGTCGTCTACGGTGCGGAATGTCTGGGCTGGGATCGCGCGAGAGCTCTCCGATCGGCCTGCCACTGGCTCGAGGTGGTGGGTCTCCAGGATGTCCCCCGGCACTATCCACACGAGCTGTCAGGAGGCATGCGACAGCGAGTGAACCTGGCCCGGGCCCTGGCGGTGGAGCCTCGCATCCTGCTGATGGATGAGCCGTTCTCGTCAGTCGACTCTCAGACGCGGGAGATGCTGCAGGCGGAGCTCATGGCGATCTTCGACCGGACCGAGACTACGGTCCTGTTCATCACCCACGACATCGCGGAGGCCATCTACCTCGCCGACCGAGTGGTCGTGCTGACCCAAAGGCCCGGGCGGATCCAGGAGATCGTGGGGGTCGATCTGCCGCGTCCGCGGGACGGACACGTGCGCCATTCTAAATGGCTGCGTGACTGCGAGGACTACCTCCGAGGCCTCCTGCGTCCCGCTGCGCCGGCCGGTGGCGATAGGGCCGTAGAGCCGATGCGATGAGGTTGCGGACGCGGCAGGCCTTGGCCCGAGCAGGCCGATGATCTTCTTTGTCAGTCCGACCGACGACGCATGGTCGATGGAGGGGTACCTGCAACAGGAGGGGCGCCCGCTCTCCGGGCGTATTCGGATTCTGACCTACGACGCCATCGTGGCTCAGCGGAGGCTCGCCCTCGGCACCTACGTCTTTGCCGCCCTTGATCAGCTCACCCCGACCGAGATGGACATCGGCATCCGATGCTGGCAAGAGCTGTCCAGCGCAAGTGCGGACGTGAAGCTCTTCAACGATCCCACCCGAGTGTTGTTGAGACGCAGGCTCCTGGAGACCTGCTTTTCCTTAGGACGCAACACGTTTGGCGTTCGTCCGGCTTCCGAGTTTTGGCGTCGCCAACGCTTCCCGGTATTCATACGGCCCGTGCATGAGCACACCGGCAGTCTGACCCCTGTTCTTCGCAACCGGCAGCAGTTGATGCAGGCCCTGGCGAAAGCGATGCTCTGGGGCTTCCGCCTGCGCGATCTGATCATCGTGGAGTACTGCCACACCGCGGATTCGTCGGGTGTTTTTCGCGAGTACTGCGCCAACATCGTCGGTGACACGATCATCCCACGATCCTTGATCCATAATCGCAATTGGATCACCAAGTGGGGGGGCCGGATCATCAATGCGGAGACCGCCCAGGAAGAGCGCGACTACGTGGTGGGTAATCCGCATGCCGATTGGCTGCGGCAAATCTTTCAGCTGGCCAACATCGGCTATGGGCGTATTGACTACGGGATGAAGAATGGTGCGCCTCAGGTGTGGGAAATCAACACCAATCCAACCATTGCGCAACGACCTGGCCGCCCGAGCAGGGCCACGGCCGACGAGCGGAGCCTGCTCGCACCCGCGCGAGAGGTTTTCCGCCGGCAGTTTCAGGCAGCCTGGGAAGGTATTGACAGCGCGGTGGATCCAGGCCGGACGATTCGACTTGACGTCTCGCCACGCCATCTCCGGCGACTGAGGGCGGAGAGGCGATTGCGGGCGCGACTCCAGGCTCGAACGACCGTGATCTCGCAGGTGGCCTATCCGCCGATCCGTCGGCTTCACGCATACTTGGTGCGCCGGTGAAGACCGGGACCCGTCGAGTCCGGGGGGAACACGGGATGGATGAGGAAGTGGTCCGGCGAATCATGGGACACTGGCGCCGGGCCACGGCGCCACCGCGACCGGATGCAGCGCATGGCCGGACCGAGCCACTGAGCGCGATCAAGCTCGAGGTACGCGGCCCACACCTGGCCGGCCGGCGACGGGCAGCGCGAGGGCCGGCAACACCGAGTTCCGGCGAGCCGCCAGCATTCCTCACTTTCACGCTGTCCTCGACGCCACCATCCTCGGCGGCAAGAACCCGCCGGTGCCTCCGTCCGTCAGGCTACACGCGCGAGGCGACGATCTGGGCGAACATCCGATTCCGTCGTCGGCGGGTCCCAGGGTCTCGATTGCTCCGATATTCCGCCACGTGCGCCAAGGTGAACCGATCGAACGAAAAGCCTGCCCGCCTGAAGAGCGTCTCGACCTCCGGCCGCGATCGCAGCGAGTAAGTCCGGGTTTCCCTCGCGACCCGGCGCGCGTCGGCAGCCAGTTCGCGCGGGTCCACGTGCAGGAATTCCCGCCAGCGCTGGGCCAGCCGCTGCACGCGCTCGCCCAGGAGTCGCTTCTGACGAGTCGTGTAGCGAGCCATGGACGGCGTCCAGTCGGGCTCGAGCCGGGTCGCCGTGATCACCTTTCCTCCCGGCCGCAGGAGATCCCGCCACCTGGCAGCCAGCGCCCGCCGGGGACCCGAGGGAAAGCGCGACAGGAACGAATCGGTGCAGATCAGGTCGAACGGCGCCGACGCCTGGTACCGGAAGATGTCCGCCGCCTGGGTCTCAATGCGCCGCCGGATGAGCTTCGCGTACCACCGGCACAGTGCCAGCGGCGTCTCGCACTGGTCCACCACCGTCACGTCGAGAACGGCCTTCTTCCCCTCATAGGCATGGACCAGGTGCGCGAGCATTGCGTAGTCACATGTGGCGGAGATCAGCACGCGAGGGAACTCCCCCGTCCGGGCGAGCGCGCCGAGCGCCTCGAACAGAAACCGCGCGTGCCGGTCCGGGGCGGGAGCCATTCTGAACAAGCGCAGGTACGGCCACAGGCCATGGGTCCAGCGACAGGTCTCCCGCCCCGGCCCGTCCGGACGACACAGGACCGGTGCGAGTATTCGCGTCACCGGTACCGACAGCATCAGGGGCTCCGTCAGCTCCGCGGACGCCCCGCCATCCATCGAAAGCCGGCGGGCCTCCGTCTTCAGCACATCCATGAGTCGCCGATACGATCGCGCGCGCTCCTCGCTCACCGACACGCGCCACTCGATCGGTCCACTTTCGGCACCGTAACCGGCGCTGCACGAGAGCACCCCGTCCCACAACCCGAATGCGAGTGTCGTGGAGTGGGGGAGGTCGAGCCGGTTCAGGAGATCCGAGACGTCCAGTACCAGCGTCCGGATCCCCGCGTCGCGGTCCCTTCGGACGTGCTTCCGGAGCGTGGGATCCGCGCGCAGGTACCGGTCGGGGAGGAGGAAGGCAATCTCGATCCGACAGCCCCGCCGCGCGGCCGCCCGGGCCGCCTCGAAGAACTCGCCGCGGTAGTTCCAGCTCCGGCCAGTCACGAGCAGGGTTGAAAAAGCCTCCCGCCGCAACCGCGGGAAGAGCGCGCGACCCAGCTCCCCTGTCCGGTCCCACGGAACTCGCAGCTCCTCGCCGTCGCGAGCGGCGCCGGGCCCGTCCCGGCCGTGGCCCAGCTTCGTGCACAGGCGGCGGTACAGCTCGTCGGCCTGCCTCCCCGACTCCCGATGGCGTACGCTCATCAGCGCGGTGGCCTCGGCTGGCTCACTTGTTCCCGAAGAAGCCCGAGCGCTCGAGCTCATCCACGAAGCTCGCATCGAACACGTCGCTCAGCCGGAGCGCGGCCACTCTGGGGTTCCGGACGGCGAGATCATCGACCACGAGCCGGAAACCCGATTCCGAGGCGCGCGGGATCTCTTGCCACAGATCGAACGCGACGTGTCTCCACTGTCCCTGGAGGCGCTCGGGGTCGGCGGTCTTCATCCACCGCGCCGCGACCCGGACCGACTCGTCCGGGTTCGCGCGCATGAAGCGGACGCCCTTGACGAGCGCTTTGATCATGCCCAAGACTAGGTGCCGCTTCTGGGTGGCAAACTGCTTCGTCACCACCACGGTGCCAAAGGGATAGTCGAGGTTGACCTTCGCCAGGTCGAGCACGACGTGGAACTGCACTTGATCCTGCGCGTGGAGCAGATCGGCCAACGACAAGACGGCCGCGTCGATGTGCCCCGCCGACAGGGCGGCGATCCGCAGAGACGAGGACCCGCCGATGACGACCATCAAGGCGCGATCGGGATCGAGACCCAGTTTCTGGAGCGCGATTCGCGTGGCGAGCTCCGACGAAGAGCCGCGGGCGTTGATGCCGAATCGCTTTCCGGCGAGCTCGTGCGGGGCCCTCACTGGCGCCCGGGACACGAGGACATAATCCATCCGGTTTCCCGGTACGGCGGGAATCGTCAACTCGGCCCCTTGGGCGACCGCAGCGACAATCGGGGGAGCCCCGACGGAGACGCCGGCCTGGACCTCCCCGGCCAGCAGTGCTTGTACGACCGCGGTGGCGCTCGAGATGAAGGGCATCTCGACGTCCAAGCCCTCGTCCCGGAAGAACCCCAGGTCTTTTGCGATCCACGCCGGGGTCATGGCCACCGAGACAACCGGGTACGCGATGCGAACCTTCTCGGCGCTCGTCGCGTGTCGGGGCGCGGCCGCGGTCAGACACGCGAGCAGCAGCGCCACCAGGCCAACCGCCACCGCCCTTCCTCGACCACGATCCTTCACGCTGGTCTCCCTTCACCGTACCAGCCCGTAGCATACCTCGTCCCGATCACACGGCCGAAGCTCGCTCTGAAGCACAACCGAAGGCATTGCACGTCCAGGCCCGGCGCGCCCAGCGGGACGAACGAACGGCCCACCGCGTCACCTCCCAGCAGGTCCCTGTGGCAAGGACAGAGCTATGCGTTCTACACTTCCGTGTCATCATGGCCGCCGTGAACGCGCGCCGAGCGCCAATGGCATCCGACAGCCTCCGGGGCACGCATGGCGCCACGGCGCGTGAGTTCCGCCTGGAGCACGATGCCTGACGGGGTGCCCGCGCGTGACGAAGCATTCCAGCCAGCCGAGCCCGGCATGGACAAGCCTGTGGGCCGATGGACGCGGTATGAACGGCCGGTCATCGGGCTCACGGCGGTCGGCGCCGTCCTCTGCCTGTGGGAGGCAGTCAGCCGATCGGGCGCGATCAAGCCGATCTTCCTGAGTTCGCCCAGCCGGATCGTAGCGACCGCCGTCCAGATGCTCGCTTCCGGCGAGCTGCTCGAGCATCTGCGCGTCAGCGGGGCCGAGTTCCTGGTGGGGTATGCGCTGGCGTTGACGGCGATCCCCCTCGGTCTGGTGGCCGGCTGGTACCGACGACTCAACTTTGCGCTCGACCCATTTCTCACCGCGCTCTACGTGACCCCACGCGTGGCACTGCTGCCCCTGATCTTCCTGTGGATCGGCATCGGACTATGGAGCAAGGTGGCGATCGTGTTCCTTGGGGCCTTCTTCCCCATCTGCGTCAGCACCATCGCCGGGGTCCGGACGGTGGACCGCGTCCATCTTCGCGTCGGCCGCAGCTTCCTCGCCACCCGGTGGCGTCTCTTCCTCACGATCGTGCTGCCCAGCTGTGTCCCCTTCATCCTCGCCGGCCTCCGGCTGGGCGTCGGGCGGGCGCTGGTCGGTGTCGTGGTGGGGGAGCTCTACGGAGCGACGGCGGGGATCGGCTACCTGATCTCGGCCGCGGGATCGGGTTTCGAGACCGACAAGGTGTTTGTCGGCGTGGCCGTGCTCGGCACCTTCGGCGTGCTGTGCAACGAGGTGCTGGTCTGGCTCGAGCGTCGCGTCGAAGCGTGGCGTCCCGCGGTGGGAGCGGGGCAGTGAGCGGGGAAATCAGTCCGGTCGGGCGCCAGCCAGCTACAGGCGGTCGGCATCACGGACCGTCTCCACCGACCCTCAGCCAGAGGGCGCCATGTTCCACCGCAGCCTGCTGGCCCTTTCGCTCACGCTCCTGATCGGGAGTCCCGCCCATGCGGCCACGATCTTCATCACCCCCGCACTCGATCCTCCGCTCAGTGGGGGCATTTTGGAGTGCCGGGTTGTCAACGGCAGCACGACGAAGACCATCGAGTTCGTGCGCCAGATGTTCGATTTCAATGGCAACGTGCTGTCCAATTCCGCTGGCTCCGTCATAACGCTGGGGCCGCTCGAAGCTTCAAAGGCTTCCACGGATAATCCTAGCGCGCGTTACTGCATCGTGACGCTCCTGAGCGGATCGAAACGAACAGTTCGCGTCTCGATCTCCATCGCGGACTCGGACGGCACGGTACTCACGGCCCTGGAAGGGCGTCCCTGAACATTGGCGGTCCGCCTAAGCTTGCGACTACACCAGGCACCCTCGCGGGCTAGGCGCGGCTGATGCCACTGCCGGTCGGGAACGTCCCGGCATCTCCTGCTGGCGACCCTTGGTGCGTCTGGAGCTGCTTGCCGCGTGGGCGCGGCGTCTCGGGCGAGTCCACCAGCGACTTGAGCATCCACGTTCTCGGCAGAACCGTCGGGAGTGGCCTATGGCGTCCGAGCCGGGGCCGCGCCCAGGTCGTGCGGCACATCCCGATGCGGGACCGGGCGCACGAACTCCGGACGTGGTTCCTGCAGGACGTGACCGATCCCGTGCTGGTACTGGGGACGGCTCCGCCCCGAACGCCGCAGCGAGGTTGTCGCTACCGCGTCCGGTACAGCGAGCGGCCCGACTACGGCGGGCGGCAACTAACCACGCTTTCGGACGCTGAGACATGCGCGCGCATTCGATGCACGGCTCTAAGCTCCCGGTAAACGACGCCGTGCTGCGCCCCGGTGACCGGGTGCGCGTCGCGTTCGACTTCGCCCGGTGGGTAGGACGGCACCCGACGGCGGTGTCGACCGTCGCGACCATCGTGCGTACTGAGGACAATGTGACCATCCTCGGGCTGCGCTGGGGACCCTCGGCCACGCCGGGGGACCGGAGGTCGCGGCGGTCGCGAAAACGAATCAAACCAAGCCAGTCCGAAGGGAGACCGATGATGCCATACACCGCGAGTTCCTAGAGCGTGCCTCTGGTTCTGGAATTGGGCCTGCCCAGGCCACCACGCGGCTCGACGGATACGGAGCATGCGTGCCAGCCGGAAAGACCAAGAGCAGCGGAGGATGGCCCGCCACCTTCACTATGTGGATCCGCATGACCTGCGGGCGAGCGGTCTCCGGCAAACGCGCCCAGTAGAACCCTCCCCGTGTAGGAGGATGGGTGGTCCAGGCCAGCATGGTGGTGGTGAAGGTTACGTCCATCGCGCTCCCTCCTCCGACCCCAGAGAGCTGCCTTTGACGGAGTTTAGTTGGCTGTACCTCCCCATGAAAGGACGGTGCACTGGCAGTGCCATGCAGATCGGTCCTGAGATGAAGGGCAATTTCGTCGCCGGGGCGCGACACCTCGTCGTGTTGGCGACGCGATGTCGGCCGCCCGGCGCGGCGGATCCGCCTGGACGCCTGGATGCCGAGCAGACGCTGCGGCGATGAACACCGTGAGTGCGAGGAGGAGACCGAGGATGAGTGCTGAGCAGAAAAAGCGCGGCGCGTCGTCGCCGTAGGCGAGGCGATGTGTGGAACTGCGAGTGTCCGCTAGGTCAGTAGGGGCCACCCCGTCGCGGGATGGTGCTGACAATGCTGCCACAACCTCGGCTGCGACTTCCCCGAGTGTCAGGTGGAACAGGCCGAACGGCGGGCGCGGATGGAGGCGAGGAACGTCAGCTTGAGGCCACGCTTCGCCTCGACGCGCCCTCGGCATGACGCCGCCCCGCGCCAGCCTCAAGCCCGCGTGCCCTTGGGGGCTGGGTTTGACACTCCGTCCGATATAGCGGACGATAGGGGACCATGAGCCCGACCCCCCGACAACTCGGGCAGCGCCTCACGAAGCTGCGGAAAGCCCAGGGGCTGAGCCGCTACGGGTTGGCCAAGCAGCTCGGCGTCAGCCGCGACTACTTGGGGCGGGTGGAGCGGGGCCAGTCGAGCCCGACCGTCGAGATGCTCCAGCGGATCACGCAGGCGCTCGGCGTGCCGGTGACGGCGCTGCTGGAATAGCCCGACGTGGACGCTCGCGATTTTCTGTGGTTCGGCGTCTCTCTCCTCTCCTTCGCCCTGGGCTTGTATCTCAAGTCATACCGACTGGGGCGGGCCGCGCTGACCGTGGGCCTGTGGATATGGTTTCTGTTGAGTGTCGGTCTTGCGGCGCTTGCGCCGTTACTGAACCTGAGCAGGCTTGTCAATGTCACGATTCTCGCCGTCGCCCTCGTGAGCGCTCTTGCCACGGGATGGTGCCTGCGATACCTCGGATGGGCTGTTCTATCCGCTGCGCTGTGGACATGGCTGGTAGTGGGCGTGGGAGTCACGACGCTTTCGATCCTGCTGGACCCGTACTATTCGCAGCTTGCTGGAATCGCAATCGGGTACGCACTCGTCGCGGCGTGTTTTATCTGGAAGCATTACCGAGGCGATCGCCCCGAACGTAGTGTGCCGGACATTCCACCATGTCAGTGCACGTGCCCCCGAATTGACACACCACGAGCCGGCTGCCTCTGCGCCTGCCACGGGTCCGCGCCGTGACGACGCTGACGATGGAACGCTTGTGAACCAATGGCGACGCACGGACACAGCGCGGAGTCCTCCATGGACGACGTGCTGGGCCAGGCGATGGCACGCGCCGCGAAGCAGCACGCGACGCTCGGCGCCCGGCGCGAGAGCCTGGAGCGTGACGAGCGGCGTGTTGACCGCGAACTCACCAACCTGGTCGCCGCGATTGGTGCGCGCCGTGCTGGCCGACTGGAGCACGCAGCTACGCGGCGACACCCGTGCGGTTCGCCCCATCCTGCGGCGGCTGCTTCCCGACCGGGTGACGCTGACGCCACACGAGGGGCAGGAGGGCCGTGTCTACGAATCAGCGGCACGGCCAACCTGACGGCGGTTCTCGGAACTGCGGTAGCGTGGGTGGTGCCCCCGGGGGATCCCGAACGCCTTTGCATCCCGTGGGTGTCGAGACTCCGCGCCGCGTAAACGAGCCATAGGCCTGGTGATTTCTCGCTCGGCCCGATCCGGTTGACCTCAGCGCGGGGTCCCCGCCCCGTCCTCCGGCTCCGCCTCCACCGGACGGAATCGAACTGCCGACCCAGGGTTTAGGAAGTATCGCGGCGTGTGCGTGCCGCGCGTAAGTACGCGTCACGTTTCACCGTGGGTGTGACTGGAGTGGCCAGGAATGACCTCGCGGGACTGGAGACAGTGGCAGTTTAGTGTCAGCGTCCCCCGCTCGGCCGTGTGTGGTGGATCGCGCACCCGGCGGGATGCTCGTAAAGGGTCCCGCCGGGTTTCCTCCTTCCTACGGCCTCTCCTGCCCCGCCGACTGCCGCCACCGCTTCACCTCGTCGCTCAAGCGCGCGGCGCGCTCCTGAACCTCTCGGGGCGCGCTCCCGAGCTGCTCGGCTGCGCTGCGCCTCTCACGACTGCTTCTGGATGCGGCTCCCTTACGGCTAGTAGCGAGGTCGCGAGCCCCGAGTGAGATCGGCAGACGAACGCGCCAGCCAGTGGTGTCCCCGACGGGATTCCTAGGGTGGTAGCGGCCAGCCTCTTCGTAACCCTCCCGGGACGTGCCGTTCGGGGTTTGCGACCCGGGAACTTAGGCTAGAAGCTAGCCGGCGGAAATGAGGATCGCTTGCGGCCGGCCATTTCGCCCCTGGCTCCCCTCCCCGCCACCCTGACTCCCCCGCCACCCTGAATTGCGGTGTCATCCCTCCCAGCCTCCGGGGCCTAAAGCGAGACTCCCCCTCGGTGACCTTCACCAAGCCTTCGCGCCCATCGGCGGCGAGCACCACGCGGAACCCGAACGCCTCAAGCTGGCGCTGCATGGTCTTGCGTAGATCGGGGTCATCATCGATCACAAGAATCGTGCGGGGTCAGACGGCGGTGGAAGCCATGGCAGGGTACTGGAGTTGCCCCGGTTCCGTAGAACGGTGACGGCCTTTCGGATCAGGCGGCCGATCGGTACTTCTTCTCATAGCTCATGGGGACTCATAGTCCATGGCCGAATGGCGACGATGCGGGTTGTACCACCCCTCGATGAATTCGAAGATGGCGAGGCGAGCCTCGACCTGAGTCGCGAAGCGTCGACGATCGAGGAGCTCGCACTCGAGGGACGCAAAGAAGCTCTCGCAGAGGGCGTTATCATAGGCGTCGCCGACGGATCCCATCGAGGGCCGGACGCTGACTTCGCGGCACCGCAGCCCGAAGGCGAGAGACGCGGACTGACAGCCTTGATCGGAATGATGGATCACCTGGATCGGGCGGCGCTGGCCGATGGCCATGTTCAGCGCGTCCAGGACCAGTTCCGTGCGAAGATGCGCCGCCATGGCCCATCCAACGATTCGACGACTCCAGGCGTCCAGCACGACGGCGAGGAAGAGGAACCCGGCCCACGTGGCGATGTAGGTAATGTCCGCGACCCACAGGCGATCGGGCCCATCCGCGGTGAAGAGGCGTTGGACGAGATCCGGCGCTGGCCGGGCCGCCGGGTCCCGCCGGGTCGTGGTCACGAACGCGCACCGGCTCACGCCGGCCAAGCCGGACGCCTGCATGAGGCGCGTGACCCGTTTGCGGCCGATGTGGAGACCCTGGGCGGCGAGCTCGGCATGAATACGCGGGGCCCCAGAGGTCCCGCGGGACCGCTCATGGATGGTCCGGATCTGCTCCAAGAGCTCACGGTCGGCCTGGGCTCGGGCCGATAGGGGTCGCGACTGCCACGCGTAGTACCCGCTGGCGGAGACGCCCAGCACGCGGCACACGGTGGCCACACGATGCGTGCCCTGGTGCGCCCTCACGAACTCGAATCCCTGGACGGGAGCGAGTTGGTCTCCCGGGCGAACCAGGCCGCGGCTTTTCGGAGGATGTCCCGCTCTTCGCGGAGGGCCTTGACCTCGCGGCGCAGGCGGCGCACCTCCTCCCGCTCCTCGGTGGTTAGGCCGTCTGTGCGGCGGCCGTCATCGCGATCGGCCTGCGTGAGCCAGTTCCGAATCGTCTGGGCGGACGGCTCGAACTGCCGCCCGAGTTCTTCCGGTGAGCGCCCCGACCGCGCGAGCTCGATAAGCCGGGCTCGGAGCTGCGGTGGGTATGGCGGCCGAGTCTTCGGCATCGTGGACTCCTCCTCCCCCAAGGGGTACGGTGTCCACGAAAGCGGGTCAACTCCAGTACTTCCCTTGGGTAGCAGGACGAACCCGTGCGAGGCGAGCGCGATATGCCGCCGGTGGCGGCGACGACGACAAACGTGGCGGAAGAGGGATGCTCCGCGACAGGGTGTCTGCTCGCGGCGGTCCGCGCTCGAAACGGGGTGGCCCGTCTGTTACGAGAGCGCGACGCTCCAGGGCTGTTGACCTTCCTCGTCTCATGCGCTGCGGACTTTGTGCCGTGAATCCCGACGACGGTCTTTTACCCGTCCGACGGGGCTTTTCCCCAGGGAAACAGCCTCAAGCCTAGCCGGCATTCACCCCAAGGGGGGCGATTGATGCCGCCCCGCCTGGCTCATCGCACGAAGATTCGCCGGCGCAAGGCCGCGTCCGGGTCGCCTGACGCAGGCGTAGCGACCGTGGATCGAATGCCCCGACATCCTAGAAACGTGGATCCGGTCCTACCCGCTCGGTCGGTTCCGCACCTGGACAGCAACGCGCCGTGAAACTCGCTGGCATCGCCCGGGGAATACTCGGAATCGGCCTCACCGGCCCGACTCCAAAGCCTCCGGCCTCCCGACCCTCGTCAACCCGGAATGTCGATCTTGGTGACGAACGTCGCGGCGTGGGAGATGGAGCGCACGAAAGCCGCTAGTGATAGCGACACCCGATGAAACGGACGACGGAAGCGCGATGCCCCAACTGCCGCAGTAACCACGTCCGGCGCATCGGCGGGGCCGAGGTCTTCGACGCCCCGCACATTGGGGCCACGCCCTCGATGGAGGTCTGGTTCTGTGATACGTGTGAAAGCGGCTTTATCAAGGTGTCCCGCTAGCCACGCGGCAGGGCCGAGACAGGCCGAGCTTCGTTTACTCTTCGACTATCGAGTTAGCGTAGCCGATCCACTGGTCAATCCGACGCAGCCAGTCGCCCCGGTGCTAAGGCGCGGCGCGGAAGTGCACAGTGTTCCCGTGAATCGCGACGCGGCCAATGTCGGGGGTATGGTCAGCGGTCGTGAGAGCGGGCGGTGGCGCCACCCCTTTCGGTCTCGATCGCCACGCCATGGAGAAGGGATGCTAGACTTCGGCCACCCACCGGCTGGTGACTTCCCGGGACGAGGGGGGCTTCCCATGATTGGTGCCCGGCGCAGGTACAAGGCGGGGCCCGCGCTCGCCTCCGTCGCGAGTGCAGGCGGCGGCTGGTACGCGATTGCGAGACGGGCGTGCGTTGCTGTGCTGGCTACGGGCTTGCTGGTGTCGATGGTCTCGACTGCGCACGCAGCATCCAACTTCACCGGCAACGATTGGCGGCCTCTCGCCGCAGAGGCGCGCGCGATGTACGTACTCGGAGTGATCGACGGCGTGTTGGAGATGGGCCGCCACGAACGCAGCGCGAACCCAACATTAAGCAGCCTGTTGGCACGCATCGTGGAAAAGCTGGAGCGGTGTGCAGGCGATCGTATGACACGGGAGCAGGCGGTCGCCATTGTCGAGAAGTACGTCACAGACCATCCAGAGCAGTGGCACCTGTCGATGGCAGACCTCGTACTAATTGCCACGGGGGAAGCCTGTCCGTCATAGACGGGCTCCATCACGGTCCTGGATAACTTCGGGTGCGTGCTGTCGTCGCTTGACTAGAACGGCACCTCGTCGTCGCGGCGCAGGGCCAGCCAGAGGTCGGGCCACCCGCACTCGCGAAGAAACCCGACGGCCTCGTTGCGCCGCGTGACCGCGGCCAAGACTTCCTGGTCGGTGGCTGCAATCCCCTTCGGGCGCTTCGTGTCGAAGTCGAACAGCATGCGCTGGCGCCGCAGGACTTCGGGATCGCCGGTCGTGGTCTTGGCGTACCGGACGAGGCGATTGTTCGCGCGCGCCAGGAGCACGGAGTCAACAGGGTTCAGCGTCACATAGATGGACCACTGACCTGCTGTCAGTCCCCACAAGGAAAAAGTCCGGTGTCGGGCGATGAGTAAGCGCGTTCCGACACATCTTAAGCGGCTCCGGGGCACGCTCCGGCGCGATCGGACGAACCCGCACGAGCCGAAGCCGCTCGTTCGGATCCCGTCTTGCCGGCGGTCGTTGCCGGCGTCGGTGCGCGCGATGTACCGGCGGCTGGGCCGGATCCTGGCCCCGCTCCGCGTCGTGACCGTGGCCGACGGGCTGGCCCTCGAGCTCGCGGCAAGCGCCCTAGTCGAGCACGAGGCCGCCGCGCGGGTGATCCTCGAGCAGGGAGCGACCTACCCGGCGCGGACCGAGGCTGGCGCCGTGATGCGTCGCGTTCGCCCCGAGCAGGCGATTGCCGCCGATGCATGGCGCCGGGCCGCGAGCATGCTGGCACAGTTCGGCATGACGCCCGCCGCGCGGCCCAAGGTGGAGGCGATGCCGCCAGCAGAGCCCGATGCATTGGCGGTCTTCCGCGCGGCGCATCCTCGAGGCACAGCCCTCGATCAACTTCCTCATAGGTTGAGGTGGCAGCGGCTCCTACAGTGACCCGCGCC
Organism: uncultured Candidatus Rokubacteria bacterium; assembly: GCA_963765195.1. Classification (GTDB taxonomy): domain Bacteria; phylum Methylomirabilota; class Methylomirabilia; order Rokubacteriales; family DASRDR01; genus DASRDR01. The sequence continues at coordinate 28,137 of CAVXVV010000053.1, forward strand.
TGACGCCGCGCGCGGATACCGGCGCGCTCCACGACGGTGGCCGTGGGCCCGTCTCCTCCGCCGCGTGTTCGCGATCGAGGTCCTCGTCTGTCCCCGCTGTGCCGGCCCGCGCCGGATCGTGGGTGCGGTGACCGAGCCCCACGCCGTGCGGCGCCTGCTCGGCGCGCTCGGGCTGGCGGCCCAGCCGCCGCCGGGGCGGCCCGTCCCCGCCGCCTGACCTGCGCGCGATCGCGCCCACCACCGGCCGCGGCCGTCCCCCGTCTGCCCGTCTGGACCCGCCGGGGTTCGGGCCTCACCGCGCTGACTCCCGCCGCCCTTGCCGGACCAGCCAGCGCCGCGCTATCGTTCGGGCGCGCCGCCGGCGGCGGGGCCGACGCCGTGAGCCCGCGAGCGGGGGGCCAGGGCGCGGAGCAGGGGCGCAGAAACGTGCTTTGGACTTCCTTTTATGAAGTGGCTGACCCTGTCAAGTGCCTCCCCCTCCTCCTCTCATTCTCCTCGTGCGTATCGATGGGATCGGCGTCTCGGGTCTCGCGAGGTTCGTCATCCTTTTATTCGCGCTCTCACTGGCGAGCGAGGCTCGCCGGCGCATGAGGGGAGTCGAGGGGTGGGGGCGCCATCTACGTAGCGGCTCTCGTGCGGCGACCAAGGAAGTCCTCGCGCTCACCCACCCATCGAACCGAGCGAGTCCCGAAGGCCTCATCGTCGTGTACGCTGCGGGACGACCTACGCCGCCACCAGTACCGCGCGCGGCGTGGGTCTGATGCGTGTGGGGTCATACCGGGTGCCGTCGCGGAGCAGGGCGTAGAGGATGCCCGCCAGGCGCCTCGCCAACGCGACCACGCCGATGAACCGGCCTCGGCGCCCGGCGAGGCGGACGGCCCAGTCCCGGAGGGCGGCGGTGCCGGGGTGCCGCACGCGCAGGATGGACACCGCGGCCTGGACCAGTAACCATCGCACGCGGCGATGCCCCGCTTTGGTGATCCGCCCGCGCCGCTGGCTCTCCCCGGAGCTCCACTCGCGGGGTACCAGACCGAGGTACGCCTCGACCTGATGCGCCCGCGCGAAGCGCCCGGCGTCGTCGAGCGTGGCCACGAACGCGGCCGCCGTGACTGGCCCGACGCTCGGGACACTCTGCAACCGCTCGACCCGTTCGTCCGCTCGCGCGACGGCCGCGATCCGCGCGTCCGAGTACGCGAGCTGCTGATTGACCTGGCGCATGACGGCGAGCAGGGGGGCGAGCTCCGACAGTAACCGGCCGGGCAGCGCCAGGGCGAGGACCCGACGAATGAAGCCCTCGGCACTGCCGGTCGGCACGCGCCAGCCATGCTGGCGGAGCAGGGCGCGGATCACACTGATGTACCCGGTGCGGGTGCGCACCAGGGCGTCGCGCACCGTCAGGCGCCCGCGCACATGGCGCTGGGCATCGGAGAGCCGATGGGTGGGCCGGTAGGCCCCCAGCCGACAGGCCTCGGCCAGCGCCCGGGCGTCGCGGCGATCCGTCTTGATCTTGCGACGGCGGTCAGCGTACATGGGCGCGAAGTTCGGGTCGGCGACGATGACCTCGTGGCCCAGCTGTTCCAGACAGCGGGCCACCCACTCGCTCTCCGTCGAGGCCTCGAGGAGGATGCGGGCTCGCGGCCGATCCCCCAGGACGGCGGCGAACCGTTCGGGGGTGGTGCGGACGCGCTGCTCGACCAGATCGCCCTCGGCGCCCAGGATGCAGAGCTGGCTTTCCTTCTTGTGCACGTCGATGCCAATATGGTCCATGGCTGGCCCCCCTCTTCATTGCGGCGTTGACCGCGGTTCACCCTGTGGGGCAGCGTATGCCACCACGTCGAGTGGGGGTCAGCCACTTCATCCGATCTACGTTCGGAGCGCCGAACTCTCACCTTTGAGGCCTATTGGACGAAGGCATCACCTGCCTGGGTCGAGATGCTTGCGGACCGCGCGGGAGTTGGGGACGCCTGCCGCGAGCGCGGCCTTGCTGGGCTGCTCGACCTACGAATCGTCCGGGTGGCGGTTGGAGCGGCGCTGTCCCTTGTGTTCTCTCAAGTCTGCGAAGGCTTTCAGCCTGAACGGAACGACGGATATGACCAGTGGCATGCGATCCAGGCGGCCGCGGCCGATGTCTTCTTTACCGGGGATCGTTCGCTCGCGGCGCGCGTGGCGCGCGTCCCGATTGAGGGGTTTCGGGTCGTCACGTCGTTGCGGGAACTGTTGGATCTCCTGCCCACGTCCTTACCGATGGAGGTCCGCTAACCGTCTCGACAAGAGGAGCTCATTTTGGCCCGAGCCGATTGAGCCGCGGTGAGATTCGTGCCCGAATGGCTGCGGCTGGCAGGACTGCGCGCCCATCGATCCCGAGCAGTGCCCCTCGTGCCGCCCGAAGGGACCGTCGTGGCAGCGCGTGGTGTGGGGATTCTAGGCCAGGCGGTCGGCAAGGTGTCCCGGGACGGGATCTACCCCCTTTAGGTTGCTCGTACCCATCCGTGTCCGGGTACGAGCAGCATGACGTCGGGACTAGCGTGGACGCAAGCACACAGAGCGAGCGGGTGTGCTCGGCAACTACTGGCCCGAACTCACCTCGCCCAGTACTCGATCTCTGAACCAGCGATCCCGGGCCTTCGAGGTGGCGAGGGTCTCCATCAGGCCCGGAGCCCCTCAGGAGTATCGCGTCCTGGGCCCAATCCTCGGTACGTTCCGGAACGTGACGCGACCTTGTCAAACAAGCGTCCACGAGCCGCGCTTTCCCGGAGGGCTGGTCTCCGGCCGCTTCTACCGGATCCCCCTCACCCGGTTCCGGTGGGACCTCAAGCGGGTCGGGACCCAGGGCGCCAGGACGGCGTGTCGCTGTCCGGGCCCCCGCCTACTCGTAGGTTCTGCCATGTCGGAGTCGCGGAACGGGGCCCAGCACGGGTCCGGGACATTCCGGTGCCGGCGGTCGTCGGCCCCGTTTGGTCGCGCGGCGTGGTCACGTGAACGACATAGGGTCTGGGCGTGGCGTTCGTCGTCCAGCGGGGGTTCCCTACCAGACCCACTCCCAATCCGAGCCGGGATTGGAACCCAGGGGGGTTGGGACCCTCCCCCGCGTCTCGGAAACTTTTTTGCGGCGGAGAGGGTCGATTTCCGGCGCCTCCACCCGGACATCTTGGCGAGGTAGTTGTGGACAGTCCCGACGTTCCCGTCGCCAAGGACGGCAGGCTGGAACACCTCACGTCTGCCACGCCGTTCCCACGGGAACTCCAGCGGGTTGGGTCACGACCCCAGAACGGCGTGTGGCTGCCAGGAGCATGGCGTGGGAGGAGTTGCCGGAGCACCCTGCGGCCTTCGTCGAGATTCCCCTCCAGGAGCGTCTGCCAGCGCGTGACACGCTCGCGGAGGATGCGGTCGAGGCTCCGGGCATCCCAGCCGCGGGCAGTGCGTTCGAGGGCCGCCAGGGCCGCGAGCTGGGCCTCGAGCGCGGTGCGCTGGGCCTCGCGTTCGCGGAGTCCCTCCAGGATGGAGGGCAGCCCACTCGCCAGTTGCGCCACCAGCTCCCGGATCTCGCCGCGGATCCGCTCGAGGCGCCGCTCGAGCTCCCGCCGGCTCCCGGGCGTGGCCGTCCGCGCCTGGTACTGCGCGATCGTCTCGCGGATCGCGGGGCCGAGGATCTCCGGGGCGAGCGCCTGGGCGCGGACGCCCTCGAGCACGGCGCTCGTCGCGATCTCGACGGCGATCGTGCGCTCGTTCGCGCAGACCCGCGTGCCGCGGTAGTGATGATACGAACAGCGGAAGGCGGGCGCCCCGTGGCCCGGCGCCCGGCGCCACGCGAGCATACTGCCGCCGCACCGGCCGCATTCGGTGAAGCCGGTCAGGAGATAGCGGGCCTGGACGGCGACGGGCGGGCGGCCCCACGTCGGGCGCCCGGCTTTCCAGGCGGTCGCCGTGTCGCGGACTCGGGCGTGCGCCGCCTGCCAGAGCGCCTCGGGGATGATGCGGAGCTCCGGCGCCTCCCGCACGAGCCACTCCGTCTCGGGGCGGGCGACTTTCACCTTGGTCCCGCCGCGGTCCACCCAGCCCGTCTTGTTCCACACGACGCGGCCCCGGTAGAGGTCGCGGTGGAGCATCGCGTAAATGGCCGAGGGCGCCCAGGAGCCGCCGGGGCGGGGCGCCGGCACCGCCTCGCCGTTCAGCTCGTGCGCGAGCCGCTGGTAGCCGAGGCCGGCGGCGGTCCGCTCGAAGAGGCGCCGCACGACGGCGGCTTGGGCGTCGTCGATGACGCGGAGCACGTGGGCCCGCTGGCCGGTCGGGCCGAGCACCTCCACGTTGCGGTAGCCGTAGACGGTGCCGCCGGCGACGTGTCCCGCGAGCATCTTGCGCCGGAGCGCATCGTGCGTGCGCTGCCGCGATTGCTGCCGGTGCATGTCGTCGACGAAGGCGATGGCGTGCACCATGAACTTGTCGGCGGCGCTCTCGCGCTTCACTTCGCTGTCGGTGAGGTAGCAGAAGATGCGGACGCAGGCGTCCGTGATCCGCTTGATCGCGAACGGCACTTCATCGACCGAGCGGCCGAGCCGGCTCTGATCCATCACGATGAGCACCTGGAACGGCGGCCGCGGCGTCAGGCTGTTCATCAGAGCCAGGAACCCCGGGCGCTTGCCCGTGAACTCGGCCCCGCTGATCCCGTCGTCCTCGTACACGTGGACGGGATCGACGCGCCAGCCGTGGCGCGTCGCGAACGACATCCCGTGCTCGAGCTGCCGGTCGACGCTCTTTTCGCCGTCAGGGAGCTCCTGCGCGTTCGACTTCCGCACGTAGATGGCGGCGATCATTCTTACCCTTTCTCTTTGGGCCGACTCACGGAAACGATGGGCCACATCGGTACTTCATGCGCTGGTCGCGCCAGTCTCCGCTTTCGGTACAAGCCGTATGATTGGTTCGTATTCGGACGGCACTACGCGACACTCGTGAGGCCGACCATCGCGCCCCCACACCATCGCGGCAGTGTCTTCTGGTCGCCACAGGGCGGCGCCTTCGCGTCCTCGATCCGTCTCTCGGATCCAGGGCTCCATGTCACCGCAGATCGCAAGTGCGATCGACTGTGGCCCTTGATAGAGCTTCGTCGGCGGGCTAACCAGCAGACAGCGTTGGTCATCCGCGAGAACAACTTGATACCAGCCGTAGCCTGACGGCGGAGATTCGGGCATCACCGTTCCTCCTCACGCACTACCTGGCTGTGCACCGCTGCGCGGTGGATTTCCTTGGGTCATTCGAGCAGCGCCATCACCGGCACGCCCAGGGCCTTGAAACCACGCCGGCCTTCATCACATGCAGGCTCGAACCGGAAACCCAGAGAATTCGTCGATGCAACCGGGCGGCAAAGGAGCCGGGGGCACCGGCGGACCTTGGGCCGGCGCGCACGCACCGAGAGCGAGGAGCACCACCGCCGGGACGATCCAGCGCCAGACGCGGCGCCACCGGCTGCCGACGCCGCTCACGACAGCAGCGCCGTCACTGGCAGGCGTGTCATGGGCGCCGCTCGGGCCTGCCCAGATGCCTGGCTTGCTCGCGGTGAAATGCGTGGCGTAGACGTCTTTCGCGTGTGGTGCAGATGGCCACAGGAAGGTCACCAGGTTACGGAAGTGAAGCGCGAGGCTTTCGACCAGCATGTTTTCGGTCAGTTGATCGAGCGCCGGAGCGCCGGGCTTCTTGAGATCAGCAGCCCGCAGGGCTAGCGCGTGGACCATCAAGACCTCGTATGTCAGTGGGTCATAGGACTTGAGATCGTCTGAGGTGCACTGTGCTGCGTCCTTCTTGTGGTAGCTGGGATGGCCGGGTGTGCCGGCGGGTGGTAGCGTGGCGCTGCTCGTCACGTGCCTGCTCCTTCACGGGTTCGGAGTGATGGGCCGGCCCCCGGCGTGTTCCCGCCCGTGCGGGGACGTCTCACGTCGTCTACTCCAGCAGCGCCGTTACCGGCACGCCGAGGGCCTTGGCGAGCGCGCTGATCGTGGTCAGAGACGGATCCTGCTTCCCCGCCTCCAGTTTGTTCACGTATTCACGGGTCAACCCGGCCCGCTTCGCCAGGGCGGCCTGGCTCATTTTCTTCGTGGTGCGGAGCCGCCTAAGTCGTGTGCCCATCTGTCTTGGTGTCGGTGACATGGTGAACGATCATTCACCATCTGTCAACGGCGCGACATCGCGGCCACAGGTCCAGCAGGCCAGCCGGGGGCGGCGGGGGCCGTGGGCGTCGAGCCAGATCGGGGGCGTCACGGCAACGCTTAGGGCTGCCGCGTGAATTTGGTCAGTTCGCGAAGGGTGTTGCCGATCCGGTACCGAACGAGGTAACGGACGTCTGGAGAATACCAAAACTCGCCGTCCACCAAGCCCGTTCGGTTGTTCCGCCGGACGATCTTGAAGGTGTCAAAGGTGCCGGCCGGTACCGTGACCGTCTCGGTGGCCTCGATCCGCATCACAAGGCGGAACTCCTCGGATTGTGGAATCTGCGGGCGCTCGCGGTTGGTGGTCTCTTGCCATTCCTTTCCCACCATCATGGGCCAAGCCAGGAAGGCGTGCGGGGGGACGTGGCGATAGACGGTCCCGCCAGACGAATCTCTCCGGAGGTAGAGGGCAATGTCCGTCCTGCGATAGTAATACTCTGAGCCGGCACTGGCGATGACATAGCACTGGATGCCGTCCACCGTCTCTTCGCGACTCAAAACATCGACATAGGTGAGCTTCTCCGCCGGGCTCTCTTGCTGAAAGGACCATTCATCGCCAAGCTTCCATACCGGAGCAACAGCGGGCTGGAGCGACGGCGCCGGACGGGAGGCTTCGCTCGACAGAACGGAGCTCCCTTCTTGGCGGGACGCCACGGACCTCTGTGCAGCGCAGGCGGCGACGGACGCGCAGAGAAGAACCAGAGCTAGGCGGGCTGAGGTCGTGAGTCCTGCGAGCCTCATGGGACTCCTTCCATCGTTTCGAGGCTAGAGCGGCGCCGGTCCCACCAGGAACCGGCTGGGAACCGCCCCGGACCCTACCGCACCCCGGGTCCGGGCGCCAGACAGGTTGCTACAGGACGAGCGCTCACTCCGCCACCACCGAGTTGGCGTAGGCGATCCACCGAGCGATCCGCCGCAGCCACGCATCCCGGTGCCGCGGCGCCCTGCGGAAGTGCACGGTCGTCCCGTGGATCGCGACGCGGCCAACCTCGGGCGTACGGTCTGCCGTGACGAGAGGGAGCGGTGGCCGGAGGAAGGCGGCCCGCCATTGGCGAGAAGGCGCGGCCCACGAGCTCGACCCTCGTAGAGCGTATCCCGGCCCTCAATGCCGTCGACAACAACGCGCGGGAGGCTAGGTCGTCGGCTGTGCGGCATGTCCCCCGGCGACCCCTCAGTCGGGGGCGAGGTCCTCACCGAAGAAATGGCGTCGAGCCGCCTCATCGGCGACGAGGCCCTCGGCGCCGTAGCTCCGAATGTGGGCAAACCCACCGAGGGCGGGGTCGCGCTCCCGAGCACGCGCGGCCCCCTCGCGCCGACGATCCGCCTCCGGCCCCGTATCCACCATCAGCATGGTGAGCCACCGTGCGTAGGCTCGGAACACCTCGAAGTAACGTTTCCGCCGCACCTCGTACTCCCGGAGTGCGACATCCCACGGAGTCCCATCGGTCAGTAGGTCACGGAGCTCTCGGGCGTCTCGAAACGAGATCGACAAACCGTGCCCAATGCTGGGATCATTCGCGCCCGCCGCGTCTCCTACGACAGCGACGCATCCGTCCGCGAGCTTCGAAGACCACTGGTCGGCATTGGGAAAGAAGGCCGTCGGGCCCGCCGGAACCGTTGCGGCGAGCGTTCCCTCGGGGAGGGCATTCGCGACGTGGCGGATAAATGCGCTCGACGCCTCCGCGCCACGGAAGGTCGCTCCCTCCTGGGTGGAACAGATGATGTAGGTTCGTGCACGGCCGGCGCCCTGGGGAAAGATGAGGATTCGGCCGCCGGGCACCACCGCCGTGTGGGTTGCGTTGCTATCCAGCGCCACTCCGTCCAGCAGGCAACCGCCGATCGCGTGGTGGACGGGGTCGGACTCGGGAGACGCGCCCAGCAACCGCCGAGCGGCGGATTGGCGGCCATCGGCGCCGACCAGCACTCGGGCCCGCAGGCGCCTGGTTGATCCGTCGGCGGCCACGACGTCGACTTCCGGCCGAGACCCTCCCGTGACTCCGATCGCTTGGGCGGGCCTCGACACCTCAGCGCCGACCGACGCGGCATGGGCGAGCAGCCCCTCTTGCATCCGCGGGTGATAGATGCCCCACTCGCACAGCGCGTGCGGGGCGCGATCGTGCCAGGCATAGGACGTGCGGAGTTCGCGACCCTCGTACTCCCGCCAGAATGGGAGTGGATGGCCCCCACTGGCCCGGAGGGTATCGAGGAGACCGAGTTCTCTCGCCACTCCCACGCCCCAGGGGTGGACTGACTCGCCCCGCACACGATCCCGAAAGCGGCCCTCGCGCTCGATGATCACCACGCCCAGCCCGACCTTCGCAAGCGATGCGGCAAGGCTAGAGCCGGCGATCCCTCCGCCGACGATGACGACGTCCACGTCCCGCACTCAAGAGCCTCCGTGAACAACTCTGGAGGATTCTATCGGTTCACATCGCATGCAGGTCATTCCATTCCCCAAACGCCCCGTGGTCGTAGCTGGCGCTTGAGCGGCATGCTCATCAGCCGCGGGGACCACTCATGACTCCGGGCCGAGATCGGCCGCCCAGTAGGGCACAGCGGGCTCCCAGCGGCGCAGTGGGCTGGGCGTCTGCGCCGGCTCCCAGATCGGCACGAGCGACCACCACCCGTCGCCGGAGGGTATCGGCACGTACTCGGTACTACAGCCGCACCAATCAGGGACGTGCAGGGTGCCACCAGGCTCCCAACCGTGGGCGCGGAGATCAGAGGCCCGAAACCGCATCGGGGCGACCTCGCGCCCACATGTCCAACAGGCTTGCTTGGGACGGGGGCGGCCGGTGGCGTCGAGCCAGATCGGCGGGACCATGGCGACGACCCTACCGCGGCCCCGGCTCGGGCGCCAGACGGGCACTCGACAGCACGTCGCGAGCGGAATAGACTGGAAACCTCGGGACACGCTCTCGGGGGCTGTCCGCGCCGGGCAATGTGCCGTCGTGGAATCCGCCTCGGTGCCGTACGAGCCACTCGGCCGACAGCGAGGTGTCCCATGTCATTCCCCTCCTCTTCGGACCTCCGGTTCTCAATTGCCGGACCCATCGTCTCCTGGGACCAGCACGGGCGCTGGCTGCGGATCGGGGTGCGCAACTTCTGGCTTTCCCCCGGCGTCTCGGTCGCCGGTCTAGTCCAAGGGGCTAGGGTCACGGCCACTGGGCACCAGGACGACGTGACCGCCCGCTGGATCGTGACGCAGCTCACGCTCGGCTGACGCACGCCCCCGGATCGCCAGACGGTCTGGAGTGAGAGACACGCGACCAAGGTCCCATATACGCGGGGCGGCGCCGGGTCCACGGTGGGTCGGCGGGAGCCGTTCCCCGTGTGGTACGAGCCATGTGCGAACGCACCGGCCAGAGGTGTCCCGGTGACGGCCCCACGCGTCCGCCCTCGCCGGACTGGTTGAGGACGCAACCGACTGGCGACCGCATGCCAACTGGATGACCGTCGAGGATTGTCCGTGTGACGGCTTCTTCGTCTGGACGCCGCTATTGGATGACGGCCGCCTGGACCGGCTGACGCCAGAGGATCGAGAGACTCTGAGTCAGCGTATCCGGCATCTCCACGGCACCAAGAGTGAAGCGTGGCTCGCCACCCGGGACGGCACCGTGATGGGGGCCTTGATCATCCGCACCGTGCGGCCGGACGGCCCAACGTAGAGGCGCAGCGGCGCGACCTCGCGCCCGCAGGTCCAACAGGCCAGCGGCTGGCGGCGGCGGCCGGAGGCGTCGAGCCAGGTGGGCGGGGTCACGGGATCACTTCCGGCAGATGTAAATGCTGTTCTGCGGCCCAGGCGCCTCGGCGACCTCGATCTTGCCGAACCCAGCCTCCCCGAGCATGCGCCGCGCGAGTTCTTCACCCCACGCGGTCCCCAGCCCCGCGCCACCCTCCGCGAGGGATACCGTCATGCAGTGGAGAACGCTGATACCGTACAGGTACGGCGCGAACGGGTTGCCGAGATTGTCCTCGACCTTGGTGGCGGCCCGGGGCTCGAGCATAAAGTAGGTGCCCCCGGGAGCGAGGGCCTCGGCGATGCGCCGGAGCGTCGTGGCGGGATCTCGCTGGTCATGGATCGAGTCGAACGTCGTGATCAGATCGAACTTGGGCTCCGGCGGCAGTTGGGTGACATCCAGCACCTCGAAGCGGGCGTTCGTCAGGCCCATCTGGTGCGCCTCGACGCGAGCCCGCTCGATTGCCTCGACGTCGAAGTCATAGCCGAGGAACGTTGACGCCGGAAACTCCCGTGCCATCAAATTGATCGCGTGGCCGGTCCCGCACCCGATATCTGCCGCCCGGATTCCCGTCCGTAGCCGCTCGGGCAGCCCCTCCGCCGCCGGAAGGAAGCCCTTGAGGAGGAGACCGTCGTAGAGCAGCCGCCAGGACGCGTCCTGAAATTCGGTGAAGTCTGGACTGAACTCGGAGTATGGGACGCCCCCGCCGTCGCGGAAACAGGTAATCACCTTCTCGAGCCGCCTGGCGAGCATGGGTAAGACTTGGCTGGTTGCGGCCAGGTTTCGGCTCGAGGTGCCGGTGAGGCAGAGGGCGTGCTCCGGCGGCAGGGCGAACACCCGCGGTCCCGCATCGTATTCGACGATGCCGCCAGTGGTCATCGCACCAAGCCACTCACGCACGTAGCGCTCCTGGAGACCGGCGCGCGCGGCAATCTCCTGACTCGTCCCCGGACCCTTAGTCAGCGCGTCGAACAAGCCGGTCCGGTGACCGATCACGACCATGAAGCTCAGCATCCCGCTCGTGTAGTGTCCGAAGAGCTTCCGAGCGAACTCCTGCACACGCTTCTTGTCGAGTTCCGCCATAGCACACTCCTCAGCGGACCACCTTTTAGGCGGCGGCCCGCTTCTCAGTCGTGCACGGGCCCAGTCCTCGCCAACGCGCTCAAGCCGGCCGCCCGCGACTCGCTTGTTGTCGACCTCCCAACAACGCTCCCGCCCAGGAGACCGCGGATGGCGCGCCGTTTCCACTACTCGATCACTTCATCCACCCGCGCCAGCATCGACGGCGGGATCGTCAGCCCGATCGTCAGTGATCAGTCGAGACCGAGAGTCCGTTTCACCTAGTCGATGCTTCAGGGGCGCTGGCTTCGTGACCGTCATACCCTTCCAACGATCCACGAGGAAGAACTTCAGGTCATGCCACATTACGTCTTGCTCGTGTGATAGGGGAAACCGCTGCTGCGAGGTAACTTCATCAGTCGGGACCTGGGGTTCGGCGCCCCGTCGGTCCAGCACCACCTCGACGCTGGGATCATCCGCGAAGGTGAGCCGGAGACCTTGGCGAAGGGTCGCCTGGTCGTCGGCCACCACGATGAGCCAGCGTCGAGCCGGTACCTTGCTACTCAATGATCGCATCCGCCCGCGGGAGCAGCGCCTGCGGGATCGTCAGTCCGAGGGCCTTGGCGGTCTTCAGGTTGATGACCAGCTCGAACTTGGTGGGCTGCTCGACCGGCAGGTCGCCGGGCTTGGCGCCCTTGAGGATGTTGTCCACGTAGATCGCGGCGCGCCGGAACAAGGCCGGTATGTACGTGCCGTACGACATGAGGCCGCCGGCCTCAACGATGATTCTGTTCGACCAGATCGCCGGAAGCCGGTTCCGCGCCGCGAGCTCAGCGAACTGCGTCCGGTATGTCGTGAACAGCGGCGTATCGATGTTGAGCAGGGCCCCGGCACCGCTCACGGCCTTAAAAGCGGCTTCGAAGTCCTCTGGACCTCGCACCGCCGCCGGCTTGAGCTGCAATCTCAGGGCGCGTGCCGCTTCCTCCGTCTCTCTCCGCTGTACCGGGTCGGTAGGATGCGCCGGATGCGTGAGGACCGCCACTTGCTTCAATGTCGGAACGAGTTCCCGGAGCAGCTCCAGGCGCTTGGTGATAGTCGCGCCAGCGTTGACCGTCACTCCGGTGATGTTGCCGCCGGGGCGTGCCAGGCTCTTGATTAGCCCGATCTCCACCGGATGGCTCAGGCTCGTGAAGACGATGGGGATGGACGTGGTCGCCGTCTTTGCTGCGATCCCCGCGGACGAGGCCGAAGCTACGATGACGTCGACCTTCGATCGCACCAGGTCTTCCGCGAGGCGCGGCAGCTCATCGAGGGTGCCGATCCGGAAGTCGATGACCATGTTCTGGCCCTCGACGTATCCCAACTCGCGGAGACCTTCCCGGAATTCGTCGACCCAGAACTTCGGCGGCTCGCCGGCGCGGAGAAATCCGATCCTGTAGACCTTCCCGGTTTGTTGGGCCTCGGCCGCGAACGGCGCGGCGAGGAGGCCGAGGGTGCCGGCAATGAACGCTCGCCGCTCCACGCGCG
>CAVXVV010000054.1:0-90284 GCA_963765195.1 uncultured Candidatus Rokubacteria bacterium
TTCGTGCCCTTCATTCCATTCTGAACGAGCCATCGCCCGCATGGGACGAGGGTTAAACAATGTCGTTTCGTCATCCTGACCGAGGCGAGGTCTTACGGGAAGTCTTACGCGATCGAGCCGGGCGGGACGGGCATCAACGGGGATTCCGGCCGCGGCCGGGACGACTCGGAGGCGTGAGATTCCGTGCGATTGACTCCGATGCGGGCGGATCGGGGCCGGCCAGGGAACGATTCAGGGTCTAGTGCCCGCAAGGGGGGGGTCGAGTCCCCCCTTCGGCACCATCGGATTCTCGCTTAGTTAGCCGGCACTAGCCACCCTCGCCGCGCTCGCGTTCTCAGAGCCTCAGCATCCGGAACAACTCCGCTGACTCCAAGACCCTCACCCTGTATGCTTCTCAGACCGACTACACCCTGCCAGCAAACACCCTCCTGGATGTGTCAAGCGGGCTGGGTGGGACCGTGATCGAAGGCGACCTCAGCGGAACGGGCGTCTTCCAAGCCTACGCCGACAGGAACAATACCCTGCTGGGGCTGGCGGACTTCACAACCGGTGCCCAGGCGGTGGATTTCAACGGCAGTAGCTTCGACACCGGGACGGCCTCCGGCCTGTTCGACAGGATCGACGGGAGCCCGTTCTCACTCACGGGCGTGGTCACCGCGACCATGTCCGGTGGCGGGGCGGGCAACTTCTCCAGTTACGTCGCCGCGGCGCCGCCCACCGCCGTCCCCGAACCCGGACTCGCGGTCGCCGCTCTGCGCGTCGAGGCCGAGCCGTCTCGGTCGTGTCGCGCGTGCGCACGCCGGGAATCCGGGCACCGCACGGCCGATCCGGCGGCCGTCGGCCCCCGCGTAGTGATGCCGCACCAGCGGCGCCCCGGCCCGCCGCGTGTCGTCGTCGACGGGCATCGAAGGGTCGGGACACTCTCTACGCCGGGCGATTGGCCGCGGGAGCTACGGGGACGCTGCTCCTGGTCGGCACGGGGCTGGCCGGCGCCGGCGCCTGGCGCGGGAAGCGTTGGTTCGGGCGGAAGTCCGCGTAGACTAACGTCACTGATCGGAACCTAGCGGGGCCGGGTGCGCGCGCACCCGGCCCATCCGATACGGCTAGGCTGGCAGCCGCGCTCACGGTGGCCCACGCCTCGATCCTACCCGTCTAGCGCCAACAGCCGCCTCCTGCTAGGGTCGTGGCGGCGTTCCCCTTGGAATGGCCGCCGCGCCTGGCGTCCCCGACCATGGGAGGCCCAACATGAGACTCATCCGGCTCACGATCCTGGCCATCCTCGTCCAGTGCCGCGCGCGGCCAACTTCGACGCCTTGATGCGTGGCTCGTTGAAGCTCAAGACCGAACTGCTCTTCCTTTCGATTGGAGCCGTCTTCCCGCTCGCAGTCTTCACCATCCTCGCCATTGTCGCGCTGAGTGACCATCCACGGTCGATAATGCAACAGGAGGTCATGGGCCGTGTGGCCTCGGCGATGAGCGCCATCGACGCCGAGGTGCAGGGCTCGATCATGACCTTGCAGGCGCTCGCCGTGTCCGAGGATCTGGAATTGGGCGATCTCCGCTCATTCCACCAGGACGCGCGCCGCGTGCTCAAGACCCGGCCGGACTGGCTCAACATTGGGCTGACCTCCGTGTCGCGAGTACAACTACTCGACGTGACCTCGCCCTTCGGCCAGCACGCCCCCTTCGCAGACGATGACGACACGTTCGACCGGGTGCTCACGACCCGTAAACCCGCAGTCGGCGGCATCCGCGCCGGCCCAACCGTCCGTACACCGAGCGTTCGGGTACGCGTGCCGGTGTTCGTCAATGGCACTGTCAAGTACGTCCTGACGGCTCCGATCAAGCCCGCCAGCTTTGGCGAACTCTTGCGAGCGCAGCCACTGCAACGCGACTGGAGCATCAGACTCCTCGACCGCAATCGCGCGGTGATTGCACGGATTCCGGACGGGCCTCTGGATGCCCCGCTCTCGTCCAATTTCAGTGTGGCGCTTGATCGGGCGTCGCAGGGGTGGCTTCGCCACCAGGCCCTCGACGGCACCGACCTCTACACCTCCTACGTCACATCGAGCCCGAGTGGCTGGGTCTTGGCGTTCGACATTCCCGCCAGCACGGTCGATGGCAGCGTGTGGCGCAGCTTCGCGATCGCAGCGGCTGGCGCCCTAGCCGCGCTGGCGTCGGCTCTCCGTGTCGGATGGCTTATGGCGCGCCGAGTGCGCACCCCCATCACCGCGCTCGCTCACGCCACCCGAACCATGGGGCGCGGCGAGGAAGTCGACGTGCGCGACGTCGGTCGCAGCGCCGAGGTCACTCGGCGGCACGATGCCTTGCGGGACGCCAGCGTCGCGATCCGGCAGCGTCACGCACTCGTGGAAGATGAGAAAGGCGCGGTCGAACGCGAGCGGGTGGCGTTGCAGGCGTCCGACCGTGCCAAGGACGAGTTTATCGCGATGTTGAGTCACGACTTGCGCAATCCCATCGGGGCATTGACCTCTGCGATTCACTTGCTGAAGGTGATGGACGCGACCGATCCCGCGTTCACGCAGGCGCGCGACGTCGCGGAGCGACAGGCCGCGCACCTCGCCCGGCTGATCGACGATCTGCTGGACGTGAGCCGGACCGCCACGGGCAAGGCAAACCTGGAGCTGGAACGCCTCGATCTCGCCGAGGTGGCGAACCGTCTCATGGAGTCCTGGCGCACCGGGGGCCGCTTCCGCGCTCACAACGTGACACTGGCCGCCCAGCCAGTCATGATTCATGCCGATCGAGCACGAATGGAGCAAATCCTCAGCAAGCTCCTGGCCAATGCGCTCCAGGTCACCCCCGCCGGCGGCACTATTATGGTGACCATCGAGCGGATGGATGCGCAGGCGGCATTGCGCATCACCGATGAGGGCGACGGCATCGACGCCGAGGACTTGCCGCACATCTTCGACCTCTTCGCGCAAGCGCGACAGGGATTGGGGCGACGCAAGGTGGGCCTCGGCATCGGACTCGCCGTGGTCAAGCGGCTTGTGACATCGCAGGGCGGCACTGTCGAAGCGTCAACCGTCAGCCCTGGTAAAGGTGCCTCCTTCCTCGTTCGCATACCCGCAGCTGATACACGCAAGGAGCTCGCGACGGCGTCGCGGCCATCGGCACTGCGCAGCGTCCCGCACCGGAGACGGATCCTCGTGATTGAAGACGACGATGACATGAGCGCGATGCTGTCCCTCGAGCTTACACGCGGCGGTCACGATGTCCGCGTGGCACCCGACGGAGCCATGGGGCTGGTGCTCGCCGCTCAATTCCGGCCCCACGTCGTGTTCGCCGACCTCGGCCTGCCGGACATCGACGGTTATCAGGTGGCACGTCAGCTACGAGCGCAGTTCGGCACCGGACTCATGCTCATCGCCTTCACCGGATACGGTCAAGCCGATGACATACGCCGATCGAAAGAGGCGGGATTCGACACGCATTTGACGAAACCCGTATCGGCGGAACTGTTGAACCAGACACTCCGGAACGCCGTGGGCCGTTGGCGCCAGGAGCGCGACAATCGTGCCGATCGGTCCGATTCGGGATAAGGTCTTGATGATACCCCTCCGATCTGGCTCGACGCGGCGGGCCGCCGACGTCCGATCTGGGCCCGTTGGACGTGTGGCTTCGAGGTCGCGCCGCGTCTTAGGCACCAAGCTCTAGCCGTCCGCGATGCCAAGGGCTGCTCAAGGCCCTTCGGCCTCACGATCCCGCCCTCGGTGCTCGTGGCCTGCCGGGAGATCGCGTCAAAACGGAGGCATCATCTGATAACGCCGCCCTCACGCTGGTATTAGTGGAACGTCGGCCAGCGGCACCCAGATATCCTGCCGCCCGCGTCGTCTCGCCTTTGCGCCTGCAAACTCATGCGTTCGTAACGATCCACACCGACGCCAGGTGCGTGCCGTTGTTCCAAACTGCCCGAGCTTCCGGTCCGCAACTGGGACCCAGACGGCTCGACGGATCACCAACGCGGCGGTACACTAGGACGTCTCAGGGCACGCTCGGATCGGCCGCGACCGCATCGTGTGGCGTCGCGGTACCCGACACCTCGTGCCGCATGGATGGCACTCACTTTTCAGGAGGGTCTCATCCATGGCCCACCCGCCTCTCACGGTCTGTCTGTTCTGCGAGCGTCCACTGGAGCCCAATGAGCCGGCTGTGTTCCGGGGCAAGGGCAAGCTCGGTCACATCCGCTGCTGGCGGCCCGATCCCCCGGCCAAGAGTCCCGACACGTCAGGACTCCCGCCTACAGGGCCCTGTGAACAGCCGGATTCCGTCCTAGCGCCGGCCGCCGGCGCGCTCGAAGCCGCACCCGGATCACCGTGATGCCCTCGCACGGCCGGGCGATCAGTCGGGAGGAGCACAACCAACGCCTCCCGCTGCATTGCGAGTGACGTGAGCGGTAGCCTCGCACGAATTGTCCACTCGGCAGTGGTCGACCGGCAAGGCGGCGACCGCTGAGGGTGCCCGTGCTAAGCCTCCTTCGCGCCGTGCACCCGGATGCGCCACCGGAGCCGTACTGAGGGCCCTCGTGATTCGCCGGCTCCGGCGACCGCCGCACGCCATCACGTTGGTCCGCCAGACGCAGACCGTCTATGAGGTCGAACTCAGCGCGGCGCCATCACGCGAGTGGCGCGCCGCCTTCCTCCGGCCGCCGCCCGAGCTGACGACAACGACGTACACGCCGGAACTCGGCCTCGGGCTTGACGGGGTCCGGGTCACCTTCCGCACGACCCCGTCGCGGCTCCATGGATGGCTACGTCGGATCGACCGATGGATCGAGTACGCCAACTCGGAGGTCGAGGAGTGACACCATGCAGCCATTTACGCGAGTCGCCGTCGTCGTCCTGTGGTTGATCGCACTCCTGCAGCTCGTGCGCTTCATCGCGGGCTGGCAGATCACGCTGAACGGCGCCGCGGTGCCTCTGTGGCTGAGTGCGCTGGTGGCGGGGCTGGCGGCGGGGCTGGCGATCATGGTCTGGCGGGAACGACCGCGGTAGATGACAAGAGCCGCGCGCATGCGCCAATACGCCGCCGCGCGTTAGCTATTGCAGTTGCAACGCGGCGCCGGCACCGATAGCTTCCCGGCACCGCCTAGTCGGTTCGGAGTTCGACCCGGACCGTCCACCTCTGCTGCTGCATCTCCGCGAGCGAGTACTTGAGGGTCCCGCGGCGCTCGAAGCGGATGCCATAAGCCTCCGCCTCCGGGATTCCCCCCACGACAAACTCGAAATCGCACGTTCCGCCCGCGGCCACGTCCGCAGTGAGGCGACGATGTCCAGTCCCGAGGTGGCTCACGCCGATGACCCCCCCGGTGGAGTCGGTGATGGTGACCGGGGCTCCGGCCTGAATGTCGGCGTATTGTCCCTGACCCGTACAGGCTGATCCGGCCTGCACGAGGTTGGTGGCGATCAATGACAGTCGGCCGCTAATGGTGTAGGGCGGGCGGGGATTCAGGCTCGGCGTCAGCCCCGCCGGCCGCAGGGCCGGCGAGACACTCGGCGTCGCCGCCCCCGATGTCGAGATGAAGAAGACGAGGATCATGCCGGCTCCCTGAAGTCTCATAGCCTTCATCACTACCCTTCGTCGGCGGAGTTTTGGCGCTACTCCTACTGGCCCTGACCGGCCGTACGCCCTGACCCCACCGCGCCCAGGCGGCGGGGATGCGTGGCGACCGCCGGGCGCACCAGGATGCGAACGGGGTACGCATCCGACGCACGCTCCGCCGGTTCATCGCCGAGTGCCGGGCGCACCGCACGCCAGTCGCGATCGCGCTCTTTCCTCACCTGAGCGCGGGCCTGCCGACCGGCGCCTACGAGTACGCCGACCTCCACGACCAGGTCCTGGAGATCTGCCGGGAGGAATCGGTGCCCTGCGTCGATCTCCGCGCGACGTTCGCGCCGTACCGGGACTACCTGAGCCTCTGGGGGAATCGCTTCGACGCGCACCCGAACACCCATGCCCACCGGCTGGCGGGCGAGCGGATCCTGGAGGTGCTGGGGCCGCTCTGGCTCGCCTCCGGGGCCCGGCTCGCGGCCGGCCCCGCGCCCGAGGCGCGAAGGTCAGTCGACGCGACGGACGGGGTTCCGGAGCGTCCCGATCCCGTCGATCGTGATCGTCACCACGTCGCCCGGCGCCAGCGCGTGCTCGTCCGGCACCAGGATGCCGGTCCCCGTCGAGAGCACTGTGCCGGGCGGCACCGGGTTGTAGCGGCCGAGCCAGTCGACCAGCTCCTCGACGCGGCGCTTGAGATCCCCCGTCGAGGCGCGCCCCTCGAAGAGCGTGCGGCCGGCGCGCTCGATCAGGCAGCGGATCGTGAGCGCGTGCGGATCGGGGATCGAGGCCGGCGTGGCGATGACCGGCCCGAAGCCGAAGCTTCCCTGAAAGATCTTCGACTGGGGCAGGAAGAGCGGATTCTCCCGCTCGATGTCCCAGGCCGACATGTCGTTCCCCACGGTGTAACCGACGATGCGGCCGCGGACGCCGATGACCACGGCCAGCTCGGCCTCGACCACCGTGAGCTTCGAATCGCCGCGGAGCCCGACCGCGCCATGCGGGCCGACCGAGCGCGCCGCCGAGCCCTTGTAGAAGAGCTCCGGCCGCTCCGCCTCGTAGACGTAGTCATAGATGCCCTTGCCGCGGTGGGCCTGCCCGGTGTCGTGCTCGGAGTAGTACTCGCGGCTCCGCCGATAGGTGATGCCCGCGCCCCACACCTCCGGCGGATCGATCGGAGCGAGGAGCCCGACGCCGCGGCCCTTCGGCGCGCGGTCCAGCGCCGCCCAGGCGTGTCGCGGACGCCGGGGCGCGCGGCTCAGCTGCCGCGCCAGCCGCTCGATTCCCGCCCCGGTCTTGCCGGCCAGGACCAGATCCAGGACCGACCCCGCGCCGGCCCGCGGCGCGGTGATGTCGATGACCGTGTCGCCGTCGAGCACGCCCACGCGGCGCCCGCCGCCCGCAGCCTGGAACTGACAGAGCTTCATGCCTCTCTCCTTGGACGGAACGAGGTGAGGGAACGCGAGAGGTCAGGTCCGCCGCCTGAAGCGGCGCTCACGCCAGGCGGAACCGGCGCCGGAAGACCTCGTCGCGGGTCTTCTGGTAGAGGACCTCCCACTCCGGGCTGCCCTCGGGCACCGGCCGCGCATAGCTGCCGAGGATCTTGCGGACCTCGGCGTCGATCGACTCCTCGACCCGGGTCTCGTCGGACAGGGCCCGGAGGATCTCGTTCCGGACGTCATCCGGGGTCTTGAGGGCGACCACGCCCTGCTGAGCGAGGACCTCTTCCGCGAGGCGCGCCGACAGGTGGAACAGCCGCTCGCGGCTCCACTTCATCACAGGACGAACCCTCGGTCGCGCGCGAGCTTCTCCCGCGTCTTCGCGAGGAGCTGCCGGTAGTCGAGCCCCTGGTCCCGGATGTCGCGCGCGTAGCTCTGGAGGATCCGGCGCGCCTCGCCGTCGAGCGCTTCCTCGGCCGCCAGGTTGTCCACGATCACGCGCTGGATCGCCTGCCGGACGCGGGCTTCGTCCTTCACCTCGATGAAGCGGCGGCCGACCAGCCGCTTGGTGATCGCCTCGCCGATGCGCCCGGCGATCTCTTCCCGGCCCCGCATGCTAGTCGCCTCCGGCCACGAGGTGCTCGAACGGCTCGGGGCCGCCGTCGTTCCACTCGACCTGCGGCGCCCGGTCCGCCGGGGCGCCCTCGATGATCCAGGACTCCGAGACCCGGTA
This sequence comes from uncultured Candidatus Rokubacteria bacterium, assembly GCA_963765195.1. Classification (GTDB taxonomy): domain Bacteria; phylum Methylomirabilota; class Methylomirabilia; order Rokubacteriales; family DASRDR01; genus DASRDR01. Next base: position 7,744 of record CAVXVV010000054.1, read on the forward strand.
CGAGACGCGCCGCCGCGTGAAGGCGTCGCCGTCGTGGTAGTAGAGCCAGCCCGCCCGGCGCCAGCCGATGCCGCGCGTCTCGATGCGGATCCGGCGGGCGTCGAGGTCGAACACGGCGAGCCCGTGGCCCGCCGGCGCCTCCACGTAGCGGCGGTCGACCCGGGCGCGCCGGACCGCGCCGAAGAAGCCATCGTAGCTGGTCGTGGCGAACGGGTGGCCGAAGAAGAAGCGCTGGGCGGAGACCAGGAGGTCGGGAATCGTCTCGGGATCCGCGTCCAGCGCGCCCACGAGCGCAGGCACTCGCCACGGGCGCGCGAGCCCGCTCACCCGGCGCTGCTTGTCGCGGAGGCAGACCCGCACGAGTCCAGGCTGTCCCATGTCGACGCCCGAAACCCCCGATTGAGCCTACCCACCGCCTCAGGGGGTGTCAAGGCAGCGGGACGGTTGCGCGGCTCGAGGAGCGCCGGGCCGCGCGGAGCGCTCACGCGCCGCCGGGCCGCCGAGCCGCGGTCTGGAGGCGCCCCTGGGCGCGCGAGAGGGCGCGCGTGGCGCGCGCCGCGTCGACCTCCTCGCCCGCCTGGGGCCTGAGGCGCTGCTCCGCCCGGTCGCGCGCGGCGCGCGCGCGGGCGACATCGATCTCGCCCGGCCGCTCCGCGCTCTCGGCAAGGATCGTCACGTGGGTCGGGCCGACCTCGGCGAAGCCGCCGCTGACCGCGAGGTGGTGCTCCTCGCGCCCGGTCCGGTACATCACCTCGCCGGTGCCGACCAGGCTCAGAAGAGGCGCGTGCCCGGGGAGGACGCCGAACGAGCCCTCGCTGCCCGGGACGACGACCTCGTCCGCCTCCCCCGACACCACGAGCCGTGTCGGGGTCGCCACCTCGAGCTTGAGCCGGTCTGCCATCGTCGCCTCGCCGCTATTCGCGGAGCCGCTTGGCCTTCTCGACGGCCTCTTCGATGCCGCCGACCATGTAGAAGGCCTGCTCGGGCAGGTCGTCGTGCTTGCCCTCGGCCACCTCGCGGAACCCGCGGACGGTGTCGGCGAGCGCGACGTACTTGCCGGGCGCGCCCGTGAAGGTCTCCGCGACGAAGAAGGGCTGCGACAGGAAGCGCTGGATCTTCCGCGCGCGCGAGACCGTGAGCTTGTCCTCCTCGGAGAGCTCCTCCATCCCCAGGATGGCGATGATGTCCTGGAGATCCTTGTAGCGCTGGAGGGTCAGCTGCACCGCCCGGGCGGTGCGGTAGTGCTCCTCGCCGAGAATGCGCGGGTCGAGGATCCGGGAGGTCGAGGCCAGCGGATCGACCGCGGGGTAGATCCCGAGCTCCGAGATCTGCCGCGACAGCACGGTAGTCGCGTCCAAGTGGGCGAACGCGGTCGCCGGGGCGGGGTCGGTGATGTCGTCGGCCGGCACGTAGATCGCCTGCACCGACGTGATCGAGCCGCGCTTGGTGGAGGTGATCCGCTCCTGGAGCGCGCCCATCTCGGTGCCGAGGGTCGGCTGGTATCCGACGGCCGACGGCATGCGCCCGAGGAGCGCCGAGACCTCGGAGCCCGCCTGCGTGAACCGGAAGATGTTGTCGATGAACAGGAGGACGTCCTGGCCCTCCTCGTCGCGGAAGTACTCGGCGACGGTGAGGCCGGTCAGGCCGACGCGGAGCCGCGCCCCCGGGGGCTCGGTCATCTGCCCGTAGATCAGGGCCGTCTTCTCGATGATCCCCGACTCCTTGAACTCGAGCCAGAGGTCGTTCCCCTCGCGCGTGCGCTCGCCCACGCCCGCGAAGACCGAGATGCCGCCGTGGTGCGTCGCGATGTTGTGGATGAGCTCCTGGATGAGCACGGTCTTGCCGACGCCGGCCCCGCCGAAGAGGCCGGTCTTGCCGCCCTTCGTGTACGGCTCGAGGAGGTCGACGACCTTGATGCCCGTCTCCAGCATCTGCACCGAGGTGGACTGCTCGTCGAACGGCGGCGCCGGCCGGTGGATCGGGATACGTCTTCTCGTGCCGCCACCGGGCCTTGCTTGTCGACCGGCTCGCCCACGATGTTGAGGATCCGGCCGAGCGTCCCCTTCCCCACCGGCACCGAGATGGGCCGCCCCGTGTCCTGGACCTTGGCCCCGCGGGTGAGGCCGTCGGTGGAGGACATGGCCACGGTCCGCACCGTGGACTCCCCGAGGTGCTGGGCGACCTCGAGCACGAGCTTCTGGCTGTAGGAGAAGACGTCCTTCGTCTCGAGCCCCGGCACTTCGAGCGCGTTGTAGATCGCGGGCAGGACGCCGGGCTCGAACTCCACGTCGACGACGGGCCCGATCACCTGGACGATATGTCCCTCTCGCATGCCTGGTTCCTCTCCTCTTCTCAGCCTTCCACGCTGGCCCGGAGCGCCTCGGCGCCGCCGACGATGTCCAGCAGCTCCTTCGTGATCCGCTCCTGCCGGGCCTTGTTGTACTGGATGGTCAGGAGCCCGATCATCTCCTGGGCGTTCTTGCTCGCCGCCTCCATCGCCGTCATGCGCGCGCCGTGCTCCCCGGCATTCGTCTCGAGGAGGGCGCGGTAGATCTGGACCTCGACGTGGCGCGGCAGGAGCGCGGCCAGGATCGTGACCGGATCGGGCTCGTAGATGTAGTCGGCGGCCGCTCCCTCGCCCGCGGGCTCGGCGCCGCCGGGCGGCTCGATGGGGAGCAGGCGCTCGGCGGTGACCCGCTGGGACGCGACCGAGCGGAACTCGTTGAAGACGAGCCACACCTCGTCGACCTCGTCACCGAGGTACGCCTGGGTCAGCTCGGCCGCCAGCTCCCGCACGTCGGCGAACGTCAGCCGGTCGAGGAACCCGAGCCGCTCGCCGCGAAGCGGCCACGGGCGGCGCCGGAAGAAGTCCCGCGCCTTCCGCCCCACGGTCAGGAGCGACGCCGTGCCCTCGGCGCTGCCGCGCAGGAGCTCGAGGGCCCGCCGGATGACGTTCGAGTTGAAGGCGCCGCAGAGGCCCTTGTCGGCGGTCACCACGACGTAGAGCTTCCGCGGGCCCTCGCGCCGGACAAGCAGCGGGTGCTTGTCCTCGCCCAGACCCCGGACCAGGGTCCCGACCAGCTCCGCCATCTTGAAGGCGTAGGGTCGGGCCTCGAGGATCCGCTCCTGGGCGCGCCGGAGCTTCGCCGCCGCGACGAGCTTCATCGCGCGCGTGATCTTCTGCGTCGACTGGACGGATCGGATCCGCCGCCGGATGTCCTGGAGCGTTGCCATCGAGTCGGGCCGCGTCCGTCCTTACGCCGCGGCGGTGGTGCCCCGAGCGGCGGTGAACTCGGCCTTCGCGCCCGCGATCAGCTCGTCGAGCTTCGGCCGGAGCGCGTCGGCGATCTCCTTCTTCTCGCGGATCTCGGTCAGGATGGCCGCCCCGCGGCCGTCGGCGTACTGGTAGAGGGCCTCCTCGAACGCGCGGAGCTGGTCTACCGGGACGTCATCGAGATGTCCCTGGGTGCCCGCGTAGATGCCGAGGATCTGGCGCTCGACCGGGAGCGGCGTGTACTGCGCCTGCTTCAGGAGCTCGACCATCCGCTGGCCCCGCGACAGCTGCTGCTGCGTGGCCTTGTCGAGCTCGGAGCCGAACTGGGCGAAGGCCGCCAGCTCCCGGTACTGGGCGAGGTCCAGGCGCAGCTTGCCGGCGACCTGGCGCATCGCCTTCACCTGGGCCGACCCGCCCACCCGCGACACCGACAGGCCGACGTTCACCGCGGGCCGGATGCCCGCGTAGAAGAGGTCGGTCTCGAGGTAGATCTGGCCGTCGGTGATCGAGATGACGTTCGTCGGGATGTAGGCCGACACGTCGCCGAGCTGCGTCTCGATGATCGGCAGCGCCGTCAGGGAGCCGCCGCCGAGCTCGTCGTTCAGCTTCGCCGCGCGCTCGAGGAGCCGGGAGTGCAGGTAGAAGACGTCGCCCGGGTACGCCTCGCGCCCCGGCGGGCGGCGGAGGAGCAGCGACAGCTGGCGATACGCGGTCGCGTGCTTGGAGAGGTCGTCGTAGATGCAGAGCGCGTGGCGCTTGCTGTCGCGGAAGTACTCGCCCATCGTGACGCCGGCGTACGGGGCGATGTACTGGAGGGGCGCCGGATCGGACGCCGTCGCCGCGATCACGGTCGTGTACTCCATGGCCCCGTTGTCCTCGAGCACCCGCACGACCTGGGCCACGGTCGAGCGCTTCTGGCCGACCGCGACGTAGAAGCAGTAGACCCCCTGGCCCTTCTGGTTGAGGATCGTGTCGACCGCAATGGCCGTCTTGCCGGTCTGGCGGTCGCCGATGATCAGCTCCCGCTGCCCCCGGCCGATGGGGATCATCGCGTCGATCGCCTTGATGCCGGTCTGGAGCGGCTCCTTCACGGGACGCCGGTCGACCACGCCGGGCGCGTAGCGCTCGATCGGACGGAACTCCTTCGCGTCGATCGGGCCCTTGCCGTCGATCGGCTGGCCGAGGGCGTTGACGACGCGGCCGATCAGGGCCTCGCCCACGGGCACCTGCGCGATGCGGCCCGTGCGCTTCACGACGTCGCCCTCGCGGATCGCGCGGTCCTCGCCGAGGAGCACCGCGCCGACGTTGTCCTCCTCGAGGTTCAGCACCATGCCGACGATGTCCTGCGGGAACGTCAGGAGCTCCCCGGCCATCGCCCGCTCGAGCCCGTACACGCGGGCGATCCCGTCGCCCACCTCGATCACGCGCCCGATCTCGGCGAGATCGGTCTCGCCCTCGAACTCCTGGATCTGGCGTCGGATGATCTCGCTGATCTCGCCGGCCTTGATCATGCCGCTCCCCCTGCTCCCTTGATGATGCGCTCTCTGAGGGCCGCCAGCTGGCCCGCGATGCTCATGTCCAGGACCCGGCTGCCGACCTCGGCGATGAACCCGCCGAGGAGCCCCGGGTCGACTTCCGAGTCCAAGAGGACGGTCTTGCCGAGCCGGCGCCCGAGGCGCTCCCGCAGCGCCCCGCGCTCGCCGTCGGACAGCGGGGCGGCGCTGCGCACTCGCGCCCGGACTCGCCCGGCCGCCTCGTCGACGGTCGCCCGGTACGCCGCGATGATCTCCCCGAGGATGTCGAGCCGCCGGCGCTGCGCGACGAGCGCCAGGAAATTCCGCGTGAGCGGCGACAGCCCGCGGCGCTCCGCGACCTCGAGGACGATCGCGCGCTTGGTCGCCGCCTTCACCCAGGGCCGGAGCAGCGCCTCTCGGAGCTCCTGATCGGTCGCGAGGAGCTGCTCGAACGCGACAAGCTCCTCCGTCACAGGCTCGGCCCGGCGGGCCTCGCTGGCGAGGGCGTGGAGCGCGCGGGCGTAGCGACGCGCAACCGGGGCGTTCTGCTTCACGCCGGCTCGATGCGGGTCAGGGCCTCGCGCACGAGGCGCTGGTGGTCCTCGTCGTTGAGGCTCTTCCGGACGAGGCGCTCGGCGATCTGGATCGCCAGCGTGCCCACCTCGGCCCGCAGCTCGGTGCGGGCGCGCCGCACCTCCTGCGCAATCTGGGCCTGGGCGGCCGCGACCAGCCGCGTCGCTTCCTGCCGCGCCTCGGCGCTGAGCCGCTCGCGGAGCTCCGCGGCCTCCCGGAGCGCGCGCTCGCGCAGCGCCTGGGCCTCCGCCTGCGCGGTGCGGATCCGCTCCTCCATGGCGCCCAGCTGGCGCTGGGCCTCCTCGCGGGCCGCCTGCGCCTCCGCGAGCTGCTGCTGGATGGCTGTGGTCCGGCCTTCGAGCGCGGCGAGGAGCGGGCGGTACATGAGCTTGTAGAGGACGGCCAGGAGGAGCAGGAAGCTGATGAGCTGGACGCCGAGCGTCCAGTTGATCTCGATGATGCTCGAGCCCCCCTCGCCCTCGGCCGCCAGTGCCCACGCGGGCAGGCCCAGCGAGAGCGCGCCCACGACCAACGCGCGCCATGCGATCACGCCGGCGCGCAGACTCACCACCAACCGGTTCCCTGTCATGTCAGCCTCGCGGGCGGGGGTGTTGTGAAAAAAAGGGCAAGCAGCCCCCCAAGGGGATACCATGCCCCTCGGAAACGTGTCAAGCGGCGCACGCGATGACGCCGCCGCCGACGACCACTTCGCCCCGGTAGAAGACGACGGACTGGCCGGGCGTGACCGCGTACTGGGGCGCCTCGAGAAGCACCGTGACCTCGCCGGGGGCGCGGGGCACGACGTGCGCCGGGACCCGCGGGGCACGATGCCGCACGCGCGCCTCGACGGCGAGCGGGGCCGCCAGGCGCTCGATGGCGATCCAGTTGACCCGCTCGGCGACGAGGCGGGTTGCGCGCAGCGCCTCGCGCGGGCCCACCACGACCGCGTTCCGCGCGGGGTCGAGGCGGACCACGTAGACCGGCGACGGCCCCATCCGGCCCAGTCCGCGGCGCTGGCCCACCGTGTAGGCGCCGAGCCCAGCGTGCTCGCCGATCTCCTGACCTGCCTCGTCCACGATCGGGCCGGGCCGGAACGCCTCCGGGGCCCGCGCGCGAAGGAACGTCCGGTAGTCGCCGCTCACGAAGCAGAGCTCCTGGCTCTCGGGGACGGCGGCCGCCGCGAGCCCGCGCGCCCGGGCCCGCGCGCGGACCTCGACCTTGCTGAGGCCTCCGATCGGGAAGCGCGCCCGGGCGAGCTGCTCTTGCGTGAGCGGCCAGAGGAAGTAGCTCTGGTCCTTCGCCTCGTCCCGCGCGGTCAGGAGGTGCACGCGCCCGGTCGCCGGATCCGGCGCCACGCGTGCGTAGTGGCCCGTCGCCACGGCCTCCGCGTCCCAGGCGCGCGCGCGGTCCAGGAGCGTGCCGAACTTGATCTCGCGATTGCAGACGACACAGGGGCTCGGCGTCCGCCCGGCCGCGTACTCGCGCGTGAAGTCCGCCACGACGCGCGCCCCGAACTCCTGCTCGTGGTTCAGGAAGTAGTACGGGATCCCGAGAACGCGCGCGACCTGGCGGGCCACGCTCGCGGTCGCGGGGGAGCAGCAGGAGCCGAACCGGCTCGACGCCTCCTCCGGCTCCTCCCAGGGCGCGGTGCGGAGGGTGACCCCCACGACGTCATGGCCGGCCTCTCGGAGGAGCGTGGCGGCGACCGCGCTGTCCACACCACCGCTCATCCCTACAACAATGGTTGGACATTACTGTATACTTGCTTTAGCTGGTATTAGCTAGCTGGACGGTGGCGGGTCCGTCAAGCGCGCATGGATGCGCTCGAGCTCCGCAGGCGTCGGGCCGCTCGTCAGCCGGCCATGGATCCGCTCGAGCTCGCCGGCCGAGGTGTAGGGCAGCTCGATCTTGCCGCGCAAGAGGTTGCCGACGATCCGGACACGCGTTCCCAAGGCCAGCCGGAGCTCCTCCTCGACCGCCTCCACATCCGGCGGGCGCCGGCGCGCCTTCGGCCGCCCGGGCCGTCGGGCCTGGACGCCTGCCTCGGTCGCGCGCACCGACCAGTCCTGCGAGAGGATGCGCTCGCGGAGCCGGAGCTGGGCCGCCGCCGACGGGAGCCCCAGGAGGGCCCGGGCATGGCCCATGGTCAAGCGGCCTGTCCGGAGGTCTTCCTGGATCGGCTCGGGGAGCCGGAGGAGCCGGAGCGCATTGGCGATCGACGAGCGGTCCTTCCCGAGGCGCTGCGCCAGCTCCTCCTGGGTCCAGCCGAACTCGGCCAGGAGCCGCTGATAGGCCTGCGCCGCCTCGACCGGGTTGAGGTCCTCGCGGAGCAGGTTCTCGACGAGGCCGAGCTCGAGCGCCTCCGCGTCGCTCGCCTCGCGGACGATGGCCGGCACGCGGATCAGCCCGGCCTGCTGGGCGGCCCGCCAGCGACGCTCCCCGACGAGGATCTCGAACTGACTCCCGCGCGGTCGAACCACGAGGGGCTGGAGCACACCCGAGGCGCGGATCGAGGTCGCCAGCTCCTCGAGGGCGCGTGGGTCGAAGCTCTTTCGCGGCTGCTGGGGATTCGGAACGAGGCTGTCGACCGGCAGATCCCGCAGCCGCGCCGCGTCCTCAGACTCCGTCGGTGGCAGAAGAGCGCCGAGACCCCGTCCGAGCGCGCGCTTCATCACGCCCCACTACCTCCTTCGCCAGCTCCAGGTACGCCACCGCCCCCGGGGACCGGAGGTCGTACTGGAGAATGGACCGCCCGTGGCTGGGCGCTTCGGACAGCCGGACATTGCGCGGAATGACCGTCGCGAACACCTGCCCCTTGAAGTACCGCTCCACCTCGGTCCGCACCTGGGTGGTCAGCGTGGTCCGGCCGTCGAAGAGAGTGAACACGATGCCCTCGATCTCGAGGGCCGGATTCACCCGGGTGCGCACGGTCTCGAGCGTCCGGACCAGCTGCGCCAAGCCTTCCAGGGCAAAATACTCGCACTGGAGCGGAATTAGCGCGCCCTCCGCGGCGACCAGCCCGTTCAGCGTCAGGAGCCCGAGGGAGGGCGGGCAGTCGATCACGACATACCGGAATCGTCCCCGGACCGGTGCTAGCGCCGCCCGCAGCCGGCTCTCCCGGGCCGGCATCGTCGCCAGATCCACTTCTACCCCGACCAGATCGGGACTCCCCGGCATGAGCGTGAGCCCGGGAATGCCGGTCGCACGGAGGCTCTCGGTGGCCGGCCGCCCCTCCGCAAGCACCTCGTAGATCGTGTTGCTGCTCTCCGGCCGGCTCCCTTCGGGCGACAGTCCCGCGGTGGCATTCGCCTGGGGGTCGAGATCGACGAGGAGCGTCGGGCGATCGGCGACAGCAAGAGCGCTCGCCAGGCTAACGGCCGTCGTGGTCTTCCCGACGCCGCCCTTCTGGTTCACGACTGCGATGCTGCGGCTCGGTTGCTCGTCGTGTTCCACGTGAAACGTCCGGGTCCAGCTCCGTTGAACGGATTATAAGAAACTCGCGCCGCCAGGGCAATTCCCCAGGCAACGCAAGCGTGATCCTGCGTCGCGTTCCGCGCCTCGCCGCCGCCGTCGGCCCGAGTGACACCGCCAAGACCCCCTCGGGATGGAGGAACGGCGCCGCCAGCGCCTCGGCCGCCGACCCCGCCGCCACGGCCCGCATCGTGACCGTCCGGAAGCGCCCGGCCAGCGGGCCACTTCCCAGCGCCTCGGCCCGGCCCCATTCGACGCCGAGGTTCATCAGACCCAGGTGCCGTGCCACGTGTCGGAGGAAACTGACCCGGCGGCGCCCCGCCTCGATCAGGACCACCTCCCACGCCGGCCGCGCGAGCTTCAGGATCAGGCCCGGGACCCCGGGACCCGTGCCGATATCGAGGAGCGGGGCCGCCGGCTCCGGCAGCGCGGCGAGCAGCATCAGCGACTCGACCACGAGGTGTCGTATCCGCGCCTCCCGGTCCCGGTAGGCCGTCATGGCGCCAATCCGCTCCCAATGCTCGAGCTCCTCGAGGTACGTCGCGATCTGGGCGGGAAAGGCCGGCGGAAGTGCGAGCCCGAGGGCCCCCGCGGCCGCGCTCAGAATCCGCTCGAGCTCGCCCCCTGCCGAGGTGTCCGGCAGTCGCGGGCCCGCGGCCGCCGCCCTAGGCTCGGCGGGCCTCCGGCTCGGCCTTGCGCGGCGTCGCACTGCGTTCGATCAGGTACTGTTGCAGGATCGTCAGGCAGTTGTTGACGAGCCAGTAGAGCACCAGGCCCGTCGGGAACTCCAGGAACATGAAGGTGAAAACGACCGGCATGATCAGCATGATCTGGGCCTGCCGCGGGTCTCCGACGGTGGGCGTCATCTTCTGCTGGACCAGCATCGAGATGCCCATCAGGATCGGCAGGACGTAGTACGGGTCCTTCTTCGAAAGGTCGTTGATCCAGAGCAGGAACGGCGCGCCCTGGAGCTCGACCGAGTACTGGAGCGTCAGGTAGAGCGCGTAGAAGATCGGGATCTGCACGATCATCGGCAGGCACCCGCCCATCGGGTTCACGCCGTGCTTCTTGAAGAGATCCATCTGCTCCCGCTGGAACCGCTGGGGATCCGACTTGTACTTGTTGCGCATCGCCGTCAGCTGGGGCTGGAGCACCTGCATCGCCTTCATGGAGCGCATGCTCTTGAGGGAGAGCGGATAGAAGACGACCTTCACGAGGACCGTGAGGAGGATGATCGCGACCCCGTAGTTCTGGCCCGGGAGCCACGTCCCGAAGAAGTTCATCAGCCACAGGAGCGGGACGCAGAACCACCACATCGGGAACCCGACCCAGAGGAAGCGGCCGTAGTTCCGCGCCTGCGCCGCCTCGAGCCCGACGTCCTGGGCGCGGAGGTAGTTCCACTCCTTCGGCCCCACGTAGAGGGCGCCGGTGCCCTGCCAGCGCTGGCCGGCGGCGAGCTCGATGTCCCGGAAGACGAGCCCGACCTCCGCGACGTCGCGGGCCCGGCTGCGCCGGAGCGCGCTGCCCGGCTGGGCCAGCAGCGCCGCGATGAAGTAGTCGTCCTCGAGCGCGACCCACCGATGCTCGCCGGCGATGACGCTCTCCGGCACGAGGTGGAAATCCTTCAGCTCCGGCCTGGCGGAAGGATCCTTGGTCTCCTTCAGAGCCGGAGGCGGGGCATCGAACACCTCGGGATCCGCGCCTCGGTCGACCAGGATCCGGCCCAGGAGCTGCCGGCCGTCCTTGTCCTCGCCGAAGACGTGCCAGGGATCCGTCGGGGTCGGTCCCGGCTCCGCGACCGGCGTCGCCCAGTACATCTGGAGCCCGATCGGGCCCGACGCGCGCCCCGCGCTCTCCACCTCGAGCGTGGCGCCGATGCGGTAGGAGTCGGCGCGAAACTCGAGAACGCGGCGGAGCCGCAGCCCATCCGCGCTCGTTCCCGTGAACGTGAGGCGCCCCACCGGCTGGCTCGGCGAGACCTCGACGCGTGCGGCCTCCGGCCGCAGGGTGACGAGCTCGATCCCTTGACCGGGCCGCTCGACCCCGACGCTCAAGGGCCGGAGGGCGCCCCCGACGACGACGCGCTTCGCCCCGCGGTACTCGATCGTCCACGCGGTCACGCTGCCGTCCGCGGCGAAGCTCGCGTGATACAGCGGCGCAATCACCTCCGCGACCAGGCGCCGCTGGGACGGCGGCGCGCGGCGCCGCGGCCGCCTTCGGCGCCGGGCTTTCCGCGGTCGGCGCGGGCGCCGCGGCCCCGGGGGCCTCAGGCGCCGGCGTCGTCGAAGCCGGGGGCGGCGGTGGTCCACCCACCCAGAGATGCCAGGCGAGCAACACCGCCACGGACAGGGCTATCGCTATAAGTGCGCGTTTTTCCATCACTTTATCGATCTACTCAGCGGGGTGGGCGCGCCGCTTGCCCCAGCGCGCTGGCCACGGCGCCGACCAACTGCTCGAAGGGACTGGTCAATGTCGGCCGCCGGGCAATGAAGCAGAGCCGGATGCCGTCGCGCGGCAGGAGGTCTCGTTGCCGGCGGTACGCCTCGCGGAGACGGCGCCGCGCTCGGTTCCGGATCACGCTCCCTCCGAGCCGACGCCCCACCGCGAAGCCCACGGCGCGTGGCCCGGGCTCTCGTCGCCACAGCAGCACGAACGCAGGGCCCTCCACGCGGGCACCGCGACGGAACAGTCGGTCGAACTCCGCCCGGGACCGGAGCCGCTCCGCGCGCGGCACGCCCGCGCAGGCGGGCGAGGCCCCGGCCACTCCGCTCAGCCTGTGAGTCGGCGTCGCCCCTTGGCGCGCCGCCGCTTCAGAACTTTCCGCCCGCCCTTCGTCGACATCCGCTCGCGGAATCCGTGCGTCTTGGCGCGCCGGCGACGATTCGGCTGAAACGTCCTCTTCACGACGTCCTCCTGGTGCGCGCAATGCGCACAGCCCGCCCATCCTACAGATGCGCCAACGACGGCGTCAAGCGCTCGGCCCGTGTTCAGCGCGGGTGGCGCGGTTGCCGCTCGCGCGAGGCCCGTGCTATGGTTGGCCGCCCGGTGCCGGGGGGTCGGCGGCGCGCGCCCGCGGTGCGCGGCGTACGATCGTCACGGACCGCTAGGTAAACCGAGTGGTCAGGCGACGACAGCACTGCTCCCGAAAGTTATCCACCGCCGTGGATAAGTGTGTGCGTAACTCGCTCCGGTAGGAAGGTTCCCCATGCGCGATGACGTTCACGATCGGCTCCTCGCGGCCCTGGAAGGCAAGCTTCCGGGCGAGGTGCTGGATACCTGGATCCGGCCCCTCCGGGTGCTCGACGCCCGCGACAACCGGCTGGAACTAAGCGTCCCTAATAAGTTTTTCCGTCAGCAGATCGAGCTGCGCTACCTCGAGCCGCTCCAGGCGGCCGTCGAGGCCGTGGCCGGGCCACGGGCCCAGTTGGTTCTCACGATCGACCGGTCCGCCCCGATGGCGCCCCCACCGATCCCGCCGCCCACCGCCGCGCCGCCCGAACTCGACCCGCGCTACAGCTTCGAGACCTTCGTGGTCGGCTCCTCGAACCAGTTCGCGCAGGCGGCCTGTCTCGCGGTCGCCGAGACGCCCGTGAAGGCCTACAACCCGCTCTTCATCTACGGCGGCGTGGGGCTCGGGAAGACGCACCTCCTCCAGGCCATCGGCCACCGCCTGGCCGCGAGCCACCCGCACTTCCGGATCCAGTACCTGTCGAGCGAGAAGTTCACCAACGACCTGATCGCCGCGATCCGCCACGACAAGACCTCGGAGTTCCGCCACCGGTACCGCACGATCGACCTCCTCCTGATCGACGACATCCAGTTCCTGTCGGGCAAGGAGCGCACCCAGGAAGAGTTCTTCCACACCTACGAGGACCTCATGCCCAAGCGGCAGGTGGTCCTCTCCAGCGATCGCTCGCCGAAGGAGATCCCGGACCTCGAGGAACGCCTCCGGTCCCGCTTCCTCTCGGGCATGAGCGCCGACATCCAGCCGCCGGAGTTCGAGACCCGCGTGGCGATCCTGAAGAAGAAGGCCGAGCTCGACCGCGTCGCCCTCCCGGACGACGTCGCCTACTTCATCGCCAACCGCGTGAAGTCGAACATCCGGGAGCTGGAGGGCTCCCTGGTCCGGATCCGCGCCTTCTGCAATCTGACCGGGCGCCCGCTGACCCTCGACCTCGCCCAGGAAGTCCTGGCGAGCATCTGGGGCGCCGAGGAGCACCTGGTCACGATCGACGACATCCTGCGGCGCGTCGCCGAGGTCTTCCACGTCAAGCCCCAGGACCTCCGGGCCAAGACGCGCACCAAGGCCGTCGCCTTCCCGCGCCAGCTCGCCATGTACCTGGCGCGGCAGCTCACGAGCGACTCCTACGCCGACATCGGGCGGGGCTTCGGCGGCAAGGACCACACGACCGTGCTCCACGCGGTCAACAAGATCGACGGGCTCCTCCAGCAGGACCCGAAGCTCCGGCGCACGCTCGACCACATCATCAACACCATCCGTCTCGCGTGAGCCGCGTCGTCCCCGACGATCCCCAGGAAGCCTCTGGCCTGTCCACGGCCGTCCCCCGACTTATCCCCACAGCGCGCCCATGCGCGCGCCCGCGCGGGATCGGCCTCGACATCCGGGACGTCGGTTGTCCCCAGCACCTACTACTCCGACGACGACTGCTTTATCTCTTTCAGGAGGATTACTAAGACCCATGGACTTCCAGGTCGCTCGTGAGCCCTTGCTGCGTGCTCTGCAGCTTCTGCAGAACATCGTCGAGCCACGCCAGACGCTGCCGATCCTGGCCAACGTGCTGATCGAGGCGCGGACCGAGGGCCTGCGCCTCGCGGCCACGGACCTCGAGGTCGGAGCGCGCGTGGCGGTACCGGGGACGGTGACGCGGCCGGGCGCGATCACGCTGGCGGCGCGGAAGCTGGTGGAGCTCGTGCGCGAGCTGCCGACGCAGCCGGTGGCGTTCTCGCTGCTCGACAACGGGTGGGTCAAGGTGACCTGCGGGGGGGCGCGCTTCAGCCTGGTGGGGCTGCCGGCCGAGGAGTACCCGCCGCTGGACGTGGACGGGGCCGCGGGCAGCCTCGCCGTGGAGGCGGGGCTCCTCCGCACGATGATCGGGCGGACCAGCTATGCCATGTCGCAGGACGAGAGCCGCCCGTTCCTGAACGGCCTCTACCTGAACGCGCGGAAGCACGAGTTCCGCCTCGTGGCGACCGACGGGCACCGGCTCGCGCTCGCGCGGAGCACCGTCGACGGGGACGCCGAGATGGCGGGCATCGTGCCGCGGAAGGCGGTCCAGGAGCTCACGCGCGTTCTGGGCGGCGCCGAGCGCGTTGACCTCGCCGTCGGGGAGAGCAAGTTCTTCGTGCGGACGGAGGGCTTCGATCTCGTCTCGAAGCTGGTCGAGGGGCAATTCCCGAACTACGAGCAGGTCATCCCGAAGTCCTCACCGCTTCGCCTGGTCGTGGAGCGCGAGCCGCTGCTGGCGGCGATCCGCCGGGTGGCGGTCGTGGCCGACGATCGGACGCGGCCGGTGCGCTTGACGGCGAGCGCCGGCCAGGTGCGGCTTTCCGCGCAGAGCCAGGAGCTCGGCGAGGCCGAGGAAACGCTGCCCGCGGAGTTCGCGGGGGAGGAGCTGACGATCGGATTCAACGCGCGCTATGTGCTCGACGCGCTCGGTCCGATGGACCATCCGTGGACCGTCGTGGGCCTCAAGGACGGCCTCAGTCCTGGCGTTTTGCTCGGTGCGGCGGACAAGGACGGCACGCCGGATGATACGTATCGCTGTGTTATAATGCCGATGCGCATGTGAGGGGAGGCCCGCCCGGGGTGCACGTCCGATGGATCGAGCTGGTCGGGTTTCGGGGCTACACTTCTCTCACCTTCGTACCTGAGCCGGGGCTGAACGTTCTCGTCGGCAAGAACGGCCAGGGCAAGACGTCGCTCCTCGAGGCGCTCCACGTTCTACTGACCGGGCGCTCCTTCCGCACGGCCAAGCTTGCCGACTGTCTGGGGTGGGATGCCGGTGGCCGGGCCACGGTCGCGGGCGAGCTTGCGGCGGGGAGCCGGATGCGCGCGGTGAGGCTCGAGCTGAGCGCGCGCGAAGGAGGGGTCGAGGTGCGAGGGACGCTCTGCCCATGGGCCGGCGCCGTGAGCTTCGCGGCGTCCGATCTCGCCTTGCTCGCGGGCGGCCCCCATCTGCGGCGCGCCTACCTGGACGGCGCCACGGCCCGGCTCCTGCCCGCGCATGCCGAGGCGTGCCGCCGCTATCGACTGGCGCTCCAGCAGCGCACGCGCCTCCTGGGCGATCTCGTGGGCCGGCCCGACGGCGCGCGGCTCCTCGCGCCCTGGGACGAGCAGCTGGCGGCGCTCGGGAGCGAGATCCTGCACCGCCGGCTCGAGACGCTGGCGTTCCTGGCGGACGCGGTCCGCGAGGTCCAGCTCGCGCTCGCCCCCGACGTGGCCGGCGTGACGCTGAGCTACGAAGCCTCGGTCGCCCCGGCGGGGGAACGCGAGGCCACGCGTCAGGCGCTGCTCGCCGCGCTGGTCGAGGCCCGGCCGGGCGATCTCCGGCGAGGGCTGACGCGGTTCGGCCCGCACCGCGATGACGTCGCCGTGCGCCTCGGGCGGGCCGATGCGCGGACGGCGGCCTCGCGCGGCGAGCAGCGGCTTCTCGCGCTGGCGCTCCGCCTCGCCGTGGCCCTCGTCGCCCGCCGCCGGCATGGGGAAGGCCCGGTGCTGCTGCTGGACGACGTCCTCTCCGAGCTCGATCGGGACGTCGGCGGGCGCGTCCTCGGGTGGCTGGAGGGCCAGGGCCAGGTCGTGTACACGGCGACGGATGCGCAGCCGGCCGCGCGCGGCAGCGGCGCCGGCTGGCAGGTCTCGGCGGGCCGCCTCGCGCCGAGCGAAGCCTTGACCCAGGGGGCCGCGTGAGCACGCCGAAGGCCGCGTCCGCGCCCGCCGAGACGTACACCGCGAGCGACATCAAGGTCCTCGAGGGCCTCGAGGCCGTCCGGAAGCGGCCCGCGATGTACATCGGGGACACCGCGTCGTACGGGCTCCACCACCTGGTCTTCGAGGTCGTGGACAACTCCGTCGACGAGGCGCTCGCCGGGTTCTGCTCGAACATCCGCGTGGTCCTCCACGCCGACGGCAGCTGCACCGTGGTGGACGACGGGCGCGGCATCCCGGTCGACGTGCACGCCGCCACCGGCAAGTCGGCGGCGGAGGTGGTGCTGACCACGCTCCACGCCGGCGGGAAGTTCGAGAGCTCGGTCTACAAGGTGTCGGGGGGCCTCCACGGCGTGGGCGTGTCGGTCGTCAACGCGCTCTCCGAGTGGCTCGAGGTGGAGATCCGCCGGGACGGGCGCGTCTACACCCAGCGCTACGACCGGGGGAAGCCCGAGAGCGACCTCCGGGCCGGGGAGCAGACCACCAAGCGCGGCACGACGATCCGGTTCAAGCCGGACCCCGAGATCTTCGAGATCACGACGTTCAGCTTCGACGTCCTCGCGAACCGGCTCCGCGAGCTGGCCTTCCTCAACAAGGGTCTCAAGATCCAGATCGAGGACGAGCGGGACGAGAAGAAGGTCACGTTCCACTACACCGGCGGGATCCGGCAGTTCGTCGAGTACATCAACCAGAACAAGACCGCGGTGCACCCCAAGGTGCTGTACTTCGAGGGTGGGCGCGGCGACATCCAGGTCGACGTCGCCGTCCAGTACAACGACGGCTACCAGGAGTACGTCTTCTCGTTCGCGAACAACATCAACACACGCGAGGGCGGGACCCACCTCACGGGCTTCCGGGCGGCCCTCACCCGGACGATCGGCGCCTACGCGCAGGCGAACGGATACCTGAAGACGTTCAAGGGCACGATCACCGGCGACGACGTCCGCGAGGGCCTCACGGCCGTCATCTCGGTGCGGCTGCCGGAGCCCCAGTTCGAGGGGCAGACGAAGGCCAAGCTCGGCAACAGCGACGTGCGCGGCCTGGTCGAGTCCATCGTCAACGACAAGCTCGCCCAGGCGTTCGAGGAGGATCCCGCCACCGCGCGGAAGATCGCCGAGAAGTGCGTCCATGCCGCCCAAGCGCGCGAGGCGGCCCGGAAGGCCCGGGAGCTCACGCGCAAAAAGGGGTTCGACGGCGACAACCTGCCCGGCAAGCTGGCGGACTGCTCCGAGCGGGACCCGGCCGCGCGGGAGCTCTTCCTCGTGGAGGGCGACTCCGCCGGCGGCTCAGCGAAGCAAGGCCGCGACCGCCGCATCCAGGCGATCCTGCCGCTGCGGGGCAAGGTGATCAACGCCGAGAAGGCGCGCTACGACAAGGTGCTCTCGCATCAGGAGATCCGGCTCCTGATCGCGGCCATGGGCACCGGCATCGGCCCGGAGGAGTTCGACGTCGCGAAGCTCCGGTACCACAAGGTCATCCTGATGACGGACGCCGACGTGGATGGCGCGCACATCCGGACCCTGCTCCTCACGTTCTTCTTCCGGCACATGATGCCGGTGATCGAGGCGGGGCACCTCTACATCGGGCAGCCCCCGCTCTTCAAGCTGAGGCGCGGGAAGACGGAGAAGTACCTCCTGAACGAGCGCGAGCTCGACCAGGAGCTCCTCGCGCTGGGGACGGCGGGCGCCCAGCTCCGGATCGGGGCCGAGGCCGGAGCCCGGACGCTCAACGAGGAGCGGCTCCGGAAGATCGTGGGCGAGTGGGTGGAGTTTCGTCGCTTGCGGGAGCGGCTGGCCCGGCGCGGCGTGGTACCAGCCGGGTGGCTCGACGCGTTCGTGCGCCACCGGCCGCTCGGCCGGAAGCGCCTTCCCCGGGAGACGCTCCTCCAGGAGATCCCCCGGGCGCTCGGCCGCCCCGACGTCGAGTTCACGGTGCGGAGCGAGACCGAGGACGCGGTGGTGGGTGTAGGCCAGTTCGACGGCGAAGAGCGCACGCTCAATCTGAACCTCTTCGGGTCGGGGGAGTACGCGCGGCTCGTCGAGCTCTACGCGCAGCTCGAGCCCGTGGACCGGCCACCCTTCACCCTGATCGCCGCGGGCGGCGCCGAGCGGGAGGCCGCCACCGGCGACGCGCTCGTGGACCTCGTGTTCGCGGTCGGGCGCGAGGGCACCGGTATCCAGCGCTACAAGGGGCTGGGCGAGATGAATCCGGAGCAGCTCTGGGACACCACCATGAACCCGGAGACGCGGACGCTGCTCCGGGTCTCGATGGACGACGCGATCGCCGCGGACGAGATCTTCACCAAGCTGATGGGCGACCAGGTGGAGCCGCGTCGCGAGTTCATCGAGACCCACGCGCTCGAAGCCACCATCGACGTGTAGTCCCCGCGCGGCGCTGCGCGGGGCCCCGCAGGAGTGCCTGATGCCTGAGCGGTTGCTGGCGATTCCCATCGAAGACGAGATGCGGCGGTCGTACCTCGACTACGCCATGTCCGTCATCATCGGCCGCGCGCTGCCCGACATCCGCGACGGGCTGAAGCCCGTCCACCGGCGCGTGCTCTACGCGATGCACGAGATGGGGCTCGCGTGGAACCGCGGCTACCGGAAGTCGGCTCGCGTCGCCGGCGACACCCTCGGCAAGTTCCATCCGCACGGCGAGGCGCCGGTCTACGAGGCCCTCGTGCGGATGGCGCAGGAATTCTCGCTCCGGTACCCCCTCGTCGACGGCCAGGGCAACTTCGGCTCGATCGACGGCGACCCGCCGGCGGCCATGCGCTACACCGAGGTGCGGCTGGCGAAGATCGCGCACGAGATGCTCGCCGACATCGACCGCGACACGGTCGACTTCGTGCCCAACTACGACGAGACGCAGCAGGAGCCGGTCGTGCTGCCGGCGCGCCTGCCGAACCTCCTGGTCAACGGCTCCTCGGGCATCGCGGTCGGGATGGCGACCAACATCCCGCCGCACAACCTCACCGAGATCATCGACGGCCTTCTCCTCGTGCTCGAGAACCCGGCGGTGTCCGTCGAGGAGCTGATGCGGGTCGTGAAGGGCCCCGATTTCCCGACCCGCGGCTACATCTACGGGACGGCGGGCATTCGGGACGCCTTCACGACCGGGCGCGGCAGCATCACGATGCGCGCGCGCGCCCACACCGAGAAGATCCGCGGCGGGCGCGAGGCCATCGTGGTGACCGAGCTCCCGTACCAGGTCAACAAGGCGTCGCTCATCACGAAGATCGCCGAGCTCTCGCGCGAGGGGAAGCTCGACGGCCTGTCGGAGATCCGCGACGAGTCGGACCGGCACGGCATCCGGGTGGTGATGGAGCTCGCCAAGGGCGAGATCGCCCAGATCATCCTGAACCAGCTCTACAAGCACACCGCGATGCAGTCGACCTTCGGCGTCAACATGCTGGCCCTCGTCGGCCGGCGGCCGCAGGTGGTGACGCTCCGGGAGATGCTCGAGCACTTCATCGACTTCCGCCGGGAGGTCGTGACCCGCCGCGCGCGCTACGACCTGGCGCGGGCCGAGGAGCGCGCCCACATCCTGGAGGGCCTGCGGAAGGCGCTGGACCACCTCGACCTGGTGATCCGCCTCATCCGGGGCGCCGCGAGCGTCGACGCCGCGCGCGAGGCCCTGATGTCGCAGCTCGAGCTGAGCGAGATCCAGGCGAAGGCCATCCTCGACATGCGCCTCCAGCGCCTGACGCAGCTCGAGCGCGAGAAGGTGGTCCAGGAGCATACCGAGGTGCTCCAGCTCATCGAGCGCCTGCGCGCCATCCTCGCCTCCGACGCCCTCGTGCGGCAGATCATCCGGGACGAGGCGCTGGCCCTCAAGACGGAGTACGGCGACGAGCGGCGCACCGAGATCGTCGAGGAGTCGATCGAGCTCACCCTCGAGGATCTGATCGCCGACGAGGAGATGGTCGTCACCGTCACCCGCTCCGGGTACATCAAGCGGACGGCCATCGAGGCCTACCGGAGCCAGCGCCGGGGCGGCAAGGGCGTCACCGGCATGGAGACCAAGGAAGAGGACGTCGTCGACAGCGTCTACATCGCCTCGACCCACGCCTACCTCCTGTTCTTCACGAACGACGGCAAGGTCCACTGGCTCAAGGTGCACGAGATTCCCGAGGCCAAGCGGGACGCGCGCGGCAAGGCCCTCGTGAACCTGCTGCACCTCGCCGAGGGCGAGCGCGTGGCGGCCACCCTGTCGGTGCGGGACTTCACGACCGGCGGCTACATCTTCTTCGCGACCCGCCTGGGTCGGGTGAAGAAGACCGAGCTCGTCGCCTACTCGCGCCCCCAGCGAGGCGGGATCCGCGCGATCACGCTGGAGGAGGGGGACGAGGTCATGGCCGTGCGGCAGACCGACGGCCAGCGCGAGGTGCTCCTCGCCACCCGGCAGGGCATGGCGATCCGGTTCAGCGAGGAGGAAGTGCGCCCGATGGGCCGCTCGGCGGCGGGCGTCAAGGGGATCGAGGTCGAGCCGGAGGACGCGGTGATCACGGCGGACGTCGTCCAGGAAGGGGCGACCGTCCTCACGGTGACCGAGCGGGGCTACGGCAAGCAGACCCCGCTCGACGAGTACCGGCTTCAGGGGCGCGGCGGCAAGGGCATCATCGACATCAAGACCGGGGGCCGGAACGGCCTCGTGGTCGGGCTCATCCAGGTGCGCGAGGGCGACGACATCCTCCTCGTGACGACCAAGGGCAAGCTGATCCGCTTCGCCGCCCAGGACGTCTCCTCGCAGGGGCGCAACACGTGGGGCGTCCGCGTCATCGACGTCGAGGCCGACGATCGCGTCGTGAGCCTCGCGCGAGTGGAGGGGGAGCGGGGCAACGGTGCTTGACCCCCGCCTCCTGCGGGAGCAGCCCGACGTCGTGCGGCGCGCCCTCCAGGCCCGCGGCTCGAATGCCCCGATCGATGCCCTGCTGGACCAGGACGCGCGCCGTCTCCGCGTCCTCCGCGACGTCGAGGAGCTGAAGGCCCGCCGGAACCGTCTCTCGCAAGAGGTCGCCGCCGCCAAGCGGCAGCGGCAGGATGCGACGGCGCTGGTCGAGGAGTCGCGCGCGCTCGGCAGCCAGATCAGCGAGGGCGAAGCGGAGCTGCGCGCCCTCGACGAGGCCCTCGCGCGGACCGCCCTCCAGTTCCCGAACGTCCCGCACGCGAGCGTGCCGCCGGGGGCCGACGCGGACGCGAACGTCGAGGTGCGCCGCTCGGGCACGCCCCGCGAGTTCGGGTTCCCCGTGCGCCCCCACTGGGAGCTCGGCGAGCGCCTGGGGATCCTCGACTTCGAGCGCGGCGCCAAGCTCGCCAAGGCGCGCTTCACGGTGCTGTGGGGGCTCGGCGCGCGGCTCGAGCGCGCCCTCGCCCAGTTCATGCTGGACCTCCACACGAAGCAGCACGGCTACCAGGAGGTCTGGGTCCCGCATCTCGTGAGCGCGGAGACGATGCTCGCGACGGCCCAGCTCCCGAAGTTCGAGGAGGAGCTCTTCAGGACCGTCGAGCCGGAGGAGGGGCGGTCGCTCTACCTCATTCCCACCGCCGAGGTGCCGCTGACCGCGCTGCACAAGGACGAGATCCTCGCGGGCGAGACGCTGCCGCGAAAGTACACCGCCTTCACGCCGTGCTACCGCCGCGAGGCCGGGTCGTACGGGAAGGACACGCGGGGCTTCCTCCGCCAGCACCAGTTCGACAAGGTCGAGCTCGTGAAGGTGGCGGCGCCCGAGTCCTCCTATGACGAGCTCGAGGCCATGACGCGGGACGCGGAGCGGGTCCTCGAGGCGCTCGGGCTCCCGTACCGGACGATGCTCCTGTGCGCCGGCGACATGGGGTTCGCCTCCGCCAAGACGTACGACCTCGAGGTGTGGCTCCCGGCCGAGGGGCGTTACCGCGAGATCTCGTCCTGCTCGAACTGCGAGGCCTTCCAGGCGCGCCGCGCGAACCTCCGGTACCGGCCCGCGGGCGGCGGCAAGCCCGAGCTCCTCCACACGCTGAACGGCTCCGGGCTCGCGGTCGGGCGCACGCTGATCGCCGTCCTCGAGAACTACCAGGAGGCCGACGGGACCGTCGTGGTCCCGCGGGCCCTGCGCCCCTACCTCGACGGCCTGGAGCGGCTCAGCCCCGCGTGATCCGGCCGCGCGGCCCGCGGGCCGCGTGAGCGGGCCGCCGGCCAGGCGCTGAGAACCGCCAGGAGGGCCCTCGCGGCGCCCGAGAGAAATGCTCGCCGGCGCTGAACGAGCACGATTGGAACAGAGGCCCGGAGAGCCGGGACCCGGAGCACGGCGAGCGTGCCCGCCCGGAGCTCCTCGTCGACGCTGCTCGCCTGAAGCAGCGCCAGCCCGAATCCCGCTTCGACCATCCGCTTCTGCGCGGTGAGGCTGTCGATCAGCACCCGCTCGCCGGGCGGGACGCCGCTCGCGGCCAGGCTCCGCTCGACCGCCGCGGCGGAGGGCTCGGCCCCGCCCCCCGCGGGCGGCGGAAACGTGATCCAGCGCTCGCCCGCCAGCGCCGCCGGGGTCACGCGCCGGGCGCGGGCCAGGCGGTGGTGGGGCGCGCACACCGGCACGAGGGGCTCGTCGTGGAGCGTGGTCGACAGGAGGTCGGGATCGGGATCGACCCCATATCGGAGGCCGAGCGTCGGCGTCGCCGCGCCGGACGAGCGCGCTCACCTCGGTGCTGAGCGCCGTGCGGAGGCGCAGGTCGACCCCGGGATGCGCGTCGCGAAAGCGCCGCAGGGCGGCCGTGAGCGGGGAGCCGGCGAGGGTGCCGACCAGGGCGAGGGTCACCGCGCCGCGGTCGGCCGCCTGGAGCGAGGCCACGGCGTCGCGGGCGTCGCGCATCGCGGCGAGCAGCGCCTCGGCGGGCGGGAGAAACGCGCGGCCCGCGTCCGTCAGGACGCCGCCGCTGGGGCTCCGCTCGAAGAGCGGCGCGCCGACCGCGTGCTCGAGGAGGCGCACGCGGCGGCTGACGGCCGGCTGGGACAGGTGCAGCGCGGCGGCCGCCCGGGTGAAGCCGCCCTTCCGCACGATGGTCACGAATGCCTCGACCTGGTCGAGCTCCACGGTCCATCAGCATAGCGGATCGGTCCCAGAGATTCTATGCATTGGACACATGGCCGAGCCGGGCGCCATGCTCGGGTCCAGGAGGAAGCGAGCATGCGAGCGAACGACGTCCGAGCGACTGACGCGGTCCGGCACGGAGCGTACGTCGCGTTCCGGCTGCGGCCGGACGACGCGGCGGCGCGCGCGGGCGCGGCGGTGGCGGCGCTGGTGGCGCGGCTGGGCCTGGTGAACGAGTTCGACGCCCGGGGCGGGGATCCGCCGAGCGCGGTGGCGTTCCTGCGCCGGGTCGCCGCCGTGGCCGGGGCGCGCGATGACGAGGGACTCCGCCAGGCGGACGCCGTCGTCCACGTCGCGGCGCCGACGGCGGCGCCGGTCGCGGAGTTCTGCGCCGAGCTCTCGCGGCTCGTGGGCCCGGCGGCCGCGCCGCGCGTGCTCGGCGGCGTCGTGCGGCCGACGACCTACACCGGCAACGCGATGCACAACTTCGCGTACGCGCATCGCGTCCTCCAGCAGCCGGGGCGCGTCATGTCGAACGCCTTCCTGATCCCGATGAGCAAGACGCCGGAGTGGTGGGCCAAGGACTGGATGGAGCGGCACACGTACTTCCTGCCGCGCTATGAAGCGGGCCGGATGGTCAGCGAGGGCCATGCCCTCGCGGCCGCCGCAGGCGTGCCGTGTCTCCTCCGCCGGACCTACAAGCACCCGACGGAGCCCGCGCCACCGGATGCGTACGACTTCGTGACCTACTTCGAGTGCCGCGACGACGATATCCCGACGTTCCACGCGGTCTGCGCGGCCCTGCGCGACGTCCGCCGGAACCCGGAGTGGGCGCTCGTCCGCGAGGGCCCGACGTGGCAGGGCCGGCGCGTCGCCAGCTGGGACGAGCTGTTCGAGTGAGCCCCGCCCGGAGGCCGCGCCCGGCGACCCGGCGGGCTCCGAGTTGACCCCCCGCGCGGCCCCCGTGGCCAGGACGCTAAACTCGGAGGAGGCCGGTGGGGCGCCGGGCGCGGGGTGCGCCGGGGGGTGAAGGCGCCGGTCTTGAAACTGCACCTGCGGGTTACGCAGTTTCGCGCGCTTCCGACGCAGCCCTGAGCTCCCGCGTGCTTCGGGATGGGACAGAAGTCTCAGATGTCGCGCCGCATCGGCTCAGACTACGCGTCCCCCACCCGATTGGCACAGGGAATGGCACACGGCCAGGCGCTTCAACCCGCCCGTGCTATCGTTTGCGCCCCACGCTGGCGCGATCGAGGGTGTCCGCGTGGATGATGGCCTAGGGGAGGAGCGACCGATGAAGCGCTTGGAAGGCAAGGTGGCTGTGATCACCGGCGGCGCCGGCGGCATCGGTGCGGCGACCGGACGGCTGTTCGCCGAGGAGGGAGCCAGCGTGCTGCTGGTCGACTTGGCCGCGGCGGCCCTCAAGCAAGCGGTACAGGAGATCGGCGACGAACGTGTCAGCTCGGTGGTGGCGGACGTCACCCAGGCTGAACAGGTCCAGGGCTATGTCCAGATGGCGATCGAGCGCTACGGCGGGATCGACGTCTTCCTCGCGAATGCCGGCGTCGAGGGCGTCGTCGCGCCGATCACCGACTATCCGGACGATGTTTTCGATCGCGTGATCGCAGTCAATGTGCGCGGCGTCTGGCTCGGGCTCAAGTACGTGATGGCGCAAATGCAACGGCGGGAGGGCGGGAGCATCATCATCGTTTCCTCGACCGCCGGCGTGCGAGGTAGTGCGCTGATGGCCCCCTACTCGACCAGCAAGCATGCCGTCGTCGGCCTGATGCGCAGCGCCGCGTTGGCTGGCGCCGCGCACGGCATCCGGGTCAACACGCTAAACCCGGCTCCGATTGAAACGCGAATGATGCGGTCGATCGAGGCTGGCTTCGCGCCGGAGGCACCGGAGCGGGCCAAGGCCGAGCGCGAGGCCCGCATCCCGATGAGGCGTTACGGCCTACCTGAGGAGGTCGCCCGGCTGGCGCTCTTCCTCGCCAGCAACGAGAGCAGCTACTGCACGGGCGGCGTCTACATGGTTGATGGCGCCTTCACGGCGTGACACATGGTTCAGCGCGCGGGTCTGCCACAGGACATCGCCTCCCCGGCAAATAGGCCCTGGCGGGACAAGAAAAAGCACAAAGATCGGCAAACGAAGTGGGCCCCTGTCGGGAAGTTCGCGTAAGATCAGATCCGGAGGGGTGGCCGAGCGGTTGAAGGCGCCGGTCTTGAAAACCGGTATGGGCGCAAGCCCTCGGGGGTTCGAATCCCTCCCCCTCCGCCACGCCCCGCTGGCCCGCTGAGTTGACAAAGGCTTGCCCCGCCGGGAAGATGAGGCGCTGCACGGAGAGGTGGCCGAGTAGGCCGAAGGCAACCGCCTGCTAAGCGGTTACCGGGTGTTGAGCCTGGTCCCGGGTTCGAATCCCGGCCTCTCCGCCATTCCTCCAGAGCGGTTGGGCGCGCCCATAGCTCAGTTGGATAGAGCGTCGGACTACGAATCCGAAGGTCGCAGGTTCGAATCCTGCTGGGCGCACCAACAATATCCCGTAGTTACGGGGCGGGTAGGCGCCGATCTCCCACTGACTTTGTCTCGACTTGCCCACTTCTCACGCGGAGGCCCCCTCGGTCGCCGCCCGGAGCGGCACCACGGTGGGCGTCGTGGGCTGCTGCGCGACGTAGGCCGCGAGGCTGGCTCCGGCGTCCTGGAGGTCTCGCTCGCTGACGATGTTGTAGCGGTCGAAGATGGCCCGGGTCTTGTGGCTGGTGATCTCCATGGCCACCCGCTCCGGGACGCCCGCGCGCGTGAGATTCCGCACCGCGGTCCGCTTCGTGTCATAGCGGAGCTTGTGCGCGGTGATCTTCTTCGTCTCGGGGTCCTGGGACGCCAAGTCGGCGCGCAGGCAGGCCCGCGCCCAGCGCTTACGCCAGTCGCCCATCGGGCGCCCGTCGACATGGAAGACGAGCGGGGTGTCGAGTCGACGCGTCGTCACGCGCCGCGCGATCACCGCCCGGAGCGCCGGGATCTGGGCGTAGCCGACCTTGCCCCGCCGCTTCGTCCGTGAGCCGCCGTGGGGCCGGATGATCTGCGCCGCGAGGTCGATCTGGGGCCACGTCAACGCCGCGATCGCCCCCGGTCGCCACCCGGTCCAGTACGAGAAGTCGAGCACGTCCTGGTGATCCTCGGGCAGGTGCGACCGGATGGCCTGGTACTCCCCCACCTCGAAGAAGCCCTGCCGCGGCGGCGCCTCCTGGAGCCGCTCGGGGAAGGGCGGCCGCGTCCCGAGCCGACCCGCCTTGACGGCCAGCGTGAACATCCGCCCGAGCGCCGCCATCTCCCGGTTCACCGTCGCGGCCGAGGCGCCGGCCTTCCGGCGCAGATCCTGATAGGCCCGCATCCGGTCGGTGGTGATGTCCAGCGCGCGATCTCGGCCGAAGACGTCAGAGAGGTGCCGGAGCCGACCGCCGAGGTGCTCCACGTCGAGCCGGCCATCGGGAAGGAGCGCGCCCCCGAGCGTGTCGGCCGAGCACCGTTCGTGGAGGGCGTAGTCCCGGACGATGTCCACGACCAGATCCTCGAACGTGAGCTTCTCCTCCCGCGCGCCGACCAGCCGGCCGCGGCCGATTTCACCGAGCCGCTTCTTCAGGAGGCGGACCGCATCGGCGCGCGACGTCGAGTGCGAGGGCTCACGAAGCGGCGTCCCGTTGTGGCTGTACTGAATCCACCAGGTCGCCACGGTGCGCCGCTCGCCCGTCTTCTTGTCCCGGTACTCCGGCCGGTAGACGCGGCCCACCCCGCGGGGACGTCGGGCGGTGCCGGTCCGCGGGAGCGCATAACCATTCCCCGTGGCCGGCACTGTCCCAAGCCGCTCGATCGTCAGCGCCTGTCCATCGTGCCCGAGATTGTCCGTCACCGTCGGCTCCTCCGTCCCTCGCCCGAGTCGCCGACCCGAACTGACGGTTCACGAACCGGAGACCCCGCCGGCCCAGATCCCCCACCGCCTCGATCTTGCGCGGATTGCCCGTCCAAACCAAGAGTCCGAACTCCCGGACGAATGTGTTGACCACCACCGCGGGGCGGCCGGACAGGCGGGGGCGATCTAGGACAGGTCGGGTTCCCCGGACGCGGCCTCCACATGGGCGCAGGCGGCCACGTCGGCCCGGCCCTCTCCCAAGGCCGCAAGCCCCCCGAGGCGTCCGAGAGTGGCGATGAAGAGCGGCGGGTGTCCAGCCTGGCCGCGGAGCGCATCCGGAAGAATCTCGAGCGCGGGATCATCGCTGCCGCTAGGAAGAGATCGCCTTCCGGGAGGGTCAGGTCGGATGCCGGTGGCGCGCCACGGACCCCGCCCGGACCCAGTGTGCTCGTCTCGATCCAGTCGTCGAGCAGATGCACCTGGAACAGCCATTTCCGGTCACGGGGCTCGCGGGAATCGCGCCCCGCTGAGCCAGAAGATAGGTCGACCGGGGGTTCCAGACGGAGGTAGCGCGCGGCCTCGGCAACTGTGGGAAACCGCGACGACATCGTGGGCCAACCTAGCATTCAGATCTAATTGAATCAAATACGATCATAATAACTCGCTTATACTCAGCGAGTGGCCGGCACGTCCGGGATGAAATTGGGTTGAGCGGCGGCTCTACCAGTCGGCGCGCGAGGACGCGGCCGGTCGGCCGGCGCGGAAGCACCCCCGCTTCCAGCACCGCCGCCGTTTCCCCAGACCTAGCGGATGCCGGCCGGATGCCGGTGGGGCTCCTACTACGTGGCCAGGTCGATTGGCGCTGCCGCTCCTCGTCGAGCACGTCCGCCGGCGGTCACCGCCCGACACGGGGTCGTGATCGATGGCGTCTCCAGTGGCGCCCTCGAGCGCCTAGCCGGGTACTCGTGGCCCGGGAACGTCCGTGCTGGGGGCGGTCCTCGAGGAGGCCATGCTCGTGCGTAGCCGCGGCTGGCTGCGGCGGCGGATCTCGTGGGGCCTGAGCCCCGACCGGCTGCCAGCGCGGGGCTGACCTCCGGACAGACTCCGGCGGAAACCCGGCGTTGCTCGTGCCCTCGAGCTGGCGAGGATGCCGACGGGCGTGGCGACGAGTCAGCTTGCGCGGGCCGGCGGCGTGGGCCTCGCCCTCGCGCGGCGCGAGCTCGCCGCGCTGGCCGCGCAGGGGACGCTCAGGCGGACGGGTCGTGGCCGCGCTGTCCGCTACGTCAAGGATCCTGCACCTCAGGAGGGCCGGTTATGACAACCCGAACGTCAGACGATTCGGCCGCTGGCTCGTGAGCGTGGGACTGGCTGCCATCATCGACAGGGGGTGTCCCGGCGGCCGCCGACGCTGCCGGGCCGTGGCGCGCGCAGGTCGTCGACGCCGAGATCGGGCAGGCCCTCGAGGGCGTGGCGGTGATTGCCGTCTGGCAGCGCGGATTCTCGGGCACGGGCTCGTGCCCTTCTTGGTCGACGGAGATGGTCGCGCGGACGAGTCACCTTCTCGACGGGCCGGACGATGTCTCGGGTGGCCGCCACCAGAGCGGACTCCGGCGCTGTGTAGCGAGTCCCGAAGACGAGCAGTAGGGTAGGCCGATCGTCCCTGGCGTTGGCGCCGGAACGTCCCTGTGATTCGTTAGGTGAATCAATTGACCCACCGCGTCAATTCGAGCGGAACGTTTCATTGCACTCTTACCTTGCGTACCTTGCGTCGCCTCGGAGTAGCCCTCTTGACAGCCTCTAGATCAGCCCTCATCCTGCCGCCAATGTCGAGTTTGATTCTTCCACGGAGCTAACAGCAAACAAATGATTCAGCTCGGTGATGGCGACTACTTCTCCCGCTTGGCGACGGTCCAGCGCCGGCTGTCCCCGAAGGCGGCCCGCCTCGCCACCTACATCAGCGAGCACCACGTGCAGGCCGCCTTCATGAGCACGCGCGAGCTCGCCGCCGCCGGCGGTGTGAGCCTGGCGACGGTCGTGCGCCTGGCTCGCACGCTCGGCTACCCGAGCTTCGAGGCCCTCCGTACGAGCATCCAGGAGCGGGTCAACTTCGACCTCACCGGCGTCGAGCGGCTCCGGACGCTGCCCAGCCAGAACCGGTCGCCGGCCGCGCTCCTCCGCCGGATCGTCGACGGCGACCTCCAGAGCCTTCGCGCCCTCGCGCACACCTTCTCCGAGCCCCAGTTCGAGCGCTTCGTGGACGCGATCATCACGGCCCGGCGGGTCATGATCCTCGGGTTCCGCTACCTCGGACCGTTGACGAACTACTTCGCCTACTCGCTCGGCAAGATCAAGCCGCATGTCGAGAGCTTCGACCGGGCGGACTCGTCGCTGCACGACCGAATCCGGCTCATGGGCCCCGACGACGTCATCGTCGGGATCGCGCTCGCGCGTTATCCGGCCGACCTCGTCACCGTGCTCGGGCACGCGAACAAGCTCGGCCTCCGCGTGCTGGCGATCACCGACAGCCCGCTCTCGCCGATCCTGCCGGTCGCTGACGTCGCGCTGTTCGTGCGGGCCAGCAACCTCGATTTCGTCGGTTCGCTCACCGCTCCCTCGGCGCTGATCAACTGCGTGGTGTCGGAGATCGGAGTTCGGCTGGGCGGGCAGGCCCTCGAGCGGCTGCAGGCGCTCGAGGACGCCGCGGCCGATGCCGGCATCTACGTCAGGGGCGCCGACCACCCCGCCCGGCTCCAGGCGGGCCGGCTCGTCTGGCAGGACGAGGACTGAGGGAGGGCATCCGTGCGGAAGAACCGGCTCCGTGAATTGCTGGACAGCGGTCGGCCGAGCCTCGGCACCCACCTGTCCATCCCCTGGCCGGCGATCACCGAGCTCGTGGGACACGCGCGGGCTTTCGACTACGTCGAGTTCGTCGCGGAGTACACGCCGTACGACCTGTTCGCCCTCGAGAACCTCGGTCGCGCGATCGACCTCTTCGATCACATGACCGGCATGATGAAGATCGAGCAGCACTCCCGGTCGTACTTGGCCACGCGCGCGATCGGCTCCGGCATCCAGAACCTCCTGTTCGCCGACGTGCGAACGGTGGAGGACGTGCGTGAGTGCGTCCGCGCCGTGCGCGCCGAGACGCCGGGGCGCGACGGCCTCCACGGCGTCGGGATGCGCCGCGACGTGGGCTACGTCCTGGAGGGCGGCAGCCCGGCGTTCGTCGAGGCCCTCGACCAGGCGGTCGTCGCCGATCATGATCGAGAAGCGCCAGGCGGTCGAGAACCTCGACGCGATCCTGGCGGTGCCCGGCGTCGACATGGTCCAGTTCGGCCCCTCCGACTACGCGATGAGCATCGGGATGACGGGGGACTGGAATCACCCGAAGGTTCGGGACGTGGAACGTCGCGTGATCGAGGCGGCCCTGGCGCGGGGGATCGCCCCCCGGGCGGAGATCTCGCATCCGCGCGCAGGCGGCCCGATACCTCGAGATGGGCGTACGGCACTTCTGCATGGGCTGGGACATGAGCATCCTCCACGACTGGTTCACCGAGACGGGCAAGGCGATGCGCGACGTGCTGGCGGGGGCGCTCGACGCCCGCACGCCGGGCACGCACACGCTCCGCACCGCGTCGGAGTAAGGAGGCTTCCATGGCGACTCCAGGGATCTCGCGTCGGACGATCCTGCACGGCACGGCGGCCACCCTGGCCGGGCTGGCCAGCCGCCCGCGGCCGGGCGGCCGCCCAGGCGCCCCGCGTGCTCCGCATCCGGATCGAGAAAGACGTCTCCGCGCTCGACCCCGCCTTTGCCGGCACGCGCTCCGAGCACGCCGTGGTCTGGGCGATCTCGAACCGGCTGACCATGTTCAAGCCGACCGGCGACCGCTGGGACTGGCAGCCCGACCTCGCCCGCGAGCTGAAGCAGGTGGACGACACCCACGTCCGCTTCACGCTTCGCCAGGGCGTCCAGTGGACGAACGGATTCGGCGAGGTGACGGCGGAGGACGTGAAGTTCTCGTTCGAGCGATACAAGGACCCCAACCTGAAGTCAGGGAACGCGGTGGACTGGAAGCTCCTGGAGCGCGTGGACGTTGTCGACAAGTACACCGGGGTCATCGTTCTGAAGGCGCCGTTCCCCGCCCTCTGGATCTCGTCCCTGCCGCGCACCTCGGGTGCGATCGTGTGCAAGAAGGCGGTCGAGGCCGCCGGGCGGTGGGTACAAGAACAACCCGCCGGCCACCTGCGGGCCGTACGTCGTGAAGGAGTGGCGGCCGAAGGAGGTGCTGATCCTCGCCCGGAACCCGCAGTGGAACGGGCGCCGCCCGGACTTCGACGAGGTGCACTTCCGGCCGATCGACGACCAGAAGACCGCGGAGCTGGCGCTGGAGGCCGGCGAGATCGACTTCACCGAGGTGTCGGTCAGCTCGCTGCCGAAGTACTTGAAAGCGGCGCCGGCGGGAACCAAGGTCGCCGTGCGGCCGCTGGTGGGCATCGAGTGGATCGGGATGAACGTCGAGCATCCGACCCTGAAGGACGTCCGGGTGCGGCGGGCCATCCAGTACGCGGTCGATCCTATGGCCTTCATCGAAGCTGCCTACTTCGGCCAGGCGAAGCCCGCGATGGGGCTGATTCCGCAGGGGATCATGGGCTACCGCGAGCGGCGCCTGATCGCGGCGCGCGACGTCGCGGCGGCGAAGAAGCTCCTGGCCGAGGCCGGCGTGCCGAACGGCTTCAAGATGACGCTCGCGGTGCTCAACAACACGGACTCCATCACCGGCGCCCAGGTGATCCAGGCCAACCTGGCCGAGGCCGGCATCGCGGCCGAGATCACCCCGTACGAGTCCGGCACCTTCTGGAACCTCGGGGTGGAGGGGAAGGGGACCGACTGGAAGAACATCCAGCTGTACTTGCAGAAGTGGGGCCTGCCCCCGGATCCCGGCGGCATGACGCAGTGGTGGACGACCGAGCAGATCGGGAAGTGGAACTGGGAGCGCTGGAGCGACGCGGAGTTCGACAACCTCCATCGCCAGGGCCTGAGCGAGATGGACCCGAAGAAGCGCGAGCAGCTCTACAAGCAGATGCAGGACCGGATGGAGGCCTCCGGCGCGTTCATGTGGCTGACCAATGGGATCCAGGCGATCGCGTACCGGACGTGGATGGAGCCCGGCACCACACCCGACGGCCGGCTGTTGCTCGTCTCGGAGTTCCGCCGCGCGGGCTGAGAGGGTCCACGATGGTTCGAGTCGCTTCGTCTGGCGACACTTGCCGCCTGACGGCCGCCCAGGCGGACACGTTCCGGCGCGACGGCTATCTCTTTCCGCTCCGAGCCCTGTCACCGGTGGAAGCGCACGGGGCCTCGGGCGCGTCTCGAGGCCTTCGAGGCGAGCCGGGGTGGACCTCTGTCGACCAGCTTTCGCACGAAATCACACCTCGTGTTCGCCTGGGTGGCCGAGCTGGTGCGGAACGAGCGCATTCTCGACGCGATCGAGAGTCTTTTGGGGCCGGACCTTCTGGTGTGGAGATCGGGCTTCTTCATCAAGGAAGCCCGTGATCCGAGCTACGTCTCTTGGCACCAGAACTATCGATCCGTCTGTGGGACCGGTCTGGGGCGGCCACCGGGTAGGCCCGTGCATCTCGTCCATCCGCGGAACCTTCCCAGCGAGCCGGGCGAGGGCGGCGGCGAGTTCCGCACCCTTCTCCCTCCGGAGGTCGGCGGTGCGCTCGGGATCTACCTCCTGACCATCACGCGGTCCGAGCCCCACGCGCACGAGAAGGAGGACCAGGTCTACATCATCCAGAGCGGACGGGGCACGATCGAGATCGACGGAGAACGCCGGGACGTGGGGCCGGGCGACCTCGTGTACATCCCCCGCGGCGCTCGCCATTGCCTGGAGTCGCTGGACGACCAGCCGATGACCTTCTACTCCCTGATGCACGGGACGGCGTGACATGGACCTCGGCCTGAAGGGGCGGCGCGCCCTCGTCACGGGCGGCAGCAAGGGCATCGGCAAGGCGATCGCGCTCGAGCTGGCGTCCGAGGGCGTCGACGTGGCGATCTGCGCCCGGGGTGCCGGGCCGCTCCAGGCGACGGCCGCGGAGCTGCGGAGTCTGGGGGGGCGCGTGTTCGAGCGCGCAGTCGACGTGACGGACGGTCCGGCCATCGCCGCCTTCGTCGAGGCCGCCGCCCGCGATCTGGGCGGGCTCGACATCCTCGTCAACAACGCGGGCAGCGCGCTGCCGGGCTCGTTCGAGGAGGTCGAGGAGGCGCGCTGGCGAGGGGACCTCGAGGTGAAGCTGTTCGCCGCGATGCGGGGCGTGCGGGCGGCGCTGCCGCACCTCAAGCAGAGCGACCAGGCCCGGATCGTCAACATCAACTCCATCGTCGGCCGCCAGTCCGCTCCCGGCTACATCGCCAACAGCACCGACCGCGGCGCCTGTCTGGCGTTCAACAAGGTCCTGGCCGACGAGCTCGCGCCGTACGGGATCCTGGTGAACAGCGTCAACCCGGGCAACGTGAAGAGCGAGGCGTGGGGATCGAGCCTCGAGCACTTCGCGCCCGGCCAGACGCTCGAGGCGTACTACGCCACGGTGGCGGCCGGCACGCCCCTGCGCCGGGTCGGCGAGCCCGAGGAGATCGCGGCTCTGGTCGTGTTCCTCGCCGGTAAGCGGGCGAGCTACATCACGGGGGCGTCCATCGACGTCGATGGCGGCCTCGGGCGCTACATCTGATGCCCCGGCAAGGGTGACCCATGAGCGGCGTCGTGAGCTGCGCGACCGAGCTGGCCCAGACTCTCCACCGGCTCGGCGTGCGCCACGTGTTCGGGCACCGGGCGGCGAGGTCGTCGATCTGATCGAGGCCCTCGAGCGGAACGGTGTCCGGTTCGTGCTCACCGGGCACGAGTCGGCGGCCGCTTTCATGGCGGGGACGATCGGACGGCTCACCGGAACGCCCGGCGTCTGCCTGTCGACGGTGGGGCCCGGCGCGTGCAACCTGCTCCTCGGGGTGGCGAGCGCCTACCTGGACCGCGATCCGCTCCTCGCGCTCTCCGCCCGCGCCACGGTCGTGCAGGACAGTCGCAGCGAGAAGCAGAACCTCCCGCTGAATGCGCTGTTCGCCCACGTCACGAAGCGCTCGATCGCCCTCGACGGCGCCGACACGGCCGGGGCGGTCGAGGCGGCGGCGCGGGTCGCCGTCTCGCCGCCGCGCGGCCCGGTGTTCCTCTCGCTGCCGGCGGACGTGGCTGTCGGTCCCGCGCGTCCCGGCGTGACGCCGACCCCCGACGCGCCGCCGGCGAGTCCGGCCGGTGGCGGCCTCGAGCTGCTTGCTGCCGCGCTGGCTCGGGCCCGCCGGCCCGTCGCGGTCATCGGCGTGGCGCTGGAGCCAAGGCGGGACGCCGCGGCGGTGCGACGCTTCCTCGCCGGCACGGGCCTGCCGTACGTGGTGCTGCCGGAGGCCAAGGGGGTCGCGGACGAGACCAGCGACCGATACCTCGGGACGGTTGCCTCGGCCGCCGCGGACGCGCCGGCCATCGAGGTGCTTCGGGAGAGCGACGGGCTCCTCGGCATCGGCTTCGACCCCGTGGAGTCGGCGCAGGACTGGCACTACGACCGGCCCGTCTACTCGATCGCCAGCGCGCCGATCGGGTTCCGCGGTTTCCATCCGGCCCTCGAGTGCGTCGGCGACGTGTCCGCGCTCCTCGACGCGCTCGGGACCCGCTACCGCGGCTCGTCCGAGTGGCCGATCGCCGCGCTCCTGGGCGTCCGCAGGCGGATGGCCGATGCGCTGGTGCCGCCGGCGGAGAAGAGCGCGGTGGGCCTCGCCCCCTATCACGTGATGCGCATCCTACGCGAGATCACGCCCGAGTCGACGATCATGGCGACGGACGTCGGCGCCCACAAGATGGCGATCTCCCAGGTGTGGCGCACGCCCGAGCCGCTCGGCTTCCTGGTCTCGAACGGTCTGTCCGCCATGGGCTACGGCGTGCCGGCCGCGCTCGCCGCGTCGCTGGTCCACCCCGAGCGGCCGGTGGTCGCCCTGGTCGGCGACGGCGGCTTCGCGATGATGGTGCAGGAGCTCGAGACGGCGCGACGCCTCGGGCGTGGCGCCCTTGATCCTGGTCTTCTCGGACCGCTCGCTGGCGGTGATCAAGGTCGCCCAGCAGATCGCGGGGGATTCCGCACCGGGGCGTCGACTTCGTGGCGGTCGACTGGGCGGCCGTCGCTCGGGGCTTCGGCGCCCACGGCGTCGCGGTGGCCGAGCTCGGCGAGCTCGACAAGGCGATCCGCGACTGGCTGGCCGAGCCGCGTCTCACGGTCCTGGCGGTGGCAGTGGACGAAACGCTCTACACGGGGCTGACCTACTGAGCGGAGGAGGACACCATGTCTCGACCGATCTCTCGCCGCACCGTGCTCCAGTCCTCGATGGCCGCCGCCATGCTGGCGGGCGCCCCCTCGATCGTGGTGGGTCAGAGCCCGCGCATTCTGCGGGTGCGCATGGCGAACGACCTCGTGAGCCTCGATCCCGTCATCACGCGAAGCCTCACCGACATCTGCGCGATCATCGGCGTGCTGAACAAGCTGGTGGTCTACAAGACGAGCGACAAGTGGGAGTGGCGACTCGACGCGGCGCAGTCGATCGAGCAGGTCGACCCGACCCACGTCAAGTTCACGCTGCGGCCGGGGATCATGTGGACGAACAACTTCGGCGAGATGACCGCCGAGGACGTCAAGTACTCGTTCGAGCGGATGATCGATCCGAAGCTCAAGTCCAACAACGCGCCCGACTGGAAGCTGCTCGATCGCGTCGACGTCGTCGACAAGTACACGGGCGTGATCGTCCTGAAGGCACCGTTCCCCGGCCTGTTCCTGGGGACGCTGACCCGGTCGGCCGGGACGATCGTCTCCAAGAAGGCCGTCGAGTCCGTCGGAGGGTCCTACAAGACGGAGCCGCCGGCGATCTCCGGGCCGTACCTCCTGAAGGAGTGGCGCCCGAAGGAGCGGATCGTGCTGGCGAGGAACCCGCAGTGGAGCGGCCCGCGCCCGGACTTCGACGAGGTCCACATCCGTCCGATCGGCGACCAGAAAGCGGCCGAGCTGGGGTACGAGGCCGGCGAGATCGACGTCACCGACATCGCGGTCAGCTCGGTGCCCAAGTTCCAGAAGACGCCGCCGCCGGGCACACGGATCCTCGCGCGCCCGCTGGTGGGCATCGAGTGGATCGGCATCAACACCGAGAACCCCGCGTTCAAGGACGTGCGCGTGCGCCGGGCCGTCCAGCTGGCCATCGATACACCGGCCGTGCTCGACGCCGCCTACTTCGGGGTGGCGAAGCCGGCGACCGGGATCGTGGCGCCGGGGATCATGGGCTATCGAACCCAGAAGCTCTATCCGGCCCGCGATCTGGCCCGGGCGAAGAAGCTCCTGGCCGAGGCGGGCGTGCCGAACGGCTTTCCCGCCACCCTCTCCGTGCTGAACAACACCGACGTCGTGACCGCCGCGCAGGTGATCCAGGCGAGCCTGGCCGACGTCGGCATCCAGGTCGAGATCAAGCCCTACGAGTCGGGGACCTTCGCGTCGCTCGGCGCCGAGGCGAAGGGCACGGACTGGAAGAACATCCAGCTCTACCACCAGAAGTGGGGACTCCCCCCGGATCCCGCCAACATGATGCAGTGGTTCCTGCCGGACCAGATCGGTCTCTGGAACTGGGAGCGCTGGAACGACCCCGAGTTCGCCGAGATGCACAAGCAAGCGCTGAGCGAGATGGACCCGAAGAAGCGCGGCGACCTGTTCCTCCGCATGCAGGACCGGATGGAGGAGTCGGGCGCCTTCGTCTGGCTGACGAACGGCGTGCAGGCCATGATGTATCGCACGACCGTGGAGCCGGCGACCACGCCCGACGGGCGCTGGTACATCTTCCAGGACTTCAAGCGCGTTGGCTGACGGGAAAGCCACGCTCGGCCACAAGCGGCGCGCCGGTAGCGCTGAGCGGAGGGCACCGTCCGGCGGGCCGCGGCGGGTGGATCCCACTCGCCTCCACGCGCTCGTTCGCGCGGTGCTGGGCGCGTCGGGCAGCGACGACCGTGAGGCCGGGATCGTCGCCGACCACCTGGTGGAGGCGAACCTCCGGGGACACGACAGCCACGGGGTCGGCATGCTGCCGACCTACGTCCGTAACCGGAAGCGAGAGGGGACGCGGGCGAACCGCCGGCCCGTGGTCGTGCGCGACGACGGGCCCTTCCTCGTCGTGGACGGGGACCGGGGGTTCGGCCACGTCATCGGTCGCGAGGCCATCGACCTCGCGATCGCCCGGGCCCGGCAGCTCGGCGTTGCCGTGCTCGCCATCCGGAACGCCTGCCACATGGGCCGGATCGGCACCTACGGCGAGCAGTGCGCGGCGGCGGGGCTGGTCTCGGTGCACTTCGTCAACGGGATCGGCCACGAGCCGTGGGTGGCGCCGCACGGCGGCAAGGACGCCCGGTTCTCGACCAACCCGTTCTGCATCGCGTTCCCGCCGACCGGCACGAACCCCGCGGTGGTCCTGGACTGTGCCACCAGCCGCATGTCCTGGGGCAAGATCCGCGTATGGCGGCATGAGGGGCGGACGCTACCCGACGGCGTCTTGCTGGATCCCGCCGGCCAGCCCAGCCGGGACCCCGCAGTGATGGAAGGCGAGCGCATGGGCGCGCTCCTGCCGTTCGGCGAGCACAAGGGCTCGGGCCTGGCGCTCATGTGCGAGCTCCTGGGCGGAGCCGTGGCCGGCCTGATCCTCCCGCGCGACAGCCCCCGGGGCGGTGCCGGCATCAACAACATGCTGGCGATCCTCTTCGATCCCGGGCGGCTCCTGGACCGGGACCAGATCGCGCGCGAGGCGGACGCGCTGCTGGCGTACGTCCGGTCCTCGGCGCCGATCGATCCCGCCCAGCCGGTCATGGTGGCGGGCGAGCCGGAGCTCCGCGCGCGGGCCCAGCGGCTCGCGAAGGGCATCCCGATCGACGACGCCACGTGGCACCAGGTCGAGGCGGCCGCCGCGGCGGTCGGAGTGGACGCCGGCGCGCTGGCCGGGATCTCGGGGGAGAGCGCCACCTGACCAGCGGCCTCGACGTCGGACCTGACGATCCTCGTACCGGACGCGCACTTCACGGACGGCGGAGACCTCGAGCGAGCCACCGCGGGACCCGACGTGGCGTGGCGCGTCTACCGGGAGCGCGACCCGGCCCGGATCCCCGAGACCTCCTGGCAATGCGCCGACGCCGTGCTGGCCTGGCTCGCCATGCGTCTCGATGCGGATACGATCGCGCGCCTCACGCGGTGCCGCGTCATCGTGGGCTGCGGTGTGGGCGTCGACCGCATCGACGCGGCCGCCGCGGCGCGGGCGGGCATCGCGGTGTGCAACGTGCCCGACTACGGCACGGGCGAGGTGGCCGACCACGCGCTCGGGCTGATCCTCGCCCTCGCGCGGGGCATCGTCCGGTCCCACGAGGCGCTCCGCGCCGACGTCGTCGCGGGCTGGCGCAGCGATCTCCCGCCGACGCTTACGCGGCTCGAGGGAGCCCGCCTGGGCCTGGTCGGGCTGGGCCGCATCGGACGCGCGGTCGCGGGGCGCGCGCGAGGCCTCGGACTCGAGGTCGTCGTGTATGATCCCTATCTCCCCGCCGGCGAGGAGCATCCGGTCGGCGGTCGCCGCGTCGACGACTTCAGGGCGTTCCTGCAGGAGGTGGACGTCGTCAGCATCCACGCGCCGCTGACGGCCGAGACGCGCGGCATGTTCGACGCCACCGCGTTCCGCGCGATGCGTCCGGGCGCGCTCCTCGTGAATGCGGCTCGGGGGGCGATCGTGGACACCGACGCGCTCGCCGACGCGCTCGAGGCGGGGGTGATCGCGGGCGCCGCCCTCGACGTCCTGCCGGAGGAGCCCCCCTGCGCCGGCGGGAAGCTCATCGCCGCGTTCCAGGCCGACGCGCCCTGGCTGCGCGGTCGGCTGGTGCTCACGCCCCACAGCGCGTGGCGGAGCCCGGCCAGCTACGCGGAGTGCCGCCGGAAGGCCGTCGAGACGGCGCTCGCGTACCTCGTCGAGGGCCGGCTGCGGAACTGCGTCAACCGCGACCTGCTGCCAGGCCCACGCGGAGCCTGACGCGCCATGGCCCTCTACACCGCGCGTCGCATCGGCCTCGCCGTCGCAATCGTGTTCTGTGCGATGGCCATCCTCTTCGGCATGATCTACCTCATCCCCGGCGATCCGGCCACGATCGCGCTCGGCCCGCTCGCCACGCCCGAGATGATCGCGGGCTTCCGCGCGCAGATGGGCCTCGACCAGCCCATTCCCGTGCAGTTCTGGAACTTCGTGAGCCACGTGTTCCGGGGCAACCTCGGCGTGGACGTGTGGAGCGAGCGCCCGGTGCGGCGCATCATCGCCGAGGTGCTGCCGCACACGCTCCTGTTGACCGCGACCGGGCTCGGCTGGGCGGTGCTGGTCGGCATCCCGCTCGGCTGCTATTCCGCCCGCTACCGGAACTCGCTCGCGGACCAGCTGACCGGCGTGCTCTCCGTGGGAGTGATCGCGGTGCCGTCGTTCGTGGTGGCCCTGCTCCTCCTCCTCATCTTCGCCGTCTCGCTCCGCTGGTTCCCCGCGATCGGGGCGGGGGAGCCCGGCCACTGGGGGGACCAGTTGAGCCACCTCGTGCTGCCGTCGGTGGCCATCGGGCTGGGCTGGGTGGGATATCTGGCGCGCCTGGTCCGCGCGTCGATGCTCGAGGTGCTCGGCGAGCGCCACATCCGGACGCTCCGAGCCTTCGGGATCCCCGAGTCGCGCGTCGTCTTCCGCTACGCCTTGCGCCTGGCGATCTTGCCCACCATCGCGCTGCTCGGCATCGGCGTGGGCCGCCTCCTCTCGGGCGCCGTCTTCGCGGAGATCGTGTTCGCCCGGCCGGGGATCGGCAAGCTGATCTACGAGGCCGTGCTGGCGCGGAACTATCCGATCGTCATGGGCGCCGCCCTCGTCACCACCGGACTCTTCGTCGTCTGCACGCTCGCCGCCGATCTGGTGGCGGCGTGGTGTGACCCGCGTGTCCGCCAGAGCCTCTGACGCCGCGCTCCCGCTCGCCGCGGACTGGCCCGGCCGGGCTCGCTGGGGAGGCCTCCGGCGGCTCGTCCGAGACCCGCTGGGCGTCCTGGGCCTCGTGCTGGTCGTCGTCGTCTGCGGGTCGGCAATCGGCGCCGACTGGCTGACCGGCTACAGCCCGACCGCGATCAACGTCCGCCAGCGGCTGCTCGCTCCCTCGTGGCAGCACCTCCTCGGCACGGACCACCTGGGGCGCGACATCCTCACCCGGGTGCTGTTCGGCGGCCGCATCGCGCTCGGCGTCGCGCTGGCCTCGACCGGGCTGGCCCTCGTGGGCGGGCTCACGCTGGGGCTGATCGCCGGCTACGGGCCGCGATGGCTCGATAACCTGCTGCTCCTGGTCTTCGACACCGTGCGGTCCTATCCGACCATCATGTTCGCGCTCGCGATCGTGACGCTGCTGGGGCCCAGTCTCTACACGGTCGTCCTGGTCATCGTCGTGACCACGATGCCGAACTACGGGCGCATCGCGCGCACCCAGACGCTCTCGCTGAAGACGGCGGAGTTCGTGCTGGCCGAGCGCACCATGGGCGCGGGGTCGCTCACGGTCCTGGCGGTCCACATCCTGCCCAACCTGGTGGGGCCGCTCCTCATCCTGGCCAGCATGGACCTCGGCGCCGCGGTGGCGATCGAAGCGGGACTCTCCTTCCTGGGCCTCGGCGTGCGACCGCCGACCGCGAGCTGGGGCACCATCCTGAACGACGGTTACGCCTATGTGCGCGCGACGCCCTGGCTGATCGTCTCGGGCACTGGCGCTCTCATCGTGACGACACTCGGTTTTACTTTTCTCGGTGAGGCGTTGCGGGACCTCCTGGATCCGAAGCTCCGCCGGAGCACCTGACGGCATGACGGACAACCTCCTCGAGATTCGGGACCTGAGCGTGCGTTTCGATACGCCGAGCGGCCCGGTGCGCGCGGTGCGCGGGGTGTCGCTCGTGGTCCCGCCCCGGAGCATCGTGGGCCTCGTCGGCGAGAGCGGGAGCGGCAAGACGACCGTCGTCTCGGCCGTGATCAAGCTGCTGGCGCCCAACGCGGTCGTGGAACAGGGCGAGATCCTGTACAAGGGCCGGGACGTGCTGCGACTGCCTCCCGCCGAGCTGCGCGCGCTGCGCGGCCGGGAGATCGCCATGGTCTTCCAGGATCCCATGACCGCCCTGAGCCCGGTGCACTCGGTCGCCAGGCACATGACGGACGTCCTCTTCCGGAACGGCGAGCCGGCATCCGCCAAGCGGGCGCGCGCCGTCGAGATGCTGCGCCGAGTCGGCATTCCGGATCCCGACGAGCGCATCGACCATTATCCGCACCAGTTCTCCGGCGGGATGCGGCAGCGGATCGCGATCGCGATGGCGCTTCTGGTGAGCCCGGGCCTCCTCATCGCCGACGAACCGACGACGTCGCTCGACGTCACCCTGGAGGCGCAGATCATCCACCTCCTGCGTGAGCTGCGGGGCGCGTTCCACGGCTCGATCCTCTTCGTGTCGCACAACCTGGGGCTGATCGCGGAGCTCTGCGACTCGGTGGTCGTCATGTACGCCGGCGAGGTGCTGGAAGCGGGCTCGGTCCACGACGTCTTCCACCGGCCGAGCCACCCCTACACCCAGCGACTCCTCGAGTGCGATCCGGCCCGGGTGGGGGCCGACTGGAGCGGCCCCCTCCCGACGATCCCCGGTGACGTGCCGGACTTGATTCGGCCGCCCGCGGGCTGCGTGTTCGCCCCCCGTTGCGGGAGCGTGCTCGCGCGATGCCTGAGCGAGCGCCCGGAGCGCGTCGACGTGGAGCCCGGGCACGTCGCACGCTGCCACCTCCTGGTGCCGGCCGGTGTCTGACCTCCTGGCCGTCGAGGGCCTGCGGGTTCGGTTCCGGGCCATGGGACCGGCACTGGCCCTGGTCCGCGGCGTGCGTGATCCGTTCATCGACGCCGTCCTGGACGTGTCGCTCCGCGTCCCGCGCGGCGGCGCCTTCTGCCTGGTGGGCGAGAGCGGCTCCGGCAAGTCCACGCTGGCGCGGGCGATCTTCGGGCTCGTCCGGCCGGCGGCCGGAAGCATCCGCTTCGACGGAGCCGAGCTGGTCGGGCTCGGTGATCGGGCCCTCAAGGCGCACCGGCGATCCATGACCATGATGTTCCAGGATCCGGTCGCGAGCCTGAGCCCGCGCCTGACCGTGCGCTCGCTGCTCGCCGAGCCGTTTCGCATCCACAAGGTTAGAGACCGCGACCTCGGCGCGGAAGCGGGCCGCCTACTGGAGGTCGTCGGGCTCTCGAAGGCGTTCCTCGGCCGCTATCCTCACGAGCTGTCCGGCGGCCAGGCTCGCCGAGTCGGCGTGGCGCGGGCCCTGGCCCTGTCCCCACGCCTGGTGGTCGCCGACGAGCCGACGGCAGGCCTGGACGTGTCGGTCCAGGGCGAGGTGCTCAACCTCATGAGCCGGCTGCGGCGGGAGCTCGGCCTGACCTACGTCATCATCACCCACAACCTCCCGATGGTGCGCCACGTGGGCGACGAGGTCGGCGTCATGTACCTGGGCCGGCTCGTCGAGCGGGGGCCAACCCAGGCGGTGTTCGCCCGCCCGGCGCATCCGTACACGCACGGCCTCCTGGCCGCCGTCCCTCGGCCGGATCCCGATCAGCGCCGGGACGTCGTCGAGCTCACGGGAGAGATCCCGAGTCTCCGGAGTCGGCCGGCCGGATGCGAGTTCCACACGCGCTGCCCGATCGTCGCTCCGCGATGCCGGACCGAGGCGCCCGAGCTGACGACTGTCGCTCCCGGTCGCCTGGTGCGCTGCCACTTCCCGCTCTCGGCCTGAGGACACAGCCTTGCACGAGTCTCTTGGGCGGTGGCGGCACGGCTGGACCGGCACGCGACGGGTGGTGGTGGCCAGCTCGAACGCCATCGTCTGGCCGGAGACGCAGCGCGTCCTGGATGGCCAGGGAATCGAGATCGTGGCGGTGCCGTTGCGCGAAGGGAATGGCGCCCTGTCGTCCGCCGCGAGGCAGGCGGAGGTGCTGATCTCGGGCGGCCTTCCGCTCGACGCGGCCGTCTTCGCCCAGCTAGGCCGGGCGCGCTTCGTGCTGCGCCCCTCCGTCGGCTACGACGACATCGACGTGGAGGCCGCCACCGAGCACGGCATCCTGGTCGGGAACGTGCCCGACACGTTCGTCGAGGAGGTGGCGAATCACGCGCTCGCGCTGATCCTGGCGGTCAACCGCCGGCTCCTCCGCATGGACCGGTTCATTCGGGACGGGCGCTGGCACGCCGGCGAGGATCCCTGGGCCGCCGCCCGCCCCGTCGCACGACTCTCGCTCCTGACCCTCGGCCTGATCGGCTTCGGCACCATCGGGCGCCTCGTCGCCGAGCGCGCGCGGCCATTCGGCTTTCGCATCCTGGCCGCCGATCCCTACGTGCGGCCGGAAGTCGCCGCCCCGTACAGGGTGACGCTGACGAGCCTCGATGACCTCCTCCGCGAGTCGGATGTCGTGTCCGTCCACGTCCTGTTGACCCGAGAGACCCGGCACTTGCTCGACGCGACGCGCCTCTCCCGGATGAAACCGAGCGCCATGCTGGTCAACACCTCGCGAGGGCCCGTGGTGGACGAGGCCGCGCTGGCCAGTCTTCTCCGTGCCGGGCGTCTTGCGGGCGCCGCCCTCGATGTGTTCGAGACCGAGCCGCTCGACCCGCGGAGCCCGCTGACCGAGTTGGAGGACGTCATCCTCGCGCCCCATCTCGGAAGCTATTCGGTGGAGGGCGTCGTGCTG
The DNA here is from genome assembly GCA_963765195.1 of uncultured Candidatus Rokubacteria bacterium. Taxonomy (GTDB): domain Bacteria; phylum Methylomirabilota; class Methylomirabilia; order Rokubacteriales; family DASRDR01; genus DASRDR01. The sequence goes on from CAVXVV010000054.1 coordinate 51,361, forward strand.
CACCGGCAGCGGGTGGGGCGACTCGCGCTCCAGGCGGCAACCGGCGGCCTTGCCTGAGCGGAAAGTCATCCTCAACAAGGACCTCTACGACCGGGTGGCGGCTCTTCCGGAGTGCGCGAGAGTCACGCGGTACTGATCGACCACGCCCTTCCGATCCGACCGCGACAGGCGGACGGGCGGAAGGGCCGAGCACCGGCCGACGCCGGCAGGAGAATGGTGAATGAGCGAGCGATATCTCGCAGGACGAGGGGCATGGGTGACCGGCGGGGCCACCGGCATGGGGCGGGCGATCGCGCTCGCGCTCGCCGAGGCCGGCGCCGATGTCGCGATCGGCTCCCTCGTCGAGACGGCCCGGGGCGGCGTGGTGCCCGGCCAGAACGTCTATACGCCGACCCTGGACGAGATGACCGCCGCCCGGGACGCGATCGCCGCCCACGGTGGCCGGGTCCTCGCGCTCCCGCTCGACGTGTGCTCGAACGAGTCGGTGGACGCCTTCCACGCAGCCACGGTCGAGGCGTTCGGGCGGATCGACATCCTGGTGAACGCCGCGGGGTCGTCGACCCGGCACGTGATAGCGGACCATCCGGATGATCTCTGGCAGCGCATGCTGGAAACGAACCTGACCGGCGCCTACCGCACGATCAAGCGCTGCATGGCCGGAATGATCGAGCGGAAGTGGGGCCGCATCATCAACATCGCGTCGACGGCGGCCAGCGTCGGCTACGTAGCTCACAGCGCCTATTGCGCGTCGAAGTCGGGCCTCCTCGGCCTCACCCGGTGCGTGGCGCTGGAGGGCGCGGCACACGGCATCTCGTGCAACGCCATCAGCCCGGGCTGGGTCGACACGCCGCAGGGGCGGGGAGGGGTTCGTCAGCAGATGCGGATCGAGGGCTTCGACGACGAGCAGCAGTTCCGCGCGCGGATCGTGGAGAGTATCCCGCAGAAGCGCTTCATCCAGCCCTCCGAGATCGGCGCCGTGGCGGCTTTCCTGTGCCGGGACGAGGCGTTTGCCCTCACGATGCAGGAAGTGACCGTGTCCGCCGGGACGCTGTGGTGAGCGCCGTGGCCGGCGGCGGCCGGCTCCCCGTCGGTTTCTGGCTGATGACTGCCAATCTCCATGCGTGCGAGATTGCCAAGGAAGTGGGCTACGACATCGTCGTCCTCGACCTCGAGCACGGGACCTGGAACCCGGAGAGCGCGGACCGGGCCATCGCCCTCGGGAAGGCAGTCGGACTCACCGTGTACGCGCGCGTCAGCGGCGCCGAGCGCGTGCCCATCCAGTCGGCGCTCGACGCGGGGGCCGACGCCGTCATCGTGCCCCAGATCAGGAATGCCGAACACGCGCGCGCGGCAGCGTCCTACGCGAAGTACCCGTCGCTCGGCACGCGAGGGATCGGCCACAGCCGGATCAACCGCTACGGCGGGTTCTCCCCCGAGTTCCTCGACGCGGAGAACCGGCGGACCCAGTGCATCGTCATGATCGAGACGCAGGAGGCGTTCGACGACGTCGAGCGCATCGCGGCCGTGCCGGCCATCGACGGCCTCTTCATCGGCCCAGGCGACCTCTCTCTGACACGGGGACGCGGCCTCAACCGTGACACCCCGGCCGACGCCGCGGACCACCGGCGCATCGTCGACGCTGCCCGGGCGGCCGGCAAGGCATGGAGCATGGCGGCCGGCCATCCACGGCGGAGGCGGTTCGCCACGGACCTCGGCGCCGCCTTCATCACGACCACGGACGATCTCTCGGCGGTCCGGGCCGGTCTGGCGGCGGACCTGGCCCTCTCGTATTGATGGTGACCGGATCTTGCCGTCGCGCCTGGGGACGTCTCACCGGGTCACCCGTCGACGGGGCGAGACGTGACCGCCGAGGCCGCGACCTGACGTGAAGATCAAGAGCATCCGGCTCCATCTGGTCGAGTGCCAGATGCCAGAGGCGCTCGGCGCGGGTGGTCAGTTCTTCGACCGGCGCAGCTCGCTGCTGGCGGAGGTCCAGGGCGACGAGGGCGTTTCGGGCTGGGGGGAGACCTGGCACTCGCCGTCGGCGGCGTGGACGATCATCGAGACGACCCTCGCGCCCGTCATCCTCGGCCAGGATCCGTTCGAGTACCAGCGCCTCTGGGCGGACATGCACGAGCGCCTGGGCTACGAGCGCCAAGGCCCGGGACTCATGGCGCTGTCAGCCGTCGACATGGCGCTGTGGGACCTCCGGGGCCGGGCGCTCGGACAACCGATCGCGCGGCTTCTGGGCGGGCCCCTCCGGACCCGGGTGCCTGCGTACGCGAGCGGTCCGTACCTTCGCCCGGGACGCGATCCCTACCGGAGATACCGGCAGGAAGTCGAACGGATCGTCGCCGCCGGGTTTCGCGCGCTCAAGATGAAGGTCGGCGTCGATCCGGCCGCGGACGGCCGCGCGGCGACCGCCGTCCGCAAGGTCGTCGGGCCGGACGTCATCCTGCTGGCCGACGCCAACCAGGTGTACACGACCCGATCGGCGATGGAAGCCGGCCGTCAGCTCGAGCAGGAGGGCTTCGCATGGCTGGAGGAGCCCGTCGGGCCTGACAACGTAGAGGCGTATGCGAGTCTCGCCGGCGCGCTCGGGCTCGCAGTGGTCGGTGGCGAGGCGCTCGGGGGGATCCGCGCATTCCGTGCCTTCTTCGAGCGTCATGCCCTCGACGTCGCCCAGCCTGACGTGTCCATCGCGGGCGGATTCACGGAAGTGACGCGGATCGAGGCGCTGGCAGGGGCATGGGACGTTCCAGTCATTCCCCACGTCTGGGGGACCGCAATCAATTTCCATGCTTCCCTCCAGCTGTGCGCAGCGGTTCGAGGATTCCGAAGCCACACATCCTTACCGTACCCGTGGTTCGAGTACGATCAGTCGCCCAATCCCTTGCGGGATCTGTGGGGTGTGCCCGCGATCGGTCCGGATGGCATGGTGGAAGTCCCGCAGGGCCCCGGGCTGGGGATCGAAGTGGACCCGCGCGCATTCCGACGCTACCTTCAGCGGTCCGGCGAGGTAACGCGTGACTGAGGGCGACCCGGGCGGGCCCCGCGCACTCGCTGGGCTTCGTGAAGCCTAGTTTGACCTACCCACGGGGGCCACGGTCGCCTGCATTGTCGGGCTCCTTCTGCTCTTGTGGTATGCGGCCGTGCGGGTGCTGTCGCAGGGGAGGACGTCCGGTGTCCGATGTGTAAAAGCACGAGAGTCGTGTCGGAATTCGGAAGCTTTACAACGCAGGCGGCGAAGAAGAGCTAACGCAACGGAGGGTAGAAAGGCCTCGGGGAGGAGCACGATGGAGATCGAGCGCAAGATTGCGGGGCTCGGCCTGGCGCTTCCGGCACCACTAAGGATCCCGGCCAACGTCCGGGTACCGTTCTCCTGGGTTCGGACGCGTGGAAACCGAGCGTATATCTCCGGGCACGGACCGCAGCAGGCAGATGGGAGTCTTGCCGGACCATTCGGCAAGGTTGGAGGTGAGGTGACGCCCGAGGCTGCGTACGAATCCGCGCGGCTCACGGCCCTGTCCATTCTTGGAAGTCTTCAGCGGGAACTGGGCGACCTCGATAGAGTGACCGCCTGGCTTCGCGTGTTTGGGATGGTCAACTCGGCACCCGGATTCCGTCAGCAGCCGATCGTCATCAATGGCTTCTCGGATTTGATTCTGGAACTCTACGGTCAAAAGGCCGGGCAGCACGTTCGTTCGGCAGTCGGCATGGCCGAGCTGCCGTTTGGGATTCCTGTCGAAATCGAAGGCGAGGTCGAGATCACGGCCTGATTACAGCCGTCGGCCCCGATAAGGCATTGTCAGATAATAACTGAACGAATATGATGGCTTGGCGGATACACTGGATGGGTGAACCTCCGGCTCTGGAAGGCGAAGTACAGGGCGCTGAGTCCGGTCTTGACGGAGCGGGGGCGTCGGATCTGGGCCGCCACGGAGGCTCGGGCGGCCGGGCGGGGAGGGATCAGCGCGGTGGCCCGCGCGACGGGGATCGCCTATTCGACCATCAGGCGCGGGCTGCAGGAGTTGGCGTCGGGGGCGAGCGCCGCTTCGGGGCGCGTGCGGCGCCCAGGCGGTGGGCGGAAGCGCACCCTCGACAAAGATCCCACGCTGCTCGCGGATCTCGAAGGGTTGGTGGAGCCCACCGCGTCGGGCGATCCGGCATCGCCCTTGCGCTGGACCTCGAAGAGCGTGCGCCAGTTGGCCGGAGCCCTGCAGCGGATGGGCCATGCCGTCAGCCGGCAACTGGTGGCCGAACTGTTGGCCGCGGCGGGGTACAGCCTGCAAGCCAACCGCAAGACCCGCGAGGGCACCACGCATCCGGACCGCGATGCCCAGTTCCGCTACATAAACCGGCAGGTCCGCCGGTTCCAAGCAAGGGCCGCGCCCGTCATTTCCGTCGATACGAAGAAGAAGGAACTGGTGGGGGATTTCAAGGCCCCGGGCGCCCAGTGGCGCCCGAAAGGGCAACCCGAGCCGGTCCGGGTGCATGACTTCATCATTCCGGCGCAGGGCAAGGCCATTCCGTACGGCGTCTACGATCTCACGCGGAACGCCGGGTGGATCAGCGTCGGGATTGACCACGACACGGCGAGCTTCGCGGCGCGGACGATCCGGCGCTGGTGGGAGAAGATGGGCCGCCCTCGCTATGGGCGCGCCCGATCGCTACTCATCACCGCGGATGCGGGCGGCAGCAATGGCCCGCGGGTGCGCTTGTGGAAGTGGGAACTGCAGCAGCTGGCCAACCGGACCGGTCTGGCGATTACCGTCTGCCACTTCCCGCCGGGCACGAGCAAGTGGAACAAGATCGAGCACCGCCTGTTCTCCTACATCAGCACCAACTGGCGCGGGCAGCCCCTCGTGAGTCTGGTCGTGATCGTCAACCTGATTGGCGCCACGCGCACCGCCGCCGGGCTGCGGGTGCGGTGTGAGCTGGACCGGGGGGCCTATCCCAAGGGGCAAGACGTCACCGACGCCCAGATGGCCACGCTCAAGCTCGTCCCGCATACCTTTCATGGCGACTGGAACTATACGCTCCACCCGACCCGCTCGTGGCGCGTTCGTTCACTTATTTCCTGACAATGCCTAAGTCACTGAAAGCGGGCGATCCAGGGAAGAAACGTTGTGAAGGCGTGAAGACCATGGCATGCCACGGTTCTTCACGACGAAGCTTTGCGGTATCGCACTCGACAGCTGGCCGAGTCCGTGCAAGCCTAACGACAAAGACCCTTTGTGAAGCGCCTCTATCTGCGCTCGCGGCCCAGATCGGAGCTTCTCAACTTCTACGCGCGCGAGCACATCACTGCGTCACAGACGATCGCAGAGAGGTATCCGCCCTACTTCGAGGCCTTGGAACGGGGGCCCGATCCCGCCTTCCTCTATCCCCGGGGAACTCGCGACCTCGTCCCGACGCTGAAGGCGCTCGGCGCCTCATACGAGATCGAGCCCCTGGGAGACTACGACCTCGTCCGTCATGTGCGCCCGACGGATCGCCGATACCGGCAAGTCTCCGTCGACCACCTCCACGCCTCCGCATCGCATGGGTCGGAGGACACGCGATACGCGGTCGATCGCGACATGGAGTCCTCGTGGACGAGTGTCGAGCTGCGGAAGCCCGGAATGTGGGTGCAGCTCGACCTGGGCCAGCCAGTCCACGTGGGCATGGTCCGTCTCTGGAACCGGGGCGAGGACCATGGCACCTACGCGATGGACATCCGTGTCGAGACGAGCGTCGACGGGCGCGCGTGGCACGAAGCCGTCCCGCGGTCGCCGATGGAGTTTCTCTACTGGAGCGGCCCCGCCTGTATCCGTGGGAGTGGGGGTACCGCTGGGAGACGAGATTCCCGCCCGTCGACGCCCGCTTCGTCCGGATCACGCAGCACGAGCAGGACCCGCGCTTTCCGTGGGTCATCGCCGAGGCCTACGTCTACGAGGACCTGGGGCCGGGGGCCGGGGCGGACGCCGGCGAGCCGGACGTCCTCCGGCGCATCCGCGATCTGGGGCTCGGCCGCGTGTACGCGGACCGCTGGATGGTCGAATACCGCGGCTCCACTTTGAGGCCGCTGATCAACGCGTAGTGATAGCCACCGACGAATACGCCGAACGTCAACGTCAACTTGCTCAGTATCACGCCCAGACCGGGGACACCCTTGAACTCTTGCCGCCAGCCGAACTTAACTGGCTCAAGGCTCCAAAGAGGGTCCTCGATGAGTATTCCCTCCAGCTCATCGCGCACAACGTCAGTGACCTTACAATCTCCGATTTCCTGCTCTCTCTCGAATGGGAACTCCCTCCCGAGGTGGACCTCTCAAGCGACAACCACACAATTCCGCTTTGACAGAGGAAGACGGCGCTGGACCGAGGCCGGTCGCGAGTACGACGCCCCCGATCTGAAGCTATTCCCTGGGGAACAGCGAACTTTTCCCGAGACGAGGCTGACCTTCGGCCTACAGGAGGGCCGACGTCCCGCCCAGATGCTACTGCGCTGGACTGCCTTCTTAGATAATGCCCCGCCAAGCAGGGGAGAGATCGATATGGGCTCGTGCTTTAATCAAATAAGGAGGTGAGAAAAAGCAGAGTGGTTCCTAAATCGGTTTGTTCCAGGAGCAAAACTAGATGCGGCGCCACAGAAAGGCGCTCGCGCTCCCTTCTCCAAAGTTTGATCTCGATTTCCCTGCCACTTGCTCCGCGTTCGGCAGCCACCCTCTCAGTCCGTCGCCAGTGCCTGTCGCCGGTCGCGGTGATACTCGGCCAACTTGGCGTTGGCGGCAGCAATGGTCTGAATCTCATCAGCAACTTTGGCCAAGTCCCTTCCAGCAACCGCCACATACAACTCGTCCTCGCCCAGATCGGTGTAGATGCGGTTACCGATACAGCCCGTGCTCGCGATCACACCATGAGCGAGTGCTGCGGGCAGCGCCATGCACGTCGGACGGCCTAAGAACGGGATCTGCGACCCGACCCCTGCTCGCAAGGCAGCTTCCTGAAGGAGCACCACTCGCCCGGGCCGGCCGGCGAAGAGCACCACGTCCGGGTCCACTGGCGTGTCTCCGAGGGGCGCGTAGACTACGACGCCCGGCGTGCGAGGCAGCCGCGGGATCCCGGAAACCTCCTCCATCTTGACGTAGCCGATCCCAGCCATGAGCGAGAGCGTCTGGTCGAGCTCCGAGGCGCGGTCCTGCGCGAGAGGAATGTTAAGGGTGTAGCTGCCAATCGGGCAGTTGTAATGGTCAGCAGGGACTGTGTAAAAGGTCCGCCCTCCCACGGCTAGCCGCCAGAAACTGCACCCCGAGGGCTCTGTTCCGGTGAACTTGGACACGCCTACAGGTGGGGTCTCTCCGAACGCGACCGCGACTGGACGCCGAGAGAGGCCCAGGACCTCGCTTAACCGCTGCTCTATACCGCGATAGTCTGTCATCTCCTATCATCTCCCATCTCCGTTCCACAGATGCTAACGGACGGACGCCCGGGATCGCTCTCATCCAGGGAGCCTCCAGCCGGCTTGAGATAGCGGGGGCCCTGTTCCATTTGAGCCGGGTGAAGATCGCGTTCAGCTCTTCTTCGACGTCTGCGCCATGAAGCCGCTGAACTGCGGAAAGACCTTCGTGCCCGTGCAGGTGGGACACCTTGGCTTCGCCTTCTCCCGCTCGGCGATAGTCATGATGAGCTCGAAGGGCTTCTTGCACTTCTCGCAGAGGAACTCGTAGTGCGGCATGGCATTCACTCCGTTCAGTCAGGGCGGCGTCCCGATAGCTGTAGAAAAGAGAGATGGCGTATCTTCTCGGTGGATTGGAGACCACCAACCACGACGCCCTTGCCGGGGCGCACCGAGAGGAGATACGCCGATGCCGACGTTGCCACAGACGGGGGCGCCGCACAAGCTGGCCGAGGGGGACTGGGCCGCCGCCCTCGAGGCGGACATGCAGGTCGTGGTGCGGCGCGCCATTGAGCACATCGTGGACGCGGAACTCACCGCGTTGCTCGGCCCGCGCTATGCGTGGGACGCGGCACGGGTGGGCTATCGCCACGGGACCAAGGTGCGGACGGTGACGAGCCCGGTGGGCGCGGTCACCGTGACGGTGCCACGGGCGCGCCTGCAGACGCCGATCACCGGGCGTGCCGAATGGGAGAGCCAGGTGCTCCCGGCCTACGCTCGGCGGATGCGCCAGGTCAATGCCGCGCTGCTGCAGGTCTACCTCTGCGGCGGCAACTCGCGCCGGATCCGCGGCGCGCTCCGCCCGCTGCTGCAGAGCCGCGCGGTGTCCCGGAGCGCCATCAGCCGGATCGTCCAGGGGCTCACGGCACAGGTGGCTGCCTGGCAGGCGCGCTCTCTGGCCGAACTGGATCTCGTCTACCTCTATCTCGACGGGTTTCATCTCCGAGTGCGGCTGGGTGGCCGGGTCAGTCCCGTGCCGGTGCTGGCGGTCTTGGGCGTGCAGCGGAATGGCCAGAAGGTCCTGGTTCACCTCTCCCTCCGCGGGAGCGAGAGCACGACGGCCTGGGAGGCGGTGTGCGAGGATCTGGCGGCCCGCGGGGTCCGGGCCCCGCAGCTCTGCATCATCGACGGGAGTAAAGGGCTCCGAGCCGCCGTCGAGCAGACCTGGCCGGCCGCGGCGATCCAGCGGTGTACCGTCCACAAGCTGCGCAATCTGCTGACCACCGTGCCGAAACGGCTGCACGATGAACTCCGCGTCGACTACCACGCCATCGTCATGGCGGAGGACGGCGCGGCCGCCCGGCGCGCGTACACGGCCTTCGGTCGGAAGTGGGCGAAGACCTGTGCCGGCGCGGTGAGGAGCCTGGAGGAAGCCGGCGCCGAGCTGCTCACGATGTATCGCTACCCGCGGAGCCAATGGAAGAGCCTCCGCAGCACCAACGGGCTCGAACGACTGAATCTGGAGTTTCGACGCCGGGTGAAGACCCAAGGCAGCCTGCCGAGCGAGGCCGCGGTCCTGGCGCTCCTCTTCGGACTCGTCGCCACGGGGCAGATCGTGTTCCGGAAGCTCGACGGCTGGCAGGACATGGCGACGGCGCTCACCAGCCCCGTCCCACACGCGGCCGAGGCCGCCTGAACCCCGATGCAGCCAGAATCGCGATCGCGCATTTGGCTCAGGAGCGCGAGTTGTCGCCCGGACCATACCGTGCTATCCCCTGAAACCGAGCCACCCGCGCGTTTCGCGCCCACGCACCGATCCCCGAGAAGACTTTTCTACATGAATCGGGACACCACCTCAGTCAGAGACGAGAGGCGACCGTCTCGTCATTCCGCGTGGACCCGAAAGACCTCATCCCTTCGGTGAACCGGGACCTCCATTTTCATCGCGACCTCGCTGCCGCGCGGGGCCTCCGCCACCGCCTCGTGCTCGATCTGGAGTGATTCGACCCATTGCATAAGCTCGGTTGAGCGGCCGGCGATGTGGACCTGATCACCGACGTGCAGATCCCCATCCGTCAGTTGGATGACGGCGACGCTTATCCGGTCGAGATAATCTGTCACGACGCCGACGCCGATCTTCTCTTCCACGGCATCGCCCTCCTCTTGCAGGAACGTGAAGACACGAACGCCCCCGCGCGGCGATGATGCCAACACGGGGGCGAACATTCGTTCGGGATGACGCGCGAGGGGCATGATACTTCTCCCCAAGGAGCCGGATGGGTCACACGATTCGAGTCGCTGAGGAGAGTATCTCCGGCGTCAAGGTCATGTCAACGGTTCCGACCTCCGGCCCCGCCCGGCATCCGCATCCGGGTAAGATAGATGGCGAAGGCAGCGGTACGGAGGCTCGGTCGGCGGGCATGGCTCAGGTCGAAGTGATCGTGACCCTCGTGCTTCTCGCGGGCGCGACCGCCGGTCTCTGGTTCGCGTGGCGTCGCTGGCTCCAGGCCTGCCCGCACTGCGGCTGGGTCGTCCGGCGCGTCCACCACGGCTGGCTCCGGTGCCCACGGTGTCACAAGCAGTATGCTGGCCGGACCCGGCTCCGGTCCCATTGATCCCCGGTGGCTCTTCGCTGCCGATCGGCAGATCTGGACGGTCGATCGGGAGACTGTCCTGTCCTTCGCCAAAATGGTGATGGGCCTGCGGCCCACCCTGCACCATGAAAGTCGGCTATCATCCCCACTGCGCCGACGCCCGGACACGTCGATGGTGTGTGGTATCTCGAGTCCGAGCCAAAATTGACGTGGGAGCTTCCGGGACCCCGCATTGTTGCCATCGAGCACGCCGAGCAAAGTCGTGAGCAGGATGCTCCTGCGGGCGCCGGCGCACATCGCCGTGGAGGTGACGCCATGGAGCGGGTGATCGAGCGTGGCTGCGGATTGGACGTCCACAAGAAGACCGTGGTCGCGTGCGTGCGCGTGCCGGGCCAGGCCCGCGCGCGCGAGCAGCATGTGCGGACGTTCGGCACGACGACGGGAACTGCTGGCGTTGCGAGACTGGTTGGCCGGGTATGGCGTCACCCACGTCGCGATGGAGAGCACGGGGGTCTACTGGAAACCGATCTTCTATCTGCTCGAGGACGCGTTCACGTGCGTGCTGGCCAACGCCGCGCAGATCGCGCAAGTGCCGGGGCGGAAGACGGACGTCAAGGACTGCGTCTGGATCGCGCAACTGCTGGAGCACGGGCTCGTGCGGGGAAGCGTTGTGCCCCCAGTGCCGATCCGAGAACTCCGCGATCTCACACGGTATCGTGCCGCGCTGATCGGCGAACACACCCGCGAGACCAACCGGCTCCGGAAGGTGCTCGAAGACGCGGGCATCAAGTTGGCGTCGGTGGCCCGTGATGTGCTCGGGGTCTCCGGGCGCGCCATGCTCGACGCCCTCACGCGGGGCACCCGCGATCCCGAGGTCTTGGCCGACCTGGCGCGCGGCGCGTTGCGCCGAACGCTCCCGGCGTTGCGGCAGGCGCTGGCCGGACGCTTTCGGCCCCATCATGCCTTTCTGGTCAGCCAAGTACTGGCCCACCTCGACTACCTCGACGAAGTGATCGAGACGCTGAGTACGCACCTGGATGAGGTGATGGCCCCGTTTGCGGAGGCGGTGCACCGCCTGGATACGATCCCCGGCGTGAATAAGCGCACGGCGGAGGTCCTCATCGCCGAGATCGGCGTGGACATGGCGTGTTCCCGACGGCAGGGCACCTCGCGAGCTGGGCCGGCCTTTGTCCGGGCAACAACGAGAGTGCGGGGAAACACCGATCCGGCAAGACCCGCAAGGGGAACCGATGGCTGCGCGGCGCGCTCATTCAAGCCGCGCTGGCCGGCGGCACCCGCGCGACAAAGGGCGCCTTCGCGGCCCGATATCGGCGCGTGATGCGGCATCGCGGCCATAAGAAGGCGGTCGTCGCCGTGGCCCATGCCATGCTCGTCGCCGCGTATCATCTGCTGGCGTGTCACACCACGTACCACGAGCCGGGGGCCGACTACTACGAGCGTCGCCATGTGGAGCGAGTTCGCCATCGCGCCGTTCAACTCTTGGAACGTCAGGGGTATCGCGTGATCCTCGAACCCGCGGCGTGAGCGCGAGGTCCCTTCAGAGCGGGACTTTCTGAGCAAACTCCATCCGGTGGGCAAGCGGTTGATCGATCAGCTCTAATCATGCCGCGGTCGGTAGGAGCGGCCGTAGGTCTCCATGTCTCCATGGCGTCGCTGAGGGCGGCCGGATGTCGGTGTTCGCCGGGCCGGTGACGGCCGACGTGCTCGGGGCGGGAGGGGCGCCCGAGAGCATCCGCGGCTTCGCGGGCAAGCGCCTCCGGTCGGTGCAGAGCGTGGTGCTGGCTAAGCCCTCGTGCGAGCCGAGTGTCGCAGCGATTCCGTCGGCAGAGCCGCGTCACGCTCTCTTTGCGACACCGTGTGACGAGCGGCATGTGCCTTGCTCTGACGATAACGAGCAGGGCCACCCTGTGATGAAGGATTCTTAGCTTCCGCTTCCTATCGAGGCCAGTGGGTTGCTCGTGTACCGGCGAGAAAGCCCGTCCTAATGAGGAGATGGCGACTTCGATCGAGAAAAGAGCCTGTGACTCTCAGGGGCCACAGAAGTCTCGCCAGTCTCGCCGGGAGTGTCGCACTAGTGACAGCTTGTCGGCTTCTCGCAACGGCAGGACGGACGATAGACGCCTGAAGGGCGTGCAGGACCCCACCGCATGACGCCGTCAACCGCGCGAACCTCCCTGGTGCCGTTGCTGGTAAGCGGGGTCGCGGTTGCGGCGACCTACCTCCTCACGCATCGCCCACGCCCGTACCACCTTCAGGACCGGACGGTGCTGATTACCGGCGGCTCCAGGGGCCTGGGGCTCGTTCTGGCGCGCGAACTCGCGCGAGTCGGGGCGCGCGTGGCCATCTGCGGGCGCGACGCCGCCACGCTCAGCCGAGCCCGCGACGACCTGGAGCAACGGGGCGCCCGGGTGTTGGCCGCCGTCTGCGACGTCACGGTCCGCGACGAGGTGGAGGCGCTGGTCCACGCGGTGGGCGAGCGACTGGGTCCGATCGACGTGCTCGTCAACAATGCCGGCATCATCACGGTGGGACCCGTCGAGACCATGGAGATCGACGATTTCCAGCGGGCCATGGCCACGAACTTCTGGGGGGCCCTCCATTCCATTCTCGCGGTGCTGCCCGCTATGCGACAGCGCGGGGCGGGGCGGATCGTCAACATCGCCTCCATTGGCGGCAAGATCGGCGTGCCGCATCTCGTCCCCTACAGCGCCAGCAAGTTCGCCCTGGTGGGCCTCTCAGAGGGTCTCCGGGCCGAACTGGCGCAGCACGGTATCTCGGTGATCACGATCTGTCCCGGACTCATGCGGACCGGCAGTCCGCGTCATGCCACGTTCAAAGGACGGCATCGCGCGGAGTACGCCTGGTTCAGCATCAGCGACGCCTTGCCAGGACTCTCCATGGATGCGGACCGGGCGGCCCGCCACATCGTCGAGTCGATCCGGCGCGGCGAAGCGGAACGCGTGTTGTCGGTGCCCGCGAAGATGGCGGCCGCCGCGCGGGCGCTTGCGCCGAACGTGACGGCCGACCTCGTGGCCGGTGTCAGTCGTCTCCTGCCTCCACCGGATGAGACCGCCGGTCGCGAGGGACGGAAGGGTGAGGTGAGCACCTCCGCCCTGTCCCCGTCGATTCTGACCATCCTGGGCGAGCGCGCGGCCGCTCGGAACAATCAGCGTCCTGGCCCGATCTGACGACACGGGAGCGGACATGCCCCAGAAGACCTCGCCCAAGCGAGCCCTCCGGCCGCCTCAGCGCCAGCGCCGCCAGCCGGGCCTCGAGACACGCATGACGCCGCGCCCGCAGGCGGAGGACCCCCGGGCGCGGGGCACCGGGAAATTGCGCGGAAAGGTCGCGTTGATCACCGGCGGCGACAGTGGGATTGGGCGCGCCGTCGCCGTCGCGTTTGCCAAGGAAGGCGCCGACGTGGCGATCGTTTATCGGAACGAGCACGGCGATGCGCGAGACACACTTCGCCTGCTCGAGCCATCCGGCGTCCGGGCGATACGGATCGCAGGGGACGTGGGTCGGGAGGCGGTCTGTCGCGCCGCCGTGCGGAGCACGATCCGGCAGCTCGGGCGTCTGGATATCGTGGTGAATAACGCGGCTGAGCAGCATCCCCAACGACGTCTGCAGGACATCACGGCGGCCCAGCTGGTGCGAACCTTCCAGACGAACATCTTTTCCTTCTTCTACGTGACCAAGGCGGCGCTCCGGCATCTTCGGCGCGGGAGCGCGATTATCAACACAACCTCCGTCACCGCGTATCGCGGCAGCCCCCATCTCCTCGACTACGCGGCCACCAAGGGGGCCATCGTCGCGTTCACGCGGTCCCTGTCACAAGCGCTGGCCGCCCGCGGCATTCGGGTCAATGCCGTCGCCCCCGGGCCGATCTGGACCCCCTTGATCCCGGCGTCGTTCCCCCGTCGCAAGGTGGCCACATTCGGCTCCGATGTGCCACTCGGCCGAGCGGGCGAGCCGGCGGAGGTCGCTCCGTGCTACGTCTTACTCGCCTCGGGGGACGGCTCGTACATGACGGGCCAGGTGCTGCACCCCAACGGTGGCGAGATCGTCAATGGCTAGCGCGCGCCGACTCCTGTCCTAGAACTACTCGGTCGATTGAGCAGGCCGCAGCGGCTCGAATCTCACGCTGTCCCCGATGCCAAGGGCATCCGGCGGCCTTCTCGCGTTGTGGACCCTTGATCGGCTCGGCCTTGCGCTTGCCCCCCCGAAAGCGTGCTGTGATCCAACTTCCGAGGCAGGTTCACCTAAGACGACTCCTCGGGACGAGATCAGGCTCCATGGCCGGGGATCGTCTGGCCGAGCGAGGGCCGGACCCCTCGGTCCGTTCCAGAATCATTGAGGTACGTCCTTCGGAACTGCCTGACATGAGTCGGCCGGCAGCACGCGGTCGAGGGTGCTGACCACGTCGTGAATGTCGGTCGGCGCGGCGAGCTCCCTTTCGCTGGGCTCTACCGGATCCGGGACATTGAGGTGCTGGGCGATCCGCTCCAGCAGTGCCACCGTCTTCGTCGACTCCTGTTCCGCCAAGAGGTTGATTTGGAGATCCAGATGCGCTCGGCGCTCGCTCTGCCGGGTGAGGTTGTTCTGGCTGATCAAGACGAAGATCGAGAGGAAGATCGCCTCGAGGGAGACGACGAGGGTGAGGAAGCTGAACGGGAACGGATCGATGGGACGCCAGCCGGACAGGAGTCCCGCGTTCCAGCCGACCCATGCCGCGAACCAGGCGACGTGGAGCCAGGCAAACCACGGCGTGCCGGCGACCCGTGCAATCGTATCGGAGCAGCGCTCAGCCGCCGTCTGCCGGGCGCGATCGGCCGCCTCGAGCTGCGCCACCGCCGCGACGTTTCGAGCCAGGAGCGGCGAGGGCGCATCCTTTCCGTTGGGAGATGACTGGGTGAGCCGCATGTGAGAGACGGCAGGCGCAGACCGCCCCAGGAGCTGGCCTGCGCCTGATCGCACTATCGATCCCTGGCGCACCGGTTGCGCGTCAGCGCGAAACTCCCAGCTTTTCCCGGGTCTGATCGTCGAGCCGGCCGCTCTCGGCCAGCTTCTGGTCCTTCTGGAACGCCTTGAGCGCGGCCATCGTCTTGGGGCCCATAACACCGTCGATGGGACCGGGGTCCATGCCCTTGTCCTGGAGCGCCTTCTGGACCGCTTTGACCTGCTCGGAGCTGCCCGCTCCGCCGCCCATGCTCGTACCGGACGTCGACGTGCTGCCCATGCTGGGTGCGGCGGTCGTCCCGCTGGGCGCGCTGCTCGTGCCCATGCCGGATTTCGATGTACCAGTGGTGCCGGTGCTGGGCGCCGGGGTCGACGGCGAAGTCGTCGTGGAGCCGGGCTGCGGCGTGGCCGACGGCGCGGGCGGGGTTTTCGTCGTGCTGCCGCCGGAGCCTGTCGCCGGGGCGCTGCCCGTGCTGCCGCCGCTGCTCTGCGCAAGCGCGGGAGCGACCATGGTAACGACGGTCGCCAGAGTAGTCACGATACTCATGATTCGAGCTGCCATTGGCTTGTTTCTCCTCCTTGGAGCGAGCCGCTCCGTCGTGATGTCGAAGGACCTCTCCGAGTGCAAGGTGCCTGCCCGTGCGCGTGGACACGGTTCCCCACGGCAGAGGCTTCCAGCGGCGACAGAAAGATACAAGCCGACGGCATGTTGTCGTCCAGATGTCATGGTGACGCCAATTAGCGCGATAGACGCATAGATCCCGCTCACACACAAAGGTCGGCCGCGATTGCGCCTTGGGAGACCTTCTCCGATCCGGCATCTTCTGACCATGATGACTATGGGCGCGGCGAATGCGATTGCCGGGGGGTCGCCACGCGCCGTGGGCGAAGTCGTCCAGTCTTTGTTGCGTTGAATCGCGACATCACATGCGTCCCTCTCTGATGGCACAGCATTTGCCAAGTCTAGGAAGGTTCCTGACGAAGTCATGAGTACGGCAGTCGTTCACAACGCCTCGGTTGACCGCCCGGCGAGAGATGATCAGGCGCGTCCCGCCCCGATGCTCGAAGCGCCAGAGCTAACACACTCTAGGAACCCCCCCCTCAGCGAGGGAGCCCGCGTCGGTATCGCAGCACGGGTCACGGCGAGCTCCCGCCGGCCGCGCCCGAGGGCGCCTCTGAGATTCCGACTTCACTAATAGGAGAGGTCCCATGAAAGAGGAAGAAGTCCACGAGTTGCTCTACCAGGCCCTCGAGACCGAGCTCGGCGGCGTGCAGGTCTACCAGACGGCGATCCGCTGCGCCGTGAACGATGACCTCAAGCAAGAGTGGGAGGAGTACCTCGAGCAGACGCAGAACCACGTTCGCATCGTCGAAACCGTCTTCGCGCGGCTTGAGCTTGATCCGGAGGCGGAGACGCCCGGGCGGCTGGTGGTCCGGCACATCGGCGAGTCCCTCGTGAAGGCGATGCGGATGGCGCTCGATGGCGGCAAGCCGGAGGCGGCCGAGATTGTGGCGGCCGAGTGCGTGGTCTTGGCCGAGACGAAGGACCACCTGAACTGGGAGCTGATTGGCGAACTCGCGAAGACTGTCAAGGGCGAGAAGGGCGCCGCGCTGAAGGAGGCCCACGAGGAGGTCGAGGAGGAGGAGGACGAGCATCTCTACCACACGACGGGCTGGACCCGAGAGCTGTGGATCCAGGCCCTGGGCATGCCCGCCGTCTTGCCGCCCCCGGAGGAGGAGAAGGAAGTGAAGACGGCCATCGGCGCGGCGCGGGCGAAGCGCGCCCGCAAGGCCATGCTGTAGGCCGACCATGGCTCAGAAGCGAACGACGACCCGAAGCCGGGCTGGTGCCAAGCTCTACGTGAAGCGATCCAAGACCGGCCAGTTCACCGACATCCAGACGTACAAGCGCGCCCACGGCAGCGACATCCAACGGCGGGCCAAGGCCGAAGTCGCGCGGCGCGGGACGAAGTCGCAAGGAACAAAGTTACGCGAGGACGCCGCCGCGCCCGCAGAAGAGGACTGACCGACCCGTGCGCCAACTCCGTCCCTTGCTCGTGGCCCTACCGCTCGTCCCGGGAATCCTGATCGGCGTCTGGATCGGCACGGGAAGCGGGCAAGGGACTGCTCCGCCCCGCCCACCGTCACCAGCGGACGCGGTCCAGCAGGCGCAGACACCTCAAGCCGTTCCCTTCACCTTCACCCGACCAGAGCAGCAGAAGACGCAGCACGATCAGCAGGATCCAGGGAAGGACGCACCCTCCGCTGCCGCGTCAGAGACGCAGCCGGACCGGGGGCAGGGACTCGGCTTCGACTTCGCGCGCGACCCGTTTAATGCAAAACGTCCGATGCAAACCGCCGAGGAGATCATGCAGGCCGACATCGCGGGGAAGCCCGCGGTGACGGCGGCCCAGCGCCGGCTTCTCGAGTCTCGATACGACCTCACGCCCCGCCTCGATCCCGCGGCGAAGATGTCGCGCGGGAACCCGCTGGCCGTCGGGCCGACCGCGCGATTGGCGTCGGGGATCAGCTGGGACCTTCCTGCGACGCGCACGGGCCCGGCTTGGCGACATATGGACCACAACGCCCGCGTCACGACATTCCAACCGAAGGAGGACAGATCATGACTAGGCGCGCAGAAGAACGACTGGCTAGCTCGGCGGAGCGTCAAAACGACGGCGAGCTGAATGGATCAAACGGGAGAGCCGATTCGGAACAGATCGAGGACACCGTCGAGGCAGAAGCGAATTGGGGCGAGCGGCCAGAGATCGATGCGATTCGCCTGCGGGCCTATTATCGGTACCTCGAGCGAGAGAACGGGAACGCGGACGAGATCGCTGACTGGCTGGCGGCCGAGTCCGAGCTGCGACGGGCGGCCGAGGCCGGTCGGGCCGGGGGCCCGGAAGGTGCGCCGTCATGAGCACCCCGGAGCGACCGTTCGCCATCGTCACCGGCGCATCGTCTGGCATCGGGTATGAGCTGGCAAAATGCTGCGCCGATCAGGGGTACGATCTCGTGGTGGCCGCGGATGAGCCCGAGATCTATCAGGCCGCCCTGGACCTGCGGGAGCTTGGCGCCCGGGTCGAGGTCGTGGAGGCCGATCTGGCGACGACCGACGGCGTCGATGCGCTCTACGCGGCGACGCGGGGTCGGGCTGTGGATGCCCTCCTCGCGAACGCCGGTCATGGCCTCGGCCACGGCTTCCTGGATCAGGACTTCGCAGCGATCCGACACGTCATCGACACGAACGTGACGGGCACCGTCTATCTGGTGCACAAGGTGGGCCGGGACATGCGGGCCCGGGGGCGGGGACGCATCCTGATCACCGGATCGATCGCCGGGTTCATGCCGGGCACCTATCAGGCCATCTACAGCGCGACGAAAGCCTTCATCGATTCGTTCTCGTGGGCTCTCCGGGCGGAGCTCAAGGATACGGGCGTCAGCGTGACATGTCTCATGCCCGGTGCCACCGAGACGGAATTCTTCGCGCGCGCGGACATGCTGGATACCAAGGTCGGACAGCAGGCGAAGGACGATCCAGCCGACGTCGCCAGAGTCGGCTTCGACGCGATGCTCCGGGGCGACGGCGACGTGGTGAGCGGTTGGAAGAACAAGCTCCAGACGGTGGTCGCGAACATCACGCCCGCAAGCATGCTCGCGGAACGGCACCGGAAGTTGGCCGAGCCGGGGTCGAGCTAGACTGGCATCGAGTTGTCGTCTCAATCGATGGACTGGCGACATCTTCGGACTCACGAGGGTATTGGCCTTCTTTCGGGCACGGGGCTCTCCGCCCCAATCCTCGTCCACTACGTAATCGAGGAACATCGCGAGGTCATGGAGACGTTGTCGGGAAAGCTGCCCGGCCGTTCATTACTCGAGGGGAGGATTCTGGACCTCACCGCGGAGATGCGAGAGACGCTTAATCAGAATGAACTGATGCTGCGGCTGTCAGATGGCCGAGAGCTCACGATCCAACTCGAGCGCGATGGACATATCGTACCTCGTGGCGAGCTCCTCGGGCCCGCAGCTTAAGGACCAGGGCGGTGTCGACTTACGAAGACCTCGGTGCGCTCTTCTGCCCTTGCCGGGGGGGAGATGAGGATCCGCTGATCTGCCGTTGACGCTCGAGGCGGGCGATGAAGCTCACCGGATCCTCCCAGTTCTCCCGGAAGTGGCGCGCGGTTCGCTGATCGCCGGGTCCATAGATGTTCCGCCATAGGTGGCTGACCCGATCCGGAAAGTACCGAACCTCCAAGTGAAGGTGGCACCCGGTCGCGCGACCGGTCGCGCCGACCCGGCCGAGCTCCTCACCACGCGCGACGGTCTCGGCCAGAACCGGAGGAGACTGCAGGTGGAGGTGGAGTGAATAGAAGACACGGCCCACGACCGACGTCGCGTGTTCGAGTATGACCATATAGCCGAGGCTAGTAAAGTCAGGGTCCGAACGGGACGCAATACGGTCGATGACTGTCCCGTGCTCGAAGGCGAGGACCGGGGTACCGCACGGCGCCACAATATCCACACCGACATGGGTCCGATTGCCGTTCGATGGATACGTGCCGTGCCGGTATTGGCCCACGCGCCCACCCGGCACGACGAACGACACGCTCGGAGGCTCGCCGGTCCCTAACGCGATTTGAGGCGCGGCCGCGACGCTCATCGCAAGCGTCAGAAGAATCGCCGCGAGCGTCCCGAGGACTCCACCACCTGCGCGCGTACTAGGAGCACTACGACGGCATTCCCGCATATCCCAATAGCGAGCAAGTCGCGTGCCGTCCGGAGAGGGCCGTGGTCGATCGCTCTAGGAGGATCGGAAATACGACTCGAAACGTACATGGCCGGCCTACGCGCGTGTCATGCTAGCGCAGAGTCGACGTGCTGTCGTCCGGACGACGCTGACCAACCATCCCGGCGAAGAGGGCTCGTACTGGTTCGATGGCGCGACCGTAGGCTGCCTGGGTACCGCACCGCTGCATTATCCCCAAATAGTGCCGACACGTACGCCCGGCCTTCCACGAGCCGTAGCAGAGATGCGTACGGCTCGCAACCCCGACGCAGCACCTCAGGCACGAACCTCCTACGCCGTCCGCGATGCCAACGGCCGCTTCAAGGACATCCAGACCTACAAGCGAGCACAGGGCCGGGACAGCAAGTAGAAGGCCCACGGCGACGGAACTGGCGCGTCCTGGCGGAGCTGCAGCGGATAGGCTCGGCGGCGGTGCCCGAATCATCTCGACGACTTTTGGGCATTCATACTTGGCTTCGCCAGCGTCGAAGCGCTTGAATGAGTTTTACATCGTGGGCCTAGTCGGAAGCAGCGCCCCGATGGTTTCGTGCAGGAGAGTGCCCGAGACTGGCTTGACCAGGTGCGCATCGAACCCCGCCGCGCGGGACCGCTGCCGATCCTCGGCTTGGCCATAACCCGTCAGCGCGATGAGTCGGACCGACGGCCCCAGGACGGCGCGGATTTGACGGCCGACCTCATAGCCGTCGAGATCGGGGAGGCCGATGTCCGCCAGCACGACGTCCGGCCGCCCCGTGCGCGCCAACTCCAGCCCGGCCGCGCCCGTGTCGGCCGCCTCCACCCGATGCCCCTCCCCCATCAATAGGGCCTGGAGAAGCGCCCGCATATCCGCGTTGTCCTCGATGACGAGCACATGGAGGCGACGTAGCGGATGGACCCCGGTGGTCTGGACCTCAGCCACCGGGACTCCCTTGCGCGCGGCCCGTCCCTCGCCGAGCGGCAGCCGGACCACGAACTCACTGCCCCGTTCGGGACCCGCGCTGCTGGCGGCGACCGTGCCGCCATGCAGCTCTACCAGCGTGCGCACGACCGTGAGGCCGACCCCCAGACCGCCCGCGGCATGGGCCAGCGACTTATCTCCCTGGATAAACAGATCGAAGACCCGCGGCACGAGCTCCGGCGGCATCCCCCGCCCGTTGTCGCGGACTCGTAGCACGACCTGCCGTCCCTCCCGGGCGGCCGCGACCCGGATCTGGCCGCGCGGAGGGGTATATTTCGCGGCATTGTTGACGAGATTCGTGAGCACCTGTGCCAGCCGAACCGGATCCGCCTCGAGCGTCACCGGGTCCTGCGGGACGGACACCGCGAGGTGGTGCCCGTGCTCCTCGATCAGCGGCCGGCTGGCTTCGAGCGCCGTGGCCACGACGGTGGCCAGGTCCACCGGTTCCTTCCGAAGCTCGATCTTCCCGCGCGTGATGCGGGAGACGTCTAGCAGGTCATCGAGGAGCCGCGCTAGATGCGCGACCTGCCGATTGAGGATCTCTCGGGCCGTCTCGATGTTGGACGGGCTCGCCGCACTATGGCCGACGAGCTGCGCCGCAATCCGGATCGGCGCGAGCGGGTTCCGGAGCTCGTGCGCGAGCATCGCGAGAAACTGATCCTTCGCCGCATTCGCTTCAGCCAGGCGGGTCGCGGCCTGGGCGGCGTCCTGGGCGCGGATGCTCGCCCGCAGCAGCGTATCGGTGAACGCCGCGAGCAGCTCCGCGTAGACGCGGAGGCGAGCCGGACGTAGGGGTGCTTCGCGTCGGATCGTGGGCCACACGGCGTGCACCGGCAGATCGTGACGTCGAGCAAAGCGCCCGACGGCCGAGTGCTCCGGGAACGCCGTGAGACGGTAGCCGGCGACCACCGCCCCGACCACCTCATCGCCTCGCCGGAGGGGACTGCCGATGACGCCCATGCCATGGTCCCGTGGACGATCGGCGAATCGGCCCCGGCAAGACACGCGCGGGCGCACTCGCGGAAGAACACGGGCTCCCGTCCGCCATGGGTGATGGCGTGGAAGAGTGCGGTCACATGGACTGGGCCGAGCAGATGGGCGTCCGGGGAGTCATAAATGACGATCGTCAGGCCCGTGGCCACACCGAACTTCTCCAGGGCGGCGTGCCACCGTCGGCTCGATGAGGGTCGGAGCGCACCCCGTCGGCTCCTCGGCTTCCGGCGAGGGCTCGATGTCCCACTTCGGCGTTCCGGCGCCCGGGACAGCAGCCCGTAGTATCGGGCGAACGGCAGCTGAGGCACCGGAACGGCGCGGGGTAAGACGCGGAGACCCCGGCCATTGACGATCTCGCATTCGTAGGTCGTCCGGCTGCTCGGCATGGCCCGCGCCTTCCCGATCGTCAGCCCGAGCCGGAACGTGTCCCCCAACTCCACCCAGTTCAAGAGGAGGAGGATGTTGTCGACGATCGAGCTGACCTCCATGGCGCCGCTCATGGTGGACATCCCCAGCATCTCCGGGTTCTCGTGGGAGAAGAGGGCGGTGATCTGATGCTGCCGCAACAGGGCCACGACGGCATGGAGGAAGTCCCGCAAGTGGGCGGCGGGGGTCACCATGGAGCCGTACCCGGCCAGGCTATCGATGACGACGCGCCGCGGCTTCAGCCGCGCAAGCCGTCGCTCGAGCTCCGCGAAATGGCGGTCGATCTCCATCTCCTGCGGCGAGGCGTACCAGACCTCGAGCGCGCCCCGGTCGATCTCGTGTTGGAGGTCGATCCCGATGGTGGCGGCGTTCCGGACCATCCGGGTCGGGGTCTCATCGAGCGTCACCATCAGGCCGGGTTCGCCGCGTTTGGCGCCTTCGGCGAGAAACTGGATGCCGGTCACGGTCTTGCCCACGCCCGAGATCCCCACCATCAGGGTCGTGGTGCCGACGAAGAAGCCGCCATGGAGGACCTGGTCGAGCCCATCGACGCCCGTCGCGACCCGCGCGGTGACATCGCTCGTGCCCGTCGGCACGGCATCCTGATCCGGCACTGATTGGGCGCGCCGGTAGACCTCCAGACCGCGCCCATTCACGATGCGGAACGAATGGGCTCCCATCAAGTAGTCCTGTCCCCGCGACTTGACGATCTCGGGGACGCACGACGCGCGTCGGACCGGCTCCATCCCGAGCCGGATGATCGTGTCGCGATATAGTCCTCCGGTTGCGTCCGGAACCCGCGCGTCGGGGCGGTCGAGGGAACAGGGCGGTAGTGGTGAGGGCTTCGACCAGCGTGTGGAAGAGTTCGCGCGCCTCGCCGTTCCCGTTGCGCGGCATGCCGGCGAGCCCGTCGACGAAGATCCGTCGCGCGCCCATGGTCGTCGCCTCGGTCAGGAGCACGCTGTCCGGTTCCACGATCTCGTCCTGGAACACACGCCGCGTGGTGGACAGGATCTTCAGACGACCTTGCGCCTCCAGGGCGCGGAGGTCCCAGCCAAACTGCGCGGCGTCCCGGACGAGCTTCTCCGCCGAGACCTCGAACGTCACGATGATGCCCGGCTCGTCGAAGTCGTGCGCGCCGTGATACACACATTCGACGCCGAGGGTGGTCTTTCCCGTCCCCGGGGACCCGGTCACGATCACCACATTGCCGCGCGGGAGTCCTCCAAGCAGAATGTCGTCGAGTCCGGCTATTCCCGTGCGGAGAACATCGGCATCCGGCATGGTCTCCTCGTTTCTTGGCGGCTCACGCCATTCATCTACCGTAGCGTAGACCGTGGCGGCTCGTCGAGCCGAGGACCCGACCAACTCGCTCTTCCGTCGCGGGATGGGCGATGGCCTCGCTGCACCGAGGCGAGCCAAACGCTGAGTCGAGGGGGATCCTCGGCCGCCGTCACGAGACCGCAGAACTCGGACGCCTCGCCCGCGGGGCGCGAGATCCCTGATGGCCGGGTTATTTGGCGGAGAGAATCGGTCATCGGACGACCAGGCGCGTGACGACGCCCAAGATGGTAGGCGTGACCAGGAGATAGCCCGCGACGAGGGTCTGCGCGCCGACCTGCAGCCGCGTCGGGGCGACGTCGGCCGCCACGTAGAGCCGGTCGCCCAACTGCAGCGCCGGACCGGACTGGGTCAGCGCCCGGGCCTCAGCCCGGAGTGTGACTGCGGTCTGATTTAGGATGCCCAATCGGAGCCTATCGGGACACCTCGCCACGGGGGACCTGCCATACGGGGAACAGATACCGCGACCTCACACCGAACCGCCGCGTCCGCGAAGCAGCGCAGGTGGAGATGGTACCGGTCCAGGACGGCGACATTGCGATTCCGCCTAAAGACGGCCATGTTCGACCGGGACATGTCCTCACCCGACTGCCGCGCAGCCCTACCGCGAATCCGCTCCGGAGGCCGCCCCAAGAGAGCCCTGGAACGTTCGCCGAGCCTAACACTCGCGTGACGCCGCCGGGGGCTGTGCGTAGCCGCCCTGAACTTTCCAACGCCTCTACACGCGGTCGTCGACCCCCTTCACTCCCGCTTGCTGGGCGCAATACGCGCAGCAATAGAAGACCCCCTTGCTTTCAGCGCCGTGGCCGAGGATCTTGCAGCCGCAATGGGAACAACTCGGCGCCATGGCGTGAATGGCGCATTCAAAGCTGTCGAACGTGCCCGCCCGACCATTGGCCATCTTCACGATAAAGGCTTTGTCGTAGTCGTTCCCGCAGACGTCACAGCGCGCCATTGGCTGACCTCACGTCGATTTCAGCCTGCCCGGTCGGCGGGAGTGGGCCGTCGTCGGGCATGACCTTCCTCGCGCATCGTTGTTACGATCTTCGCCACTCGCTCTCAAAGAACCGGGCGTCTTCATCTGACCGCGGCGTGACGCCTATCACCATGCCGCCGCGCTTCAAACCTTCATCGTAGAGTTGCGCGCGATCCTGCGGAGTCCCGATACCCACGAGTGCTCCCACCAAGCCGCCGTGACGGCGCCCGCCCCGGCCCCGAACAGCGCGGCAATTCGCCCCGCGGCGGGCCCACGCCCGGAACCGCGACGCTAGCGACGGCGAGAAGCGCCGCCAGCGCACCCACCGCGCCGCCAATGGTCCCGCCGACACCGGCGGCCTCCAGCGCGTTCGTCCCGGCCCTGCGACTGAGGTTCGTGTCCTGGTCGTTGGTCGGGTACCACTTCTTGCGCGTCTCGTCCGTCGTCAGGACGTTGATCTCCTGTTCGCCATAGCCTCGGGCGCGGAGCCTCTCATACGCCTGTTCGCCACGGGCACGATCGCGAAACAGGCGCGTCATCAGCTCGGCACGAGCCGTGCGCTCCCTGTCGATGGCCTTCATCAGTGGACTCCATCCTTCGGTTCGGGGCGGGCGTGGCGTGGAGGCCGGGGCGCTCGCCTGACGGTTCTCGGCAGGAGACAGTTTGGAGGAAAGCATGCCCCGGTGCCCTATGCGATTCACCGTGCACAGGAAATGCCATGTGCAAAATGGGCATTGTGTGTGCGGTCGGAATCCAGCCTCTGGTCACTCTCGAATCTGGTCACGCTGCTCCGAATGAACCTCTTCACTCATCGCGACCTGTGAGGGTGGCTCGATCAGCCGTTCGACGGCCCACCCGCCGTCCTCATGACCAGCCAGGGAGTGTTGGCTCTTGCCTAATCGGGACAGGATGCACGGGTACCCTAATTTCGGTGACGCCCCGGCTCGTCCAATATCCCAGGAAACGTCGTCAGCCCCCAGCCGGATCCTCGCTAATTGGGACAGCAGTGCAACAATGTAATGAAAATCCCGTTTGCCGCCTTGTGCGGCAAACGGGGCCGAAGCTTTTGTGATTAGGGGAAGGTCGTTGCGCGCCGTGGCGGCCATGTCCACGATGGCGCCACGTCGCTGTCGCGGTGGCGTCCGCCCGAGCATGCAGCGTACCAAGCGGCAGCGGCGCCGAGCAGCAGCGCCGCTGCGGTCAGGAAGCCGAGCATGACGTTGCTCTGACGCGCCTTCCTGATCGCCTGCCGCGAACGATCGAGCACGTCGCCGACGCGCCGCTCCGCATCGGCCGGGGAAAGGCCGGTGCGCGCTGAGGTGAGCCGAATGAGATAGGCGCGATCGTCGGCGGTCAGGTCGCGCGCGCCGGCGAGCAAGATACGTCCGGCTTCCGCGCGCGCCAAACTCATATCGCCTTCGACCCGGCGATCGGATCGGAACAGGCGATCGATCTCGTAGGAGAGCAATGGCTCCGCCGCCGTGGTGGTCGGCGATGCCGCGGCCGGCGCGGTCCGCGCAAGCACGCTGGCGGCGGTCACGGCGGCGATCAGTCCGCTGATCAAGACGGCGAGTGCCCAGACCAGGAGTCCGTGCGCGCCGTCGCGGAAGTCGACCTCGTCGGGCGTGGTGGCGCCCCATTTCGTGCGCAGGCGTCCGGCCAGATAGCCGCCGAGTGCGAAACTCGCCAGCGCGGTCAGAATCAGGAACAGGCCGGTGGTCAGCCAGAGCCAAACCGATGCGTCACGCCAGGTCGGCGACGGCGAGGCGAGCGCGAGGCCGAGCGCGGCACCGAAAGTCAGCAGCACGAACGATAAGGCCGCCGCCGCAATCGCGCCGGCGATCACCGGACCCCAATGGATGTGAGGAGTCACGCCCGTCATGGGGACTACGGCGCGGGTTTCTGCGAATGCCATGACGATGTCCTTTCAGCGCGACCGGCGCGTTCAGCGCAGCCCCAGAAACGAGAGGATGAATAGGATCACCACGATCAAGCCGATGAGATAAATCAGGCCATGCATGGGTCGCTCCTTTAAGGCCGATTGCGGGCGCGCTCGGCGCGCCGCCGTAGGCGTTCGCAAACGGCTGTCAATGGCGAAAGGTTCGCTGACTCACCACCGCTCGCGGGAACGACGGGCCGGCCATCCGGGCGGCCGCCGCAAACCTATGCTCGTCGGAGGTTCACCCAAGGTTGCAGCCATTACGCCCTCCCTACTGTGAGCACTTTGAGAGGCGTCCCCGTGCCGCCAGGAAAGGAAGGAGGCAAGCGCCATGCCAGGGCTCCGCGCGATCGGTGCCGATTAGATCTGTGATATTCCCTAACCTTAATCGTCGTCGTGTCGCGTTCGCGCCAGGATGTCCCGAGGTTTAGGCCGCTGGGGGTGGGGAAAAGCCTTACGTTGGTTCGGCCAAGAAGATTGCGCCGTGCCGCATGCCGCCAGTCCGCGTCCACACTCTCTTAAGCGCGGATCTCGAATCACTCGCGTTCGGAATCGGGGGAAACATACCTCGACGCCGCTATCTGCTTGAACAGGTCCAAACGAGCAGCCACTCTCGCTTCGGACCGTACGCTGCATTCAGAGTGGGGAAGCGAGACGGGCGATTGCTTTGGTGAGCGGCCAAACTCCTGCTCTAGCCGTCGAAGCGTCACGTCGAGCCGCGTGCGCTCACCTGCGACCCCCGCGGGGGACCGCTGGGTTGGGTTGCCCGAGTACTGCTCGGGCCCTGGGGCGTTGGAAGTCTGCCGATTTCAGGAACGTTGCCTGCTGGGTATTCGAAGAATGCCCTGCGCGTCCATATCCGTCTCGAGTCTCAGTGGCCACGTAGGCTGCGGCGTTGCGAGAGGAGAAGCCACGTGCCCGGAATACCAATCCGGACCAAGGGCCGCGACATCGCCCGTGCAGCCGTGAACAATGCCACTTGAGCGCCAACCCGGCCCGCCTCGGGGATCGAGAGCCGGGATACGCTCTACGAGTTCGACCTACCGGCCGCGCTGGCCTGTGACCCCGGGCCAAACCTTCACGCCTTCTGGGCGCGAGCATAGAGCCCGAGTCCGCCCAGCGTCTCCTGGACGTGGCAGTCGGCGAACCCGGCCCCTCGCAAGGTGGCGACCAGGGACCACTGACCGAAGCGGCCGCGGAGCCCGCTCACCGGTCGCCATAGGGCCATAGAGAGTAGAAAGCGCGGACTCCGACTGATTCGCCACACCTCGCGCAGGCGGACAGAGCGGTCGTTAGGCTCCATCACGACCAGGCGGCCGCCTGACCGAAGCACCCGTAGACACTCGGCGAGCGCGGCCTCGCGATCGGCCACAAGGTACAGGACGCTGTGGCCGGTGAGAGCGTCGATGCTCCCCGCGCGAAACGGGAGGGCCCTCGCATCGGCGCAGATCCAGTGGACGCGGCTCGCGAGCCGTCCTCCCGCCCGGCTGCGCCGGTGCGCCTGGCGGAGCATTCCCCAGGCGTTGTCCACTCCGACCACCCAATCGCGTGGCCGGCGCCGCACCGTCTCGAGGGCCGCGGTGCCCGGCCCGCACCCCAGGTCGACGATCCTCAGGCCGGCGCCGGGCGGCAGATGATCGACCAGCGAGGCGCAACTGCCGCGCCACGCGTCCTGCGCGGTCAGCCACGCATAAAAGCTCGCGCCGACGTCGAAGAGCCAGCGCATCACGACCGTGGACTCCGCGATCGCGCCGGCGCTTCGGCGCTCTCACCCGACAGGGAGCTGGGTGCGTTCACGTGGGCGCCGGGATCGACTCCCACGCCAAGTCGAGTCACCAGCTCCCCGCCTAACCACCCCGTCACCAGCGCGAGGCCGAGGCCCATCAGCGCGAGGACCCGGGGCGCTGGCCCAGTCGACTGCATCGCTCGAAGCGCCCAGCTGATCGCGAACAGGATGACGACCAGGAGATTCCCGAGGCCGTGCCACGCTCCGATCGCCTTCGCCCGGGTGCCCCGAGGGATCGCCAGCCAGTCGATCAGCCCGAAGACGGCGGCGAGTATCCCGCCGAGAATCCCCGCGGCAATGAGATAGAAGGCCAGATCGGCCCAGAATCCCGTCCCCGAGGTCCAAGCCATGAGATCGAACAGGACGGCGACGGGCAGCAAGCCGAGGGGAAACGTGATCAGCACCGGGTGAACTGGATGCCCCAGGAAACGGGCGCGGCTCCTCATGCTGAACCTCGCGGTGAACGGGTGAGAGTGCGGAGCTGACCGGCCATTATTCCTGGCGCCGAAGCGCCTTGAGGAAAGCGACGAGGTCATTCAGCTCGTCAGGCGCGATCTCCGCGCTCGAGAAGGCGGGCATCGCGCCGATCCCTTGGCGGACCTGAAGCTCCCTTGGCGGACCTGAAGGTTGATCAGGAACCCGGGCAGGGGCTTGTTGTTGATCGCCGGGGCCAGCCCGCCCTCCCCCCGGGGTGGCACTGGGTCGGCAGTGCGACATGAAAACCTGCTCACCTCGCGTCACACTGGGCGCGCGAGTCTCCAGGGATCCGACGACCGGCTGCGGCTGACCGGAGGAGCACGTCGACGGCGGGCCGGAACCCGTTCTCCTTCGGACCGCGCCCGAGCCGCAGCGTCTCCAGTGTCACGAGCAGGTGACCGGGTGGGGCGAGGTAGACATGGCCGCGCTGGAGGGGCGCTCCATCGATCGCCGCGTGGACCGGCAAAACGCGCCAGCAGCACGCGCGGCACCTCGATGCTGCCCGCCGAGCCCCGATCACGACCAGGCCGCGGCCGGGATGGTGACGGTGAGCGCCGGTCGCGCGACTCCTCGGGAGGTCAGGCAATGGGCGTCCTCACTCCGCCGAATCGATGGGGCAGCGTTGAGGCCGGAGGGACCCGCCGCGCCCCGCATTTGCCCTATTTCGATTTCCGCGGAACCTTCGCTCCCTTCTTCCGGGCCTCGGAGAGTCCGATGGCGATCGCCTGCTTGCGGCTCCGGACGCGCTTGCCGCTTCCGCTCTTCAGCGTACCGGACTTGCGCCTGTGCATCGCGGACTTGACCGCTTTCTTCGCTCCGCCGCCGTATCTGGCCATGATCTCGTCCCCGACACCTGCTCGCTGCAACTGAGTCATCACGCGCAAACTCTGTGCCACGCTCGCAGGAGCAATCGTGAGGACGCATGACCGGCGCCATCGAGCTCGGCGCGCGGGCGCGACCCGCGCGACCTAGGTACCGGCGTCCGCAGCATGCCGTCATGCTATCATGACCATGACAGGCTGGCTGCGGTGGCCGGTGGCTTTCCCGGGGAATTCCACGAATCCGTGCTCGACAAGCCACCGCTCCAACTGCCTCCGAGTCACCTCGCGCGTCATTGGATGAGCCGCATGGCTCAGAGCATGCCCCGAAATAGTCGGGTGTGTCCCTTGATCACTTGGTTCTATGACCTTTTACCGTCGACGGTTCTTTCCTGCTTTTACAGCGTTTTTCTGTTCCAACCGCACGTTGTAGCGGATCGCACGCCAATAGTCACCACCATAGCCAACCAACACTTCCGAACCAGGCTGTATATCGCGCGTGGCCTCAATGTAGCACCGCCTTTTTTCGGTCATGTATTCCGAATTGTTCTTCACACCCTCAACACGCACTATGCCATTGGCATCGTTAGCAAAATGCGCCACACCTCTTTTCGTTTTCCATGCATCAATGCAGTACTTGCTGTTGAAGTAGAACACATAGCCATTCCGGTCGTCCGGCATCTCTTCTATTTCTTTCAAGGTAACGATCTCCCCTTTGTATTCTGTGATACGCATTCCTTTCGGGATCAGAAGTGTGGTGAAAAGACCCTTGCCCGCTCCGGGCAATGAAGATTTCTTTATGTAGAGATGCTTATCGAGTAATGCCATAGCTAAATGACACTCGCCTCGTGCCATTCGATACTCGCACTCGTGGCAAGCGACCGCGCAACTCCCAGCATTCCGGCGTTGACATACAATCCACAAGCCTGCCGCTCGGCCCAACCCGCTCCGCAATCAGGCGTGTCACCGCACCGTGGACCAGGTCCAGGCCTCCGGGTCTGTTCCTGGCCTTCCTGTCGATCGCGCTGGCCGTACTGGCGTGGGGCCCTGTGGATCCCTGGCGAGGTGCTCGTCTACCTGGCCGGGTCGGCGTCCTCCTCCACCGGTTGGGACAACGGCATGGTCCGCGGTGCCGGGAGACGGCGGGATCGCTGCGGGAGAAGCCAGCCCGGTGGCCCGCCCGGAGGTTTTCATGATCCCACCTCGTAGACACGTGTTGGTTGATTTCGTGACAACAGCTCGTGCCGTTGCGCCGTCCGCCGCTCGATGTTCGTGTTCGCGCTTTACGGCTGTGGTGCGTGGGGACACCCGACGCACGCGAAGGTTGGTTCATTGCGCCGGCCGTCGACACGGTGAGCGCGTGAGGCACATCTCTGAGGCTGAGAATGCCCGCTCGACCAAGCGATCGGGGTCCAGGACGGCCAGGCGGCCGAGGTCGTTTGGGGAGACAGCTTCTCAAGCGCCGCCGGGACTCGATCGCCGGGCGCGGCCATCAGTGCCTCGACAATGGGTCGCATGACTTGACGCACGGTCATGGATTGCGGGTGCTCCCGCGAGAGTCGCCGAGCCGGTGACTAGTCAGAGGAGCACGCGTTGATGGCAGCATCTTGCTTCACCCGAGCGGGATCCGCGTGCCCGGCGGCGCCTCATCGCGGCGCCGATGACCCGTCTTTCGGAGTGCCGGCACGACCCGTCCGGTCATGGCGAGGAAGTCCGCAATCCCGAAGATGTCGGTGAACGTCTGCTCGTTCCAGCGCAGCGTGACCGCCGGGCCATCGGTGGACCGAGTCTCGAAGTCGATGTCGTACTCCTTGAGGAGCGCGCGGGCCTGCTCCGCCTCCGGGGAGGCGTTCATGTAGAGGACTGGCCGGGGAGGAGCGGGCTGCGGGCTCATCGTTCAGACCCCTTTTCTCACTCCGCCGGGCGGGGCGTGGGGACGCCCGCGTCCTCGATCCACACCGTCTTCACGTTCACGAACTCCCGCAGCCCCACGAGGCCCAACTCGCGGCCGTAGCCCGAACGCTTGACACCGCCGAAGGGGAGGCGCGGATCGGACGCCACCATCGCGTTGACGAACACGAGCCCGGCCTCCAGCTCATCGACGAAGCGGTCGCGTTCCTCGGCGTCCCGGGTCCAGACGCTCGCGCCGAGGCCGAAGGGGGTGTCGTTGGCAATCTGGATCGCGTGCGTGATGTCGTGGGCCCGGAATAGGGCGGCCACCGGACCAAACAGTTCCTCCCGCGCTGCCGGGGCGTCGGCCGGCACGTCCGCCAGGACTGTCGGGGCATAGTAGTAGCCGGGCCGGGCGAGTCGCTGACCTCCGACCAGGACGCGGGCGCCCCGGGCCACCGACTCCTGCACCTGACGCTCGAGCGTGGCCAGGATTGGCCCGGTCGCCAGCGGACCCACCTCGGTGGAGATCTCTAGGGGATCGCCGACCCGGAGACGCTCGACTCGCTCGACGAACCGGCGCTCGAATTGCTCCGCAATGGGCTCGGCGATGATGAAGCGCTTGGCCGCCACGCAGGACTGCCCGCTGTTGAGCATCCGGGCGGTCACGGCCATCCCCACGGCGGCCGCCAGATCGGCGCTCGGCATGACGATGAAGGGATCGCTCCCGCCAAGCTCCAACACCGTCTTCTTGATCCGGGCTCCGGCCTGACGGCCGACCTCGCGCCCTGCGCGTTCGCTCCCGGTCAGCGTCGCCGCGACGACCCGGGGATCGTCCAGCACCCCCTCCACCTGGCTCGAGGTGATGAGGAGCGTCTGGAAGGTGCCGTCCGAGAATCCCGCGTCCCGGAACACTTCCTCGATCGCGAGCGCGCACTGCGGCACGTTCGACGCGTGCTTGAGGAGCACCACGTTGCCCGCGACCAGGGCCGGCGCGGCGAAACGCACGACCTGCCAGAGCGGGAAGTTCCAGGGCATGATCGCCAGCACCGGGCCCAGCGGCTCGTAGCGGATGAAGCTCGAACCCGTCGAGGTCACGACCGACTCGTCGGCGAGCCACGCTTCGGCGTGGTCTGCGTAGAACCGGCAGCACAAGGCGCACTTCACCACTTCCTCGAGGGCCGCCCGGATGGGCTTGCCCATCTCGAACGTCATCTGACGGGCTAAGGCCTCCTGCTTCTCCTCGAGGATGTCGGCGACCCGCTTCAACGTCTGCGCCCGGTCGGCGACCGGGATGTGGCGCTGCTCGCGGAAGGCGCGTTCGGCCCGCTCGAGCCGCTCGGCGACCTCCTCCGCGCCCAGCACCGCAAAGCTCCCCAGCGCTTCACCCGTCGCCGGGTTGATGCTGACGATCGGCGCGTCTGGTGCGTGCCGATCGGGTCGGCCCCGAGGACCTCCGGCCGAGCGGGACCGCCGCGCAGGGACGCTTTGCCTCTGCTTTCCGAAGGCGCCGGGGACGGGCTGGGTTGCCGGCATCGGTCCGATGCCGTGTCGGGAGGCGGTCTGCTTCTGGCCACCCGAGCGAGTGCCCTGCTTGTCTGAGAGCTGTCTGGTCATGATGACTCCATCATTCGTTTGGCCAGGTAGTACTTCTTGGGCCGTCGACTGAGCGCGCGGCGGCGGTCAGGGGCTTCGGACAGGCCGCGCGCAACGCCTTCACGGCCTTGGCGAACGCGAGCGGTGCGGTGGCGGCGAGCGGCGCGATTCGCAGCGTGGCCTGCCGCGGCACCATCGCGGTCACCGCGCAGCGGATCCCCACGCCTCCCTTGGGGCCGTTCACGTCCGTGAAGACGATCGTCACCGTCGTCGGTTGCACCCGAGCCTTGTCGAGCACGGACTCCACTTCGGCGAGGATCGCGCCGGAACTGCTGTCGTACCTCGACGCGATCGTCACTGCGTTTCCGAAACTCGCTCTCTGGGCCTCCTAATGCCCCTCATCACGATCGTCATCGCGCGTGGACTAACCCAGGGCGCGCGTGCACGGTGGGCGCGTTGCGCAACCGGCCACCGACTCGGGTCCCGCTCAACCGCCACGTCACCGAGAGCGAGGATGCCCACCGGCCGTCCCTCCTCGACAACGGGCAACCGGCGGATGGCACCCTCACGCATCCTGGTCACGGCCGTCTCGATGGCGTCACCCGGGCCGAGCGTCGTGAGATCACGGCTGCACACCTCGCCGAGTACGGGCTTCCCGGGGTCGCGACCCTCGCCAGCGCCCGAACGACGATATCCCGGTCCGTCATGATGCCGACCAGACGGCCGTCCTGGGTCACCAGCACGTCTCCAATGTTCCCGTCACGCATCGCGGCGCCGCATCGGGCACGTAGATCCGCGGCATCCCAGGGCAGTCGGCGGCGCTGTCATCAGGTTTCCCACCGTCTTGGCTATGCGCTCGCCTTCTTCCGTGCCCTCGACCTGACGGGTCCAGCTCGGCAGGCTAATTGGAGATCCCGGCAGCGGGTCGTCGTGACTCGGCGGCGTCGCAGCCGGTGGCGGATCGCTCGGTTGCCGCGGTCGCTGGCCCGGCATCGCTTGGTTGTCATGGCAAGCCTCAGTCAGATGAGGTGCACGGGCCGTGCCACACAGGGCCGTCCCGCTGCCTCGAGATGGCCGGCGAGGACATCGAACAGCAGAAACGTCCGGGCGTGGCGAGGTGCGTCGTGTCATGGGGGAAATGGCGCACACGTACAGCCTCACCATCCGTCGGGATCTCCGGAAAGCGGTGAGACGGGCTCGGCGGGTATCGTAGAGTCTCAACATGTTGACCGCATCATGTGCCGCACTGGTCGACCGCTCGTCTGACCATGGGCATCGCCCAGGCGTCCATCCGTTGGCCTTCATCATCCTGGACATCTCGTGATTGCCGACCCTGAGCCTGTCCCTACCTGTGCGTGCCAGAACTACGGTCCGCCGATAAGCCCCAGCATTGGCGGGATGTTCAATAGGTGGGCGGGCCGCGCGATCTCGCCGAACGCAATCACCGCCCTACGTGACGACCAGCACACCGACCCGATGGTCCCTGTCCGTAGGCGTCCCGCCCGTGCCGACTTGCCTGGCTATGCGTTCCCGTGGCATTGCGGTTGCAGTCCGCCCGTGGAGGCTGACCCATGAGGAAAGTCGTCCATCCGACCGACTTCTCTTCGTGCGCCGAGGAGGCCCAGGCCCTGGCGGTGCGGCTCGCCCGCGCCCTGGGCGCGGAGCTGATTCTGCTTCACGTCGCCGTGGAGACGCCTCCGTTCCGCGAAGGCCTCATGCGTGCGCGGGAGCTGGAGCGCTTGTTCGAGGAGCAGCGAGCGTGGATCCGGCAGGCACTGGAAGAGCGCGCGGCCGACTGTCGGGGGCAAGGCGTCCCCACACGCGCCCGCGTCGTCGGGGGCGCCCCCCATCAGGGGATCGTCGATACCGCCAAGCAGGAGGGCACCGGCTTCATCGTGATGGGCACGCACGGTCGCGGCGCTCTTCGAGCGCTTCTTCATCGGAAGCGTGGCGGACAAGGTCATCCGGACCGCGCCCTGCGCGGTCGTGACGGCGCGCGAGACCGGCGGAACGACGGAAGCGGCTTCAGCCGCCCCGCCGGCCTGCAACGGGGACACTCGGCTCGTGAAGTGGCCCTCGCACGTCGACCGGCTCCAGTCGCGTCTCGGGACTGCGCCGTGACGGGAGGGCGTGGCCGCTGGTCAGAGCCGCAGCCGCGGTTTGAGGGCTCATCCTGGAGGCATCCTGGCCTGCTGGCCTCGAGCGGGAGATCCGCGAGGCCTCGACGCAGGCGCCCGGTCTTCCCGCCGCCTGGACGCGGTGTCGGCGAGACGACGAGATGTCCGGTCCCGGGGACAGCGCGCCTGCGAACAGGCCCGCCCTTCTAAGGTTAGGCCGCCTGGCACTGCTCATGCACTTTTAGAGGTTGAGGGTTACGGAGTGCAGGATCAGCCCCTGAGTCGGACGGAGGTGTCAGAGATGACGCTCCTCAACAGATCGGAGCGGATGGGACTCGCTCCGTAGCCCTCCTCGGTCCCACTCGCATTACCTCCACGTCACCTCCCGAGGCTCCCGCCCCTGTCAGCGGCTCAGGGGTTGCCCTACTGGCCAAGGCCCGACGGGCCACCTCGTGGAGGGTGGATCCTCCCGCGACGCCGGAGGAGGTCGAACGATGGCCACCTACGACTCGGCCCCGAGGCGTGAAGTCACCCGCCGACTTCAAGCGCCTAGAAGGCCGTCGCCGACCGACTCCAGAGCGACTGTCCTCAAGCGAAGTGGCTGGCCAGCTACGCCATCCTGGGCCCCTACGACTACCTAGGATCTGTTCGAGGCGCCAAACGAGACGACAGCCGCGATGGTCGTCATGATCGTCCGCTCCTTCGGGCATAGAACGACGGAGACTTGGACCGTGCTGCCGTGGGAGCGGTTCAAGGCCCTCATCCCAGCCTGAGCGGCACCCTCGGCATTGATTGGACTCCCTGCGGCTCCATCGCCCCAGCCGGCGAGGCGATGCCCCACCGGAGGTCGAACCCGTCATGGGCACAGCCTGCCGCGACTACGACATCCAGGTTACGCCCCGGCGTCTGGCGCCGAGTGAGACGAGCGGGTCCCACAAGAGAGGCCGGTTTCGCAACGAGTCGGCAGGCGAGTGGCCCGCGGTGTGGGTCTTCTCGGCTCTGAAGGCTCAGCTTTCCGAGACGAGGCTGCAGATGTCGTGACGCAGCTCCCGAAGGATCTCAAGGAGTTCTGTGTGGAGGCACCGTGAAGGCAGAACGCCTCTCGCCCCCCTGGTGGAGGACGCGCTGAAACGTCCGGGCCGCAGCCTTCCTCCACCGGGGCGGGGGCCGAACGCGCGCACGCCGTGCGTTCGCATGGGGCCTGCGGTGGGCCGCTGCTGCCATGATGCGAAACGGCCTCGGGTTCCTCGTTGCAGCGGCCTCGCGCTCTCGGTGCCCGGCGACCAGCGCCACGGGTTGCTCACGATCCTGGCTGGCATCACGCTTGTCAATTTCCCCGCACGGCGACGCCTTGAACGCCGGATCCTCGCGAAGCCCGGGGT
Source organism: uncultured Candidatus Rokubacteria bacterium (assembly GCA_963765195.1). Lineage (GTDB taxonomy): Bacteria > Methylomirabilota > Methylomirabilia > Rokubacteriales > DASRDR01 > DASRDR01. Next base: position 87,800 of record CAVXVV010000054.1, read on the forward strand.
GGTGGCGGGACTGAACCGCTTCCCCGGCTGGTTCGGCGGGCCGCCGCTCATCTCGTCGGGGGTCCCTGCGGGCTCGCTCGGCTACCAGCCGGTCGCGGTAAGTCCGCGCCTAAGGAGGTCTCTCATGACGAAGATGTTCGCAGTGAACGAGGAGGCAAATCACCACGTCGCCGACCCCGCGTGCGCGGCCTGCTCGGACGAGTACCCGGAGCCCTGCCCGTGCGGCGGGTTGATGCATGGGATGGCCACAGACGACACCCGCGAGGGCACGGCGTGGGAGACCACCAAGTGCGACCGATGCGGGCGTTCCGAGGAGGACGTGGAGGAGGAGCTCGGGCGCGAGCCGGCCGGCTAGCGCGCGAGGCCTCGCTCTTCCCGGATCTCGGTGCCTTGCCGAACCATAGCTCAGGGGAGGTGGGCCGGGTGCCCTCGTGAACCGCAAAGGTCCCGACGCGGGGCTCGGTCACCGGGAGGAACTCGGCCGTGCGTATGCGGGCTGCCGTGCGATTCGCCCGGGAGTGCTCGAGCCTCCGCAGAACCCTCGTGGGCCAGGGTGGTACGACACCGGGGACATCGCCGCGATCGATGACGCCAGATTCGTCGTGATTCAGGGCCGCGCAAAGCGGTTCGCCAAGGTCGGCGCGGAAATGATCTCGTTGGCACTGGTCGAGCAGCTCGCGGAGCATGCGTGGCCGGAGGCCCGCCATGCCGCGCTAAGTATTCCGGAAGAACGGAAGGGCGAGCGGCTCGTCCTACTGACCGAGCGCAAGCACCCCGAACGTCGGGACCTGCTGGCGCGGGCGAGAATCGAAGGGGTGAGCGAGCTCCACGTGCCGAGGCACCTCGTCAGCACCGATACCATCCCGCTCCTCGGTGCCGGGAAGACCGACTATGCGGCCGCTCAGGCGTTGGTCGAAAAGGAGCTGAAGGTCCCCAAGGACCGGCCTGGTGAAGGCCCCGCGGGGTGAGTGGTCATAGCGTCGGCCTGCTGGAACAGTTCCGGAGCTGAGTGCGCCCTCATGCGAGCGGTCACATCGCTCGGGCAACATATTCCTGGCATGCGAGGCCTCCTTCTCGCGACGTTGCTCGGATTCACACCCGGCCTGATGGGGTGTCTCGGCCCGCCCCTCACTCCATACACGCTGCCTGCAGGCGAATCTCTTACCGTCCTCTATGTTGTGCGCCACGGCTGGCATACGCGCATTGCGGTGAGATATGCGGATGTGGATCCGGCGCTGTGGCCCGAGAGCCGTGACCTCGGAGCGGTGACGTGGCTCGAGGTTGGCTGGGGCGACCGCGACTATTATCCGGCGCCTCATCCGTCGATCTGGGATGCCGTCGATACGGTGATTCGCCCAACGCCCGCCGCGATCCACGTCGGAGGCTTCGACCAGGCCCCGTCGGCATTTCTGGCGGACGCCCCGATGGCGTGCATTCTCGTCGCGGCCCGCGCCCTGGACGGGCTTGCGCGGTTCATCCACGATTCCTACGAGCTGCAGAATGGCGCCCCGGTCCGCATTCGGCCGGGCAACTACGAGCGCAGCTGGTTCTATCGCGCGACCGGCCGATACCACGCCGTGTTCAACAATAGCAACATCTGGGTAGCCAGAGGACTCCGGGCGGCCGACGTGCCGGTGGTACCGTCGCGGGCCGTGACCGCGAGCCACACGCTCCGGCAGGCGGAGCACTTCGCGATCGCGGCCGGCCGATCCTTCACGCCGCAGCTCGCTCCTCGACCCGCCTCGACGGATTGTTGAGTCGGATCGACGGAGCCCGGACGGCAGCCCGCAATGAAAGTGCAGGAGGTTGGGATCATGAGGCCACAGGAGGTCTTATCTTTTCTCGGCTCGGTGCTGTTGACCGGTGTCGCCCTGTGCATTCTCTTCTCGTCGGAGGTTGCTTCAGCTTCTGCTACCTCTTCTGAGCCGCTCTACCTCGAGAATGTCGACGTCCACACCGTCGTCAAGCAGGTGGCCGCGCTAACAGGGATCACGTTTCTATTCGACCCCGAGCAAGTCCGGGGAAAGATCACCGTGCTGTCGCCGAAGGGCGTCTCTCCGACGGAGGCGCTCAATCTCCTCAAGTCTGCGCTGGCTCTGCACGGGTACACACTGCTCAGCCGAGCCGAAGCGACGTGGATCGTCCCGGTCGCCCAGGTGCCCTCTGAGGCCTTTACAATCAAGGTGGTTCCGCTGGACTATGCGCAGGCTGGCGAGCTCGCGGACACCCTCTCGTGGATCGCGCCGCCCTCGGTGCGGGTCGTTCCCTACTATCCCACCAACAGTCTGATCATCTCCGGGCATCCAGCCGCGGTCGAGGCGCTCATCCAGCTCATCAAGTGAGTGAAGCTGGGGTGACACGCGAAGAATGCCGTTGAGGCGCGCGGAGGAACATTTCCGCCTCCCTTGACTGGCAGAGCCGGGACGCATAGGGTCGAGTCATTGCTTCTCATGGCCCCATGGGAGGCGGCGATGCCGCTGCTCCG
>CAVXVV010000055.1:0-225000 GCA_963765195.1 uncultured Candidatus Rokubacteria bacterium
GCGCTGTGACGGTAGAGGTGCTCGCCGAGCGCAGCCACGTCTTCCAGGCGCGGCTCCGACTCGATCCGGAGATCCTCGTCCATGACTGCCTCCCTGGCCAGGATCTCGGCGACGCCGCCGCGCCCGCGCGCGGGTCAGGCCTGGCCGCGCTCCGGCTCGAACGCCCGGACCGACGCCTCCTGGACGTGGTTCCGGAAGGCGATCGGGTCGTGCACCCGCGGGAAGACCTCGCGCGCGCCGCCGGTGCCGGTGACGACCAGGTCGCCGTAGTTGAGGAGGCGCCCGAGGAGCTTCTGCTGGACGCCGATCGATTCCACCTTGCCGAGGAGGAGCTCGGTCGTGTACCGCGCGACGATCCCCACCTTGAAGATGAGCCGCGTCGTCGTGACCGCGAACTCCGAGGTCAGGAGCTCGATCGCGTGAATCGCGCACCAGATCAGACCGCCCGCGAGGACCAGGAGGCTCAGGTACCAGAGCCACTCGATCCGCGCCGCCGCGCCGACCGCCACGCTGAGCGCAAACGCCAGCAGCGTCGCCATCACGGGCTTCGCGAAGAGAATCCAGTGAAGGCGTGTCTTGTAGACCACTCGCTCCTTCGGCAGAAGATGACGCTCGACGTAGCCCACGGGAGCCTCCTCCGGCAGCCGGGCCGCCGTCGGCCGCGAGAATAGCCCGGCGCGCGGCCGGCGGCAAACATGCCGGCCGCGACGGCGCTCGGCATTCACGGCGGACGACGTCTTCATGCGACGGCGGTTCCGGCCGCCGAGCCTCGACCCCTCGCGAGCCGCGTGCTAGCATGGCCGCGCTCCGCCCATCTACCGCCGAGGAGGACGCTCCGCGATGGCCCGTACCGGCAGGGCTGCCGTGTTTCATGGGCCCGGACAGCCGTTCGAGATCCGGGAGCTCGCCCTTCCCGAGCTCGAGCCGGGAGCCGTGCTGGTCCGCGTGTCCCTCGCCAACGTCTGCGGCTCGGATCTCCACTTCTGGCGCGGGGACGCGCCCCTGGCGCTCCCGCCGGACGGCTGGATCTTCGGCCACGAGATGACCGGGCGTGTGGCGGGGCTCGGGGCAGGGGTCACGACCGATTCCCTCGGCCAGCCGCTCCGCGAGGGCGACCGCGTGGCGTACTGCTACTTCTACCCGTGCGGCCGCTGCTACGTGTGCCTCCACGGCCAGCGCGCCGCGTGCCCCCACAAGATCGGCCGCGCGACGGGACCGGGCGAGTTCCCGCACTGGGTCGGCGCCTTCGCCGAGTACTACTACGTCCGTCCCGGCGGCTTCGTGTTCCGCGTGCCCGACGATCTGCCTGACGCGCTCGTCTCCCCCGTGAACTGCGCTCTCTCGCAGGTGCTGTTCGGCCTCACGCGGGCCGGGCTCGCGTTCGGCGAGAGCGTCCTCATCCAGGGTGCCGGCGGCCTCGGCATCCAGGCGGTGGCCGTGGCGCGCGACATGGGCGCCGGCACGGTCATCGTCGTCGACCAGCTGCCCGCGCGCCTCGAGCTCGCCCGGGCGTTCGGCGCCGACCACACGCTCAACGTCGCCGAGATCCCGGACCGCCGCGCCCGTGTCAAGCAGGTGCGCGACTGGACGGATGGACGCGGCGCCGATCTCGCGTGCGACTTCGTCGGCTTCCCGCCGGTCGTGCCCGAAGGCATCGAGATGCTGCGCCACGGGGGCCGCTATCTCGAGATCGGCTGCATCAGCCGGGGCCGCACGGTGGAGTTCGACCCGTCGTCGCTCGTCTGGGGCTCGAAGACCGTCATCGGCGTCGTCATGTACGACCCGTGGGTCATCCCGCGGGCGCTCGAGTTCCTCCAGCGGTCCTGGGACCGCTACCCATTCGACCGGCTCGTCTCCCACACGTATCCCCTCGACCGGATCGACGACGCCTTCCGGGACGCCGAGTGGTACAACCGCGAGGCCGTCCCGAGCCGGCTCACCCGCGCCGCCCTGGCGCCCTAGCCCTCCGGCGCCCGCTCCCCGATGACCGCGCGGCTCGTTCCGATCGGCCTCATCACGTTCATCTTCAACCTGGGCGGCGGGCTCGTCGCGCCGGCGCTGCCGCTCTATGCGCGGTCCCTCGGGGCGGACTACCGCGATCTCGGGCTGATCGGCGCGAGCCACGGGCTCGCGTTCGCGCTCTTGACCATCCCCCTCGGCCGCGCCTCGGACCGTTTCGGCCGCCGCGCCATCCTCCTGCTCTCCGCGGTCACCGTCGGCGCCTCGGTGGTCCTCTACCTCGTGGCGGGGCGCGTCGCCGGGCTCGCCGCCGGCAAGCTCCTCGAGGCCGCGGCCTGGGCCGCCTTCTGGCCGACGCTCGAGGCCTGGGTCGCCGAGCGATTCGGCGAGCGGGCCAGCGCCGCGATGGGCGTGGCCTACGGCGCCTACGCCGCGGCTTTCGTGGTCGGCAGCTCGCTCGGCGGCTTCGTCATCGAGGGCTTCGGGCTCCGGGCGCCGTTCATCCTCTACCTCGCCACGTCCGCTCTCACCGTGCTTCTCGTGGCGATGCTCGCCGGCAGGGAGGCCACGGACCCGGGGACGCGCCACGGCGTGGCGGTGACGCCCCGGATCGTGACGACCAACCCCGGCTGGGCCCGCAGCCGGCGCGTCCTCGCCTATGCGACCGGCTTCGTCTACGTCTACGGCCTCGGGACCATCCTCGCGTTCCTGCCCGCGTACGGGGCCGACCGGACGCTCTCGCCGCGCGGCGTGGGCCTGCTCCTCGGCACCTACTGGGTCGCGCGCGTGATCGGATCGCTCGGCGCGGGCAAGGTATCGGACGCGCTGGGGCGGCGGCTGGTCCTGGTACCCGCGATGCTCGCGATGGTGGGCGGCGCCGGGCTCGTGTCGGTGCCCCTTGGCGCCTGGGCCCTCTTCCTCGGCGCGGTGGCGCTCGGGGTCGCGGCCGGCGCCTCGGCGCCCACCTGCGTCGGCCTCATCGCGGATCACGTGAGCGCCTCGCAGCGGGGCACCGCGATGGGCTTGTTCGAGGCGGCGTGCGGTGTCTCGATCCTGGCGTCGGGGCTCGTGGGCGGCTACGCCGCCGAAGCGCTGGGCGGTGAGGCGCCGTACGTGATCGTCGGCGTCCTCGCGCTCGCGTGGTCGGGCGTGCTCGTCCGGGCGCTCCGCGCGCCCGCGCGCCTCTGATCCGTACGCGTTCGGTCGCGCGGCGTCTGTCCGCGTAGACGCCCCCGCCTGACGACTCCACTGCCAAGGCGCGATGCTGTGCGAGCTTCCGCGCGGCCCGCCGTCTGGCACGGGCCCTGCTCCGTCGGGCAGGAACCATGAACGCGCGCCAGTTGCGCCGGCTCCGGCGGCGGAGCCTCACCGCGGCTCACGAAGCGATCGAGGCGCTCGGCGCCGCGGGGCGGCGACTCGCCGAGCGGCTGGCCTATCGTCCCCGCGAGGTCGTGGTCGTCGCCCTCCTGGCGGCGGGCGTGTTCGGCGGGCTGGCGGTCGAGCGGTGGCGCAGCCGCCATCCGGCGCTCGCCGAGCAGCTCGAGACGGAGCCCCCGCGGCCCGCGACCACGATGCCGGCGCCGGCCGGGGCGCGGCCACGATCACGCGGCGTCCTGGCTCGCCGCGAGCAACCGGGTCCTCGCGAAGTCATCGGGGAGCGGGCGGCGCCGCGGCTCGATCTGAACCGCGCGACCCCGGCCGAGCTCGCGCGGATGGCCGGCATCAGCTGGCGGCTCGCGGCCCGGATCGTCGCGGCGCGCGACGCGTTCGAAGCCGGTGCGGGCTCCGGAGCATCGCTTGACGAGACGCCGTCCGCCGCGGAGGCCGCTCCGGCGTCGGCCGGGGCCGCCGACGACCTGCCGACCGCGGTTCCCGATCCCGAGTCACCGTGAGCGCGCCGCTCCTGCCGCTCGCGCTCGCGTTCGCGCTCGGCGTCGGGCTGGGCCTCGCCGTCGACACGCCGGTCTGGCTCGGCCCCGTCGGCCTTCTAGCCGCGAGCGCGCTGCTCCTCGTCGGACGCGGCCGCTCGCTGGCTGGCGCGAGCGCCGGGGTGCTCGTGCTGTGCGCCCTCGCCGGCTGGGCGCGGGTCACGCTGCCCGATCCGTTTCCGTCCGTCGCTGGCCTGCGCCCCGGGCCGGCGGTGCTCGAGGGTCTCATCGGCGGCGCGCCGGAAGTCGAGGGTCCGCGAACGCGGGTCCCGCTCGTGCTCCAGCGAGTGGGGCCCGCCCCGGGGCTCCGCGCCTCTGGCGCGCTCTCCGTGTCGTTCTACGGACCCGCCCCGCCCCTCGCGGCCGGCGATCACGTTCGCATCACCGGCGAAGTCCGCGTGCTGGAGCCGTTCCGGAACCCCGGGACGGCAGCGCCCGGCCGCGACCGCCGGACGCCGCGCTACTTCGCCACCGCGCGCGCGACGGATCTGGAAGGTCTCCCGCCCGTTCCGCTGCCGTGGTGGCTCCGGACCCGCCTCTGGATCCACGCGGTCATCGGCCGGCACCTCCCGCCGGTCTCGGGCGCGCTCCTCCAGGGGCTCCTGATCGGCGAGCGGCGGCAGCTCCCGCCCACCCTGCTCGAGGACTTCCGCCGCGCGGGCGTCTATCACGTACTGGCGATCTCCGGCTTCAACGTCGCGCTGGTCGCGGGCTCCGTGTTCCTGCTCTTCCGACTCGTGCGGCTCCCCGCGCCGCTCGCCGCTGGCCTCGCGCTCGCGACCCTCGTCGGGTTCGCCGCCGTCGTGGGCGGCCAGCCCTCGGTGCTCCGCGCCACCGTCATGGGCGGCCTCTTCCTCGCCGCGGGTCTCCTCGGGCGCGAGAGCCGCGTGTGGAACAGTCTCGCGGCGGCGCTTCTCGCGCTGCTCGCCCTCGACCCGGGGAGCCTCGCGGAGCCGGGGCTCCAGCTCTCCTTCGCGGCAACCGCCGGGCTCCTTCATCTCGGGCCGTGGATCCGCGCGCGACTCGCGCCGTGGTGTCCGGGGCCGATCGCGAGCGCCTTCTCCGTGTCGGCGGGAGCGCAGCTCGGGGTCACCCCGGTGATGCTGCTCCACTTCGGCCAGCTCTCGCCCCTCGGCGTGGGCGCCAACCTCCTGGTCGTCCCGCTCGCCGCGCTCCTCACGACGGGCGGGGTGCTGACCCTGGCGGTGGCCGCCGTGAGCGAGGACCTCGCGCACCCCTTGTTCCAGAGCCTCTGGCTCCTCCTCGTGCTCCTCCGCCTGGCCGTGCGCCGCGCCGCCGCGCTGCCCGGCGCGATCGTCTACCTGGCGCCGCCGCCCATCGCGGCGGTGGCGGTGATCGGGCTGGTGCTCGTCCTCTTGCCCTGGGTCCGCGGCCGGTGGGCGACCGCGGGCCTGGTCGCGGCGGTCGGCGGCGCCACGGCCCTCACCATCTGGGCGGCGTGGCCGGAGGGCCTCGTTCGTGTCGTCGTCCTCGATGTGGGACAGGGCGAGGCGATCCTCGTGCAAGCGCCGGAGGGCGCGACACTCCTCGTCGACACGGGTGGCGGCGGGCCCGGGCGCGGCGATCGGGGCGAGCGCGTCGTCGTCCCCGCGCTGCGGCGCCTCGGGATCCGGCGCCTCGCGGCCCTCGCCCTCACCGAAGGCGCGCCCGATCACGCGGGCGGCCTGACCGGATTGCTCGCCGGCGTGCCGATCGGCGAGGTGTGGATCCCTGACGGCAGTCAGGGCGCGGCATGGCTCGAGCCGGTGGTCGCGCGTGGGATTCCCTGGACGGCTCTCCGCCGCGGCGATCGCCGGTGGATCGGCTCGGTCCTGGTCACCGCGCTCCACCCGCCGGAGGCGGCGACGGACGCGCTCGAGCCCGAGGGCGCGGCCCGCGCGGAGCCGCTCCTGCTCCGGATCGACTGGGGCCTCTTCTCCGCCGTCCTCGCGACGGGGAGCGGCGCTGGAGCGGAGGCCACGGTGCTCCGGACGGGCCAGCCGCTGAGCGCGAGCGTGCTCAAGGTGAGCGGCAACGGCAGCCGGCGCGGCTCGCGGCCCGAGTTTCTCGCGGGCGTCGAGCCCCGCGTGGCGGTCATTCCCGTGAGCGCCCGGAATCCGTTCGGGCACCCCGCCCCCGCCGTCCTGGCCCGCCTGGGCGCGGTGGGGGCGATGGTCTACCGGACGGATCGCGACGGCGCCGTCGACATCCGGAGCGACGGCCGCCGCATGTGGGTGCGCGCCTGGGGCCGCCCCGGCCCGCCGGTCGAGCTTCCGCTGCGGGAGGGGCCGTGACCGCGGCGGTCAGGCCAGCCCGCAGGTCAGCTCACGAACACGAGATGTGTCTTCGGCAGTTCGAGCCAGGGCCGCAGCTTCCGCTTCGAGAGGTGCTGCGCGCGATCCTCGGACCCTTGCACGTTCAGCCAGTCGTAGCCGAGACCGGCGGCGAGCGTGGCGGCGGCGATCACCCAGATCCGGAACGAGCTCGGATACTCGGGATCGCTCACGAGCGCGTTGAACGCGAGACACCGGCGGGAGATGGGACTCAGCGCGAACAGCGCGACGAGGGACCGCGTCTCCTGGTCCCGGGCCTCGTAGAGGAGAAGACGGCGGGCGCCGAGGAGACAACTGCGCTGCCGCCGACAGATCGTCCAACGCCCCTGGCCGCTACCATCGCGTGAGGGTCGGCGGGCTGTCAATGGGAGCAGGCCGATCGCGTCAATGACGCGGAGGCGCGCGAACGAGGCGTTTGCGCCGATCACGTCGGCGGCGCCAACGACTCAAAGGGACGACGACAGGGTGGGGGCCGGCCTCGGGCCGGGCGCCCGGCCCGCCGGGCGCGAACGCGCCCGAACGGGCCGGTGGAGGCTAGGCCTCGAAGGCGCGCTCCCGCTGGGCCCGGAGCCGCTCGAGCTCCGCCGGGTCGAGCCGCATGCCGAGCGACAGGTTCATCTCCGAGAGGATCGTCTTGATCTCGTTGAGCGACTTCTTGCCGAAGTTCTTGGTCTTCAGGAGCTCGGCCTCGCTCTTCTGGACGAGGTCCGCGATCGTGCGGATGTTGGCCGTCTTGAGGCAGTTGTACGCGCGCACGGAGAGCTCGAGCTCGTCCACGCTTCGGAACAGGTTCTCGTTCAGCTCGAGGCTGATCTCCGTCTTCGGATCTTCCTCGGACTCGAGGCCGGTCGGGAAGCGGCAGAGGAGGTTGAAGTGGTCCTCGAGGATGAGCGCCGCTTCGCCGACGGCGTCCTCGGGCGTCACGCTGCCGTTCGTCCAGAGCTCGAGGACCAGGCGCTCGGCCCCGGGCTTCCGCTTGGCCGGCTCCACCTGGAAGTTCACCGTCTTGACCGGCGAAAAGTCCGCGTCCATCGCGAGCGCATTGACGGCGAGCGTCTCCGCCTCCCGCTTGTCGGCGGGGACGTAGCCGCGCCCCTTCTCGACGTGGACCTCCATCTCGAGGGTCACGTCACGCTCGAGCGTGGCGAGCGGCTGCTCCGGATTGAGGATCACCAGATCGTGGTCGGTCTGGAAATCGCTGGCCTTGGCGACCCCGGGGCCCGTCACTCGGAGGCGGATGAGCCGGCTGCGCTCCCCGTGGAGCTTGAAGACGACCCTCCGCAGGCTCGAGAGGATGTCGAGGGAGTCCTCGGTCGCGCCGGGAAGGAAGGAGAACTCGTGGAGCACGCCGTCGATCTTGATCCAGGTCGGGGCGGCGCCCTCGATCGAGGACAGGAGCACCCGCCGGAAGGCATTGCCAACCGTCAGGGCGAAGCCGGGCTCGAACGGCTCGACGACGAAGACGCCGTGATCCGGCTGGAGCTCCTGCCACTCGTGCTTACGGGGGAGCTGGATGGCCGTGGTCATGCAACCTCCTCAAAGGTCAAAACAGGGCAGGTGATGAACGAACGCACATTATAGCGGAGGCGTGGCGCGAGGGAAAGGCCCCCGAGCCCGCCTGGCCCCAAATTGACAGGGGGTACGGGAACCCCATAGAATTCAAACGGGATTTCCGGGATCGGTCCCGTCCGGCACCGACCCGAGCGTTGGCCTCATGTCGAGCCAAACTCTGCAGCCTGGTGACGGGTCCCCCGGAGCGCACCGCGTCCGTCGCGGGGCGGCGGTGCTCTGCTTGGTCCTCGCGGCGCTCGGGGCGGTGGGCATCGTGCTGGCAGTGCGGCCCGCGAAGTCTCTGGAGCAGGGCCCCCGCACGGTGGAGATCCCCGCCACCCTGGGGGTCCTCGGCATCGCCCGGCTCCTGGCCGAGCAGGGCGTGATCCGGAGCGAGACCGTCTTCATCGGGCTCGCCTTCTTCCGAGGGACGGCCCGCTCCCTGAAGGCCGGCGAGTACGAGGTGCCCCAGGGCGCCCCGCTCCTGGCCGTGCTCCAGCTCCTCGAGACCGGCCGGGTGAAGCCGCACCTCCTGGTGCTGCCCGAGGGCTTCACGATCCGGGAGCTGGCCCGGCAGATCGAGGCCGAGGGCATCGCCCCCGCCGCCGAGGTCCTCCGCACGGCCAGCAGCGCCCGCATGACCTGGAGCCTCGGCATCGAGTCCGACTCGCTCGAGGGGTACCTCTTCCCCGACACCTACCAGGTCACCAAGGGCATGCGCGTGGAGGAGATCCTGGCGCGGATGGTCCAGCGCTTCCGGGACCGGTCGGGCACGGCCGACGTCATCGCGCGGGCCCGCCAGCGCGGCCTGGGCCTCCATCAGCTGGTCACCCTGGCGTCGATCGTGGAGAAGGAAGCCGCGCTGGCGACGGAGCGGCCGATCATCGCCCGGGTGTTCCTGAACCGCCTCCGGCTGGACATGCCCCTCCAGGCCGATCCGACCGTCGCCTACGCGCTCGCCAAGGAAGGGCGGGCGCTCACCCGCGACGATCTCCAGGTCGACCATCCGTTCAACACCTACAAGCACCGGGGGCTCCCGCCGGGACCGATCGGGAATCCGGGCCGGGCCGCGATCGACGCGGTCCTCGAGCCGGCCAACGTCCCCTACCTCTACTTCGTGGCCGTGGACGACCGGGCGCACTACTTCTCCACGACCCTCGAGGAGCACGCCCAGGCCGTGGCGCGCTACCGTCAGTACCGCGCCCGGTCGCGCACGTCCGCGACCACCACAACTCTTGCGCCTGCCAACGACCCGATGCTATGAAGGCACCAGACAGACGCGCGATGAGACCGAACTGGAAGCACGCCCCGCCGGCCTGGCGCCCCGCCACATCTCCGGTGGCGGACGAGCCGGAGCGCCTGCCCGCGGTGTACGCGGCGCTCAAGCGCGTCCTCCCTCCGGTGCTGCGGCGCTTCTTCGCGTTTCGCGTGAGCGGGCTCGAGCACGTGCCGGAGCAGGGCCCGTTCATCGTCGCCGCGAACCACGCGAACTACCTGGACGGCGTCGTGCTGGCCACGGCGCTGCCCCGGAAGATCAGCTTCCTGGTCATGCCGCGCGTCTACCGGGCCACGCCGCTCCATCCGTACTTCCACGACCACGTGGGCTCGATCCCGGTATCCCTGGCCCGCCCCGATCCGGGCGCCATCCGCCGGGCGCTGCGGGTCCTCGAGCAGGGCGGCGTGGTGGGCATCTTCCCGGAGGGCCCGTTCAGCCAGTACGGGCAGCTCGTCCGTGGCCAGCCCGGCGTCGCCCTGGTCGCGCTCCGGTCCGGCGTTCCCGTCGTCCCCGCCGCCATCTCGGGGACGTTCCAGGCGCTGGCCTCCCGGCGCTTCTTCGTCCCCCGCCGGGTGCCGCTCGCCGTGCGCTTCGGGAAGCCCATCCGCTTCACGTGGCCGCGCCAGCGGGCAACCCAGGGCCTCCGCGCCGACGTCACCGGCGGGATCATGGAGGAGATCGCGGCGCTTCTGGCCGCGGACGAGTCACGCGCCTCGGCGGCCGTCCCGCGATGACGGGGCCGGCGCCGAAGAGCCCCTGGGGCGGCCGCTTCTCGGAGCCGACGGACACCTCGGCCCGCGCGTTCACCGCCTCCCTCCCCTTCGACCACCGGCTCTGGCCCCACGACATCCGGGGCAGCGAGGCCTGGGCGCGGGCGCTCGCCAAGGGCGGCGTCCTCGCCGAAGCGGAGCTCGACGCGATCCTCCGCGGGCTCGCCGAGGTGCGGGCGGAGCTCGAGACCGGCGCCTTCCCGTACCGGATCGAGCTCGAGGACATCCACATGAACATCGAGCGGCGCCTGATCGAGAAGATCGGCGCCGTGGGCGGGAAGCTCCACACTGGCCGCTCGCGCAACGACCAGATCGCGCTCGACATGCGGCTCTGGCTCCGGGCGGAGATCGACGCGATCCGCCTCGCGCTCCGCGACGTCCAGGCCGCGCTCCTGGAGCAGGCCGAGCGGCACCGGACCAGCCCGATGCCGGGGTACACCCACCTCCAGCGGGCGCAGCCCGTGCTGCTGGCCCACCACCTCCTGGCGTACGTCTTCATGCTGGCGCGGGACCGCGAGCGGTTCGCCGACGCGCGGCGGCGCCTCGACATGTGCCCGCTCGGCGCCGCCGCCCTTGCGGGCACCACGGTGCCCATCGATCGCCACGCGCTCGCCCAGGCGCTCGGCTTCCACGCCGCGACGCCGAACAGCATGGACGCCGTGTCGGACCGCGACTTCGCGCTGGAGTTCTGCGCGGCGGCCGCGATCACGGCCACCCATCAGTCGCGGCTCGCCGAGGAGCTCGTCCTGTGGGCCTCGGCCGAGTTCGGCTTCGTCGAGCTCCCCGACGCCTACGCCACCGGATCATCGATCATGCCGCAGAAGAAGAACCCGGACGTCGCGGAGCTGATCCGGGGCAAGACGGGGCGGGTGTACGGCGACCTGGTCCGACTTCTTACTGTCATGAAAGGGCTGCCGCTCGCCTATCATTCGGACATGCAGGAGGACAAGGAGGCGTTCTTCGACGCCGCCGACACGCTGCGGGGCACGCTCGGCATCCTGGCGCCCTTCCTCCGCGCGCTCCGGTTCCGCGCGGACCACCTGCGCACCTTGGCCGGCGAGAGCTTCTCCACGGCGACCGATCTCGCCGGCTACCTGGTCCAGCGCGGGCTGCCGTTCCGCGACGCGCACGAGGTGGTGGGCCGGGCCGTGCGGCTCGCGCTCGACCGCGGCGCGCGCCTCGAGGACCTTCCGCTCGAGGACCTCCAGGCCCTGTCGCCCCTGTTCGGTCCGGACTTCCGCGAGGCCGTCTCGGTCGACGCATCCCTCGCGGCCCGGAACGTCTACGGCGGCACCGCGCCCGAGGCCGTCGCTCGCGCCCTCACGGAAGCGCGGGCGCTCGTGGAGGCCCCCTGAAGGCTCGGCCCGCCCCCGAGCGCGCCGGCGGAGCGGGCCGGATGCGCGCCGCGCTCGCCCTCGCGCTCCTGCTGCCGCTGCCCCTGGCTGCGTGCGGCAAGCGCGGGCCGCCCGTCGCGCCCGAGCGGAAGCTCCCCGCCGCCGTCCAGGACCTCCAGGCCGCGGTCGAAGGGAGCGCGATCCGCCTCAACTGGACGCTCCCCCGCATCAGGGTCGACCGGAGCGCGCTCAAGGAGGTCCGGCGGACCGAGGTGTACCGGCGGGTCGAGGACGGCGCCGCCGAGGAGCCGGTGCGGCCCGCGCTGGTCGTGTTCCGCGGGCTGTTCGGGGGCTCCCCCGGCGTGCCCGGGTTCGAGCGGGTCGCCGACATCACGGTCGCCGAACCGGCGGAAACGGCCCAGGTCGTGGGCAACCAGGTGAACTACACGGACGCCCAGGGCCTCTCGTTCGGGCAACGGTACACGTACGTCGTCGTCGCGCTGGACGAGCGCGGGCGGCCGAGCCCGCCCTCCAACCGGGTCGTCGTGGCGCTCGCGGCCGCCCCCGTGGTGCCGCCCCGGCTCGAGGCCCAGGGAGGCGACACGCAGGTGCGCCTCCTATGGGACGCGCCGCCGACGCTGGTGGACGGCTCGCCGGCCCCGGCGGACCTCGTGTACGACATCTTCCGCGCCAGCGGATCCGCCGCCCCGGGCGGCCGCCCCCTCAACCTCGAGCCCATCACCGCCCGCCAGTACGTCGACCTGGCGGTCCAGAACGACGTGACGTATCAGTACGTGGTGCGCGCGCGGCTCGCGTCGGGCGGGGCCCAGAGCGGCCCGAGCGCCGTCGCGACCGCGACGCCGGAGGACGCGACGCCGCCGGCCCAGCCGCGCGGGCTCGTCGCGGTGCTCGCCGGGTCGAGCATCCGGCTCGCATGGCAGGCGGTGCCCGACGCGGACGTGGCCGGGTACCTCGTCTATCGCAGCACGACGGCGGGCCGAGGCCACGCGAAGCTGACCCAGGCGCCCCAGGGAGGCACGACGTACGTCGACACGGACGTGCGACCGGGACAGACCTACTACTACGTGGTCACCGCGGTCGATCGCTCGAAGCGTGCCAACGAGTCGGTGCCCTCGCCGGAGGCGTCCGCGACCCTGCCCTGAGCCGTCCTCGTCTTGATTCGTCCGGGGGCCCATGCTACCGTCCCCGCAAATGCTGCCCCGCGTGATCGAGTCCGTGTAGCGAAGGAGGTTAAGGCGATGCGACGCACCTTCCAGGGCTCACTGGTCGCCATGGTCACGCCGTTCCGCGACGGTCAGGTCGACGAGGGCAAGCTCCGGGAGCTCGTCGAGTTCCACGTGGCGAACGGGACGGACGGGCTCGTTCCCTGTGGGACGACGGGCGAGTCGCCCACCCTCTCGCACGCGGAGCACAAGCGCGTCGTCGAGATCGTGATCGAGCAGGCGCGCGGCCGGATCCCGGTGGTCGCGGGCACGGGCTCGAACTCGACCGCCGAGGCGATCGAGATGACGCAGCACGCCGCCAGGGCCGGAGCCGCGGGCGCGCTCGTGGTCACGCCCTACTACAACAAGCCGACCCAGCAGGGCCTCTACGAGCACTACCGCGCCATCGCGCAGGCCGCGCCCGACCTGCCCCTGATCATCTACAACATCCAGGGGCGCACCGCGGTCAACATGGAGACCGAGACGCTGGCGCGGCTCGCTCAGATCCCGAACATCGTGGGCGTCAAGGAGGCCTCCGGGAGCCTCGACCAGATGACGGCCGTGATCCTGGCCTGCGGGCCGGAGTTCACGGTCCTCTCCGGCGACGACAACCTCACGCTTCCGCTCATGTCGGTGGGCGGGCGCGGCGTCATCTCGGTGGTCGGCAACTTCCTCGCGCGCGAGGTCGCCGACGTGACCCACGCGGCCCTCGAGGGCGACTGGAAGCGGGCCCGCGACCTCCACCTGAAGCTCTACCCGGTCTGCAAGGCCATGTTCATCGAGACCAATCCGATCCCGGTGAAGGAAGCGATGGCCATGCTCGGCATGATCCGCGCCGAGTGGCGCCTGCCGATGTGCGCCATGACCCCGGCCAACCGGGAGAAGCTCCGCCAGGCACTCGTCCAGGCCGGCGTCCTCAAGGCCTGAGCTAGGCCAACCCGCCCCGTGGTCGAGCTGGTCGTCGCGGGCGCGGCCGGTCGGATGGGCGGGCGGATCATCGCGCTCGCCCGTGACGCCGCGGATCTCCGCGTGGCGGGCGCCTTCGAGCGCCCCGGCCATCCTCACCTCGGACGAGACGCGGGTGAGGTTGCGGGCGCGGGCCACCTCGGCGTGGCGATCGTGCCCGACGCCGGGCCGCTCCTGGCACCGGGCCGCGTCCTCGTGGAGTTCACCGCCCCCGAGCCCACGCTGGAGCACCTCCGGCTCGCCGCCGCCCAGGGCGCCGGCGCCGTCGTCGGCACGACGGGGCTCCAGGCCGCGCAGGTCGACGAGGTCCGACGGCTGGCGACGCGCGTGCCCATCATGTTCTCGCCCAACATGAGCGTCGGGGTGAACCTCGCCTTCCGCGTCCTCGCGCTGATGGCCAAGGCCCTCGGGGACGACTACGACGTCGAGATCACGGAGATCCACCACCGGATGAAGAAGGACGCGCCGAGTGGCACGGCCGCCAAGATGGCCGAGGTGATCGCCGAGGCGCTCGGGCGTCGGATCGAGGATGCCGGCGTGTACGGGCGTCACGGGCTCGTCGGAGAGCGGACGACGAAGGAGATCGGCGTCCACGCCCTCCGGGGGGGCGACGTCGTCGGCGAGCACACGGTCGTCTTCAGCACGGCCGGCGAGCGGCTCGAGCTGACCCACCGGGCCCACAGCCGCGACACCTTCGGGCAGGGCGCCCTGCGGGCGGCCCGGTTCGTCGCGGCCGCCCGCCCCGGCCTCTACTCGATGCACGACGTCCTCGGGCTCTGACGGGGGACGGACACCCGCATGAGCCCCCTCCGGCCGGGTCGTGGACCGTCTGATATACTTTTCGTCGAAGACATCCGGTTCTACGGCCATCACGGCGTCACCTCGGCCCAGCAGGAGGTCGGCGCGTGGTTCTCGGTGGACGTCGAGCTGGCGCTCGACCTCACCCCGGCCGCGCTCTCCGACGACCTGGAAGCCGGGGTGGACTATGGCCAGGTGGTGCAGCGGGTGGTCGCGGCGGGCACGGGCGACCGGGTCCATCTGATCGAGCGGCTCGCGGGCCTCCTCTGTGACACGCTGCTCCGGGAGTACCCGGCGCGCGAGGTGACGGTGAGGATTCGCAAGGTCACCGCCCCGCTCGACGGGGTCGCCGCGGTGCCAGGGGTCCGGATGACACGGAGCCGATAGGCATGGCGCGAGTGTTTCTCTCGCTGGGCTCGAACCTGGGCGACCGCCGCCAGCATCTGGAAGCGGCGCTGGCCCGGCTCCGCGCCGAGATGGCGGTTCGCGTCGTCACGTGCTCGCAGGTGTACGAGACGACGCCGTGGCCGGAGCTCGGCTCGCCGCGGCAGACATGGCACCTCAACTGCGCGGTCGAGATCGAGACGGATCTCCCGCCGCAACGCCTGTTGCGGCTCACCCAGACGATCGAGACCCAGTCCGGCCGGACCCTGTCTGATCCCATGCCCGGGCCGGGCCCGCGCTCGCTCGACATCGACATCCTGCTCTACGCGGACCAGGTCATCGCGGAGGATCGGCTCCAGATCCCGCATCCGTTCCTCCACCTCCGTCGGTTCGTCCTCGTCCCGCTCGCGGACATCGCGCCCGAGGTCGAGCATCCGACGCTCTACCAGTCGATCGTGGATCTCCTGGGCGAGCTGCCCGGCGACGGCGACGTCCTCCCCTACCCCGACTGAGCCCCCGGGGCTTGCTGGGGGTGGGGTAGTCTGCTAGCGTCCGGGGCCAGAGGCGACCCCGTGCCCGAGCCGTCCGCCGAATTCCGCCAGCAGGCCCTCACGCACCTCGACACGCTCTATAACTTCGCCCTCCGGCTGACCAAGCGGCCGCCGGACGCCGACGACCTGGTCCAGGAGACCTACCTCCGCGCCTTCCGGTTCGCCCATCGGTTCGAGCCGGGAACGCACCTGCGGGCTTGGTTGTTCCAGATACTGAGAAACACGTTCCTCACGTTCTACCGGCGGGAGACGCACCAGCCGGTGCTCCTCGACAAGGATATGGACGATGGCCTCGAGGAGGGCCCGGTCGGGGAGGCGCCGGATCCGGCGGTCGTGACCGTGCTGGACCTGGAGCGGGCGCTCGCGGAGCTGCCCGAGGACTTTCGCTCGGTGCTGCTGCTCGCGGACCTGGAAGGACTGGCGCTCCACGAGATCGGGCAGATCATGGACGTCCCCATCGGAACGGTGAAATCGCGACTGTTCCGGGCGCGCCGGATGGTGCGGCGCCGCCTGGGCGACTACTACCGGACGCACTGAGCCATGGACTGCCACGAGACCCGCGAGATCCTGGAGGAGTATCGACGGCGCGAGCTCGAGCCCGAGCGCGCCCGCGCGGTCGAGGCCCACCTGTCGGGCTGCCCGGGCTGCCGGGCGGTGCTCGCTCGCGAGGAGGCGGTCGCGCGGCTCGTCCAGGCCGTGCCGCGCTCGCCGGCGCCGCCCGCCCTGGCCCGCCAGGTGCGCGCCCTCGGCGTGCGCCGGCGGGGCGTCGTTGCCTGGCTGGAGCGTCCCTGGGTGGCCGCCGCCCTCGCGGCGATCGTCGTCGCGGCGGTCCTCACGCCCTTCGTTCGCCGGCCGGCCCCATCGCCAGGCGATGTGGTCGACGTCCTGATCCAGGCCGGCGTCAACGAGCATCGGCGGATCCTGCTCGACCTCGAGGCGACGCCCCGGGAGGTCAGCAGCCCCGAGGCGGACGGCTTGTTCCAGCGTGTCCGCTCGGTTACTGCCGTGGAGCTCCCGAAGGTGTTCGCCGGCTCCGAGGAGCTCCACCTCATCGCCGCGCGTCCGACGATCCTGGCGAGCCGGAAGACGGCGGCCGCCACCGTGCGCTACAGGACGTCCCCCGACACGACGTACTTCGTGCTCCCCGGACCGGATCTGCCGATGCCGACCGAGGGCCGCGTCCAGATCGAGCAGTACCGGCCGTACATGCGCGAGGTCAACGGCTTCAACGTCGTCTACTGGAAGCAGAAGGACATGGTCTACCTGATGGTGTCCGGGCTCGACCGGGAAGGCTGCCAGAAGCTCTACCTCAAGGTCCGGAAGGAGCTCTAGCCGGGGCTTTCCGCGGAGAGCCGTCGCGCTCTCCCGTCGCGCGCGGGCCACACCGCGCGGTCTCGCGCGTGACCGCCCGCGCCATCGGTTCAGCCCGGTCTTCGTCACCGCTTCCAGCGATTCGCGCGCGGATCCAAGTGCGCGGCCAGGTGCCCGACCGGTCTTGACGAGGCGTGCGAAGTGGGGTGTTGTTCGACCGGAACCGGCGCCGCGACCACGTCTCCGGATGAAGGCGCGTCGCGCCGCCGGCTGATGCGGCTCGAGCGCCCGACGTCTCTCGTCAAGGTCTTCGCCAGCGAGCAGAGCATCTCCATCGCCGGCCTCATCGGCATCTTCACGCGGGTGTCCAAGCACCCGCCGCGCATCGTGTGCATGCCCGACGCGGTGAGCCGCCAGCAGCCGAGCCGGCTCCGGTTCCGGTCGCTCGCGTGGGCCGACCGCGCGCCGCACATGGTGGATCTGGCCGCGGGCATCGCCGAGGTTTACCAGGACCATCTGCGGCTCTTCCAGCACGGGCGCCTGCCCGCCCCCCCGCACCGCTGACCGCCGCGCGGCGCGGCGGTCGTCAGCTGGCCCGCGGATCCAGGAGATCCCGGAGGCCGTCCCCCAGCAGGTTGAAGCCCAGGACGGCGAGCGCGATGGCCGCGCCCGGGAAGACCGCGTACCAGGGCGAGAGCTGGAGGAAGTTCTGCGCCTCGCGCAGCATGAGGCCCCACGACGGCTGGGGCGGCTGGGTCCCGAGCCCGAGATACGACAGCGCCGCCTCGGCCAGGATCGCGAGCGGGAACGAGATCGTCGCCTGCACGATCAGCGGCGAGACCGCGTTCGGGAAGACGTGGCGCCGGAGGATCACGCCGTCCCGGGCGCCGAGCGCGCGTGCGGCCGTCACGAACTCCTGGGCGCGGAGCGCTAGGACGCTCGCACGCATGAGCCGCGCGAAGACCGGCACGTAGGCGATGCCCACCGCGACCATGCTGAGGAGGACGCTCGGCCCGAACACCGCCGCGGCGAGGAGCGCCGACAGGACCGCGGGGAACCCGTAGATCGCGTCTGCCACCCGCATCGCGGCCTCGTCGAGCCACCCCCCGACCCAGCCGCCGGCCGCGCCCAGGATGACGCCGACGGCCATGCCGATGCCGACCGCGACCGCGCCCACCGCGAGCGAGGCGACGGCCCCCCGCATGACCCGCGAGAGCAGATCGCGCCCGTACTGGTCGGTCCCCATCGGATGGCTCGCCGACGGCGGCTCGAGCCGGGCCGTGATCTCCATGCGGAGGGGGTCCCGCGGCGTGTAGACGAGGGAGCACACGGCGGTCGCGACGATCGCCGCGGTCAGCGCGAGGCCAATCGCGAAGCTCGGGTGGCGGCGCGCCCGGCGCCAGCCTCTACTCATAGCGGATCCGCGGATCGAGCACCGTGTAGAGGAGATCCACCACGAAGTTCAGCGTGACGACGGTGACCGCGACGAACAGCACCACGCCCTGCACGACCGGCAGGTCCCGCGCGCTGATCGCGCCCAGGGCGAGACGCCCGAGACCCGGCAGGTAGAAGACGTTCTCCAGCACGATGCTCCCGGTCAGGAGCTGCCCGAGCTGGAGCCCGACGATCGTCACGATCGTCAGGAGCGCGTTCCGCACGACGTGCTTCCACGTCACGGCGCCCTCGGCGAGGCCCTTGGCGCGCGCGGTCCGCACGTGATCGGCGCGGAGAACCTCCAGCACGGCCGCCCGCGTCGTGCGCGTCAGGATGGCCGCCTGGATCACCCCGAGCGCGAAGGCCGGCAGGAGCAGCGCGCGGATGCCGGGCCAGAGGCCCCCGGCCCAGCCGTCGAACCCGCCCGCCTGGACCCACCCGAGACGGACGGCGAAGAGGAGGATCAGGAGAAGCCCGGCCCAGAACGAGGGAATCGCGATGCCGAGCTGCGAGACGAGCATCGCGAGGTAGTCGCCCACCCGCCCCTGCCGGGTCGCCGCGTAGACGCCGAGCGGCACCGCGGTCAGGAGCATGAAGAGCGCGGCGAGCACGGTGAGCGGCAGCGTGACCGCCAGGCGGCTCACGACCAGGCGCGCGACGCCGACGTCGTACTGGATGGACCGCCCGAGATCGCCCACGAGCGCGCCGCCGAGCCACTCGACGTACTGGACCAGGATCGGCCGGTCGAGCCCCATCGCGCGGCGGAGGGCCGCGGCGGCCTCCGGGCTCGCCTCGGTGCCCATGATGAGGAGCGCGGGGTCCCCGGGCAGGATGCGGACCACCGTGAAGACCACCAGGGAGACGACGAAGAGGGTGGCGACGAACGCCACCGCCCGGCGGAGGATCAGGCGGCGCATGCCGGGCCGGCGATCCCGCGAGACGGCGCCGCCCCGAGGCGGGCCCCGGGGCGGACGGTGCCGGGCAGTCCCACGGCGGCGCGCGCCGCTACTTGGCCCAGCTCACCTCCGACAGGTCCATGGCGAGCGTCGGGAGGTCCTTCCAGATGCCCAGCACGCCCTTCTTGGCCGCCACCAGCCGCGGGTAGGCGTAGAGCCAGACGACCGGCGCCTCGTCGACCATGATCTTCTGGAGCTGCGCGTACAGCTCCCGGCGCTTCTTGTCGTCGAGGGTCAACTCGGATTCCTGGAAGACCGCCTGGAAGCGCGGGCTGTCGTAGCGGTAGTAGTACTTCGGGTTGGCGTAGTTCCCGGCGTCCCACGCCTCGGCGTGGCCGATGATCGTCATGTCGTAGTCGGCGTTCTTGTAGACGCGCTCGAGCCACTGGCCCCACTCGATCTGCTCGAGCTTCACGCGAATGCCGGCCTTGGCGAGCTGCTCGACCAGCACCTCGCCCGTCCGCACGGTGTAGGAGTACTGCGGCGTGACGCGCAGCACCGCCTCGAAGCCGTTCGGGTAGCCCGCCTCGCTCAGGAGCTGCTTCGCCCGGGCGACGTCGTGCGGCACCGCCTTCGCCATGTCGACGAAATAGGGGTTGAGCGGGTCGATGTTGGAACCGAGGACACGCCCGAGGCCGAACATCGCGCCCTTCACGACCTCCGGCTTGTCGACGGCGTGGGTGATGGCCCGCCGGACCCGGACGTCCGAGAACGGCTTCTTCGAGTTGTTCAGCGCGAGGATCACGTCGCTCGTGGTCTCGCCCTGGATCAGCTGGAGGTTCGGCGAGCGGCGGACGACCTCGACGGACTCCGGCCCGAGGCCGAACGCCATCACGTCGATGTCCCCGGCCTGGAGCGCGGCCAGGGCGGCGTTGGCGTCGGGGATGAACCGGAACGTCACGCGCTCGAGCTTCGGCAAGCCCTTGACGTGATACTCGGGATTGCGCTTGAGAACGATCCGGTCACCGCGATCCCAGCGGTCGAGCATGAACGGTCCGGTTCCGACGGGCTGCGACTTCTGCTGGTCCACCGCCTCGCGGGGATAGATCACCGAGCCCTGGCGCGCGAGGTTGTAGAGGAACATGGCGTTGGTGCGCTTCAGCGCGATCGTCACGGTGTTCGGGTCGCGCACGTGGATCGTCGCGATGTCCTCGTACTGCTTCGCGTGGGGGTGCTTCGTCTCGGGGTTCCGCGCGCGATCGAGGACGAACTTCACGTCGTCGGCGGTCAGCTCGCGGCCGCCGTGGAAGCGGACCCCCTTCTTGAGGAAGAACGTGTAGTTGAGGTTGTCGGTCGTGTGCCACCGCTCGGCGAGCCAGGGCACGAGCCGGCCCTGGGCGTCGACCTTCACCAGGGCTTCCTGGATGTTGTAGAAGACCACCGTCGCCGTCGCCGACGCGGGCGTCGCGGTGAGGTCGAGCCCGGGGGGCTCGGCGGTGGTCTGGACAGCGAGGGTCGTCGACTGCGCCCACGCGTCCGGCGAGAGGAGCGGGCCTAGCCCGGTCCCGACCGCCAGGACCGCGGCCGCTGCGAGAAACCAGCCCAACCCAGGCCATCGTGCCATGGTCGCGCCTCCACCCGACGGCGGGATAGGAATCGCGCTCACTATACCCGATGGGCGGAAGGGCGCTCAACCCGCGGAAGCGCTCGTGTCATCATGGGCGCGCGATGCGCCGCGCCGCCCTCGTGCTCTTGGCGGTCGCTCTCACCCTCGCCGCGGTCGCGGTGATGCTGCGCCGGGCCCCGGACGTGGGCCGGCCGCCGCTCGCTCCGAACGCGGGCGGCCTGGCCCGCGAGGCGCCCGGCACCGCGCCCGCCGACGCGGTCGCGCCCGCGCCGCCGATCCGCCCGCGCGACGAATCCCCCGCCCTCGAGCGGGCCCGCGAGCTGCTCGCCACGATCCAGGCGCGCGGCGGCGAGCCCCTGGCGGGCTACGTCGGCGGGCGCGCCTTCCAGAACCGGGAGCGCCGGCTGCCGCCGGGTCGGTACCGGGAGTACGACGTGCACCCGCGCGTCGCCGGTCGGGGCCGGGGGCCGGAGCGGCTCGTCATCGAGCAGGCCACCGGCCGCGCCTACTACACCGGCGATCACTACCGCACCTTCGTGCCGCTGAACTGAGCGAACCCGCGTGAGCGTGCCGTCCCCCGCCCGGCAACTCGAGTCCACGGCGCCCCCCTGGGTGCACCTCCTCGTCGCGGACACGGACGCGGTGCTCCCCGCGCCGCCCCCCGGCTTCGTGACCCGTGACGATCGAGGGCCGGCGGTGCGGCACGAAGCGCGCCCTCCTGAACCAGTTCGCCCGGGCCCTCGCGTTCCCGCCGCACTTCGGGCGCACGTGGGACGCGCTCGAGGACTGCCTCACCGACCTCGAGTGGCTTCCCGGCGCGGGATACCGGCTCGTCATCCGCGCGGCCGACCGGCTGCTCCCGCGCGATCCCGCGGGCTACGCGACGCTCCTCGCGCTCCTCGAAGACGTCGGCCGCGCCTGGGGCGCGGCGGCGACCGGCCACCCGGGGCGGCCCCCGATCCCGTTCCACAGCGTCCTGGTGGTGCCGCCCCGTCGCCTCGGCGCGCGGTCCGACTGGGGCGCGCCGCGACTCGGCGGCTGATCCGTCCGCGCGCCGCGAGCGTCGCGCATCGGCGCTAGCCCCACGGCGCTTGACAAGGGACCGCGGGACGACCCACGCTGAGACTGTCCATGTCGCCCCGCGCGCGCCAACCCGGCCGGGCCAAATCGAGCGGGGCCCCGGGCCCTGCGGCCCCGGAGCGCCCCTCGGGAGAACCCACCGCCGCCGACTTCGAGAAGCTCGGTGTCTTCTACCTCGGGCGTCCGTACGACCTCGGGGCCAAGCAGCCCAAGCCCGGGCTCCTCCTCTACGACTCCAAGGATCTCGTCACCCATGCCGTGTGCATCGGGATGACGGGCAGCGGCAAGACCGGCCTCTGCCTCGCGCTCATCGAGGAGGCGCTGCTCGACGGCATCCCCGTGCTCCTCATCGACCCGAAGGGCGATCTGCCCAACCTCTGCCTGACCTTCCCGCAGCTGCGCCCGGAGGACTTCGCGCCGTGGGTCAACGAGGACGACGCCCGGCGCAAGGGGCTCGCGGTCGACGCGTACGCCGCCCAGCAGGCCGAGCTCTGGCGGAAGGGACTCGGCGAGTGGGGCGAGGACGGCGCGCGGATCCAGCGGCTCCGCGACGCGGCCGACGTCGCCATCTACACCCCGGGCAGCACGGCGGGCCTCCCGATCTCGATCGTCAAGTCGTTCGCCGCGCCCCCGGCGGCCGTGCGCGACGACGCGGAGCTCTTCCGGGAGCGGATCGCCACCACCGCGACGAGCCTTCTCGGGCTCCTCGGCATCGAGGCCGACCCGCTCCGGAGCCGCGAGCACATCCTCCTCGCGAAGGTCCTCGAGACCGCGTGGCGCGAGGGCCGCGACCTCGACCTCACGGAGCTGATCCGGCAGATCCAGAGCCCGCCCTTCCCGAAGGTCGGCGCCCTCGACCTCGATGCGTTCTTCCCGGCCAAGGACCGCTTCGCGCTCGCGACCCAGCTGAACAACCTCCTGGCCGCCCCGGGCTTCGACGCCTGGCTCGAAGGGGAGCCGCTCGACATCGGCGCGCTTCTCCACACCCCCGCCGGCAAGCCCCGGGCGACGATCATCTCGATCGCCCACCTGTCGGACGCCGAGCGCATGTTCTTCGTCTCGCTCCTCCTGAACGAGATGCTCGGCTGGGTGCGGGCGCAGTCCGGCACGACCAGTCTCCGGGCGCTGCTCTACATGGACGAGGTCTTCGGCTACTTCCCGCCGGTCGCGAACCCGCCGTCGAAGCTCCCGCTCCTGACGCTCCTCAAGCAGGCGCGCGCGTTCGGCGTCGGCGTGGTGCTCGCGACCCAGAACCCGGTCGACCTCGACTACAAGGGGCTCGCCAACACCGGGACGTGGTTCATCGGGCGCCTCCAGACGGAGCGCGACCGCGCGCGCGTGCTCGACGGCCTGGAGGGCGCGGCCGCCGGCGGCGACAAGCGCTTCGACCGCGGGACCATGGAGAAGATCCTGGGCGGCCTCGGGAGCCGGGTCTTCCTCCTGAACAACGTGCACGAGGACGCGCCCGAGGTCTTCGAGTCGCGCTGGGTCATGTCCTATCTGCGCGGACCGCTGACCCGCGCCCAGATCAAGCAGCTGATGGCCGGCCGGCAGCCGTCAGCGCCGGCCTCGGCGCGGCCCGCCGACGCGCCCGGAACCGCCCCGGCCCCGGCCGCCGCCCCGGCGACGGCATCCGCCGCGGCCTCCGCGGCCGCCCGCGGGGGCGTGCAGCCGGTCCTCCCGCCCGGCGTGCCCCAGCACTTCGTGCCCGTCCGTGGAAGCGCGCCCGCCGGCGCGACGCTGGTCTACCAGCCCATGGTCCTGGGCGCGGCCACCGTGCACTTCGCCGACACGAAGGCGGACGTCGATCAGAACGACGAGGTCGTCGTCGCGACGCCGATCACGGACGCGGCGGTGCCGGTGAGCTGGGAGGGCGCGACGGCCCTCGACATTCCGGTGGCCGACCTCGAGGCGAACCCCGGCGCCCGCGCGGACTGGGCGCCGCTGCCCTCGGCCGCGGGGAAGCCCAAGAGCTACGACGGCTGGAGCCGCGACCTCGCGGCGTGGCTCTACGGTCAGCGGCGGCTCGAGCTCCTGCGCGACCCCGGGTCAGGCGCGGTCTCGCGGCCCGGCGAGAGCGAGCGCGACTTCCGGGTGCGGATCCGCGAGTCCGCCCGCGCCGAGCGCGATGAGCGCGTGGAAGCGCTCCGCAAGAAGTACGCGCCGAAGCGGGCGGCGCTCGAAGAGCGCCTCCGGCGCGCCCAGCAGGCGCAGGCGCGGGAGAGCGAGCAGGTCACGCAGCGTGGCATGCAGGTCGCGATCTCCATCGGCGCCACGATCCTCGGCGGGCTGCTCGGACGCAAGACGATCAGCGCCACGAACATCGGCCGCGCCACGACCGCGGCCCGCGATGCCGGCCGCGTCCTCAAGGAGCGCGGGGACGTCGCCCGCGCGCAGGAGACCGTGGCCGCCGTCCAGCAGGACCTGGCCGCGCTCGAGACGGAGATCCAGACCGAGATGGCCGCGCTCGAGTCGCGCGCCGAGACGGACCGCCTCGAGTCCGTGGCCATCCGGCCCAAGAAGACCGACGTGCGCGTGCGCCTCTGCGCGCTCGCGTGGGCGCCCTACTGGCGCGACGCGGCGGGCAAGCTGACGCCCGCCTGGACGTGAGCTCCGCCCGAGCGGGTCGACCGGCCGCGCGGAGCTGGACCCGGAGAATGTGCCCCGGAACGGCGGCCCGGAGGCCGCCAGGAAAGGAGTCGTGCCCATGCGGAATCGCGTAACGATGGCCGTGCTCGCTGTCCTCGTACTGGTGGGACTCGCCGCCACCCTGTCGCTGGCCGCCGGACCCAAGCAGTATCAGTGGACCGGGACCGTGACGGACGTCGACGCCAAGGCGAAGACGATGAGCGTCGACAAGGGGGGCGACATCTGGGAGTTCTCCACGGAGGGCGTGAAGGACCTCAAGGTCAAGAAGGGCGACAAGGTCACGGTCACCTATGTGGCCATCGCCAAGAAGATCGAGATGAAGTAGGGGCCCGCGCCTGAGTGGCGGGACGGCGCTGCCGTCCCGCCACTCGGCCCCGACGGCTCGCACCCGGCCCCCGCGCGCCCGCTCGATCCGAGGCGCGTCCTCGCTACCGGCCGACCAGAAACGCGCAGGCGACGGCGCCCTGCCGCGCGACGTTGACGACGGGCTCCCGGCTCACCCGGCAGTGGAGCCCGAGATCCCCCGGCGCGTAGAAGAGCCCCAGGGAGAAGTAGCAGAGGCCCGTGTGGGCGCGGCCGTTCCGGAGGTAGACCATCGGGCGGCAGGTGCCCGGCCGCCGGAGCTGGACCACCCACCGACCCGGCTCGCGGAGCGCGCGCGTGATCCGCGCCTCCCAGCGCGCCGGCCCCGCTTCCAGGCCGAGCAGCAGGCCGGAGCCGCTCGATCCCACGTTCGGCTTGATCAGGAGGCGCTCCCGGGCCCGGCCCACGAACTCCGGGAGGTCGACCTCCCGACCGGCCGGGTCCTCCGTGTGCCGCGCCCCGAGCACGCGGGTCCAGGGCACGGCCCGGCGGAGGAGCCGGTGCTCCGCCGGCGTGAACAGGGACGCGAGCTCGGGCCGCCCGATGCACTCGAGCAGCGCCTTGTGGGCGAACTCGCCCGATACGCCCGGCACGCTCGCGCCGGCGTCGAAGCGATCGAGGAAGCCGGCGAGCGCCGGCCGCGTCGGCCGCCCGATGTCCTCGAGCCCGAGGTCCCGGTAGACCATGTCGACCGCGAGGTCCTGGAAGCGCACGCCGCTGCGGGTGCGGCGCAGGTCTGCCACCGTCCCCTGGGCAGCGGGGATCCCCGCCGCGCGGAAGGCCGCGACGAGGCGCGGCACCTCGCTGTAGCCGTCGAGCGGCAAGGCATCCTCGACGAACGCGACCCCCCGCAGGCGCCGCCGCCCCACGTGCCGGGCGGCCGCGCGCACCCAGCGCACCACGAGGGCGAGGAGATCGGGCGGATCGGTGAGAGCGCGCGCCTCCCGCGCCGTGTACACGCGCGGGAAGACCTCGGCGCGCACGATCCGGACGCCCGCCGCGTGGTTGTAGAGGCCTGCGAGGCCGGTCGCGTTGGTCTCGAAGAGCACCGGCGTGAGCCCGCCGCGGGCGTCCGCCTCGAGGCCGACGTCGGGACGGATCAAGAGCTCCCACGGCGCCGGCGGCCGCCCCGCGTCGCGCTGCAGCCACGCCGCGGTTGTGTCGCTCACCGGACACAACGCACGGAAGCCGCCGGCGTCGGCCCGCCAGAGTGCCGGAGCATGGGCCTGAACCCGGTGGACGAGATCCGCGAGCCGCGCGAGACTGGGGAGCATGCGCGACGGCACGATGAAGGGTGTCAGCGCGATCGGGTGCGGCACCGCGGGCGCGCCGGCCCGGTGCCGATGGAACAGCTCGGCCGCGGTCTCGGCCGCCTCCACGGCGCGGAACAGCTCGCGCCGCCGGGCGGGAGCGAGTCGCGTGATGCGCGTCGTGGCCAGCTGGTCCAGGGCCCTCACGGCTCGCGTATTATAGATGACCGAGCCGGGAGCCCGGTCCGCCGTGACCCACGAGCAGGTCTTCCAGGACGCCCTCACGCGGTTGCACGCCGAAGGACGCTATCGGGTCTTCGCCGACCTCGAGCGGCACTGCGGGCGCTTCCCCTGCGCGACCTGGCACGGCCCCGACGGGCCCGTCGAGGTCACGGTGTGGTGCTCCAACGACTACCTCGGCATGGGCCAGCATCCGACCGTGCTGAAGGCGATGGCCGAGGCGCTCGAGCGGGTCGGGGCCGGCGCCGGCGGCACCCGCAACATCGCCGGCACCTCGCACGCCCACGTGCTCCTCGAGCGGGAGCTGGCCGATCTCCACCGAAAGCCGGCGGCCCTGCTCTTCACCTCCGGCTACTCCGCGAACGAGGCGGCCATCAGCACCCTGGCCCGGCTCCTGCCCGGCTGCATGATCGTCTCCGACGAGATGAACCACGCGTCGATGATCGAGGGCATCCGGCGGAGCGGCGCCGAGAAGCGGATCTTCCGCCACAACGACCCCGCGGACCTCGAACGCCATCTCCGCGCGCTCGAGGCGGGCCGGCCGGCGCTCGTCTGCTTCGAGTCCGTGTACTCGATGGACGGGGACATCGCGCCGCTCCGCGAGCTGTGCGAGGTGGCGGCGCGTCACGGCGCGCTCACCTACCTCGACGAGGTCCACGCGGTGGGCCTCTACGGCGCGCGCGGCGCCGGCGTCGCGGAGCGGGACGGCGTGCTCGATCGGCTCACCGTCATCCAGGGGACGCTCGCCAAGGCCTTCGGCGTGGTCGGGGGCTACATCGCGGCCTCGGCGGTCATCGTGGACGCCGTCCGGAGCTTCGCGCCGGCCTTCATCTTCACCACCGCGCTGCCGCCGCTCGTCGCGGCCGGGGCCCTCGCCAGCGTGCGGCATCTCAAGACGAGCCAGGTCGAGCGCGCGCAGCACCAGGAGCGCGCCGCGCGCTTGAAGCGCCTGCTCCACGCGGCCCGGCTCCCGGTCATGCCGACGACGAGCCACATCGTGCCGGTCCTGATCGGCGACGCCGCCCTCTGCAAGGAGGCCTCGGACGAGCTGCTGAGCCGCCACCAGATCTACGTCCAGCCGATCAACTACCCGACCGTGCCCCGCGGGACGGAACGGCTCCGGTTCACCCCGAGCCCGTTCCACGACGACGCGACGATGGACCGCCTGGTCGCCGCGCTCGGCGACGTGTGGGGGCGCCTCGCGCTCCCGCGCGCGAGCTGACGCGGGCCGGGCCCGCGCCGGACGGGCTCAGCCCGTCCTCTCGAGGAACTCGCGGAGCTCGCGGCCCACCGCCTCGGGCGCCTCCTCGTGCGGCCAGTGCCCAGCGGCTGGCAGCCGGAGAACCCGCGCGCCCTCTCCGAACAGCTCGAGCCATCGCGTGAGGGCGCGCAGGCCGAACGCGGGATCGCGGAGGCCCCACACGAGGAGCACGGGTCGGCCCCGCAGCCGCTCGCGCCGCGCCCAGAGCCGCGCGTAGTACGCGCTCGACCCGAGGAGCGCCCGCGCCAGCGCCCACAGCACCCGCTCGCGGTCGTCGGGCGTCGGGAACGGGGCGAGGTACTGCCGGTGAATCGCGGGCGTCAGCTTCCGCCGGTCGCCGTACGCCTGCGGCATGACGAGCCGGAGGGACGCGTTCATCCGCCGGTAGAGCAGTCGCCCGAGCGCACTCGCCGCCAGGCGGCCCTTCCACCGGAATCCCGGATCGTCGTCGAGCGGCCACATCCAGGTATTGAGGAGCACCAGGCGACGCGCCCGCTCGGGCGCGTCGAGACAGAGCGGCAGCCCGATCGGTCCCCCGTAGTCGTGCACCACCAGCGTGAAGCGCGCGAGCCTGAGCCGCTCCACGAAGGCGGCGAGGACCGCCGCGTGAGCCTCGGGCGTGTAGGCGAAGCCCCGCGGGCGGGCCGAGAGCCCGAAGCCGAGCAGGTCCGGGGCGATGCAGCGGCGGCTCGGCGCGAGCGCGCGGATCAGATGGCGCCACTCGTAGGACCAGGTCGGCGTGCCGTGCACGAACAGGAGCGGGTCGCCCTGGCCTTCGTCGACGTAGCGCACGCGCCCCTCGGCGAGCTCGACGACGCGGCTCGCGAAGGGATAGCCATCGCGATCCACCCAGGTCGGGACGAGCTCCGGCGGCGACGCAGTCATGGAACGAGGCGAGCCTACCACCGTCCCGGTTGATCAGCGGGCCCGCGGAGCATACGATCGACTCAGGATGCCCGTCGATCCGTTCTTCAACGACCGCGCGACCATCGGCGTCTTCGAGCGCTCCTTCTACGCGGGCCGCGAAGCCGCCGAGGAGGTCGACGCGATCCTCGAGTGGGCGGTCCGCCCCCGCCGCGTCCTCGATGTCGGCTGCAGCGCGGGGCTCCACGCGCTCGAATGGGCCCAGCGCGGCGTGGAGGTCGTCGGGATCGACTCGGCGCCGGTCGCCATCGCGCTGGCGCGCCAGCGCGCCAACGGAGACCCGCGCCTCCGCTTCGAGGTCGCCGACCTCACCGACCCCGAGCTCGCGCGGCTGGGCACCTTCGATCTCGTGACGGTCCTCGGCGGCGTCTTCAACTGCGTGCCGCGGGCGGCGCTGGTGCCGGCCTTCCGCGCGATCCGATCGGTGCTCGCGCCGGAAGGTGAGCTCGTCTTCGACGTCCTGCGCTGGCGAGACACGCCGCACACGGTCTTCCTGCGCCGCGACACCCAGGGCGCGCTCCGGATCGTGTGGGAGTTCACGGTCGATCCGATCGAAGGGCGCGGCCACGTCGTGGGACAGTTCCTCGAGACCGGGGCCATCCAGGACTCCGAGCGGAGCTTCTACACCGCGCCCGAGATCCGGACGCTCCTGGAGCTCGCGGGGCTCGAGTCCCTCGCCGTGGCGGGCGATCTCGCCCTCACGGTCCCCGCCCAGGACGCGGAGCCGAGCTTCTTCTTCCGCGCCCGGTCCCGCTAGAACGCCCTCGCGTCAGCGAGGGTGATAGACTCGGCGCTGAGGCGATCGGTCCCGCCCAGACGCCGCGACCCCTGACCTGGATGCGCCGACGGCACGGCCGCGGCCGACGCCGGGCGTCCGGGAGGGCACGCTTCGGGGAGGCGCGCCGCCCTATGGGGACTCGAGGACAAACGGGTCCGGCTCGACCCGGACCGCGCGGGGTCGGAGCCGGCAGCCGGCTCCGCCACGACCGCGGGCGGGCCGCCGACCGCGCCGGGCTGTCGTGACCCCCGAAGAGGCGTGGCACCGGCTCCGGACCGGGACGCCGGCCGAGCGGCGCGCTCTCCTCGGGGCCCTCGCCCAGGATGCCGATGCGCGCGTGACGCCCGCCGTCGCCGCGTTGCTGCACGCCGACGATCCCGAGCTGGTGGCGCTCGCCGAAGCCACGCTCTGGCAAGTTTGGAGCCGGTCGGGCGACCCGGCGGTCGACGCGGCCTTCGCGGAGGGACTGCGCGCCATGGAATCGCAGGACTGGCTCGGCGCGGTCGCGGCGTTCAGCCGCGTCATCGAGCAGGCCCCCGCGTTCGCCGAGGGCTGGAACAAGCGCGCCACGGCCCGCTTCCTGGCGACCCACTACGCGACATCCATCGCCGATTGCGAAGAGGTGCTCCGATTGAACCCGCAGCACTTCGGCGCCCTCGCCGGCCAGGGGCTCTGCCACACGGCGCTGGGGCAGCATCGCGAGGCGGCCCGCTGCTTCCGGCGCGCCCTCGCGGTGCACCCGCGCCTCGAGACGGTCCGCCAGCAGCTCGCGCGGGCGGAGGCCACGCTCGCGCGGGGGAACGGTCACGCCCTCGGCGTGGCGCCCGCCGACGCCCGGGAGTCCGGGTGATGCCCGCCGGCCTCCGCGCGGCGGTGTTCGACATGGACGGTGTCCTGGTCAACAACGCGCCCTTCCACCGCGAGGCGTGGCGACGCCTGTCCCGGGAGGAGGGGTTCCCGCTCACCGATCCCGAGTTCTGGCGTCAGGCCATCGGCCGTCCCGTCGAGGAAGCGGTCCCGCGGATCCTCGGCCGGCCCATCCCCGTCGCGGAGGCCATCCGCCTGGCCCGACGGAAGACCGCGCTCTATCACGAGCTGGCCGACGGGCACGCGCCCCCGGTCCCGGGCGTCGTCGAGTTCGTCCGCGGCCTCGCGACCGCGGACGTGCCGCGCGCCCTGGCGACCTCCGCGGTCGCGGAGAGCGCGGCGCGAATCCTGGAAGGGCTCGGCCTCGCCGCCGCGTTTCCGGTCCAGGTGACCGCGGGGCAGGTCCGGCGCGGGAAGCCAGATCCCGAGGTCTATCTGACGGCGGCGGCACGCCTGGGCGTCCCGCCCGCCGCCTGCGTGGTGTTCGAGGATGCGGTCGTCGGCGTGGAGGCGGCCCGACGGGCCGGCATGGCGGTCGTCGGGCTCACGACGGCGCACGCCGCGGCCGAACTGCGCGAGGCGGGCGCCACCTGGACGGCCCCGGACTTCACCGGCCTCGCGTGGGCCGCGCTCGCTACTCCCTGAGCCGAGGAGGCACCCGTGGCGACGAACTGGGCGGTCTTTCCCGAAGGCACCGAGCCGTCGAAGTCCGTGGCGGCGCTGGCGGAGCAGGTCGGACGCGATGGAGGCCGCGTGCTCGCGATCTACCAGGAGCCGCTCAAGGACGCCTGGCAGATCTTCGCGCTGCTGCCGCTCGCGCAGGTCGAGCCGACGCCCTATCAGCGCGACCTGTCGAAGCCGCACGTCAAGCGGCTCCAGGAGGTCATCAAGCGCCTCGGCCGCTTCGTCGACCCGATCGTCGTGGTGTCGACCGGCCCCGGCAAGTACTGGACGCCGAACGGCAACCACCGGCGGGAGGCCCTCACGAAGCTGAAGGCCGAGTGGATGCCCGCCATCCTGATCCCGGAGCCCGAGGTCGCCTACCAGATCCTCGCGCTCAACACGGAGAAGGCGCACAACGTCAAGGAGAAGTCGCTGGAGGTCATCCGCATGTACCGCGGGCTCGTGGAGGAGGGCTCGAAGGCCACCGAGGAGGACTTCGCCTTCCAGTTCGAGGCCCCGCACTTCATCACGCTCGGCCTGCTCTACGACGCGCGCCCCCGCTTCGCCGGCGGCGCCTTCGCCCCGCTGCTCCGCCGGGTCGACAAGTTCCTGAAGTCGCCGCTCCCGAAGGCCTATGCCGAGCGCGAGCGCCGGGCGGAGCTGGTCCGCGCCGCGGACGATGTGCTGACCGACGTCGTGGCCAAGATCAAGAAGCGCGGGGTGAATCACCCCTACGTGAAGAACTACGTCCTCGCCCGCACGACGCCGCTCAGCCGGGCGCGGAAGACCTTGCCGTCCTTCGAGCAGACGTTCGAGCGGCTCCGCGAGAACCTCGAGGCGTTCGACCCGGCCAAGGTCCGGATGGACGAGATCGCCCGCTCGGCCATGTTCGCGGCGCCCGCGTAGCGCTCCCCGCGAGCCTCCCCGGGCGTCGCGCGCCGGGCGTCGGGTCAGGGTTTGCGCGCGTCATCAGACTCCGTCCGGTCGCGGCGCCGGGGCCGTCGCGCCCGACGGCCGCCTCTCCCAAGGCGTGCCCCGATCGCGCTCCGCGCGGGAACCGGGCCGACGGCGCGCGCCGGTCACGGCGCCGGCGCCAGGAGCTCGGGCCGGCAGACTCCCTTGAAGTTGCACCACCGGCACAGCCGGAGCTCCTCGGTCCGCTCGAAGTCCTCCAGCACCGCCAGGTTCGCGTCGGCGTCGCGCAGCCACGCCTTCATGCCGCGGATCGAGAGCCGGAGCCGCTCGCGGATCTCGTCGAGACGCGTCTCGTCCCACGGGTGCACGGTGACCTCGCCGGCGCGCAGGTTCACCTCCAGGAGGTCGACGCGCTCGGGCGCCACGTCCAGGATGTCCCGCGCGTAGAGCGCGTATCCTCCGAGCTGGATCGCGGTCCCGTCCGGATCCGGGCTCCCGGTCTTCCAGTCGACCAGCGCCAGCCGGTCCTCCCGCGTCCAGTAGCCGAAGTCGGGCGCCGCGTAGATGGGCGTGCCCTCGAACTCGAAGGCGCGGATGTCCTCGATGAGGATCCAGCGCTCGCGCGGCGTGCTCCGGATGTCCGCGAGGAGCGGCAGCCGGTGAAAGTTGCGGAGGCAGCGGCAGACGTGGTCGCGCAGGATCTGCCACGCCTGGTCCGGCACCTCGACGCCGTACTCGTGCTCGAAGAGGGCGACCGCTTCCTTCGGCCGGTCGCGGTAGCCCCCGCGGTGGGAGAACCGCCATTCGTCGCGCATCCGCCGCACCGTGTCCTCGATCAGGCGACCCTCGGACAGCTCCTCGCCCGCGTGCAGCACCCGGAGCACGAGCTCCACCGCGGAGTGGACGGTGCGGCCCGCCCAGCCCTGGCGCCCGGTCAGCTGCTTCAGGACGTACAGCCGCCGGATGTCCGGCGGCGCATTGCTGTCCCAGCCGCCCCATGCGCCGTAGTAGTGGTAGTAGTATCGGCGGCGGCAGTCCTCGAACATGCCCGCGCGGGACCGCGACCAGGAGAAGACGTTGGCGAGATCCGCCATCGCCCAGAGCATAGCATCGGGCAGCCGGGTTGACCCGTCGCGCGCGTGTCTGGTACCTAGGCAGGCGCCGGGTCCTCGGGGACCCGGCCACGACGACCGCTGATCGAGGAGGCTCCGTGGCGACGCATCGCGAGGGCGTGGGGCCGGCCGCGCGCGCGGCCCGGGGCTGAGCGGTGCCCGGTCCCCTCGAGGGCCTCCGCGTCGTCGACTGCTCCGCGATCATCGCGGGCCCCATCGCGACCGCGTTCCTCGCGACCTACGGCGCTCGCGTCGACAAGCTGGAGCCGCTCGAGGGCGATGCGCTCCGCACCTACCCCTCGACGCTCCCCGGGCTCTCCCGCTACTTCCTCGGCATCAATCGCGGCAAGCGCAGTCTCGCGATCGACCTGAAGCATCCGGAGGGGCTGGCCATCGCCCGCCGGCTCGCGCGGACCGCGGACGTGTTCGTCGAGAGCTTCCGGCCGGGTGTCGCCGCCCGCCTCGGGCTCGACGACGGGACGCTCCGCGCCGAGAACGCGCGGCTCATCTACTGCTCCGTGTCCGCCTTCGGCCAGATCGGCCCGCTGGCGGAGCGCCCCGGGCTCGATCCGGTCGTGCAGTCGTACGGCGGCCTGTCCTGGGAGCAGGGCGCGGCCGGCGAGGCACCGCCGGAGCTCGTGCGCGGCAGCCTCGTCGACTACTACACGGGGAGCCTGGCCGTGTCCGGCATCCTGCTCGCCCTCGTCGCTCGCGCGCAGACCGGGACGGGCCAGCGGGTCGACACCTCGCTGCTGGACGGCGTGCTGGCGATGCAGGCCGGCCGCGCGTTCTGGGCCGAGGCGAAGGAGCCGCCCGAGGCGGTCCGGGACCTCCTCGGGGACCGCGTGTCGCGGATCTACCCCACGCGCGACGGGCACCTCTACGTCTACGTGGAGCTGCCGAAGTTCTGGGCCAGCCTGTGCCGGACACTCGGGCTCGAGGCCTGGCTCGACGATCCGCGCCTCAAGACCATGGTGGGACGCCACACGCACAAGGCAGAGCTGATCCGGACCATCACCGAGCGCCTCGCGGCGCGGACGGCCGCGGAATGGGAGGCGCGCTTCGCCGAGGCGGACGTGCCGTGCACGCGGGTCCGCTCCGTGCCCGAGATGCTCGTGGATCCCCAGGCGCTGCTCAACGGGACGCTGGCCACCGTCGAGCATCCCACCCTCGGGCCGGTCCGGTCGCTGGGCGTCCCCGTGCGCCTCGCCGGCACGCCCGGCACGCCTCCCGGGCCGCCGCCGGCGGTGGGCCAGCACACCGACGTGATCCTCGCCGAGGCCGGCCTGTCGGCCGCGGAGATCGCGCGGCTCCGCGAGGCCGGAGTCGTGCGATGAGACCGCCCCGCCGGGCCCGGGGACGCCGGCCCGAACAGCTTGCCTGACCGGGCTCGGAGGGGCGATTCTAGGGAGGTACCTCCCATCCACCCTCGGCGCCCGGAGGCCTTCATGGGAACGATCCGCGTGCTCTCTCCCGTGGTCGACAGCAAGGTCAGCCAGACCGCGTCTCTGCCCCTCCCGGGCACGCTCGCCGGGAAGCGGCTCGGCTTCCTCGACAACACCAAGGCGAACTTCGAGCTCCTGCTGCGCCGCATGGAGGCGCTCCTCCGCGCCGAGACGGGGCTCGGCGACGTCGTCTACGAGCGCAAGGCGAACTCGTCGACCCCGGCGCCGCCCGAGGTGCTCCGGCGGCTCCGCGAGGTCGACCTCGTGGTGACCGGCTCCGCCGACTGAGGGTCCTGCACGTCGTGGAGTCTCCACGACGCGGTGACGCTCCAGCGGGCGGGCACGCCCGCAGTCGTCGTGACGACGACGGCCTTCCTCTCGCTGGCCCACCACGAGGCGCACACCCTCGGCATGGAGGACCTGCCGCTCCTCGTGGTCGATCATCCCCTCGGGGGTGAGCCCGCCGAGCGCATCGAGACTCGGGCGGCGCGCGCGGTGAGCCAGCTCCTGGCTCGCCTCGGCTCGCGACCGCCGGCGCGGTAGGCATGGCGCGTCGCGGGCTTCAGCTCACGTCGGAGGTGCTCGAGCTGCCCGACTCTCTCGAGGCGGTCGAGGCGCACTTCCGCGCTCAGGGATGGACCGACGGGCTTCCGATCGTGCCGCCGACCGAGGCGCGCGTCGAGGCGATGCTCGCCGGGATCGACGCCGAGCCCGACCACGTGGTGGGGAAGATCCCGCCGCTCTGGGCGGAAGCCACGGTCGAGAAGGTCGCGATCAACGCCGTGATGGCCGGCTGCGGGCCGGAGGTGATGCCGGTCCTGGTCGCGGCGCTCGAGGCGATGCTGGAGCCGGTCTTCAACCTCTACGGCGTTCAGGCCACCACGCACCCGGTGGCGCCCCTCGTGATCGTGCACGGGCCGGCCGTGGCGCGCCTCGGCATGCACGCGGGCCCCGGGGTCTTCGGACCCGGAAACCGGGCGAACGCCACGCTCGGCCGCGCGGTGCGCCTGTGCCTCTGGAACCTCGGGGGCGCCCGGCCGGGCCAGGGTGACATGGCGACCCAGGGCAGCCCCGCCAAGTACACCTACGCGATCGCCGAGCGCGGCGACGCGAGCCCCTGGGGCCCGCTCCACGCGAGCCTCGGGCTCGACGCCGACGAGGCGGCCGTGACGGTCTTCGGGGGCGAGGCGCCCCACAACGTCAACGACCACGTGAGCCAGAAGGCCCCTAACCTCCTCACCGTGATCGCCGACACCGCCGCGACCCTGGGGTCGAACGTGGGCTGGTACTACCCGCAGAGCCAGCTCCTCGTCGTCCTGGGCCCCGAGCACGCGGCGACGATCGCCGAGGACGGCTTCTCGCGCGCGGACATCCAGCGCTACGTGTACGAGCACGCGCGCCTGCCCCTCCATCGCCTCAAGCAAGGCGGGATGTGGGGCATCCACGACTGGCCGCGCTGGATGGAGACGGCGGACGAGCACGCGCTCCTGCCGATCGTGCCCGGGCCGGACGACATCTACGTCATGGTCGCGGGGGGATCCGGCAAGCACTCGAGCGTCGTGCCGAACTGCTGCTTCTCCCGCGCCGTCACCCGGAGGGTCACCCGCTGGCCGCAGTAACCCCCCCGCGCGGCACCGCGCCAGCCCCAGCGCGGGCGCTGCCCGTCCGGCGGCGGGCCACGTCGCCTCGCCGGCGCCCGGGCGCCCCGGCGATCCGGCTCGGGCGGGCCCTCCTGCTCGCGCCGCTCGCCGTCCGCCTCGCGACGCTGGGCTGCCTGATCCTGCTTGCGCTGGTCCTCCTGAACGTCGTCTACCAGGTCGCCCGCAAGCCGACCGAGCTCTTCGGGCTCGTGGTCGCGCCGGCCCCGCTCACCCCGAGCCAGATGTGGACACGCTACGGCCCCCAGTTCCGCGCCCACGCCACGGATCTCGTGCGCGCCGAGCTCCTCGCGGCGCTCGCCCACGCCGAGAGCCAGGGCGATCCCCTCGCGCGGACGGGCTGGCGGTGGCGCTGGACGTGGAACCCGTTCGCCCTATACGCGCCGGCCTCGAGCGCGGTGGGGCTCTACCAGATCACCGACGCGGCGTTCGAGGAGGGGCGACTGCTCTGCGTCCACGACCACCGCGTCGCGCACGCCGGTGCGTGGTATGACCTGGACGCCTGCTGGTTCCCGATGCTCTACATGCGGACGGTGCCCAGCCACGCCATCGAGATGACGTCCGCGCGGCTCCACGAGCACCTGCTCCAGGCGCTCGGCCCCGAGCGCGCCGGCCGGGTCGGGCTCCGGACGCGAGAGCGCGTGGCGGCGGTGATCCACCTCTGCGGCCCATCCCGGGCCGCGGCCTTCGTCCGGCGGGGCTTCCGCACGGCACCCGGCGAGCTCTGCGGCGCCCACGACCTCGGCGCCTATCTTGCCCGGGTCGACCGCGCCACGCTCACGTTCGAGCGGCTCGCCCGGGGCGCCTAGGCGATCCTCCGCCGCCCGACGGGTCCCGCGACTCCGTCCTTGCGGCCACGGCAGCCGCGTGATACGCAGTGACACATGGGAGATCAGTCCCCCACCGTGTTCGACGTCACCTGCCCGTGCTGCAAGGCCACCCTCACGGTGGACGCCGAGGTGCGGGCCGTGCTGGCGCACCGGGAGCCGCCGCGGAGCGGCCCCCTCTCGAGCCTCGACAAGGCCATGGACCACCTCCGCGGTGCCGGCGCGCGGCGCGAGGCGGCGTTCCGCCAGGCGACCGAGGCCGAGCGGACGAAGGGCGAGGTGCTGTCGCGGAAGTTCGGCGAGGGGCTCAAGCGGGCGAAGGACGACCCGGACCCGCCGATCCGCCCCATCGATCTGGACTAGCGAGCTCGTGACCCGCTGCCGGTGACGCCGGCCCGAGCGCCCGGCGAAGTGGCGGTGCCCGAGCTGTTGCGCGACGTCCTCCCGGGCGTCAGCCGGTCCTTCGCGCTCTCGCTCCGCGTCCTTCCCGGCCCGCTCCGGCGCCCCTTCGGCGTGACGTATCTCGTCGCGCGCGCGGCCGACACGATCGCCGACACCCGCGCCCTCCCGCCGGCCGCGCGGCTCACGACGCTCCGCGCCCTCCGCGAGGCGCTGGCCGACGGCGCGGCCCCCCCGCCCGCTCTGGACAGGTCCGCCGCGAGCGGCCACACCGCCGCCGAGCGGACGCT
Source organism: uncultured Candidatus Rokubacteria bacterium (assembly GCA_963765195.1). Taxonomy (GTDB): domain Bacteria; phylum Methylomirabilota; class Methylomirabilia; order Rokubacteriales; family DASRDR01; genus DASRDR01. The sequence continues at coordinate 37,063 of CAVXVV010000055.1, forward strand.
CCTCGCGCGGCTCCCCGACGTGCTCCGGGGCGTACCAGGGCCTCGCGCCGGCCGATCGCGCGCGGTCCCGGGAAGTCCTGCTGACGCTCACCCAGGCGATGGTCGAGGCGCTCGAGCGCTTTCCACCCGAGATGGCCGACCGCGTGGGCGCCTTCGACACGCGCGCCGAGCTGGACCGCTACACCTACATGAACGCGGGGTGCGTCGGAGAGTACTGGACCGAGATGGTCGCGGCGCACCGGCCGCGCTGCGCGCGGTGGGATGTGCCCGCCATGCGCGCGCGCGGCGCGCGCTTCGGCCAGGGGCTCCAGCTGATCAACGTGCTCCGCGACCTCCCGCGCGATCTCCGGATCGGCCGCTGCTATCTCCCGTGCGTGGATCTGGCGGCGCTCGGGCTCGTGCCGCAGGACCTCCTGACGCCCGCCGCGCTCCCGCGCCTCCGCCCGCTCCTTCACACGCTCATCGACGAGGCGCTCCTCCGGCTCGACGACGGGCGCCAGTACACGCTCGCCGTGCCGCGTCGCGAGGCGCGGCTCCGCCTCGCCTCCCTCTGGCCGCTGCTGATCGGGCTCGGGACGCTCGTGCGGCTTCGGCAGGCCGAGAACCTGCTCGATCCCACCGTCACGGTCAAGGTGCCGCGCGGCGAGGTGCGCTGGCTCCTGCTGCGCTCCCTCGGGCTCGTGTGGTCCGACCGCAGGCTGGACGCGTGGATCCGGCGGCTCGCCGCCGCGGCCCAGCGCTGAGCCGAGTCCGCGGCGCGCCGGCAGAGCAGCGCTTAAGGCGGACTCTCCTCGGGCGGTGCCAGGCGCAGGAGCGCTTCGGGGTCGACCCGGGCGCCGTTCAGCAGGACGGCGAAGTGGAGGTGCGGGCCCGTCACCCGGCCCGTGGCGCCGACCGTCCCGATGACCTGGCCCGCGCTGACCGACTCTCCCGGGGCGACGCGGGCCTCGGTGAGGTGGAAGTAGAGGGTGAAGAGCCCGAGGCCGTGGTCCAGGACGACGTTCCGTCCCGCGAAGAAGTACTCGGCGACGAGCGCCGCCCGGCCCGTGTTCGCCGCGAGGACGGGCGTGCCCGCGGGGGCGGCCCAGTCGTAGCCGGTGTGCGGGCTCCGCGGCTGGCCGTTGAGGACCCGCCGGAGCCCGAAGCCGCCCGTCGGCTGGCCGCCGTCGACCGGGATCCGGAACGGGCCGCGCCAGAGGCGCTCCGCCGCGCCGGCGGCGAGGGCCGCCTTCAGCTCCTCCCGCTCGGTCTCGACGCGAGCCAGCGTCGGCGCGTCGAGGTCGACCATGCCCTTCGGCAGGGTGAGCGGCTGGGTCGGGAAGGTGCGCGCCCGCACCGTCACCGCCCCCGTCGCGAGCGCGCCGCCGTTCTTGGCGACGCTCGGCCGGGTGACGCGCCAGCCGATGGGGCCCGGCCGGACGTCGAGGTCGATCCCGATCAGCGCGGCCACGCCGTGAGCCGTCGGGAACAGGGCGAGGGGGCGGCCGTCCCAGTCCGCGCGCACGTCGGGCGGCCCGCCGCTGATCTGGAGGAGCACCACGTCGCCCGGCTGAGGGCTGGGCGGCGCCACGGTCACGCGCACCGGACCCTCCGTCACGGCGGGGGCCGGGGTCGCGAGCCCCAGCAGCGCTCCGCCGATCAGGAAGGTCCGGCGTCTCACTCCGGCGTCGGCCCGGGCGGCTGCTGGCGCAGGAAGCGCTCGATCTCCGCCACCAGGTCCGTGGCGCTCGGCAAGTCGCCGGGCGGCGGCGGATCGGCTTCCTCGGTCTCCTGGTCCTTCGTCTCCAGGCGACGCACGTAGCTCGCCACCTTCCGGTTCTGCTGGAGGACCTCGGTGAGCTGCGTGTCGAACTGCGTCGCGGCCTCCTCGAGCTCGCGGTAGTCGACCGGGCCGTCGAAGAGCCGGTTCACGCGCTGGACCAGGGCGAGGGTGGCGCGCGGATTCTCCATGGCGGAGATGTAGTGCGGGACGTTCGCCCAGAGGCTCGCCGTCGCCAGCCCCATCGCGCGGGCCGTCGAGGACAGCACGCCGACGATGCCCGTCGGCCCCTCGTACCGGGTCGGGCGCACACCGAGAACCGCGGCCAGCTCGGGGTCGGTGGCGAACCCCGTCAGGCGCACGGGTCGCGTGTGCGGGACCTCGGCGAGGAGCGCGCCGAGCGTGACGACCAGGCCCACCTCGAGCTCCTTCGCGAAGTCGAGCACCGCCCGGCAGTAGGTCTTCCACCGGAGATGCGGCTCGATCCCCACCCCGACGATGACGTCGCGGCTCGCGCGCGTGCAGAGGGTGAACTCGAGCTCCGGCCAGACGATCTCGCGGTCCAAGGTCCCCGGGACGAGGCGCACGAGGGGCCGCTGGAGACCGAAGTGGTAGAACTCCTCCGGATCGAGGGTCGCGATCTGATGGCCGTCCCACGAGCTGCGGAGGAAGCGCGCCGCGTTGGTGGCCGACTCCGCCGCGTCGTTCCAGCCCGCGAAGGCCAGGAGAAGGACCGGCCGGCGGAGCCGGCCCGGGCGTTCCTGGATCATCACCTGGGTCATGGGCTCTCAGGCCGGATTGTAGGGTGCCGGGCCCCGCGCCACAACCGGTTTGTACCGGGCGCCGCGCGCGGCCAACTCCGCGTAGCGCAGGGGCTTGACGCCCGGACAGGCGAGCCCCATGGTTGAGGCCATTTCTCGAAGGAGGGCGCCATGCGACGGACGACCACCGCACTGCTCATTGCCGCGCTCATCGTCGCCTCGGGGACGCTCGGGCCCGCGCAGGCGGCCCAGCTCCAGTGGTGGAGCCACTGGGCCGTCGAGGACTCCAAGAAGGCCGTGCTGTTCGAGGCCAAGCGGCGCTTCGAGGCCAAGCACCCGGGCAACACGGTCGAGATCACCTTCTACGAGAAGAAGAACATGTGGCCGGCCCTCCGCGCCGCGTTCACGGCGGGCTCCGGCTTCCCCGACGTCTTCTACTACGACAACGACGTGCCCGAGTTCATGGCGGCGGGCTGGCTGGCCGACCTCTCCCAGGGCATCCGCTGGGAGAACATCGAGCCCTACGGCAAGGCCTTCTGGACCCGGCCGGGCCCCGGCGGCAAGGTCGGGACGTGGGCGATCCCGGTGGAGGCCGCGTCCGACGAGATCTACTTCAACAAGAAGCTCTTCCGCGACCTCGGGATCGCGGTCCCGGCCAACTTCACGTTCACGCAGGACCAGTTCAAGGACGTCGTGACGAAGTGCACGAAGGCGGGCTACGCCGCGTTCGCCACCGGCGCCGCCGACCGCGAGTGGGCGGCCCTCTACCTCCCGGACATGCTGCTCCTCTCGAAGCTCGGCTACGCCGACGTGCAGAAGCTCTACCAGGGGGAGCTCAGCTGGAAGGACGCCGCGCGTCGTCGACGTGTTCCGCTACTACAAGGAGCTCATCGACCTCGGCGCCTACGCGAAGACGCTCACCAGCATGACGCTGGCCGAGGCCCATCGCTACTTCCACACCGAGCAGAAGGCGTGCATGTTCCCGGTGGGGTCCTGGTACACGGGGCGCGCCTTCGTCCCGCCGGAGAAGGGCGGACAGCCCCAGGGGTTCGAGCTCGGGCTCCTCAACTACCCCCTGATGAAGGACGGCAAGGGCCACAACGAGAAGATGCTCGGCGTCGCCGGCTCGCTCTCGGTCGCGGCCAAGAGCCCCAACCTGCCCCTGGCGATCGAGGTCGCGAACGCCTTCGCCGACGTCGAGATGGGCAACCTGTGGATGGCCAAGACCGGCATCCAGACGGGCATCAAGACCGAGCCGGGGCGGATCGATAGCCCGATCAAGTGGTACTTCGACGAGTTCGCCAAGGTGAACCGCACGTCGAAGTGGGTCGATCTCACCGCCCAGCAGGTGAAGCTCCTGATGAAGCCCGGGCTCTGGGAGGTCTACGTCGCGACGGTGAACCAGGGCCTGCCCAACCGGCTCCTCGGCCCGGACGAGGTGCTGGCCAAGCTCGAGGAGGCCCGGCTCAAGGGGAAGTAGGCCCCGGTCGGCGGCGCCCCGACCGGCCGGGGCGCGACCCTCCCGCCGTGAGCGCCGAGACGCCGAGCCGCGTCGAGACGTTCCCGCGCGTCGCCGCCCGGGCCGCGGCCCGGCGCGCGGGGCCCCGGCGCCCGTGGGGCGCCATCGCCCTCTTCCTCGGCCCCACCCTCCTCCTCTACTTCGCCTTCGCCATCTATCCGGTGCTCGTGACCTTCTACAACAGTGTCCACAGCCTCCGGATGGATCTCGGGATGCAGTACGAATTCGTCGGCCTCGCGCACTTCCGCGAGATCCTGACGAGCGACGAGGTCTTCTGGAAGGCGGCGGCGAACTCCCTGACCTGGGGCCTGGCGGCGCCGGTGATCGACATCCCGCTGGCGCTCGGGCTCGCGCTCGTCCTCCATGCCCGGGTGCCGTTCGCCCGCTTCTTCCGCACCGTCTGGTTCACCCCGGTCCTCATGTCCTACCCGGTGGTCGGCGTCATCTGGCTCTGGGTCTACAACTACGACTGGGGCATGGCGAACCTCGTCCTCCGCGCGGTCGGGCTCGGCGGCTATGCCCAGGCCTGGCTCGCGAGCCCCGCGACGGCGCTCCCCGCGCTGATCCTGGTCACCACCTGGATGTTCGCGGGCTTCAACATGGTGGTCCTGCTGGCCGCGATCCACGCGATCCCGGCCGACTACCTCGACGCCGCCCGGGTGGACGGCGCCGGCGCGGTCCGCCGGACCGTCCACGTCCTCGTCCCCCTTCTCCGCCCCACCCTGGTCAACCTCGCGATCCTCGACTTCATCGGGAAGATGAAGCAGTTCGGGCTCGTGTGGGTCATGACCCGGGGCGGGCCCATGTGGGGCACGGAGACCGTCGCCACCTACGTCGTCAAGCGCGCGTTCGAGTGGAAGACCCTCGACCTCGGCTACCCATCGGCGGTGGCCGTGCTCTGGTTCGTCATCATCTTCGGGCTCTCCTACGTCTTCACGCGCCTCCTCCAGCGGCGCGAGGCGCTGGAGTTCTGATGGCGCGCGGGCGGGCCGGACGCGTCCTCCTGCTCCTCCCGGTCCTCGCCTACACCGTCTTCTCGGCGGGCCCCTATCTCTGGACGGCAATGATGTCGCTCCGCACGACGGATGAGATCCACCGAAGCCACTACGGCCTGCCCATCCCGGCGCACTGGGGCAAGTACCACCGGGCATGGACGGAGTTCGGCTACGCGACCTATTTCCGGAACAGCGCGATCGTCACGGTGGCGGCCGTCATCCTCGTGACGGTGCTGGGCGCCATGGCCGCGTTCGCCTTCGCGCGGCGCCGCTACGCGTTCCCCGGGCGGGAACCCCTGTTCCTGCTGGTGTTCCTCTCGATCATGTTCCCGCCCCAGATCATGCTGCTGGCGCTCTTCCAGATCCTCGTCCAGTACAAGCTCTTCAACACGCTCACCGGGCTGGTCCTCGTCTACGTGGCCACCGAGCTCCCGCTCACGATCTATCTCCTCCGCGCCTTCTTCGCGCAGATCCCGTCCGAGCTCGAGGAGGCCGCCCGGCTGGACGGCTGCGGCGACTGGAGCCTCTTCTGGCGCGTCATGCTGCCGATGGCGCTCCCGGCGGTGGCCACCACGGTGATCCTGAACTTCATCTACTTCTGGAACGAGTTCCTGTACGCGGTGGTCTTCATCACGCGGCAGCAGAGCCGGACGCTGCCGCTGGCGATCCAGTTCCTGGTGAGCGACCAGTACTTCGACATCGGCATGCTGGCGACCGGCCTCATGATCGCCACCCTGCCCGTCCTGGTGCTCTACCTCTTCCTCTCCGAGTGGTTCGTGAAGGGCATGACGGCAGGGGCGATCAAGGGCTGACCGCCCCTGCCCCGCCCCGGGCGCCGGAATCGGCGTGACCGGACGGGGTCGTCCGCTATACTGGCGGATACTGTGGAACACCGTCACCGAGGCCGACTGAAGAGCCTGACGCTCGCGCTCGCGCTGCTCCTGTGCGCGCCGCTCACGGCGGCCGCCGTCGAGTCGACCGACCTCGTCAAGGCCGTCGAGGCCGCTCGCTGGACGGGCGACCTGGACAAGATGATCGCGCGGCGGCAGATCCGCGTCCTCCTCGTCTACAGCAAGACGTTCTACTTCCTCGACCGCGGGCGCCAGCGCGGCGCCACCTACGATTTCATGCGGCTCTTCGAGGACGACCTCAATCGTCGGCTCAAGACGGGCCACCTCCGGGTGCAGGTCATCTTCATCCCGGTGGGGCGGGACGAGCTGCTCCCGGGCCTCGTGGAGGGGCGCGGCGACATCGCGGCCGCCAACCTCACGATCACCGACGAGCGCCGAGAGCAGGTCGATTTCTCGAATCCGCTCGCCACCGGCGTGAGCGAGATCGTCGTCACCGGGCCCGGCTCGCCCCCGATCCAGAGCGTCCAGGACCTCTCGGGTCAAGGAGGTCTTCGTCCGCAAATCGAGCAGCTACTACGAGAGCCTGCAGGGCCTGAACGCGGAGCTGGAGAAGGCCGGCAAGCCCCCCGTCCGCCTGAAGCTCGCCCCGGAGACCCTCGAGGACGAGGACCTACTCGAGATGGTCAACGCCGGCCTGGTGCGGCTGGTCGTGGTCGACGACCACAAGGCCGAGTTCTGGGCCCAGATCTTCCCGAAGATCCGGCTCCACCCGGACGTGGCCGTCCGGACCGGCGGCGCGATCGGGTGGGCGTTCCGGAAGGACAGCCCCAAGCTCGCTGCGGCCGTGAACCGCTTCATCGCGGCGAACCGCAAGGGGACGACCCTCGGGAACGAGATCTTCAACCGGTACCTGCGCAACGCGAAGTACGTCCGGAACGCCCTCGATCCGGACGAGCTCCGGAAGTACAACCAGACCGTTGCGCTGTTCCGGAAGTACGGCGAGCGCTACGACTTCGACGCGCTGATGCTCACGGCCCAGGGGTACCAGGAGTCCCAGCTCGACAACCAGCGTCGGAGCAAGGCCGGCGCGGTCGGGGTCATGCAGGTCCTGCCCACCACCGGCAAGGAGATGCAGGTCGGCGACGTCCGCCAGCTCGACCCGAACATCCACGCCGGGACGAAGTACCTCCGGTTCATGGTGGACCGCTACTTCGCGGACGCCCCCATGGATCCGGTGGACAAGATGCTCTTCGCCTTCGCGTCGTACAACGCGGGGCCCGCCAAGGTCGCGCGCCTCCGCAAGGAGGCGAAGGCGGCGGGGCTCAACCCGAACGTGTGGTTCAACAACGTCGAGCGGATCGCGGCCAAGCGGATCGGCCGCGAGACGGTGCAGTACGTGAGCAACATCTTCAAGTACTACGTGGCCTACCGGCTCATCCAGGACGAGCGGGAGGAGCGCGAGAAGGCCAAGGAGCAGAAGCCCACCGGGTAGGACGCGGCGGGGCTATAATCCCCGCGTCATGGCCCACGACCTCGTCGTCCGCGGCGGCACGGTCGTCACCGCCACCGAGACCTTCCCCGCCGACGTCGGCATCGATGCCGGGCAAGTCACCGCCCTCGGCGAGGGCCTGCCGGCGGGCCGCCGGGAGCTCGACGCCCGCGGCCTCTACGTCCTCCCCGGGGGCATCGACAGCCACGTGCACCTCGATCAGCTCTCCTCGGCCGGGGTCGTCTGCGCGGACGACTTCCACTCGGGCACGGTGGCCGCCGCCTTCGGCGGCACCACGACAGTCGTCCCGTTCGCCGCGCAGCACCGCGGCATGAAGCTCCGCGCCGTGGTCGAGGACTACCACCGCCGGGCGACCGAGAAGGCGGTCATCGACTACGCGTTCCACCTGATCCTGGCCGATCCGACCGAGGAGGCGCTCGGCGAGGACCTGCCGCGCCTGGTCGCGGAGGGAATCACGTCCCTCAAGGTCTACATGACCTACGATCGCCTGCGCCTCGGCGACGAGCAGCTCCTGGACGTGCTGGCCGCCGCCCGCCGGCTCGGCGCCCTCACCATGATCCACGCCGAGAACCACGGCATGATCGCCTGGCTGTCGAGCCGGCTCCTTCGCGCGGGGGCGACGGCGCCGCGCTACCACGCCATCGCGCATCCGCGCGTGTCGGAGGGCGAGGCGGTCCAGCGCGCGATCGCGCTCGCGGAGCTGATCGACGTGCCCATCCTCATCGTCCACGTGTCGGACGCGGCGGGGGCGGGCGCGATCCGGCACGCCCAGACGCGGGGGCTCCGCGTCTACGGGGAGACGTGCCCGCAGTACCTCTTCCTCACCGCGGACGACCTCGATCGCCCCGGCCTCGAGGGCGCGAAGTACGGCTGCAGCCCCCCGCCCCGGGACCGGGCGTCGCAGGAGGCGATCTGGCGCGGGCTCACGGACGGCACGTTCCAGGCCTACTCGTCCGATCACGCGCCCTACCGCTTCGACGAGTCGGGCAAGCTGCCGAAGGGCGCGCAGACGACGTTCAAGGACATGGCCAACGGCGTCCCCGGCATCGAGCTCCGCCTGCCGCTGCTCTTCTCGGAGGGGGTCGGCGCCGGCCGCCTCTCGTTGAGCGAGTTCGTCGCCCTCGGGGCGACCAACCACGCGAAGCTCTACGGCCTCTACCCCCGCAAGGGAACGATCGCGGTCGGCGGCGACGCGGATCTCGCCCTCTGGGACCCACGGCGGCGGGTCCGCGTCACGGCCGCCATGCTCCACGACCGCGTCGGCTACACCCCGTACGAGGGCCGTGAGCTGACGGGCTGGCCGGTGACGGTGATCTCCCGCGGGCGGATCGTCGTGCAGGAGGGCCGGCTCGACGCCGAGCCCGGCAGCGGCCAGTTCGTGCCGGCCCGCCCCGCCGAGTGGGCGCGTCCGCGCGGCGTGGCCGTCCCCGAGCTCGCGCGGCTGCGGGAGCTCGGTCCCGCCGTCGACCTCTAGGCCGCCGCGCGGGCGGCCGCCTCACGCGACGAACAGGTAGTAGAGCACGAGCGCCGGAGGAGCAACCCCGCACCGTGGGGAAGCGGAATCGAGCGCGTCGCGACGGCCTCGGCCCGGAGGCCCTGCTCCCCCAGCCGCCCGGCCCCGACGCCCCGGTGTCGCCGGCGGAGCGTCTCTGGCGCGTGCTCCTCGCGGTCGCCCGCAATGCCGTGGGCGTCGTCGGAGTACTGTTCCTCGGCTGGGCCGCCCCCACGCTGGTCGTGCTCTACTTCGCGGACACGCTCGCCGGCATGTGGGCGGTCTTCGCCGCGGTCGGGTTCAAGCTGAGCAACGCGGATCCGCGCCAGGGCGTCGGCGCCGTCCTGGAAGGCGCCCTGACCGCCACCGCCGTGGGCCTGTTCCTGGTCGCCGTGGTCGCCGTGCCCCTCGGCATCCCCGTCGTCATGCTGCTCGGCGCCTCGAGCGTGACGTGGCGGCAGCTGAGCGCCGATCCGACGCTCGCGACCGGCGTCGGCGTGGTCGCGCTGACCGGGCTCGTCGGCGCGGTCCGGCACGTCTTCGCCCTCGCCGAGGGTCGCGCCGGCGACGCCAGCGTCAAGCAGGTCTTCGCCATCCTGATGACCCGCTGGGTTCTCGTGCTGATCGCCATCTACAACCTCGGGTTCATCCTGGGGCGCTTCGGTCTGTACGCGATCGTCCTGGCCTACGCGGCGGCGAGCGTCTGGAGCGAGCTCGAGCCCGAGCGCTTCGCGCGCCTGATTCCTGACCGCCGGCCAGACGCCGCGCGGAACTAGCCGCCGGCCGCGACGCGGCGGCGCACCTCGGGAAGCACGGCGCGCCCGAGGCGCTCGATCCCGGCGAGGATGTCGTCCTGCGGCATCCCCGGCCAGCTGACCCGCATGGTGGCGTGCGTCACCCCGGCCCGGTGCTGCGCGAGAAGGGCCTCCACCACCTGGGTCGGGGAGCCGACGGCGAATCGGTCCGCCGCCAGGCGGCGGAGCTGTGCCTCGGGCGGCGCGCCAGGGTCGAGGCTGATGCCCGGGATGCCCCAGGACAGGTAGGCCGCGTACTTCGCGAGGAGATACGGCGCCGCGCGGCGGATCGCCGTGTCCTCGTCGCGGGCGCACGCGACCTCGATCAGGCGGCCGATGTGCCGGCTCGGCGGCAAGCCCGCCGCGGCCCGGGCCTGGGCGAAGGCGGCCGCCTGGGCCGCGAACTCGGGGACGGTCGGCACCGGCACGACCAGCCAGCCGTCGGCGATCCGGGCCGCCCGGGCGATCCCCGCGGGCACCTGCGACCCGACGAGGATCGGCGGCCGCGGCTGCTGGAGCGGGCGCGGCCGGATCGTCACGCCGTCGAGCCGCCAGTGGCGGCCGTGATGGGTCACGGCGTCCTCCGTCCACAGTCGCCGGATGATCTCGATCCCCTCGCCGAGCCGGCTGACCCGATCGGCCATCGGCACCCCGAAGATGGCGAACTCCTCGGGGCGGTAGCCGAGCCCGACCCCGAGGAGGAACCGCCCGCCGGTGATCACGTCCAGGAAGGCGCCGATCTCCGCCACCTCGACCGGGTTGTGGAGCGGCAGGAGGATCAGGTTCGTGCCCACCCAGAGCCCCTCGGCCTCGGCCGCGAGACGCTGGAGCAGCGGAAGCAGGGGGAAGTAGTGGTAGCCGGGCGTGGCGTGGTGCTCCCCGCCCCAGATCGAGTCGAAGCCGAGCGTCCGGATGAGGCGGACCTGCTCGACCATCTCGGCGAAGCGACGCCCCGCGTCGTCGCCCGCCGGATGTTGCGCATTCACGTACACGCCGAGCTGCATGTCGCCGCTCCCTGGCCGCCCGCGCTCCACACGCCTCGGCCCCCGCGCGGGCACCGTCGCGGGCCATAGGGTACACTCGTTCCGATGGACGGGCTGGCTGACTTCCATCCAGCGATCCGCACCTGGTTCGAGCGCCGCTTCCCGGAAGGCCCGACGGACCCGCAGGCCCACGGCTGGCCGTCGATCGCCGCCGGGGACGACACCCTGATCGCCGCGCCCACCGGCTCCGGCAAGACGCTGGCGGCCTTCCTCGTCGGCATCGACCGGCTCTTCCGCGCCGCCGCGGCCGAGCCCGATCGCGAGCTCGGGACCGAGGTCGTTTACGTGTCGCCCCTCAAGGCCCTGGCGGCCGACATCCGGGAGAACCTCGAGCGCCCGCTCGCGGAGATCCGCGAGGTGGCCCGCGAGCTCGGGCTGGTCGTCCCGGACCTGCGGGTGGTCGCCCGGACGGGCGACACGACGTCCAGCGCCCGCGCCGCGATGCTCCGCCAGCCGCCCCACTTGCTGATCACGACACCCGAGTCCCTGTACCTCCTGGTGACGGCCGGGCGCAGCCGCGAGCGCCTCCGCGACGTGCGCACCGTGATCGTGGACGAGATCCACGCGGTGGCGCGGGACAAGCGCGGGTCGCACCTTGCGCTCACCCTGGAGCGCCTGGAGGCGCTGACCAAGCAGCGGCCCCAGCGCATCGGCCTCTCGGCCACGCAGCGGCCGATCGAGACGGTCGCCCGCCTCCTGGTCGGCGCGGGCGAGGCGCGCAGCGGGCCCGATGGCGGGCCGGCGTGCCGCATCGTGGACCTGGGCCATCGCCGCCAGCTCGACCTCGCCATCGAGCTGCCCGACAGCGAGCTGGAGGCGGTCGCGTCCCACGAGCAGTGGGCCGAGATCTTGGATCGCATCGCGACGCACGTGAAGGCCCACCGGACGACGCTCATCTTCGTGAACACGCGCCGGCTGGCCGAGCGGGTGGCGCACCTCCTCGCGGAGCGCCTGGGCGAGGGCCAGGTGGCGGCCCACCACGGCAGCCTGTCGAAGGAGCGCCGGCTTCGCCTCGAGGCCCGGCTCCGCGCAGGCGACCTGGCCGCCCTGGTGGCGACGGCCTCGCTCGAGCTCGGCATCGACATCGGGCCCATCGAGCTGGTCTGCCAGATCGGCTCGCCCCGCAGCATCGCGACCTTGCTGCAGCGGGTCGGCCGCTCGGGGCACGCTCGGGGCGCGGTCGCGAAGGGCCGGGTCTACCCCACCACGCGAGACGAGCTCGTCGAGACGACCGCGCTCCTTCGCGCCGTGCGGCTGGGGCAGCTCGATCGCGTCCTGCCGCCCCGGGCGCCCCTCGACGTCCTCGCGCAGCAGATCGTGGCCGCGTGCGCGGCCGACGCGTGGCCGGAGGACGAGCTCTTCGACCTGGTCCGGCACGCGGCCCCCTACGCCGGGCTCGAGCGCGCGGACTTCGACGCCGTCGTGGCCATGCTGTCCGACGGCATCCAGACCGGCCGCGGGCGCCGGGCGGCCTACCTCCATCGCGACCGCGTCCACGGGGTGCTCCGGGGCCGGCGGAGCGCCCGCCTCGCGGCCCTGACATCTGGCGGCGCGATCCCGGAGACCGCGGACTACCGGGTCGTCGCGGATCCCGATGACACCACGGTCGGCACCGTCAACGAGGACTGGGCCATCGAGAGCATGCAGGGGGACGTGTTCCTCCTCGGCAGCACCTCGTGGCGGATCCGCCGCGTCGAGGCCGGGGTCGTGCGAGTGGTCGACGCCCAGGGCGCGCCGCCGACCGTGCCGTTCTGGCTCGGCGAGGCGCCGGCACGCACCGCCGAGGCGTCGGCCGCCGTGTCGGCGCTCCGCGAGGCGGTGGACGAGCGGCTGGCGACCGCGGACATCGCGTCCGTCGCGGCGTGGCTCGCCGGCGAGACCGGGCTCGACGGCCGCGTCGCGACCGAGGTCGTGCGGTACCTCGCGGCCGCCCGCGCCGCCCTCGGCGTCCTCCCGACCCAGCGCCGCGTCGTCTTCGAGCGCTTCTTCGACGAGGCGGGCGGGATGCAGCTCGTCGTCCACGCGCCCTTCGGGGGTCGGATCAACCGCGCGCTCGGCCTCGCCCTCCGCAAGCGCTTCTGCCGGCGGTTCGACTTCGAGCTCCAGGCCGCCGCCAGCGACGACGCCGTCGTGCTGTCGCTCGGTCCGGGTCAGAGCTTCCCGCTCGAGGACGTGCCGCAGTTCCTCACTCCCGAGAACGCGGAGGAGGTGCTCGCGCAGGCGCTGCTCCTCTCGCCGATGTTCCAGGTGCGGTGGCGCTGGAACCTCGGCCGCGCCCTCGTGGTGCTCCGCCAGCGCGGCGGGCGCCGGACGCCGCCGCCGATCCAGCGGATGGAAGCCGACGATCTCATGGCCGCCGTGTTCCCGGCGCTGGCCGGCTGCCAGGAGAACGCGGGCACGGGGCCGATCCCGATCCCGGATCACCCGATCGTGCGCCAGACGATGCACGACTGCCTCCACGAGGCGACCGATGCGGACGGGCTCGTCCGGCTCTTCGACGGCTTCCGGAGCGGCACCGTGACTCCCGTCTTCCGCGAGACCACCGAGCCGTCGCCGCTGGCACACGAGATCCTCAACGGCCGGCCGTACACCTTCCTCGACGACGCCCCGCTGGAGGAGCGCCGGACGCGGGCCGTCGCGCTCCGGCGCGGCCTGCCCGAGACGGCGCGCGATCTCGCCCAGCTTGACCCGGAAGCGATCGCGCGCGTCCGCGAGGAAGCGCGTCCCGACTGCCGCGACGCCGAGGAGCTCCACGATCTCCTGCTCGAGCTGGTCGTGCTCCGCCCCGAGGCGGCCTACACCCCCTGGTTCCAGGACCTGGCTGGAAGCGGGCGGGCCGCGCAGGTGCTGGCCGGGACGGGCCCGCTCTGGCTGGCCGCCGAGCAGCGCCCGCGCGTGGCCGCCCTGTTCCCCGGCGCCCCGATCGAGCCGGACGTGCGCGTGCCGGCCGGCATCGCCGCGACCGCGGACGAGGAGGAGGCGCGCGTGGTCACGATCCGCGGCCACCTCGCGCGCCTCGGGCCGTGCACGGCCGCCGAGCTGGCCGCCCGGACCGGCCTCCCGGAGGCAGCGATGCTGGCGCCGCTCGCCCGGCTCGAGGCGGACGGCTTCGTGCTGCGGGGACGCTTCGATCCCGCGCACGAGGGGACACCGGAGTTCTGCGAGCGGCGGCTCCTCGCCCGGATTCACCGCTACACGACGGACCGGCTGCGGCGCGAGATCGAGCCCGTCACCGCCCAGGATCTGGTCCGCTTCCTCCTGCGCTGGCAGCACGTCGCCCCGGACACGCAGCTCGAGGGCCGTCAGGGGCTCCTGACCGCGATCGAGCAGCTGCAGGGGTTCGAGATCGCCGCGGGCTCCTGGGAGCCGTGGGTGCTGCCGGCGCGCGTCCGCGGCTACCGGCCCGAGTGGCTCGACGAGCTCTGCCTGTCGGGTCACGTCGCATGGGCGCGGCTCGCGGTCCGCAGCGCGCCGGTCGGCGAGGCCGGCGAAGCGCCGGGGCGCGGCGGGCTGACGCCGTCGCACGCGACCCCCGTGAGCTTCCTCGTGCGGGAAAACCTCCCGTGGCTCCTCGGCGCCACGCGGGGCGAGGCCACGCCCGCGCTGCCCGGTCCCGGCCCGACCCACGACGTGCTGGAGTGCCTGCGCACGCGAGGCGCCCTCTTCTTCCACGATCTGGTCCGCGCCACCGGCCGGCTCAGCGTCGAGGTCACGGAGGCGCTGTGGGACCTGGTCGCCCGCGGGCTCGTCACGGCTGACGGGTTCGGCAGCGTGCGCGCGCTCTTCAGCGCCCGCCAGCGGTGGTCTCGGCGCGCGGCGCGGCCCGGCCCGGGCGAGCGCCTCCGGCGGAGCGGTCAAGGCGCGGCCGGCGGCGAAGGCCGGTGGGCGCTGGTGCCGCCGCCACCCGCCGCCGGCACGATCGACGTGGAGACCCTCGCCGAGGCCGTCGCCGAGCAGCTCCTGGCGCGCTGGGGGGTCGTGTTCCGGGACTTGGTCGCCCGGGAGACGCTCGCCGTCCCGTGGCGCGAGGTCCTGTGGGCGTTCCGGCGACTCGAGGCGCGCGGCACCATCCGGGGCGGACGCTTCGTCACGGGGTTCGTCGGCGAGCAGTACGCGCTCCCCGACGCCGTCGAGGGCCTCCGCGACGTGCGGCGGCGCGAGCGCTCCGGGGAGACCGTCCGCGTCGCCGCGGTCGATCCGCTGAACCTGGTCGGGATCCTCACGCCGGGGCCGCGCGTCCCGGCCGTGCGCCGCAACGCCCTCGTCTATCACGACGGCGTGCCCGCGCCGGCAGGCGGCGCCGCGGATCCCCGCCCCGCCCTCGGCCTCGGATCCCGCTGACCGCGCCCGCGGCGCGCGCCGGCGGCGACGAGGTTTCCCCCACTCCTGCGCGTGCTGCCCCCGGGCCTGCGGGGTCTCCGCGGGTCATCCGCGACGTAACTCGGCGTCGTTCTAGCTGTTCTGGGCTGGTCCTTCAGCGCCGGCTCTCCGGTCGCGCACAGGCACTCGATGCCGGCGGGGCGTCCGGTCGCCCGGCGTGACACTGCCGTGCAGGCGGGTGGCGCCGCGGACGGCGACTGGCGACGGTGTCCAGCGAGGGCACGACAGCCGGGCCGAGCGGCGTCCCCTGCCCACGCGGGGGTCGGGCGAGCCTCGTCGAGGTCTCCGTGTTCAACTTCTGAGCGTGGCGGGCTGGTCGTTCGCCGAGCGCGCGGGCTACACTCTCCGTAGACATCGAGATCGCCGCCCGCCGCTTCCGCGCGCGCCGCGGGGGCGGGGCTTCTCAGGGCGCGCGGAACAAGGAGGGCCCGTGCTCCAGCTCCGGCCCGGCTGCGAGTGCTGCGATCGCGATCTGCCGGCGGACTCCCCGGACGCGATGATCTGCTCGTTCGAGTGCACGTTCTGTCGGGCGTGCGCGGAGACGCGCCTTCAGGGGCGCTGCCCGAACTGCGGCGGCGAGCTCGTGCGGCGGCCCATCCGTCCCGCCGACCGCCTGGTGCGGTATCCCGCCTCGACGGACCGGGTGCTCAAGCCCGGCGGCTGTCGCCACGTGGCGTAACCGTCCATGACCGGCGACGTCAAGGTGATCAGCGGCACCGCCCACCCCGGGCTGGCCCAGGACGTGTGCCGACACCTCGGCATCCCGGTGTGCCGCTCGACCGTGGTCCGCTTCTCCAACGAGAACATGCTCGTCCAGATCGAGGAGAACGTCCGCGAGGCGGACGTGTTCGTCATCCAGCCGTCGTGTCCACCGGTCTCGGACGGCATCATCGAGCTGCTCATGACCCTCGACGCGCTCCGGCACGCCTCGGCCGGGCGCATCACCGCCGTCCTGCCCTACTTCCCGTACGCGCGCTCCGACAAGAAGGACCGGCCCCGGATCTCGATCACCGCGCGGCTCATGGCCGACCTCCTGCAGACTGCGGGAGCGAACCGGGTGCTGACCATGGACCTGCACTCGCCGCAGATGCAGGGGTTCTTCCGCATCCCGGCCGACCAGCTGCAGGCGGCCCCCATCCTCTGCGACTACCTGCGTCAGAGCCGCGACCTGTCGAACCACGTCCTGGTGGCCGGCGACGTGGGCGAGTCGAAGGAGGTGGAGCACTACGCGACGCGCCTCAACCTCCCGATCGCCATCGTCGACAAGCGGCGCGACGGCGACGACGAGCAGGCGCGCGCCACCGACCTGATCGGCGACGTGAAGGGCAAGGTCGCGCTGATCGTGGACGACGAGGTGGCGAGCGGCGGCACCCTGCTGGAGGCCGCGAGGGTCGTGCTGGACCGGGGCGCGGTCGCCGTGGAGGCCTGCGTCGTCCACCCGGTCCTCTCCGGACGCGCGATCGAGCGCCTCCAGGCTTCGCCGATCCGGCAGCTGGTCGTGACCGACACGATCCCGCTCCCGCCGTCGAAGCGCATCGAGCGCATCCACGTCCGGTCCGTGGCGGGCCTGCTCGCCGAGGCGATCCAGGCCATCCACGACGGCTCGAGCGTCTCCCGCCTCTTTCGGTAGGCCGGCGGCCGGCATGGGCGCCGGCAGCCCCGACGGGAGCGGAGCGGTTACTTCGGGGAAGTGAGGAGCGCCTGGAAGAGCGCTTGGGCGTCGGGCCCGGTCCACGGACGCGGACCGATGGCGCGACCGACGATCGTCCCGTCCCGGGCGATCAGGAAGGCCGTCGGCGTCGCGTGGATGCCGTAGGCCTCGGTCACCTCGCCGGTCTGGTCGAGCACGACCGGAGCCACGTACCCGCGCTCGGTCACCGCCCGCGCCACCTTCTGCCGATCCTCACGGATGTCGACCAGAAGCACGGTCACGCCCTTCGGCTCCCACTCCCGGTGCACCTGGTTGATCGAGGGCAACTCCCTCGTGCAGTGCGGTCACCAGGTCGCCCAGAAATAGAGGAGGACCGGGCGGCCCCGGAGGTCGGCGAGGCGCACGGACCGGCCGCTGAGCGTGGGGAGGTCGAAGGCGGGCGCCTCGAGCCGGGAGGTCGGCTTCGCGAGCTGGAGGGCGTCGAGAAGAGGCCCGGGCACCGCCGGCCACGCCGCATCGAGCAGCAGGAGCGGCACGCTCAGGAGGGTCGCGATCCCTGCTCGCATCAGTCGAGGCCATCGCACGCGCCACATCATACACGCACCGTGGACGGCCTCACGCGCCCCGCCCCCAGCCCGATGAGGGCGCAGGCGAGCGCGACCAGCCCGAGGGCGGCGGGGAGGCCGAGCGCGTCCGCCACGAGCCCGATGGCGGGTGGACCGGCGAGGAATCCGGCGTATCCGGTCGTGGCCACCGCGGCGAGGCCAGCGCCCGCCGGAATACCCGGGATTCGACCCGCGGCGCCGAACACCATGGGCACGGCGTTGGCGAGCCCGAGCCCCACCAGGCTCGCTCCGGCGATGGCGGCAGCCGGGCGGCCCACGACCAGCCCGGCGGCCAGACCCACCGCGGCCAGCCCTCCGGACAGACGCAGGAGTCGCGCCGGGCCGAGCCCGGCCGCGAGAGCGTCCCCGCTGAACCGCCCCACGGCCATGGCGAGCGAGAAGGCCGCGAACGCCGCGCCGGCCAGCGCCGGCGGCGCCCCGAGGTCGTCATGCAGATAGACGGCGCTCCAGTCGCCCATGGCGCCCTCCGCCAGCAGCGCACAGAACGACAAGCCGCCGAGCCCGAGGAGCCGCCGCGAGGGCCAGGCGAAGGCGGGCGGCAGCCACGCGGTTGACGGGGACGTCGGCACGAGCCCGCCGCGCAGCACCAGCAGGGCCGCGAGGCAGCCCAGCGTCACGGCCGCCACGTGCGCGAGTGCCGCGATCCCCGCGGCCATTGCCCCGCCCGCCAGGGCCGCGCCCATCAGCCCGCCCAGGCTGAACATCCCGTGGAAGCCGGAGAGCGCCGGGCGCCCCAGGGCCGCCTCGACGGCGACGCCCTGGGCGTTCATCGCCACGTCGAGCGTCGCGTTGGCCGCGCCGAGC
Source organism: uncultured Candidatus Rokubacteria bacterium (assembly GCA_963765195.1). Lineage (GTDB taxonomy): Bacteria > Methylomirabilota > Methylomirabilia > Rokubacteriales > DASRDR01 > DASRDR01. The sequence goes on from CAVXVV010000055.1 coordinate 55,248, forward strand.
ACCCAGAGCGCCGCGGCGACGAGGATCGCGCCCGGCGCCAGCAATGGCAGCGGCAGGGCGAGCGCGAGAGCGGCCGCCGCCAGGAGCGTGACGCGCCGGCTTCCCAGCCGGCCGACGAGCCATCCCGCCAGCGGCAGCACGATCACCGCGCCTCCGGCCATCGCGAGGAGCACGCCCCCGAGCGCGCCATCCCCGAGGCCGTGGGCCGCCTTGACCATCGGAATGTACGGCACCCAGCTCGCCAGCACGAGCCCGTTCACGAAGAAGACCGCGCCCACGGCCACCGCCGGGAACCGCCGGGGCCCTCGCAGCGGGCGCTACTCCCCGCTCTGCTGGAGCAGCTTCGCCACGATCCCCGTCCAGCCCGTCTGGTGGCTGGCGCCGATCCCGGCCCCGTTGTCGCCGTGGAAGTACTCGTAGAACAGGAGGAGGTCACGCCAGTGGGGATCGCTCTGGAACCGGCGGACGTCCCCGTGCACCGGGCGGCGGCCCGCGGGGTCCCGGAGGAAGATCCGGGTGAGCCGCCGCGAGAGCTCGGCCGCGACCTCGGAGAGCGTCACCTCGCGGCCGGAGCCCGTCGGGAACTCGACCTTGAACGCGCCCCGGTAGAAGTAGTCGAAGCGCTGGAGGGCCTCGATCAGGAGGAAGTTCATGGGGAACCAGACCGGCCCCCGCCAGTTGGAGTTCCCGCCGAAGAGGCCGGTCGTCGACTCCGCCGGCTCGTAGGCCACGCGGTGCTCGACCCCGTTCACGTGCAGCACGTAGGGATGCTCCGCGTGGTACCGCGACAGCGCGCGGATCCCGTGGGGGGACAGGAACTCCGACTCGTCCAGCATGTAGCGCAGCACGCGGCGGAGCCGGTCTCCGCTCACCAGGGCGAGGAGGCGGCGCGAGGTGCCGTCGGGGCCGCGCTCCCGCACGAAGTGATCGCGGAGATCCGCGCGGTTCCGGAGGAACCACCGCATCCGGCGCCGGAACTGCGGCAGCCCGTCGATGTTCTCGGGCTCGAGGACCTGCACGGCGAACAGCGGCACCAGTCCGACGAGCGACCGGACCTTCAACGGCATGACTGACCCGTCGGGCAGGCTGAGCGCGTCGTAGAAGAAGCCGTCCCCCTCGTTCCAGAGCTCGACGCCCGCGCCGCCCATGTCATTCATCGCGTGCGCGATGTACACGAAGTGCTCGAGGAACTTCGAGGCCAGGTCCTCGTAGGCGGGGTTGTCCTCGGCGAGCTCCAGCGCGATCGCGAGCATGTTGAGGCAGTACATCCCGATCCACGCGGTGGCGTCGGACTGCTCGAGGCGGCCGCCGACGGGCAGGGGCGCCGAGCGGTCGAAGACCCCGATGTTGTCGAGCCCGAGGAATCCCCCCTGGAAGACGTTCTTCCCGTCGGGGTCCTTCCGGTTCACCCACCAGGTGAAGTTCAGGAGGAGCTTCTGGAAGACGCGCTCCAGGAAGCGTCGATCCGCGACCCCGCGGATCCGCCGCTCGATCTTGTAGACGCGCCACGCCGCCCAGGCGTGCACCGGCGGGTTGACATCGCCGAACGCCCACTCGTAGGCGGGAATCTGCCCGTTCGGGTGCATGTACCACTCGCGGAGGAAGAGCACCAGCTGGTCCTTGGCGTAGTCGGGATCCACCAGCGCCAGCGCGATCGTGTGGAAGGCGAGGTCCCAGGCGGCGTACCACGGGTACTCCCACTTGTCCGGCATCGAGATCACGTCGTCGTTGTAGAGATGCCCCCACTCGGCGTTGCGCCCGCGCCGGCGCTCCGGGGGCGGCGGGGGCTGACCGGGATCGCCCTCGAGCCAGCGCCGGACCTCGTAGTGGTACCACTGCTTCGACCAGAGCATCCCCGCCAGCGCCTGGCGCATGACGCTCCGCGCGTCCTCGCCGAGGCGCTCCGGGATCACGGTCGCGTAGAACTCGTCCGCCTCGCGCTGGCGCGCGGCGACGATCTCTTCGAACTCCGGGCCGAACGGCGCCGGCGGCGACCCGTCGACCAGCCGGAACCGGAGGATCGTCCGCTCGCCCGGCGGGATGGCGAGGCGGTAGTGGGGCGCGAGCTTCGTCCCCGCGTCACCCGCCAGCAAGAGCTCTTCCCGGCCGTGGACGATCGCCTCGTGGAACGCGTCCTTCCGGCCGGCGTCGGGCTGGCCGTCGCCGAACAGGCGGCGGACGTTCGTCTCGTTGTCGGTGAAGAGCAAGCGGGGCGCGCCTTCGGCGTAGAAGCGGAAGTCCGGCGACAGCTCCGGATGTTCCAGGCGCACGGCCCGCGCGCCGGCCGGCGCCTCCGTCTGGACCAGGCGCGGCTTCCGCGCCTCCGCCTCCCAGGTCCAGGTATTGCGGAGCCACAAGGTCGGCAGCAGGTGGAGCGGCGCCGGCTCCGGGCCCCGGTTGTCCACGGTCACGCGGATCAGGACGTCGTTCGGGCTCGCCTTCGCGTACTCCACCAGCACGTCGAAGTACCGGTCGTCGTCGAAGACGCCGGTGTCGAGGAGCTCGAGCTCGGGCTCGTCCCGTCCGCGCCGCGCGCTCTCCTCGACCAGGCGCAGGTACGGGTACTCGCGCTGCGGATATTTGTAGAGGGCCCGCATGTAGGAGTGGGTCGGCGTGGCGTCGAGGTAGAAGTAGCACTCCTTGACGTCCTCGCCGTGGTTTCCTTCGGGGCCCGTGAGGCCGAACAGCCGCTCCTTCAGGATCGGATCGCGGGTGTTCCAGAGGGCGAGGGCGAAGCAGAGGCGCTGGTGATTGTCGGAGATGCCGAGGAGGCCGTCCTCGCCCCAGCGGTACGCGCGCGAGCGCGCCTGGTCGTGGGGGAAGTACTCCCAGGCCGTGCCCCGGGGGGAGTAGTCCTCCCGCACCGTGCCCCACTGCCGCTCGGCGAGATACGGGCCCCAGCGCTTCCAGTGGGCTGTCCGCGCCTGCGCCTCCGCGAGGCGCCGCGTCTCGGCCGGCGCCGGGCCGCTAGCCGACACGCCCTACCCGGCGCGGGCGGGCCGACCCGCCCTGGACGTCCCCTCTGCGACGCTCGGCTACCCCGCCCTTCGCCATGGACCTCCCCGCTTTCACCTGGTCGTGACCGGCCGCGGGTCCCATGGTCGCAGATGAGCCTGGCACGGGCCAGCGGGCTTCGGCACGCAACGCGCGGCGCTCGCGCGCGGCGGGCGACGTGGGACGCGTTTGTCTGGCCGTTCATCGTCGTCACCCGCACCGGGAATGTCCCCCACTTGACGGCGGCTACGCCGCGGGACGATTCTCGGGCTCATCCTGGGATGCTTTCCATCCCCGGGCGGCGTCGATGCCGCGCACCGAGACTCCGGATCAGGAGGATCCCCATGGCGTCGGACCTGCCGGACATCGTGAACCACACCCCCCTCTCGCGACGCGCGCTGCTCACCAGGGTCGGCCTGGCGGCGGGCGCCGCCGTCGTCGCCCCGAGGATCGCCCGCGCGCAGACGGGCCCCATGGCGCCCCCCAGCACGGTCACGACTCCCCCGCGGGACTTCGGGCCGAACGGGGCGCCGACCACCTACTTCACGGACCCGGACGTCCTCAGCGTGGACCCGATGTTCAACGGGATCGCCCAGCCCAACAGCGCCATCCAGCGCCTGTGGACCGGCGCGCTCTGGGCGGAGGGGCCGGCGTGGAGCGGCCAGGGGCGCTACCTGGTCTTCAGCGACATCCCCAACAACCGGCAGATGCGGTGGGTCGAGGACACCGGCCGCGTGAGCGTGTTCCGCATGCCATCCAACAACAGCAACGGCAACACGTTCGACTTCCAGGGCCGCCAGCTCTCCTGCGAGCACCTGACGCGCCGGGTCGTGCGCTACGAGCACGACGGCTCGATCACCATCCTCGCGGAGTCGTTCGAGGGCAAGCGCCTCAACTCCCCGAACGACGTCGTCCCCCATCCGGACGGGAGCTACTGGTTCACCGACCCGCCCTACGGCGGGCAGCTCTACGAGGGCGCGCCGGATGCCGCGGGCGGGCCGAGCAATCAGGCTGGCCGGCTCAAGAACCGCCTGGGCCAGGCGGCGGAAATCGGCAGCACGAAGCGCGAGCTGCCGACCAACTGCTACCGGATCGATCCGAGCGGAAAGATCGACCTCGTCGTCACCGAGCAGCAGGTCCCCGATCCGAACGGGCTCTGCTTCTCGCCCGACTACAAGAAGCTCTACATCGCCAGCACCGGCAAGGGTCCGGGCGATACCGGCGCGGGCGGCAAGGGCGACATCCACGTCTTCGACGTCGGGAGCGACAACAAGCTCTCCAACCCGAAGCTCTTCTCCGACTGCATGGTGGACGGCGTCAAGTGCGGGCCGGACGGGCTGCGCTGCGACGTCGACGGCAACGTGTGGGCGTCGAGCAACGCGGGCCGCTCCGTCGGCTACAGCGGCGTCCTCGTGTTCACGCCGGAGGCGAAGGTGATCGGCCGCATCCGGCTCCCGGAGATCTGCGGCAACGTCTGCTTCGGCGGGCCGAAGCGGAATCGCCTGTTCATGGCCGGCAGTCAGTCGCTGTACGCCGTGTACGTGAACACGCAGGGGGCCGCGCCCGGCTAGACCTCGCGCCGTCTCCCTCGGCATTCGCGAGCCCGGCGCTCCGTCCGGGTGCCGGGCTCGCGCGCTCCTCACCCGCGCGCGACGCCCCGTCCCGAGCCCGGGGCTCGGAGGTCGACACACTCCCATGAGCATCCTGATCCGCGACGCGACGGTCCTCACGGTCGATTCCCGGCAGCGCATCCTGGACCCCGGCGCCGTCTACGTGGAGGGGGCGCGCATCGTCGACGTGGGGCCGAGCGACGAGGTCGTCCGCCGGCATCCGACGGCCGCGCGCGTCCTCGACGGCCGGCGCAAGGTGGTCATCCCCGGCTTCGTGAGCGCCCACAACCACGTCGGCTACACGCTCTTCCGGGGCCGGGCGGAGGATGCCGGGCTCGGCTGCGTCACCGGCCAGTACTTCCCGATGACGACGGTCGTCACGCGCCCGGAGCGCCTGGCGGTGGGCTCGCTCACCTACGCGGAGCTGCTCCGGAGCGGCGTGACGACGGTGCTCGAGATGGAGGAGGACGCCGACGTCTACGCGCCCTTCGTCGAGCGGCTGGGGATCCGGAGCCTCATGGGCGTGATGACCCTCGACACCGAGGTCGACGGCCTCCGCCACGACCGGTACCGGTACGACCCCGCGCTGCGCCAGGCGCAGCTGCGACAGGCCGTGGAGTTCGCGGAGGCCTGGCACGGCAAGGCGGACGGCCGGATCTCGGCCATCATGGCGCCGAACATGACCATCAGCTCCTCTCCGGAGCTACTCCGCGAATCACGCGCTGCCGCGGACCGGCTGGGTCTGCGCCTCAGCATCCACCTCGGCTGGGGCCCGAGCGAGAGCGCGGCGATCCGGCGGCTCCACGGCATGAGCTCCTTCGAGTACGCCCGGGCGCACGGCCTGATGGCGCCCGACGTCGTCGCCGCCCACTGCTACGTCGTGGACGACGCCGACATCGCGCTCCTCGCCGAGACGCGCACGGCGGTCGCCCACTGCCCGCTCATGAACGCCGTCCGCGGCCACATCGCGCCCGTCGCCGAGCTCCGCCGGCGTGGCGTCACCGTCGGGCTCGGCATCGACAACATGTTCGCCGACTACTTCGACGTCGTGCGGGCGTGCGTCCTGATGGCGCGGATTCGCGCCCACGACGCGGTGACCATGCTGACGCCGGAGGCGCTCGAGCTCGCCACCCTGGGCGGGGCGCGGGCGCTCGGGCTCGACCGCGAAGATCGGATCCATCGAGGCGGGCAAGCGCGCGGACCTGGTCGTCCTCGACTACCGCGCGTTCGGTCTCACGCCGACGCTCGATCCGGTCCAGAACCTCGTCTACCACGGTCACGCGAAGGACGTCGAGACCGTGCTCGTCGACGGCCGCGTCGTGGTCGACGAGCGGCGGCTGGTCCACGTCGACGGCCCCGCGCTGATCGACGCCGCCCAGGATGCGGCCACCGCCGCGTGGAGCCGGTTCATCGCGAAGTACGGCGGCATCATGGCGTCCTAGGGAGCCGACGCCGCCTCCGAGCGAGGTCAATGGCGAGCGCAGCCGAGCTCCGAGCCCGCGATCCAGGTGTGCATGTTCGACCAGTACGGCACCGTGGTCGACATGCAGACGGGACTCACCGAGGCGGTCACCCCGTACCTCCGCGGGAAGGGCTGGACGGGCGATCCCCACGCCCTCGTGACCTGGTGGCGACGCACGCACTTCGAGAACTCGATGATCGATGCCCTCCTGCAGCGGGAGCACACCTCGTACCGGGAGATCGGTCACCGGTCGCTCGGCTGGGTCCTCGAGCGCGCGCGGATCCCGCACACCCTGGACGAGGTGCGCCACCTCGTGGCCCAGATCGAGAGGCTTCGCCCGTTCCCGGAGGTCCCCGCCGCCCTCGCCCGCCTCCGGGCTCGCTTCCGGATCGTTGTCCTCTCGAACGGTGACCCGGACATGCTCGAGGCCGCGAAGCCGTACCATGGGATCCCGTTCGACGCCGTCATCTCGGCGGCCGCCGCCCACGCGTTCAAGCCCCACGTCGCGACCTATACCCGCGCCGCCGAGATCGTGGGCGTCCCCCTGGACGCAGTCGTCTTCGTCGCGAACCACGCCTTCGACTGCATCGGCGCCAAGTCCGCCGGGATGCACACCGCGTTCGTCGATCGCCGCCGCCGCCCCTTCGGCGCCACCCCGCATCAGCCGGACCTCGTCGTGGCCGACATGACCGAGCTCGCCGACGTGCTCGTAGGGCCGGAAGCTGTGCCATCCTAGGAGCGAGCTGAAAGGACGACTGTCCATGCCCTACCGCTGCTCCGACGCTCTCCGGTGTCTCTCGCGCCCCCCGGATCCGCGCGCCTGGGCGGCGCTCCTGCTGGCCGTCGCGCTGGGGCTCTCGGGGCCGGCCGCATCGGCGGGCAGTGCGGCAGCCGCCCCGCGCGTAGCGCAGGCGGCCGGGACGCCGGCCGAGCGGCCGGTCACGCTCCGGGGCACCATCGCCGGTCTCGACGGCTCCGTCCTGCGCGTCACCACCGCTGCAGGCGTCGAGGCCGTCACGCTGATCCCGCCGCTTGTCGTCACCGGCGCCACCCGCGCGAGCCTGGGCGACATCGGCCCGGGCACCTTCCTGGGCACCGCCGCGCGCGCCCAACCGGACGGCACGTTCCGGGCGCTCGAGGTCCACATCTTCGCCGAGTCCATGCGGGGCAGTGGCGAGGGTCATCGCCCCATGGAGGCGCCGGGCACGACGATGACCAACGCCAGCGTCGACGCCCTCGTGCAGCAGACGGACGGTCCGCTCCTGACCCTCAAGCACAAGGACGGCGTGACCCAGGTTCTGGTGCCGCCCGAGGCGCCGATCGTGCGGTTCGACCCCGGGGACCCGTCGCTCCTCGTACCGGGCGCCAGCGTCGTCGTGTTCCGGGCCGTCCGGGCCGCGGACGGGACCCTGACCGCCTCGCGCCTCACGGTCGGCGTGAACGGCACGCGCTTACCGATGTGAGGCTGAGATCAGTTAGGGGGGACGAGAGATGAGTGGCATGAACGCGCAGAATGGGCGACCGCCGCCGCTCCTACTCGGTCGCCGTGACCTCCTTCGGCAGTACGGCGATCGGACTGGGGGTCGGGGCCCTCCCTGGGATCCTGCCCGCTGGCGCGGCGCCGGCCTCCCCCGAGACAACGCAAAAGCGCGACCTGGTCGTGCTCCAGTGGAGCGACCTGACCGCGCTCGATCCGCACGGGGCAAGCTACACCACTGATTGCCGCGTCGTCTCCAACATCTTCGACACTCTCGTGCGGCGGCATCCCGACGGCACGCTCCGGCCGAGCTTGGCGACCGCGTGGCAACCCACCGGGCCGACCACGTGGCACCTCACGTTGCGGCCGGACGTGCGGTGGCACGACGGCACCCGGTTCACCGCCGTGGACGCCAAGTACAGCCTCGACCGGACATTCGACCCGTCGGTGAAGGCCGCCCGCTTGTTGCAGCTGTTTCAGACGATCGACCGGACCGAAGTCCCCGACCCGGAAACCCTCGTCATCCACACGAAGCGACCGGACGTACTCATTCCGGCTCGACTCGCCGCGTGGGGCTTCGTCGTCCCGTGGACGTATATCGATCGCGTGGGGTTCACGGGCTTCAACCGGCATCCGATGGGGACGGGGCCGCTCCGCTTCGTGTCCTGGTCCAAGGGGGACTCCTGCGTGCTCGAGGCGAACCCCGACTATTGGGGTGGGCGCCTCGACTTGGATCGCGTGATCTTTCGCCCCGTGCCCGATCCGCTGGTGCGCGTCGACGCGCTTCTCCGGGGGGACGCGGACCTTGTCACGCAACTCTCGCCCCCGCATGGCGAGCGGGTAGCCGCACATCCGGCGACCCGGGTGGTCGGGGCCCCGTACGCCGGCCTCTACGTCCTCGCGGTCAACGCCCTGACGGCTCCGCTGAACCACCCTCTCGTCCGGCAAGCCCTCTCGCTGGCCATCGATCGGGACACGATCGTGAAGGAGATCTGGCATGGGCGGGGCATCGTGCCGAGCGGGCCTATCCCCCGAGGGGATAACCACCATGACCCCTCCCTGCCACCGCTCGCATACAACCCACGGGAGGCTCGAGAGAGGCTCCGACGGGCCGGGTACCGCGGCGAGCCTGTGATCATCGAAACGACGGTCGGCTATATCGCGAACGACAGGGCCATGACCACGGCGATTGCCGAGATGTGGGAGGACGTCGGCGTCACCGTTGCCGTCGAGGTGATCGATTCCACCGTCCGTCACCAGAAGAACCGGCAACAGACCTTCAAGGGCGTGTGGTGGTCGGACCCGACCTCGCTCCTCCGGGATCCGGATGGCATGATGGGAAGGCTTCTGAGCCCCGGCCAGATGCACGACTACTGGCGTCACCCGGAGTTCGACCGGCTGGCGGCCGAGGCGCGATTCACCGCCGACGAGAGCCTCCGAGGCGACGCCTACCGGCGGATGACGGCCATCTTCCTCGAGCAGAACCCCTGGCTCGTGGTGATCCAGCCGTTCGAGGACTACGGGATCCGCCGCTACGTCGAGTTCACGCCGAACCCCGACCAGCAGCTCGAGCTCCGGCGCTTCAACTTCCGGCTGCGACGCGCCTGAGGCGCGCGGCCGGGGCGCGCGTGATGGCGTGAGCTAGAGATCCCAGGGCGGCTCGACCGCGACCGGCACCTCGATCAGCGCGGGCCCGCCCAGGGCCAGCGCCTTGTCGAGCGTCGACCGGAGCGCGTCGGCGTCCGGAGCGCGGTAGGCCTCGACCCCGAACGCTCGGGCGAGCGCGAGCACGTCGGGGCCGCCGAGGGCGTGCTCTCCGGTCCGGCCGTAGAGACGCGTCTGCAGATACCGGATCGCCCCGTAGTCCTGGTCGTTCATCACCACGAACACGACCGGGAGGTGATACTTCGCCGCGGTGGCCAGCTCCGCCCCCGTGAAGAGGAGCCCGCCGTCGCCGACGACCACGACCACCGGGCGCTCCGGCTGCGCGACCTTGGCCCCGATCGCGGCCGGCACGCCATAGCCGAGCGTCGCCGAGCCGATCGGGTAGAGGAACGTCCGGGGCGCGAGGACGGGGAGGTGCCACTCCATCCAGTAGTTGAGGCACGTCTGGTCCCCGACGAAGATCCCGTCCGCCGGCACGGCCTCGCGCAGCGCCCGCAGCAGCCCGTCGATGACCGTGGTGTAGCGCGGGTGTCGCGCGTCTCGCGCCCGGCGGAGCGCCGCCCAGTCCCAGCGGGCGGCCGGCGCGTCGGCGGGGAGCGCCGCCAGAATGCCGGCGAGGCCATCCCGCGCGTCGCCCACGATCCCGAGCGCGGGCACGTGCATCCGTCCGATCGTGCGCGGATCGAGGTCGATCTGGATCAGGGCCTGGTCTGGCCGGAACGACAGATTGAGGAGCAGGCCCTTGGTCGAGCGGTGGGAGAACCGGCAGCCGACGGAGAGCACCACGTCGGCCGCCTCCAGCGCGTCCTGCGTGGCCCGCCGGTTGGGCAGGACGCCCTGCCAGAGCGGATCCGTCTCGGCGATCGCGCCCCGCCCCATGACGGACGTGATGACCGGCGCGCGGAGCCGACGTGCGAGCGCCTGGAGCTCGCCCGCCGCGTCCGCCGCGGTGACGCCGCCCCCGGCGACGAGGAGGGGTCGCTCGGCCCGCGCGAGGTACCGCGCCGCCTCCTCGATCAGACCGACATCGCACGGCGGCCGTCGCCCGGCGCCCGCCGGCGTGAGCCGGGCCGCCACCGGCGCGTTGAGGACGTCCGTCGGGATCGAGAGCGCGACCGGCCCGGGCCGGCCGGTCCGGAAGAGGTGGAAGGCGCCCTGGACCGCCCCGGGGATCTCCGCACCGCCGCGCAGCGCATCGGCCCACCGGCAGACCGGCCGGAAGCACTCGATCTGGTTCGGCACCTCGTGGAGCGCGCCCACGTCCTGACCGATCAGGGCGGCGGGAATGTCCGACATCACGAGGAGCACGGGCTGGGAGCCCGCCTGCGCCTCGACGAGCGGCGTCAGCGCATTGGTCGCGCCCGGCCCGGTCGTGACGACGACAACGCCCGGCCGGCCCGAGGCCCGGGCATAGCCGTCGGCCATGAAGCCGGCACCCTGCTCGTGCCGCGCCAGGATGTGGCTGATCCGTTCCTGACGGAGGAGGGCGTCGTAGATGGCGAGGTTGTGGACCCCCGGGATGCCGAAGACGTGTCGCACGCCTTCGGCCTCGAGCGCGGCCACCACCCACTCGCCGCCGGTCCGGCGGGTCATGTCGCTCATCGCGCGACCGTCGCGTGGCACGCGATCGCTCGGACAGCCCGGGTCATGACGCCTCGAAGCGTACTGGGCGGCTGACCCGAGCGTCAAGACAGGGAGACACCGCGCGGGCCGCCGGCGGGTTCACGTCACCGAGGTGCGCACGGATGTAGTCAGACGTGCCGCGGCGGGACGACGATCGCTAGAGTCCGGGTGGCGGCGGGACTCCCACGGCCTGGCCGGCCGCGACGATCGTCGCCCACGTAGCCGGCGCAATCGACAGGCTGTGGGCCCGGGCCCCGCGCGCGCGGGCCTCCGGCTCGCCGGGCAGGAGCACTTCCGTGAACCCCGGGGCAACGGGAACGCTCCGGACCCGGGTGGAGAGCCGCTCGAGCGCCTCGGTCCAGCGCTCGAACGACCCGAATACCGTCGGCTCGATGGCCAGGAAGAACGCCCCGCTCTCGAAGCCCGCCCCGCCCCGAGCCTCCGGCTCGTCGGCGCCCGACAGGGCGATGCTCAGCGCGTCGATCATGAACGACAGGGCGTAGCCCTTGTGCAGCGCGAAGGGCAGGAGGACGCCGCCCTCGTAGAGGGCCTGAGGATCGCTGGTCGCGCGGCCGTCCCGGTCCAGGAGCGTGCCCGCCGGCAACGCGGCGCCCTTCTCCTTGGCCACGCGCACCTTGCCCTCGGGAACGATGCTGGTGGCGAAGTCGAGCACCAGCGGCGGCTCGTCGCCCCGGGGCAGGCCGATCGCCATCGGGTTGGTGCTGAGAGCTCGGCCCGCGCCCTGGTGGGGCGCCACCAGCAGCGCCGCCGCGTGGCTGAAGGCGACGCCGACGATGCCGACGGCCCGCGCGGCGGCGGCCTGCTCGGCCCACTCGCCCAGCCGACCGATGTGGTTGGTGCGGACGGTCGACACGAGCGCGACCCCGGTCGCGCGCGCCCGCCGGATGGCCTCGGCCATGGCGAACCGCGCCGTCTCGTGGCCGAACGTCCAGCGGCCGTCTACCAGCACCCACGCCGGGCCCTCGCGAGCGATCGCGGGCTCGGCCCGGGGATCGAGCTGGCCCGTCTGGACGTCGCGGATGTACTGGGGAATGCGGATGGCTCCGTGGGAGTCGTGTCCGGACCGGTTGGCCAGGACCAGGGAGCCGGCGACTCGCCGGGCGACGGGATCCGGGGCACCGGCGCCAACGAAGATCGCGCGCGCGTATTCCTGGAGCGCCGCCGGGGTCACGACAACGGCCTTGGCTTCCGAACTCTCGGTCATGGGGTTCTCCGCGAAGGATGAGGGGTGGCTCGGTTCAGGTGAGATCGCGGTCCAGGCGCAGGAGAAGCTCGAGCAGCACACGGGTGCCGGTCGCGAGGTGCTCGGTCTCCGCCCACTCCTCCGGGCAGTGGCTGCGGCCGTCACGGCAGGGGATGAAGAGGAGGCCGATCGGGCAGAGCGCGGCCATGTGGTTCGCGTCGTGGCTGGCGCCGCTCGTGAGACGTCGATGGGGCACGTCCACCGCGCGCGCCGCCGCCTCGGCCACGGCGACCATCTCCGGAGGGACGGTGAGCGGCATGTCGCGCATGAGGGAGGTCCACTCGATGGCGATCCCGCGTCGCGCGGCGATCTCCGCCGCGCCGGTCTCGAAGCGCTCCAGCGTCTCGGCGATCGCCGCGCGGTCGATCCCGCGGAAGTCGACGAGGAGGTCGGCCTCGCCCGGAACGATGTTGATCATGTTCGGGCGCGCCTCGATGAAGCCGACCGTCCCCACCATGGCGCGGCCGACCTCGCGAGCCACGCGCTCGACCAGCAGGATGAGCTCCGCAGCGGCCGCCACGGCGTCCCGTCGGTCGGCCATCGGCGTGCCGCCCGCGTGATCCTGCCGGCCCCGGACCGCGACGCGATACCGGCTCGGCGCGGCGATGGCCGTCACCACGCCCAGCGGCAAGCCCGCGCGCTCGAGGGACACCGCCTGCTCGATGTGGAGCTCGAGGTACCGGAGAATGCTGCCGGGCGCGCGGCAGGCGGAATCGAGGGTCGCGCCGCGGCCGCCCACCGAGTCGATCGCGTCGGCGAGACGCCGGCCCTGCCGGTCCGAGAGGCGGAGCGCGGTGGCGGCGTCGAGCTTCCCGCTCATCGCGCGGCTGCCGATGGTCGAGAGCCCGAAGTCCGAGGGCTCCTCGCACGTGAAGTTGATCACCTCGAAGGCGTGGGCGAGGCGATGGCCGCCGGCGTGGAGGCAGCGCGCGACCTCCAGCCCCGCGAGGACGCCCGCGATGCCGTCGAAGCGGCCCCCTGCCTCCACCGTGTCGAGGTGCGAGCCGATCACGAGCGCCGGACCCGGCGCGCTGCCCGGGCGTCGCCCGATCTGATTGCCGGCGGCGTCGACCGCGGGCACGAGCCCGGCCTCGGTCATCCGGCCCGTCAACCACTGGCGGGCTGCCCGGTCCTCGTCGGAGAAGGCGCGGCGCGTGTACGGCCGGCCGGGACGCGTGAAGGCCTCGAGGGCGCGCAGATCAGCCGCGAGCCGCTCGGTCGACGGACGCGGCAGGCCGTCCGACAGGGCGTCACTCACAGGCGCGTCCCTCCTGCCCGGCGGTCGGCATCACGCGGGCAGGACCGCCGAGGTGAGCGCGCCCGCGATGGCATCCAGCGCGCGCCCCGCCGGCGTCTTCCCGTGCTCGAGCACGAAGGGTCGCCCGCGGTCGGCTGCGGCGGCCAGGCGCGGATCGAACGGCACCCGCCCCAGGAAGGGCAGCCCGTGCCGCGCGGCCGTCGCCTCGCCGCCCGGACCGTCGAACAAGGGTCCGACGGCGCCGCACGTCGGGCACACGTAGCCGGCCATGTTCTCGATCAGCCCGAGGAGCCGCGCCCCGCGCTCGCGGGCGAGGGTCATGGCACGGCGCACGACCAGATGGGAGACCTCGGAGGGAATGGTGACGACGACCGCGCCCGTCAGGCCAGGCAGGAGATCGAGGAGAGTCGGGAGCCGATCGGCCCCCGGCGGGAGATCGATCAGGAGCAGGTCGAGCGCGCCCCACGCGGTGTCGGTCAGGAACTCGCGGAGGGCCGTCCCCTCCATCGTGCCGCGCCACGTATGAGCCTCGGCCTGGGTCGGCGCCTCCCACACGACGGGCGTGTCGTCACCCGACAGGAGCAGGTCCATCGACAGGACCCGGATCCCCTCGGCGGAGACGGCCGGCTGGACGCCATCGGGCGCGACCCGGAGCGTCTGGCCGCGCACCCCCAGCATCTTCCCCATCGAGGGCCCGTTGAGGTCGGCGTCCAGTACCCCCACCCGGAGCCCGCGGGCCGCGAGCGCGCCGGCGAGATTCGCCGTGATCGAGCTCTTCCCGACCCCGCCCTTGCCGGAGACCACCGCGACGCTGGCGCGAACCGACGCCATCCGCGCGGCGAGCCGCCCCTGCTGGGCGACCACCTGCTCGACGATGTTCGAGCCGCCGTCGCCCGCGATGTCGCGATAACCCTTCATGTGCCGGTGCCCTCGTCGCTGGTGTCGAGCGGCGCCCCCGCGGGATCCTTGAGGTGCGCGCGGAAGCGGCGCATCAGGTCCTGCCCGAGGAAGTCCCCGGGCTCGCCGTGGCGCTCCGTCTCGAAGTAGCGCCGGATGCGATCGAGCCGCTCCTGCGCCTCGGGGTTCAGGCTGACGGTGCGGATCTCGGCCTTGGCGGCGTCGAACGCGTCGAACGTGAGCTCGGTGAAGCCCAGCTCGCGGATCCGCTTGACGGCCTTCATCATCGCCTGGTTCCGGAACCGCGTGAGCAGGGCCGAGTCGATCTCCGCCACGCCCATGCGCCGGGCGCGCCGCTCCGCCGCCTTCCGGATGCCCTCGCGGACGAACTCCGGCGCCGTCTGGAGCCGCGCCCAGGCCTCGGGGCCCCAGCGGACCGGCGTCTCCGGCGCCGCCTGCCAGAGCCGCTCGACCACCTCGGCGGTGACCTCCGCGTAGCCGGCCCGGCGGGCCTCGACCTCGACGTCGCGCTGGAAGAGGCGGAGGACGAAGTCCGCCATCATGGCCGGCGCCTTCCCGAGCCGCGCGAGGAGCCGCGCCCGGGCCTCCGGCGTCCACGGTAGCGGCGCCGTCGCCGTCTCGGTCTCGGCCTCCGCCTCGGCCTCCTGCATGAGGGCCGGCGTCACCGCCGCCGCCCCCTGCTCGGCCGCCAGCTCCTCGCAGATCCGGCGCGTCATGGGCCGCATGAAGGGCGGGACCGCCTCGAGAAGCGCCAGCGCCTCGGGGGTCCACGGCGCGGCCTGCTGCGGCACCTTGTACGCCCCGCTCTCGGCGAGGCCCATCATCTCGCTCTTGTACCGCGTCATGAGCTCCGGCGTGATGACCCGGACGCCCTCGGCCCGGGCCCGCTTCTCGGCGAGCCGCCGGACCATGCCGCGGAGGAACATCGGCGCCCGCGCCACCCGCGCCTCGGCCTCCGGCGTCCAGCGCACCTCGTCGGAGCCCGGTCCCACCGGCGGTCCCGAGGCGCTCACGGCGGGCGGCTCCACGCCGCCCGCGCCAGCATCAGCGCGGTGACGAGCGCGAGGAGACAGAAGGCCCACGCGCCGGCCTGCACGGAGACGGCGAGGCCGGCGACCGAGACCGTCTCCCCGCCCGACCGCCAGGCGATCCGCGCCACCTCGAGCGCGCGATACGCGACCAGGACGGCCAGGAGACCCGCGAAGGCGCGCCGCCACCGCCACGCCCGCATGAGCAGCCAGGGAAAGACCAGGACGAACAGCGCGCCGATGATGAACCATGCCCACCGCCCCCGCTCCATGCCGCGCGGCCCGAGACCGCTCCGGGCGAGGGCGAGGCCGCCCAGCCAGTAGACCACCCCATACACCACGTAGGTCCAGGCCGCCTGACGGTAGCGCTCGTCCTGGGCCGCCATCGCCGGCCTACCCGTCGGCGGCCGCGGTGGGCCGGCCCGAGGCCGGGGTGAAGGGTCGGCCCGGCGAGATGCCCCAGCGACTGCGAACGTCGGCGAGGAGCGCTGGCGTCACCGTGGCCTGGCCCTGTCCGCGCGCGTACGCCTCGACTGCCTGCACGACCATCGCGCGGGCGAAGGCCGGGATCGCCTCGAGCCGCGCCCGGGCCGCGGGCTCCCAGGCGAGGGCGAAGCGCACCTCGAGCCCGAAGGTCTGCTCCGTTCCGAGCCGGATCAGCCCCCCGCCGTGGGCGCCCGGCTGGTAGCCGCAGGCCGGATCCTCGGCCAGGTAGTCGCCGTAGGTCGCGTACGCACGGCAGCGGCAGCCGCCGCAGAGCTCGCGGAACTCGCACGCGCCGCAGCGCCCGCCAAGCCGGCTCGTCCGGAGATCGGTGAAGACCTGCGCCTGCTCCCAGAGCTCGGCGAACCCGGTCTCGCGGAGGTTGCCCGCCGCCACCGGCATGTACGGGCACGGCGTCACGTCCCCGGTCGGCGTGATGCGGCAGTAGTACTTGCCGGCCGGGCAGGAGCCGTGCGCGTAGTTGGCCAGGAGTGGCGACGCGGGATCCAGCTCGTAGAGCACCCGCCGGAAGTGCGGCGCGCACTTCGCGCGGATCAGGAGGCCGCCCGCGCGCCCCACCGGCGCGCTCCAGGGATCCTCGCGCCGCTCGAGCACGGACTCCGGCGCGGGCGCCGCCGGAGCGCTCCCCGCGCCCTGCGCACGCGCCAGGTAGGTCAGGATCTCCTCGTACTGGGCGGGCGTGATGTCGGTGAGCCCTTCGCCGCGGCCTGTCCGGACGAGGAAGAAGAAGTTGAGGACGCGCGCGCCGAGCTCCCGCGCGAGGTCGATCATCGCGGGAATCTCGCCGACGTTCCAGTCGGTGACGCTCATGTGGAGCGAGAAGTCGATGCTCTCGGCCCGGAGCGCCTCGGTCGCGCGGATGGCGCCGCGCCAGGCGCCCGGCAGGTGGCGGAACGCGTCGTGGCGCGCGGCGTCCACCGAGTCGAGGGAGAGCGACGCTCCCTGGACGCCGTGCGTCTTCATGAGCCGGGCCTGCTTCGAGCGGAGGAGCACGCCGTTGGTCCCGAGGACGACGGTGAAGCCGTGCTCCCGGCCCTCCGCCGCCAGCTCGAAGATGTCGCCCCGGAGCAGCGGCTCGCCGCCGGTGAGGATCAGGAAGGTCCCGGGGTTGACCCGGGCGATGTCGGCCATCACCCGGCGGCACTCCTCCGTCGAGAGCTCCCCCGCCGCCGAGGCGCTCGGGGCCCCGCTGATGTAGCAGTGGGCGCAGAAGAGGTTGCAGCGCTGGGTGAGGTTCCAGGAGACCGCGTACGCCTTGTACGTCATTGGATCAGCTCGTCGGCTCGCGCGAGGAGCGCCGGCGGCAAGGTCAGCCCGAGGCAGCCCAAGGTCAGCAGCGCCCGCGTCGTCACGCGGGCCATCCGACCATCGGGACCGGATCGCCCGGTCTTCCTGGCGATCGCTGGAGTTGCACGGCGCTGCTACATCCTGCGCGGCATCGTCGACGCCGGCTCGGGTCCCGAGTCTGCCTCTCCGGCCGACGCCCCGCTCGTCCGCCTCAGCTCTGGGGCTTGTTCTTGATGTAGCCGGCGATGACCTCGTTCATCGTGGCCCGGGCGTGCCCGATCCCCTCCTCGCACACCGCGAGGTCGATGAAGCCGACCTGCTTCTCGCCCGCGACCTTCTCGATCGCCTCGCGCGTCATGTCGCGCATGAAGCCGGCCGGCACGCGGTTCAGCCGCGCGACGGCGTCCTCGGTCCACGTGAAGGCGCCGTTCGGGTCGGTCACGTCCTTGAGGGTCGCCGCCGCGAACTTCGTGTTGGCGATGAGGGTGTCCCAGCCGTCGCCGAGCTTGTCGCGCCCGACGGTCTCCTCGATCAGCGGGAACGCGACCTCCTTGGTGATCACCGGGAGCTTGCGCGTCCGCGCGTACTTCTCGATCCGCGCCTTGGCGCGCCGGCGGAGGTAGGCGTCCGTCACCTCGCGCAGGCCCTCGCGGGCGTCGTTGGCCCAGCGCACGGTCACGCCGGGCATGACCTCTTCCTCGGCGATCCCGCCCTCGGCGGTCGCGATCTGCTCCACCGCCTTGCGGTCCACGTGGGTGAACGCCTCGGGCCCGCCGCCGCACACCGGGCATTTCACGACCGCGTTCGGCCCCTTCACCACGTAGCCGCACACCGAGCAGATCGCCGTCACCGCGGCGTTCTCGGCGCGGAGCTTCGCCACCGCCAGGTCCTCGGCGAGGATCTGCATCTTCTCGGCCATCCGGCCGGGCATGAAGATCGCCATCGCCTCGTCGATGACCTTCGACGTGATGACGGTGTGCCCCTGCTCGATCGCGTACCGGAGGAGGGCGGTGCGCGCGACGCCCGCCACCTGCTCCGGGACGCGCTTCATCCGCTCCCGGGCCTCGTCCGTCCACGCGATGATCTCCTCGGCCTTCACGTCGAGCGGCGGGTAGAACTTCCCCGAGACCAGCAGCACGTTGCAGGGCGCCAGGCGAAGCAGGTTCTCCGTGTTGGAGCCGAGGTCCGCCTCGCGCTCGTCGGAGTGGACGCCGATGCGCCCGAGGATCAGGAGCCACGGCTGCTCCTTCCTGCAGAACTGGAGCACCTTCTCGAAGCACTTGCCGTCGAGGAGCGTGATGGCGAGGTCGACGCCCTCGTCGGCCGCGAGCTTCCGGCCGATCTCGAGGTGCGACTGGTAGATCTTCGCCAGCCCGGTGTCGATGATCTCCTCGTGGAGCTGCTCCTGCTCCTTGAAGCGGAACACCTTCGAGGCCTGCTCGGTCAGCACGCCGACGATCCCGTTGAACATGGCGTAGTGGAGATAGGGATCGTAGACCGCCACGGCGTGGACCGGCCGGCGGAGCGCCTTGCCGAGCGCGATGCCGAGCTTGAGCCCGTAGAACGACTGGGGGCTGCCGTCCAGCCCGACCACGATCGCGCCCTGCTGCGCCTCGAGCGGCTCGAGGCTCCGGATCACGAGGGTGTCGACCGACGCCTTCCGGATGAAGCGCTCGGTCACCGAGCCGAGCTGGCTGTCCCGCACCGCGCCGAGCCCGAGGGCGCCCATGATGACGAGGTCGTAGTCCTTGCCCTGGACGTCCTCGATCAGCGCCTTGTAGTGCTTGCCGTCCATCATGCGCGGCTCGAACGGGAGCTCGGCGGCCTCGGTCTTCTTCCGCATGACCTCGAGGTAGGAGTCGGAGACCAGCTGGAGGCCCATCGCGATCAGCGAGTCGTGGATCTTCCGCTGGCGCTCGAGCTCGTGCTCGTCCCGGTACTCCTCGGGCAGCGTGTACTCCATCTGCTTGAACCGGTAGTCGTGGAGCCGCGCCGCGTAGACGTGGCAGCCAGTCAAGGTCGACCCGAAGGCCCGCCCGAGCTCCACGGCCAGGTCGATGGCGCGGTTGGAGTAGTCCGAGTTGTCGACCGGCACATAGATCTTCCGGAACATGAAGGCCTCCTTGCTCGACACCGGGAGCGACGCCGAGGTCACGTGAGCTCGCACTCGACGGCCACCCGCTCGCGCGACGGCACCGTCACTGCCTGGATGAGAACCCGTAGCGGCGCGAAGCGCGGGCGTCCGGCCCGATCCTCGCCGGCCATCGCCGCGGCCTGCCTCACTCCGGCTCGCCGCCCGTCGGATCGACCAGGTGGTCGAGGGCCAGCCACAGCGCCTTGCTGTAGCGAAACGACCAGAGCGGAAAGAGGACGGCGAAGGCGCCCCACACGACGACCTGCCAGATCGGCCGCGGGGCGAGCCACGCCTCCAGCACGAAGTAACCGCCCAGCGCGAGGACCACGGTCAAGCCGTAGTTGATGTAGATCGCCCCGATGAAGTAGCCGGCCTCGCGCTCGAAGGTGAGCCCGCAGACCCGGCAGCGCGGCGCCATCCGGACGAGGCCCGTGAAGAGCGGCGACCGGCCGCAGCGCGGGCAGCGGAGTCCCATCGCTCGCCGCAGCGCCTGGACCAGGCGGTCGCGGTCCACCGGGCGCCCCGCTCACCTGGCCACCCTGGCGTGGCGGGAGCCGATCGGACGGCCTTCGGCCTGTGGCCTCACGCGCGGTCATCCATGGTAGAGCATCCAGTACACCACCACGCCCGTGACCGACACGTAGAGCCAGATCGGGAACGTGAGCCGCGCCAGGCGCGCGTGCCGCACGAACTGGGCCCGCAGGGCGCGATACAGGGTGGTCGACACCAGCGGCAGGATGGCGATGGCCAGGACGGTGTGCGTCAGGAGAATCGCGAAGTAGACGGCCCGGAGCGGCCCCTCGCCCTCGTAGGGCCGCGATCCCACCTGCGCGTGATACACGACGTAGGAGCAGAGGAAGAGCGCCGAGAGGCCGACGGCCGTCAGCATGCAGGCGCGGTGGATCCCGATCCGCCGGTTCCGGATCGCCACGAAGCCGAGCACCATGGCCAGCGCGGCCGACGCGTTGAGCACGGCGTTCACGGTCGGCAGGATCGTGACGCTCACCGCGCGACCGCCCCTCGCCCGGCCGGCCGCGTCAATGCTTCGGCGCCTCGAGCTTCTTCGTGTCCGCCGTCTGGTGCGGCGCGCGGAGCGAATCGGGCAGCAGCACCAGCACGAGGAGCGTGCCGATCAGCACCGGCGTCAGGGCGATGTAGCCGAGCGTCTTCACCTCGAGCCGGAGGTGCATGAAGTAGAGCGCGACCATCGCCGCCTTCGCGGTCGCCAGCGATATCAGCATCACCGCGATCGCCATCTTGGCAATCGGCAGGAAGATGACCGCGATCTCGACGACCGTGAGGATCGCGAGATACCAGAAGATGGTCATGTAGCTCGGCCCGTGCTTCGCGTGCGAGTCCGCCATAGCGCCCTCCGTCCCCTCGCGCGCCTAGAGGAGGTAAATGAACGTGAACACCATGATCCAGACGAGATCGACGAAGTGCCAGTAGAGCCCGGCGATCTCCGTCACCATGTAGCTGTAGCGAATGTCCGGCACCCGGCTGACCACCCGGTAGATCGTCAGGAGGTAGATCACGCCGCCCGTCACGTGGAGCCCGTGGAAGCCCGTGATGATGAAGAAGCTGGCGCCGAACAGCGTGGCCCCCCACGGGTTCCCGAAGATCATCAGCCCCCGCTCGATCAGGTGCGTCCACTCGTAGGCCTGGAGCCCCACGAAGATCGCGCCGCCGAGCGCCGTGAGCAGGATGAACATCTTGGCCCGCGGCAGGTTCGAGGCCTGGAGGTTCTCCAGCGCCTTGACCATGGTGACGCTCGAGCAGATCAGGAGGAACGTCATCAGGGCGGTGAGCTGGATGCCCAGGACCTGGGCCGGGTTGGGCCAGTCGACGCTCCCGGCCCGCAGGGCGCCGTAGGAGGCCAGCAGCACGCCGAATCCCACGGCGTCGCCCGCCAGGAAGATCCACATCCCGAGCTTGCCCCAGCTCTCCGGGGTCAGGGGCGACTCGGCCGGCTCGACGGCCGGATGGTGCAGCGCGGTTGCTGCGTCGCTCACGATCCGCTCTCCTTCCGTGCAGTCATACGAGGTAGACGAGCACGTACAACACCGGCCAAAGGGCGACCACGAAGTGCCAGTAGATCGCGCAGCACTCGAGCCCCGCGTACCGGGACGGCGTGAACCGGCCGCGCCGGGCGAGCCACAGCACCCCGCCAAGCCAGGCGGCGGCGCCGACCACGTGGGCGCCGTGCACGCCGATCAGCGTGTAGAAGGTGGCGCCGTAGATCCCCGACGACACCCGCAGCCCGAAGTGGACGAGTCGCGTCCATTCGATGCCCTGAATGAGCAGGAAGAGGGCCCCCAGGGCCCAGGTCCACGCGAGCCGGCGCACGAGCGCCGCCTGATCGCCGGCCCGGACCGCCCGCAGCGCCCGCGCGAGCATCCAGCTCGACGCGAGCAGGACGAGCGTGTTCACGGCCGTGAGCCCGATGGGCAGCCGCGGCTGCCCCGGCGGCGGCCAGTCCGCCGCCCCCAGCCGTAGCTGGAGGAACGCAATCACCAGGCCGCCGAAGAACATCATCTCCCCACCGAGGAGCATCAGCATGCCCAGGCGGGCATTCGAGATCGGGAGCCCCTCCGGGCTCGCGGGCGGCTCCCCGTCGCCGTTGCCCTCGTGGCGCCCCGGCGGCGCGGGCGGCAGCCGGCCAGCGTCGTGCCGGTGCTCGCGGCGCGCCTCGCGGGTCCGGACCTCGGTGTCGAGCACCGCCATGTGCGCGCCTCAGTTCCGCAGCCAGGCCACGACGGCCGACGCGAGCATGAGGAGCGCGATCCAGACCAGCAGGACCAGCGCCGTCCGGCGGTTGCGGGTCGACAGCGGGTCGACGGCCATCTCGGGCGCGCCCGGGGGCACGGCCTAGCCCACCTTGTCCAGGGCCATGAGCACCAGGAGGAGCGGCAGGTACACGACGGAGGCGATGACGACCCGACGCGCCGCCGGCTGCGATGGCCGGATCGCCTGCGCCGCGCCGCAGACCAGGAAGAGCGCGCCGAGGAGCAGGGCGCCGAAGAAGTAGACCCCGCCGGTGAGCCCGATGAGGGTCGGCAGGAGACCGGCCGCGTGGAGCGCGAGACAGCCGGTCACGATCTGGCGCTCGGTGCTGCCGCCGTCGGGATCGACCACCGGCAGCACCCGGATGCCGGCCCGCGCGTAGTCCTCGCGGTACAGGCGCGCGATCGCGAGCGTGTGCGGGAGCTGCCAGAGGAACATGATCGCGAAGAGCACGCTGGCCCCGACGCCCAGCTCGCCGCCAGCCGCCACCCAGCCCGCCACCGGCGGCAGGGCGCCCGGGATCGCGCCCAGCACCGTGCAGAGCGGGCTCACCTGCTTGAGCGGCGTGTAGACCCCCAGGTAGAGCACGGAGATCGCGGCGGTGATCGCGGCGGCCGCGATGCCACCCGCCACGAGGACGTATGCCAGCCCCGCCACCGTCATCAGCACCCCGAAGGCGGCGGCCTCGCCCGGCTGGAGGCGCCCGTCCGGCAGGGGCCGGTTCCGGGTCCGGTGCATCCGCGCGTCCACGTCCCGCTCCAGGAACTGATTGAGCGCCAGCGTGCCACCGGCGGCCAGGGCCGTGCCCAGGAGGACGTGAAGCAACCGCACGAGATCGAGGTCGCCGGAAGCGCCGAGGTAGTACCCGACGAGCGTCGTCAGCACGACCATCAGGACGACGCGGGGCTTCGCCAGGGCCAGGAAGTCCGCCACGCGGCGGCGGGTCCCGGCCAGGGCCAGCGCTCCGTCCCGCGCGACTGCCGTGGGCGTGGTCACGCCACCGCCTCCGTCCGGACCAGCACGCGCCCGGCGGCCGGCCGCTCCGCGCCGAGGGCCCGCCGGCGCCCGAGCTGGAGCGCGAGGGCCACCGCGCTGCCGAAGAGGAGCGCGCCCACGGCCCGGTGGAGGACCGGCAGCGCGATGACGGCGAGCTGCCCGCCCGGCACGCCGACGCTCGTGAAGCGGACGGTGAAGGCGCCGACGCCGAGGAGGAGCTGGAGTAGGAGGAGGACCGTCAGGACCCGTGCCCACCGGACCAGGACCGGGTCCTCCGGCGCGACCCGGAGGACCGCAAGCGCCACGCCGACCAGGACAACCGTCGTGATCCCGGCTCCCGCCACGTGCCACCACACCGCGGTCCCGTGCGTGGTGAACGCGCCCAGGACGATCTGCCCGTAGACGACGACGGCGGCCCACCGCCCGGGGGCGGCCAGCCGCTGGGCGCCCGCCGGCACGACGGCCGGGGTCCGCCACGCGCGGCCGGTGACCACGGCGATCCCGACCAGGAGAGCGAAGAACAGCTGGGCGAGGCACCCGTGCACCAGCCCGAGCACGTCCTGCAGGAGCACGACCCGCAGCCCGCCGATGAGGCCCTGCACCGACACCAGGACCACCGCCAAGAGGCCGAGCCCCCGCACCCAACGCCGCGGGTCCCCGAAGCCGAGCGCCACGGCGAGACCCACCGTGAGGAGCCCGATCAGCGAGCCCAGGAGGCGGTGGCCGTGCTCGACCAGCACGCCGCCCACCATCCCCGACCAGGGGAACAGGAAGGGATTGTGGCCGAAGGTCGTGGGCCAGTCCGGCACGGCCAGCGCGGCCCCGGTGTTGGTGACGAGCCCGCCGGCCACGATCAGGCCGACGGTCGCCCCCGCCGTGACGCACGCCAGCCGATGCGGCCAGCCGACGCTCATATCGCGCGTGTCTCCTGTTCCTCGGTGCCGGCGCTCAGTGTCCGCGACTGCTCGCGCGGGCGCCCGTCACCACCTGCGTCTGGGGCAGGTAGTCCTCGGTCATCCCCGGGACGCTGTACTCGTACGGCCCGCGGTGGACCGTCGGCAGCGTCGCGCCCCAGTTGCCGTGCGGCGGCGGCGAGGGCGCCGTCCACTCCAGCGTGTTCGAGTGCCAAGGGTTCCGGTCCGCCTTCTTCCCCTTCGCGAGGCTCGCGATGAAGTTCCAGATGAACAGGAACTGGGACGCCCCGAGGATGAAGGCGCAGACGGACATGAACACGGCCATCGGCTGGAGATGCACGAGGAACTCGTACTGCGTCGGGTTGTAGATCCGCCGCATCATCCCGCCGACACCCAGGAAGTGCATCGGGAAGAACACGAGGTTGAAGAACACGAAGGTCAGGATCGCGTGAATCTTCCCGAGCGTCTCGTTCATCTCGCGCCCGAAGAGCTTCGGGTACCAGAACGTGATCGCCGCGAACATCGCGAAGATGATGCCCGCCACCACGTAGTGGAAGTGCGCCACGATGAAGTAGGTGTCGTGGATGAAGATGTCCACCGGCGTGTTCGCCATGAAGATGCCGGAGAGCCCGCCGATCGTGAACGTGGACAGGAACGAGATGGCGTGGATCATCGGCGTGGTGAACCGGATCGAGCCGCCCCACAGCGTGCCGAGCCAGTTGAACGACTTGATCGCGGAGGGCACCGCGATGACCATCGTCGTCAGCATGAACGAGGTGCCGAGCGCCGGGCTCATGCCGCTGATGAACATGTGGTGGCCGTAGACGATCCACGACAGGAACGCGATCGAGATCATCGAGTACGCCATCGCCCGGTACCCGAAGATCGGCTTCCGCGAGAACGTCGAGAGGACGTCCGAGGTCACGCCCATGGCGGGCAGCACCAGGATGTACACCTCCGGGTGGCCGAAGAACCAGAAGAGGTGCTGCCAGAGCAGCGGCTCGCCGCCGCCCGACGGGTCGAACCAGTGGGTCCCGAGCGTGCGGTCGAAGAGGAGCATGGCGCACGCGGACGTGAGCACGGGCAGCGCCAGCAGGAGCAGGATGGCCGTGATGAAGAGGGACCAGATCACCAGCGGCAGCCGGAACAGCGTCATGCCCGGCGCCCGCATGTTGACCACCGTCGTGATGTAGTTGATCGACCCCATCATCGACGAGACACCGAGCACGAAGAGGCTGATCAGCCAGAGGTTCTGGCCCCAGTGGACGCCGCTGTACTGGGGGACGGCCGAGAGGGGCGCGTAGGCCGTCCAGCCCGCCGCGGCGTGGCCGCCGGGGACGAAGAAGCCGGCCAGCATGATGACGCCGGACACCGCCCCGGTCCAGAACGACAGCATGTTCAGCTTGGGGAACGCCATGTCCCGCGCGCCGATCATGAGCGGGATCAGGAAGTTCCCGAAGCACCCCACCATGATCGGCATGACCACGAAGAAGATCATGAGGGTGGCGTGCATCGTGAACAGCATGTTGTAGACCTCGGGCGGGATCACGCCCTCGGTCTCGCTGAACAGCCAGTGGAGCCCGGGCACCGGCGTCTCGGGCCAGCCGAGCTCCCACCGGATCAGCATCGCCATGAAGCCGCCGATCATCAGCATGAACAGGCCGAGGAACAGGAACTGGCGGCCGATCATCTTGTGGTCGGTCGAGAAGATGTACGTGCGCACGAACCCCAGATCGTGGTGCTCGTGGACGTCGTGCGCCGCTGCCGTCGCGCTCTGAGCCATCGTGCTCCTATCCTCCCTCGCGAGAGACCTGAGTCCGGCGGGGCCAGCCTAGGAAGGCCACTTCTCCTTGAGCCACTGCTGGTACTCCTCGGGCGTGTGGACGAAGAGATAGCCCTTCATCCCCGAGTGGCCGAACCCGCACAGCTCGGCGCACGGAATCTCGTACTTCCCGGGCTTGGTCACCTCGATCCACTGGACGATCTCGCGGCCCGGCACCGCGTCCTGCTTGAAGCGCGCCGCAGGAATGAACACGCTGTGGATCACGTCCCTCGCGCGAAGGTGCAGCACGACCGGCTTGCCCGTCGGCACGTGCACCTCGTTGTCGAGCGTCTGGTCGTCGTCGGTGTCGAACTTCCCGTCCGGGCCCGGGTAGGCGACCTCCCAGTTGAACTGCTTCGCCGTGATCCGGACGTGCAGGTCCGACGCGGGGACATGGCTCTTGATCTTCGACCAGCTCGGGATGGAGAGGAACGTGAGTACGATCAGGATCAGCGAGGGCACGATCGTCCACACCATCTCGAGGGTCGTGTTGCCGTGGCTGTAGACCGCCCGCCGGCCCGGCCGCGCGCGGTACAGCCAGAGGAACGCCACCAGCAGCACCGTCACCAGCACGAACGCGGCGCCGGTGATGTAGTAGATGAGATAGAAGAGGTCGTCGAGCTCCTTGCCGTACGTGGCGATGTTCTCGGGGAGCCAGCTCATCATCGCAGTCGGCCCGTCCTTTTCGATCGAGGGAGGGTCACGGCCTCGGTCCGCGCCGGGGACGAGGCCCCGGAACCCGGCGTGCGCTCCCGCCGGCCGAGCCGGCTCCGGGAGCGCACGCCCGCCGGACTCCTACTTCTTCAGCTCGAACGCGACCTTGGTGTCCTGCCCGGCCTTGACCTCGACCTCCTTGGTCTGCTTGCCGAGCACCGGGTGAACCACCTCGACCTTGTGCTTGCCCGGGGGCACGTTGTCGATCTTGAACGTCCCCTTGTCGTCGGTGACCGCCGTGGGGTTCTCGGTCACGAAGATCCACCCGTGCATCCAGCTGTGCGCGTCGCACTGGACCTTCACGAGCTCGGGCTTGTCGAGCTTCTCCGTCATCTCCTTCTTGAACTTCGGCTGCGCCTTGTTGATCGGCGGGTTCGCCGTGGAGAAGGTGTGGATGTTGTGGAGCACCCCGTCCGAGTTGAGGATCTTGACCTCGCCCGGCGCCATCACGAGCATGTCCGGGTGAAACTCGCACCCCTTCTGATCGAGGACCGCCGGCTTCGAGGGCTTGGCGCCCTTGGCGTCGGTGACCGACACCAGCGTCTCGCCGAGACCCCCGCCGGCGCCGACCGCGACCTCGACGACCTTCTTCTCCTGGCCGCAGACCTCGTTGTCCTTGTTGACCTTGACGACCTTGGGCGCGGGCGCGGCGCCGGTGAACTTCACCTCGCCGCTGATCGATCCGCCGCCCTGCGCGCTGACCGGCAGGCCCGAGAAGAAGAGGGCCATGCCCCCGGCGAAGGCCGCGACGGCCAGAACACTACCGACAATCGACTGCTTCATTGGAGTCCTTCCTCCTTGTGATCGAGTGGCCGGCCTACGCGGCCTCTTGCCGCCGGCGGGCCCAGCGCGCCAGCCCGAGCTCGGCGGCCCCGACGACGAGCGCCAGGATCGGGGGCATCACGAACTGCCGCTTCGAGGGCGGCGGCTCGAGCCGCGCATAATACCAGGTCGAGACGGCCGCCTTCGGGCCGTCATCCCCCTCCGAGCCGTCCCAGGCCCAGAGCGCCACCGGAAAGAACTCGCCGGGGCGGAAGACGAAATCCTGCGCGTCCGCGGTCTGGAGCGGGCGTCGGATGACGGCTCGGTACTGACCGGCATCGTAGACGGCCTGTCCCTTCGCCTGGACCGCTTCCCCGCTCTGCGGGGCCATCTTGCCCACCCCGGTCGCCGTCGCCTCGCCGGCGTCCCCGCCGGCGCGCCACGTCAACAGGTAGACGGGATGGCTCCCATCACCCATCAGGAAGTATGGACGATCGCCCGTCCCCTGCCCGGTCGGAAACTGGACGGCGATCATGTCCGGCTTCGGCGCCCCCTTCGTCGGATCGGACGCCGTCGGGTCGTCCCAGGTCAGATGGAAGACCGCCTCCCGGTCAGTGTACACCGCGCGTAAAGTGACCATGTCGACGGTGGGATTGAAGTTCCGGGGATCGGCGATCACCTGGCCGACGAGCGGCACGTTCGCGCCCGGCCGCTTCGTCCAGAACTCGGCGGTGGGGTCCATCGGCACGTCCCCGGTGACCGGGGTGATCGACACGAGGGGCGCCCAGTTCACGTGCTCCGGTCCCAGGGACCGGACGTAGTTCGCGAGGTCCCAGAGGCTCGCGTCCTTCACGTCGGCGTCCTTCTCGTCGGACTTCCGGTAGTCCTCGACGGAGTCGGCGATGGCGGGCATCGGCGTCCCGGCCACGCCCGTCAGGAGCCGCATGACGACGTCCTTCCGCTCCGAGCCCCCGCGGAAGTTCCACGGATTGTGGAGGTTGGCCGGCCGGATCGGGTGGCCCCAGTCGTCCTTCAGGTCGGATCCCGGCGCCGGGTCACCCCGGCCCGCCTGGCCGTGGCACTTGACGCACTCGAAGGCATCGAACATCTTCTTGCCCCGGCGGAGCGAGGCCTCCGAGGAGGACACCTCCTTCGGCACCGTGACGGGCTCGAGCTTCGCGCTCTTGTAGGCCTCGGCGAACGTCTTGATGTACGCGACGACCGCCTGGCGCTCCCGATCCGGGAGCACCCGCCAGGACGGCATCGACGTCCCCGGCATGCCCTCGGTCACGATGTGGAGCAGATCCTGGTCCGACGCGAGCGGCCCGCTCTGGGTGCGGATCTTGTACTTCCCGGCCGTGAAGTCACGGGGACGCGGGACCAGGAGCTCGGCGGCGGGGCCGTCGCCCTTGCCGTCGGCGCCGTGGCAGCCCGCGCAGCGCACCTCGTACACGCGCTTGCCCAGGGCCACGTCGCCGCCCTGGGCCGCCGCTGGACGCGGGGCGAGGAAGTCGGCGCCGCGGGCGAGGAGCCCGGTGCTCGGGCCCGGCTCGACCGGCCGCGCGGCGTGCGACTCCATCACCCGGGGCGGGTGCCCCGTTGTCTCGTAGAGGTAGTAGATGACCTGCCAGATCTGCTCCTCGGTGAGCCGGTCTTCCCACGCCGGCATCGCCGAGTTCCAGGGCGTCGACTCCTTCGGGAGACCCGGCCCGCCCTTGGCGATCCGCCAGAACACGAAGCCCTCGGAGAGCTGGGCGATCGTGTTCGGCCCGACGAAGTCGGCCGGCTGGGGATTGAAGCCGTGGGCGAAGTGTCCCTTGCCGTCCAGGAAGTCACCGTGGCAGTACACGCAGTTCCGGATGTAGATCGCGGCACCGGCTGCGTAGTGCTTGGCCGCGTTCCCGGGGTTCTGCTTGATGTCCTTCCGGATCGGCGTGTCGGCGTGCTGGAGGTTGACCTCCTTGCCGCGGAAGCTGATCGAGTCCGGAGGCGCGGGATGGACCGCGCGGAGCTCGAGCGGGGCCTCGGCGCGCGCGGCGGCCTGGGAGTAGGCGTAGTACCCGACCAGGAGCGGGATCACCACGCCGAGGAAGAGGCGCCAGGGGCGCCGGCGCGGCTCGGTGAGCGTCGCCCAGATCGGCGCGACGAACCCGCGCCAGGAGTCGGAGTCCGACGATACGTAGACCAGCACGGCCATGAGCGTGACCGCCATGTACAGGGAGAACACGCTGAACGGCATCGGCGGCCGGATGACGTACTTGAAGACGAGGGCCGCCACGATCAGGACCAGGACGGCCTGGAGGAACTTCCCGCGCGGAGCTGGCATCGGCTAGGGCTTCGGCTTGGCGGCGGCCTGGCCGGCTGCCGCCGGCGCCGCGCCGCCCTTGAGGGTCAGCAGGAACGAGACCAGGTCGAGGTACTCCTTGGCCGTGAGCTGCTGCCCGAAGGTCTTCGGCATCACGTTCGGCGGGAACCCGGACACGGTGCCCTTCGACGCCGGATCCAGGATCTTGCCCATGATGTACTCCGGGGTCTGGCTGCCCGCGATGTTCGACAGGTCCGGGCCGACGGGGCTGGCGCCGATCGCGCCCGCCTTGTGACACGCGATGCAGGCGCCCTTGCCCGTGAAGATCGCCTGGCCCGCCTTCGGATCGCCGGGGAGCTCGATCGTCGCCGCGCCGCCTGCCTGGGCCGCCGCGACCTGCGGCACGTCGTCGAGCTTGACGTCGACGGTCCCGCCGAGGCTCTCGAGGTAGGCGGCGGTCGCCCACAGCTCGCTGCGGTTCAGCCCGATCGGCGGCTTCGACACGTTCGGCATGATGTTGGGGAAGCCTTCGACCACGAACGCGGCCGGGCTCAGGAGGGACTCGACCAGGTACGCCGAGGCCTTGGTGCCGGGCTTCCGGGTGCCGGCGCGCGCGCCCACGCCCGCCAGATCCGGCCCGCGGCCCGCCCGGCCGATGCCGTGGCACGTCGTGCACTGCCCCTTCTCGCGGAAGATCTTCTCGCCGGCGGCCACCAGCTGCGCGGGCGTCACGTTGCCGCCCTCGAGCGACAGCTCCTCGGGGGGCTTCGACTCGATCTGGGGGATCGAGTTCGCGTACCAACTGTAGCTGCCCATGACCGCAAGGGCGAACGCGCTCACCTTGACCGTTACCGGCACTGCCATCGGGCGGGCTATGCCTCCGGGCTTCCGCCGGCGATGGGCGCCGGCGCGGGGTGGCCTCCGTGGGCTTCCGCCGCCGCGTGGCCCTTCTCGCCGAGCCCGCCGAGCCAGAAGATGAACATGACCATCACGAAGAACAGGATGGTCGTGATCGTGATCACGTTGGCCGCGTAGCCCAGGGCCGGCGTGAGCGCGTCGGGCGAGCGGTCCTGCATCACCCCGTAGACGTGCCAGTGCTGGCGGATCCCCGACCGGGCGAAGCCCATGAGGCCCATGAGCCACGTGAAGGTCACGGCCAGGAGGATCAGCACGTACTGGGAACGGGGCGCGATCGTGCCCCAGCGGATCGTCCCGGTGGAGCGGGCCCCCTTGAACATCGGGATGTCGATCGCCATCACGATCACGATGCAGAGCAGGACCGCCCCGACCTGCATCGGCGAGAAGCGCCGGATCCGGACGATGGCCTCGACGAAGTAGCCGCCCAGCCCCAGGCCGATCACCGCCGCGGCCGCGAGGACGAACGTCGCGTACTGGAGCAGCATGCCGGTGCGGGCCCACCGCACGGTGGGCTCGCGATTCGCCCGGCGGTAGAGGAGGTACGAGAAGAAGGTCGTCAGGATCATGAGGTTCACGGCGGTGTTCTTCGCCGTCATGACCCCGAAGAACCGGAGGAACCGGTGGTCCGAGCCGCCCATGGCGCGGACCTCGCCGAGCGAGGCGATGAGGCTGCGCGGCGTGGCCCAGACCATGAAACCGAGCGCGATGATCAGCAGGAGGTACTTGATCCACGGGCGGAACCGCTCCGCGCCGGGGATGCGCTCCATGCCGAGCCAGAGGTAGTAGTTGGAGCCGAGGAAGAGCACGCCGATGAGGATGGCCTGGACGATCCAGAGCCAGGACATGAAGCCGCCCATCATCGTGATGCCCATCGTCTGGTTGTAGCCGTAGATCTCGAACCCGAGCCAGTACCCGGCGAAGGGCAGGACCATCAGCGCCGAGAGCGCGACGAAGTTCCCGATGTAGCCCATCCAGTCGTAGCGGGCCCGCTCCTCGTCGGTCTTGGCGCCCAGGAAGCGGAATGCCGCATAGCCTGCGGCGATGGTGCCGCCGAAGACGACGTTGGCGATGAGCCGGTGGATGTTGACCGGCATCCACGTGAAGTTGTTCACCGCCTGCCAGAGGGTCCCCGTGAACTTGCCGGTGTCGTCGACGCCGGCCGGCGAGATCATGAAGGTGACCCAGGAGTTCGAGACGAACAGGATCGCCGTGCCGAGCAGGTTCGACAGGACGCCGATCGCGACGTGGAGCCCCTTCCGCGGCCCCGAGAGCCAGTTCCAGCCGTAGTACCAGAGGTACACGGTGAAGGTCTCGAGGAAGAAGAGGGCGGCGTACAGCCACATCGTGGGAGCGAAGATCCCGCTCATGAACGTCCAGAACCGCGGGTAGAGCGTGATCAGGAGGAAGAGAAGCAGGCCCCCGAGCAGCGCCGTCGTCGAGAACGCCGTGAAGGTGAGCTTGACGAACTCGTGCGAGAGCCAGTCGTAGCGCCGCCCTTCCTCGCGGTCCATCCCGATCCGCCAGCCCATGAACTCGATGATGACGGCGAAGATCGGGACGCCCAGGATGAACGCCGCGAAGTTCAGGTGGATCTGGGCGATCACCCAGATCGCGAGCCGCGAGCCGACGTAGGGAAACGCCCGGTACGCCGCCTCCTTCTGCTCCTGGGCCCAGCCGGGCGTCGCCAGACAGGCGACGGCCGCCGCTACCAGGAGAACCGGGACGAGGCGCTCGAGCCGAGACGGCCCGGAGTCGGTCGAAGTCGGAGGTGACCCCACGGTGGTCGTGCCGAAGCTCCTTCGGTCCAGAAACCGCCAACGGCGCCGGGGGAGGCCCGAGTCGCTTGTTCCAATCGTCACAAGGACGTCGCCTCTTTGTAGGGCAGCCAGGGGGGGCCTGTCAAGGGCGTCGGGCTCGTCATGCTCGCGGCGGCGCCCCGCGAGCGTCGTGCCGAGCCCCCGGTCTCGCCGTTGCGGCGCCCGGCGCCGGTCTGCTAGCATCCCCGCCACGCCCGGTGACGCCGCCAACGCGGCGACGCCGGCCTTCGGAGCCACCACACGTGACCGCCGAGGTCGTCGCCCAGGCTCTCCTCTCGGGCCTCCTCATGGGCTGCGTGTACGCCCTGATCGCGGCCGGCCTCTCGCTCATCTTCGGCCTCATGGAGATCGTCAACTTCGCTCACGGCGAGCTCCTGATGCTGGCGATGTTCGCGACCTTCTGGGCGTGGGCGCTGGCGGGCCTCGATCCCGTCCTGGCCCTGCCCCTCGCCACGCTGCTCCTCTTCGGGGTGGGCTGGGTCGTCTATCGCGGCGTGATCAGCCGCATCCTGGGCGCCCCGATGCTGGCCCAGGTCTTCGCGACGTTCGGGCTGGCGGTGTTCCTCCGGAGCGGCGCCCAGTTCCTCTGGTCCCCCGACTTCCGGCTCGTCCAGAACCCCTGGATCCGCGGCCGGTTCTCGATCTTCGGCCTCTTCGTCGGCGCCCCCCAGCTGGCCGCGGCCCTCGCCGCCCTCCTGGCCTTCGGGCTCCTCTACTGGTTCATCACCCGCACGGAGACGGGGCTCGCCCTCCAGGCGACCGCCCAGGATCGCCAGGCCGCCGCGCTCATGGGCATCAACACCGAGCGGATGTTCGCGCTCGGCTGGGGACTCGGGGCCGCCTGCGTCGGCGCGGCCGGCGCCCTCCTCGCGAACTTCTTCTACGTGTTTCCCGACGTCGGCGCCGTCTTCGCGCTCCTCGCCTACGTCACGGTCGCGCTCGGCGGGTTCGGCAACGTGGCGGCGACCCTGCTCGGCGGCGCCCTGATCGGCCTGGTGGAGAACCTCGTCGGCCTCTGGGCGCCGGCGTTCAAGTACGTCGGCGTCTTCTGCTTCTATCTCCTCGTGGTGCTCTGGCGCCCCCAGGGCCTCTTCGGACGGTACTGACGCCGTGCGGGGGGGCCGCGGGCTCGCGCTGGGGGCCGCCGTCGTGCTGGTCGCCTTCCCCTGGATCTTCCGGCAGCCCTACCCGCGCGACGTGATGATCCGGATCTTCCTCTACGCCCTGCTCGCGCAGGCCTGGAACCTGCTCGGCGGCTACTGCGGCCAGGTCTCCCTCGGCAGCGCCGTCTTCTTCGGCGTCGGCGCCTACACCTCGTCCGTCCTGTCGCTGTGGTGGGGTGTCTCGCCCTGGCTCGGGATGCTGGCCGGCATGGGGCTGGCCGTCCTCGTCTCCCAGGCCATCGGGTACCCGTGCTTCCGGCTTCGCGGGCACTACTTCGCGATCGCGACCATCGGCATCG
Organism: uncultured Candidatus Rokubacteria bacterium; assembly: GCA_963765195.1. Classification (GTDB taxonomy): domain Bacteria; phylum Methylomirabilota; class Methylomirabilia; order Rokubacteriales; family DASRDR01; genus DASRDR01. Next base: position 88,966 of record CAVXVV010000055.1, read on the forward strand.
GCGAGATCGTCCAGACCGTCGCGATCAACTGGGACGCGATCGGCGGCGCGCGGGGGATCTGGCTCCCGATCAAGCCGGAGACCCTGGTGAACTTCCAGTTCCACCGCGCGAAGTGGGCCTACTACTACGTCGCGCTCGCGCTCCTGGTCGCCGTGTTCGCCCTGACGGCCATCATCGAGCGCTCGCGGCTCGGGTACTACTTCCGGGCGATCCGCGAGGACCCCGACGCCGCCGAGAGCCTGGGCGTCCCCCTGACGCGGTACAAGCTCGTGGCCATCGCCGCCTCGGCCGCGTTCACGGCGCTGGGCGGCACCTTCTACGCCCAGTACGTCCTCTTCATCGATCCGGAGTCCGTCTTCCCGACGTCGCTCTCCATCCTGATCTGCCTGGTCGCCGTGCTCGGGGGCGTGGGGACCACCTGGGGGCCGGCGCTCGGGGCCGCCGTGCTCGTCACGCTGTCCGAGACGACCCGCGTCTGGCTCGGCGGGACGGGCAAGGCGGTCGATCTCATGATCTACGGCGGGCTCATCGTCCTGGTCTCGGTCTTCCAGCCCGGCGGGCTGATGGCCCTCCTGGGTCGCCTCGCCCGCCGCCCGGGCGGCCCCGCGGCCTCGACGCCGGTCGCCGTGCCCCAGGGCACCGGCTAGCGGGGCCGGGCGCGAGATGACGGGGAGCATTGACCGCCCGGGAGGGACGCCCCCGCTCCTGGAGGTCCGCGCCGTCACCAAGCGCTTCGGCGGCCTGGTGGCGAACCAGGCGATCTCTTTCGACGTGACCCCGGGCGAGATCGTCGGCGTGATCGGGCCGAACGGCGCCGGGAAGTCGACGCTGTTCGACGTGGTCACGGGCTTTCACCGGCCCGAGAGCGGCGAGGTTCGCCTGGCGGGCGAGGCTCTGGGCGGGCTGCGGCCGGACCAGATCAATCGCCGGGGCATCGCCCGGACCTTCCAGAAGCTCCGGCCCTTCAGCGGCATGACCGTGCGGGACAACGTCGTCGTGGGCGCTCTCGCGCGCGCGACGTCCGTCGGCAGCGCGCGGGCCGAGGCGGACCGCTGCCTGGCTCTGGTGGGGCTCGCCGAGAAGGCCCCGGCCTTCGCCCGCGAGCTGTCCACCGGGCAGCGGAAGCGGCTCGAGATGGCGCGCGCCCTGGCGACGCGCCCGCGGCTCCTCCTGCTGGACGAGGTCACCGGCGGCGTGGATCAGCGCTCGATCCCGGGGCTCGTCGCGCTGATCGGCCGGCTCCAGGCGGAGGGGGTCACGCTCCTCGTCATCGAGCACAACATGCAGGTCATCATGAGCGTGGCGACGCGCATCGTCGCCCTCCACCTCGGGGAGAAGATCGCGGACGGCGCGCCCGCGGACGTCGCGCGCGACCGCCGGGTCGTCGAGGCGTACCTCGGCGCGGCCTACCTCTAGCCATGCTGCGGGTCGAGGGGCTCTCGGTCGCGTACGGGGACTTCCAGGTGCTGTGGGACGTCTCGCTCGAGGTGGGCGCGGGCGAGATCGTCGCCCTCCTCGGCCCGAACGGCGCCGGGAAGTCCACCCTCCTCAACAGCGTGTCCGGGCTGGTCCCCGCGCAGGCGGGCCGCATCGAGGTCGACGGCCGGCGCGTCGACGGCCTGCCGGCCCACGCGCGGGTCGCCTGCGGCCTCGCGCACGTGCTGGAGCGCCGCCGGCTGTTCCCCCATCTCACCGTGCGGCAGAACCTCCTCCTCGGCGCGTACCACCCGGCGGCCAAGCCACACCGCGCGGAGAGCCTCGCCGCGGTGGAAGGGCTCTTCCCCCGCCTCCGCGAGCGCCACGAGCAGCTGGCGCGCACGCTGTCCGGGGGCGAGCAGCAGATGGTGGCCATCGCGCGCGGCCTCATGAGCCGGCCTCGCCTCCTCCTGGTCGACGAGCCGACGCTCGGGCTCGCTCCGCGGGTCGTGGCCGACATCCTCGAGGTGCTCCGCCGCATCAACCGGGAGCAAGGGGTCACGGTGGTCTTCATCGAGCAGAACGTCGAGCTTGCCCTGTCGATCGCCCACCGGGGGTACGTCCTCGAGTCGGGCCGCCTCCTGCTGGGCGGCGCCGCCGACACGCTGCGCACATCCGGCGAGGTGCGCCGGATCTTCCTCGGGCTCTGAGCACGCGTCCCGCCGGGGGCGCGATTGCCCCGCCCGGCGGGGCTGTGCTACCGTGAAAGCTACCGTTTCACGCTCGTCTCGTGATGAGCGTCACCCCGACCGACCGGTCATCCTGAGCGGAGGATCTCCATGGCAAGTCAGGCGACGTTGCACCTCACCGAGGCCGCATTCGACCAGACGCTCGCCGAGCACAAGGAGGCGATCGTCGTCGACTTCTGGGCGGAGTGGTGCGGCCCCTGCAAGGCGATCGCGCCGACCCTCGACGAGCTCGCGACGGAGTACGCGGGCCGGGTGACGATCGCCAAGGTGAACGTCGACGAGCACCCGGGGCTCGCCGCTCGGTTCCAGGTCCGCTCGATCCCGACCCTCCTCATCTTCAAGGGTGGCCAGGTCATCGATCAGGTCGTCGGCGCGGTCCCCAAGGCGCAGATCAAAAAGCGCTTGGACGCGGTCGCCTGAGCGGAGAGCCCGCCGGTGAGCACCGGCGAGGACCCTGACCCCGGGGCGTCCCCGACCACGCTCGCCGAGCTCGGCGAGCGCGGGCTGATCAAGCGGCTCCGTCACCGGATCCCGGCGCCGGGACCGGACGTCCTCCTGGGGATCGGAGATGACGCCGCCGCGGTGGCCTGGGGCGGGGACACGCTCCTCCTGACCACGGATACCCTCCTCGAAGGCGTCCACTTCCGTCGGTCGACGGCCACGCTCCGCGAGATCGGGGCCAAGGCCATCGCCGTCAACGTCTCCGACATCGCCGCCATGGGCGGCGAGCCCCGCTACGCCCTGCTTGCGCTCGCCCTGCCGCCGAGCCTCGCCGTGGCCGATGTGGACGAGCTCTACGCCGGGCTCCTCGAGACGGCCCAGCAGCACGGCGTCGCCCTCGTCGGAGGCGACACCTGCGCGGCCCCCGGCGGCGTGGTCCTCTCGGTGACCCTCGTCGGGCGGGTGGCCGGCGCGCCCCTCCGCCGGAGCGGGGCGCGGCCGGGCGACGCGATCCTGGTCACGGGCACCCTCGGCGCGGCGGCCGCCGGGCTCGCGGTGCTCGAGCGGGGGCCGGGCAGCATGCCCGCGGCCGTCGCCGAGGCGGTCGTGCGCCCCCATCGCGTCCCGACGCCCCGGGTCGCCGAGAGCCGGGTCATCCGGGCCTCGGGCTGGGCGACCGCGATGATCGATCTCTCGGACGGCCTCGCGACCGATCTCGGGCACATCGCCGCCGAGAGCCGCGTGGGCGCGCGGGTCGACGTCGACACCCTGCCGGTGAGCGAGGGCACGCGCGCGGCGGCCCGCGCCCTCGACGCCGATCCCCTGCGGTGGGCGCTCAGCGGGGGCGAGGACTACGAGCTCCTGTTCACCGCCGCGGCCGAGCACGCGGCGGAGCTCGCGCGCACCGTGGCCGCGCGGACGGGCACCCCCGTGCACCGGATCGGCGAGGTGCGGCCGGCCGACGAGGGCGTGCGGTTCCTCCGCGGCGGGCGCCCGTACCGGGTCGAGCCGGGCTTCGACCACTTCGCCTGAGCCATGGAACGGCTGGCGCTCGATTTCATCCTGCTGGGGACCTTCCTCGGGATCTCGGCGCTTCTGGCCGGCGCCGAGGCCGCCTACTTCTCGCTCACCCGGCTGGGCAGCGCCCACCTCGAGCCGGAGGACTCTCCGGGCCATGCGCTCCTCGTCCGGGTGCTCCGCGACCCGCGCGACCTCCTGATCACGCTGCTCGTCGGCATCACCCTGGTCAACATCGCGGCCTCGGCGCTCGCGACCCAGGTCGCCACGACCCTGTTCGGGCCGCGGGGCATCGGCATCGCGATCCCCGTCATGGTCTTCCTGATCGTCGTCGTCGGCGAGGTGCTCCCGATGACGATCGCGGTGAGCAAGCCGCACGGCTTCGGGCTCCTCGTGGCGCGCCCCGTACTCGCGCTCCGGTGGTTCCTCACCCCCGTCCGGCTCCTGCTGGGCGCCTTCACGCGCCTGGTCTCGCAGGCGGCGGACGGCGAGGGCGTCGCCAAGACCGCGATCTCGGAGGCGGAGCTCCGCACACTGGTGGAGGTCGGCCACCAGGAGGGCGTGGTCCAGCGAAAAGAGCGCGAGATGATCCACGGGGTCTTCGAGCTGGGCGAGACTACGGTGGCCGAGCTCATGGTTCCCCGGACCGATGTCTTCGGCCTCGACGTGGCGACGCCGCCCGACCGGCTGCTGCCGGCCATCCGGTCGAACCTCCACCACCGGATTCCCGTCTACGAGGGGAGCCTCGATCACGTGCTCGGGATCCTCCTCGTCAAGGAGCTCCTGCCATACTACGGCGGGCTGCCGCCCGACTTCGACCTCCGGGCGCATCTCACGGCCCCGTACTTCGTGCCCCAGTCGAAGCGGGCCGACGCGCTGCTCCGCGAGTTCAAGGTCAAGAAGCTCCGGATGGCGATCGTCGTGGACGAGTACGGCGGGACGGCGGGGCTGATCACCCTCGAGGACCTCCTGGAGCAGGTCGTCGGCGAGATCCGCGACGAGTTCGAGGCCGAGGAGCGGCTCGCCCAGGCCGTGGACGAGCGCGTCTGGCGCGTGGCGGCGAAGATGTCGATCGGCGATTTCAACGCGGTCACGGGGCTGTCCATCCCGGACGAGCACTTCGACACGGTCGGGGGCTGGGTGCTCGACCTGTTCGGCCGCGTGCCCCACCGGGGGGAGACCGTCGAGGCCGACGGCATCCGGGTCACGGTGGAGACCATGCACAGGAACCGCGTCCTCCAGGTGCTCGTCCGCCTGCCGGCGGCACCCGACGCCCGCCCCGCGGCGACGAACGGGACCGCGCTGCCGGACGCCGACGTCCGGTCCGGGAGCGGGGCGTGACTCTCGGGGTCACCCTCGGCCTCGTGCTGCTGTGCCTCCTCGCCTCGGCCTTCTTCTCGAGCGCCGAGATCGCGTTCCTGGCCGCCAACCGGGTGCGGCTCCGCCACCTCGCCGAGCAGGGCTCGCGCATCGCGCGCGGGTACATGGAGGCGTTCCAGCAGCCGGAGCGGCTTCTGTCCACCGCGATGATGGGGGTGACCATCGCCCACGTCGTCTCGTCGGCGGTCGCGACCGCCGCCTTCCTGCCGTGGGTCGGCGGCCAGGCCTCACTCTGGGCCACGGTCATCCTGACGCCGCTGATGCTGGTGTTCGGCGAGATCCTGCCCAAGGCGCTGACCCAGCCGCGCGCCACCGAGGTCTCGCTCCGCACCTACGACCCCCTGCGAGGGGTGGCGTGGCTCCTCGCTCCCGTGGTGGGCATCGCGAACCTCCTGGTCCGCGCGATCCTGCGGGGAATGGGGCACGGGGAGCGGCGCGATCCCTTCGTCTCCCGGGCCGATCTCCGCCTCCTCGTCGAGCGCGAGCCGGACGGCGCGACCGACGTCCGCGATGAAGAGCGGGAGATGATCGAGGGGATCTTCGACCTCGTCGAGACCTCCGTGCGCGAGGTCATGGTCCCGCTGGTGGACGTGGTGGCAGTTCCCGAGGACGCGAGCATCGACGACGCGGTCGCCAAGGTCCGGGAGACCGGGCACTCGCGCCTCCCCGTCTACCGGGAGCGGATCGACAACGTCGTCGGGGTCGTCGCCGCGCTCGACGTCCTGGGCCGGGGCGCGGTCGGGGAGACGATCCGCATGCTGATGCGCCCCGCGCACTACGTGCCCGCCACCAAGCGCATCAGCGACCTCCTCCCGGAGATGCAGCGCCGGCGGATCCAGCTCGCGGTGGTGGTGGACGAGTACGGGGCCAGCGAGGGCATCGTGACGGTCGGGGACATCATCGAGGAGATCGTGGGAGCGATCCCGGACGACCGGGAGCGCACCCCGTCCCAGTTGGTGCGGCTGCCCGACGGCAGCTACCTCGTCGCCGGCCGGCTCTGGATCGAGGAGCTCAACGAGGCGCTGGACTGGCACCTCCCGACGAAGAAGGACTACGAGACCGTCGCCGGCCTGATCCTGGCCTCCCTCGGGCGGATCCCGCGGCCGGGCGAGCAGGTCACGGTCGGCAACTACGAGCTCGCGGTGGTGGACTCCGACGAGCGTCGCATCCTCAAGGTGAAGGTCCGGGCGCGCGAGCGCGCGGCGGGCGCGTCCGCGGCGCGGCCGGAAGGAGGGCACACGGCATGACCGGCAGCATGGTGACGTTCCCCGCAAACGGGACCACGACCTCGGGATACCTCGCGACGCCCCCGAGCGGGGCGGGCCCCGGCGTGCTGGTGATCCAGGAGTGGTGGGGGCTGGTCCCTCACATCAAGCACGTCTGCGACCGGTTCGCGGCCGAGGGCTTCGTCGCGCTCGCGCCCGACATGTTCCACGGCCAGACTGCGAGCGAGCCCGACGGCGCCGGCAAGCTCTTCATGGCGCTCAACATCGCGCGGGCCGAGAAGGACCTGCGCGGCGCCGTCGCGTACCTCCTGGCCCGGTCCTCCACGAAGCGGGTCGGGGCGGTGGGCTTCTGCATGGGCGGCCAGCTCGCGCTCTTCGCGGCGACGCTCAATCCCGCGGTGGGCGCGTGCGTGAACTTCTACGGCATCCACCCGAACGTGAAGCCCGACTACGCGAAGCTGGCCGGCCCGGTCCTCGGGCTCTACGCGGAGCGGGACGGCTTCGTGACGCCCACGGTCGCCCGGCAGGTCGACGCGGACATCCGGGCGGCGGGGAAGTCGTCGGAGATCCACATCTACCCGAACGTCGACCACGCCTTCTTCAACGACGAGCGGCCCGATGTCTACGACCGGGCCGCCGCCGAGGATGCCTGGCGGCGAACGCTCACCTTCTTCCGCCACCACCTGAAGTAGCGGGCGGTCCCCGAAACGCCGCGAGGGGGGCCGGTGGCCCCCCTCGCCTCGCCCGCCGCTCGCAGGCGCGTCGCTCGAGCGCTGCCGACGGGCTAGCCGCGCCCCGCGGCGGCCGCCGCCTTCCGCGCCTTCTTCGCCTCTTTGCCCTTCGGCTCGGTGGACTTCTTGCCCTTCGTCGACTTCTCCTTGGGCACTTCCGGCCGGTCGACCAGCTCCAGGATCGCCACCGGAGCGGCGTCCCCGCGCCGCGTCCCCATCTGGAGGATCCGGGTGTACCCGCCCCGGCGGTCGCCGTAGCGGGCCCCGATCGTGTCGAAGAGCCGGTGGACGACCGCCACGTCCGGCACCAGGGCCAGGGCCTGCCGGCGCGCGTGCAGATTGTCCTGCTTGGCGAGCGTGACCATGTGGTCCGCCAGCGGCCGGACCGCCTTGGCCTTGGCGAGGGTGGTCGTGATCCGCTCGTGCGTGAAGAGCGCCGTCAGAAGGTTCCGGAACAGGGCCCACCGGTGGGCCGTCAGCCGGCCCAGCTTGGAGCCGCCGCGCCTGTGTCTCATGCGTTCCTCGTGGTCTCCGTGGAGGCTGCGGCCGCCGTCGGCTCGTCGTCCTCCTCCTCCGCCCCCGCGGGCGTGAACAGGTCGAAGTGGTCGCGCAGGAGCTTCGACGCCTGGAGGAAGGCGTGGTCCGGCGAGATGCTGCCGTCCGTCGTGATCTCGACCACGAGCTTCTCGTAGTCGGTGATGTTGCCCAGGCGGGACATCTCGACCTGGTAGTTCACGCGCCGGATGGGCGAGAACGCGGCGTCGAGCCCGATCGCCCCGGCCGGGACGCCGTCCCCGTGCCGGTCCGCCGAGACGTACCCCCGGCCGCCGCGGATGCCGATCTCGAGCGTGAGCTTGCCGCCCGCCGCCACCGTGGCGAGGTGGAGATCCGGCGTGACGACCTCGATCCCGTCCCCGGTGAAGTCGGCGCCGGTCGCCGCCCGCGGCCCCCGCACCTCGAGCCGCGCGCTCCCGGTGTCGGCGTTGCCAGCGAGCCGCACCACCATCTTCTTCAGGTTGAGCAGGATGTTCGCGAGGTCCTCCTCGACGCCCGGGACCCGCTCGGCGCCGGCGGCGGCGCCGCCCACCTTGGCCCACACCACGGCGGTGCCCGGAATCGCCGACAGCAGCACCCGGCGGAGCGAGCCGCCGACCGTCAGCGCGTAGCCCTTCTCGAACGGCTCGGCCGTCATCCGGCCGAAGGTCGCCGTCAGGTCTTCCCACTCGATACGACGTGGACGTTGGAACATCAACCGCGGCATGCGCCCGCCCCTCTTACTTCGAGTACAGCTCGACGATGAGCTGCTCCTGCACCGGAATCTGGATGTCGTCGCGGAGCGGCAGGCTCCGGACGGTCCCCGACTTCGCGGGGGCCGCCAGCTCGAGCCACTGGGGCACGTGCCCCCGGCCCGCCGACATGTTGTCGGTGACACGCTCCTGCAGCTTCGAGGTGCCGCGGAGCTGCACCTGATCGCCCACGCGCACCAGGAACGACGGGACCGACACGCGGCGGCCGCTGACCTGGAAGTGGCCGTGGGCCACCATCTGCCGCGCCTCGGCGCGGGAGGCGGCGAAGCCCAGCCTGAACACCACGTTGTCGAGCCGCCGCTCGAGCAGCCGCAGGAGGTTCTCGCCCGTCACGCCCTTCTGGCCTTCGGCCTGCGCGAAGTAGCGCCGGAACTGGCCCTCGAGGAGCCCGTAGATGCGCTTCGCCTTCTGCTTCTCCCGCAGCTGCTGGCCGTAGGCCGACTGCTTCGAGCGCCCCAGGCCGTGCTGGCCGGGCGGGTAGTTGCGGCGCTCGATGGCGCACTTGTCCGTGAAGCAGCGTGAACCCTTCAGGAAGAGCTTCAGCCCCTCCCGCCGGCACAGCCGGCAGACCGCGTCGTTGTACCTGGCCAACTCCCCTCCTCCTCGCTACACCCGGCGGCGCTTGGGCGGCCGGCAGCCGTCGTGCGGGATCGGCGTGACGTCGTGGATCGCCGTGATCTCCAGGCCCACCGCCTGGAGCGAGCGGATCGCAGCCTCCCGGCCCGCGCCGGGGCCCTTCACGTAGACCTCGACCTGCTTGAGGCCGATCTCCATCGCCTTCCGCGCCGCCCCCTCCGCCGCCATCTGCGCGGCGAACGGCGTGCTCTTGCGCGAGCCCTTGAAGCCCACGCTGCCCGCGCTCGCCCAGGCGACCACGCCGCCCATCTTGTCGGTGAGCGTCACGATCGTGTTGTTGAAGGTCGCCTGCACATGGGCGATGCCGGTGCGGACCTCCCGTCGTTCCTTCTTCTTCCCGCTCTTGCGCGGCTTGCCGGTCCCCGCCTCAGCCATGTCGCCTTATGCCTTTCCTGTCGTCGGATTCTTGCTCGCGGCCTTCTTCCGGATGCCGACCCCGCGCCGCGGGCCCTTCCGGGTCCGGGCGTTGGTGTGGGTCCGCTGCCCGCGCACGGGCAGGCCCTTCCGGTGCCGGACCCCCCGGTAGCTGCCGATGTCCATGAGCCGCTTGACGTTCATGGAGACCTCGCGCCGGAGGTCGCCCTCGACCCGCTGCTCGCGGTCGATCACCTCGCGGACGCGCGCGGTCTCGTCCTCGGTCCACTCCCGCACTCGGCGGTTCAGCTCCACCCCCGCGTGCGTGAGGATGCGTCGGGCCGACGAGCGGCCGATGCCGAAGATGTACGTCAACGCGACCTCGCCCCGCTTGTCCCGGGGAAGATCCACTCCCGCCACGCGTGCCATACGCCTATCCTCTCCCGCCGCGCATCAGCCCTGGCGCTGCTTGTGGCGCACATTCGGGCAGATGACGCGCACGACGCCCTTGCGCCGAATGACCTTGCACTTCTCGCATCGCGTTCTGACCGACGGTCGTACCTTCATCGAGTGCTCCGTCCGCTCGTCCTTGCCCGGGCTCCGTCTACTTGAACCGGTACGTGATCCGGCCCCGCGTGAGGTCGTACGCCGACAGCTCGACCTTGACGCGGTCGCCGGGCAGGATCCGGATGAAATGCATGCGCATCTTGCCCGAGACGTGCGTCAGCACGCGGTGGCCGTTGTCCAGCTCCACCCGGAACATCGCGTTCGGCAGGGGCTCGACCACCTTGCCCTCCACCTCGATCGCATCGTCCTTGGGCTTCTTGCCTTCCCGCTCTTCGGGGAACTGACCGCGCCGTCGGGCCATCAGGCCACCTCCCCCGCGTCTTTGGTGAGCACCTCGGGACCGTGCTCCGTGACTGCCACGGTGTGCTCGAAGTGCGCCGCCAGGCTCCCGTCCGCGGTCACCGCCGTCCACCGGTCCGCCAGCACGCGCACCTCCCAGTGGCCCATCGTGACCATGGGCTCGAGGGCCAGCACCATGCCCACCCGGAGGAGCGGGCCGCGCCCGGCTTCCCCGAAGTTCGGCACCTGCGGGTCCTCGTGCAGCGCCCGGCCGATGCCGTGGCCCACGAACGCCCGCACCACCCCGAAGCCCGCCGCCTCCACGTGTTGCTGAATCGCCGCCGACACGTCGCCGAGCCGCCGCCCGGGCCAGCACTGGGCGATCCCCAGATCCAGGGACTCCCGCGTGACGTCGAGCAGCCGCCGGGCCTCGTCGGTGACCTCGCCCACCGGCATGGTCACCGCGGCATCGGCGTAGTAGCCCTCCACGATCGCTCCCAGGTCGAGCCCGATGATGTCGCCTTCCCGGAGCCGGCGCCGCGCCGCGGGAATCCCGTGCACGACCTCTTCGTTGATCGACGCGCAGATCGTCGCCGGGAACCCCCGATACCCCTTGAAGGCCGGCTTCGCCTTGTGGTCCCGGATGAGGCTCTCCACCTCGCGGTCGATCTCGAGGGTCGACACGCCCGGCTTCACCAGGTCGCGGCACACCCGGAAGGCGTCGGCCAGGATCCGGCCGGCCTCGCGCATGTGGCCGATCTGGGTGGGCGACTTCAGCTCGATCACCGCGCGCCTTCCGTCGCCTTCAGGAGGTCGTCGTGGACCGTGTCCACCGCTCCCGTGCCGGAGATCGTCGCCAGGAGGCCGCGGCGCCGGTAGTAGTCCACGAGGGGCCGGGTATCGCGCCCGTACACGGCCAGCCGGCGCCGGACGGTCGCTTCCTCGTCGTCCGTGCGCTGGTAGAGCTCCCCGCCGCACGCGTCGCACCGTCCCGGCACCCGGGGCGGCGAGAGCGTGACGTGGTAGTTCCGCCCGCAGCTCCGGCAGACCCGCCGCCCGCTGAGCCGCGCCACCGGCTCCTCGTCGGGCACCTGAAAGAGCACCACCCGGTCGAGCGGGGTCCCCTCCGCCTCGAGCAGCTGGTCGAGGGCCTCCGCCTGCGCGGCGGTGCGCGGGAAACCGTCCAGCACGAACCCCTTCCGGCCGTCGGGCTGGGCCAGGCGCTCGCGGACGAGCCCGATGATCACCGCGTCGGGAACCAGTTCGCCCGCGTCCATGTACCGACGGGCCTCGAGGCCGAGCCGCGTCCCGTGCGCCACCGCCTCGCGGAGCATGTCGCCCGTCGCGATCTGCGGCACGCTCCAGCGCGCGGCGAGCCGCCGCGCCTGCGTCCCCTTGCCCGCCCCCGGCGGTCCCAGCAGCACCACCCGCATGTCAGGCCCGGACCTTCGTGCGGCGACGGAGGAACCCCTCGTAGTGCCGCATCAGGAGGTGGGACTCCATCTGCCGGACCGTGTCGAGCGCGACACCCACCACGATGAGCAGGCTCGTGCCGCCGAAGTAGAAGGGCACGTTGAACGACCGAATCAGGAAATCCGGCAGGACGGAGATCAGCGCGAGGAACATCGCGCCAGGCAGCGTGATGCGCGTCAGGACCCGGTCGATGTACTCCGCCGTCTTCTTGCCCGGTCGTACCCCCGGAATGAACCCGCCGTACTTCTTCATGTTGTCCGCGAGATCGTTCGGATTGAAGATGATCGCGGTGTAGAAGTACGTGAAGAAGACGATGAAGCCCATGTAGAGCAGGTAGTAGAGCCCGTGGCGCGGGAGCGGCCCCGGCGACAGCGCGTCGGAGACGGCCTGCATCCACCACGTCGGGACGAACCGCGCCAGCGTCGCCGGGAACAGGATCAGCGACGACGCGAAGATCACCGGGATGACGCCGGCGGTGTTGATCCGGAGCGGGATGTGGGTGGACTGCCCGCCGTAGACCCGCCGGCCGACGACGCGCTTGGCGTACTGGACCTGGATCTTCCGCTGGCCCTCCTGCATCACGATGACCGCCGCCGTCACCGCCAGCATCAGCGCGAGAACCGCCAGCAGGACGAGCGGCTTCAGCTCTCCCGTCCGCAGCAGCTGGTACGTCCCTTCCAGGGCCGAGGGCAGCCGGACCACGATGCCCGCGAAGATGATCAGCGAGATGCCGTTGCCGATGCCCTTCTCGGAGATCTGCTCGCCGAGCCACATGATGAGCGCGGTGCCCGACGTCAGCGTCATCATCGTGATCAGCCGGAACGTCCAGCCCTTGTTCGGCACCAGGGTGGCCCCGCCCGCGTCCATGCTCTCGAGCCCGATGGCGATGAACAGGGACTGGAACGCCGAGAGCACGATCGTGCCGTAGCGCGTGTACTGGGTGATCTTCTTGCGCCCCGCCTCGCCTTCCTTGGCCAGCCGCTCCAGCGCGGGCACGACGACCGTCAGGAGCTGGAGGATGATCGAGGCCGAGATGTACGGCATGATCCCGAGGGCGAAGACCGTCAGGCTGCGGAGGTTCCCGCCCGAGAAGAGATCGACCAGCCCCAGCAGGGTCCCCTGCACGCTGTCGAAGAAGCGCGCCAGCGCCGCCGTGTCCACCCCCGGGGTGGGCACGTGGGCGCCCAGCCGGTAGGCGGCCAGGAGTCCCGCCGTCACCAGGAGCCGGCGCTTGAGCTCCGGGACCTTGGTGACGTTCTGGAGGTTCTGGAGGACCTCGATCACGCGGACAGCACCTCGGCTCGGCCGCCGGCCGCCTCGATCTTCGCCGCCGCCGCCTTCGAGAAGGCGTGCGCGCGCACGACGAGCGCGGTCCCGGCCGCGAGCTCCCCATCGGCCAGCACCTTGACCAGGCGGCTCGCCCTCGTGGCGAGCAGGCCCGCGCCGACAAGCGCCTCGGGCCCGACGTCGCCGCCGTTGGGGAAGCACCGGGCGAGGTCGCTCACGTTGATGACGGCGAACTCGCGGTGGAACGGGTTCTTGAAGCCGCGCTTGGGGATCCGGCGATAGAGCGGCATCTGCCCGCCCTCGAAGCCGGGGCCCTTCCCGCCTCCGGAGCGCGCCTTGTGGCCCTTGTGCCCCTTCGTCGACGTCTTGCCGTGGCCCGACCCGGGGCCGCGGCCCACGCGCTTGCGCGGCTTCCGGGCCCCGCGCGGCGGCCGGAGATCGCCGAGCTTCATGCCGAACGCTCCTTCGTCTTCTGGGCGCGGCGGCCCGAGCCGGTCGCCGCCGCGTCGTCCGCCGCTTCGACCCGGAGGGCGTACGCGACCTGCGCGATCATGCCCCGGATGATGGGCGTGTCCTCGTGCACGACCGTCGCCCGGATGCGGCGGAGGCCGAGCGCCTGGATCGTCCGCACGTGGTTGGGCTTGCGCCCGATCGGGCTGAGCGTGAGGGTGACCTTAAGCTTCCTGCTTGGCAAGGACGGCCTCCTCCGCTTCCTGCAGGCCCTTTCGGCGCAGCCCCTGCAGATCCTGGAGCTTCCGGATGCGCCGGAGCGCGTCCAGGGTCGCCTTCAGCACGTTGTGCGGGTTGTGCGAGCCCAGCGTCTTGGTGAGGACGTCCTGGACCCCGGCGGCCTCGAGGACGGCCCGCACCGCGCCGCCGGCGATCAGGCCCGTCCCCTGGGTCGCCGGGCGCAGGAACACGCGCCCCGACCCGTAGTGGCCCGTGATCTCGCACGGGAGCGTCGTGTCCCGCATCGGCACGTAGAGGAGGTCCTTCTTCGCGTGCTCGACCGCCTTCCGGATCGCCTCCGGGACCTCGTGCGCCTTGCCGAGACCCACGCCCACGTGTCCGCCGCCGTCGCCCACGACGACGAGCGCGGTGAAGGAGAACCGGCGTCCGCCCTTCACCACCTTGGCCACGCGGTTGATGGCGACCACCTTGTCCTTCAGCTCGAGCCCGCTCGGATCGATCCGCCCCTCCGCCATGTCCTCTCCAGTCGTCCCGATTCGCTAGAACACGAGGCCCGCGGCGCGCGCCGCGTCCGCCAGGGCCTTCACGCGGCCGTGGTACTTGTACCCGCCGCGGTCAAACACGACCGTTCCGATCCCGCCGGCCTGGGCCTTCTTGGCGATCAGCTCGCCCACCGCCTTGGCCGCGGCCACGTTGCCCCCCGTACGCAGGCTGTCCTTCAGCTCGGGCGACAGGCTCCCGGCCGCCACGACCGTGACGCCCCGCTCGTCGTCCACCACCTGGGCGTAGATGTGCTTCACGCTCCGGAACACCACCAGGCGGGGCCGCCCACCCGACCCGCGCACGACGCGCCGGATGCGGCGATGCCGCGTCGCCCGACCCTCCACGCGCTCTTTCACGCCCACGTCGTCTCTCCTCGGGGAAGCGCCCGGCTACTTCGCGCCGGTCTTCCCGACCTTCTTGCGCACGACTTCGCCGGCGAAGCGCACGCCCTTGCCCTTGTACGAGTCGGGGGGCCGGAGCGCCCGCATCCGCGCGGCCGTCTGACCGACCAGGTACTTGTCCACGCCGCGGAGCGTGATCGCCGTCTGCTTGTCGACCTCGGCGGTCACGCCGTCCGGGAGCGCGAACACGATCGGGTGCGAGTACCCCAGGGCGAACGTGAGGTTCTTCCCGGTCTGCTGGACCCGGTACCCGATCCCCTGGATCTCGAGCTTCCGCTCGAAACCCTCGGTCACGCCCTGGACCATGTTCGCGACCAGCGCGCGGGTGAGCCCGTGGAGCGCCCGGGCCGACCGGTGCTCCGCCCCGCGGCCCACCACCACGTTGCCGTCGGCGACCTTCACCGAGCAGAGCTCGTGGACCCGCATCTCGAGCCGGCCCTTGGGGCCCTTGACCTCGACCTGCTGCCCCTGGACGCCGACCTGGACGCCCTTGGGAATCGCGATCGGCTTTCTGCCTATTCTCGACATCGTCTCGTTCCTCGTCTCACGCGCGACCCGGTCGGTCGCGCTACCAGACGTAGCAGAGAACCTCGCCGCCCACCTTGGCCTTGCGGGACTCCCGGTCCGTCAGCACGCCCTGCGGCGTGGACAGGATCGCCACGCCCATGCCCCCGAGCACGCTCGGAATCCGGTCCGCCCCCACGTACAGCCGCTTGCCCGGCTTCGAGACGCGCCGGAGCCCGCTGATCACCCGCTCCTGCCCCGGCCCGTACTTCAGGTAGACGCGGAGGACGCCCTGTCGCTTGTCCTCGATGAGGCGGAAGTTCTTGATGAACCCCTCCTCCTTGAGGATCTCCGCCAGCCGCACCCTCAGCTTCGAGGAGGGGATGTCCACCTTCTCGTGCTCGGCCAGGCTGCCGTTGCGGATGCGCGTCAGCATGTCCGCGACCGGATCCGTCACCATCGCCATGGAATCGCTCTCCCTCGGGGTGGCTACCAGGAGGCCTTCGCCACGCCCGGGATCTCGCCCTTCAAGGCCAGGTTCCGGAAGCAGATTCGGCACAGCTGGAACTTGCGGAGGTACCCGCGCGGGCGCCCGCAGATCCGGCACCGGGTGTAGGCGCGCGCCTTGAACTTCGGAGTGCTCCGCTGCTTGTTGATCAGCGACGTCTTCGCCATGGGCTCCGCTCTCCGCCCTACTCGCGGAACGGCACGCCGAGGTGCGTCAGGAGGGCCTTCGCCTCCTCGTCCGTCTCGGCCGTCGTGCAGATGATGATGTCCATCCCGCGAATCTTGTCGATCTTGTCGTACTCGATCTCCGGAAAGATGATCTGCTCCTTGAGCCCGATCGCGTAATTGCCGCGCCCGTCGAACGACTTCGGCGACACGCCCCGGAAGTCGCGCACCCGCGGGAGCGCCACGCTGACCAGGCGATCGAGGAACTCGTACATCCGCGCGCCGCGGAGGGTCGTCTTGGCCCCCACCGGCATCCCTGTCCGCACCTTGAAGGCCGCGATGGACTTCTTGGCCTTGGTGATCACGGCCTTCTGGCCGGTGATCGCCACCATGTCGGCGGCGGCCGCGTCCAGCGCCTTCGCGTTCTCCTTGGCCTCGCCGAGCCCCATGTTGAGGACGATCTTCACGAGCCGCGGCGCCTGGTGCGGATTCCGGTACCCCCGCTCCTGCATGAGGGCGGGCACGATGGCCGCCCGATAGCGCTCGCGCAGCCGCGGCGGGATCTCCCCCGTGCCGCGCGCCTTGGCCGCCGGAGCGGGCGCCGCCTTCGCGGCCGCGGGGCCGCCCTTGCCGCCGCGCGCGGAAGCGCCCGGCTTGCCGCCCCCGGCCGGCTTCGGCGCGGCCGCCTTGGCGGGCGCGCCTTCGGGCTTGTCTGCCTTCGCCATGCCTTCTCTCCCTAGCTCTTGTCGACCGGCTCGCCGCAGCGCCGGCACACCCGCGCGCGCCGCCCGTTCGCCAGCACCTGCACGCCGGTCCGGGTCGCCTTGTCGCACTTGCCGCAGACCACCATCAGATTCGAGACATGGAGCGACGCTTCCCGCTCGATGATCCCGCCCTGGCGAAGCTTCTGCGTCGGGCGCTGGTGTCGCTTCACCATGTTGAGGTGCTCGACGACCACCCGATCCCGAGCCGGCACCACGAACAGGACCTTGCCGCGCTTGCCCTTCTCCCGCCCCGCGATCACCAGGACGGTGTCGTTCTTCCGGATCGCCATCCCTTTCGATGCAGCCATTGGTTCGGAGCTCCTCAGAGAACTTCGGGGGCGAGCGAGATGATCTTCAGGAACTGCCGATCCCGAAGCTCGCGCGCCACCGGCCCGAAGATGCGCGTTCCGATCGGATTGTTCTGCGGGTTCAACAGCACCGCGGCGTTGCGATCGAACTTGATGTGCGAGCCGTCCGGACGCCGGATCTCCTTGGCCGTCCGCACGACGACCGCGCGCGCCACGTCACCCTTCTTCACGGACCCGTCGGGGGTCGCTTCCTTCACCGCCACGATGATCGTGTCCCCAATCGACGCGTACTTCTTGTTCGAGCCGCCCATCACCCGGATGCACTGCACCTTCCTGGCGCCCGAGTTGTCGGCGACGTCCAGCATCGTCCGCGGTTGAATCATGGCTGTGCGTTCCTCGGAGTCGGGCTCAGGACGCCCGCGCGAGGATCTCCTTGATCCGCCACCGCTTGTCCTTGGACAAGGGGCGGGTCTCCACGATGAGCACGCGGTCCCCCACGTGCGCCTCGTTCCGCTCGTCGTGCGCCTTGAACCGCGACGTGCGCTTGACGACGCGCACGTACTGCGGATGGCGGAAGGAGCGCTCCACCACGACCACGCGCGTCTTGCTCATCTTGTCGCTGACCACCAGGCCCACCCGGGTCTTCAGCACGCCTCGCCTCCTCGCCTAACCGCGCCGGAGCCCGAGCGCCCGCTCACGCAAGAGCGTCTGGACGCGGGCCAACTCGCGGCGGGCCTGCCCGATGCGCGCCGGGTTCTTCGCCATGGCCATCGAGACCTGGAACCGGAGGTTGAAGACCTCCTCCCGGAGCTCGCGGGCCTTCTGCCCGAGCTCGGTCTCGCTCAGATCTCGCAGCTTCGTCTTGCCCTTCATTGCCCCGCCTCACTCAGACCTCTGGCGGCCTGTGGGCTCATGCCTGCTCGCGCTTGATCATCTTCGTCCGGATGGGCAGCTTGTTGCCCGCCAAGCGGAACGCCTCCCGCGCGATCTCCTCGGTCAATCCTTCCATCTCGTAGAGGATCCGGCCGGGCTTGACGACCGCCACCCAGTACTCCGGGTTCCCCTTGCCCTTGCCCATCCGCGTCTCGGCGGGCTTCTTGGTGAAGGGCTTGTCCGGGAAGACCCGGATCCAGATCTTGCCCCCCCGCTTGACCGAGCGCGTCAGCGCCACTCGCCCGGCCTCGATCTGGCGGTTCGTGAGCCAGCACGGCTCGAGGGCCTTCAAGCCGAAGTCCCCGAACGCGAGCGTCGCGCCCCGCTGGGCGGTCCCCTTCATCCGGCCCCGCTGGGCCTTGCGGTACTTGACGCGCTTGGGCTGGAGCATCGTGCGGGTCCGCTAACCCAGCTCGGCGGCGCGAGCCGCGGGCAGCACCTCGCCCTTGAAGATCCACACCTTGACGCCGATCGTGCCGTACGTCGTGTGGGCGGTGGCGACCCCGAAGTCGAGGTCGGCCCGGAGCGTCTGGAGCGGAACCCGGCCGTCGCGATACCACTCGCGGCGGGCGATCTCGGCTCCGCCGAGGCGGCCGGCGCAGGCGATCCGGACACCCTCGGCCCCGAGCCGCACCGCGCTCTGCACGGCCTTCTTCATCGCCCGCCGGAACGCCACCCGCTTCTCGAGCTGGAGCGCGATGTTCTCGGCGACGAGCTGGGAGTCGAGCTCCGGGTGCACCACCTCCTGGATGTCGAGGTGGATCTCCTTGCCCGTCCGCGCCTGCAGCTCGCTCTTGAGCTTCTCGACCTCGGCCCCCTTGCGCCCGATGATGATCCCGGGCCGGGCCGTGTGGACGGCGATGCGGGCGCGATTGGCCGACCGCTCGACGTCGATCCGCGAGATGCCCGCGTGGTAGAGCGCGTCCTTGATGTAGCGGCGGATCTTGACGTCCTCGTGGAGCATGTTCG
Source organism: uncultured Candidatus Rokubacteria bacterium (assembly GCA_963765195.1). Taxonomy (GTDB): domain Bacteria; phylum Methylomirabilota; class Methylomirabilia; order Rokubacteriales; family DASRDR01; genus DASRDR01. The sequence continues at coordinate 107,613 of CAVXVV010000055.1, forward strand.
CGTACTCCTTGGAAGCGAACCACCGCGAGCTCCACGTCCGCGTCGTGCCCAGCCGGAATCCGATCGGGTGGACCTTCTGCCCCATTAGGCGCTCCTCGTCGTCTTGGCCGGTCGGCGGCCGCCACTCGGGCGCGGGCGCGCCGCCGCCGCGGCCGGGCGCCGCCGCGCCGGAGCGCTGCTCTGCCCGGTCTCGGCCAGGGCCACCGTGATGTGAGCGAGTCGGTGCCGGATCCAGAACGCCCGGCCCATCGCCCGCGGCTGGATCCGCTTGAGCGACGGGCCTCCGTCGATCACCGCGTTCACCCGCAGGTCGTCCAGGCTCCGGACCTGATGGTTGTGCTCGGCGTTGGCCACGGCCGAGCGCAGCACCTTCTCGATGTGCCGGGCCGCCACCTGGGGCGAGTACTGCAGGATCGCCAGGGCCTCCGACACGGTCTTGCCGCGGATGAGGTCGGCGACCAGACGCGCCTTGCGGGGCGACAACCGGATGTAACGCGCGACGGCCTTCGTGAGCATGTCGTTCGTCCTACTTCAGCGCCGTCGACTTCTCGGTGTGCGACCCGTGCGCGCGGAAGGTTCGCGTCGGCGAGAACTCGCCGAGCTTGTGGCCGACCATGTTCTCCGTCACGTAGACCGGGATGAACTTCCTGCCGTTGTGGACGGCAAGCGTGTGCCCGACGAAGTCCGGGCTGATGGTCGACCGCCGCGACCAGGTCTTGATCACCTTCTTCTGCCGGGAGGCATTCAGCGCCTCGACCTTCTCGATGAGGTGCGTGTCGATGAACGGGCCCTTGCTGATGGAGCGTCCCACTTCGCCCTCCTACCGGCGCCGCCGCGCCACGATGTACCGGTCCGACGGCTGACGCTTCCGCGTCTTGGCGCCCTTGGTCGGCTTGCCCCACGGCGTCATGGGATGGTTGCCCTTGCCCCGGCCCTCGCCGCCCCCCATGGGATGGTCCACGGGGTTCATCGCCGTGCCGCGCACCGTCGGGCGAATCCCCTTCCACCGGCTCCGGCCCGCCTTGCCGACCGACACGTTCTCGTGGTCGAGGTTTCCGACCTGGCCGATCGTCGCCAGGCACGTCTGATGGATCAGCCGGATCTCGCCGGAGGGAAGCTTGACATGCGCCATCTCCCCTTCCTTGGCCACGAGCTGGGCTCCGGTGCCCGCGCTCCGGCACAGCTGCCCGCCCTTGCCCGGCTGAAGCTCCACGTTGTGGATCGTCGTGCCGGCCGGGATGGCCCGGAGCGGCAGCGCGTTGCCGGGCAGGATGTCGGCGCTCGGCCCCGACACGACGGTGTCGTCGACCTTGAGGCCGTGGGGCGCGAGGATGTATCGCTTCTCCCCGTCACGGTAGAAAAGAAGCGCGATCCGGGCGCTGCGATTGGGATCGTACTCGATCGCCGCGACCTTGGCCGGCACGCCGAACTTCTCGCGCCGGAAGTCGACCAGCCGGATCTTCCGCTTGTGCCCGCCGCCGATGTGCCGGGTCGTGATGCGGCCCAGCGAGTTGCGCCCGCCGCTCCGCTTCTTGGTGACGACCAGGCTCTTCTCCGGGCCTACCTTCGTGATCTCGTCGAAGGCGAGGATGGTCTGGAACCGTCGACCCGCCGACGTCGGCTTCAGCGTCCTGACCGCCATGGTCCTTGTCCTGTCTCCGTCTGCTGTCCGGGCGTTCCGGTTACGACTCGAAGAGCTCGATCTTGTTGTCGGGCGCGAGCTGGACGACGGCCTTCTTCCAGGACGCCCGCCGGCCGACGAAGCGGCCCATCCGCTTCTCCTTGCCGAAGACCACCTGGGTCCGCACGTCGGTGACCTTCACGTTGAAGATCGCCTCCACGGCCCGCCGGATGTCGATCTTGTTGGCGTCCACCGCCACCTGGAAGCTCACCTGGTTGCGCTCGTCCTTGAGCGTCGTCGCCTTCTCGGTCACGAGCGGCCGCAGCACCACCTGCCGGGGGTCTCTCATCCCAGGAGCCCTTCCTGCGTCGCGACCAGGGCCTGCCGCTCCGCCACCACACGGTCGTTCCTCAGGAGCTCGGCCACGGACACGTGGCCCGGGCGCCCCAAGGTCAGCCACGGCACGTTCCGGCAGGCGCGCACCAGATCCGTGCTCGGCTCGACCACCACGAGCAGCGTCCGCCCCTCGGCGGCACCCAGCCCGCTCAGGAGCCCGACCAGCGTCTTCGTCTTCGGCTCGCCCAGCTCGAGCCGCTCCACCACCGTGAGCTGCCCGCCGGCGACCTTGTCGGTCCACGCCGCGCGGAGCGCGCCGCGCCGCGCCTGCCGGGGCATCGCCTGGCCGTACTTCCGGGGCGTCGGCCCGAAGGGCTTGCCGCCGCCCTTCCACTGGGTCGCGCGGATCGAGCCCTGCCGCGCCCGCCCGGTGCCCTTCTGCTTCCAGGGCTTCCTGCCGCCCCCCGACACCTCGCTGCGTCCCTTCGTGTCGTGAGTGCCGGCGCGGCGCCCGTTCAGCTCCCGCACCACCGCCTGGTGAAGGAGCGCCCCGTGGATCGGCGCGCCGAAGACGGCCGCATCGAGATCGAGCGTGCCGCGCGCCTTCCCGCTCGCGTCGACGACGTTGACCCTCACCGTGCCTGAGTCCGCCATGGTCTCGCTCACGCCTTCTTCTTGGCCACGCGTTGCGCCTTGGATTCCTTCACGCTCTTGCGGATCAAGAGGAGCCCACCGGTCGCTCCGGGGACCGCCCCCTTGACCACCAGGAGGTGCTGCTCCGGAAGCACCCGCACCACCTCGAGGTGCGGCGTCGTCACGCGCACCGCGCCCATGCGGCCCGGCAGCCGGTGGCCCGGGAACACGCGGGAGGGGTCCGACGACGCCCCGATCGATCCGGGAGCCCGGTGGAACATCGAGCCGTGCGAGGCCTCGCCGCCGCTCCAGCCGTGGCGCTTGATGCCGCCCTGGAAGCCGCGGCCCTTCCGGAGACCCGTCACGTCCACGAGCTCGCCGGGCTGGAAGAGGTCGACGCCGATCGTCTGTCCGACCTGGTAGCCCTCCACGGACTCGAGCCGCACCTCGCGCAGGATCCGCGTCGCCCCGACCCCGGCCTTCTTGAAGTGGCCGGCCATGGGCTTCCCGACCTTCCTCCGCTTCGGCTCGAAGCCGAGCTGGAGGGCGTCGTACCCGTCGGTGGCCCGGCTCTTCACCTGGACCACGGTGCAGGGCCCGGCCTCGAGGACCGTGACCGGTACGCTGTTCCCGTCCTCGGCGAACACCTGCGTCATGCCGCGCTTGCGCGCGATCAATCCCTGCTTCATTGCTTTGGCCATGGTGTGGCGTCCCGTCTGGCTAGAACTTGATCTCGACGTCGACGCCGGACGGCAGGTCGAGCTTGGTCAACGCGTCCACCGTCTGCGGCGTGGGATCGAGGATGTCCAGGAGGCGCTTGTGGGTGCGCATCTCGAACTGCTCGCGCGACTTCTTGTCGACGTGGGGGGATCGCAGCACCGTCCACCGGCTGATCGCCGTCGGCAGGAGCACGGGCCCGGCCACGCGCGCCCCGGTCCGGCGCACGGTCTCGACGATCTCCTTGACGGAGCGGTCCAGGAGCCGATGGTCGTAGGCCCGCAGGCGGATTCGGATCTTCTGATCGGTCAGCAGGACCACGGCATCAGCTCACGATCTCGGTGACGACGCCGGCGCCCACCGTCCGCCCACCCTCGCGGATCGCGAACCGCAACTCCTTCTCCATCGCGATCGGCGTGATCAACTCCACCGCCATCGACACGTTGTCCCCCGGCATCACCATCTCCACCCCCGCCGGCAGCGTGCACACCCCCGTCACGTCCGTCGTCCGGAAGTAGAACTGCGGCCGGTACCCCTGGAAGAACGGCGTGTGCCGCCCCCCCTCTTCCTTCGCCAGCACGTACACCTCGGCCTTGAAGTTCTTGTGCGGCTTGATCGACCCCGGCTTCGCCAGCACCTGCCCCCGCTCCACCTCGTCCTTGTCGATCCCCCGCAAGAGCGCGCCCACGTTGTCCCCCGCCTGCCCCTCGTCCAGGAGCTTGCGGAACATCTCCACCCCCGTCACCACGCTCTTCCGCGCCGCGTCCTGCATCCCCACGATCTCGATCTCGTCCCCCACCTTCACGATCCCGCGCTCGATCCGCCCCGTCACCACCGTCCCCCGCCCCGTGATGCTGAAAATGTCCTCCACCGGCATCAGGAACGGCCGGTCCACCGGCCGCGCCGGCGTCGGAATGTAGCTGTCCACCGCCTTCATCAGCTCCCAGATCGGCTCCGACGCCTTCGGGTCCTCCGGGTGCTCGTTCGCCTGCAGCGCCGACCCCCGAATCACCGGAATGTCGTCCCCCGGAAAGTTGTACTTCTTCAACAACTCCCGGACCTCCAACTCCACCAGGTCCAGGATCTCCGGGTCGTCCACCATGTCCACCTTGTTCATGAACACCACCAGGTACGGCACGTTCACCTGCCGCGCCAACAGCACGTGCTCCCGCGTCTGCGGCATCGGCCCGTCGTTCGCCGCCACCACCAGGATCGCCCCGTCCATCTGCGCCGCCCCGGTGATCATGTTCTTGATGTAGTCCGCGTGCCCCGGGCAGTCGATGTGCGCGTAGTGCCGGTTCGCCGTCTCGTACTCCACGTGCGCCACCGCGATCGTGATCCCCCGCTCCCGCTCCTCGGGCGCGTTGTCGATCGACCCGTACTCCCGCACCGCAATGCCCTTGTTCTTCGTGTGCAGCACCTTCGTGATCGCCGCCGTCAACGTCGTCTTCCCGTGATCGATGTGCCCAATCGTCCCCACGTTCACGTGCGGCTTCGTCCGCTCGAACTTCGCCTTGGCCATTCGTCCGTCCTCCCGAGCCTCTCGCTCAGCGGGAGCCCGCGCGGGCGGGAGCCCGGCCGGCCACCTTGGCCATGATCTCTTCGGCCAAGCTGGACGGGACCTCCTCGTAGCGGGCGAACTGCATGGTGTACGTGGCGCGCCCCTGCGTAGCGGAGCGCAGGTCGGTCGCATAGCCGAACATGGTGGCGAGCGGGACGTTGGCGCGGATCACCTGCGACGACCCCCGCGCCTCCATCGACACGATCCGGCCGCGCCGCGACGCGAGGTCGCCGTGGACGGCGCCCATGTACTCCTCGGGCGTCACCACCTCGACCTGCATGATCGGCTCGAGCAGCACGGGGCTCGCCTTCTTCGCCGCATCCTTGAATGCCATCGAGCCGGCGATCTTGAACGCCATCTCCGAGGAGTCGACGTCGTGGTACGACCCGTCCATCAGCGATACCTGGATGTCGACGACCGGGTAGCCGGCGAGCACACCGCTCTCCAGCGCCTCCCGGATGCCCTTCTCGACCGCCGGGATGTACTCCCGCGGGACCGAGCCGCCGACGATCTTGTTCTCGAAGACGAATCCCTTGCCGGGCGCGGGCTCGAGCTCGATCTCGACGTCGCCGTACTGCCCGCGGCCGCCCGTCTGCCGCACGAACCGCCCGCGGGCCTCGGACTTCCGGCGGACCGTCTCGCGGTAGGCCACTTCCGGCCGCCCGACATTGGCCTCGACCTTGAACTCCCGGAGGAGGCGGTCGACGATGATCTCGAGGTGCAGCTCGCCCATCCCGGAGATCAGCGTCTGGCCGGTCTCGGCGTCGGACGAAACCCGGAACGTCGGGTCCTCGAGGGCCAGCCGCGCCATCGACAGGCTGAGCTTCTCGTCGTCGGCCTTGGTCTTCGGCTCGATCGCCACCGAGATCACGGGCTCCGGGAAGTCCATCTTCTCCAGCACGATCGGCCGGTTCGCGTCGCAGAGCGTGTCGCCGGTGCGCGCGAACTTGAGCCCGACCACGGCGGCGATGTCCCCCGCGCCGACGCTCTCGATCTCCTCGCGCTTGTTCGCGTGCATCCGGAGGAGGCGTCCGATCCGCTCCTTCTTCTGCTGCGTCGAGTTGTAGACGTGCATGCCCGACGTCGAGCGTCCCCGCGTAGACGCGGAGGAAGGTGAGCTGGCCCACGAAGGGGTCGTTCATCAGCTTGAACGCGAGCGCCGTGAACGGCTCGGCGTCCGAGGCCAGCCGCGTCTCCGGCTGCCAGCGTCTCGGGGTTGATCCCCTCCATCGGCGGGATGTCGAGCGGCGACGGCAGGTAGTCGACGACCGCGTCGAGCAGAGGCTGCACGCCCTTGTTCTTGAAGGACGCGCCACAGACCACAGGCACGTGCTTCATCGCGAGCGTGCCGACCCGGACCGCCGCCCGGAGGTCCGCAGGATCCAGCTTCTTGTCCTCGAGGTACTGCTCCATCAGCTTCTCGTCGACCTCGGACAGGGCGTCCATGAGGTGCTCGCGGTACTCGCGCACCTGCGCCGCGTACTCGGCGGGGATCGGCACCCGCTCGAAGTCCTGGCCCAGGCGGGCGTCGTCCTCCGGCCACACCAGCGCGGTCTCCTCGATGAGATCGATGACCCCGCGGAAGCCGTCCTCCGCCCCGAGGGGCAGCTGGAGCACCACTGGCGTCACGCCGAGCCGGCTCCGGATCATGTCGAGGGACCGGAAGAAGTCCGCGCCGGTCCGATCCATCTTGTTCACGTAGACGATGCGCGGTACCCGGTACTTGTCGGCCTGCCGCCAGACCGTCTCCGTCTGGGGCTCGACCCCGGCCACCGCGTCGAGGATCGCGACCGCGCCGTCGAGGACCCGGAGCGAACGCTCCACCTCCATCGTGAAGTCGACGTGGCCCGGCGTGTCGATGATGTTGACGCGGCAGTCGCGCCAGAAGCACGTGGTCGCGGCCGATGTGATGGTGATGCCGCGCTCCTGCTCCTGGACCATCCAGTCCATCGTGGCGGTCCCCTCGTGCACCTCGCCGATCTTGTACGACCGGCCGGTGTAGTAGAGGATCCGCTCGGTGGTCGTGGTCTTCCCGGCATCGATGTGCGCCATGATGCCGATGTTGCGCGTCCGATCCAGCGGATACTGCCGTTCCATCGACTCTTGCTCCGACCCTTTTCCCGGCCCGCCGCCGATGCCGACACCCGCGCCGCGGTCACGCGGGCGGGTGGAGGCGGGCGCGGGGGCCCGATTCGTTACGAGCTACCAGCGGTAGTGCGCGAACGCCTTGTTGGCCTCGGCCATGCGGTGGGTGTCCTCACGCTTCTTCACAGCCGTCCCGCGGTTGTTCGCCGCGTCCAGGAGCTCCGACGCCAACCGCTCCTGCATCGTCTTCTCCGGCCGCGACCGCGCGAAGCCCACCAACCAGCGCATCGAGAGCGAGGTCCGCCGCTCCGGGCGCACCTCGACCGGCACCTGGTACGTCGAGCCGCCCACCCGGCGGGACTTCACCTCGAGGGCCGGCTTGACGTTGTCCACGGCCTGCTTGAACAGCTTGAGCGGATCCTGCTTCGCGCGATCGGCCATGATGTCGAGCGCGTGATACATGATCCCCTCGGAGAGGCTACGCTTGCCCCCGTGCATCATCACGTTGATGAACTTCGCCACCAGACGGCTTCCGTACTTGGGGTCCGGATTGACCTCGCGGCGCTGAATGATGGCCCGTCGCGGCATAGTCGATGCTCCTGGCTACGCGGCGCCGCCCTTGGGGGTCTTCGCGCCGTACTTGGATCGCGACTGCCGGCGGTTCGCTACCCCCGCCGCGTCGAGAATCCCGCGGATGATGTGGTAGCGAACGCCCGGCAGGTCCTTCACACGGCCCCCACGGATCACGACGATCGAGTGCTCCTGCAGATTGTGGCCGACCCCCGGGATGTACGCGGTCACCTCGATCGCGTTCGTCAGCCGCACGCGGGCCACCTTCCGGAGCGCCGAGTTCGGCTTCTTCGGCGTGGTGGTGTACACGCGAATACAGACCCCGCGCTTCTGCGGCGAGCCCTCCATGGCCGGAGCCTTGGACTTCTTCCGCATCGCCTCCCGGCCATGCCGGACAAGCTGGCTGATAGTCGGCATCGGACCCCTTCCGTTACGGCTCGATGACAGGTTTCCCGGGGACGGCGCGGCAGAGCACGACCGACACCAGGGCCAAAACTCCAGTTTTATAGCAACGATCGCCGGTCCTGTCAACCATCGGTCTCGTCCCCGAGGATCCGGTCGATGGGCATGGCGGCCGGGAGGGTCGGCGCCTGGAGCTCCTCGGTCACGGCCGCCAGCTGGGCATCCTCGCTGCGCCGCTCGTCCCCGAGGGGCTGGAGCTCGCTCTTGGCGTAGAGGGAGAGCCCCGTCCCCGCCGGAATGAGCCGCCCCACGATGACGTTCTCCTTGAGCCCCCGGAGGTCGTCCACCTTGCCGCTGATCGCGGCCTCCGTGAGCACCCGAGTGGTCTCCTGGAAGGACGCCGCGGAGATGAAGCTGTCCGTGGACAGGGACGCCTTGGTGATGCCGAGCAGGATCGGCTTGGCCGTCGCCGGCCGCCCCTCACCCACCACCACCTTGTCGTTCTCCGCCTGGAACACGAAGCGGTCCACGAGCTCCCCGACGACGAAGTCGGTGTCGCCGACCTCTTCGATCCGGACCCGGCGCAGCATCTGGCGCACGATGATCTCGATGTGCTTGTCGTTGATCGTCACGCCCTGCAGCCGGTACACCTCCTGGACCTCGTTGACCAGGTACTCCTGGAGCTGCTTGTCGCCGAGGACGGCCAGGATGTCGTGCGGGTTCTCCGAGCCCTCCATGAGCGGCTCGCCCGCCTTCACGCGATCGCCCTCGCGCACGGTGATGTGCTTGCCGCGCGGGACGAGATACTCCTTCACCTCGCCGTCGTCGGCCTGCACCTCGATCTTCCGCATGCCCTTCTGGATGCCGGCGAAGCGCACGATGCCGTCGATCTCGGTGATCGTCGCCTGCTCCTTCGGCTTCCGGGCCTCGAACAGCTCGGCCACCCGCGGGAGACCGCCGGTGATGTCCTTCGTCTTCGTGGTCTCCCGGGGGATCTTCGCGATGACCTCACCGGCGGATACTGTCGCGCCGTCGGCGACCATGACGTGCGCCCGGACCGGCAGCGCGTAGCTCCCGATCGTCCGGTCGGTCTCGACAGCCCCGGCGCCCTCGCCCTCGACCGCCTTGATCGACACCCGCGGCTGCCGCTGACCGCCCTGGTCCTCGATCACGACCTTGCTGGCGAGGCCGGTGACCTCGTCGATCTCGTCGTGGATCGTGATTCCCTCCTCGATGTCGCGATAGACCAGCCTCCCCGCGACCTCGGTGAGGATCGGCGTCGTGTACGGGTCCCATTCCACGAGCACCTGGCCCGAAGTGGCCTTCTTCCCGTCGCGCACCTTGATCTTGGCGCCGTAGACGACCGGGTACCGCTCCTTCTCCCGCCCCTTGTCGTCCACGACCGCGAGCTCGCCGTTCCGGTTCATGACGACCAGGTCGCCGTCCCGGTTCACGACGGTGCGGACGTTGTGGTACCGGACGATGCCGCCGTGCTTCGTCTCGTGCTTGGACTGCACGGTGATGCGGGCGGTGCCGCCGATGTGGAACGTCCGCATCGTCAGCTGCGTGCCCGGCTCGCCGATCGACTGCGCCGCGATGATGCCCACGGCCTCGCCGAGCTCCACGAGCCGCCCCGCGGCAAGGTTCCGGCCGTAGCACCGGATGCAGACCCCCCGCTTGGCCTCACACGTGAGCACGGAGCGAATCTTCACCCGCTCGAGCCCGGCGTCCTCGATCCGGCTCGCGAAAGCCTCGTCGATCTCCGATCCCCGCCCGCACGATGACGTCGTCCGAGAACGGATCGCGGATGTCCTCGGCCGCCACCCGGCCGAGAATGCGGTCCTTGAGCGACTGGATGATCTCGCCGCCTTCCACCAGGGGCTCGGCGTCGATCGACCCGACCGTCCCGCAGTCCTGCTCGCTGATGATCACGTCCTGCGCCACGTCCACCAGGCGCCGCGTGAGGTAGCCCGAGTCGGCCGTCTTGAGCGCCGTGTCGGCCAGGCCCTTGCGGGCCCCGTGCGTCGACGTGAAGTACTCCAGCACGGTGAGCCCCTCGCGGAAGTTGGACGTGATCGGCGTCTCGATGATCTCGCCCGACGGCTTCGCCATGAGCCCGCGCATGCCGGCCAGCTGCCGGATCTGCTGCTTCGAGCCCCGGGCGCCGGAGTCGGCCATCATGAAGATCGGGTTGAACTCCCCGTGCTGCTCGTCCGACTCGAGCTCGCGGAACATCTCATCCGCGATCTCCTCGGTCACGTGCGCCCAGATGTCGACGACCTTGTTGTAGCGCTCACCATTGGTGATGACGCCGTCCTGGTACTGCTGGTCGACCTCGAACACCTGGCGCCGCGCCTGCTCGATCAGATCCTTCTTCGACGACGGGGTCTTCATGTCGTCGATGCCGATCGAGAGACCCGACAGGGACGCGTACCGGAATCCGATGTCCTTGAGGTCATCCAGGAACTTGACGGTCTCGGCGTTGCCCAGGTGGTGATAGCAGTCCCCGACGAGCTGCGTGACTTCCTTCTTCTTGAGCTCCTTGTTCACCGGGCGGAGCTCCATCGGCACCACTTCGTTGAACAGCACGCGGCCGACCGTGGTCTCGACCAGCGCGGCCGGGTTCTTCGGATCGAAGCCGCGCACCCAGACCCGCGCCTGAAGGTCCACGTCCTCCGCGTCGTACGCCATCCGGACCTCTTCCATGTCCGCGAAGCGCCGCTCCTCACCCCGGGCGCCCTTCCGCTCCTTGGTCAGGTAGTAGATCCCGAGGACCATGTCCTGGGTGGGGATCACCAGCGGCGCGCCGTTTGCCGGCGACAGCACGTTGTTGGAGGACAGCATGAGGATCTGCGCCTCGAGCTGCGCCTCGTGCGAGAGCGGCACGTGCACCGCCATCTGGTCCCCGTCGAAGTCCGCGTTGAACGCGGTGCAGACGAGCGGGTGGATCTCGATGGCCTTGCCCTCGACCAGGATCGGCTCGAACGCCTGGATCCCGAGCCGGTGGAGCGTCGGCGCGCGGTTCAGGAGCACGGGTGCTCCTTGATGATGTCCTCGAGGATGTCCCAGACCTCCGGCCGCTCCTTCTCGACCATCTTCTTCGCGGCCTTGATCGACGAGGCGAGGCCCTTCTCCTCGAGCTTCCGCAGGATGAACGGCTTGAAGAGCTCGAGCGCCATCTTCTTGGGCAGCCCGCACTGGTGGAGCTTGAGCTGCGGGCCCACGACGATGACCGAGCGGCCCGAGTAGTCGACGCGCTTGCCGAGCAGGTTCTGGCGGAACCGCCCCTGCTTGCCCTTCAGCGTGTCGGACAGGGACTTCAGCGGGCGGTTGTTCGGGCCCGTGATCACCCGGCCCCGGCGCCCGTTGTCGAACAGCGCGTCCACCGCCTCCTGGAGCATCCGCTTCTCGTTGCGGATGATGATCTCCGGGGCGCGCAGCTCCATGAGCCGCTTCAGCCGGTTGTTCCGGTTGATCACGCGGCGGTAGAGATCGTTCAGGTCCGAGGTCGCGAAGCGGCCGCCGTCGAGCGGCACCAGCGGACGCAGCTCGGGCGGGATGACCGGGATGGCTTCCAGGATCATCCACTCCGCCTTGTTCTGCGACTTCAGGAAGGCGTCGACGACCTTGAGCCGCTTGACCACCTTCTTCCGCTTCTGGGCGGAGGTCTCGGACAGCATCGAGACGCGCAGCTCGCGCTCCAGCGTCTCGAGATCGAGGTCCCGGAGCAGCACCCGGATCGCCTCGGCGCCCATGCCGACCTTGATGCGGTCGGCCGAGTACTCCTCGGCGAGCTTCCGGTACTTGTCGACGGTGACGAGGTCCTTCTTCTTGAGGTTCGACGGCCCCGGATCGAGGACGACGTACTCCTCGAAGTAGAGGATCTTCTCGAGGTCGCGCAGCGACATGTCCAGCAGCTGGCCGATGCGGCTCGGCAGCCCCTTGAAGAACCACACGTGCGAGACCGGCGAGGCGAGCTCGATGTGCCCCATCCGCTCGCGGCGCACGCGGGCCCGGGTGACCTCCACGCCGCACTTGTCGCAGATGACGCCGGCGAACTTCATGCGCTTGTACTTGCCGCACGCGCACTCGTAGTCCTTCGTCGGGCCGAAGATCCGGGCGCAGAACAGCCCGTCCCGCTCCGGCTTGAAGGTCCGGTAGTTGATGGTCTCCGGCTTCTTGACCTCGCCGCTCGACCAGATGTTCCGGATCTTCTCGGGCGGCGCCAGCCGGATACGGATCGCGTCGAACGTGATGGGCTTCGGGTAGCGGTTGTCAAGGATCCCCCACAGGTCCTTCGTGGGACGTTCTTCCCTGATCAGACTCCCGAACGGCCGATCCGTCAGCATTCGCTCCTCCTTCATCGGGGGGAATCCCCCCGCGCCGTCCAACGGGGACGGCCGCCGCCCCGGCGCATGCGCCGGGGGTGCCCTTCCAACGACTAAGCTGGGGTCAGACTTGGACTTCGCCTCGCCGAAGTCGGCGAACCGGCGCGCCCACGGCGCGAAGTCACCCTCGGACCCCGCACTCTCAGATCTTCCCCTTCCCGTCTCGCTGGACGAGCTCGACGTCGAGCGCGAGGCTCTGGAGCTCCTTGACCAGGACGTTGAACGACTCCGGCGTCCCGGGCTCCAGGAAGTTCTCGCCCTTGACGATGGCTTCGTAGATGCGATTCCGGCCCTCGACGTCGTCCGACTTCACGGTCAGCATCTCCTGGAGGGTGTGCGCGGCGCCGTACGCCTCCAGCGCCCACACCTCCATCTCGCCGAACCGCTGCCCGCCGAACTGCGCCTTGCCGCCGAGCGGCTGCTGCGTGACGAGCGAGTACGGCCCGATGGACCGGGCGTGCATCTTGTCGTCGACGAGGTGAGCCAGCTTGAGCATGTAGATGTAGCCGACCGTGACCTCCTGGTGGAACGGCTTCCCGCTCCGCCCGTCGTAGAGGATCGTCTTCCCCGACGTGGGCAGCTTGGCTTCCCGCAGGAGGCCCTTGATCTCGTCCTCGGTCGCCCCGTCGAAGACCGGGCTCGCGATGTGGAGCCCGAGCCCCCGCGCGGCCCACCCGAGGTGGGTCTCGAGGATCTGACCGACGTTCATCCGCGACGGCACCCCGAGCGGGTTCAGCACCATCTCCACCGGCGTCCCGTCGGGCAGGTACGGCATGTCCTCTTCCGGCAGCACCCGGGAGACGACGCCCTTGTTTCCGTGGCGGCCGGCCATCTTGTCGCCGACCGAGAGCTTGCGCTTCACGGCGACGTACACCTTGACCATCTTGATCACGCCCGGCGGGAGGTCGTCGCCCCGCTGGACGCGCTCGATCTTCAGCTGGTGCTCCGAGCGGAGGAAGTCAACCGCCCCGTCGGCCACCTCGGCGATCCGGCGGACGTTCGAGGCGAGCCCGTCGTCCTCCTTGACCTTGACCTTGGTCAGCTTGTCCCAGTCGAGCTCGTCGAGCCACGCGCGCTCGATCTTCTGGCCCTTCCGGCCGAGCGTCTCCTCCCGGCCGTCGACCAGATCGCTCGTCAGGGACTTCCCGACCAGCAGGTTCTTCAGCTTCTGGTCGCGCTCCATCTCGACGTCGACGATCTCGTCCTGGAGATCCTTCTCCAGGCGGTCGACCTCTTCGCGCTCGATGGACTTGGCGCGCTCGTCCTTGTCGATACCGCGCCGCGAGAAGACGCTGACGTCGACCACCGTCCCCTCGATGCCCGGGGGCACCGTGAGGGAGGTGTCCCGCACGTCGCCGGCCTTCTCGCCGAAGATCGCGCGGAGGAGCTTCTCCTCGGGCGTGAGCTGCGTCTCGCCCTTGGGGGTGATCTTGCCGACCAGGATGTCCCCAGCCTTGACCTTGGCGCCCTTCCGCACGATCCCCGACTCGTCGAGGTCCTTGAGGGCCTCCTCGGCCACGTTCGGGATGTCGCGCGTGATGTCTTCCTTGCCGAGCTTCGTGTCGCGCGCCTGGATCTCGAACTCCTCGATGTGGATCGAGGTGTAGCGGTCGTCCTTCACGAGCCGCTCGGAGACCAGGATCGCGTCCTCGAAGTTGTACCCGCCCCACGGCATGAAGGCGACGAGGACGTTGCGCCCCAGCGCGAGCTCGCCCTGGTCGGTGCCCGGGCCGTCCGCGATCACCTCGCCCACCGCCACGCGCTGGCCCTTCTTCACGATGGGGCGCTGGTTGATGCACGTGTTCTGGTTCGAGCGGCGGTACTTCGTCAGGTTGTAGATCTCCAGCGTCCGGTCGTGCACCGGGTCGGTCTTCTTGCCGCGGCCCTCGGCCCGGATCACGACGCGGTCCGCGCTCACCGACTCGATCACGCCGCCCCGCCGGGCCGTGACCACCGCCTGGGAGTCCCGGGCCACCACGTGCTCCATGCCCGTGCCGACCAGCGGTGCCTCGGGCTGGAGCAGCGGCACTGCCTGGCGCTGCATGTTCGAGCCCATGAGGGCCCGGTTGGCATCGTCGTTCTCGAGGAACGGAATCAGGCTGGCCGCCACCGACACGAGCTGCTTCGGAGAGACGTCCATGTACTGGACCTCCTCCGGCGGCACCAGCTTGAACTCACCGCTCTTGCGCGCCTCGACCCGGTCGGCCACGAACTTGCCGCGCTTGTCGATCTCGGCGTTCGCCTGGGCGATGACGACCTGCTCCTCCTCGAGCGCAGTGAGGAAGATGATGTCGTCCGAGACGGTGCCGGCCTCGACCTGCCGGTAGGGCGTCTCGATGAACCCGAACTCGTTGATCCGCGCGTAGGTCGAGAGCGACGAGATGAGGCCGATGTTCGGGCCTTCCGGCGTCTCGATCGGGCAGATGCGCCCGTAGTGCGTCGGGTGAACGTCCCGCACCTCGAACCCGGCGCGCTCCCGCGACAGGCCCCGCGGCCCGAGGGCCGAGAGCCGGCGCTTGTGCGTCAGCTCGGCCAGCGGGTTCGTCTGGTCCATGAACTGCGAGAGCTGCGAGGAGCCGAAGAACTCCTTCACGACCGCCGATACCGGCTTCGCGTTCACCAGGTCGTGCGGCATCAGGCTCTCGATGTCCGCGATGGACATCCGCTCCTTGATCGCCCGCTCCATGCGGGTGAGGCCCACCCGGAACTGGTTCTCGAGGAGCTCGCCCACCGAGCGCACGCGCCGGTTCCCGAGGTGGTCGATGTCGTCCGTCGGATACCGCTCCTGCTTGACGGCCAAGAGCCGCCGGACCACCGCCACGATGTCATCGGTCCGGAGCGTCTTCCAGTTGAGCGGCGACTCCGTCCCCAGCTTCTTGTTCAGCATGAACCGCCCGACCCGCGCCAGGTCGTAGCGCCGCGCGTCGAGGAACATGCCGCGGAACAGGGCGCGCGCCGACTCCACGGTCGGCGGGTCCCCCGGCCGGAGCCGCCGGTACATCTCCACCAGCGCCTCGTCGGGGTTCCGGTGCGTGTCGCGAGCCAGCGTCTCGTGCACCGACGCGTCGTTCTTGTCCGGGTCCTCGAAGACCACCTTGAAGGGCGCCACCGGCCGCGCGGCGATCTTCGCCAGCTCGTTCGAGGTCAGCGGCTGGTTCGCCTCGAGCAGCACCTCGCCCGTCTTGGAGTCGACCACCCGGCCGCCGGTCCGCCGGTTCTCGAGCCACGCCATCGGCACCGGGAACTTGGTGACCCCCGCCTCGACCATCCGGTCCACCCGGCCCTTGTTCAGGCGCCGGCCGGCCTGGACGATCGCCTCGCGCTGCCGGGGCGGCTTGATCTCCTCGGCCACCGGCGTCTCGTGCCGGTGGATCTCCGGGTTCAGCTTGACCACCGCGGCGCCGTCCTCGAAGCCGAGGACCTCCTCCAGGTCGTAGAACGACCCGAGGATCTCCTCGTCCGAGAGGACCGTGCCCTTCTCCAGGAAGCAGAAGGCCCGGAGGAATGCCGTCGCGAGCATCTTCCGCCGGCGGTCGATGCGCACCTGGAGGATGTCGTTGGCGTCGAACTCGAACTCCACCCACGAGCCGCGATACGGGATGATCCGGGCGGAGAAGATCTTCTTGCCGGACGCGAGCGTCTTGCCCCGGTCGTCGTCGAAGAACACGCCGGCGGAGCGCTGGAGCTGGCTGACCACCACGCGCTCGGTGCCGTTGATGATGAACGTGCCCTTCTCGGTCATGAGCGGGAGCTCGCCGAGATAGACCTCCTGCTCCTTGATGTCCTTCACCGCGCGGTGCCGGGCGCTCTTGTCCTGCTCGTACACCACGAGGCGGAGCGTCACCTTGAGCGGGATGGCATGGGTCATGCCCCGGTCGTGGCACTCCTCCACCGTGTACTTGGGATCGCCGAAGTGATAGCCCACGAACTCCAGCGAGGCGTTCTCGTTGTAGTCCGAGATCGGAAACACGCTCTTGAACACCGCCTGGAGGCCCATGTCCTCGCGGTGCTCCGGCGAGTAGTCCTTCTGGAGAAAGGCTTCGTACGAGTTCCGCTGGATCTCGATCAGATTCGGAATCTCGACGATCGACGCAATCTTCCCGAAATCACGACGGACACGACGACCACACTGAATCTGTCCCGCCATCTATCCCCTCAGCCCCGGTGTTCCGGGGTGCTCGGAGTCAATCTGCGCACACTCCGTCCAGCCGGCCCCGACGGCCACCACCCGCCCGGAGATCTCCCCGAGCGACACCAGCCCGCCCCACACCGTGGCGGGCTCGTTCGGCGCGACCGCCGACACCGAGCGCTACTTGATCTCGACGGCGGCGCCGACCTCCTCGAGCTTCTTCTTCATGTCCTCGGCCTCGGCCTTGGAGACCTTCTCCTTGACCGGCTTCGGGGCCTCGTCGACGACCGCCTTCGCTTCCTTCAGCCCGAGCCCGGTCAGCTCGCGCACGACCTTGATCACCTGGATCTTCTTCTCGCCGGAGCTCAAGAGCACCAGATCGAACTCGGTCTTCTCCTCTTCGGCCGCCGGCGCGCCCGCACCCGGCATCGCCATCCCGGGCATCGCGGCCACGGCCATGGGCGCCGCCGCCGACACGCCCCACTTCTCCTGGAGGAGCTTCGACAGCTGGGCCGCCTCCAGAAGGGTCAACTGATCCAGCTGCTCGGCCACCTGATCGACCTTGGTCATCCTCTGTCCCCCTTGTCATCGGCGGGGCCCCGGGCCCCATCCGCGTTCGTCCGATTCCGTCCGTCTACGCCTCTGGGGCCGAGTCGGCCGGGGCCTGCTTGCCCCGCTCGGCCAGAATGAATGCGAGCTCCCGCTGCGGCGCCTGGAGCAAGCCGACGAGCTGCGCCAACGGGCCCTGGATCGCACCGACGAGCTGCGACCGGAGCGCCTCGCGCGACGGCAGGTCCGCCACCGCCTTGAGCCCCTGCGGATCGAGGAGCTGGCCGTCGACGATGCCCACGCGGACCTGGAGCGCCGGGTGCGCCTTGGCGAATCCCTGGAGCGCCTTGGCCACGGCGGCCGGGTCCTTCCGCGCGATCACGACCGCGATGGGGCCCGTCAGGTGCGGGCGGAGCGGGGCCAGGTCCGACCCCTCGATGGCCACCCGCGCCAGCCGGTTCTTGACGACCCGGTACTCGCCGGAGGCCGCCTTCAGCTGCTTCCGGAGCTCGGAGACCTGCTGGACCGTGAGCCCCCGGTACTCGGCCAGGACGGCCGCGGTGGCGCCGCCCAGACGCTTCCGGAGCTCCTCGATCGTCCCTGCCTTCTCTGCAGTGGGCACGTTGACCTCCTACAGCTTGTACTGGCTGGCGATGCGCTGGACGTCCACGTGCACGCCCGGCCCCATGGTCGTGGATACCGTGATGCTGCGCAGGTACTGCCCCTTCGCCGCCGCCGGCTTCGCCTTCACCAGCGCCTCGATGATGGCGCTGGCGTTCTCCGCCAGGTGCCCGGCCTGGAACGAGCGCTTCCCCACGGGCACGTGCACGTTGCCGGCCTTGTCGACCCTGAACTCGACCTTGCCGGCCTTGACCTCGCGGATGGCGCGGGCGACGTCGAACGTCACCGTGCCGACCTTGGGATTCGGCATGAGCCCGCGGGGGCCGAGCACCTTTCCGAGCCGTCCGACCTGGCCCATCAGATCCGGCGTCGCCACCGCGGTGTCGAACTCGAGCCAGCCGCCCTGGATCTTCTCGACGAGATCCTCGGCGCCGACGATGTCCGCCCCCGCCTCGCGCGCCTCGCGCTCCTTCTCGCCCTTCGCGAACACGATCACGCGCACGGACTTGCCGGTCCCGTGCGGAAGGAGCACCGCTCCCCGGACCATCTGGTCCGCGTGCTTCGGATTGACCCCGAGCCGCACGGCGAGCTCGACGGTCTCGTCGAACTTCGCGTGGGCCACGCGCTTCGCGAGGTCCACGGCCTCCTCTACCGAGTAGGCCTTGTCCTCCTCGATCTGCGCGCTCGCCTTCGCGTAAGCCTTCGCCACTGGCATGCCCCCGCCCTCCTAGCCGACGACCTCGATGCCCATGCTGCGCGCGGTCCCTTCGACGATCCGCATGGCCGAGTCCACGTTGTCCGTGTTCAGGTCGACCAGCTTCGTCTGCGCGATCTCGCGAACCTGGGCTCGGGTCACCTTCGCGATCTTGATCTTGAGGGGGTTCGCCGAGGCCTTCGCGATCCCGGCCGCCCGCTTCAGGAGCACCGCCGCCGGCGGCGTCTTCACCTCGAACGTGAACGAGCGGTCGGCGTAGATCGTCACGACCACCGGGAGGATCAGGCCCTCCTGGCTCCCCGTCCGCGCGTTGAAGCCCTTGCAGAACTCCATGATGTTGACGCCGTGCTGGCCGAGCGCCGGCCCGACCGGGGGCGCCGGATTGGCCTTCCCCGCCGGAATCTGGAGCTTGACGACGGCCTGAACCTTCTTCGCCATGGTGCGCTAGCCTCTCTCGCTCCCCACGCCCGCGCTCACGCGCGCTCGACCTGGTAGTACTCGAGCTCCACCGGCGTCAGCCGGCCGAAGATCTGGACCATGACCTTCAGCTTGCCGCGCTCGGGACTCATGTCCTCGATCGTCCCGCTGAAGTTGACGAACGGCCCCTCGACCACCCGCACCTTGTCGCCCTTCTGGAAGACCGACTTGGGCTTCGGCTTCTCGGCGCCGATCTCCATCTGGTGCAGGATCGCGTCGACCTCCTCGCGGGGCAGCGGCGACGGCCGCGTGCCCGAGCCGACGAAGCCGGTCACCTTCGGCGTCGACTTGACGAGGTGCCAGGAGTCGTCGGTCATCTCCATCTCGACCAGCACGTAGCCCGGGAAGAACTTCTGGGGCGTGATCCGCTTCTGCCCCTTGCGGACCTCGACGACCTCCTCGGTCGGAATGACGACCTGGCTGATCGCCTCTTCCTGGCCGAAGATCTTGGCCCGCTGGCGGATCGCCTCCGCCACCTTGTTCTCGAACCCCGAGTACGTGTGCACGACGTACCAGTCTCTAGACATGCGCACCTTACCGGAGGACCAGTCGGACGATCCACGTCAGGGCGTGGTCCACCACCGCGAGGAACGCGGCCAGGACGACGACCATGACGATCACGACGCTCGTCGAGCCCGTCACCTCGCGGCGAGTCGGCCATGAGACGCGCCGAAACTCGACCAAGACGTCGTGGAAGAACTCCCGGACCTTCCTCAGCGCCTCCATCCGTGTCTACGTGTCCTCGCGTCTTAGTGGCAGGGCAGGAGGGATTCGAACCCCCATCCCCCGGATTTGGAGTCCGGTGCTCTAGCCGTTAGAGCTACTGCCCTGGTCCCGGCCCTACTTCGTTTCCTTGTGCGCGGTGTGCTTCCGGCACCACCGGCAGTACTTCTTCATCTCCAGCCGGTCCGGATGCGTCCGCCGATTCTTCGTCTGCGTGTAGTTCCGCCGCTGGCAATCGCCGCACGCCAAGCTGATGATCTCGCGGGGCATGGGGTCGTCGTCCTCCGCCTACGTCACGATCTCGGTGACGACGCCGGCGCCCACCGTCCGCCCACCCTCGCGGATCGCGAACCGCAACTCCTTCTCCATCGCGATCGGCGTGATCAACTCCACCGCCATCGACACGTTGTCCCCCGGCATCACCATCTCCACCCCCGCCGGCAGCGTGCACACCCCCGTCACGTCCGTCGTCCGGAAGTAGAACTGCGGCCGGTACCCCTGGAAGAACGGCGTGTGCCGCCCCCCCTCTTCCTTCGCCAGCACGTACACCTCGGCCTTGAAGTTCTTGTGCGGCTTGATCGACCCCGGCTTCGCCAGCACCTGCCCCCGCTCCACCTCGTCCTTGTCGATCCCCCGCAACAGCGCGCCCACGTTGTCCCCCGCCTGCCCCTCGTCCAGGAGCTTGCGGAACATCTCCACCCCCGTCACCACGCTCTTCCGCGCCGCGTCCTGCATCCCCACGATCTCGATCTCGTCCCCCACCTTCACGATCCCGCGCTCGATCCGCCCCGTCACCACCGTCCCCCGCCCCGTGATGCTGAAAATGTCCTCCACCGGCATCAGGAACGGCCGGTCCACCGGCCGCGTCGGCGTCGGAATGTAGCTGTCCACCGCCTTCATCAGCTCCCAGATCGGCTCCGACGCCTTCGGATCCTCCGGGTGCTCGTTCGCCTGCAGCGCCGACCCCCGAATCACCGGAATGTCGTCCCCCGGAAAGTTGTACTTCTTCAACAACTCCCGGACCTCCAACTCCACCAGGTCCAGGATCTCCGGGTCGTCCACCATGTCCACCTTGTTCATGAACACCACCAGGTACGGCACGTTCACCTGCCGCGCCAACAGCACGTGCTCCCGCGTCTGCGGCATCGGCCCGTCGTTCGCCGCCACCACCAGGATCGCCCCGTCCATCTGCGCCGCCCCGGTGATCATGTTCTTGATGTAGTCCGCGTGCCCCGGGCAGTCGATGTGCGCGTAGTGCCGGTTCGCCGTCTCGTACTCCACGTGCGCCACCGCGATCGTGATCCCCCGCTCCCGCTCCTCGGGCGCGTTGTCGATCGACCCGTACTCCCGCACCGCAATGCCCTTGTTCTTCGTGTGCAGCACCTTCGTGATCGCCGCCGTCAACGTCGTCTTCCCGTGATCGATGTGCCCAATCGTCCCCACGTTCACGTGCGGCTTCGTCCGCTCGAACTTCGCCTTGGCCATCTCTCTCTATCCTCCTCGAGCGGCGCTCACGCGGCGCCTGGCAAGAGGGCTGGAGCCCATGACCGGACTTGAACCGGTGACCCCGTCCTTACCAAGGACGTGCTCTACCGACTGAGCTACATGGGCCTCGATCGTGTTCCCAGTCCACGCGGGGCCGGCCGGCCGACCCGCCGCCTGACTGGCCCCCACCTGAGCAATGGAGCGGGAAACGGGATTCGAACCCGCGACCCCCAGCTTGGAAGGCTGGCGCTCTACCACTGAGCTATTCCCGCGTCGCGACGGCCGGCGCCCGGCGGGCTGCCTGACCTCGCCCTCGTTCCGTTCACCCGTCTGGGCCCACGCCGGCCTCCACGATGGTGGCGAGGGGAGGATTTGAACCTCCGAAGGCGTGCGCCAGCAGATTTACAGTCTGCCCCCTTTGGCCACTTGGGTACCTCGCCATTCGAGCCGTGGACTCCAGTGGGACT
Source organism: uncultured Candidatus Rokubacteria bacterium (assembly GCA_963765195.1). GTDB lineage: Bacteria > Methylomirabilota > Methylomirabilia > Rokubacteriales > DASRDR01 > DASRDR01. The sequence continues at coordinate 129,092 of CAVXVV010000055.1, forward strand.
CGCTCCGCCGGCAGGCGGCCGACGCTGGGTTTCGAAGTTTCCCCCGGCCAACCCGGGCTTCTCACGGTGGAGCTGGCGAAGGGAATTGAACCCCCGACCTGCTGCTTACAAGGCAGCCGCTCTACCCCTGAGCTACGCCAGCAAGCGACAAAACTTCATCCTATGTACCACTGCCCTACGTGTCAACCGATTTCTTGGCGGGCGAGCCGGCAGGCCGTCCCTTGGCCTCCCGCCGCTGGCGCTGCACCTCATACAGCAGGGCCGCTCCCGCCGCCGCCACGTTCAGCGACCCAACTCGTCCGGCGAGGGGGATCCGCACCCGGATGTCGCAGGTCCGGGCCACCAGCGGCCGGAGCCCCCGCCCCTCGCTCCCCAGCACCAGGACGAGCGGGCTCCGGAGATCGGCCGCCCAGGGGGCGAGCGCGTCCGCTTCCTCGGCTACGCCTCCGACGATCCAGCACCCCTCCTGCTTCAGCCGCTCGAGCGCCTGCCCGAGGTTCCCCACCCGGGCCACCGGCAGATACTCGAGGGCCCCCGCCGCCGCCCGCACGACATGGGGGGTCAGGCCCGCCGCCTGGTGCCGCGGCACCAGGACCCCATGGACCCCGAGCGCCTCGGCCGTCCGGAGCAGATTGCCCACGTTTCCAGGATCTTGGACCTGGTCCAGGGCCAGAAACAGGGCCGGCTCCCCCCGGGTACCGGGCACCGCCAGCAGGTCCTCGAGCTCCGCGTACTCCCGCGGGGCCACCCGGGCCACCACCCCCTGGTGATGGCTGCTCCCCACCAGGGCAGTCAGCGCCGCCCGGGGCGCCCGGCTGAAGCGCACCCCCCCTTGCCGCGCCAGCGCCAGGATGTCCGCGTGCCGGTCCCGGCTCTCGGCTTCGACCAGCACCTCCTCGATCGGGCGGGCCCGGCTCCGGAGCGCCTCGAGCACCGGGTGCCGGCCGGCCAGGATCAGGGCGCGGTCGGCGCTCCGCTCTTCCGCTTCCACTTCGTCCCGGTCGGGGCGTCCTCGAGCGCCACGCCCAGCGCGTCCAGCTCCGCGCGCAGCGCGTCCGCCCGCGCCCAGTCGCGCCGGCGCCGCGCCTCGTCCCGCTCCTTCACCAAGCTGTCGATGTGAGCGCGCTCCTCGGGCTCGAAAATCTGCGCTCGGTGGGATTCCCTCCCCGCCATCGAGAGACCGAGCACTTTCCCCAGGTCAATCAGGACGCTCACACCCGCCACGAAGTCGTGTCCGCTTCGCCCTCCTGACCGGACACGCTCCCGCTCTTCAGCCAACGTCGTCGCTAGCTGGTTCAGGGCGGCGATCGCTTGCGGCGTGTTGAAGTCGTCCTCCATCGCCGCCTCGAAGCGCTCGCGCAGCGCGTCCACCTGGGCGAGGAAGGTACCATCGGGTGAACTTTCCGGTTCGATCGGGACGAGCGCACCAGCCGTATCCACCAGCTCCCGGAACCGCTCGAGCGGCCGGCGCATGCCCGCGATGCCCTCGTCCGAGAGCTCCACCGGGTTCCGGTAGTGCGTCTGGAGGAAGTAGAGCCTCAACGCCTCGGGATCGTGCCGGCCGAGGAGCGCCTCGACGGTGAGGGTGTTCCCGAGCGACTTCGACATCTTCTCGGACCCGAGGTTCACGAAGCCGTTGTGCACCCAGTAACGGGCGAACGGCTTCCCCGTGGCGCCCTCGGACTGGGCGATCTCGCACGAGTGGTGCGGGAAGATCAGGTCCTCCCCTCCGCCGTGGAGGTCGATCGTCTCGCCGAGGTACTTCATCGCCATCGCCGAGCACTCGACGTGCCACCCCGGCCGCCCAGGGCCCCACGGGCTCGGCCAGGACGGCTCGCCGGGCTTCGCCGCCTTCCAGAGCGCGAAGTCCCGGGGGTCCTTCTTCCGCTCGTTCACGTCGACCCGCGCGCCGGCCAGGAGCTCCTCGAGATTCTTGCCCGACAAGCGGCCGTACGTCGGGAAACACCCGACCTCGAAGTACACGTCGCCGCCGACCACATAGGCCAGGCCCTTCGCCACGAGCTGCTCGATCAGCGCCACCATCTCGGGGATGTGGGCGGTCGCGCGCGGCGCCCCGTCGGCGGCCGGACGCCGAGCCGCGTCATGTCGGCCTCGTACGCCTCGATGTACCGCTCGGTCAGCTCCGCGATCGGCACCTTGAGCTGGTTGGCGCGGGTGATGATCTTGTCATCCACATCCGTGTAGTTCTTGACGAACGTCACCCGGTAGCCGCGCGTGAGCGAGGTACCGCGCGACCACGTCGAAGACGAGGGCGCTCCGCGCGTGGCCGATGTGGGAGACGTCGTACGGCGTGATGCCGCAGACGTACATGTGCACCTGCCCCGGCACGAGCGGGACGAATGACTCCTTCTGCCGGGTCAGCGTGTTGTAGATCCTGAGGCCCAAAGGTCACCCCCAGCTCGGGCTCGGGTTCCCTCTAAGACGGGCGCCGGGCGCCGAGGGATTCCGTCGGGCGCCGCCCCCTCATCCCGCCACCTCCACGAGCGCGACCGCCATGGCGGCGATCCCCTCCTGGCGGCCGAGGGCGCCCAGCTGCTCGGCCCGCTTGGCCTTGACGCTCACCTGGTCCACGGCCAGCCCCAGGGTCTCCGCGAGGCGCGTCCGCATGGGCTCGAGCCAGCCCGCCAGCTTTGGGGCCTCCGCCACGATCGTCGCGTCGATGTTCACGACGCGGCCGCCCCGGCTCCGCACCCGCTCCACGACGTCGGCCAGGAGGCGGAGGCTCGAGATCCCCCGATAGCGGGGGTCCGAGTCCGGGAAGTGCTGGCCGAGATCGCCGAGGGCGAGGGCGCCCAGAAGGGCATCCGCGACCGCGTGGGTCAGCACGTCGGCGTCCGAGTGCCCTCCGAGGCCCCGCGCGGCCGGGACCTCGACCCCGCCGAGGACGAGCGGGCGCCCCTCGACGAGCGGGTGCACGTCGAATCCGAGGCCCACCCGGGTCATCGGCGCCGCCTCGACCGGGACCGCGCGCCGTGGGTCCGGCGCCCCGGCCGCGTCAGGAGCTGCCGCGCGAGCGGTAGATCCTCCGGCCGCGTGACCTTCACGTTCCCGGGCAGCCCGGGGACCAGCCCGACGGGAAGACCGAGCCGCTCGACCAGCGCCGCGTCGTCCGTGCCGAGGACGCCATCGGCGGTCGCGCGGCGATGCGCCTCCCGGAGGAGCTCGGCCCGGAACCCCTGCGGCGTCTGGACCGCCCAGAGGCCATCGCGCGGCACCGTCTCCTGGACCCACCCCTCGCGGCCACGCTTCAGCGTCTCGGCGACGGGCAGCGCGGCGATCGCCGCCCCATGGGCGCGCGCCGCGTCGACCACCCGATGCACGAGGTCGCGCGTGATGCACGGGCGGACCCCGTCGTGCACGAGGATCCACGCGGCAGTCGGCGGCACGGCGGCCAGGCCTCGCGCCACCGACTCTTGGCGCTCCCGACCGCCCGCCACCACGGCCCGCACCTTCCGGCAGCCGGCGAGGCGCCGCCGCCAGGCCGCCACGTCCTCGGCGGGGACCGCGACGACCACGCCCGCGACTTCCGGGACGCCCTCGAAGACGTCCAGCGTCCACCGCAAGAGGGGGCGACCTCCCAGCCGGATGTCCTGCTTCTTCCGCCCCATGCGGACCCCGAGACCGCCCGCCGGGACCACGACCCAGACGTCCGGGCCGCCCGCCGCGGGCCGGGTCACCGGCGACCCGCGGGCTCTTCCTCCGCCAGCCGGGTGAAGATCATGCGGCCGGCGGCGGTCTGGAGGACCGTATTGACCATGACGTTCACCGTCTGTCCGATGTGCCGCCGCCCCTGCTCGACGACCACCATCGTCCCGTCGTCGAGATAGGCCACCCCCTGGCCCGCTTCCTTCCCTTCCCGGAGGACGTGGACGTGCAGCATCTCGCCGGGGAGGACGACCGGGCGCAGGGCGCCGGCCAGCTCGTTGACGTTCAGCACTCGCACGCCGTGCAGCTCGGCGACCTTGTTCAGGTTGTAGTCGTTGGTGACGATGACGCCGCCGACGGCCCGCGCGGTCTCGATGAGCCGCGCGTCGACTTCCCGGATGTGCGGGAAGTCGAGATCGTGGAGCTCCGTCCGGGCGCCGGGAAGCCGCTGCAGGCGCTGCAGGACGTCGAGGCCGCGCCGCCCGCGATTGCGCTTGAGCGGGTCCGACGAGTCCGCGATCTGCTGGAGCTCTCGGAGCACGTACTGGGGCACCAGGAGCGTGCCCTCGAGGAATCCCGCCTGGCACACGTCGGCGATGCGGCCGTCGATGATGACGCTCGTGTCGAGCACCTTGTAGCGCACCTCGCCGGCGGTCGCGTGCGGAAACACCATGCGCGTGATGCCGCCGAGCTCTTCCTCCCGGCGGAGGACGAAGACGACGCCCATGTAGGCGAGGAGCAGTGAGAGGAACCCCCGGCCCCCGGAGCTGCCCGCCGCCGGCAGGAAGACGATCAGGGCCGAGGCCACGAGCTGGGCCAGGAGCACGCCGCCCAGCGCGCCGATGGCCGAGAGAAAGAGCCGCGGCATCGGGAGCCGCCGGGCCGCCTGCTCGAGCGCGACCACCGCCACGCCGGCCAGCACGCCGCCGAGTACCGCGAGCGGCGCCCAGAGGAGCCACCGCGCAGGCGGATCGAAAGACTGCACCAGGAGGTACCCACCGTAGCCGACGAGCGACACGAAGATGACGCGGGCGACGGTGATCGCCGCGCTCGTGCTGGTCCGCCGGCCGTCTCCGCTCCCCCGCTCCGCCGCTGTCATACGTCGCGCACCCTCTCCCCGCGTCATCCCACCAGGAGACCGATCGCTTCTTCCAGCGTGCTCACGCCGGTCGCGGTGAGCGGATACCGCGCTCCCGCGACCAGGCTCGACCGCGGCACCACCGCCTGGGTGAACCCGAGCGCCGCCGCTTCGCGCAGGCGGGTCTCGAGCCCGCCGATCGCGCGCACCTCGCCGGTCAGCCCCACCTCGCCCACCACCACCACGTCAGGCGCCAGAGGCCGCTCCCCGTAACTCGACGCCGACGCCACCGCGATCGCCAGATCGGCGGCGGGCTCCTGGCATCGCGCGCCGCCCGCCACGTTGACGAACACGTCCTGGCTCTGCAGCGGGATGCCGGCGCGCTTTTCCAGGATCGCCAGCAGGAGACAGACTCGATTGTAATCCGCGCCGAGGACGGTGCGCCGCGGCGTCCCGAAATGGGCCGGCGTCACGAGCGCCTGGAGCTCGAGGAGGAGCGGACGCGTGCCCTCGAGCGCCGCCATGATCACCGAGCCCGCCGCCCCGCGGGGGCGCTCGGCCAGGAACATGGCGGAGGGATTCGGCACCTCCCGCAGCCCGCCGTCGGTCATCTCGAAGACGCCGATCTCGTTGGTCGAGCCGAAGCGGTTCTTCACGGCCCGCAGGACCCGGTAGGTCGCGTGCCGCTCGCCCTCGAAGTAGAGCACGGTGTCGACCAGGTGCTCGAGCACGCGCGGGCCGGCCAGCGCGCCCTCCTTGGTGACGTGCCCGACCAGGAACACCGCGATGCCTCGGCTCTTGGCGAGCCCCATCAGCCGGCCGCCGCACTCGCGGACCTGACTCACGCTGCCGGGCGCCGATTCCAGGTCGCCGAGGTAGACGGTCTGGATCGAGTCGATGACCAGCGCCCGCGGCTCGCTCGCCCCCACGTGCGCCTCGATGGTCTCGAGCTGCGTCTCGGCCAGGATGAGGAGCTCCGACGCCGCCAGCCCGAGCCGGTCCGCCCGGAGCTTCACCTGCGCGGCCGACTCCTCGCCCGACACGTAGAGGACGGGGCCCGCCGCCCGCGCCAGCGCGGCCGAGGCCTGGAGGAGGAGGGTGGACTTGCCGATGCCCGGATCGCCGCCGATCAGGACCAGCGACCCCGGCACGACGCCGCCGCCCAGGACGCGATCCAGCTCGGCCACGCCCGAGTGCACCCGGGCGGCCCCCTCGGCCGACACCGCGGCCAGGGGCACGGGCGCGGTCGCGGGGGCCGCGCCGCGGCTCGCCGGCGCGCGCCGGCCGAAGCCACCGCCCCGCGGCGCGCCCGCGCCGGTGCGCTCCTCGACGATCGTGTTGAACTCGCCGCAATCGGGGCAGCGGCCATACCACTTCCCGGCCTGGAAGCCGCACGCCTGGCAGCGGTAGACCGACAGGGGTCTCACGGCTTCGGGGTCCCTCCGCCCGGGGTCGGCGCGGCGCCCGGCGCCGGCGTGCCGCGGCCGACCGCGGACCGGATCAGGGCGCGGAGCAGCACGCTCCGCTGCGCGCCTTCGAGGAACGCCGCGAGGTTCTCGTACACCGTCGGGTCCTGGATCAGGCCGCCCAGCGTGCCCTCGCCGGCCGCGATGCGGCCCGTGATGGCCCGGAGGTCGGCCATCGCCTGGCGAAGATCGGCCAGCGTCTCCCCGAGCTTCGCGTCGCCCCCGAGCCCGTCGGCCAGCTGACCGAGCTTCGTCAGCGCCTGCGTCAGCTGCTTGATGGTCTCTTCGCTCCCGGGCTGCGTGAGCGCGCCCAGCATTCCCTCGCCGCGCGCGATGCGACCGGTGACCTCGCGGAAGCTCCGCGCGGTATCCCGGAGATCCGTCGCCAGCGCGGGGTCGTCCAGCAGCGCCCGGAGGACGCTGTCCTGCGTGCGGGCCCGGTCGACCGCCTGGGCGAGCCCGTCCGCCGCGGTCACCACCCGGCGCAGCGCCCGCGCGGCATCGGGATCCTTCAGGAGCACGCCGAGCGCGCCCTCGCCCCGCTCGACGCCGGCCACCAGCGTCCCGGTCCGCGCGAGCACGCCCTCGAGATCCTTCAGGAGGCGGCCCTCGTCGTAGATGAGCGCGTGGAGCGTGCCGCGGCCCTCCTCGACCTCGCGCAGGATGCGGTTCACCCTCTCCGCGGCCGCGCGGGCCTCGGCGAGCGTCCGCCCCGCCTCGCCGGCGAGATTGGCCGTCTGGGGATCGCCGAGCGCCCGATCGATCCGGCGCACGGTTTCCCCGACCTGCCGCAGGGTCTCGCCCGCGTCGGCGAGCGCCGATCCGAGCTTCCGGTCGTAGACCAGGCGATGGAGCGCCCCCTGTCCCCGCTCGATCTCGGTGGCGAGGCTCCGGAGCGCCCGCAGGGTTTCCGCGGCGTCGGCCCCGGCCGTGCTCCCCGTGATGCTGCGCGAGGGCCGTCCGGAGCTCGCCCGAGAGCTCGACCAGGTTGCGGAGGAGATCCGCGCCCTGCTGGGTGAGACGCGCCGTGTCGAAGGGCTCCTCGGTCCGGAGCTCCGCGCCGTCCTGGAGCATCGCCGCTGGCGGGCCCGCCCAGGGAGACGTCGATGATCTTGTCGCCGAGGAGGCCGAGCGTTTCGATCCGGGCCACCGAGTCCGCCCGGATGCGGTCCTGGACGCGGCGCGCGATGAGCAGATCGACCTGCACCTTGCTCGACCCGGACTCGGGCAGCCGGATCGCGCCGACGCGGCCCACCGGCACGCCCGCAAGCCGCACCGTCGCGCCCGGGACGAGCCCGCCGATCTGGCTGAAGCTCGCGACCAGCCGGTACTGGCGCTCGAACAGGCCCGCGGACCGCCCCAGCATGTAGACGAGGCCCACGAACACGAGGAGGCTCGCCAGGACGAAGGCCCCCACCCGGAGCTGGAGCGCGGTCCCCGCGCCGGGTCGGCTCGCGTCCATGGTCAGGGCGCCTTTCCCGCCATGAAGGCCTGGACCTCTGGCAGGGTCGAGTGGCGGATGGCCTCGGGCGGGCCGACCTGGGCAATGCGGCCGCCGATCAGGACGGCAATCAGATCGGACACGCTCTGCGCGAAGTCGAGGTCGTGGGTCACGATCAGCGCGGTCTCGGACGCCCCCTCGGCCTTCAGGCTCTCGACGAGCTCCGTGATGAGCCGCGCGTTCGTGGGGTCGAGGCCGGCGGTCGGCTCGTCGTAGAGGACCAGCTCCGGGGCAAGCACGAGCGCGCGGGCGATGCCGACACGCTTGCGCATTCCCCCCGACAGCTCCGCCGGCAGCTTCGCGTCGACGTCGTCCCGGAGGCCCACCCGTGCCAGGAGCCGGTGGACCCGGTCGGCCACCTCGTCCTCCGACAGGGTCGCGTGCTCGCGGAGCGGGTAGGCGACATTCTCGTACACGGTCAGGGAGTCGAAGAGGGCGGCGCCCTGGAAGACGAAGCCCATCCGGCGCCGGACCGGGAGCAGCGCCTCCTCGCGGAGCGGCGTGATGTCCACGCCCAGCGTCTCAATCCGCCCACGGTCGGGCTTGATCAAACCCGCGGTCAGGCGCAGGAGGACGGTCTTTCCCGAGCCGCTCCCGCCCATCACGGTGACGGTGTTCTGCCGCGGGACCTCGAAGTCGAGCCCGCGCAGCACGGGCGCCCCGGTGAAGGCCTTCCAGATGCCCTCGAGCGACACGGCGGGACCCGCCGGGGCGCCCGGCCGCGCGGGCTCGCGCGAGGCCGGATCCTCCGGCGGCGCCATTCGGTCGACCTCCCCGCTCGTTCTCATAGCAGAAGGAAGAGCTTGGTGAGGAAGAAGTCCGCGATGATGACCGCCACCGAGACCTGCACGACGGTGGCCGTAGTCGCGCGGCCCAGCCCCTCCGTGCCACCGGTCATCGCGAGTCCGTTGTGGGCGCCAATCAGCGTGACGATCACGCCGAAGAAGAAGCTCTTGCCGACGCCCGTCACGAGGTCGCGGATAATCACCCAGTAGAAAATGGTGTTCCAGTAGAGATAGACGTCGATCCGCCGCTCGAACACCGCGATCAGCATGCCACCGACGAGCGCGATGAAGTCGGCGAGCGCGGTGAGGAGCGGGAAGACGAAGAGGGCCGCCAGGACGCGGGGGACGATCAGGCGCTTCACGTAGTTCACGCCGATCGCGCGGAGCGCGTCGATCTGCTCCGTCACCTTCATCGAGCCGAGCTCCGCGGTGATCCCCGACGCGACCTTGCCACCAACCAGGATCGCCGTCAGCACCGGCCCCAGCTCGCGCAGCACGGACAGCCCGACGAGCGGCCCCACGTAGAGGTCGGCGCCGAAGCGCGAGAGATAGACGGCCGACTGGAGCGCGAAGACCATGCCGGTGAAGATCGCCGCGGTGCCCGCCACGACGAGCGAGCGCACGCCCATGCCGTCGAACTCGGCGACGACCAGGGGGAGGTACCGGCGCGGGAGCCACGCGTTCCGGAAGACCTCCCAGGTCAGGAGGGCGAGCCCGCCCCAGTACGCCGCGACGTGTTGGGCGCGCGGGCCCAATAGCCGGTCCAGCGCCGTCACCGGGTCCCCCCCGTGAGGGCAAAGCTCTGCGTGAAGCGTTCGAAGTCCGGCGCGAGCGCCGCCAGCTCGTCGGGCGGGGCGACACCCACCAGGTCGTAGACGCAGCCTGGGCCCCGGAGCGTCAGCGCCCGCACGGCCACGGGCACCCCGTCGAGGGTGGCGCGGAACTCCTGCGCCGTACCCGACAGCCCGTCGAGCGCGGCCGGCGTCTCCACGAGGTCCTGGACGTTGCGGAGGCCGAAGCGAAGGTGCCGGGCAAGCACCGGCAGCGGGCGCGACGGCGGCTTACCCTCGCAGCTGGCGTGGGCCATCAGCCCGGCCGCGGGTTGCGCTCGCCGCAGCGCCACGTCCGCCTCGCTGTCGATCCGCGTCCAGCCGGTCATGGCGCCCACGCGGTACCCTTTCTGCGCGATGACGTAGCCCCCCTCCTCGAGACGCACGCCTCCACATCCGGCCAGTCCCGCCAGGAGGGTGGTCACCATCACGACGCCCGGGAGCCAGCCGCCCCGGCCCGGCGTGATCGCTCAGTCCTCCGGGCTCAGGCCCGGGGCGACCGCGTCGTTGCGGGACTGCGTCGCGGCAGTCGGCTGATGGCGACGGCCCAGCTCCGCGAAGACATGGCGCGCCGAGAGGCCGCGCGCCCCCATCAGCACGAGGGTGTGGAACCAGAGGTCCGCCACCTCGGCCACGAGCCGCTCCGAGCCCTCGGCGAGCGCGGCGACCATCACCTCGGCCGCCTCCTCACCCACCTTCTGGGCCAGTCGAGCGTCGCCCCCCGCGAGGAGTCCCGACACGTACGAGCCCTCGCGCGGCGCGGCCCGCCTCGATTGGATGACGCGCTCGACGGCGTCGAGGATTCCCGGCCCGGCACCGGCCGCTGCCGCTTCACTGCCAGGTGGCGCCGGCCGATCGAGGCGGGTGAAGAAGCACGTGCGGCTCCCCGTGTGGCACGCAACCCCTTCCTGGTGCGCGAGGATCAGGAGGGTATCGGCGTCACAGTCGGCATAGACGGCCTCGACGTGCTGCCGGTGGCCGGAAGTCTCGCCCTTCTGCCACAGCGCCTGCCGCGATCGCGACCAGAAGTGCGTCGACCGGGTGGCGAGCGTCCGCTCGAGCGCCTCGGCGTTCATCCAGGCGACCATCAGCACCTCGCCGGTCGTGGCTTCCTGGACGACGGCCGGGATGAGGCCCTGCGCGTCGAAGCGGACCGCCCCGGCGACGGCCGTCACGCGGCCTCCTCGAGGCGGATCGGCACACCCCGAGCGCGAAGATACTGCTTGGCCTCCGGCACGGTGTGCTCGGCGAAGTGGAAGATCGACGCGGCGAGGACGGCGTCGGCCTTGCCCCGCACGAGGCCGTCGTGGAGGTGGCCGAGGGTGCCCGACCCCGCCCGAGGCGATGACCGGGACCGAGACGGCCTCGGCGATCGCCCGCGTCAGCTCGAGGTCGTACCCGTCGCGCGTCCCGTCCCGGTCCATGCTCGTGAGCAGGATCTCGCCCGCGCCCCGGTCGACGGCCTCGCGCGCCCAGGCGACCGCGTCCCGCCCCGTGGGCCGCCGGCCCCCGTGCGTGTAGACCTCGAAGGCCGGCCCCGGCCCCGCCGCCCGGCGCTTGGCGTCGATCGCCACCACGATGCACTGGCTCCCGAAGCGCACGGCCGCGTCCTGGATCAGCTGCGGAGTCGCGACCGCCGCCGTGTTGAGCGAGACCTTGTCGGCGCCGGCGCGGAGCAAGGTCCGCACGTCCTCCAGGCTCCCGAGCCCGCCGCCGACGGTCAGCGGGAGGTAGACCGCCTCGGCCGTGCGCCGCACGACGTCGAGCATCGTGGCGCGCCCCTCGTGGGACGCCGTGATGTCGAGAAAGACGAGCTCGTCCGCCCCCTGCCGGTCGTACGCGATCGCCGCCTCGACCGGATCCCCCGCGTCGGCGAGATCCAGGAACCGCACGCCCTTGACGACGCGGCCGTCCTTGACGTCGAGGCACGGGATCACGCGCCGGGCCAGCATGGCCGTCAGGCCGCCACCGCGGCGAGCGCCGCCCCGAGGTCGACGGCGCCGGTGTAGAGCGCCCGTCCGACGATCGCGCCGCCGACGTTGGGAATGGCCGCGAGCCGGACGAGGTCGTCGACGGCGCTGATGCCGCCCGAGGCGATGACGGGCACGGCCGCGGCGGCCGCCAGGGCCGCCGTCGCCTCGAGGTTCGGGCCGCGGCCGGTCCCGTCCCGGCGGATGTCGGTATAGACCACGGCTCCCGCGCCCGCGGCGGCCGCGCGGCGCGTGAGCTCCGCCGCGGTGAGCGGGAGCACGTCGGTCCACCCGCGCACCGCGACGCGCGCGTCGACCGCGTCCACGCCGACGAGGATCCGTCCCGGCCAGCGTCGGCACGCGGCCTCGAGCACGGACGGCTCGAGCGCCGCCGCGGTGCCGAGCACGGCCCAGCGGGCCCCCGTCGCGAGCGCCGCCTCGAGCAGCGCGAGGTCACGGAGGCCGCCGCCGATCTGGACCGGCACGCCCGGCACCGCCTCCACCATCGCCCGGATCAGGGCCGCATGCCGAGGCGCGCCGTCGAACGCGCCGTCGAGGTCCACGATGTGGAGCCGCCGCGCCCCGCGCTCGGCCCAGCGGCGCGCCATCGCCACCGGGTCGTCCCCGAAGACCGTGGCGCTGTCCGCCCGCCCCTCGACCAGCCGGACGCAGCGGCCGCCTTGGAGGTCGATCGCGGGAATGACGATCACGCGCGCGCCGCCTCCGGCTCCGCCGCGAGCCGGGCGAAGTTCGCCAGGAGCCGGAGCCCCCAGCCCTGGCTCTTCTCCGGGTGGAACTGGGTCCCGTACAGCCGGTCGCGTACGACCAGCGCGGGGAAGCGGAGGCCGTAGTCGCAGTGCGCGGCCCGCACGCCCTCCGCCTCGAGGGCGGCCGACACCTCGGGATAGTAGGAATGGACGAAGTAGAAGTACGCGCCCGACGGGATGCCCGCGAGGAGCGGCAGCGTCCCGTCGTGCCAGAGGCGGTTCCAGCCCATGTGGGGCACCTTCAGGCCCGGCGGAAACCGGCGCACCACCCCCGGCAGGATGTCGAGGCCCTTCGCGTGCCCGAACTCCTCGCTCTCGGTGAAGAGAAGCTGATAGCCGAGGCAGATCCCGAGGTAGGGTCGCCCGGCGGCGATGTGGGCGCGGATCGGCTCGGTGAGCCCGAGCCGCTCGAGGCTCCCCATCGCGTCCGCGAAGGCGCCATCCCCGGGCACGACCAGCGCCCGGGCGCGCGCCACCGTCCGCGGCGTCGTCGGTGACGACGACCTCGGGCACGAGCTCGGCCAGGGCTTTCCGGACGCTGCCGAGGTTGCCCCGGCCGTAGTCGACGATCGCGATCACAAGGCGCCCTTCGTGGACAGCACGCCCTCGATGCGCGGGTTCATCCGCGAGGCCTCGGCGAGGGCGCGGCCGAACGCCTTGAACAGCGCCTCGGCGATGTGGTGGAGATTCTCGCCGTAGTGGAGGTTGACGTGCAGGTTCAGCATCGCGTTCATCGCGAACGCGCGGAAGAAGTCCTTCAGGAGGTCGAGGTCGAAGTTGCCCACGCGCGTCTTGGCGAACGGCACGTTGTAGGAGAAGTAGGGCCGCCCCGAGATGTCCACGTGGACGGAGGCGAGCGCCTCGTCCATCGGGACGTAGGCCGTCCCGAACCGGACGATCCCCCGCTTGTCCCCGAGGGCCTCGTGGAAGGCCTTGCCGAGACAGATCCCGACATCCTCCACCGTGTGGTGGAGGTCCACTTCGGTGTCGCCGTGGGCGTTCACCCGGAGGTCGAGCAGGCCGTGCTTGCCCGCCGCCTCCAGCATGTGGTTGAAGAACGGGATCGTGGTGTCGATCGCCATCTCGCCGCGCCCGTCGACGTTCAGCTGGAGCAGGATCTCGGTCTCCCGCGTCCGCCGCTCGACCCGCGCCACGCGGCCCGCCGCCGGCGCGCCGCCGTTGTGCACGGGCGCGGGACCGTCCGCCCCCGCGATGCCGACCGTCGGAGATCCCGCCGCGGCTCCCCCGTTCATCGGTCTCGGTCCACGCCCGTATCGCCGCCGTCGTCGTGCCATGCCTAGTGGTCTCCTCGCAGTCGGGGGCCGTCCAGGCGGATTCGCGCCGCCTCGCTGTGCCCGTGGAGCCCCTCCGCCTCCGCCAGCGCGGCGAGGTCGGGCCACGCCGCCCGGAGCCCGGCCGGCGTGTAGTGGATGAGGCTCGAGCGCTTGATGAAATCCTCCACCGACAGGCCCGACGCGAAGCGCGCCGTCGCGCCCGTGGGGAGAACGTGGTTGGGACCGGCCAGGTAGTCGCCCACCACCTCGGGTGTATGCACGCCGAGGAAGATCGCGCCGGCGTGCCGGACCGCCGGGAGCCACGCGAAGGGATCCGCCACGGCGAGCTCCAGGTGCTCCGGGGCCAGCCGATTCGCGATCGCGAGCGCCTCCGGGAGATCCTGCGTCACCACCACCGCGCCGTGGGCACGGATGGCCGCCTCGGCGATGGCCGCCCGCGGCAAGGCGGGGCACTGACGCGCGACGGCGGCGGCGACGCGCCCGCCGAGCTCGGCGTCGTCGGTCAGGCAGACGGCGCGGGCCAGCGGGTCGTGCTCGGCCTGGGCCAAGAGGTCCGCGGCCACGTGGGTCGCCTCCGCCGTGCGATCGGCGACGACGACGACCTCACTCGGCCCGGCGACCAGATCGATGCCGACGTCGCCGAAGACGAGCCGCTTGGCGAGCGCGACGTAGATGTTTCCGGGGCCCACGATCTTGTCGACGGCCGGGACCGTCGCGGTGCCGTACGCGAGCGCGGCCACGGCCTGGGCGCCCCCGACGCGGTAGGCGGCGGTCGCCCCCGCGAGCCGCGCCGCGGCCAGCACCGCCGCGGGCAGGCGCCCGTCGGCGCCCGGCGGTGAGACGACCACGAGCTCCCGCACGCCGGCCACGCGGGCCGGGATGAGGTTCATGAGCACGGTCGAGGGATACGCCGCCGTCCCGCCGGGCACGTAGCACCCGACCCGGTCGAGCGGCGTCACCTGCTGGCCGAGCAGCGACCCGTGCTCGTCGCGCACCCACCACGAGCGCGGGAGCTGGTGGCGATGGAAGGCCTCGATCCGGCGGGCCGCCTCCGCGAGCGCGGCCTCGAGCCGGGGCGGGACGGTCGCAGCCGCCCACTCGGCCTCGGAGACGCGGAGCTCCTCGGCGCGAAGCTCGACGCCGTCGAAGCGCTTCGTGAAGTCGAGCACCGCCGCGTCGCCGCGCCGCCGGACCTCGTCGACGATCGCGGCAACCCGCGCCACGGTGTCCGGATCGGTGGCCGCGTGCGGGCGGGCCAGCGCCGCCACGACCCCGTCGACCGCCAGGTCCGCCGCTCGGAGGACGCGGATCACGCGCGTACCCCCGCGCGGAGCTCGTCCAGGAGGCGACCGACCGCGCGGTGCGCTGTCTTCTGGGCCGCGCGGTTCACGATCAGCCTCGCGGTGGACGGCAGGATCTCGGCGACCTCGACCAGGCCGTTGGCGCGGAGCGTCTCGCCCGACTGCACGAGATCGACGATCCGCTCGGCGAGGCCCACGAGAGGCGCCAGCTCGATCGAGCCATCGAGCCGGACCACCTCGACCTGGATGCCGCGCTCGGCGAAGTACCGCCGCGTGAGATTCGGATACTTGGTCGCGACCCGGACCCAGGACCACTTCGCGGGATCGTCGCGCTCCCAGAGCTCCCGGGGCTCGGCGACCACCAGCCGGCACACGCCGAACCCGAGGTCGAGCGGCTCGTAGACATCCGGCCCCTGCTCGAGCAGGACGTCCTTCCCGACGATCCCGAGGTCCGCGGCGCCGTGCTCGACGTAGGTCGGCACATCGAGCGGCTTCAGGATGAGGAGGCGGAGCCGGTTGGTCGGGTCGGTGAACAGCAGCCGGCGACTGTCGTCCTCGGGCAAACCCTGGAAGCCGGCCCGCCGGAGAAGATCGAGCGCCGGCGGGAGCAGCCGCCCCTTCGGCAGCGCCAGGGTGAGCGGGCGCCCGTTGTCGGTCGCGGCGGCCGCGTTCCAGGCCACGCCTCACCCTTCCCGGCGCACGCGCGCGCCGAGCCCGAGGAGCTTCTGCTCCATGCCCTCGTACCCGCGGTCCAGGTGATAGACGCGCGACACCTCGGTCGTGCCCGCGGCCGCCAGGCCGCCCAGCACGAGCGACGCGGAGGCGCGGAGGTCAGTCGCCATGACCGGCGCGCCTTGATAGCCGGGCACGCCCCGGATCACCGCGCGGCTGCCTTCGATCTCGATCGCCGCCCCGAGGCGGCGCAGCTCTGCCGCGTGCTGGAAGCGATTCTCGAAGATCGTCTCGGTGATCACGCTCGAGCCCTCGGCCAGCCCCAGGAGGCTCATGATCTGGGCCTGCATGTCCGTCGCGAACCCTGGATAGGGGTTCGTGACGACGTCGGTCGGCCGCGGCCGGCCCGTCATCCGCATCCGGACGTGGTCGGCGCCGACCTCCACCAAGGCCCCGATCGCCTCGAGCTTGGAGAGAACGGCGCTCAGGTGGGCCGGCACCACGTCGCGGACCGTGACGTCGCCGCCCGTGATCGCCCCGGCCACGAGGAAGGTCCCCGCCTCCACGCGGTCCGGGATGATCCGGTGACGGGCCCCGCCCAGATCAGGCACGCCCTCGATCTCGATGCGCTCGGTCCCCGCGCCGTGGATCCGTGCGCCCATCGCCGTCAGTAAGCGCGCGAGGTCCGGAATCTCGGGCTCCCGGGCCGCGTTCTCGAGGATCGTGGTGCCTTCCGCGAGGCTGGCGGCCATCATCAGGTTCTCGGTGCCGGTCACGGTCACGAGATCGAAGACGATCCGCGCGCCCTTGAGCCGCGCCGCGCGGGCCTCGACGTAGCCCTGGCTGAGCGTCACCTCGGCCCCGAGCCGCTCGAGCCCCTTCAGATGCAGGTCGATCGGGCGCGCGCCGATCGCGCAGCCGCCGGGCAGCGAGACGCGGGCCCGGCCGGCGCGGGCCAGGAGCGGCCCCAGGACCAGGACGGAGGCGCGCATCGTCGAGACCAGGTCGTACGGCGCCTCGATGGACTGGAGCGCGGGCGTCCTCACGACCGTGTGACCGTCCCGATCCTCGATCTCGGTCCCGAGCCGCTCGAGGAGCGCCCGGATCGTGGCGATGTCGGCGAGCCGCGGGACGTTCTCGAGCACGACAGGCTCGGCCGACAGGAGGGACGCCGCCAGGAGCGGCAGGGCCGCGTTCTTCGCGGCGCTCACTCGCACTTCCCCGCGCAGCGGGACGCCCCCCTCGATGACGAGTCGCGCAGCCATTGCTAGCGGCTCCGCGCCTCGAGCACCCGCTCGCACCCACGGAAGTCGCGGTGGACGCAGGACTCCG
The DNA here is from genome assembly GCA_963765195.1 of uncultured Candidatus Rokubacteria bacterium. Classification (GTDB taxonomy): domain Bacteria; phylum Methylomirabilota; class Methylomirabilia; order Rokubacteriales; family DASRDR01; genus DASRDR01. The sequence continues at coordinate 145,755 of CAVXVV010000055.1, forward strand.
CATACCGCGCGTCCGCCGCCACGAGCGCGCGCGCCGCGGGGCCCTGCTCCTCGCCGATCTCCACGAGAAGCGCCCCCCCGGGCCGCAGCCACCCGGGCGCGGCGGCGAGCAGCCGGCGCACCACATCGAGGCCGTCCGAGCCGCCGGCGAGCGCGGCCCGCGGCTCCCAGTCGCGGACCTCGACGGGCAAGGTCGCGAGGAGCGGCGTCGCCAGATAGGGCGGGTTGGCCACCACGAGATCCACGCCTTGCGCGGCCACGGCATCCCCGATGGGCGCGAAGAGGTCACCCTCGCGCACCCGGACGCAGCCCTCGAGCCCGAGTCGTCGCACGTTCGCCCGGGCGCACTCGGCGGCCGGCGCCGCCTGCTCGACCGCCCAGACCGTCCAGCCCGGCTGGCGTGCCGCGAGGGCGCACGCGATCGCGCCGGAGCCCGTGCAGAGATCCACGACCACCGCCGCGTCGGGGAGACCGAGGGCGAGCGCCCGGTCGACCAGCCCCTCGGTCTCGGGACGCGGGATGAACACCCCGGGGCCGACCTCGAGCCGGAGGCCGCAGAACTCGACCTCGCCCAGGAGGTACTGGACGGGCTCGTGCCGCGCGCGTCGGGCGACGAGCGCGTCGAACACCGCCCGCGCCGGCTCGGGCACCCGCGCCGGGCCGGTCGTGTAGAGGCCGAGCCGCGTCGTCCCGAGGGCCTGCGCCAGGAGCGCCTCGGCGTCCTGCCGCCCGGTGGCGAGCCCGGCCCGGACCAGCGTGTCGCCGGCGGCGCGCAGCGCCATGGCCACGGTTGGCCCGGACGGGGCGACGGCCGCGGGCGTCATGCCTCGAGCGACTCGAGCTGCTCGGTGCGCTCGGCGGCCAGCAGCGCGGCCGCGAGCTCGTCGAGGTCCCCTTCGAGGACGTCCGGCAGCTGGTGGACCGTCAGCCCGATGCGGTGATCCGTGACGCGGCCCTGCGGGAAGTTGTAGGTGCGGATCCGCTCGCTCCGCTCGCCCGTCCCGACCTGGCTCTTGCGCGCCGCGGCGATCTGGGACCGCTGCTCCTCCTGCGCCTGCTCGAGGAGGCGCGCTCGCAGCACGCGCATCGCCTTGGCGCGGTTCTTGATCTGGGAGCGCTCGTCCTGGCAGGTCACCACGAGGCCGGTGGGGAGGTACGTGATGCGCACCGCCGAGTCCGTGGTGTTGACGCCCTGCCCGCCGGGCCCCGACGAGCGATACACGTCGACCTTGAGATCCTTGTCGTCGATCTTCACGTCGACGTCCTCCGCTTCCGGGAGGACCGCGACCGTCACGGTGGACGTGTGGATGCGCCCCGCTGACTCGGTGGCGGGCACCCGCTGCACGCGGTGCACGCCCCGCTCGAACTTGAGCCGGCTCCAGGCGCCCTTGCCCTGGATGGAGAGGATGATCTCCTTGAAGCCGCCCTGCCCCGTGGAGTGCGCTTCGAGCATCTCGAGCTTGAGGCCGTGGCGCTCGGCGTACTTCGTGTACATCCGCGCCAGGTCGGCGGCGAAGAGCGCGGCCTCGTCCCCACCCGCGCCCGCACGGATCTCGACGAGGACGTTCTTGTCGTCGCGCGCGTCGCGGGGGACCAGCATCGTCCGCAGGCGCTCCTCGAGCTGTCGCTCGCGCCCGCGCAGCTCCTCGAGCTCGAGTCCCGCCAGCTCGACGAGGTCCGGATCGCCCTCGCCGAGGATGTGGTTGGCTTCCTCGATGCGAGCGAGAACGTCCTTGTACTGGCCGAAGGCGGTTACGACCGGCTCGATCTCCGATGCCGCCTTGGCCAGGCGCGCGTATTCGGCCCGCGCCCCGGGCGCGTTGGCGGCCTCGGCGAGGCGGGCGGAGATCTCCTGGTAGCGGCTCTCGATCTGCCGGAGCTTGTCGAACACGGTCCGCGCTCAGGCCCGCCGGGCGGGCGCGCCCGGGCCTTGTGCCTCGCGCCGAGGGCGGCGGCTAGCGCTTCCGGTTGGCGTACTTCTTCTGGAAGCGCTCGACGCGTCCGGCCGTGTCGATCAGCTTCTGCTTGCCGGTGAAGAAGGGGTGGCACTTGGAGCAGATCTCCACCCGGATGTTCGCGCTCGTCGAGCGGGTGTGGATGACCTCGCCGCAGGCGCAGGTGATCGTCGTCTCGACATACTCGGGATGAATGCCGGCCTTCACGGAAGTCCTCCCCACACAAGCGAAAATGAGTGCGCCGTCAGTGTACCACACGCCGCCGCTTCGGCAAGGCGGGGGGCCTTGGGCGGCCCCTCCCGCCCCCGAGGGGCGGGAGATCGGCGGCCGGGCCGAGGGGGACGGGCCCCTCAGCCGAGGGACTGCATCGAGGCCAGGAACTCCTTGTTCGACTTGGTCATGCGGACCTTGTCCACGAGGAGCTCCATCGCCTCGACGGGGTTCAGCTGGGACAGCGCCTTCCGGAGGAGCCACAGGCGCTGGAGCTCGTCGCGCTCGATCAGGAGCTCCTCCTTGCGGGTCCCGGACTGCTCGATGTTGATCGTCGGGAAGATGCGCTTGTCCATGAGGCGGCGGTCCAGGTGCACCTCCATGTTGCCGGTGCCCTTGAACTCCTCGAAGATCACGTCGTCCATCCGGCTGCCGGTATCGACGATGGCGGTGGCCATGATCGTGAGCGAGCCGCCTTCCTCGATGTTGCGCGCGGCGGCGAAGAACCGCCGCGGCCGCTGGAGGGCGTTCGCGTCGAGACCGCCGGAGAGCACCTTGCCCGACGACGGGATGACCGCGTTGTGCGCCCGCGCGAAGCGCGTGATCGAGTCGAGGAGGATCACCACGTCCCGCTTGTGCTCGACGAGCCGTTTCGCCTTCTCGATCACCATGTCGGCGACCTGGATGTGCCGCTGGGGCGGCTCGTCGAACGTCGAGGAGATGACCTCCCCGCGGACGCTCCGCTGCATGTCGGTGACCTCTTCCGGGCGCTCGTCGATGAGGAGGACGATGAGGTAGACCTCGGGGTGGTTCTTCGCGATCGCATTGGCGATCGCCTGGAGGAGCATCGTCTTGCCCGTCCGGGGCGCGGCGACGATCAGGCCGCGCTGGCCCTTCCCGATCGGCGTCAGGAGGTCCATGACCCGCGTCGGCAGATCCTCCGGGTTGTGCTCCAGCCGGATCCGCTCCTGCGGATAGAGCGGGGTCAGGTTGTCGAAGAGGATCTTGTCCTTCGCCTGCTCCGGCGTCTCGTAGTTGATCGCCTCGACCTTCAGCAGGGCGAAGTACCGCTCCGAGTCCTTCGGCGGCCGCACCTGGCCGGAGATCGTGTCGCCGGTACGCAGGTCGAAGCGCCGGATCTGCGAGGGCGAGACGTAGATGTCGTCCGGCCCCGGGAGGTAGTTGTAGTCCGGGGCGCGCAGGAACCCGAAGCCGTCGGGCAGGACCTCCAGGACGCCTTCCGCGTAGATGAGCCCGTCGCGCTCGGCCTGGGCCTGCAGGATCTTGAAGATCAGCTCCTGCTTCCGGAGCCCCGAGAAGCCCTGGACGCCGAGGTCGCGCGCAAGCGTGTTGAGATCCGGAATCCCCTTCTCCTTCAGCTCGGTCAGGATGAGCCCGCCCGTGCGACCGGACGTGGTGGCGCCGAGCTCGCTCGGGCTCGGCTCCGCGGGGATATCGGGCATGACGACGCGCTCGCGCTCGGGACCGGGATTCTGACCGGGACCGGGACGACGGGGGAAGCGGTGGCGGGGATGGCGGGCTGGTGGAGGTGTGCTCACGGCTGTGAATCGCTCCTTTGAGGTGCGGTGTGGCGAGGACCGTCAGGGGATCGCGCGCGCGGTAGCGTCACGCTCAGTCATCTATAGCACCGGCGGCGGGAGCCTGTCAACCAACGGGCCCCTGGGGTAGTGGCTGCCTTCCTCACAGCCGGATCGCAATCAGGGCTCGTCGCCGGAGGCCTTCCAGCCACTCGTCGAACCGCTCTTGCGACTTCTTCTGGAGCAGGAGGTCGCGCACCTGCTGCCGAGCATCGGCGAGTCTATCCGCGGTCAGCTCCTCGCGATCGTCGAGCTTCAGGAGGTGATAGGCGGACCCCGACCGGATCGGGGCCGTCACCTGGCCCTTCTTGAGCTCCAGCAGCGGTCGCTCGAAGGCCGCGTCCAGCTCGCCCCGGGCGAGCCAGCCGAGATCGCCGCCAGCGGGGTCCTTGGCGCGGGTCCGGGCCAGCTCGGCGAAGTCCGCGCCGCCGGCCAGAGCCACCGCGATCTCGTCGATCTCGCGCTTCGCTTGCTCCCAGGCAGCCGACGAGCTCGTCGCCTCGACGGCGATCGCCATGTGGTACGCGTGGTATTTGAGGCCGGCATCGAACTTGTCCCGGTTCTGGGCGAGGTACTGGTCGACCTCGACCTCGGTGACCGTGGATCGCCGCACGACGCGGCGACTGCGGACCTTCTGGGCGAGGAGCTGCTCGCGGATGGCGCGACGCAGGGCTTCCCAGGTCACTCCCTGCGCCCGCAGCATCACCTCGAATCGCTCGCGATCCCCGCCGTTGCGCTTCACGATGTCGTCGAGGGCCGCGCGCAGCTCGTCGTCCGTCACCTCGACCTTGTCGCGCTTGGCTTCCTGAATCTGCAAGCGCTCGTCGACCAGCCGGTTCAGCATCGTGCGCTCGAGCTCCGCGCCGTCGGGCGCGTTCTTGCCGTCGCGGCGGGAGATGACCATCTGCTCCTGGAGCTCCGACATCATGATGACGTCGTCGTTGACCACCGCCACGACGCGGTCGATCAGGGTCTGCCGGTCGGGAATGGGCGGCGCCTCGCCGGCGCGCACCAGGACCCCGCCGCTGCCCGAGGGCACGGGCGGGAGCGGCCCCGCCGGTTTCTTGCAGGCGCCGAGCGCGGTCGCCACCACCAGCCCCGCGAGCGCGAGTCGGGCCCATCTCATCGGCGTGCCTCCGTCGGCCCTCGGAACTCCGCGAGGAGCCGGGTGAGGGCCTTGAGGGTCTCCGGCCATGGCCCTCGCGGCACCATGGCTTCCAGCACGAACTCCCGCACGGTCCGGAGCCGCCGCCCGTGGAGCCGCAGGAGGTCGATGATCCGCTGGGGCGGCACCGGCGTGCTCGGCGCGAACGTGAGGAGCGCGTGCCCGCCCCGCACCTCGAGACGCTCGAGGCGCAGGGCCTTGGCATCGAACCGGAGCGTCACGACGTCCAGGAGGCGCGCGGCCGCCTCGGGCAGCGGACCGAACCGATCCCGGAGCTCGCGCCGGGCGTCCTCGATCTCGGCGGCGGTCCCGATGCCCGCGAGCCGCTTGTAGAGGGCCAGCCGCTGGGCGGGCTCGGCGACGTAGTCGTCCGGCAGATAGGCGGCCGCGTCGATCGTGACGACGGGGTCGATCTCGTCCTCGACGGCCTCGCCGCGCAGCTCGCGGACGGCCTCCTCCAAAAGCTTCAGGTAGAGATCGAAGCCGACCATCTCGATCTGGCCGTGCTGCTGCGCGCCGAGCAGGTTCCCGGCTCCCCGGATCTCCATGTCGCGGAGCGCGACCTTGAGTCCCGAGCCGAGCGCCGTCAGCTCCTGGATCACCCGGAGCCGCTTGGCGGCCGTTTCGTCGACGCGGCCGTCCGCGGGAATCAGGAGATAGGCGTACGCCTGCAGGCGATCGCGGCCCACACGGCCGCGGAGCTGGTAGAGCTGCGCGAGCCCCAGCCGATCCGCCCGGTTGATGATGATCGTGTTCGACGCCGGGATGTCCAGCCCTGACTCGATGATGGCCGTGGCCACGAGGACATCGTACGCGCCCCCCACGTAATCCAGCATGGTTCGTTCGAGGATCGACTCCCGCAGCTGGCCATGGGCCATCGCGACCCGCGCGCGCGGGACGAGGCGCTGGATGAGCCGGACGAGGGCCGGCAAGGACTGGATGCGGTTGTGGACCACGAACACCTGGCCACCACGGCCCAGCTCGCGCTCGATGGCCTCCTTGATCACCCGGGCGTCGAACCGGGAAACGACCGTCTCGACCGCCAGGCGGTCGGCAGGAGGTGACTCGATCACGGACAGATCGCGGATCCCGGCCATCGCCATGGACAGGGTCCGCGGGATCGGCGTCGCCGTCAGCGTCAGGACATGGACGGACTTCCTGAGCTGCTTCAGCCGCTCCTTGTGCGCCACGCCGAACCGGTGCTCCTCGTCGATGACGAGGAGCCCGATGCTCTTGAAGGCCACGTCCTTGGAAAGGAGCCGGTGGGTGCCGATCACGACGTCCACCGTCCCCGCCGCAAGGCCGGCCAGGACCGCCTTCTGCTGCGTGGGTGACCGGAAGCGCGACAGCATCTCGACCCGGACGGGATACGGCGCGAAGCGCTCGCGGAACGTGTTCCAGTGCTGCTCGGCGAGAATCGTCGTGGGCACGAGGACCGCGACCTGGTGCCCGTCGAGCGCGACCTTGAGGGCGGCGCGCATCGCGACCTCGGTCTTGCCGTAGCCCACGTCGCCGCAGACCAGGCGGTCCATCGGCTGGCGCCGCTCGAGATCCGCCTTCACCTGGCGGATGGTCTCCAGCTGGTCGGGCGTTTCCTCGAACGCGAAGGCGGCCTCGAACTCGTGCTGCCACGGCGTGTCGGGCGCCATCTCGAGCCCCTCGACCACCTGCCGCTCGGCGTAGAGGCGCAGCAACTCCTGGGCCATCTCCCGGAGCGAGGCGCGCACCGACTCCTTCGTCCGCTGCCAGGTGGTGGCGCCGAGCTTGTCGAGACGCGGCGCTTCGGTCCCGGCGCCGGTGTACTTCGTGACGGCGGCCATCCGCTGAACCGGGAGATAGAGCTTCGCCGCCTCCGCGTACTCGAGGAGGAGGTAGTCGGCGGGCTGCCCGTCCACCGCGAGCGTGACGAGCCCCTTGTACCGGCCGATCCCGTGCTCGACGTGGACGACCAGGTCGCCCGGCGCGAGGTCGGTGAACGCAGCGATCGCCGCCCCGCGCTGGTACGTGGGGCGGCGCCGCATGGTCCGGCGGTGGCCGAAGAGCTCGGTCTCGGTGAGGCACACGAGGCCGAGCGCGGGGCACTCGAACCCGACGTGGGCGCCGCCCACCAGCACCGCGATCGGCTCGGGGCCGAGCAGCGCGGCGACGACGGGCACGTCGTGCTCGAGGTCCCGGAGGATCTCCTGGAGCCGGCCGGCGGTCTGAGGATCGGGGGCGAGGAGGCGCACCCGGAAGCCCTCGGCCCGCCAGGCAGCGAGGGCCGGCGCGAGCCGCCGCAGCTGGCCGCGCACACCCTCGATCGAGCGCGTCTCCAGGCGGAACGTCCCCGGCTCGTCGGTGAGCAGCACCCCGCACTCGACCCGCGGCCGCGCGCCGAGCGTCTCCAGCGCCGGCGCGTCGGGGGCGCCGGGCGCGAGGAGCGCCGGATCCGCGACGGCCAGCGGCGCGTCCGCCGGCAGGTAGTCGCCGAGCCGGGCCGGCGCGTCCGTCTCCCCGGCCAGCATCGGCAGGATCAGGAGCGTGGCCACGGCCCCGGTGGAGCGCTGGCTCGTGGGATCGAAGGTCCGGAGGGACTCGATGTCGTCCCCGGTCAGCTCGACGCGGACGGGCAGCGAGCCGGCCGGCGAGAACACGTCGACGATCCCGCCGCGCAGCGCCCACTGGCCGACGCCGGTCACCGACTCCACGCGCTCGTAGCCGGCCGCCTCGAGGTGCTCGACCAGCGCCTCGCGATCGACACCGTCGCCGGTCCCGAGCGTCAAGACCTGGCGCCGGAAGTCGGCGGGGCGCGGGAGGGGCGCCTCGAGACTGCGGGCCGGGAGGATCACCCACAGGGGCTCGCCTCGGAGGAGCCGGCCCAGGATCCCGGCCCGGCCCGCGTCCTCCTCGCGCGCGCCCGCATCGCGCCAGAGCGCCGCGTGCGGCACGGGCAGCAGGACGATCTCGCCGGGCGCCTTCCGGCCGAGCGCTCCGGCGAAGGCCCGGAGATCGTCGAGCGCGCGGAGCGCCGTCGGCTCGTCCGCCACGGCGACGATCGCGGCGCGGGTCGGCGGGAGGAGCGCAGCCAGGGCCAGCGAGGCGGCGGAGCCCCACAGCCCCTCGAGCCGGATCCGGCTCGGCGCCCCTGCCAGCGCGGTGCGGGCCTGGGCGAGGTCCCCCCACGCATCCAAGGTGGGGAGGCTCGCCGCGGCGAGCGTCGCCACCGCGCTCCCGCTCACCGCGGAACCTGCCCCAGATGGAAGGACAGGTTCTCCAGCTCGATCGAGAGGTCGACGTTCTGGAGGCGCACGTCCTTCGGCACCTTGACGCGGCTCGGCGCGAAGTTCAGGATCGCCCGCACGCCGGCCGCGACCAGCCGGTCGGCGACGCCCTGCGCCGCCTCGGCCGGAACCGCCACGACGCCGATCTGGATCGCCTCTGCCTTCACGACGCGCGGCAGCTCGGCCAGCGCCTGGATGCTGAGGCCGTTCACCGCGCGCCCGACCTTCGCCGGGTCGTCGTCGACGATGGCCGCGATCCGGAAGCCTTGCCGGGCGAAGCCGCGGTAGTGGAAGAGCGCCGAGCCGAGATTGCCGAAGCCGACCAGCACCACGCGCCATTCCCGGTCGAGCCCGAGGATGCGCTGGATCTCCACGCGGAGGTTCGTCGTGTCGTACCCGATCCCGCGGATGCCGAACTCGCCGAAGTAGGCGAGATCCTTGCGGACCTGGGCCGAGTTCAGGTGGAAGCGCGCAGCCAGCTCCTGGGACGAGATGGTCTTGACGCCGTCTTCCTCGAGCTGCGCCAGGCAGCGGAAGTAGACGGACAGGCGCCGGACGCTCATCTCAGGGATGCGGGGCAGGCGACCTCCGGAACGCGGCATGCTTAACGCCGGGAACGACCGGGCGGACGGCGCACAGCCGCCCGCCCGGCCCCGCTGCCTTTACTTGAATGGATTCGCGAAGAGCAAGATGATCGCGATGACCAGCGTGTAGATGGCCAGCGACTCGATGAGCGCCAGGCCGATGATCATCGCGGTCTGGATGCGGGCCGCCGCGCCGGGCTGGCGCGCCATCCCCTCCAGGGCCGCGGCGATCGCGCGCGCCTGACCGAGACCGCAGAGGCCGGCCGCCAGGGCCATTCCGATGCCCGCCGCGATGACCGTGAACGGCCCGACCCAGGATCCCGTCGCCGCGGCGTCCGCCGCGTAGGCGACGCCCTCGGCGAGGCTCAGAGACAGCCCCAACAGTATGAGAGCGATACGCACCTTCTCTCCTCCTTCCCCGTCCCGCCCGGGCCCCCGGGCCGTGTCGGCGGCGGGGGCGGTGTTAGTGATGGGCGGGTGCCGCGGCCTCGTGGCCGCTGTGTCCCGCGTGATCGTGCCCCCCCGAGGCGCCGTGCCCGGACTCCGCGCCGTGCTCGGCCTCGAGGGCGCCCGCGATGTAGAGCATCGAGAGCATGCAGAAGATGAACGCCTGCAGGAAGGCCACCAAGAGCTTCAACGGGAACAGAAAGCCCACGGTGAACAGGATCGTCGCGACCGTCCCGATGCCGCCGATCACGAGCCCGATCGCCCCCGACGCGCTCGAGAGCGCCCACGTCGAGAGCCCCACCGTCATGAAGAACACGATGGAGAGCAGGATGTGGCCGCCGAGCATGTTGCCGAACAGCCGCAGCGTGAGCGAGAGCGGCCGGGCGAGGTGGCTGATCAGCTCGATCGGGACCATGAGCGGGGCCAGCGCCGGCATCGGGCCGGCGAAGTGCTTGAGATAGGCCCACAGTCCGTGCGCGCGGATCCCGATCCAGTGATACGAGAAGAACACCACGAGGGCGCACGCCAGGTTCGTGTTGACGTTGTCCGTCGGCGCCGTGAACCCGGGCACGAGCCCGAGGAGATTCGAGGCGAAGATGAACAGCCCGAGGGTCGCGATGAGCGGCAGGAACCGCCGGCCCTCGCGGCCGATCACGTCGTCGATGAGGGCGAGCACGAACTCGAGGACGGCCTCGGCCGCGTTCTGCACGCCGCGCGGCACGAGCGCCGGCCGGCGCGGTATGAGGTACGCCACGATGATCAGGATCGCCATCACGAGCCAGGTGAAGGCCACGTGATGCGGGATGCCGAAGGTGTTGAAGACGGGGGGCTCGAGCTCGTGCACCGGCGTCTCCTCAGGCGGCTCGCGCAGCCCGGAGGCCCGCCAGGATCACGGCCACCGGAACGAGGGTCAGCGACAGGAGCAGGCCCGGGAGTCCGACGCCGGTCTGGGTGACCGCGAGACCCGCGAGACAGCCGACGAGCCCGAGGCGGAGCCCGCTCGCGCCGATCCACACGGGGCGCGACGTATGGCCCGCGACGGCGCGCTCGGCCGCCCAGGTGAGCCCGCCGAAGTTGAGCAAGGTCAGGCCGCTCCCCACCAGGGCGCCGAGGGCGTCCGCGGGCCCGCGCAGGAGCGCGCAGACCCCGGTCAGCCCGAGCCCGAGCAGTCCGGTGACGAGCCAGACCCCACGACCGAGATCAGTCGGAGCGATCACGTTCTGCCTGTTCCCCCTCGCGGCCGAACATTCCCGCCGCGCGGAAGAGATTGACGAAGCCCGACGCGATGCCGAGCAACAGCCCCACCAGCATGAACCACGGGGCAGTGCCGAGCCACCGGTCCAGGACGTGGCCCCCCCAAAGGCCCAGGACTGTGGAGATCACCAGCGTGAGCCCCACCCCACTGAGGACCCCGAGCTGCCGGATCCCGCGTCGATCGGACTGACCCGGCTTTGCGCTGCTCACACTCGTGCTCCCCGAGGGGTGGTAGGGAACGCTTGTGAACACTAGCACAGCATCCCGCCCTCGACAACCGGGCGGGCCCCGGACCTCCCCGTTCGGCGGATGCGCGCCCTTGACGGTCCACGTAACGTGGCCCTCAAGAAGGAGGTTCCCGATGACGCCACTCACCGACGCCCATGACGCCCTGACCGCGGTCTCCGACCAGATGGCCGACGCCGTCGAGCAGATCGGCCCCGCGATCGTCCAGGTCAACGGCCGCCCCCGACGCCCCGCGAGCGGCGTCGTCTACGCCTCGACGCTCGTCCTGGCCGCCGACCACGCCATCGAGCGCGAGGATGATCTGACCGTCGAGACGACGACCGGGGCGGCGCTCCCCGCCCAGCTCGTCGGGCGCGACCCCGCGAGCGATCTCGCCGTGCTGCGCGTGCCCGGCCTCGGGAGCGAGCCCGCCCGGCGGGCGGCCAGTCCCGCCCGCGTGGGGCAGTTCGTCCTCGCCGTGGGCCGCCCGGGCGGGCGCGAGCTCATGGCGAGCGTGGGGATCGTGAGCGCGATTGGCGGCCCGGCCCGCACGCGCGGAGGACTCCTCGAGCAGTACATCCGCACCGACGCGACGCCGTACCCGGGCTTCTCGGGCGGGGCGCTCATCGACGCGCGCGGCGCCGTGCTCGGCATCCTGACGACCGGCCTGGCCGGAGGCGCGGCCCTGGCCGTCCCGGCCGCGCTGGCGTGGGGCCTGGCCGACTCCCTCGCGCGGCAGGGCTTCGTGCCCCGTGGGTGGCTCGGGATCGGGAGCCAGCCCGTCCGCATCCCGGCGGGCCAGCGGGGTGGGCGGACCCACGAGCGCGGCCTCCTGATCGTGGAGCTCGTCCCCGAGAGCCCGGCGGCGCGCGGCGGCCTTCTCCTGGGCGACATCCTGGTCGCGGTGGACGGCCAGGCGGTCGACGATGGCGAGAGCCTCCAGGCGCTCCTGAGCGGCGAGCGCGTGGGCCGGTCCATCGGGGTCCAGGTGCTCCGCGGCGGCACGCCTCTCGCGCTCGACGTGACCGTCGGGCAGCGGCCGGGTCGGGGGCGATGAGCCCGGTCCTCGAGGCCCGCGCGGGACTCCGCGCGTTCATCGGCCTCGCCCCGGGAACCCTCGAGCGCGTCCGGCCCAGCATCGTGCGCGTCCGCGGCCAGGGACCGGCCGGCGCGGCGGGCGTGGCGTGGGGTCCGGAGGCCGTCGTGACGAACCACCACGTCGTGGCGGGCGCGCGGCAGGCTCTCCGCGTGATCGGGGTGGACGGGCGCGTGCATGCGGCGCGGGTCCGCGAGGCGAGCCGACAGCTGGACCTCGCCCTGCTCGACGTGCCCGGCGCCGCCTTCGTCCCGGCGCCGATCGGCCGGTCCGCCCGCCTCCGGCTGGGCGAGCTGGTTTTCGCGGTCGGTCACCCGTGGGGACACCCGTGGATCGTCACCGTCGGCATCGTGAGCGGGCTCGGCACGCTCGAGGCGCCCGGTCACGGGGCGGCGCGCTCGTACATCCGCTCGGACGTGCAGCTGGCCCCGGGGAACTCGGGCGGACCGCTCCTGGACGCGCGCGGCGAGGTCATCGGCCTGAACGCGATGGTGATCGGCGGCGATCTCTCCGTCGCGATCCCGAGCGACGTCGTCGGACGCTGGCTCGGCGCCACGCCATGATCCGCGCCTTCGTCGCGGCGCCGACCGCGGCCCTCCGTCTCGGGCTGAGCGCGCGCCTGGACGGCGCGGACGTCACGGTGGTCGGCGCAGGAGCCGCGCTCGAGGACGCGCCGCCCGAGATCGACGTCGTGATCGTCGCCGACCCCGCGCGGCTCCTCGTGAGCGCCGACACGCTCGCCGAGCTGGGAGCTCGCGCCGTCGTCGCCGTGACCGACGACGACCGCGCCGCTCGGATCCTCCGGGGGCTCCCGCTCCGGGGCTGGGCGGTCGTCGCGCGCGATGCGCCCGCGGCGGATCTCCGCGCGGCGACGGCGGCGGCGGCGCGGGGCTTCACGGTTCTCCCCGCGCCCGTGGCTGCCCGGCTGCTGCCGGCGCGGGACCACGGGCCGACCGCGCCGTCCGACGAGGAGCCCGGAGAAGCGCTCACGCCTCGCGAGCGCGAGGTGCTGGAGCTCCTGGCCCACGGCCTCTCCAATCGACAGATCGCGGACGCGCTCGCCATCAGCGAGCACACCGCGAAGTTCCACGTCGCGTCGGTCTCGGCGAAGCTCGGCGCGTCGAGCCGCACCGAGGCCGTGCGTCTCGGGGTCCGCCGCGGGCTGATCACGCTCTGAGCGGCCGGCCTGTCGGGTCCGGGGCTCACGTGTGCCCTTCGGTCCCCCGGGTCGGCGCCGCACCGGCGTGGCCATTGCCCAGCCCTCTCGGGCCCCCGCCTCCCGAGCCCCTCGGACGCCCGCAATCCGCCACGCCCTCCTGGGCCGTAGGGGCGGTGAGGGTAGACCCCTCACATCTCCCGGCAGGAGGCGCTCATGCGACACAAGAGGCATCGGCCCATCATCTCCGCGCTCGCGACCCTGGCGGTCGCCTTGCAGTTACTGGCCGTGGCGGCCCCCGCGCGCGCGGCCAGCCACCGGGAGGCGCCGCTGATCGCGCTCGACCCGGCGGCGGACATCACCGACGTCTACTTCTTCCGCAGCTGGGAAGACCCGAGCAAGGTCGTGCTGGTGATGAACGTGATCCCGGGGCAGGAGCCGAGCTCCGGGCCGAACTACTTCAATTTCGACGACAAGGTCCGGTACGCCTTCCACCTCGACACGAACGGCAACGGCACGGCGGAGGACGTGGTCTACGAGATCCGCTTCAAGACGCAGATCCAGGGCACCGTGAAGGCGCTCAAGCTCCCCGTGGGCTACGCGGGCGTGCCGCCCATCACGGCCCTGTCGGGTCCCGACGCGGCGGGCATCGGCATCCGTCAGACGTACACGGTGACCGAGATCCGGAACGGGCGCCGGCGCGACGTCGGCACCCAGGAGATGGTGGCGGTGCCCTCGAACGTGGGACCGCTGACCATGCCGAGCTACGAGGCGCTGGCCGCCCAGGGCATCTATCCGCTCGCGAACGGCGGGCGGGTCTTCGCGGGCCAACGTGACGAGACGTTCTACATCGATCTCGGCGCGACCTTCGACACGGTCAACCTCCGGCGTAACCCGCCGATCCTGACGCAGAACGAGGACGAGGACGATACGGTCAGCCCGTTCGGTGTCGACACGTTCTCCGGCTTCAACGTCAACACCATCACGCTCGAGATCCCGATCAGCGAGCTCACCGGCAACCCGAACGCCGTGGTGGGCCTGTACGCATCGACGAGCCGCCGGAAGAACGTCCAGCGTCGCGACGACGGCACGTCGTCCGGCTCGGGCCCCTGGGTGCAGGTCGCCCGCATGGCGAATCCCCTCGTGAACGAGCTGCTCATCAGCACCGACCGCAAGGACCGCTGGAACGCAACGGACCCCAAGGACGAGGCGCAGTTCCTCGACTTCTACCTGAACTCGAGCCTCGCCACCGTGCTGAACCTCCGCTATAGCACGCAGTTCCCCACGACCGGCCGCACCGATCTGGTCGCCGCGCTCCTGCAGTACAACGGCGACGGAACGTGCGGGAAGGCCGATCGCTGCTCCGAGCTCCTGCGGCTCGATCTCGGCGTACCGCCGACCGCGCCCGAGGCGCAGAAGCGGATCGGCGTCCTCGCGGGCGACCCGGCCGGCTTCCCGAACGGTCGGCGACCGAACGACGACGTGACGGACATCGCTCTCCGTGTGGTCGGCGGCATTCTCCAGACGCTCAGCGACCCGGACGCCTTCGCCAACTTCCCGCGGCTCGGGGACGGCGTGAACTTCAACATCGGCACCCAGAGCGCGTCCGTGACGGCGAACGGCATCTACACGATCTTCCCCTTCCTTCCGACGCCGCACCCCGGGCGGAGCCCCCGCCACCAGGACTGCGGCGAGGGCGCCGTGTACCCGGGCGTGAACCCCTGCGGGGCGCTCGTTCCCTGAGGCATCCCGGAGCTCGCGCGGGCGGAGGGCGACCTCCGCCCGCGCGGGCGCGGAGCGACTCACATGCACACGCACAGATCCGCTCCCCACCGCCGCATCCGAGCCGTCGTCCTCGCGGTCACGCTGGCCGGGCTGACGAGCCTCGGCGCCGCCGCCGCGACCGCCGATGACACGGCCACGGACCGCGCCATCGCCAGCTACCAGCGTCGGCTCCAGCAGCGCCCGGTCGATCCCTGGACGCACTACCGACTCGGGGACGCCTATCTCCAGAAGTTCCGTGTCACGTCCGACCCGACGTGGCTCGGGCTCGCCGAGCAGGCGCTCCGTCAGTCGCTCGCCCTGGCGCCCGAGCAGGCCAGCGCGCGACGGCACCTCGCGTACGCGCTGTACATGCGTCACGAGTTCGAGGCGGCCGCGCGCGAGGCCACCCACGCCGTCCGGATCGACCCGACGGACAGCCACGCCTGGGGCGTGCTCGGGGACGCGCACCTCGAGGTGGGCCGCTACGCCGAGGCGGATGACGCGTACCGCCGGATGCTCGAGACGGGCGACGATCTCTACGCCCACGCGCGGCGCGCTGCCCTCGCGAGCCTCCGCGGCGACGGGCTCGGCGCGATCGCCGCCCTCGAGCGGGCGCTCGCCCGGGGAGAGGCCGATGGGCGGCCTGCTGAAACGCTGGCGTGGGTGGAGTGGCAGCTCGGCCAGGAGCACTGGGCTCGCGGCGACCGCGACGCGGCCGAGGCGAAATACCAGGCCGCGCTCACGACCTTCCCGGGCTATCACCGGGCGCTCGCGGGGCTCGCCCAGGTGCGGGCCTCCCGCGGACGCCTCGCCGAGGCGGTCACGCTCCTCGAGCAGGCGATTGCCGCGATCCCCCAGCTCGACTACGTGGTCGCCTTGGGCGACCTCCACGCGGCCCTCGGCCAGGCGGCCGCGGCCGAGCGCCAATACGCGCTCGCCGAGCACATCGGCCGGCTCAGCGCGCTCAACCAGGTCCTCTACAACCGGGAGCTGACCTGGTTCTACCTCGATCACGACCGGCGGCTCGACGACGCGCTCGAGCTCGCCCGGCGTGAGCTCGCCGCGCGACAGGACGTCTACGCGCACGATCTGCTCGCGTGGGCGCTCTACAAGACCGGCCAGCCCGAGCCGGCGCGGGCCGCGATGGCGACGGCCCTCGAGCTCGGCACCCGGGACGCGCGGCTCTTCTACCACGCCGGCATGATCGAGCGGGCGCTCGGCGAGCGCGCCACGGCGGCGCGCTATCTCCGCCAGGCTCTCGCGACGAATCCCTACTTCCATCCGCGGCACGCCGCCGAGGCCAAGCGCGCGCTGGAAGCGCTCGACGCCGAGCGCGGCCAGGGAGAGGCGGTCCCGGATGCGCGCTAGAGGAATCGCGCGCCTGCTGTGGGCCCTCGCGCTGGCCGCGCCCCTGTCCGCCGCGGCCCATCCGATGGGGAACTTCAGCATCAGCCACTACGCCGCCATCCAGGTCGAGCCCGAGGGGATCCGGCTGCGCTACCTCCTCGATCTGGCCGAGATTCCCACGTTCCAGACTCTCCAGGACGCGGCCCTTCGGCCCGACCCCGAGGATCCCGCCGTGCGGGCCTATGCGGCGCGGGCCGTCGAGACGCTCGCCGACGGCCTCCTCGTCGAGCTCGACGGCCGGCGGCTCGTGCTCCGCGTCGAATCGAGCGACGTGATCTTCCCTCCCGGCGCTGGCGGCCTGCCGACCCTCAAGATCGGGGCCGTGTACCGCGCGGCGCTGCCGGCGCCCGAGAGGCGGGACGCCCTCCGCGCTGACGTACCGCGACGGCAACTACCCCGAGCGCGCCGGGTGGAAGGAGATCGTCGTGACAGGCACCGCGGGGGTCGTGATGCTGGCCAGTACCGCGCCCGATCACGACCGGAGCCGAGCGCTGACCGACTACCCGACCGGACCGGCCGCGAGTCCGCCGCAGCTGCTCGACGCCCGCGTTGTCTTTGCGCGCCGGGACGGACCCGAGGCGGTCGCCCGGACGAATGGGCCGCCCCCGCCGGCCGAGGGCCCGGTCCCTCTCGAGCGCCCACGATCCGGTCGCGGCCGCCGCGCGCGGCGCCGCCGGGATCGGGAGCTCGCCGGCGGGAGCAGGAGCCGCGCAGCGGCGGGGCGCCCGTGGAAGGCCCCCGAGCGACGACGCGCCCCGGTGCCGGAGACATCCCGACTGAGGCGGCCATCCGTCCCGCCTGCCGATCCTCCGGTGAGCGAGACGCTCGACCTCGCCGCGAACGTGCGCGGCACGCCGCGCAACGCGTTCACCGCGCTGCTGACCGAGCCGCTGCGGGGCCCGGGCATGATCCTGTTCGCCCTCGCGGTGGCCGCGAGCCTCGGCGCATTCCACGCGCTCGAGCCCGGCCACGGCAAGACGGTCGTCGCCGCGTATCTCGTGGGGGCACGGGGCACCGTCTGGCACGCGGTGCTCCTCGGGCTCGTGGTGACGGCCTCGCACACCGCGGGGGTCTACCTCCTCGGCGGCGTCACGCTCTACGCCTCGCGATACGTCGTTCCGGAGCGGCTCTACCCCTGGCTGGGGGCCGCGTCCGGCCTCTTGATCGTGGCGCTCGGCGCGAACCTCCTCTACCGACGGCTCACGAGCGGCCGGCGGTCGGCTCCCGGACACACGCACGGGCTCGGGGACGCCGACCATCACGGCCCCCCCGGCCACGACCATTCTCATGACGGCCACCACCACGGGCACGACCCGGGACACGGGCATCATCACCACCATTCCCCGGAGGGGCCCGTCTCCCTCCGGGCGCTCGTCGCCCTCGGCGTCTCCGGCGGCATCGTCCCCTGCCCGGCCGCGCTCGTGGTGCTCCTGGGCGCCGTGGCCAGCCGGCAGATCGGGCTCGGGCTCCTGCTGATCGTCGCGTTCAGCGTGGGGCTGGCGGCGGTGCTGATCGCGATCGGCCTCCTGGTGGTGTGCGCGCGCCGGCTGGTCGCCCGCTTCGACCGGATCGGGGTCGAGGGACCGCTGGTCCACCGCTGGCTCCCGCTCGCGTCCGCCTCGGTGATGACGGTGGCCGGCCTCGTGATCACCGCTCAGGCGCTCACCCGCTGACGGCACGGAGGAACACCGCGATGGATGCATCGCTGGTCACCGCCCTCGGGCTCGGGTTGCTCCTCGGGCTCCGCCACGCGCTCGACGCCGACCACATCGCCGCGGTCTCGACGTTGGTGACCCGAGAGCGCAGCGTCGTCCGATCCTGCGTCCTCGGCGCGTTCTGGGGCGCCGGGCACACCGCCGCGCTCCTCGCCGCGGGCGCCGGGATGATTTTGTTCCGGCTCACCATTGCGCCGGCCGTCGAGGCGGCGCTGGAGCGGGTCGTGGGGCTGGTCCTGGTCCTCCTGGGCGGCCACGTGCTTCTCCGCACCCTCGGCGCGCTCGTGGTCCACGGACACGAGCACGCCCACGGGGCGGCGACCCACCGGCACCTCCACCTGCACGTCGGGTCCACCGAAGGCGAGCACGTCCACCTGGTGCGCCTCGGTGGCCGTCCCTTCCTGGTGGGCCTCCTCCACGGGCTGGCCGGGAGTGCCGCGCTGATGCTCCTCGTGCTCGGAACGATCCCGTCGCCCGTCGGCGCCCTGGCGTACATCCTGGTCTTCGGCCTGGGCTCGACGGCCGGGATGCTGCTCCTGAGCGGCCTCGTGGGTCTGCCGTTCGCCCTGGCGGCGCAGCGCGCGGAAGGGCTCCGGACGGCGCTCCAGGTGGGGGCCGGCGTCGCGAGCGCGGCTCTCGGAGTCTGGATGCTGGCCGGGCCGGCCGGCGCCTGACCGACGCGCCGCGCCGGAGCGCCGTCCCCGCGGACGGCGGGGCGGAGCCCGTCCGCGACGCTCCGGAAACTCTCGGGCGCGGATTCCGGAGAGCGGGCCCGACTTCTCTCGGGGCCTAGGGCTTCTTCGGCGGCTCGGGCGGGGGCACCTGGTTCCGGATCGGCGGCAGCGACCGGAGGTAGGCGATGATCGCCCGGAGGTCCCCCTCGGCGATGCCCTGCGCGTAGTGCTGGGTCGGCATCGGCGGGAGCACGCGGCCCCCGCCCCGCCGAGCCCCGTAGATGGACGCGATGATCTCTCCGTCCTTCCAGTTCCCGATCCCCGTCTCGGGATCCGGCGTCAGGTTCGCGGCGTAGCTCACCCCCCACGGCCCGGCGATCGGGAAGCCCCCCGCGCCCAGCCGGGCCGTGTCAGGACGGCCCTCGGGCAGGAATGGGGTGTGACATTCCATGCAGTGGGCCACGGGGCCGGCGAGGTACTCCCCGTACTTGACGGGATCCGTCCGCTGCGGGTCCGGCACCGAGCCCACCGGCGGGCCGTAGGCCGGCGGCAACGGGATCTTGTACTGGCTCCGGGGCACCGCCTGCCGCACGGGCGTCACCGTCCGGAGGTACGCCACCATGGCCCTGACGTCGCTGTCGGCGAGGCGCCGATACAGCCCGAACGGCATCGGGGGCCCGAGCGTCTTGCCGTCACGCCCCCGGCCCTCGCGGATCGCGCGGATCACCTCCTCGTCCGTCCACCGGCCGATCCCGGTCTCCGGATCCGGGGTGATGTTCGGCGAGATCCACGTCCCGAGCCCCTCATCCTCGAGCTGGAAGCCTCCGGCAAGGTGCTTCCCTGGGAGGTCGCCGGTCGGGCCCTTCGGGGTGTGACAGTTGCCGCAGGCGCCCAGCACCTCGACCAGGTAGCGCCCCCGCTCGACCGGGCTCTGCGCCTGGGCAGGCGCGGCCGCCGCGGCGACGAGGCACAGGCTCAACAGACCGATCAGTTCACGCACGGACCGTTCTCCTCATGGCAAGGGCGTTCTCGGGCTCGGTTTGGCCTCGACGCGTCCGCGACGCGTCGCTACCGCTTGAGCTGGTCCCACGCCGCTTCGATCTCCCGGCGGTACCGCTCGTTCACCTCCTGATAGCGCTTCTGCGCGACGTTCTCGTCGTACACGTTGGTCATCTCGGTCTGGAAGTAGGAGCGCACCCCGCCCGTGAACTCGACGGCCTTCTCGGCGACCGAGCCGGTTGGGCCCTGCACCTTGTACTTCGGGAGGAGCGGGAAGAGCCCGCGCTCCATGAACACGCGCTGGCCGCGCTCGGTCAGCAGGAACTCGATGAAGGCGCGCGCCGCGCGCGGATGCTTCGCGCCGGTGAGCACCGCCATGGGCTCGGACGTGACGAAGGCGTTCTTCGGCGCCACGAACTTCACGTCGAAGCCCGCCAGCACCTCCTCGAAGGCCATGTAGGAGGGGACCCCGAACCCCGTCGCGTACTCGCCCCGCGCGACGACGGACGCCACGTCGCGGCTGCGCGCGGTGAAGACGCCGGTGTTGCCCGCGAGGCGCTTCAGCCAGTCCCACCCCGGCTGCTCCCCGTGACTCTGGAGGATGACCTCGTAGGTCGCGTGACTCGAGGAGGACCGCGTCGGCGCGCACTGGGCCACGTGGCCCTTGAGCTTCGGGTGGAGAAGATCCTCCCAGTCCCGCGGCGCGGGGAGCCCGAGCCGCCGGATGAGCCGCGGGTGATAGATGAGCCCATAGGGCTCGAGCGCCGTCCCGACCCAGTACCCCCGGGGATCCTTGAGCGGGAGGCGCTTCGGTTTGCCGAGGGCCGCCGGCACCGCGTCCACGAGCTCCTTCGGCGCCTCGTGCTTCTGCAGGAGCTTCTGCTCGGCCAGCTTGTCGAACAGGGCGGACTCCCCGCCCCAGAAGATGTCCGCCTCGGGCTTGCCGCTCCAGTCGACGATCCGCCGGTAGGAGACCGGCGTGCCCGCGTAGTGCGCCTTCGTCTTGAGCGCCACGCCCCAGCGCTCCCGGGCGTAGGTCGTGAACGCGCGGAGCGCGGCGTCGACGATGAAGGTGGACACCGGCGTCTGCAGGATCAGCTCGTCCTCGATCGGCGCCTGGGCCCGCGCCGAGGCGGGCGCCAGGAGAAGCAGGAGAGCCAGGACGATGGCGATGTAGGGCAGCGGTCGGGCCTCCGTCGAGATTCGCTCGGGCGCCACCAGACGGTAACACCGCGGCGGACGCGGCGAAACTTCTGCGAGGGGGCCGTCAGTCGCCGGCGCGCGCCCAGCCCCGGGCGCGCTCCACGGCCCGCCGCCAGTCGGCGTAGAGCGCCTCGCGCCGGTCGGCTGACATCGCGGGCTCGAAGCGCCGGTCGAGCTGCCAGAGATCGCGGAGCGCCTCGGGGCCGCGCCAGAGCCCGACCCCCAGCCCGGCGAGATACGCGGCGCCGAGCCCGGTCGTCTCGCGGACGCGCGGCCGCAGGAGCGGCACGCCGAGGATGTCCGCCTGGAACTGGCAGAGGAAGTCGTTCTCCGTTGCGCCGCCGTCGACCCGGAGCTCCGCCGGGAGGCGGCCGGCCTCCCGGCTCATCACCTCCAGGACGTCACGCGTCTGGTACGCGATCGCCTCAAGGGTGGCGCGAGCCAGATGGGCGCGGGTCGTCCCCCGCGTGAGGCCGACCAGGGTGCCCCGCGCGTACATGTCCCAGTAGGGTGCGCCGAGCCCCACGAAGGCCGGGACCAGGTAGACGCCCCCGGTGTCCGGCACCGAGCGGGCCAGCGGCTCGGTCTCGGCCGCGGTCCGGATCAGCCCCAGCCCGTCGCGGAGCCACTGGACGGCGGCGCCGGCCACGAAGATCGCGCCCTCCAGCGCGTACACGACGGCGGGCGGTTGGCCCGCGGCGGGCGGCAGGGACCACGCGACGGTCGTGAGGAGGCCGGCTTCCGAGGCGACGGGCGCGGGCCCCGTGTTGAGGAGGAGAAAGCAGCCCGTGCCGTACGTGTTCTTCGCGCCCCCCGGGGCGAACGCGCCCTGGCCAAAGAGCGCGGCCTGCTGGTCCCCGGCGATGCCGGCCACGGGGATGCCGGCTCCGAGACCGTCGAGGGCGATCGTCTCCCCGAAGACCCCTACCGACGGGCGGACGGCCGGGAACACCTCGCGCGGGATGCGGAGGCGGTTCGTCAGCTCGGCGTCCCAGTCGAGGCGGCGAATGTCGAAGCAGAGCGTGCGCGAGGCGTTCGAGGGTTCGGTCGCGTGGACCCGGCCTCCCGTGAGCTGCCAGAGGAGCCAGGTGTCGACCGTGCCGAACGCGAGCTCGCCCCGCGCCGCGCGCGCCCGGAGCTCGGGGCGCGTGTCGAGCAGCCACGCGATCTTCGTCCCGGAGAAGTACGCGTCCAGCACGAGGCCGGTCCGAGCCCGCACCATCGGCTCGAGGCCGTCCGCGCGCAGGCGCTCGCAGAGCGGCGCCGAGCGGCGGCACTGCCAGACGATCGCCCGGTGCACCGGCTCGCCGGTGCGACGGTCCCAGAGGAGCGTGGTTTCCCGCTGGTTCGTGATGCCGATCGCGGCCAGGTCGCGAGGCGCGAGCCCCGCCGCGCTCAGCGCGGCCCGCGCGGCCTCGAGCTGGGTCGTCCAGATCTCGCCCGGATCGTGCTCGACCCAGCCGGGCTGGGGGTAGTGTTGGGGAAGCTCCCGGTAACCACGCCCGAGCACGGCACCGTCCTCACCGACGACCAGCGCCGTCGAGCCGGTCGTCCCCTGATCGAGCGCGAGGATCGCCCTCATGACGGGGCGGGGTTCTCGCGGAAGGGCCTCAGGGCCGGGCACCTCGGAGCCGGAGCGCCACGTCCGGCTGATCCGTCGTCACGTAGTCCACACCGGCGGCGAGCGCCCGGCCGAGCTCGTCGGGTTCGTTGACGGTCCAGACCCCGATCGAGAGCCCCGCGTCCTTCGCCGCCCGCACCGCGGCCGGCGTCAGGAGCGTCCGCTCGATGCCGAGGTCGTTCGCGCCGAGCGCTCGGAGCCGCGGGGCGAGCGTCGCGACGCCGCCGCCGCGCTCGGCGCCGCGCTGGGACAGGAGGCCCGTCAGGCGCACGGTGGGCGAGAGCGCGCGCAGCCGCTCCAGGATCGCCCAGTCGAAGGCCATGATCCGGGTCCGATCGGCGAGCCCGGCGGCCTGAAGGAGCGCCAGCACCCGCTCCTCGACCCCCGGGTAGCGCTCGCCGCCCGGGCCGTTCTTGATCTCGAGCAGGAGGCCCACCGCGGTCGGCTGGAGGAGCGCGAGGACGTCGGCCAGGCGCGGCAGGCGCTCGTCGGTCGTGCCCCGGACGACCGCGGTTTCGAGCTCCTTCCACGTCTGGTCGCGGACGGCGCCGTGGCCCGTCGTCGTCCGCTCGAGGGTCGGATCGTGGACGACGACCACCTCGCCGTCTCGCGTCTGATGGACGTCGAGCTCCACGAGGTCGACGCCCAGGCTGAGCGCCCCGCGAAACGCGGTGACGCTGTTCTCCGGCCAGAGCCGCGCCCCGCCCCGGTGCGCGGCGATCGCCGGGCGCTCCGCGCCGACGGCGGCGAGCGGCAGGGCGCTCACGAGGACGAGCCCGCCGAGCAGCGCGGTCGCCCGGGCGGCGAGGCCGCCCTCACGAGCCCGACCACGTCTTGTACTCCACCAGCTCTTCCACATAGCCACGGAGATAGTCCTCCAAGCGCACCCAGTAACGAATCCGCGGGCTGTACCAGTAAGTGTCGAGCCGCTGGGTCCCGCTCGACCGCTCCACGCGGAGCGTGTAGAACCGGCCCGCGACGGTGTCGATCGGCTCGATCGTCTCGCCGACTTTCCAGGTATTGGCGTACCGGCCGTCATTCTGTCCGTCCGTGTACTGGAACTCCTGGCTCCAGGTGGCGCCGGGCTTGAGGGGCCACGTGAAGAACGAGGCCGGCGGCTCGTAGCGCGCCGTGGTGCCCCCGCCGAAGGTCTCCTGGGCCAGGTGGAAGTCCCGCGTAAACTGACGCGTCGCCTCGGAGGCGACGCCCAGGACCCGGACCGTGTACCCCTCCGTCGTCGCGGCTACCACTTGACGCGTCACCACGGTGCTCACGCCGGCGAGGCTGGTGCGGTTGAACGCCCAGCGGTCGCCCACGCGCCACTCGGGCCGGGGGATCGCCTGCTGCTCCTCGGTTTGCTTGGTCGTGTCCGGGCCCGCGCAGCCCGCCGCCAGCATCGCCAACCCCATGGCGACGCCCCCCAGCCAGCGCATCCGCCCGCGCTTCACTTCTCGGTCTCGATCAGGCCCTTGATGAACCAGCGCTGCATGAACACCACGATCGCGATCGGGGGAAGCATCGCCATGACGACCGTCGCCATCACCAGGTTCCATTCTGCCGCCGCGTCGCCCGTGGGCACCACCCGCTTGATGCCCATGACGACCGTCGACATCGTCTCGTCCGTCGTGACGAGGAGGGGCCAGAGGTACTGGTTCCAGCCGAAGATGAACAGGATGACGAAGAGCGCCGCGATGTTCGTCTTCGACAGGGGCGCGAGGATGGACCAGAAGAACCGCAGCGGTCCCGCCCCGTCGATCCGGGAGGCCTCGGTCAGCTCCTCGGGCACGGTCAGGAAGAACTGCCGGAAGAGGAAGGTGGCGGTGGCCGACGCGATGAGCGGGATCGTCAGGCCGGCGTACGAGTTCAGGAGCTTCAGGTCCGCGACGACCTTGAAGGTCGGCATGATGCGGATCTCGACCGGCAGCATCAGCGTCAGGAAGATCGTCCAGAAGCACGCCATCCGGAACGGGAACCGGAAGTACACGATGGCGTACGCGGAGATGATGGAGATCGCGATCTTGCCGATCGCGATCGTGAGGGCCATGACCAGGCTGTTCACCAGCATCCGCAGCACCGGCGCGCTGCCCGCGCCGCGCCCGCCCGCGGAGAGGGCCCGCGCGTAGTTGTCGACCAGGTGGGTCCCGAACCAGAGCGGCACCTGCCCGAGGAGCTCCTGGGCCGTGTGCGTCGAGGCGACGAGCGCCACGTAGATCGGGAAGGCGACGACGAGGAGCCCGAGCCCCAGCACCGCGTGGGAGGCGATCGTCCAGCCCCGCTGCCGCTCGACCATCAGTAGACCACCCGCCGCTCGATGTACCGGAACTGCACGACGGTGAGCCCGATGACGATCGCCATCAGGATGACGGACTGCGCGGCGGAGCCGCCGAAGTCCAGGCCGATGAAGCCGTCGTTGAACACCTTGTAGACCAGGGTCTCCGTCGCCTTCGCGGGCCCCCCCGCGGTCACCGCGTGGATGATGCCGAACGTGTCGAAGAAGGCGTAGACCAGGTTCACCACCAGCAGGAAGAACGTCGTCGGCGACAGGAGCGGGAAGACGATCCGCCAGAACCGCCGGCCGGGGCCCGCGCCGTCGATCGCGGCCGCCTCGATGACCGCCTTCGGGATCGCCTGGAGACCCGCCAAGAAGAACAGGAAGTTGTAGCTGATCTGCTTCCAGGCCCCGGCCAGGATCACCAGCACGAGCGCCTGGCCGCCGTTGAGCTGATGGTTCCACGTGTAGCCCAGGCCCCGCAGGAGATACGCGATGATCCCCACGGTGGGGTTGAACATGAACAGCCAGAGGACGCCGGCGATGACGGGAGCGATCGCGTAGGGCGCCATGAGCAGCATCTTGTAGGACCGCGCGCCGCGGAGGACCCGGTCCGCCATGACCGCGAACAGGAGCGCCACCCCGAGCGAGAGGCCTGCGGTGGTGGCGCTGAAGATCACGGTGACGCGGAACGCTTGAAGGTAGTAGGGGTCGGCGAAGAGGCGGGAGAAGTTCTCGAGCCACACGAACTGCGTCGACAGCCCGAACGCGTCCTGGAGGAGCACCGACTGGACCAGCATCTGCCCGGCCGGCCAGATGAAGAAGACCAGGGTGACGATCATCTGCGGCGCCACCAGGAGGTATGGCAGCACCCGGCTCCGGAAAACGACGCGCTTGTGCACGGCGCTCGCGAGGCGAGGCCGCCCGCCCGGCGCGGACGGCCCCGGCCCGGCTCAGGCGCGGCCTACTTGTTGGTGCGCTCGAACTGCCGCAGGAGATCGTTCCCGCGCTTGACGATCGCGTCCAGCGCGTCCTTGGGGGTCTTCTTGCCCGCCCAGACGGCTTCCAGCTCCTCGTCCATCACGTCGCGGATCTGGACGTAGTTGCCGAGGCGGAGCCCCTTGGAGTTCTCGGTCGGGCGGCTTGTTGTTCATCTGGCGGATGGAGGTGTCGGTTCCCGGGTTCTTCTCGTAGAATCCCTGCTTCTTCGTCAGCTCGTAGGCCGCGAGCGTGATCGGGAGGTAGCCGGTCCGCTGGTGCGAGGCCGCCTGGACCTCGGGCGACGACAGGTACGTGAAGAACTTCGCCACGCCCTTGTACTCCTCCGGCTTGTGGCCCGACAGCACCCAGAGGGTCGCCCCGCCGATGATCGAGTTCTGGGGCGCGCCCTCGACGTCCGGCCAGTACGGCATCATACCGATCCCAAACTCCCACTTTCCTTGGACGCCTTGACGACGTCGGCATAGTGCGGCCGACGATGCGAGGAACATCCCGCACTCCCCCGTCGCGAACTTCGGGTTCGCGTCGCCCTTGCGGCCGCCGTAGTCGAAGAGTCTTCGTCTTCTGCCACTGCGCGAGCTGATCGATGATGCGAACGTGGAGCGGAGTGTTCAGCAGGAGCTCGGTGTCGAGGCCGGCGAAGCCGTTCTGCTTGGTTGCGATCGGGACGTTGTGCCAGGCGGAGTAGTTCTCGAGCAGGATCCATTGCTGCCACTGGCTGCTGAAGCCACAGGGGTACCCGGCCGCTTGGAGCTTCTTCGCATACTCGCCCATCTCGGGCCACGTCTTCGGCGGCTTGTTCGGGTCGAGCCCCGCCTTCTTGAAGGCGTCCTTGTTGTAGTAGAGCACCGGCGTCGAGCTGTTGAGCGGGAGCGAGAGCATCCGGCCATCGGCGGTCGTGTAGTAGCCGGTGACCGCGGGCAGGTACGCCTTCGGGTCGAACTTCTCGCTGGCGTCCGCCATCAGCTCGTAGACGGGCTTGATGGCGCCCTTCGCGGCCATCATCGTCGCCGTCCCGACCTCGAAGACCTGGATGACGTGCGGCTGCTGCTTCGCGCGGAACGCGGCGATCGCGCCCGTCATGACCTCGGTGTAGTTGCCCTTGTAGACGGCGTTGACGTGGTACTCCGGCTGGGACTTGTTGAAACCGTCGGCTAGGTCCTTGACCCATTCCTCGAGCGCCCCGTCCATCGCGTGCCACCACTGGATCTCGACCACCGCCTCCGCCCGGCCGGCGCCGGCGACGAGCACGAGGGTCGCGAGGGCAGCGAGGAAGGAGAACCAGCGTCGCGATCGCGTCATGGCCTGCGTCCTCCCACGTCTTGGGGTGTCAATCGGGCATCGCCCGGTCAATGGGCGCGCCCATCATACTCGGCTTCCGTGACGGCCGCGCGACAGCGCCCGGGCTCACTCGCTCCGGAACCGGAGGCCCTGGCGCACGGTGCTCTCGTAGGCGTCGAGCTCGGCCTCCACCCGGCGCGGGCTCCACCCGAGGAGCGCCCCCATCCGCTGGGCGATCGCCGGCGCGCAGTCCAGGCCGAGACACGGTCCGGTGCCGAGGCCCGTGCGCCGGAGAAGCACGTCCTGGAGCGAGACCGCCAGCTCGCTCTCCACCGCCCAGTGGAGCTGCGCGTGGATCTCCGGGGCGTTCTTGCACAGGCGCTCCGTGCCGCCGGGCAGCCGCCGCGCCGCGTCCAGGACCGCGCCCGCCCGGCGGCCGTACGTCGTGACGAGCGTTTCCACCTGCTCGAGCTCGAGTCCGGAGCTCCGCACGGCCTCGGTGACGTCCAGCATGGCGCGCGCCTCGAGGGCGCCCGCTTCCTCGTCCTGGCCGTCGAGCGTGATCCGCGCGGTGTCGGACGGGCCGCCGCGCCCGAGGAGGCGTCCAACTGTCCGCCCCACCTCCTCCGCCAGGCTCCGGAAGCATGTCAGCTTGGTGCCGGTGATCGAAAGAAACCGGCCCTCCGGGCCTTCGGCGACGACCCGATGCTGGCGGGAGACGGACGAGGCGCGCGTCCCGGTCGACCCGTCGAAGGTGAGAGGCCGCACGCCCGCATACGTGTATGCGATGTTCGCCTCCGTGATCCGCGGGTCGCTCAGGAGCCGGCCCGCGGACTCGAGGAGATAGCGGACGTCGGCCTTGGTCGCCCAGACCCGGTCGGGGCTCTCGGTGTAGTCGGTGTCCGTGGTGCCGACCAGCGAGAACTCCCGCCACGGGATCACGAACACGAGCCGGTCGTCGGCGGTCGCCAGGTAGATCGCGCGCTCGGTGAGGCGCGGCAGGAGGATGTGCGCGCCCTTGGTGGTCCGGAGGATCCGCTCGCCCCGGTCCTCGATGCCCGCCCGCGCCCGGATGCGATCCACCCAGGGGCCAGCGGCATTCACGAGGACACGCCCGTGAAGGTCGACCACGTCGCCGCCGACGAGGTCGCGGACCCGCGCCGTCCACCCGCCGTCCGGGTGCCGCTGGAACTCCTCCGCCTGCGCGTAGTTGGCGATGTGGGCGCCCGCCCGGCGCGCCGACAGCACATTCTCGAGACAGAGCCGCTCCGGGGAGAGCAACAAGTCGTCGAAGTAGTAACCCGCCCCGACGAGGCCTTCGGGCCGGATGCCGGGCTCGAGGGCCCGCGCCCGCGCCTCGTCGACCGCCCCGTAGCGCGGCGTCCGCTTGCCGGGGGTGAGGAGATCGTAGAGCCGGAGCCCCAAGCGCACCTTGATCAGGCTTCGCGGTCCGTCGCGGTAGACGGGCATCAGGAAGGGCAGCGGGCGAATCAGATGCGGCGCCAGCCGCGCCAGCGTCTCCCGCTCACGGAGGGACTCGCGGACGAGCCGGAAGTCGAAGAGCTCGAGGTACCGGAGACCGCCGTGGATGAGCTTCGACGAGCGCGAGGTCGTGCCGGCCGCGAAGTCGACCTTCTCGACGAGGACGCACGAGAGGCCGCGCTGGGCCAGGTCGCGAGCGACGCCCGCGCCGGCCATGCCGCCGCCGACGATGATGGCGTCGAAGGTCTCGCGATCAAGCCCCGTCAGCCGGCCGACGGGGCCGGCGGGTGCGGCCATCGGCCCGCGGTCGCTCACCGCGCCGCGTCTCCAGCGCGCGGATACGCCGTCCAGGAGCGCGCCGAGCGAGGCGACCACGTGGTCGGGGCGCCAGCGCGCAATCTCCGGGTCGGCCGCCCGGGTGATGCCGCTCAGGACGAGGATCGTCCCGAGCCCGGCGGCGCGGCCCATCGCGATATCGGTCTCCAGCCGGTCGCCCACGATCGCACAGTCGGCCGCCGACAGCCGGAGGTGGTCGAGGGTCACCCGCAGGGTGATGGGCGAAGGCTTCCCCACCACCGGGTCCACGCGCTGCCCGGTCACGCCCTCCACCGCCCCGATCATTCCCGCCGCATCGGGGATCTCCCCGCCCTCGACCGGACACGTTCGGTCGGGGTTCGTGCCCACCATCCGTGCGCCGTGACGCTTGACGGCCTGGAGCGCCACATCGAGCTTCCTGTAATCGAACGTCCGGTCGAAGGCCACCACCACGTAGTCTACCCTGGCGTCGTCGACCGGGGCGAGGCCGGCGGCGCGCAACTCCTCGACCAGCGGCGGCTCGCCGATCACGAAGCACCGCGCCCCAGGCGCCTGGCGCGCGAGATAGCGCGCGAGGACGTACGAGGAGTTGATCACGTCCTCGACGGCGGTCGGCACGCCGAGCCGCGTGAGCTTCGCCGCGTAGTCCTCGCGGCCCTGGATCGGCTTGTTCGACAGGAAGCACACCCGCCGCCCCGCGGCGCGGAGGCTCTCGATCGCCTCCCGCGCGCCCGGAATCAGGCGCTCGCCGAGGTACACCGTGCCGTCCAGATCGAGGATGAAGCCGCGATACGGGAAGCGCGGCGAGATCACGGCCCATTCTGGGCGGCCCGCGCGATGAGTGTCAAGGCGAACGCCCCGGCGGCAGGGAGGCGAGCGGTACGCCCGCACGCCCGGGCGTTGGCCGAACCCCGGCGGGGCGGGCCCTCAGGAACGGGGGGACACGACCGCGACGGCTTCGATCTCGACGAGGAGGCCTGGGAACGCCAGGCGGCTCACCTCGACGAGCGTGCTCGCCGGCCGGTTCGCGCCGAAGTACGCCTGGCGCACCTCGTTGACCCGCGGCCGGTCGTCGACGTTCGCGAGGAACACCGTGACCTTCACCACGTCGTCGAGGGTCGCGCCGCCCGCGGCGAGGACCCGCCGGATGTTGTCGAGCACCTGGCGGGTCTGGGCGACGACGTCGCCGGGGCCGACCAGGCGCCCCTCGCCGTCGAGGGCGACCTGCCCCGAGACGTAGACCGTGTCGCCGACCTTGACGCCGTTCGAGTAGTGGCTGATCGGCGCCGGCAGGCCCGGGGGATTGAGGAGCGTGTGACCGGCCATCGCGCGCTCGCCCCTACCGCAGGACCTGGGTGACGGCGTGCTGCGCGAGCGTCAGGACCGGGCCGGGCCAGAGCCCGAGCTGGAGGGTGACCCAGGCCGACACGAGGAGGGCGACCGCCGCGGCCGGCGTGGCGACCGCCACCGTCGGCGCGCCGTCCGGCTCCCGCATGTACATGTAGACGATGAGGCGCAGGTAGTAGTAGGCGGCCACGACGGAGTTGAGGACGGCGATCACCGCGAGCCCGACGAGCCCCCTCTGGATGGCCGCGCTGAACAGGTAGAACTTGCCGACGAACCCCGCGGTGGGCGGCATCCCGATGAGCGCCAGGAGGAACACCGTCAGCCCGAGGGCCGCGATCGGATGGCGCGCGGCCAGGCCGCCGTAGGCGGCGAGATCGACCGCCTCCTCCCCGTTCCGCTCCAGCAGGAGGATCGTCCCGAAGGCGCCCACCGAGGCGACGGCGTACACCCCGAGGTAGAACAGCACCGCCGGCGCGCCGGGCCCCAGGCCGGCGGCGAGCCCGACGAGCATGTAGCCCACGTGAGCGATCGACGAGTACGCCAGCAGGCGCTTGACGTTCGACTGGGCCAGCGCCACGACGTTGCCCACCGTCATCGTCAGCACGGCGAGGAGCCAGAGCGCCGACGTCCACTCCGCCTGGAGCGGTCGCATCGCGATCAGGACGCGGAGGAGCGCCCCCACGGCCGCGGCCTTCGAGCCGGTCGCGATGAGCGCGGCCACGGACGTCGGCGCGCCCTGGTAGACGTCGGGCGCCCACTGGTGAAAGGGGACCGCCGAGGTCTTGAACCCGAATCCGACGAGGAGAAGCGCCAGCCCGGCGAGGATCATCGGGTCGCGCGCGGCGCCCGGGGCCGCCAGCGCGGCGCCGAGGCGGCCGAGATTGGTCGTCCCGGTCGCGCCGTAGAGGAGCGCGATCCCGTACAGGAAGAAACCGCTCGCGAAGGCTCCGAGCAGGAAGTACTTGAGCGCCGCCTCGTTCCCCTCGGTCCGGGTTCGGAAGGTGCCGGCCAGAACGTAGAGCGACAGGGACATGAGCTCCAGCGCGAGGAAGATGACGAGGAGATCCGTGCCCGCCGCCATCAGCATCATGCCGACGGTCGCGAAGAGGAGCAGCGCGTAGTACTCGCCGGGCGCCACCCCGAGCCGCGGCAGGTAGCCGATCGACAGGAGCAGGACCAGTACGCTCGCGCCCCCGATGACCGCGTTGAGGAAGAGCGCGAAGCCGTCCGCGACCAGCATGTCCTGGAAGCTCGAGACCGGACCGCCCCACAGGAGGAAGGACACCACGAGGGCGCCGGCCACCCCGAGGACGCCGGTCGCGGCGAGGACGCCCGGGCGAGCGCCCCGCGGCGTCGCGTCGAGGAGCAGGCAGGCGAAGCAGGCCACGGTCACGATGAGGACCGGGTACAGCGCCGGCCAGGCGAGGGTCGGGAGTCCCGCCGTCACCGCGGTACCGGCTCCGCCGGCGTCTGCCACGCCATCGCCTTGGGCGCCGCCTGCTTGTCCCGCACGACCTGGAGCAGCTCGGCCACCGCCGTCTCCGTCACGGCCGTGAAGGGCTTCGGGTAGACCCCGATCCACACGATCAGGATCAGGAGCGGGACCAGGGTCCAGATCTCCCGCGCGTTGAGGTCGGGCAGCCGCCGGACCTCCTCGCTTCGCACCTCGCCGAAGATCACGCGCTGGTACATCCAGAGGAGGTACACCGCGGCGAAGACGATCCCGGCAGTGCCGAGGACCGCCGCCGTCCGGCTCCACTGGAACGCCCCCAGCAGGATCAGGAACTCGCCCACGAAGCCGTTCAGGCCCGGCAACCCGATCGAGGAGAGCGTCACGACCAGGAGGATCACCGAGAACACGGGCACCACGGCCCAGAGGCCGCCGAAGTCGGCGATCAGGCGCGAATGCCGCCGCTCGTAGATCATGCCGATCAGGAGGAAGAGCGCCCCGGTCGACAGGCCGTGGTTGACCATCTGGATGATGCCGCCCACGAGCCCCTGGGGCGTGAACGTGAAGAGCCCGAGCATCACGAAGCCCAGGTGGCTCACCGACGAGTAGGCGATGAGCTTCTTCATATCGGCCTGTACGGTGGACACCCAGGCGCCGTAGAGGATCCCCACCAGCGCCAGGCCCACGATGACGGGCGCCAGCCGGACCGCCGCGTCGGGGAACAGCGGCAGGCCGAAGCGGAGGAAGCCGTAGGTCCCCATCTTCAGGAGCACGCCGGCCAGGATCACGCTGCCCGCGGTGGGCGCCTCCACGTGGGCGTCCGGCAGCCACGTGTGGAACGGGAACATGGGCACCTTGATCGCGAAGGCCAGCGCGAAGGCCAGGAAGAGCGGCAGCTGGAGCCGCGGGTCGATGCGGAGCTGCAGCACGGCGGCGTAGTCGAACGACGCCGAGCCCTGGTCCTGCAGGAAGTAGAAGGTCAGGATCGCGAGGAGCATGAGCGCGGAGCCGGCCATCGTGTAGAGGATGAACTTCACGGCCGCGTACACGCGGCGGGGCCCGCCCCACACCCCGATGATCAGGTACATCGGGACCAGCATCGCCTCCCAGAAGACGAAGAACAGGAAGAGGTCGAGGGCCACGAAGACTCCGAGCATCCCCGTCTCGAGGAGGCACATCGCGACGAGGAACTCCTTCACTCGCGTGGTGATCTGCGACCAGGCGGAGAGGAGGCAGAGCGGCGTCAGCAGGGTCGTCAGGAGCACGAGGAGCAGGCTGATGCCGTCCACGCCGAGGTGGTAGCCGATCCCGGCTCCGGGAATCCACGCGCGCTGCTCGACGAACTGCATGCCCGGCCGGGCCCGGTCGAATCCGATCCAGAGGAGCAGGGACACGAGGAACGTGACCGTCGATACGGCGAGCGCGACCTGCCGGAGCCGGCGAGTGTCGCGGCGATCCAGCAGCAGGAGCGCGGCCGCTCCGAGGGTCGGCAGCCACACGAGCGTGCTCAGCAGCACGGCAGTCCCGTCACCGCGGCCAGAGGAACCAGCCGAGCAACGCCACGACGCCGACCAGCATCGAGAGCGCGTAGTTCATCACGAAGCCGGTCTGGTAGCGCCGGAGACGCCCCGCCAGCCCCTGCACCGCCGTCGCGACGCCGTTGACCGCGCCGTCGATGACGCGCATGTCGAACGTCTCGGCGCACCAGCGCGAGAGCGCGAAGATCGGCCGGACGATCAGGCGATCGTAGAGCTCATCGACGTAGTACTTGTGGAGAAGCAGACGGTGCACCCCGTTCTGGGGCACGCCGACCTTCGCGAGATCCGCCTTCCCGCCGAGGTACATCTGCCAGGCGACCAGGAGCCCGGCCAGCGCGGCCGCGACGGAGACGGCCATGAGACCCCACGCCGGCCCGTGGTGCCCGGCCTCGGCCTCGTGTCCGCCGGCCAGCACCGGGCCGAGGAAACGGCCGATCGCCGACCCGTGCTCACCGGGCAGCCCCCACACCCCGGCCCCCGCCGCCAGGATCGCGAGGATGACAAGGGGGATCGTCATGACCGGCGGCGACTCGTGGGTGTGGTGCGCCACGTCGTGGTCGACGCGCGAGTGGCCCAGGAACGTGAGGAACACCAGGCGCCACATGTAGAAGGCGGTCAGCGCCGAGCCGATCAGCCCGAGGGCGAAGATCACCGGCTTCCCGGCGAAGAACGCGCCCGCGAGGATCTCGTCCTTCGAGAAGAAGCCCGAGAAGGGCGGCAGGCCCGAGATCGCCACGGTGGCGATCAGCATCGTGTACCAGGTGACGGGGAGCTTCCGCGCGAGGCCGCCCATCTTCCGGAGGTCCTGCTCCCCCGACAGGGCGTGGATGACCGAGCCGGCCCCGAGGAACAGGAGCGCCTTGAAAAACGCGTGGGTGACCAGGTGGAAGACGCCCGCCGCGTAGGCCCCGACCCCGACGCCGACGAACATGTACCCGAGCTGGCTCACGGTCGAGTACGCCAGGACCCGCTTGATGTCGGTCTGGACCAGCCCGATCGTCGCGGCGAAGACCGCGGTCAGGACGCCGACCCACGCGACCACGTCGAGGGCCACGCCGGACCGCTCGAAGAGCGCGTGGGCGCGGGCGACCAGATAGACGCCGGCAGTCACCATGGTCGCGGCGTGGATCAGCGCCGAGACCGGCGTGGGGCCCTCCATGGCGTCGGGGAGCCAGACGTGGAGCGGCAGCTGGGCCGACTTCCCGCACGCGCCCAGGAAGAGCAGGAGGCTGATGGCGGTGGCCGTCCCGACGGCGAGGTCGGGCGCCTTCTGGAACACCTCCGTGTACTCGAGCGTCCCCACCGCGGTCCAGAGGAGCATGATGCCGAGGGCGAACCCGCAGTCCCCGACGCGGTTGACGATGAACGCCTTCTTGCCCGCGTTCGCGGCCGACTCCCGCGTGTACCAGAACCCGATCAGGAGGTAGCTGCAGAGCCCGACCGCCTCCCAGAACACGTAGAGGAGGAGGAAGTTCCCCGCGAGCACCAGCATGACCATCGAGAAGACGAAGAGGTTCAGGTAGGTGAAGAAGCGCGGGTAGTCCGGGTCGTCGTGCATGTAGCCGGCCGAGTAGACGTGGATCAGGAACCCGACCCCCGTCACGACCAGGAGCATCACGGCCGAGAGCTGGTCCAGCTGGAGCGTCACGGGGGCGCGGAACGTCCCGGCCACGACCCAGTCGAACAGCGGGCCCGTGAACGTCTCGTGCCCTTGCCAGACGCGGAGGAAGGCGAGGAGCGACACCACGAAGGCCAGGCCCACCGCCGGGGCGGCGACCCAGTGCGCGCGACGCCCGAGGCGGCGCCCGAACGCAAGGTTGATGAGCGCGCCCGCGAGCGGCAGCGCGGGAATCGGCCAGACGAGGTGGATCATCGGTGTGCGGCCATCGGGTGCGAACGCAACGCGGCCCGGGGCGCCCCCCGGGCCGTCGCGACGTGCGCCCCTACCCTAGCGGACCCCCCGGGGGGTGTCAAGGCGAGCGGCCCTGTCGGGCGCGCCTAGCTCGTCGGCCCGGTGAAGACCCGTCCGACGGCCATGCCGAGCCAGCAGAGCGCGAGGCTCAGCGCGGTCGTGACGGCCACGTTGGCCCACGCCTTGCCCCACTCGGCGAGAGTCATGAGGCGGACGGTCTCGTAGGCGAACGCCGAGTAGGTCGTCAGGCCGCCCAGCATGCCGACGACGAGGAGGAGCCGCGCCTCCTCCGGGATCAGCCCGCCGGCGAACTGCTGGAGGAAGCCGATGAGGAACGCGCCGACGAGGTTCACCGCGAGCGTGCCGTAGGGGAACCCCGCGCCGAGCCAGTGGACCGCCAGCATGCCCGTGAGGTAGCGGAGGCCGCTCCCCACGGCGCCCCCCGCGCAGACGAGGACGAGACGGGTCATCCGCCGGCTAGGCGTCGGGGGAGCCGGCCGCGAGCCCGAGCTGCCGGAGCTTCTTCCGCAGCGTGTTGCGATTGATGCCGAGGAGCGCCGCCGCGCGCAGCTGGTTCCCGCCCGTCTCGCGCAGCACCGCGCGGAGAAGCGGGCGCTCCACCAGCCCGATCAGGAGATCGTAGAGGTTCGCCGACTCGCGCCGGCCGAGGCCGTGGACGCACTCGGCGAGCTTCTGCTCGACGAGCTGCTCGAGGGTTCCGGCGGCCGCCGGCGGCGGGCCGCTCCCGGGCGCGATCGGCAAGTGCTCCGGCAGGATGACGCCGCCCCCCGCCATCACCATGGCGTGCTGGATCACGTTCTCGAGCTCGCGGACGTTCCCCGGCCAGCCGTAGCCCATCAGCCGGTCGAGGGCCTCGGTGGCGATGGCGCGCTCGCCCAGCTCGGCGCCGTACTTCCCGAGGAAGTGATCCACCAAGAACGGCACGTCCTCGATGCGCTCGCGGAGCGGCGGCAGCGTGAGCGTGACGACGTTCAGCCGGTAGTAGAGGTCCTCGCGGAAGCGTCCGTCCCGGATGAGCGTCTCGAGGTCGCGGTTCGTCGCCGCGACGACGCGGACATCGACGGGAATCGCCTCGCCGCCGCCGACCCGCTCGAGCTGGCGCTCCTGGAGGACCCGGAGCAGCTTCGGCTGCAGCTCCGGCCCCAGATCCCCGACCTCGTCGAGGTACATCGTGCCGCCCTGCGCGAGCTCGAAGCGGCCGAGCCGGCGCTGGTGCGCGTCCGTGAACGCCCCGCGCTCGTGGCCGAAGAGCTCGGACTCGAGGAGGGTGGCCGGGATCGCCGCGCAGGAGACGGCCACGAACGGCTTGCCCGCTCGCCGGCTGTAGTGGTGGATGGCGCGCGCCACGACCTCCTTGCCCGTTCCCGACTCGCCCCGCAGGAGGACGGTCACGTCGGTCCCGGCGATTCGCCCGATGGTCTTGTAGACCTCCTGCATCCGGGACGACTTGCCGACCAGCGCGCCGAACTCCCACACCTCGTGGATCCCCGTCCGGAGCTCCACGACCTCGCGCGCGAGCGCGCGCGCCGAGAGCGCGCGCTCGGCCAGGAGCCGCACCTCGTCGTTGTCGAACGGCTTGGTGAGGTAGTCGTACGCGCCCCGCTGCATCGCCTCGACGGCAGACCGCACGCTGCCGTGGGCCGTCATCACGATCACGGCCGTGTCGGGGGCGAGGGTCTTGAGCCGCGAGAGCACCTCGAGCCCGTCCACGCCCGGCATGCGCACGTCGACGAACGCCAGGTCGTACGGCTCGGCGCCAGCCTGCGCGAGCGCGCCCGCGCCGTCCTCCACCACGGTGACGGAGTGCCCGGCCTGGCGCAGCACGCGCTCGAGGAGCCAGCGCATCGACGGCTCGTCGTCGGCGACGAGGATCCGGGCGGGGGTCATCGGGAAGGCGCCGGCGGGTCGGGGCGGGCCGCGCCGAGGCCCGGCGGCGCGGACAACGGGCCCGCAGCGCCCGCGGTCGGCGCGATGGGCACGTGCGCGCTGAAGGTGGTCCCCTTGCCCGGCGTGCTCGCGACCCGGAGCGCGCCACGGTGCTCCTCGACGATGCGGTGCGCCAGCGCCAGGCCGAGGCCGAGGCCGCGAGGCTTCGTGGTCACGAACGGATCGAAGACGCGATCGAGCAGCTCGGGGGGAATGCCCTCGCCCTCGTCCGAAACCTGGACCTCGACCAGAGGCCGGGGGCCGGTGCCCGCGTCGACGCGGCCGCCGAACAGGGCGTCGAGCGACAGGCGCGTGGTCAGCGTGAGCCGGCCGCCCCCCGGCATCGCCTCCACG
Source organism: uncultured Candidatus Rokubacteria bacterium (assembly GCA_963765195.1). Classification (GTDB taxonomy): domain Bacteria; phylum Methylomirabilota; class Methylomirabilia; order Rokubacteriales; family DASRDR01; genus DASRDR01. The sequence continues at coordinate 182,981 of CAVXVV010000055.1, forward strand.
CCGTTCTGGACCAGGTTCTGGAACACCTGCATGAGGCGGTCGGCGTCGGCCCAGAGGGCCGGCAAGCTCGGGTCGTAGCGGCGGACGAGCTGGACCTCGTGGGCCCGGGCGGCCGGCTCGGCGAGGAGACACACCCGATCCAGGAGCTCGTGGAGGTTCACGAACCCGAAGGTGAAGGTCAGCGGCCGGCCGAGATCCAGCAGGGCTTCCATCACGCGGTTCACGCGGTCGATCTCCGCCAGCATGACCGTCAGGTGGTCCCGGAAGGGGCCGGCGCCGCCGAGCTCGTCCCCCAGGAGCTGGGCCACGCCCCGGATCGCCCCGAGCGGGTTCCGGATCTCGTGCGCGAGGGCGAGCGCCATCTGGCCGAGCGCCGAGAGCCGCTCGCCGCGCCGGACCTCCGCCTCGAGCGCGCGAATCCGCGACAGGTCCCGCAGCACCGCGACCGCGCCGCGCAGCTGGCCGCTCGGGCCGTGGATGGGCGCCGTCAGCACGCTGACCGGGATCGCGCGCCCGTCGGTGGCCGTCATCTCCGACTCCGGCTCGGCCCGGCCCTCGGCGAGGCGGACGGTCTCGCCGAGATGCCGGAGGAGACGGGCCTCGGGCCCCAGGCACTCGGAGAGCGGCCGCTCCAGCGCGCGCGTCGCCGACCGCCCGGTGAGCGCCTCGGCGGCGGCGTTCCAGAGGAACACCGTCAGGTCGGGCCGCACCCCGATGACGGCGTCCGGCAGAGCCGCCAGAAGCCGGTCGACCTCGGAGAGGGGATCCCCGCCGGTGCTCATCGCGTCACGCGAGGGGGAGGGTCGCGAGAGCGTTCAGCGTGAGGTCGGCCCGCTCGCCGGCCGCGAGCCGCGCGCTGCCGGCCGCCGCGATCATGGCCGCGTTGTCCGTGCAGAGCCGGAGCGGAGGCGCGCTCCAGCGGTAGCCGCGCTCGGCGCACTCGGCCTCGAGCGATGCGCGGAGCGCGCCGTTGGCCGCGACACCGCCGGTGAGCAGGATGCGCCGGATCCCGGAGTCGCGCGCGGCGCGGATCGCCTTCCGCACGAGCATCTTCACCGCCGTCGCCTGGAACGACGCGCACACGTCGGCGACGGCCTCGGCGCCGAGCGGCCCGTGCTGGCGCACGTACAGGCTCACGGCGGTCTTGAGGCCCGAGAACGAGAAGTCCGGCGCGCGGTCCTGGAACTGGGCGAGCGGGAAGGCGATCGCCTTCGGGTCCCCCGCCCGCGCGGTACGCTCCACGACCGGGCCGCCGGGGTAGCCGAGCCCGAGGAGCTTCGCGACCTTGTCGAAGGCCTCGCCGGCGGCGTCGTCCCGTGTCTGCCCCACCAGGCGGTAACGGAGCGGGGCCTCGCAGGCGTAGAGCGCGGTGTGGCCGCCGGACACGAGGAGCGCCAGAAAGGGCGGCTCGAGGGTGGGGTCCGCGAGGCGGCCCGCGAAGATGTGCCCTTCCAGGTGGTTCACGCCCACCAGGGGGAGCCGGTGGGCGTAGGCGAAGGCCTTCGCCACCGAAAGCCCGATGAGGAGCGAGCCGACGAGCCCGGGGCCGTGGGTCACGGCGATTCCATCGAGGTCCGGCAGCCGGACGCCGCCCTCGTCCAGCGCGCGGGCGACAACCGGGAGGACGACCTCGAGATGTCGGCGGGAGGCGAGCTCGGGCACGACGCCGCCATAGCGGGCGTGGATGGGGTCCTGGGACTCGACGATGCTCGACCGCAGCGTTCCGTCGGCCAGCACGGCCGCGGCCGTCTCGTCACAGGAACTCTCGATGCCGAGGACGAGCATGCGCGGGGTCGTCAGCCGCCCGGCGGACCGGGCGCGGGTCCCGGCCGGCGGGATCGCCGGCCGGGATTCGTCGTCGCGCTAGCCGGCCTTCGCGGTCGGCTTCGTCTTGTCGAGGATCCGGGACGCCTTCAGAATCTCGATCGCGCGCTGGAGCTGGACGTCCCGCTTCATCTGCTCGGTCTCGGACAGGGGCGGGGCGCCCGGCTTGGTGGCCGCGTCGTCCTTCGGCGGATCGATCACGATGTCCGGCGTGATGCCCTTGCCGTGGATCGAGCGGCCCTTCGGCGTGAAGTAGCGGGCGGTGGTGAGCCGGAGGCCCGAGCCGTCCGAGAGCGGGATGATCGTCTGCACCGAGCCCTTGCCGAACGTCTGCTGCCCGATCACCACCCCGCGCCCGTGATCCTGGATCGCGCCGGCCACGATCTCCGACGCCGACGCCGACCCCTGGTTGACGAGCACGACCAGCGGGACGTCCGTGATCGCGTGCTTCGCGTGGGCCGTGAAGCGCATGTTCTGGTTCCGCACGCGGCCCTCGGTGTACACGATCAGCTTGCCGTCGCCGAGAAACTCCTCGGAGACCTCCACCGCCGACGAGAGCAAGCCGCCCGGGTTGTACCGCACGTCCACGATCAGGCCCGCGAGGTTCCCGGTCTTGTCGAACTTCTCGACCGCCGCGACCAGGTCCGGCGCCGTCCGCTCCTGGAACTGCCGGATGCGGATGTAGCCGATCCCGGGCTCGAGCTCCAGCGCCTTGATGCTCTGGACCTGGATGACCTCGCGCGTGAGGGAGACGTCGAACGGCTCCTTGGTGCCCTCGCGCAGGATCGTGACGGTGACCTTCGTGCCCTTCGGGCCGCGCATCTTCTTGACCGCGTCGGGGAGGCTCATGTCCTTGGTGGCGAGCCCCTCGATCTTCACGATCCGGTCGCCGGGCTGGATGCCCGCTCGCCACGCCGGCGTGCCGTCGATCGGCGCCACCACCGTCAGGACGTCGTCACGGATCGAGATCTCGATCCCGAGGCCGCCGAAGCTCCCCGAGGTCTCGACCTGCATCTCCCGGTAGCTCTCGGGGTCCATGAACGAGGAGTGCGGGTCGAGCGCGCGCAGCATGCCCCGAACCGCCCCGTAGATGACCTCTTTCGGCTCGGTCTCGTCGACGTACTGGTTCTGGATGATCGACAGCACGTCGGTGAAGAGTTTGAGCTGCTCGTAGGTGGCGGTCCGGTCGACACCCTTGGAGGCGCTGGTGCCGCCCAGGGAGAGCGTCAGCACCACCAGGACGGCCGCTGTCAGGAACGCCTTGCCGACTGGCTTCCCCGCACGCATGACCCGCTCCTTCTCCGCGACAACCGGGTCGCCCCGATCCGGGCCGCTCATGGACGGCGCCGGAGCCAGAGCTGGGGGTCTTCCGCCCGGCTCTGGTAACGCACCTCGAAGTGCAGGCGGGGTCCTTCGACCGAGCCGGTCTCGCCGACGCGGCCGACCAACTCACCGCCCTTCACCTGGTCGCCCTCGTCGACCAAGATCTGCGAGGCGTGGGCGTAAAGGGTGTAGTAACCGTCGCCGTGATCCAGGACTAAAAGGTTACCATATCCCTTCAACCAGCCGCGATACGCCACGGCTCCCGGCGCCACCGCGCGGATCGGCGCCCCCTCCGCGGCCTCGATGTCGATGCCGGTCCGGACGGTCTCGGTGCCGAACCGGGGGTGCGTCTCCCGCCCGAAGCCTGTCACGACGCGGCCTTCGGCCGGCCACGGCAGCTGACCCCGCTCCCGCCCGAAGCCGACGGCCGGACCCGGCGCGGGCGTTGGGGTCGCGCGCGCCACGGCGCGCTGCGCGGGCGCGCGGCGCGCCAGATTCCGCACCAGCGCCTCGAGACGGCGGGCGGCCTCGGCCAGCTCGCCCGCCACCCGCTCGTGCGTGGCCCGATCCTCGCGCACCTCGGCGAGGAGCGTCCGGCGACGCTCGGCCTGCGCCGCGATCTGCCCGCGCTCCGTGTCGACGGCGCTCCGGAGCTCGACGAGCTCCCGGCGCGCCCGCGCCGCCGCTTCCTGCCGGGCCGTGAGACGGTCGGCCGTGGCGTCGTAGCGCGTGAGCCGATCGAGGTCGTCGCGCGCGATGCCCGCCAGGTCCGCCACCGCGCGCTGGCGGGTCAGCGCCGCGGGCCCGACCGCCCAGACCGGCGCCCCGGGCGCCGCCGCCAGCCGCGCGAGCGCCTCGAGGCGCGCGGAGAGCGCGGCCTGCTGGCTCACGAGATCCTCCACCACGCGGTCGCGGCGGCCTTCGAGCGCGTCGAGCTCCGCCTCGACCTGGACGATGCGGCGATCGAGCTGCTGGAGCGCGCCGCGCTTCTGGCCGAGCGAGCGATCGATGCCCTCGAGCTCCGCGAGGAGCGACATCTCGCGCCGCCGCGCGGCCAGCGCGCGCTCGCGCGCCTCGTCGAGCTGGCGGCGGACCTCGCCGAGCGCCTCCTGTCGCGCCTTCAAGTTCTGGCGCCCGGACGGCGGCGGCCCCGCCGACGCGGGTCGCCCGGACAGGTCGGCCGCGAGCCCGACGACGAGGAGCCCGAGCAGGAGACGCGGCCAGCGGCGGGAACCGATCCGCATCGCGGACGCCCGCGTCAGGCGCGACCGGCGGCGAGGCCGCCCGCCAGCCCGAGCGCCGAGCCGATACCCGTCACCGTGGCCAGCCAGGAGGAAGGCAGGAGAGGCAAGGGATCGAGGCCCAGGACCGCGCGGAGCCAGCCGGCGGTCCACGACGCGCCGGGCTCGGACGCGAGAAGCAAGAGCCCGAGCCCGAGCAGCGACCCCAGGGTCGAGAGGAGGACCGCCTGGAGCACGGGCGGGGCGGCCAGGCGGAGCGCCGGAACCCCGGCGAGACGCAGGATCCCCACTTCCACCGCGCCGGCCCGCCGCGCGGCGGCCGTGGCCCCGGCAGCCACGCCGAACAGCGCGAGCCCGAGGATGGCCGCCAGGCCGAAGCCTCCCAGGAGGAGCCCGCGCCGAATCCGCTCGACGGGCTCGACCCAGCCGAATGCCGCCTGCACCTCCATCACCCCCGGCAACCGATCCACCGTCTCGACAAGGCCTTCAAGCTCGCTCGCGCTGAGTGCGGGCCCGGGCGTGATCTCGAGCCGAGCGGGCAGCGGGTTCGACGGCAGGCGATCGAGCCCCTCGCCGCGCGGGCCGAGGAGTCGCCGCAGCTCGGCCAGCGCGACGGCGGGGCCCACGTACCGTACCTCCGCCACACCCGGCAGGGCGCGAGCGCGCGCGACGATACCGTCCGGCGCCTCCGGTCGCGTGCCCGCGTCCCGGAGCACGGCCACGACGCGCAGATCCGCGCGCCACGCCGCCTCGGACAGGGCCAGCGCGAGATCGCCGCCGAGCGTCCCGCCCGCCACGAGGACCCCGAGCGTCGAGACCAGCACCGCTGCCGCCGCGCTCGCGCCGCCGCGGCGGCAGTCCCGAAACGTCGTCCCGAGGAGGTAACTAAACAGGACGGGCCTCGGGGCGCAGCCGGCCAGCCGCCAGCGGGAGCACGCGACCGTCGAGCGCGCGCGCGATCTCGACCTCCTGGGTGGCCACGAGGCAGGTCGTGCCGCGCTCCGCCAGGCTCCGGAGGAGCCTGACCACGATGGCGGCATCGGTGGCATCAAGGACGGCCGTGGGCTCGTCCGCGAGCAGGAGCCGCGGGCGCGGCGCGAGCGCACGCGCGAGCAGCACCCGGCGGCGCTCGCCGGCGGCCAGCTCGTCGGGCAGCGCGTTCCGGGCGGGGCCGAGTCCGACGTCGACCAGCGCGGCGAGGGCCCGCTCACGCGCCTCCCCCCGTCCCATGCCCAGGGCGCGCAGGACAAACGTCACGTTGCCCAGCGCCGTCCGGTCGGGTAGGAGGGGCGCGTCCTGGAACAGGATCCCGAGGCTGCGGCGCAGGCGAGCGAGGCCGCGCTTTCCGAGCGTGCCCACCTCGACACCGTCCACGAGGACGCTGCCCCGGGTCGGACGCTCCTCGCCGGCGACGAGACGGAGCAGGGTCGACTTGCCGCTCCCGCCCGGGCCGACCAGGACGGCCAGCTCGGTCGGCTTGACCTCGAAGGAGAGGTCAATCAGCGCCTCGACGCGCCCGCCCGCCGCGCGCCCGTAGACCTTGGAGACGCCACGGAGCTCGAGCATGGGCTCACGGTCATTATAGGAAGCGGGGCCGGCAGGCCCGCCGGCTTTTCTGGGGGGCGACGCGGCGCACCGGCGTCGCCAGATCGGACGCGCGCCTCAGCCGGCGCCGAGGCGCTCGCCGAGGAGGCGGTTCACCACCTGGGGATTGGCCTTTCCCTGGGTCGCCTTCATGACCTGGCCGACCAGGAACCCCGCCGCCTGCTTCTTCCCGCGGCGATAGTCCTCGACGACGCTCGGATGGGCCGTCACGACCTCGTCGATCACCCGGCTGATCGCGCCCTCGTCGGCGACCTGGCGGAGGCCTTCGCGGCGGACGATCACGTCAGGCTCCTCGCCGGTGCGCGCCATGCGCTCGAAGAGCTCCTTGGCCATCTTCCCGCTGATGGTCCCCTCGTCGATCAGCGCGACGAGCCGCGCGAGCGCCGCCGGGCTGACGGCCGCGGTTGCGACCGCAGCCGCATCCCCCTTGAGCTCGCGCAGGAGCTCGGAGCCGATCCAGTTCGCCAGCGCCTTCGCATTCGCGTGGACCCGCACGGCGTCCTCGAAGTAGTCGGCGAGCGCCCGGTCGCTCGTGAGGAGCTCCGCGTCGTGGAGCGGCAGGCCGTGCTCGGTCATGAAGCGCTGCCGGCGGGCGCGCGGGAGCTCAGGGAGGTCGCGCTCGATCGCGGCCACCCAGGCCGGGTCGGGCTCCACGGGCACCAGATCGGGATCCGGGAAGTACCGATAGTCGTGCGCGTACTCCTTCGAGCGCATCGCGGCGGTGACGCTCCGCTCCGGGTTCCACAGGCGCGTTTCCTGCACGATGCGCTCGCCCCGCTCGAGCGCGCGGATCTGCCGCGCGGCCTCGTGCTCGAGGGCATCGCGCACGTGCCGGAAGGAGTTCATGTTCTTGATCTCCACCTTCGTCCCGAGCTCGGTCGCGCCGGCCCGCCGGACCGACACGTTGGCGTCGCAGCGGAGCGACCCCGCCTCCATGTTCCCGTCGCAGACGCCGAGGTACCGCAGGATGGTCCGGAGGCTGCGCAGGTACTCGGCGGCCTCCCCCGGGGACCGGAGGTCCGGCCGCGAGACGATCTCCATGAGCGGCACGCCCGCCCGGTTGTAGTCGACCAGGCTCGCGCTCGCCGTTTCGAACACCCCGCCCTCGTGCGTGAGCTTGCCGACGTCCTCTTCCAGGTGGAGGCGCTCGATGCCGATCCGCCGGGGCGCGCCGTCGACCTCGATCTCCAGCCAGCCCTCCTCGGCCAGCGGCGCCTCGTACTGGCTGATCTGGTAGTTCTTCGGCATGTCGGGATAGAAGTAGTGCTTCCGGGCGAAGCGGCACGCGCCGTTGATCCGGCAGTGGAGGGCGCGGGCCGTGCGGATCCCGAACTCGATCGCGCGGCGGTTGATGACCGGCAGCACCCCGGGCATGCCCTGGCAAATCGGGCATGTCTGGTGGTTGGGCGGCGTGCCGAAGGTCGTGGCGCAGCCGCAGAACATCTTCGAGCGCGTGAGGAGCTGCGCGTGGACCTCGAGCCCGATGACCGTCTCCCAGGCGGTGCTCATGCCGGGGACGGGCTCGGGGCGGGCACGACCTCCGGTCGGCGCCGGAGGACCCCGCAGGCCTGCTCGTAGGTGCCGGCGACGCGGAAGAGCGTGGCCTCGTCGAAGGGCTTGCCGATGACCTGGAGCCCGATCGGAAGCCCCGCCAGCGAGAAGCCGCAGGGCACCGAGATCGCCGGCACGCCGGCCAGCGGCGCCGGGATCGTGAAGACGTCGTTCAGGTACATCGCGATGGGATCGTCCGTCTTCTCGCCGATCTTGAAGGCGGGAGTGGGCGCCGTCGGGGACACGATCGCGTCGACCTCGGCGAAGGCGCGATCGAAGTCGCGGCGGATCAGGGTGCGCACGCGCTGCGCCTTCGCGTAGTACGCGTCGTAGTAGCCGGCCGACAGCACGTAGGCGCCCAGCATGATCCGGCGCCGCACCTCGGGCCCGAAGCCGGCGGCGCGCGTGCGCGCGGTCATGGAGACGAGGTCGCGCCCGTCCGGCACGCGGAGCCCGTACTTGACCCCGTCGTACCGCGCGAGGTTCGAGGACGCCTCCGCGGGCGCCACGATGTAGTAGGTGGCCACGCCGGCATCGGTGTGAGGGAGCGACACGCGCTTGGTCCGCGCCCCGCAGCGCTCCAGGACCCGGATCGCATCCCGCACCGCGTGCTCGACCTCCGGATCGAGGCCCGCCACGAAGTACTCGTCCGGGATGCCGAGCGTGAGGCCCGCGACGCCCTGCCCCATCGCGACCTGATGGTCGCCAACCGGCTCGCCGGCCGCCGTCGAGTCCAGCGGGTCGGCGCCGGCCATCGTCTCGAGCAGCAGCGCCGCATCCCGGACGTCCTTGGCGAGGGGTCCGATCTGGTCGAGCGAGGAGGCGAAGGCGATGAGGCCGTAGCGGGAGACGCGGCCGTAGGTGGGCTTGAGCCCCACCACGCCACAGAGGGCGGCCGGCTGCCGCACCGAGCCGCCGGTGTCGGTGCCGAGGCCACCGGCGGCCAGATCGGCGGCGACGGCGGCGGCGGACCCGCCGGACGAGCCGCCGGGGACCCGGTCGAGTCCCCAGGGGTTCCGGGTCACGAAGTAACCGGAGTTCTCCGTCGAGGAGCCCATCGCGAACTCGTCGCAGTTGGTCTTGCCGAGGACGATGGCGCCCGCGCCCATCAGCCGCGCGACGGCGGTCGCGTCGTACGGAGGCACGAAGCTGTCGAGGATCCGGGAGCCGCAGGTCGTGCGGATGCCCCGGGTGCAAAGGACGTCCTTGATCGCGAGCGGCACGCCCTCGAGCGGCCGCGGGGGCTCGCCGCGCCGGTGCCGCTCGTCCACCGCCTCGGCCTGCGCGCGCGCCGACTCGGCGGCCACCGTCAGGAAGGCCCCCAGCGTGTCGTCGAGCCGCGCGATGCGGCCGAGGTAGGCATCCACCAGCGCCCGGGCAGTGACCCGGCCATCGCGCAGCGCCCGCACGCTCTCGTGGATGGTGAGCCCGGTCCAGTCGGTCACCGGCTCACTCCTCGAGGATGCGCGGCACGCGGAACTGGCCGTCCTGCGCGTCAGGGGCGTTCGCGAGCATCGCCTCGACGGGATACGAGGGCCGCACCTCGTCGTCCCGCAGGACATTGACGAGCGGCAGCACGTGCGCGGTCGGCTCGACCCCGTCGGTGTTCACGCGGCGGAGCTGCTCGACGTAGCCGAGGATCGCATCGAGCTGACTCCGCATGCGCTCCTTCTCGTCGGCATCCAGCGCGAGCCGGGCGAGCCGCGCGACGTGCTCGACCTCCGCCAGCGTGATCTTCACGTCGCTCATTGTCGTCCTCGTGGTGGCCCGATGGGTCGGAGCGTCGCCGACGGCCTGACCGGCGGCCTGGCGCGGGCGCCGCGTCGCGGCGGCGGCCCCGGGGGCCTGCGCGTCCCGAGTCTACACCTCCTCGAGCGGCGCGTACTTCAGGAGGAGGCGCTTCCGGCCGACCGAGGCGAAGTTCACGGTCACGACGATGTCCGCGCCGTCCTTCTGGATGCCGGTGAGGATCCCGTCGCCCCAGCCGGCGTGGCGCACCCGCGCCCCCACCCGGAGCGGGAACTCGTCGGCGGGATCGGGGTCCGGCTCCGGACCGGGCTCCGACACGCGGCCGGGCCACGCGGGCGGCCGGCCGCGGCCCGCCTCGGGGCGCCGGCTCCCGATGGGCACGACCGCGTCCGCCGGCATCTCGAGGAGGAAGCGCGACGGCTCCCGGAGGCCCGCGTAGCCGCCGAGGCGGCGCTCGCCGGCGTAGGACAGGAAGAGGCGCTCCTTCGCGCGCGTGAGACCGACGTAGGCCAGCCGGCGCTCCTCCTCGATGCCCTCCTCGTCGTCGAGCGCCCGGCCGTGCGGGAAGACGCCTTCCTCGAGCCCGGTGAGGAACACCGCCGGGAACTCGAGGCCCTTGGCCGAGTGGAGCGTCATGAGCGTCGCGGCGGGTCGCGCCTCCTGGAGCTCGTCCACGTCCGAGATCAGGCTGACGGAGTCGAGGAATCCGGCGAGGTCGCCGCCCTCCGGCCGCGCGGCGAACTCCTCCGCGGCGACGACCAGCTCGTCCAGGTTCTCGAGCCGGCTCTCGGCCTCGGCCGTGCCCTCCCGGCGGAGCGCCTCGCGCAGCCCGGAGCCGTCGATGATCGCCGCGACGCGCTCCCCGAGCGGCCGCGGCACCTCGGCCGTCGCCCGGAGCCCCGCGATCAGGCGCGCGAAGTCACCGAGCGCCCGGCCCGCCCGACCCCCGAGCTCGGCGCCCGCGCTCCCTGCCGTCGCGAGGAGCGGCACGCCGGCCGCCGCCGCGAGCTCCTCGAGGCGGCCGAGCGTCGTGCGCCCCACGCCGCGCGGCGGCGCGCCGAGCGCCCGCCGGAAGGAGAGGTCGTCGGCCGGGTTCGTCACGAGCCGGAGATACGAGAGGGCGTCCTTGATCTCCCGGCGCTCGTAGAAGCGCACGCTGCCCACGATGTGATAGGGCAGCCCCGCCACACGGAACGCGTCCTCCAGCACGCGCGACTGGGCGTTCGTCCGGTAGAGGACGGCGACGCCGTCGAGCGGCTGGCCCTCCGCGCGCAGCTCCGCCACGGTCCGCGCGATCCAGAGCGCCTCTTCACCCTCGTCCCGCGCGCGGAAGAGCCGCGCCGGCTCGCCGCGCGCATTCTCGGTCCAGAGGCCCTTTTCCTTGCGCGCCTGGTTGTGCGCGATCACGGCGGCCGCGATCTCGAGGATGCGCCCGGTCGACCGGTAGTTCTGCTCGAGGCGGACGACCCGACAGCCCGGGAAGTCGCGCTCGAAGTCCAGGATGTTCCGCAGGTCCGCGCCGCGGAACCGGTAGATGGACTGGTCGGGGTCCCCGACGACGCAGAGGTTCCGGTGCTCCGCCGTGAGCTGCCGCAGGAGGCGGTACTGGGCGGCGTTCGTGTCCTGGTACTCGTCGACGAGCACGTAGCGCCACAGGTTCCGGTAGTAGTCGAGCACGTTCGGGTGCCGCGTGAAGAGCTCCACCGTCAGGCCAAGGAGGTCGTCGAAGTCGACGGCGCCGACCGCCCGCAGCCGGGCCGCGTACCGCGTGTAGAGCCGCGCCACCTCCGCCTCGCGCGGTCCGCGCGCATGTTCCTCCACCTCCTCCGGGCCCCGGAGCTGGTTCTTGGCCCGCGAGATCCGCGCGATCGCCGCCGCGGGCGTGAGCAGCCGCTCGTCGAGGCCGAGCTCTTTGTAGCACTCGCGGACGAGGGCCAGCCGGTCGTCCTCGTCGTAGATCACGAAGGACCGTGAATAGCCGAGGTGATGGATCTCAGCCCGGAGCACGCGCGCACAGGTCGAGTGGAACGTGGCGACCAGCGGGGGGCGCCCGCCGCCGGGGCGGCTGGCGAGGATCGCGGCCACGCGCTGCGCCATCTCCCCGGCTGCCTTGTTCGTGAACGTGACGGCCAGGATCTGCCGCGGATTCACGCCGCGGGCCACCAGGTACGCGATGCGCTGGGCGATGACGCGGGTCTTGCCGCTCCCCGCGCCCGCCAGGACCAGCAGCGGGCCGTCCACGTGAAGGACCGCCTCCTGCTGCACGGGGTTGAGCCCGGCGAGGAGGCCCCGGATCTCGGCGGCCTCGAGCTCGGGGCGCGTCTCGCCCATCAGGCGTCCACGCGAGCCCGGGGCGAGATCAGGACAGGCGCGTCTTCCGAACGGTCAGTCGTCCGCCGGCGAAGGCTCACGAGAAGCCAGAGTACACCGGAAGCGCCGACGCCGGGCCGGAGACGAGCGCGTGCTACTCGACGGTCACGCTCTTCGCGAGGTTCCGCGGCTGATCCACGTCGCAGCCGCGGCGGACCGCGACGTGATACGCGAGGAGCTGGAGCGGCACCGACATCACGATCGGGTTCAGGAGATCGCTCGCAGGCGGCACGCGGAGGACGTGGCGCGCTTTGCTCGCGATCAGCTCGTCGTCGGGATGGGCGAGGGCGATCAGGACCCCATCGCGCGCCCGCACCTCCTCGATGTTCGCGAGCATGCGGTCGTAGGTGGCGTCCCGGGGCATCAGCGCCACCACCGGCATGTCCGCGTCGATCAGGGCGATGGGCCCGTGCTTCATTTCGCCGCCCGGGTAGCCCTCGGCGTGGACGTAGGAGAGCTCCTTCATCTTGAGCGCGCCTTCGAGGGCGAGCGGGTAGTGCAGCCCGCGTCCGAGATAGAGGAAGTCGCGGTAGTGGCCGAGCGAGCGCGCCAGGTCGGCGATCGCCTCCTCGGTGCCGAGCGCGGCTTCGACGAGCCGCGGCAGCTCGAGCAGCTCCGCCAGGTGGCGGCGGCCCGCCTCCGGCGTCATCACGCCGCGGAGACGGCCGAGATGCAGCGCGAGGAGGTAGAGGGCGCTCACCGTGGCCGTGAAGGTCTTCGTCGACGCGACGCTGATCTCCGGGCCGGCGTGGACGTAGAGGACTCCGTGGGCCTCGCGCGCGAGCGCGCTGCCGACGACGTTGCAGACGGCCACGACCGAGGCGCCCTTGGCCTTCGCGGCCTGGACGGCCCCGAGAGTGTCCGCCGTCTCCCCGGACTGGGAGAGCGCCACGACGAGCGTGTCGGGGCCCACCTGCGGGTCCCGGTACCGGAACTCCGAGCCGATGTCCGCCTCGGCGGGGATGCCGGCCAGGCGCTCGAGCATCTGGCGGCCGACGAGCGCCGCATGGTACGACGTGCCGCACGCCACCAGCACCACCCGCGCGAACCCTTGCAGCTCCTCCCGCGTGAGGTTCATATCCGGGAGGAAGCAGTCCCCCGTCTCGGGCGAGATCCGACCCCGGAACGTGTCGGTGATCGCACGCGGCTGCTCGTAGATCTCCTTGAGCATGAAGTGGCGGTATCCGCCCTTCTCGGCCATGATCGGGTCCCAGGTGATGTGGGTCACCGGCCGCTCGACCGGCCGTCCGGCCAGCGTCTGGAGCCGCACACCCTCCCGGGTGACGACGGCCATCTCGCCGTCCTCGAGGATCAGGACGTCGCGCGTGTGGGCCAGGATGGCCGGCACGTCCGACGCCACGAAGTACTCCCCCTTGCCGAGCCCGACCACGACCCCGCCCGCGCCGGTCTTGGCCGCGACGAGCGCGCCCGGCTCGCGATCCGAGAGGACGCCCACGGCGTAGGCGCCGCGGACCTCCTGGAGCGCCCGTTGCGTCGCTTCGGCCAGCCCGCCCGCCTCGGCCCAGTACTGCTCGACCAAGTGGGCCAGCACCTCCGTGTCGGTCTCCGACTTGAACACGTGGCCCTCGGCTTGGAGCCGGGACTTGATCGGCAGGTAGTTCTCCAGGATGCCGTTGTGCACGACGACGATGGAGCCCGTGCAGTCGGTATGGGGGTGAGCGTTCTCCTCCGAGGGCCGCCCATGGGTCGCCCAGCGCGTATGGCCGATGCCCAGCGGGCCGTCGAGTGGACGCTCCCGGAGCGCCGCTTCCAGGTTGCGCAGCCGGCCGGCACTCCGCCGCACCTGCAGCACCCCGTCGGCCACGACCGCCACGCCGGCGGAATCGTAGCCGCGGTACTCCAGCCGCTTGAGGCCGTCCAAAATGATGCCGGTCGCGCCGGCGGAACCGATGTACCCGACAATCCCACACATCGCCTCGTCACCTCGTTCAAGGTTGTCTACCGCTGGCGCATCGGGCAAGGAGCAATCCCCGTGCCACCCGTCGGCGGCCGATCCCACGCCACTCTCCGGGGCCCCGGGAAGGGCGGCGGGCCGGCTTCTGGGCGCGACGACCGTTGCGGCCGCGCAACGCGCGATAGCACGCCCGGTTTCGCCACGCGCCATTCTGCCCGAAGCCGGCAGATTCGCCAGATCAGGGGTTCGGGGCGGCGGGCTCGCTCCCGGTCGGGCGGCGGCCCCGGCGCCGCTCCGTCCAGCCCTCCTTGATCTCCTGCGGCGCCCGCTCCATGGCCAGCGCGCCGGCCGGCACGTCTCGGGTGATCACGGAGCCCGCCCCCACGTACGCGTCGTCCCCGATCGTGAGCGGGGCGACCAGGCTCGAGTTCGTGCCGACGAACGCCCGCGCCCCGATCCGTGTCGGGTGCTTCTGGAGGCCGTCAAAGTTGCACGTCACCGTGCCGGCGCCAATGTTGGCACCCTCGCCCACGGTGGCGTCACCGATGTACCCCACATGATGCGCCTTCACCCGGCGGCCGAGCGTCGCCTGCTTGATCTCGATGAAGTTCCCGACCTCCGCACCCGGCCCGATCCGGGACCCGCGCCGGAGGCGCGCGAACGGGCCCAGCGTCGCGTCGTCCTCCACCTGGGACTCGTCGAGCACGCAGTAAGGCCGAAGGGTGACGCGGTCCCCGATGGTCGTGTCGGTGAGCTGCGAGCCCGTCCCGATGACGCACGCTTCCCCGATCGCCGTGCGCCCCGCGAGGCGGACGCCCGGATGGAGCACGGTATCGCGGCCCACCACGACGGTGGTGTCCACGTACGTCGCCGCCGGATCGATGATGCTCACGCCGGCGGTCATGAGGGCGTCGAGGGTGCGCGACCGCAACAGCCCCTCCAGCGCCGCGAGCTGGCGCCGGTCATTGACCCCGGCTACCTCGAGCGGGTCCGCCACGCGCACGGCCTCGATCCGACGGCCGCGGCGCGCGAGCTGCGCGATCACGTCCGTCAGGTAGACCTCGCCCTGCGCGTTGGTCGGCGCGGGCCGGGCCACGGCCTCGAGCGCTGGCCACAGCCGGGCTGGGTCGAAGCAGTAGATGCCGGAGTTGCACTCGCGGCCGCGGCGCTCGGTGGGCGTCGCATCCCGCTCCTCGACGATCGCCCGCACGCGACCGTCCCGACCGCGCCGGATACGCCCGTACCCGGTCGGGTCGGCCGGCAGGAACGTCAGGACGGTCGCGGCGGCGCGGCTCGCGCGATGGCGCGCCAGGAGCGCGTCGAGAGTCGGGCGCGCAAGCAGCGGCACGTCGCCGTACAGCAAGAGGAGCTCGGTGGCCGAATCCGGCAGCGCCGGCCGCGCCCGGCGAAGGGCATCCCCCGTGCCGCGCGGCTCGGGCTGCTCGACGAAGCGCGGCCCGAGATCGGCGAGCGCGGTGCGCACGGCCTTCACCCGGGGCGCCACCACGACCACGCTCCCCGCGACGCCGGCATCGCGCGCGAGAGCGACCGGATACCACACCAGCGGCTGGCCGCCCAGGAGGTGCAGGATCTTGGGCCGGCCCGACCGCATGCGTTTCCCTTCGCCCGCGGCGAGGACGACCGCCCAGGTCTCGCGCCGGCCGGCCTCGCCCCGGACCCGCCGCGTCCCGACGCTAGGCACGGACGGCCTCCCGGCGGCGCGCGGGCCCGCCGTGTCGGATGAGCCGCGCGAGGACGCGGCCGAGCTTCTCGGGATGGTGGCGCGCGAGCTCCGTCGGGCTCGCGAGATCCGCCTCCGTGAGCCACACGCCGAGCGCCCGGACCCGCTCCCGGTCGATCACGACGGGGCTCGCTCCCGCTTGGGCGTAGCGTTCCAGCACGTCCGGCGGGAACGGCCGGCCGTGCGCCACGATGCCGTCGATGACGCCTCGCGCACCGTGGGCCTGGAGGGCGGCCAGGTGGTCGGCGAGCGACATGCCGTCGGTCTCCCCTGGCTCGGTCATGAGGTTCGCCACGCCGATCTTCAGGGCGGGCGCCGCGCGCAGGGCGTCGGCGACCCCCCCGACCAGAAGGTTCGGGATCAGGCTCGTGTAGAGAGAGCCGGGCGCCAGGACGACGACGTGCGCATGCGCGATCGCCTCGAACACTTCCGGCAGCGCCCGGGCTCCTGCCGGCTCGAGAAACACGCGCCGGATGGGGATGCCCTGCCGCGCGATGCTCGACTCGCCCAGGACGCGGCGCCCATCGGCCAGCTCGGCGCCGAGCCGTACGACGTCGAGCGTCGACGGCAAGATGGTACCCCGCACGGCCAGCACCTTGCCGGAGATGCGGATCGCGTGGAGGAAATTGCCCGTGACCTGGGTGAGGGCGGCGAGGAAGAGGTTACCGAAGCTGTGGCCCGCGAGCTGACTCTCGCCGGGGAAGCGGAACTGGAAGAGCTCGGCCATCAACGGCTCGACCTCGGCCAGCGCGACGAGACAGTTCCGGATGTCGCCCGGCGGGAGCACTTGCAGCTCGTCGCGGAGCCGCCCGGAGCTGCCGCCGTCGTCGGTCACGGTGACGATGGCCGTCAGCGCCGCCACGCGGCCGCCGAGATAGCGCTTGAGCGCCGTCAGGATCACCGGTAGGCCGGTCCCGCCGCCGATCGCGACGACCCGGCGCCCGCCGTCGTGCCGTCCGCGCGTCGCCATGCGTTCGAGTTTAGCGCACGCGGGGGGGCGGCCCCGCGGGCCCCGAAGACCTGCGCAGCCACCCGAGGAGGGCGGCGAACGCCGGCGGCGGGGGCGCCTCGAAGCGGTGCCGCGCGCCCGTGGTGGGATGGGTGAATCCGAGCACCGCGGCGTGGAGCGCCTGGCCGCCGAGCGTGGCGACCTGCGCGACGAAATCGGGGTCCGGAGGCATCGCCCCACGCCGGCGATAGGTCCGGTCGCCGACGACGGGGGCGCCCAGATGGGCGAGGTGCACGCGGATCTGGTGCGTGCGGCCCGTCCCCAGGGTCGCCTCCAGCAGCGTGAGCGGCGCGGGGCGCGTGAACCGCTCGAGGACCCGGTACCGCGTGAGGGCAGGGCGACCCGCCCCGGCGGGGCGCACGGCCATCCGCAGCCGGTCGCGGGGGTCGCGTCCGATCGCGGCCTCGACCACGCCCGCCGCGTGCGGCAGCCGGCCGTGCACCAGCGCGAGATAGCGCCGCTCGACGGTCCGGGCCTTGAGCTGGCGGGCCAGCGCCGCGTGCGCGCCGTCGGTCTTGGCGACGACGAGGAGGCCGGACGTGCCGCGATCCAGCCGGTGGACGATGCCCGGGCGCCGCGCGCCGCCGATCCCGGAAAGGTCCGCGCCGCAATGCGCGAGCAAGGCGTGCACCAGGGTCCCCGTCCGATGCCCCGCACCCGGGTGCACGACGAGCCCCACGGGCTTGTTCACCACCAGGAGGTCCGCGTCCTCGTGGACGACGGCGAGCGGAATCGCCTCGGGCACGAGCGAGAGGGGCTCGGGCGGCGGCACCTCGACGACGATCTCCGCGCCCGCCCGCAGACGGTGGCTCGCTTTCGGGTGACCGCCGGTCACCGCGACGTTCCCGGTCGCGATCAGCGCCTGGAGCCGCGTGCGCGAGAGATCGGGAGCATGTGTCTGCAGGAAGCGATCGAGGCGGGTCCCCGCCGCCCCGGGCTCCACGACGAAGCGCCGGCGCGCCGGCGCGTCGTTCCCCGCCCGGGACGCCCGGGGCTCAGCCGTCGGCAGGGTCGCGCCGCGGGACATCGTCCCGCCCGAAGGCCAGCTCGGCGGCCAGGAGCGACACGCCGACGGTGATCGCCGAGTCGGCCACGTTGAACGCCGGCCAGTGATAGCCGCGCCAGAAGACGTCGAGGAAGTCCACCACCGCCCCGAACCGCCAGCGGTCGAGGAGGTTGCCGGCCGCCCCTCCGAACACGAGCCCGATGGCCACGCGCGCCAGGAGGCTCCCCCGCGGCAGGAGGCGGAAGGCGAGCGAGCCGAGCAACGCCAGCGCGGTCAGCGAGAACAGGCTGACGATCCAGCGCCAGCGGGGCGGCACGCCGGCGAAGATTCCGAACGCCACGCCCGGATTCATGACGAGCACGAGGTGGAAGAAGTCCGGGATCACGACGACCGGGTGGACGGCGTCGAGCCGCGCAAGCGCCCACTTCTTCGTCAGCTGGTCCGCGACGAAGACCGCCGTCGCGAGTCCCAGGACGAGCGTCATCCGCCGGCGCCCGCGCGGATGACCGGGACGCAGCGCTCGCAGAGCGCCGGGTGCTCGGGATCCCGGCCGACGGCCGGGCTCCACGTCCAGCAGCGGCCGCACTTCCGGCCGTCCGCGTGCCGGACCTCGACCGCGAGCCCCGGGAGCGCCGTCTCGCGCAGGGCCACCCGGTCCGTGCCCGTCGCAAGCCCAACCGGCGGCGCCCCTCGCTGGATCTCGACCTGGGAGACGATCAGGAGCTCCCGGAGGAGCGCCTGGGAGTCCGGCTTCACGACCTCTTGAAGCGCCGGGTCGGCCACGAAGAGCGTCACCCGCGCGTCCAACGCGGCGCCGATCAGCTTGGCCGCGCGCGCCTGCTCGAGCGCCTTCGCGACCTCGCCGCGCACGCGGAGCAGCATCTCCCAGCCGCGCTCCACACCCTCGTCGAGCCACGCCCGATCGACGGCCGGGAAGTCGGTGAGGTGGACGCTCCGCGCCTTGTCGGCCACGCGGAGGTGGTCCCACACCTCCTCGGCCGTGAAGGTGAGAATCGGCGCCATGAGACGGACGAGCGCGTCGAGGATCCGGTAGCACGCGGTCTGGGCGGCCCGCCGCCCGGGCGCGTTCGCCGCGGACGTGTAGAGCCGGTCCTTCAGCACGTCGAGGTAGAGCGCCGAGAGGTCCACCGCGCAGAAGTTGTGGAGGCTCTGGAACGCCAGGTGGAACTCGTAGTCCTCGTAGGCCTTCCGCACGCGTTCGATCGTCCGCTGGAGCCGGAGCATCGCCCAGCCGTCGAGGCCGGTCAGCGCCCGGTCGGGGACGGTGTCCGTCGCGGGATCGAAGTCCGCCAGGTTCCCGAGAAGGAACCGGCAGGTGTTGCGGACCCGCCGATAGGCCTCCGCCAATTGCCCGAGGATCTCGTCCGAGAGCCGGATGTCCTGCGTGTAGTCCTCGCCCGAGGCCCACAGCCGCAGGATCTCCGCGCCGTGCTTCGCGATGACGTCGTCGGGCGCCACCGTGTTGCCGACGGACTTCGACATCTTGCGGCCGGCGCCGTCCACCACGAACCCGTGCGTCAGGACCGCCTTGTAGGGCGGGCGCCCGCGGGTACCCACGGCCTCCAGCAGCGAGGAGTGGAACCATCCGCGGTGCTGGTCCGAGCCCTCGAGGTACATGTCCGCCGGCCAGCGCAGCTGCGGGTGCTGCTCCAGCACCGCCGCGTGGCTGCAGCCCGAGTCGAACCAGACGTCGAGGATGTCGCTCTCCTTCCGGAAGGCGCGTCCCCCGCACTTCCCGCACGCGGTGCCGGCGGGCAGGAGCTCCGCGGCCGACCGGAGGTACCACTCGTCGGCGCCCTCCCCCGCCTCCATCCGCGCGGCGACGTGGTCGACGAGCGCCTGCTCGAGGAGGACGGTCCCGCAGGCTTCGCAGTAGAAGGCCACGATCGGCACGCCCCAGACCCGCTGGCGCGAGATGGTCCAGTCGGGGCGGTGGGCGATCATGTTGGTGATGCGCTCCTCGCCCCAGGGCGGGATCCACTGCACGGTGGGCAGGGCGGCGAGGGCCTGCTCGCGCAGCGTCCCGGCGGCGCCGCCGCGCGGCGCCTGGTCCAGCGCGATGAACCACTGCTCGGTCGCCCGGAACAGCGTCGGGTTCTTGCACCGCCAGCAGTGGGGATACGTGTGCGTGAGCGAGACCTCCGCGACCAGCGCGCCGCGCTCTCGGAGGAGCGCGATGATCCGGGGGTTCGCCTCCCAGACGGTGAGGCCCGCGAAGTGCGCGACCTCGGGGATGAACCGCCCGTCGTCGTCGACCGGGTTGTAGATCGGCAGCCCGAGCGACCGGCCGAGCTCGTAGTCCTCCTCGCCGTGGCCCGGCGCGATGTGGACCAGGCCGGTCCCCGCGTCCATCGCGACGAACGGGGCGCCCGCGATCCGGCCCGTCCGCTCGATCCACGGATGCCGGTACTCGAGCCCGACGAGCTCGGCGCCCTCGAGCGTGGCGAGGCGCCGCGGCGACTTGAGCCGCGCGACCCGGGTGAAGGCGTCGGCGAGACTGGCGGCGACGACGAGGGTCTCGCCGTCCACGTCGAGCGCGACGTACTTCTCGCTCGGGTTCACCGCGACGGCGAGGTTGGCCGGGAGTGTCCACGGCGTCGTGGTCCAGATGACGATCGACGGGCGCGCCGCGGCCGGGAGGCCCGGCAAGGGCGTCACGAGCGGGAACTTCACGTAGACCGACGGCGTCTCCTGGTCCTCGTACTCGACCTCGGCCTGGGCCAGCGCGGTCTTGCAGTGCATGCACCAGTGCACGGGCTTGAGACCCTTGTAGACGAGGCCCCGGCCCACGAAGCGGCCGAACTCCCGCACGATCGTCGCCTGGTAGGCGGGCGCCATCGTGAGGTAGGGCCGGCCCCAGTCGCCGAAGATCCCGAGCCGCCGGAACTCCGCGCGCTGGATGTCGATGAACCGGAGCGCGTACGCCCGGCAGCGGCGGCGCTTCTCGGCGGGATCCATCGCGCTCCGGACGTCGCTCCCGGCCTTGTCGAGACCGAGCTCCTTGTCGACCTGGTGCTCGATGGGCAGGCCGTGGCAATCCCACCCCGGGACGTAGACGGCGTCGTGGCCCAGCATCGCCCGCGACTTCACCACGATGTCCTTGAGGACCTTGTTGAGCGCGGTCCCCATGTGGATGTGCCCGTTCGCGTAGGGCGGGCCGTCGTGGAGGATCCAGCGGGGGCGGCCCTGCCCGCGCGCCCGCAGCTGCCCGTAGAGGTCCGCCGCGTCCCATCGGCGGAGGAACTCCGGCTCCCGCTGGGGCAGGCTCGCCCGCATGGGGAAGTCCGTCCGCGGGAGCTGGAGGGTCGCCTTGTAGTCCATGAGACTGGAAACTGCGCGGCAGTCGTCCCGCCGCGCAGTGGTCGAAAGCGTAGCATCCATGCGTACTTGTGTCAAGGAACGCCGCCCGGCGGACGGGCGGAGGCGGCGACGGGGCGGCCGGGCGTCAGCCGCCGGCGGGCGCCGGGCAGGCCCCAGGCGCGCGCGCCCGGTCGCGGTGCCAGGCCGTCTCGTAGACGACCATGGTCGCGGCCCCGGCGACGAAGTTGGGCACGAGCGTCACCTCGGTGAGCGGACGGAAGAGATCCCGCCGCGCGGCGAGATCCGGAAACCATTCGGGGAAGATGACGAGGTACTCCGGGCATCGCGCCTCGAGATAGCGGAGCACGGCGGCGGCACCTTGTCGGCGGTACGGCAGGATCTCGGGCGTGGCGAGCCCGACCAGGTCGATCACCCGCCGCTGGCCGAAGTAGGAGACCGCGCCCACGTCGTTCACGGCGATGAGCGTGTCCCGCGGCGTGCGGGCCGCGACCCAGCGCCCCAGCGTCACCTGCATCGCGTTGATGTTCTGGACGCCCCATGCGTACGCGTCGGCCTGGGCGGGGAGCCGCAGGGCGAGCCCGACGAGGAGCGCGAGCGCGACGGCCATGCGGAGTCGCGGCGCGGCGAGCCCGGCGAGGAAGCGCTCGAGGCCGAGGACCGCCACGACGACGGCGAGCGGCAAGAGGTGCGCCGAGTACCGACCCGTCTGAAAGGCCGGGCCCCGGTAGGGCGCGACCAGCGCCACCGCGATCGGGTGGAGAACCAGCGCGGGCGCGAGCCAGCGGAGGCGACCGGCCCGGGCCGCGATCAGCCCGGCCACCACGAGGGCGGGCAGCGCGACGTGGTCCTCGTACAGGACCGCGACCCACTCGCCGAGGTACGCCATCGCCTGCGCACCCGCCACGGTCCACGCGTTCGCGAGGCCCTCGGTCCGCCCGAGAATGCCGCCCTCGACCTTGGCCGCGGCGGTCGCCGGCACGAGCCGGCCGCCCGTGACGAGGTTGAAGACGGCCGCCGGCAGGACGATCGCCCCGGCCACGACGCCCCGACGGAGCGCCTCACGCCAGCGTCCCGCGCCGAGCACGTGCAGCCCGACCAGAAGGCCCGCCTCGGGGCGCGCGAGCGTCGCGAGCCCGAGGCCGGCCGCGCCGAGCACCGGCCGGTCCGCCGCGACGGCCCACGCGCCCGCCGCGACGGTCAAGGCCGCGAGCGGCACCTCCATGCCCGACAGCGCGCCCCAGACGAGCCGGCTCAGGAGGAGCGCGGCCAGCCCGGCCGCCCAGGCCGCTCCGGCGGCGAGCCCCGCAGCTCCCGCGAGCCGGCGCGTGACGAGGCCCGTCCCCATCCAGCACGCGAGGCCGAGCGCCTTGGCCGCCAGGAGGGCCGGCAGGCCGACCGCGAGAAGGCCGGCCAGCATCACGCTCCACAAGGGGGCCGTCGAAGCCGACACGGGCTCGCCGGGGTTGATCGCGAGGCCACCGCCCGCGGCGAGATTCTGCGCGAGCCGGAGATGGATCCAGCCGTCGTCGAGCGGCAGCCCGGGCGCGCCCGCGATCCGGTGTTCCGCCGCGAGGAAGAGGGCGATGGCCAGCGCGCCCAGAATCAGGAGCAGCCCGTCCCACCGGTCCAGGCGTGCGGAGCCCGACCGCGCGGGCACGCCGCGCCCCTAGCGGAGGCGCGCGATGGTCGTCACCGGGACCAGCTGATACCCGGCGTGATCGACCGTCCCGCCACTGACCCGGAGCACGTAGAGGGAGCGGCCATGCGGAAGGGGGCGCACCTCGAGCGCGGCCGGCCGCGGCAGGTCGGGATGCCACTCGTCGACGACCCAGACGAGCCGGTGGGTCGTCGCGGGGAGCGGCACGCGCCGCTCCGCCACTGCCGCCATGCTCGGGAGCTCGCGCGAGGCGAGATACCCGGGCGACATCGCGCCGAGCCTCAGATGATAGGCCGCGTACTCCGGAAGGTAATACATGACGTGGCGGAACCACGGATACGAGCGCGGATTGCCGAGCTCCGTCACCAGCACGGTGTCCCGCGGATCGAACTCCCGCCGGATGGCCGCGACGTACTCGCCGATCACGGCCTCCTGCTCGCGCAAGCCGGCCGCCGTGTGGCTCCAGAGCCGGAATCGGTAGAGCGCGCGCAGCTCCGCCGTCAGCCGCGCCGGCCACGCGGCCCCGGCAGCCGGGCGCGGCGCGTCGACGGGGCCCGCCAGCGTGAAGAACGCCACGTGGGCCGCGAACGCGCCCACGAGGGTCAGTCCCGCCAGCGCGGCGCGCGCGCGCTGTGGCAGCGGGACCCTCCGCGCTCGCTCGACCAGCTCGATCAGCGTGCGGCCGATCAGCAGATAGCACGCCGGCAGGAAGGTCAGGAGATAGCCGGGCTGGCCCAGGTGGACCAGCGCATATACGGCGAGGGCGGGCAGCACCCAGAGCGCGAAGAAGACCGCGCGGTCATCGTCCTGGAGGAGACGGCCCGGAGCGCGGCGAAGGCCCCACACGAGGACCGGCAGAAGGACCCCGAGGCCGAGGACAAGGGCTTCGGCCAGGCCGATCACGTTCCGGGGTCCGCCGCCGGCGAGCACGGTCGTCGCCCGCACCGTCGACTCGTAGAGCTCGAGGCTTGCGGCCACGTAGCGCTCCAGGCCAGTGAGCCACAGCATCGGGACGAGCCACACCGCCGTCGTCAACAGCCCGAGCCCGAGCCCGGCCAGGACGGGCCCTGGCCGGCGGAACCCGCGCCAGGCCATGCCGAGCCAGAGCGGGCTCAGGATGAGCAGCATGGACTGGCGCACGCCGCCCGCCAGCCCGAGGAGCACGGCGGAGGCGACGAGCGCTCGCGGGCTTCCCCGCCCCATCGCCCACGCGCTGAGGGCGATGCCGGTCGCCAGGGCGGCCTCGGCGGCGTAGGAGAGGCCGATCACGCTGTAGGTCCAGAACAGCGGGCTCACGGCCAGCCCGAGGGCGGCGAGCACGGCGGCCTTGCGGCCGTAGAGGTGCCAGCCGAGCTGGTACACGAGGAGCACCGCGACGGCGCTTGCCAGCATGGCCAGCCCGCCGAGCGCGGCGACCGGGTCGCCCATCACCATCTCCGCCAGGCGGCCGAGCGCGACGTAGAGGATGTACCCCGGGGGGTGCGGCTGGTGCCGGACGACGTCGTACCGCTCGAGCGCGAGCGCGAACTGGACGGCGTCCCAGGTCGGCAGGAGCGCGGCGCGGTACGGCCAGCGCGTGGCGAGGGTCAGGCCGGCGATCGCAAGGGCCCAGGCCCAGTCCGCTCGCGGCATCGCGACGCGAGGGGGGCGCGGCTCACTCATACGATCAGCGTTCCGGCGGGGTGGTGAAGCGGGGAGGAAGGGGACGGGGGCGTCAGGTGGAGCTCAGGCGCCTTTCTTCTCCTCGTGCTTCTCGGCCCTGGCGGTCGACTCGTCCTCGTTCTGCCCCTTCTTGAACTCGGACATGCTCTTCCCGAGCCCACGCGCGAGCTCAGGGAGCTTCTGCGCCCCGAACAGGAGCAGGACGATGACGAGGATGATCATCAGTTCCTGGTAGCCCAAGCCGAACATGCGCGCCCTCCGCCGTGAAGTGCTCAATACAGTACGCCGTTTCGGCGTGCTGTCAATCCGCGCGGACCCCGTCAGGTCAGGCAGGCCCGCCGCGCCCTCAACTCGGGCTCGGAGCCCCCTCCCGAAGGATGCGCTTGTCGCCGACCCGGACGGTCAGCCGTTGCGTGTCGAGCCACTCGAGCAGCGGAATCGCGTACTTCCGCGAGACGCCCAGGAGGTCCTTGATCTGCTGCGGGGTGATCGCCTGATTCTCGCGGAGGAAGGCCACGACCCGGTCGACCGCCACCTGGAGCGGCTCGGCATGGAAATAGAGCCCCTCGCGGATCCGGACCAGGCGCCGGCTCTCCACCAGGAGCTGGGCGATCGCCTGGGCCGAGGAGCCCGCGAGCCCGACCTTGGCGAAGGCCTCCTCGAGGGTCGGCGGCGCGACCCCAGCCTCCCGGAACTCGGCCTCGATCCGATCCGACGCGGCCTGCTGGGCGGGCGTGAGGCGGACGGCGTGGCCGGCTCCGCGCACCTTGTCCTTGTCGATCACGAGGACCCCGGCGGCCGCGAACCGCTCGAGGAGCGCGAGGAAGACCCGCTCGTCGAGGCCCCCGAGCCGCGTCCGCAGCTCCTCCTTGGACATCCCCGGCTTGAGGGGCTCGCGCGCGTGGAACGCCGCGAGCGCCGCGGCCGCCTCCGCGCGGACCTTCTCGGCGGCCTCGACGTGGACGTACCACTCCCGGTCCACGACGAGCACGCGCTCCCGGGCGATCAGCGTCTGGAGGTGCGCCCGCAGGGCCTCGGGGCCGAACGCGGTCCGCGCCCGGAGCTCGGCCGTGCGGATTCCCCGGCCGCCCACGCGCTGGACGTGCGCCTCGAGAATCGCCTCTGGGGTCCCGGTCTCGAGGATCTGGAGGCGCGCCGTGAGGGCGGGGCTCCGCCGCGCCTTGGCCGGGGCCACGTCCAGGAGCTCGCCGCCTCCGATCGTCACCATCGGGGAGTAGCTCCGGATGACGTACCGGTCGCGGGGCAACGCCACGATCGGCGCTTCGAGCCGCAGCTGGACGTAGCCCCGCTGCCCCGGCTCGATGGCGGACGCGGTCACCGGGTGCACGCGCGCCATCACCTCGCTCGTCCCGACGTGGAGGCGCACGCGCTGCCGTGTCTCGAGCGGGGCCGGCGCGTCGGCGAGGAGCTCGCAGGTCGCGTCGAGCATGTACGTGGGCTGGAGGAGGCCCGGGAGCGAGAGCACGTCGCCGCGCTCGATCGCCGCGCGCTCGATGCCCTGGAGGTTCACCGCCGCGCGCTGGCCGGCGACCGCGGACGGAAACGGGCTGGCCGTGGGTCTGGATGCCGCGCACCTTCGCCTGGAGCCCATGGGGATACACCTCCACCCGCTCGTCCAGGGCGAGCTCGCCGGCCGCCACCGTCCCGGTCACCACCGTGCCGAACCCGCGGATCGTGAAGACGCGGTCGATCGGCAGCCGGAAAGTGGCGTCGGTCCCGCGCGCGGGCACGGCCCGCGCGAGCGTGGCGAGCGACTCACGCAGCGCCGGCAGGCCCTCCCCGGTCTTCGCGGAGACCGGCAGGATCGGCGCTCCGCCGAGGAACGTCCCCCGCAGGAAGCTGCGGACGTCCTCCCGGACCAGCTCCAGCCAGTCGGGTTCGGCCAGATCCGCCTTGGTGAGCACGACGACGCCGCTCCGCACCCGGAGGAGCTGGCAGATCGCGAGGTGCTCGCGCGTCTGCGGCATCACGCCCTCGTCCGCCGCGATGATCAGCATGACGAGGTCGATGCCGCCGACCCCGGCCAGCATGTTCTTCACGAACCGCTCGTGCCCGGGCACATCGACGATGCCGAGGGTCAGGCCGTCGCCGAGGTCGAGGTGGGCGAAGCCGATGTCGATGGTGATCCCGCGCTCTTTCTCCTCCTTGAGGCGGTCGGGGTCGATCCCGGTCAGCGCGAGGACCAGGCTCGATTTGCCGTGGTCGATGTGGCCCGCCGTACCGGCGACGACGTGACGCACGGGGTGGCGCTTACGCCAGCGCCGTCAGGGCGGCGGCCAGCAGCGGGACCTCGTCGTCCATGACCGTGCGGCAGTCCAGCAAGAGCCGGTCGTCCGCGACGCGGCCGATGACCGGGAGGCGCGCCGCGCGGAGCCGCGCGTCGAGCGTCATCGCCGGGTGGCCGGGCGCGCCCAGCGCGAGCACGGCGGTCGGGAGCTCGGCCACGGGCAGCGCGCCGCCTCCGACCTCGGAGCGGCTCGACTCGACCGTGAGCCCGAGGGCCGCGCGGGCGGGCTCGGGCACGCGGCGGAGCACGCGGCCGGCGCGCCGCCGCACGACGGCCGCCGACTCGCTCAGCATGCGGAGGGTCGGGACCTCGCACGCCACGGTGGCCGGATCCTCGTACGCCCAGAGCGTGGCCTCGAGCGCCGCCAACGTGAGCTTGTCGATCCGGAGCGCCCGGTTCAGGGGGTTCTGCTGCAGGCGCTCCACGAGGGCGCGGCGGCCCACGACGATCCCCGCCTGCGGCCCGCCGAGGAGCTTGTCCCCGGAGAACGTGACCACGTCCGCGCCCGCGGCGACCGTCTCCGGCACGGTCGGCTCGCGCGGCAGTCCCCACGGGCGCAGGTCGAGGAAGGAGCCCGAGCCGAGGTCCTCGAGCACGGGTAGGCCGCGGGCGCGTCCGAGCTCCGCCAGCTCCGCGGTTGCGACGCTCTCCGTGAACCCGACCACCCGGTAGTTCGAGGGATGCACCTTGAGGAGAAGCGCCGTCTCGGGCGTGATCGCGCTCGCGTAGTCCTTGAGCCGCGTCCGGTTCGTGGTCCCCACCTCGACCAGGCGCGCGCCGGACCGCGCCATGATGTCGGGGATCCGGAAGGCGCCGCCGATCTCGATCAGCTCGCCGCGCGACACGACGACCTCGCGGCCGCGCGCGAGCGACTCGAGCGCGAGCAGGACGGCCGCCGCGTTGTTGTTCACCACGAGCGAGGCCTCCGCGCCGGCGAGGCGGCAGAGAAGCCCGTCCACGTGGTCGTAGCGCGAGCCGCGCGCCTTGGAGCGCACGTCCAGCTCGAGGTTCGAGTAGCGGGCGGCCACGAGCGCGAGCCGCGCCAGCGCGGCCGGACCCAGCGGCGCGCGGCCGAGGTTCGTGTGGAGCACGACGCCGGTCGCGTTGATCACGCGATCGAGGCTCCAGGCGGGGCCGGCGGCGAGCGCCGCGCGCACGCGCGGGAGCAGCGCCGGCGTCTCGAGGGCGAGCGCGTCCAGCTCGGTCGCCGAGGCGGCGGCGAGCACGGCCTGACGGCGCTCCGCCAGCACCGTGCGCACGGCGGCAACCGCGCGGGCGCGGGAGACCGCCGGCCGGCCGTCGAGCGCCCGCACCACCTCGTCGACCGAGGGCAGCGCGCGCAGTCGGCCCTGGCGGCGGGCCGGGAAGCCGTCCGGAGCGTCGCGGCCCGGCGTCGCGCCGGCCGCCGGGCGTCGGGGCGCGGGACGCGGGCGCGTCATGTCAGGGGCGGAGCAGCGTCCGCACGGTGTCCAGCAGGTTGGCCTCCCAGCGGCCGGTCGAGGCGCAGGGGAGGCCCGACCGGGCCTTGGGCGGCCCGCTGCCCCGCGTGTACGTGTCCGTGCGCATCCGCGTGTTGACCTGGACCGCCGTCTGGGTGCTCGAGAGGGCCTCCACGAAGATCGTGAACGCGACCTGCGCGTCGCCCTCGACGCGCTCCTCCCCGAAGCGGCCGCAATCGGCATAAAGCCCGATGGTCGTCGGCACCGCCTCGGATGCGATCACCCCGGAGTCCCGCGCGATCGTCCGGATCTGCACGTTCTCGCGCGCCAGCGCGCGGACGAGCGCACGCCACACGGCGTCGTACGGCGCGTCGATCTGCTCCGTGTACGCGGTCGGGAGGACGGGGGCCACGTACGCGCGGCTGCAGCCCACCGCCGCCACGAGGGCGAGCCCCGCCAGACCGAGCAGACCGCCGAGCGGTCTCATGCCTCAGCGCTCGTGGTGGTCGATCCCGCGGTACGCCTCGATGAAGCGCACCACGCGGCGCTCGTCCAGCTCGTCCATCTTGTCGAGGCGCGTCCACGCCGTCAGCGCGATGCAGCGGTCGAGGCCCGGGTACGGGGCCAGGAGCACGTGGTCCGGGTAGCGCTCGACGATCGCGCGGAGCCCGGCCAGAACCTGGTCCGTGCACTGGGGCTTGACGTTCACCACGACACCGCCGTCCTCCAGGTTGTGCACCTGGAGCTCCTTGGCGATCGGCCGGGTGTGGACGCCCCACGGCGCGATGTACGGCAGATGCGGCCCCGAGGTGGGCGGGTCCGAGTTATAGGGCACGTGCGGCGTCTCGGCGGTCGGGATGTGCTCGTTGCCGAGGCTCGGGTAGAAGTCGCCCGGCGCCGGGCCGCGGGCGCGCGCGTACAGCCACCCGCCCATGCCGACGACGACCAGCACCGCCGCCGCCACGGCCGCCCATCCGAGCCGCCGACGTTGACGGCGCGTCAGCGCGAAGCGCGATGCGGCCGGCGCGCCGGCGCCCGGCCGGCCCGCGCCTCGCTTCGTCTGTCCCTTGCTCGCCTTGGCCATGCCCTGTGCCCCTCCGCGCCCGCCGTCCTGGTCCGTGGCGGAAGCGCGTGGGAGTCGAACCCACCTCGAGCTTGTCTAGAACCCGACACCGGATTTGAAGTCCGGGAGGCCCACCGGGATCCTATGCGCTTCCAATCCAAGAAAACGAGTAGATCGAGTGTATCATCGGCCGCCCCCGGGCCCGGCACGGGCCGGGCGGGCGCGCCGGCGCGGCCCCCTCCGCCGACCGCGACTACCCGCCAACCAGGGGCGGGAGCACGTCGACGACGTCGCCGGCGCGCAGCGTCGCGCTCGCCTCCACGTCGTGCCCGTTCACCAGGAGCAGCCGGGGGCCCTCGTCGGGAATGTGGAGTCGGGCGAGGAGGTCCCGCACGGTGGCGCCCTCCGGGATCTCCACGCGGGCGGCCCCGCCGCGGGCCGCCGGCGGCCCGTAGGCCGCGAGATTCGCGAAGAGGCGGACCTGGATCTCCACGCGCCCGCCCTCGGTCGCGCCGTCAGGCGCCGTAGATCTTGCGCAGCTCCCCGGCCGCCCACTTCACGGCGTCCTCCGGGGCCGCCCCCTGGAGGCTCCGCGCGAACATGTCGACCAGGACGTACTTCGACAGGGCCTCCGTCGCCTTGCGGCCGGCCGGCCCTGCGTGGCCGACCTGCCGGGCCGACTGAAGGGTCTCGCGGAAGACGGTGGTCTTCGGGTCCTTCGTCCACAGGGGGTGGTCGAAGTAGACCTTCGTCCCGGGGATGCCGAACGTGTCCATGGTCTCGAAGTACTTGTCGTACTGCGGGCGGTCCATGTAGAAGCGGATGAAGTCCTTGGCGACCTGCTGGTTCTTCGAGTACTTCATCACGCAGCTGTTCCACGCGGGCAGCCAGTAGAAGCGGCCGGCGGGCCCCGGCGGAAAGTGCCCGTGGTTCGTGCCCCGATAGACGTCGGGCGCCTGCTTCCGGGCCGCCACGTAGATGCTGGGGGCGTTGCCGGTCAGCGAGATGTCGGACGAGAGGAACGCGCGGTTGTTGTTCGAGTCGTCCCAGCCGAGGCCGCCCTCGTCGAACACTTCCTTCCAGAGCACTTTGTTGAACTTCACGGCCTCGACGACGGCCTTGGAGTCGATCACGACGGTGTTCCCGTTCTTGTCGACCTCCATGCCGCCCCACATCCACACCATCGGGTAGCACCAGTTGTTCGGATCGTTGATGCTGTGGCCGAACGCCTGCCCGTACGGCCGGCCCTTGGCTTTGAGCGCCCACCCGGCGGTTCGGAACTCGTCCCAGGTCTCGGGGTACTTGAGCCCGAGCTCCTTGAACCAGTCCTCGCGGTAGGTGATGGCCCACGAGATGATGAACTGCGGCACGCCGATCCAGTGCCCGCTCGCCACCGTGTTGACCTTGGCGTAGTCGTACCAGCCGCCCTGCCGCCCCCCGATCTCCTCGGCCACGTCCGAGACGTCCGCCAGGGCGGTCTCGTAGAGGAGCGGGTGGTTGTTCGCGATGATGATGATGTCCGGGCCGGTCTGCGCCTGGACGGCCGCGGTCACGCGCGCCTGGATGTCGTTCTGGTTGATCCGCTCCACCTGCACCTGCACGCCCGCCTGCTTGCCGAACTCCGCGGCCTGCTGCTCGAAGAGGGTGTCCGCGGCCTGGACGAAGTGCGACCACTGGAGGAGGTGGAGCCGGGTGCCCCGGGGCGCGGCCGGCGCCTGGGCGTGGGCGAGAATGCCCGGGAGCCCGCCCGCGACGGCCGCGCTCGTCGTCGCGGCCGCGCCGCGCAGCCAGCGGCGCCGGGTCATCCCCCGAGAACCGGTCGTCCGTCGGCGATCGTCGCGCGTCATGGCTGGCTCCCCTCCTTGCCGAGGTGTCGAATGGCTTGTGGGAGCGCCGCCCCGTGAGGTCGCGGCGCCGCGTGTCTCGGGCTTCATTCTGCGACAGGCCGCCCCCGCGGGGAAAGCCGGGGCGAGATCGGGCGGCGAGGGCGGAGGGACTACGGCGTGGTCAGCCGGAGCCGCGCTCCGACCGCCAGGGGATCGTCCAGGTCCATGCCGTTCAGCCGCGCCAGCGCCTGCGGCGAGACGCGATGGCGGGCGGCAATCGCCGAGAGCGTGTCACCCTTGCGCACGACCACCTCCCGCGGCGTCCCGCTCGCGGGCGCGGCGGTGGCGACGCTCGGCGTGACCGCGGGCACGATCAGCTCCCGGATCCCGCGCAGCCGGCCGCCGGGCAGATGGTTGAGCTCGCTGAGCCGCTGGGTCGTCACCCGGTAGAGCCGCGCCGATCTCGGCCAGCGACTGGTTACGGCCGATCTTGTGGACGAGCCAGGTGGGCAGGCTCGCAGGCGGGGCGGCCTGGAGCGCCGCCTCGAACCGCGGCCCCGCGCCGGGCGGGAGCCGGAGCGGATAGCTGCCGAACGGCGGCGTGATCCGCGCCAGCAACGCCGGGTTCAGGTCGCGGATCTCCTCGACGGAGACGCGGGCGAGCGACGCGATCGTGTCGAAGTCGAGCGCCCGCCGGGTGGTCACCTCGTCGTACGCGAGCGGCGCCTCGAGGGTGACGTCGAAGCCGTAGCGGGTCGGCGCCTGCGTGATCACGGCCGCGGCGAGAATCTGCGGGACGAAGAGCTTGGTCTCGTCCGGCAGGTGCCGCGTCTGGGTCAGCGCCCAGAAATCGCTGGTCTGAGCCCGCTGGATCGCGCGGCCCACCCGATTCTCGCCGGCGTTGTAGCCGGCCTGCGCGAGGAACCAGTGCCCGAACAGGCCGTAGAGGTCGCCCAGGTACTCGGCCGCCGCCATCGTCGACTTCACGGGATCGAGCCGCTCGTCGATCCACCGGTCGATGACGAGCCCGTAGCGCCGGCCCGTGGCCTCCATGAACTGCCACATCCCCTTCGCGCCGACTCGCGAAACCGCCCGGGGCGAGAAGCCGGATTCGATCATGGCCGTGTAGGCGAGCTCCTCGGGCAGCCCGCGCTCCCGGAAGATCCGCTGGATCATGGGGAGGTAGCGGCCCGACCGGGAGATCCACATCCCGAAGCGCTCGCGGTCCTTCGCGACGAAGTGGTCGATCAGCGCCTCGACCGGGGCGTTGACGACCACCGGATAGGTCGGCACGGGCACGCCGGGCGGGACCCGGACCGTGGCGTCGTTCCGCCGCTCATCGAGCCGCTCGACGGCCCCGGTCTCGGACAAGAGCGACGGGATGTCGATGCTGGGGGTGTCCTCCGCCTCGGCCTCCGCGACCTCCTCGGCGCGCTCGTCGGGAGCGGCCGGGGCCTCGGCTAGGGCTTGGCTGGGCGGACGGGGTGGAGTGGGGGGCTCGGGAACCGCGGCGAGCCGGAAGCTATCGCCGCTGAGCGGCCCTGGGAATCCCTGCGCCGCGGCCATCGGCGGGCAGGCACCGGCCATCGCGGTGGCCACGGCCACCCCGACCAGCAACGACCCGCTCCACCACCACGGTTGCACCCTCATGTAAATCGAGACGACGAGGCACGGCGGGACTACAGGTCGCGTCTTTGTAGCACGCGGCCCGGACCGGTGTCAACCTCAAAGCATCGAGCCGGCCACTCGTAACTAGGCGTCGCTACAGCAAAACAGTTCGGAGCGTCCTCCAAAGCGCTGCGGCCAGGCCCCTAGCGGATCGGCCCGACTAGCCAGCGCGCCCGGTCGGTGAGGTCGAGCGCCACCCGCTCCCCCTTGACGACGTGGATCCGGGTCACCCAGAGCTCGACTTCCTTCGCGGGCCCGATCGTCCGCGGGAGGAACCCCTGCGTCCGGGTGGACTGACGCGGCTTCGGCGCCGCACGGAGCTTCTCGGCGGCGTACGGCGCGACCCGGACCGCCACGACGAGCCAGTCCCCCGAGGGCACCGTGGGGAAGGCGAAGAGCCCGGCCGGGTCGGTCTTCTGGCGCCAGGGATGATCCGGCTCCTCCTTGGCCTCCTTGGCCTGACTGGCCTTGGCCTTACTGCTCGACGCAGCCGGGGCGCTGGGCGGAAGGGTCGTTCGGGTGGACTGGAACCGCGAGCCTCCGGTTGACCACGAGGTCCCCGAGGGCTCCCCGCGGTGCGGGAGGGCTTGGCCTCGGAGGCCGGCAGGGCCGCCTTGGGGGGCGCCTGCTTCACGGGGGGCGGCTCCGCGACGAGGAGATCGCCCAGGGTCGGCGGCTGCGCGGTCTGACGGTCGATGCGGCCCTGGTGGACGGCGAGCGCCGACTGAACGCGCGCCACGGCGGACTCGTACTGGGTCGCGGAGCCGCGCGCGCTCTGCCGGATCCGCTCGAGCTCGGCCACGAGGGTCGGCGTCGCGGGATAGAGGGTGACCTCGATCCCGTCGAGCGGCGTCCAGACGCCAACGGGAGACTCCTCCTCGACCGAGAGGCGCCCCCACACGCCGCCCGGCGGGCCGAGGCTCCGGAGGGCCTCAGAGATCTCGGCGGCCGGATCCTCCCCGACGGCCTGGACCGCCCCCGGGGCGGCAACCACGCCGCCGGCCAGGAGCACCGCCCACACGCGCCAGGCGGGCCGGCCCGCGCCTCATGCCGGGCGGCTCTTCCAGCGGCGGTGCACCCAGAACCACTGCTCGGGATGGGCGCGGACGTGGCGCTCGATCGCCTCCGTGAAGCGCGCGGTGTTCACATGGATATCGTGGTCGAGATCCCCGGTGATGGCCAGCGGAATCTCCGGGTCGAGGACCAGCTCGTGCCCGCCGTCCGGCAACCGGTGGATGAACGCGGGCAGGACCGGCGCGCGGGTCTTGATGGCGAGAACCGCGAGCGCCCGCGAGGTCGAGGCCGGGCGACCGAGAAACGGCACGAATACGCCGGCACGCCCGGCATCCTGGTCGAGCAGGATGCCGATGCACTCCCCCCGCGCGAGGGCCTCGCGCACGCCCTGCACCGCCTCGCGCTTCGAGATTGCGCGGAGCCCGCTCCGCTCCCGGGCGCGTGCGATCAGGTTATCGAGGTAGGGGTTGTCCAGCGGGCGCACGACCACGCTCAGCCCGAACCCCGCCAGCCCGTGCGTCGCCGCCAGGAGCTCCCAGTTGCCGAAGTGGCCGGTCAGGAAGAAGATGCCGCGGCCCCGCGCCATGGCCTGCCCGATGTACTCCATGCCCTGGCCGCGCACTCGGGCGAACAACCGCTCCGCCGGCCCGAAGAATAGGCGGCAGCACTCCATCGCTGTCATCCCGAGATGCTCGAAGCTCTGGCGGGCGATGGTCGCGCGCGCGGCCGGCGACAGCGTGTCGCCGTAGACGAGCGCGAGATTGTCGAGCGCGACCTGACGGCGCCCCCGCAGGATCCAGTATGCAATCCGCCCGAGGCCGGCGCCGAGCCCCTGGGCCATCCCGATCGGCAGTCGGCCGATGAGCCCGCCGACCACGCTGACCACGGTCGCGACGGCCCACTGGCCGGCCCGGCGCCAGGCGGAGGCAGGTCGCCGCCGTCCCACGGGCTACCTCAGCCTGCCAAGAAGGATGGAGCTCACCCAGGCGATGAGCGCCGCCGCCGGGATCGTGAGGATCCACGCCCAGACGATCCGCCCCGCGATGCCCCAGCGCACGGCGGAGAGGCGGGTCGTCGCCCCCACGCCGACGATGGCCCCGGTGATCGTGTGGGTCGTGCTGACCGGGATGCCCGCCACCGCGGTGCCGATGAGCATGAGCGCCCCGGCGGTCTCCGCGCAGAAGCCCCCGACCGGGCGCAGCCGGGTGATTCCCATGCCCATCGTCTTGACGATCCGCCAGCCGCCGGCCAGCGTCCCCAGCCCGATCGCCGCGTGCGCGGACAGGATGACCCACAAGGGGACGGTGAACTCCGGTCCCAGGTGGCCGGTGGCGAAGAGGAGTCCCGCGATGATTCCCATCGTCTTCTGGGCGTCGTTGGTGCCGTGCCCCAGGCTGTAGCAGGCGGCCGACACCAGCTGGAGCCGCCGGAAAAGCCGGTCGACCCGGCCGGGGGACGCGCGGCGGAAGGTCCAGAGCACCGCGACCATCAGCCCGAACGCGAGCGCAAGACCGAGCAGCGGCGACAGCACGATGAAGAGAGCGGTCTTGAGGAGCCCGGCCGTCACCAGGCTGCCGACGCCCGCCCGGGCGACCGCGGCGCCGGCCAGCCCACCGATGAGGGCGTGCGACGAGCTCGACGGGATGCCGCCGTACCAGGTGATCAGGTTCCACGTGATCGCGCCGATCAGCGCGGCCAGGATCACGAGCGGGTCCACGCTCTCCGGGCGCACGATGCCCTTGCCGATCGTGCGCGCCACGCTCACGCCGAACCCGAGCGCCGCCACGAAGTTGAAGAACGCGGCCCAGGCCACGGCCTGGGTGGGGCTGAGCACCCGGGTGGAGACGACGGTCGCGATGGAGTTGGCCGCATCGTGGAAGCCGTTGATGAAGTCGAAGACCAGGGCGACGGCGATGATGAAGACGATGAGGGCGAGGGGCTCCATGCCGGCCTAGCCCATTTTCAGCATGATGCCCTCGATCACGTTCACGACGTCCTCACACCGGTCGGTGACCTCCTCGAGGGTCTCGTAGATCTCTTTCCACTTGATCACCTCGATCGGGTCGGTCACGTCGGCGAACAGGGCGGCGATGAGCTCCTTCAGCAGCCGGTCGGCCTCGTTCTCGAGCCGGTTCACCTCGACGCAGTGCGTGTGGTACCCCTTGCTCGACGTGCGGAGGCAGGCCACGGCGCCCTGCACCGAGTGGGCGGTCTTGACGATCACCTCCGCGAAGGCCCGGGCACCCGAGGTCGGCTCCTTGATGCGGTAGAGGACCAGCCGGTCCGCGGCCGCCTCGATCAGGTCCAGGACGTCGTCGAGCCGCGAGGCCAGCGCGTAGACGTCTTCCCGGTCGAACGGCGTGATGAAGGTGGTGTTGATCTTCCGGATCAGCTCGTGCGTCAGCACGTCGGCGGCGTGCTCGAGCTCCTTGATCGCCATGGCCTTGGCCGGCGCGTCGGAGAAGTCGAAGATCATCTCCCGGAGCCGCTCGGCGGCGGCGGCGATGTTCCGGCCTTGCTCCTCGAAGAGGTCGAAGAAGCGCTCCTCGCGCGGGATCAGCCGGAACACCGGCCTACCGCCGTCCCGCCACGGCGTCGTCACGCCCGGCGCGGGCCCGCCACCACTCCACACCGATCGGGATCAGCGAGAGCACGATGACGACGACGATCACGACGTGGATGTATCGGCCGATGTCCGGGATCGTCTGGCCCAGGAGATAACCGGCCCAGGTGAGCCCGCACACCCAGCCGATGCCCCCGAGAACGTTGAAGGCGAGGAAGCGCCGGTAGTCCATCCGCCCGACGCCGGCCACCACCGGCGCGAACGTCCGGATGATCGGGATGAACCGGGCGAGGATGATGGTCTTCCCCCCGTGGCGCTCGTAGAACTCCCGCGTGCGCACGAGGTGCTTCTTGTTGAACCAGCGCGAGTCCTCGCGCGTGAAGATGTGCGGGCCGGCCCGGTAGCCGATGGCGTAGCCGACGCTGTCGCCCACGATCGCCGCCACGCTCAGGAGCACGTTCAGGAGCCAGATGTCGAGTCCCCCCGCGGCGGCCACCAGGCCCGCGGTGATCAGGAGGGAGTCGCCCGGCAGGAAGAAGCCGATGAGGAGCCCGGTCTCCGTGAACACGATCGCGGTGAGGGCGACGTATCCGCCCCACCGCACCAGCTCGTAGAGGGCTGCCGGATCGGTGAGGACCTTGAGGAGCTGCTCGATCACCGACTCCGTCCCGTCAGCGCGCCAGGCTGCCGATCCGCATCCCGTAGAACGACCGCCAGACGAACACCAGCGAGATGGCGAAGAAGACCGCCGCCAGCACGTGGCTGACCAGGGCCCCGCGTTCCGCGGTGAGCGTGACCGCCAGCTCCACCGCGAGGAGCCCGAAGAGCGTCGTGAACTTGATCACCGGGTTCATCGCGACGGACGACGTGTCCTTGAACGGGTCGCCGACGGTGTCCCCGATGACGGTGGCGGCGTGGAGCGGCGTGCCCTTCTCCTTGAGATCCACCTCGACGACCTTCTTCGCATTGTCCCAAGCCCCACCCGCGTTCGCCATGAAGATGGCCTGGTACAGCCCGAACAGGGCGATCGAGACCAGGTAGCCGATGAAGAAGTAGGGCTCGACGAACGCGAAGGCCAGCGTCGAGAAGAACACGGTCAGGAAGATGTTGAACATCCCTTTCTGCGCGTACTGCGTGCAGATCTCGACCACGCGCTTGCTGTCCTCGACCGACGCCCTCGTCGCCCCTTCCAGCTTGATGTTCGCCTTGATGAACTCCACCGCGCGGTAGGCGCCAGTGGACACCGCCTGGATCGACGCGCCCGTGAACCAGTAGATCACCGACCCGCCGGTGATCAGGCCGAGCAGGAACGGCGGGTGGAGCAGGGAGAGCTTGTCCAGGTTCTCGGTGAGCCCGTGGGTAAGCAGCACGATGATCGAGAAGATCATCGTCGTGGCTCCCACCACCGCTGTCCCGATCAAGACGGGCTTCGCGGTGGCCTTGAAGGTGTTGCCCGCGCCGTCGTTCTCCTCGAGGAGCGTCTTGGCCCGCTCGAAGTCGACGTCGAATCCGTGCTCCCTCTTGATCTGCTGCCGGATCCCCGGCACTTGCTCGATCAGCGACAGCTCGAACACCGACTGGGCGTTGTCCGTCACGGGCCCGTAGGAATCGACCGCGATCGTGACGGGACCCATGCCGAGGAAGCCGAAGGCCACCAGCCCGAAGGCGAACACGGCCGGCGCCACCATGAGGCTCCCCAGGCCCGCCGTGCTCACCAGGTAGGCGATGCCCATCAGCGCGGTGATCGCCATGCCGAGCCAGTACGCGCTGAAGTTCCCGGCCACCAGGCCGGACAGGATGTTCAGTGAGGCGCCGCCCTCGCGCGCCGACGTGACGACCTCGCGGACGTGCGCTCGACTCGGTCGACGTGAAGATCTTGACGAATTCCGGGATGATCGCGCCGGCCAGGGTCCCGCAGGTGATGACGGTGGAGAGCTTCCACCACAGGGTCCCGTCGCCGAGCCCCGGGATCAGAAGGTAGGAGGCCACGTACGTGATGACCACGGACACGCCCGACGTCAGCCAGACGAGAGACGTGAGCGGCTTCTCGAAGTTCATCTCCCGGGCGCCGGTGTATCGGCTGCGGGTGATCGTCTCGTTGATCAGGTAGGACGCGCCGCTGGCCACGATCATCAGGACGCGCATGACGAAGATCCAGACCAGCAGCTGCACCTGGACCGTCGGATCCTTCACCGCGAGGAGGATGAAGGAGATCAGCGCGACGCCCGTGACGCCGTAGGTCTCGAAGCCGTCGGCGGTGGGGCCGACGGAGTCCCCGGCGTTGTCGCCCGTGCAGTCGGCGATGACGCCCGGGTTCCGGGCGTCGTCCTCCTTGATGTTGAAGACGATCTTCATCAGGTCCGAGCCGATGTCCGCGATCTTCGTGAAGATCCCGCCCGCGATCCGGAGGGCCGCCGCGCCGAGGGACTCCCCGATCGCGAAGCCGATGAAGCAGGGCCCCGCGTACTCCCCCGGGACGAAGAGCAGGATGCACAGCATCAGGAAGAGCTCCACGCTGATGAGCAGCATCCCGATGCTCATGCCCGACTCGAGCGGGATGGAGTAGACGGGTAGCGGCCGGCCCGCGAGGCTCGCGAAGGCCGTCCGCGAGTTCGCGAAGGTGTTGATCCGCATGCCGAACCAGGCGACCCCGTAGCTCCCGCCGATGCCGATGAGGCTGAACAGCAGGATGATCAGGACGCGCATCGGCTCCAGCCGCAAGAGGACCCCGAAGTAGAGGACGATGATGAACCCGATGAAGATCTCGAGGATGAGGAGGAACTTGCCCTGCGTGACGAGATACGTCTTGCAGGTCTCGTAGATCAGCTCCGAGATCTCCCGCATCGACGAGTGGACGGGCAGGGCCTCGATGCGCTTGAAGATGACGAGCCCGAAGACGAGGCCCAGCACGCAGACGACGAGCCCCCCGAGGAGGAGGGTCCGTCCGTTCACGCCCATGAGCTGGATCGCGCCCACGTCGGGCATGCGGAGGCTGGCCTCGCCGCCCCCCGCGTGGGGCGCGCGCCGCAGGGGCGGGCGCCGAAGTCTGCGCGAGGAGCGGAGCGGGCGCCAGGAGCGGCGCGAGCAACATCCCGAGCAGGCACAGCGCCAGCAGGGGCGCCGCAAGGCGGCGCTCGGACGAACAGCGCGTCGCACTCATCTAGAGATCTCCTGAAGGATGAGGATGCCCTACAGGTCGGCCGTAAGCCGGCGAACAGTATAGCAGAGCCGCCGTGCGGCGACCGGCTGCCTCGGCGTGCGCGCGATGACCGGCGGCTCTTGCCCGGCCGCGGGCGCCGTCGCTACGATGACGCCGTGATCGACGACGCCCGCCATCGCGCGGCCGGCCTGCGCTGCCCGACGTGCGACCGACCCACGGCGTGGACCGGGAATCCCGCGCGGCCCTTTTGCTCGCTCTGGTGTCGGCTGATCGATCTCGCGCGCTGGCTCGACGGGGCCTTCCGGGTCCCGGGCGCCCCGCTCTCGTCGCCCGCTTGCCTGTGCGGGACGGGACGGAGGAGGAGCGAATGATCGACGACTTCCTCCGGGATCCGGCTCGGGGCGCTGCAGATGCTCCTGTCTTGATGGTTCCCGGTCTTCTGGTGGCGGTCACCATTCACGAGGTCGCGCACGGCTGGGTCGCCGAGCGTCTCGGCGACCCGACGGCGCGCCTCGCGGGACGGCTCACGCTCAATCCGCTGCCGCACATCGATCCGCTCGGGGCCGCTCGCGTTCGTGCTAGCCGGCTTCGGGTGGGCGCGGCCCGTTCCCGTCAATGCCCGTAATCTCCGGCGGCCCGTGCGGGACATGGCTTGCGTGGCGGCCGCGGGCCCGCTCTCGAATTTCGTCGATGGCTTTCGTCGGCTCTCGTCCTGCTCGTCATCACCTCCAGGGTTCTGAGTCGACCCGTTCGTCGCCCGGCCGGTGGGGGGGATGCTCCAGCTACGTCTACACGTTCAATCTCGGCCTCGCGATCTTCAACCTGATCCCGCTGCCGCCGCTCGACGGCGGGCACTTCCTGCCGTACTTCTTCCCTCGCCGGTCCTGGCCGCTCCTGGCGCGGCTGGAGCAGTACGGTCCGCTGATCCTGCTGCTGCTCGTCTTCTCCGGCGCGACGCGCTATTTTCTGGAACCGCTCCGAGGACTCCTCAACCTGCTCTACATCTCCGCTGTCCGGGCGCTCCTGTAGCCGCCGGCCCGCGACGCCGAAAGAGACGAAGGGCCCGGATCTTGCGATCCGAGCCCTTCTGGGAATAACCCCGGCGACGACCTACTCTCCCGTGCCGCTGCCAGCACAGTACCATCGGCCCTGGAGGGCTTAACTTCCGTGTTCGGGATGGGAACGGGTGTGGCCCCTCCGGTAAGGCCGCCGGGAATCGGCAAGCCTCATATGCGATCCTCGAGAGCCGTCACGTCGAAGCGGAGCTTGAACAAGAAGCCATCCGCGGTCAAGCCGCACGGCCGATTAGTACCGGTAAGCTGAACCCCTTACGGGGCTTACACCTCCGGCCTATCAACCTGGTCATCTTCCAGGGGCCTTCAGAGGCTTTCGCCTGGGAGGTCTCATCTTGAGGCGGGTTTCGCGCTTAGATGCTTTCAGCGCTTATCCCTGCCGCACATAGCTACCCAGCATTGCCCCTGGCGGGACAACTGGCACACTAGAGGTGCGTCCACCCCGGTCCTCTCGTACTAGGGGCAGCTCCCCTCAAACCTCCTCCGCCCGCGAGAGATAGAGACCGAACTGTCTCACGACGTTCTAAACCCAGCTCACGTACCGCTTTAATGGGCGAACAGCCCAACCCTTGGGACCTGCTCCAGCCCCAGGATGCGATGAGCCGACATCGAGGTGCCAAACCTTGCCGTCGATGTGGACTCTTGGGCAAGATCAGCCTGTTATCCCCGGAGTACCTTTTATCCGTTGAGCGATGGCCCTTCCACTCGGGACCACCGGATCACTAGGCCCGGCTTTCGCCTCTGCTCGACTTGTAGGTCTCGCAGTCAGGCCGGCTTCTGCCCTTGCACTCGACGCACGATTTCCAACCGTGCTGAGCCGATCTTGGGGCGCCTCCGTTACCATTTGGGAGGCGACCGCCCCAGTCAAACTGCCCACCTGCCACTGTTCCCAATCCGGATCACGGACCAAGGTTAGAGCCCTAGCACAGTCAGGGTGGTATCTCAACGTCGGCTCCACCGACACTAGCGTGCCGGCTTCAAAGCCTCCCACCTATCCTGCACAGACTCCGCCAAAGCTCCATGACAGGCTACAGTAAAGGTTCACGGGGTCTTTTCGTCTACTCGCGGGAAGCCAGCATCTTCACTGGCGCTACAGTTTCACCGGGTCTCTCGCGGAGACAGCGGCCAAGTCGTTACGCCATTCGTGCAGGTCGGAACTTACCCGACAAGGAATTTCGCTACCTTAGGACCGTTATAGTTACGGCCGCCGTTTACCGGGGCTTCGGTCGAGAGCTTCGCCTTGCGACTAACCCCCTTCCTTAACCTTCCGGCACCGGGCAGGCGTCAGACCCTATACCTCCTCTTACGAGTTGGCAGAGTCCTGTGTTTTTAGTAAACAGTCGCTTGGCCCTCTTTACTGCGACCCCTTCAGGCTCAACACCTTAGTGGGGCACCCCTTATCCCTAAGTTACGGGGCAATTTTGCCTAGTTCCTTCGCGAGAGTTCTCCCGAGCGCCTTAGGATTTTCTCCTCGCCCACCTGTGTCGGTTTACGGTACGGTCGCCTCAGTGACTCCCTAGAGGGTTTTCTTGGCAGTGTGGGATCGGCCCGTTTATGGCCCAAGGGCCTCCCCATCGCTTTTCAGGGTTGATGCTCCGACGGATTTGCCTATCAGAGCCCCCTACGAGCTTGGACCCGCACGACCAATCGCGGGCGGTGCCTACCCTACTGCGTCACCCCATCGGTGATAGCGCCACTGCGGCGGTACAGGAATATTAACCTGTTGCCCTTCGCCTACGCCTTTCGGCCTCGGCTTAGGACCGACTAACCCTGGGCGGATTAACCTTCCCCAGGAACCCTTAGGCTTTCGGCGAGCAGGTTTTTCACCTGCTTTTTCGCTACTCGTGCCG
Organism: uncultured Candidatus Rokubacteria bacterium; assembly: GCA_963765195.1. Classification (GTDB taxonomy): domain Bacteria; phylum Methylomirabilota; class Methylomirabilia; order Rokubacteriales; family DASRDR01; genus DASRDR01. Next base: position 224,940 of record CAVXVV010000055.1, read on the forward strand.
GCATTATCTCTTCCGCTTCGTCCAGCAGTCCTTACGGTCTGCCTTCGACCTGGTGCGGAAT
>CAVXVV010000055.1:227500-532215 GCA_963765195.1 uncultured Candidatus Rokubacteria bacterium
CCCGATCTCTACACATTTCACCGCTACACCGGGAATTCCATCTTCCTCTCCGGGACTCAAGAGAAGCAGTCTCGGGCGCAGTTCCTCAGTTGGGCCGAGGGATTTCACACCCGACTTACCTCCCCGCCTACGCGCCCTTTACGCCCAGTGATTCCGAGCAACGCTTGCCACCTCCGTATTACCGCGGCTGCTGGCACGGAGTTGGCCGTGGCTTCCTCTGAGGGTACCGTCAAATACCGGCGCTGTTCACGCCGGTACCCTTCTTTCCCTCTGACAGGGGTTTACGACCCGAAGGCCTTCGTCCCCCACGCGGCGTCGCTCCGTCAGGCTTTCGCCCATTGCGGAAGATTCCCCACTGCTGCCTCCCGTAGGAGTCGGGGCCGTGTCTCAGTCCCCGTGTGGCCGGTCATCCTCTCAGACCGGCTACCCATCATTGCCTTGGTGGGCCGTTACCCCGCCAACTAGCTAATGGGCCGCGGGCCCGTCCAGGAGTGGCTGCTTGCGCGACCTTTCCTCCCCGAGGCTTGTGCCCCTGGGAGCGTATCCGGTATTAGCGGCCCTTTCGAGCCGTTATCCCGGTCCCCTAGGTGGGTTACCCACGTGTTACTCACCCGTCCGCCGCTAACCGTCCGAGTTTCCCCAAACGGTTCGCTCGACTTGCATGTGTTAGGCACGCCGCCAGCGTTCGCTCTGAGCCAGGATCAAACTCTCCAGTTTGATTCTTGCGTATTACAGCTCCGTCGTCGGCCTCGCGGCCTCGGACAGAGCAAGGGCATGCACACCTTATCGGTGAGCCAGTAGCATATTCGGCTTTCAAAGAGCAGAGACAGCAGGGTCAAGAACGACGACCGGTGATGCGAGATCAGCCGGGCGGGTGTCTCAACCTTCGGACGCCTGAGTCACTGTGGGCCCAGGCAAAGGGGGATGTTAAGCGTCGGGTACTCCCCTGTCAAGGGCTATTTCCCCAGGCCTGATTGTATTGATTCGCGACATATGACGTTCAGCGGCAAGGATCCGCCTCCCGGGACCAGCCGAGGGGGCCTAAGCCGCCGGAAAGTGGAGCACTCGGTACTCGCGGCGCCCCTTTCGGATCACGAGCTCGTCGCCCGGGCGCACCTCGCGGCTCTGGTAGGGATCCTCGACGCGGACGTCGTCGATGTAGATGCCGCCCTGGAGGATCAGCCGGCGGACTTCGCTCGCCGAGCTCGCCAGCTGCGTCGCCCCGACGAGATGATCGACGCGCAGCATCTGCGGACCGGTCAGCCGCTCGGGATACTCGACGCGCTGCGCCTCGGCCGGCACCTCGCGGCGCTGGAACTGTCGCGCAAACGCCTCCGCCGCGGCCTGGGCCCCGGGCGCTCCGTGGAAGCGGGTGACGATCAGCTGCGCCAGCCGTTTCTTCGCCTCCATCGGGTGGTGCGTCCCCGCGCCGATGCCGGTCGTGATCGCCTCCACCTCGGCGGCGCCGAGGCCGCTCACGAGCGGGTAGTAGGCGAGCATCACGGGATCGGAGATCGACATGAGCTTCCCGTACATCTCCGCAGGCGGCTCGGTGATCCCGATGTAGTTCCCGAGGCTCTTCGACATCTTCTGGACGCCGTCGGTCCCGACCAGGATCGGCATCGTGATCGAGATCTGCGGCTCTTGCCCGACGGCCCGCTGGAGATCGCGGCCGACCAGGAGGTTGAACGTCTGGTCCGTGCCGCCCATCTCGACGTCCGTCTCGAGGGCCACCGAGTCCTGGGCCTGGAACAGCGGGTACAGGAACTCGTGGAGATGGATCGGGCGCTCCGCCTCGTAGCGCGTCGCGAAGTCCTCGCGCGAGAGGAGCCGCGCCACCGTGACCTGCGCGGTCATGCGGATCACGTCCTCGGCGCGCAGCGGCGCGAGCCACGCCGAGTTGAAGACCACGCGGGTCCGCTCGGGGTCCAGGATCTTGAACACCTGGTCGCGATAGGTCTGGGCGTTGGCCTCGACCTCCGCCCGGGTGAGCGCCTTCCGTGTCTCCGATTTGCCGGTCGGGTCGCCGATGAGCCCCGTGAAGTCGCCGATCACGAAGTAGACCGTGTGCCCGAGGTCCTGGAACTGGCGCATCTTCTGGATCACGACGGTGTGCCCGAGGTGGAGATCCGGCGCGGTCGGGTCGAAGCCGACCTTGATGCGGAGCGGCGTCCCGCGCGAGCGCGCGCGCTCCAGCTTGCCGCGCAGCTCATCCTCGCTGACGATCGCCGCCGTCCCCAGCCGGATCTGCGCGAGCTGCTCGTCGACGGGCGGGGAGCCAGCCATGGCGGGGGTTGTAGCACAGGCTCCGGGGCCCCCGCAACCAACGAGGTCCGCGGAGCCCCGAGAGTATAATGAGCGGGTTCCCGACGCTTCACGGGAGGTCCGCGCCATCGTGTCGGCTCGCATTCGCCGCCGCCGTCGCTCATCGGAACCCGGCCCGCGTGCCGCGGCGGGGCGCCGTCGCTGGCGGCGCTATCTGCCCTCGTGGCGCGTCGTCCGCTGGATCGTCTTGCCGGTCGTGGCCCTCGGCGTCCTCACCGTCGCGGGCGTGGCCGTCGCCGCGTACGTGTACTGGCCGACGGACCTGCCGCCGGTCAAGGCTCTGGAGGAGTACACCCCGAGCATCGGCAGCCGCGTCTACGCGGGCGACGACGAGTTCATCACCGAGTTCCAGGCCGAGAAGCGCATCTTCGTGCCGCTCCAGCAGATCCCGCCGACACCTGCGCAACGCGATCATCGCGGTGGAGGACTCGCGCTTCTACTCGCACTTCGGGGTCGACGTCCGCGGCATCGGCCGCGCCGCCTACGCGAATTTCCGCCACGGGCGCGTGGTCGAGGGCGGGAGCACCATCACGCAGCAGCTGGCCAAAGTGCTCTTCCTCACGCCGGACCGGAGATTCTCCCGCAAGGTGAAGGAGGCCCTCCTCGCGTTCGAGCTCGAGAAGCGCTACTCGAAGGATCGCCTCCTCGAGCTCTACCTGAACCAGGTCTACATGGGCCACGGCGCCTTCGGCGTCGAGGCGGCGGCGCGGATGTACTTCGGCAAGTCGGTCCAGGACCTCTCGCTGCCCGAGGCGGCGATGCTCGCCGCGCTGCCGCGCTCGCCGGGGAACTACTCGCCCTTCGAGCGCCCCGAGCTGGCGCAGCGGCGGCGGGCGATCGTGGTCGGCCGCCTGCTGGAGCACGGGTACATCACCGAGACCCAGGCGAAGGCGACCAACCGCGCGCCCCTCGGGCTGGTCCCGTCCGAGCGGCGGCGCGGCAGCGGCCAGTACTTCCTCGAGTACCTCCAGCAGAGCCTCGAGGCGAAGTACGGGAGCGACGTCCTCTACAAGAGCGGGCTCGCCATCTACACGACCCTCGACCGGGGGATCCAGCGGGCGGCGGAGCAGGCCCTCCGCGACGGCATCCAGGCGCTGGCCGAGCGCCAGGGCGCGCGCGCCACCGCCCGGGGGAAGGCCGCGCCGGCGCCCGCGCCGCCCGAGGGGGCGGCGGTGGTGATGGAGCCGACGACGGGCTACGTCAAGGCGCTGGTCGGCGGGGTCGACTTCACGCGCACCGAGTTCAACCGCGCGCTCCACGCGCACCGCCAGCCGGGGTCGGCCTTCAAGCCGTTCGTCTACCTCGCGGCGCTCGAGACCGGCCATCAGCCGACCGAGGTTCTCGACGACAGCCCCGTGCGCTATGTCTCGGCGGGCAAGGTCTGGGCGCCCGAGAACTACGACGGGAAGTTCCGCGGGCCGGTCACGCTCCAGCAGGCCCTCGAGGAGTCGATCAACGTGCCGACCATCCGGCTCCTCGAGCAGATCGGCGTGAAGGCGGTCCTCGACGCCGCGCAGCGCGCGGGCATCCGGAGCCCGCTCCCGAACGACCTCACGCTCGCGCTCGGCAGCGGCGACGTCACGCTCCTCGAGATCACCGCCGCCTACGGCACGTTCGCCAACCAGGGCGTCCACATGGAGCCGCTGATGGTGCGGTACGTGACCGACGCGCAGGGCCGGCTCGTCGAGGAGAACATCCCGCAGGGTCGGGAGGCGATCGATCCCGCCATCGCCAACCGCCTCACCGCGATGCTCCGCGGCGTCGTCGAGCGCGGCACCGCCGTCGCCGCGCGGGTTCTGGAGCGCCCCCTCGCGGGGAAGACCGGCACCACCAACGACTTCTCGAATGCCTGGTTCGTGGGCTACACGCCGTCGCTCGTGGCCGGGGTCTGGGTCGGGCACGATCGGCCTCGGAGCCTCGGCAACGAGGAGACGGGCGCCCGCGCCGCGCTCCCGATCTGGGTGTCGATCATGCGGACGGCGCTCCGCGATCAGCCCGTCGAGGAGTTCCCCGCCGTCCCGGCGGCGCCGACGGACGTCGAGGCCGCGCGCCCCTGACGGCAGTCGGCGGCGGCGCTCAGCCGCGCGGGAGCGGGGCGCGCGTCAGCGCGAGGAAGCGGGGCGCTCGGAGCGGCGCCCCGATCAGCGCCGCGAGATAGTCGTCCAGCACGGCGGCGGCGGCCTGCTCGACGGCGGGCGCGAGCCGGGCGCCGAGCCGCGCCTCCCACGACGCCGTCTGGAGGCCCCGCAGCGCGGCCGCCACCGGCGGGGCGAGGGAAGCGCCGGCCCCGCGGCAGCGCTCGCAGACCACGTAGCCCTCGGTGGCGTCGAAGAGGACGCCCTCGGTGCCGACCGGGCGGCCGCAGCGCCCGCACCGGTCGAGCCGGGGCCGGTGGCCGAGGAGATCGAGGAGCCGGAGGGCGAAGGCCAGCTGCACCCGGGCCGGCGAGGCGCCCGCCTCGAGCGCGCGGAGTCCCCGGAGCAGCAGTGCGAAGCAGAGCGGCTGCGCGTCGCGCTCGGCCGTGAGCCGCGCCACCGCCTCGATCATCCGGGCGCCCTGGCCGAGGCACTCGAGATCGTCCCGGAGCCGCCGAAAGGGCTCCCGGATGTCGAAGTGATCCAGGCGCACCAGGCCGCGGCCCTCGCGCTCGAACCCGACCGCATCGCCCCACGTGAAGAGCTCGAGCGCCCCGGAGAAGCGCGAGCGGAGCCGCCGCGCACCGCGCGCGACGGCCGAGAGCCGCCCGTGGTCCCGGGTGTAGAGGGTGACGAGCCGGTCGTGCTCGCCGAGGTCCCAGGCGTGGAGCACGATGCCTTCCGCCCGGAGGAGCGGCATCGCCCCCTCAGGACGTCCGCTGGTAGCCGAGCTCTCGCAAGGCGCGGTCGTCCTGCCGCCAGTCCTCCCGGACGCGCACGCGGAGGTCGAGGAACACGCGCACCCCGAAGAACGCCTCGAGCTCCCGCCGGGCGGCCTGACCGATGCGCTTGAGCATCGCGCCGCCCTCGCCGATGACGATGCCCTTCTGGGACGCGCGCTCGACGAAGATCTCGCCGCGGATGTAGAGCGGGGCGTCCGGCCCGCGCTCCACCAGCTCCTCGACCCGGACGGCGCAGGCGTACGGCACCTCCTGACGCAGCGTCTGGAAGAGCTTCTCGCGGATGGTCTCGGCGACGAACAGCGTCTCCGGCTGATCGGTCACCGTGTCGGCCGGGTAGAGGGCCGGGCCCGGGGGCAGGAGCTCGAGCGTCACCGCCTCGAGCCGGTCCACGCCCGTGCCCTTCTTCGCGGACATGGGCACCAGCGCCCGAAAGGGGTGCCGACCGGCGTAGGCCTCGAGGCGCGGCAAGAGCTTGGTCTTGTCAGGCACGAGGTCGACCTTGTTCAAGGCCAGCACGGCCGGCGCGGAGACGGAGCGCAGGGCCTCGAAGGCTTCCGCCGCGTCCGCGTCCACCGGCGCGGTCGCGTCGGCGACGAGGATCACGACGTCGACCTCCTCGAGGGCCTGGGTCACGGTGGCGGCGAGGAACCGGCCGAGCTTGCCGCGCGGGGGATGGAGCCCGGGCGTGTCCACGTACACCACCTGGCCGGCCGGCCGGGTCACGATCCCGCGGATCCGGTTCCGCGTCGTCTGCGGCTTCGGCGAGACGATGGCCAGCTTCTGGCCCAGCAGGCGATTGAACAGCGTCGACTTGCCGACGTTGGGTCGGCCGATCAGGCTCGCGAAGCCGGCGCGATGCTCAGGCGCCGACGTGGAGGGTGCGGGCGGGGCGCTCATAGAGCTTCCCGAGCAGGTCCATCTCGCGCGCGTGCATCAAGCGGGCCTCGAGCGGCGCGCGGTCGTCGTAGCCGATGAGGTGCAGGCACGCGTGGCAGCAGAGGAGGTCGAGCTCCTCGCGGAGGGAGTGCCCGAGCGTCCGGGCCTGGCGCCGCGCCGTCTCGACCGAGATGATCGCCTCTCCGACCACCGCGGCGGGCCCGGTCAGCGGAAAGGCGAGGACGTCGGTCCGGCGCCGCACACCCCGGTAGCGGGCGTTCAAGGCCCGGATCGTCCGATCGTCGACGAGCGTCAGGCTGAGCTCGTGGTCCCACACGCCGAGCGCGCGGAGCGCGGTCCGGAGGGTGCGACGGATGCGGCGGAGATCGACGGGCAGGGACTGCCGGTTCGCGACGACGATCACGTCTCGCGCCGCCGGCTCCACTCGTCGTAGGCGCGCACGATGTCCGAGACGAGCTCGTGCCGCACGACGTCCTTCTCGGTGAAGTAAACGAAGCGGATCCCCGCGATTGACTTGAGCACCGACTGGATCTCGATGAGGCCGGACGCGCGCGACGAGGGCAGGTCCACCTGGGTGATGTCGCCGGTGATGACCATGCGCGAGTTGAATCCGAGCCGCGTCAGGAACATCTTCATCTGCTCGGACGTCGTGTTCTGCGCCTCGTCGAGCACGATGAACGCGTCATTCAGCGTGCGGCCGCGCATGTAGGCGAGGGGCGCGATCTCGATCGCGCCGCGCTCGGTCATGGTGGCGGCCTTGTCGGGCTCCATCATGTCGTAGAGGGCGTCGTAGAGCGGCCGGAGGTAGGGATGCACCTTCTCGTACATGTCGCCGGGGAGAAAGCCCAGCCGCTCGCCCGCCTCGACGGCCGGCCGCGTCAGGATGATCCGCGAGACCTCGCGCCGGGTCAGGGCGGACACCGCCATGGCCATCGCGAGGTACGACTTCCCCGTCCCCGCGGGGCCGATGCCGACCACGATGTCGTGGCTCCGGATGGCCTCGACGTACCGCTTCTGGTTCAGCGTCTTGGGGGTGATCTGCTTCTTGCGGGATGGGACCGGAATCGCGTCGAGGAAGATGCTCTTGAGATCCGCGTCCGCGTCGTCGGCCAGGACGCGGAGCGCCGCACGGACGTCGGACGACTGGACCGGAAGCCCCGCCCCCATCCGGGCCAGGAGCTCCTCCACGATGCGGGCCCCGCGCGCCACCTGGCGCTCGTCCCCACGCAGCGTGAGCTCGTTCCCGCGGGCGACGATCCGGAGGGCGAGCTCCGCCTCCAGCAGACGCAAGTTCTCGTCGTTACGGCCCAGGAGGGCCCCGAGGTCGACCTCAGGGGCGAGGGTGAGGCGCTGGGTGGTGGTCTCAGCCACGCGACGCGCTCTCGGCCTCCCTCACAAGTCTTCCGGTATCACACGCGCCCGGCGGTGTCAATTTCCCGGTGCGCCCAGGCCTCACGCGGGCTCGCCGGCCACGCCCGGAGCCGATGCCGCCGGCGGGTGGGGGAGGGCGACCTCGATCGCGAGCTCCCGGAGTTGGAGCGGGCTGACCGGCGTCGGGGCGTCCGTCAGGGGACAGGCGCCCTTCTGGGTCTTGGGGAAGGCGATGACGTCCCGGATGGACTCGACGCCGGCCAGGATGGCGACGATCCGGTCCAGCCCGAACGCGATGCCGCCCATGGGCGGGGCCCCGTAGTCGAGGGCCTCCAGGAGAAAGCCGAACTTGGCCCGCGCCGCGGCCTCGTCGATCCCGAGGATCTCGAAGACCCGCTGCTGGAGCGCGCGCGAGTGGATGCGGATCGATCCCCCGCCGATCTCCTGGCCGTTCAGCACGAGGTCGTAGGCCTTGGCGCGCGCCGCGCCGGGGTCGGCGAGCCCCGCCTCCGCGTCCGCGTCCCGCGGCGCCGTGAACGGATGGTGCATCGCGTCCCAGCGCCGCTCCTCCTCGTTCCACTCGACCAGCGGGAAGTCGATGACCCACAGGAGCTCATGGACCCCCTGGGGGATCAGGCCCAGGCGCTGCGCGAGCTCGACGCGAAGGCGTCCCAGCACCGTGGCGGCGAGGGGCATCTGGTCGGCGACCAGCAGCACGAGGTCGCCCACCTGGGCGCCCGTCCGGGCCAGGAGCGGCTCCCGGATCGCCTCCAGGTGGCGGGCGGCCGGGCTCTGGATGGAGCCCTCGCCCACACGCACCCAGACCAGCCCCTTTGCGCCCGCGCCCTTCGCGCGCTCCACGAGGTCGTCGAGGTCCTTGCGGGAGAAGGCGGCGCCCGGCACCGTGAGGGCCTGCACCGCGCCGCCCTGCGCAACCGCCTGCGCGAAGACCTGGAAAACCCCGCCCCGGAACAGCTCGGAGCAGTCACAGAGCTCCAGCCCGAAGCGGAGATCGGGCTTGTCCGAGCCGTAGCGCCGGATCGCCTCGTCCCACGTGAGCCGCCGGAACGGGCGGGCGAGCTCCTGGCCCTTCGCGCGGCGGAAAATCTCGGCGACGAGCCCCTCGGCGATCGGCAGGAAGTCGTCGCGATCCAGGAACGAAGTCTCGATGTCGATCTGCGTGAACTCCGGCTGCCGGTCCGCGCGGAGGTCCTCGTCCCGGAAGCACCGCACGATCTGGAAGTAGCGCTCGAGGCCGCCGACCATCAGGATCTGCTTGAACAGCTGCGGTGACTGCGGGAGCGCGTAGAAGCTCCCGGGCGTCAGCCGGCTCGGCACGAGGAAGTCCCGCGCGCCCTCCGGCGTGGACCGCGTGAGCATCGGCGTCTCGACCTCGACGAAGCCCTGGCCGTGCAGGTAGTCGCGCGTCGCGCGGCACACCTGGTCCCGCAGGAGGAGGTGCCCCAGCATCACCGGACGGCGCAGATCGAGGTAGCGATACTTGAGCCGGAGCGGCTCGACCGTCTCTTGCGATTCGTCCAGCGGAAACGGAAGCGGCTTCGACTCGTTCAGGAGGCGAAGCCGTCGGACCGAGACCTCGATCTCCCCGGTGGCGAGGTTCGCGTTCACGGTGCCGGGCGGGCGACGCTCGACCGTCCCCTCGACCGCGAGGACGAACTCCACCCGGATCCGGCCGGCCAACTCGTGAGCGGCGGGATCCTGCGCCGGGTTGAAGACGAGCTGGGTCAGGCCCTCGCGGTCCCGGAGGTCCACGAAGATGAGGCCGCCGTGGTCGCGCCGCTTGGCGGCCCACCCCATCAGCGTGACCGTCTGGCCGGCGTGCCCGGCCCGCAGGACGCCGCACGTGTGCGTCCGGCGCATGCCCCCGAACGATTCCGTCATGCTCCGCTCCCCGGCTGGCGTTGCGCGCGATCGGCGAACCACTGGATGCTCGCCCGGCCCTCGGTGGTGACCGTGGCCACGCCATCGTATCCCTGCTTCTCCAGCGCCGATCGTTGCGCGCCGGCGTTCCGCGCCTGGCGCTCGAGCGCCACCAGGTAGCCCTCGGCCCGAAGCGTCTGCGCGGCGCGGACCGCGCGGCCCGGCTCCGGGGCCGCCTCGTCGAACAGGAGCGCGATTCGCCGCTCCTCACGCGCCGCCCGGCGCTCCAGCCGGCCCAGGATGTCCACCACGCGCTCGAAGCCAATGGAGAACCCGGTGGCCGGGACCGGCTTGCCGAGAAGCCGGCCGATCATGCCGTCGTAGCGGCCGCCCCCCGCGATGGATCCCGTCGGGAAGCTCGCCGACCGCAGCTCGAAGACCGGCCCGGTGTAGTAGCCCATGCCCCGGACCAGCGTGGGGTCGAAGTCGATGCCGAAGCGGCCCTCGGCCGCCGCCCCGACGGCCTCGATGATGCGCGCGAGCGCCGCGAAGGCGCCCTCCGTGCCGGGGTCCCGCAGCCGCTCCCGCATGCTCGTCAGGCTGTGCGATCGAGGCCGTCGACTCGTAGAGCCCCAGCATGCGGTCGATGCCCGCCGTGGGGTGCCCGGCCTCCACCAGCTCCTGCCGGATCTCCGCAGGCGAGAGCTTGTCCCACTTGTCGAGCGTGATGAAGATGCTGCCGTGGCGCTCCGGCTCGAACCCGCACCAGCTGGCCATGGCGCCGAGGAGCCGGCGATCGTTGATCCGCACCGTCAGCCCCTCGAGCCCGAGGGCGCCCAGCGCCTCCGTCGTGGCGAGGATCAGCTCGATCTCGGCGATCTCCGACGCGACGCCGAGGATGTCGATGTCGCACTGGGTGAACTGCCGGTAGCGGCCCCGCTGCGGGCGCTCGGCACGCCACACCGGCCCGATCTGCACCGCGCGGAGCGGATCCGGCAGCTTCGCGTGGTTCTGCGCATAGTACCGGGCGAGCGGCACCGTGAGATCGAATCGGAGGCCCAGGTCGGCAAGGTCCGCCTCGGTGGTGGCCGCCCCGAGATCCAGCTTCTCCCCGCGCTTGAGCACCTTGAAGATGAGCTTCTCGTTGTCGCCGCCCCCGCCGCCGGTGAGGAGCTCGAGACTCTCCAAGGCCGGCGTCTCGATGCGCCGGAACCCATACCGGCGGTACACCGCGAGGATGGTCCCCGCCGCCGCGTCCCGCAGCTCCACCTCGGCGGGCAGGATGTCCCGCATGCCGCGCGGGGGCTCGGTCGGCAGCCTACCGGCCATCGCGATAGAGCTCCATCAGCTCGACGTAGTTGTTCGTCGGCCGGTGGATCAGCTCGAGATCGGCATCCGTCAGCGTCCGGCGCGGCTTCGCGGGGCTTCCCATCATGAGGGTCCGCCGCGGGATCCGCGTCCCCGGGGACACGAGTGCACCCGCGGCGACGATGGACTCGTCCTCCATCACGACCCCGTCCAGCACGATCGCGCCGATGGCGATCAGGCAGTGCGAGCCCACCCGCGCGCCGTGCAGCCGGACCGCGTGCCCGAGCGTCACGTGATCACCGATCTCCACCGGATCGGTCCGGTTCACGTGGATCACGGTGCCGTCCTGGATGTTCGTGTGGTGGCCGATCCGGATCCGGTTGACGTCCGCCCGGATCACGCACTGGAACCACACGCTCGAGTGCGCGCCGAGCTCCACGTCGCCGATGACGTGGGCGCTCTCCTCCACGAACGCCGTTTCGTGGACGCGCGGCGTCTTGTCCTGGAACGCGCGGAGCATCGGTTCCTCCAGAGGAGCCGAGGACATCGGGTCGGGAAAGTGCCCGAAGAACAAGGCGAAATGGTAGCAGGGGGGTGGGACGCCCGCAATCGAAAAGCCCCGCGAGGCGGCCGGCGCGCCTGGCAGCCGCCGCGGGGCGAGTGCTATACTCCCCGAGTGCGGCGGGCCTCGGTTGGCGCTCGCCGAGCAGCAGGGCGCGGTAGCCGCGCCCTTTTTGTTGGAGGGAACGCAGTGCCCACCTACGACTACCGTTGCGACCCGTGCGAGCGCACCTTCGAGGTGCGGCAGCGGATCTCGGAAGCAGCCGCTGACGACCTGCGATCGCTGCGGCGGACCGATCCGCCGGCTCCTGTCCGCGGCGCCGTTCATCCTCAAGGGCGGCGGCTGGTACGTGACCGACTACCCCTCCGCGGGCCGGAAGAAGGGGATGGAGGCCGAGAAGAAGTCGAGCGGCGACCCGGCCTCACCCGCGCGGCCCCGGCGACGACCGGGACGGACGACGCGCCTCGACCGGGGCGTCTTCGAAGAGCGAGAAGAAGAGCGACGGGGCCTCGAGCGACGGCGCGGCGCCGAAGCCCAAGGCAACTCCGACGCCGTCCAGCTGACGCGCGGCGCCCGGGCCCGATCCCGAGCCGGCGGCGCGCGCTACCCTCCCGCACGAACACCTCGACCCGGCCCGAGCTGTCGATCACCGCCCCGAGCGCCCCCCGGGGCCGCTCGGCGTAGGTCCCGACGAGCCCGCGCATCGCGCGCGCCGCCGATCCGCAGGACGCCGCGGTCGGCCGGGCCCGGGCAGATCCCGCCCGCGGAGGCTCGTCAGCAGGTTCCCGAAGCGGTCGACCAGCGAGCACCTCCCCGTCGACTCGCCGACCGCGCCGGCGCGGCGTCGCACGCGGACAGCCGCACCGGATGGCGCAGCGGCGGGCCCGAGCGCCGCCAGCCGGACGCCGCGCGAGCAGTGGGCGGCCACGGGCGCGAACACGTCGCGCCCGTGGAACGTCCGGCTGACCGGCCGCCGATGGTACCGCGGGCGGCCAGCACGACCCCGCGCGCGCCGGGCAGGTCGAAGCAGAACCCGAGGAGGCCGTTGTCGGGCCCGACGAAGTAGTGGCCGCCCGCCGTCGACGGCGATCGGGCGGCGCGAGCTCGCCGACCCCCGGATCGACGACCGCCAGGTGCACCGAGCCGCGGCGGGAAGAACCGCCACGCGGCCTCGAGGAGCAGCGCGGCCCGCCGGACGTCCTGCGGCGGCACCGCGTGGGTCAGGTCGACGAGCCGGGCCCGGGGGTTGATCGCCGAGCAGGACGCCCTTGACGCATGCCGACGTACGCGTCCATCGAGCCCGAAGTCGGTGAGCAGGGTGACGATGCCGCTCGGGCCGCTCGGGCGCGGCGCCCGGCGCCGCGCTCATCGATCCCGATGGATCACGTACTCGGCGATCAGGGTCAGGATCTGGCGGGCGGGGGAGTCAGGGAACCGACCGAGCGCCGCGATGCCGGCCTCGGCATAGGCCGACGCTCGCGCCACCGAATAGCCGACGCCGTCGTAGACCTTGACCAGCCGGTGGACCTCGGCGAGGTCCGAGTCCTGCAGGCCGGGACGGCCGAGGGCCTCGAGGATCCGCGCCGCGCTCCTCGTCCGTGGCCCGGTCGAGCGTGACGATGAGCGGCAGGGTGCGCTTGCCCTCCAGGAGGTCGTGGCCGATCGCCTTGCCGAGCCGGGTCGGATCGGCGGCGAAGTCGAGCGAGTCGTCGATGATCTGGAACGCGATGCCGATGCGCTCGCCGTACGTCGCGAGCGCCTCGACCGCCTCGGCGTCGAGGCCCCCGGCGAGCCCGCCGATCCGGCAGCACGCGGACATGAACGTGGCCGTCTTCTGGCGGATGATGCGGAGGTAGTCGGCCTCCGACAGCTCGCCGGCGCGCTTTCGCTCGAGCTGGAAGACCTCGGCCTCGGTCATCGACACCATCGCCGCGGCCAGCGCCTCCATCACCGCGAGGTCCCCGTCCCGCACGAGGAGCGCCATGCAGCGCGAGTAGAAGTGGTCGCCCACGAGCACGGACGGCGTCCTCGCCGAAGCGGGCGTGGGCGGACGGCCGGCCCCGCCGGAGCGGCGCCTGGTCGACCACGTCGTCGTGGATGAGGGTCGCCGTGTGCAGAGAGCTCGACGATGCACCCGAGCCGCACGCCCGCGTCCACCGGGATCCGCCCCCAGCGCCGCGCCGAGGAGAACCAGGATGGGCCGGAGCCGCTTCCCGCCGGCGAGCGCGACGTGCTCCCCGAGCTCGCGGACGAGCTGGACGGGGGAGTCGGCCAGCTCGCGGTTGATCTCCACCTCGCAGGCGCGGAGCGAGTCGCCGACGAGCTCGAGGAGACGCTCCCGGAGGACGCCTTCCACGCCGAGGCTCACGCGACGCGCCTCGCGGCCGGCAGGAACCGGGGCCGCATCGCCACGGTCAGCGGATGACGGGGAGCGGCAGGGACAGAGCGACGCGGGAACTCGGCGTTCGGGTCGTTCTGGAGCGTCCGGTCCTTCCACCCCAGGACGAGTCCCGGGCAGCGCCTTGACCGAGCTTGGCAGCCGGAATGCGCAGGAACACGCGGTCACCCTCGCGCCAGTCGCCGCCGCCGAACGGCACGGTGTCGGCACGCCCGCTCGACGTCTGGTCCCCGTTTCGCACGTCCCAGAGCGGGCTCCGGACGACCAGGAGGTCCAGCCCGGCCTCCTGTCGGAACCGCTGGGCCATCGCGGGCGGCGAGCGGCGCTCGAACGGCGACGCGACAACCGGCACGCCGGCGCCGGCGACGAGGGCGGCGCGAGCCAGCGGCATCTCGGCGAGCGGCCGCCCGGGCTCCGCGATCAGCAGCGTCTCGAGGACCTGCGTGATCGTGTTGCGCTCGCCCCCGATCTCGAGGAGGAGCACGTCGTCGGCGCTCGGGCCGACTGGTGGACCTCGATCTCCGTCCAGGCCGCCCGGCCGGTCGGGGGGCGCACGGTGAGGTCGAACCGCCCGCGCCCACCGAGGGCACGCCTCGGGTCCGGCACCACGCGGATCGGCTTCGACACCAGCGCCTGGCGCTGGATCACCCCGCGCTGCCAGGCGAAGACGGTCCGGTCGACGACGCCGCCCTCGATGGCCTTCGCCAGGGCCGGCAGGCCTCGAGCGGTGCTGCTGGATCGACCCACTGCGGGAGGAGCGCGAGCCGGACGACCGGTGCCGGGGCCTGCGCGTGGCTCGAAACGGCCGCGCCCGATGCCAAACGCCGTGACCAGCAAGAGGCCGAGGACCGCGAGGCGACGCACCGTGATTGACATGGCGAGGAGCCCTCGTGCGCTCATTGTCTGGGTCGGCCCCCACGGGAATCAAGGGGAAAGAAAAACGCCCCAGGGGGTCACCCCCCTGGGGCGCCGAACTACCGGTCGGGTCTTAGAACGAGTACTGCGTGCGGAAGGTCACCGCCCACGCCATATCACCATCGTCCGGGAACAGTCCGCCCCCGAACAAGTTGAAGACGAGGTTCGGGTTGAAACGGTAGGTGGCCCCCGCGTCGACCTCGATCACGAAGTCGCCATAGGGACCTGCCTGATCCGTCGCCCCCACATACGCGGCGCCGCCGCCAACGGAGAGAGCCGGCGTCAGCGCGTACGTGGCGGAACCGCCGATGCCGTACGTACCGGTCGGGTCCGCATAGTGGACCTGGCCGATGGACGGGGCACCGATGGAGGAGTTACCGAGGATCCACTCCGCGACGAACGGACCGCCGCCGCCGAACCAGCCAGCGCCGGACTCAGGAATCGGGAGCTTGTCAGAATCCTTGGTCAGGGTACGGGCACTGCCCTGAGCCAGGCAGCCCGCGTTCGTCCCCTGGCCCACGCAGCCCGCCGGTCCGACCGTGTCGTCACCCGTGGTGTACCAACCCACCCCGAAGACATTGAGCGGACCGACCGGAAGCTGCGCGGTCACGAAGGCACCGAACCCGCTCTCCTCGAACGGGTCGCCGGGGCCCGCCGTGGCCGCGCGGGCGATACTGCCCGCTGCCCGTAGACGAACGGCGCCGTCGAGCTTGACGACGCCGAGGTTGGCGCCCACGGTCGCGCCGACCCAGAACTGTGTCGCCGATGTTCTGCCCAGCCGAAGGACTGCTCGTTGACCAGCATGCCCTCGACCGTGACACGGATGTCCTTGGTGACGTTCACGCCGACGCGCCCCACGTACAGGTCGGTGTCGTCGGCGTTGGCGTTGACACCTTCACCGGTCTTCGCCGTGTAGACCTCGACGTCGACCGGATCGAACTTCATGTTGAGCTTGATCGCGGCCCCGTCGTCGTCGAACCACCCGCCGAGCGGACCGCTCATGAAGACGATGTTCTGGATACCGAGCGTGATGGACGAGCCCGGCACCCACTGCGCGGTGTCGAGCCAGATGTACGCGTGCTTGGTCTCGACGTTGACACCGTCGGCACCGAGACAGCCCCCCGCGCCGTTACCCACGCGGACGTTCGCGCCCGGCTGGGTCACCGTCGCGGTGGTCGTGGGAGTCCCAGGGCCTCCCGGAGTCGCGACGCCGCCAGCAGGAACCGGAACCGTTACCGCCGGAACGAACGGCGCACGCCCCGGGCAGCCCCGATACTCGCCGCCGGACGCGCCACCGCCGGTACCCCAGGTGATGTCACCGACCTCGAGGCCCCACACTGCCTTGGCCTTCTTGTCGGCGCTCTCGACGTTGGTCCACAGACGCCACCGCTGGAAGTAGAAGCTCTGACTGTCGCGGTTGAGTCCGTTCGGACCGCTGTCCGTGAAATCCGTGATGTTGTTGAATGCGAAGCCGTAAACGCGCATCTGCCCGCCGAAACTGACAGTCGGGGCCTGCGCGTGCGCGGCGAGGGCCGATCCGAGGATCAGCACCCCCCCGACGAGCAACGCCAGCGCTCGCTTCATTACCCGCACCTCCCGGTGCCACCCCACTTCGGATGGCGCCCGTTTGTGGTGGACTTCACAAACTACGATGAGTGCCTTGATTTCGGTGAAACGCCGGCTATGACTACGCCGCTGGAGCCGGGCACCACCCCCCTTCACCGAAGAAATCTGCCCGGCCAGTCGCCGGGGACACGTCGAGAACAATGCCAGAAGGCCGACGCAACCGTAGCATCGGCCGAAAAGGCGTGTCAAGCCTCTGTTTCGGTAGGGGTTTCCCCCGGGCGTACCCCCAGACGGAGCCGAAAAACAACAACCCCTAGGGGAGCTCGTAGGCGAGGATACGACCCCTGGGGCGTCCGACCGGGCTGAGGGTCTCGAGGTCGAATCCCCGGGGCACGACCCCCACGACCACCTCCGCCAGCCCGTCCCCGTCGAGGTCCCCATACGCGAAGTCGGCGATGTAGCCCTCCGTCACGTTGCTCTGCCAGACGCGGACGAAGGCGCCGTCCTTCCAGCGCAGCCGGTGGATGCGGCCCCGGTTGAACAGCGTGGCGGCCAGCCGCGGCAGGATCCCGCGCGCTCTGCTGGAGCGCCGGGAGGAGGTTCTCGTAGACGAGGATCTCCTGGCCCGGGTCAGCCATGGCGAGGGGAACCACGCGGCCGGCGATCCGCGCCACGATCGTGTCGCCGCCGGCCTGGCGCCGCGCCCCGCCCGGGGGAATGTACTCGAACGTCACGGCCGAGCCGCCCAGGGGATCCGTGCTCGTCCAGAGGCGCTGGCCGCGGGCCGTCCAGACGGTCAGGCGATAGTCGTCCGCGAAGGCGACGACCTCCGGCTCCGGGCTGCCGGTGAGCCGCATCAGCGCCAGGCCGTAGACGCTGACCCCGCGCGGCACGCGGAGGCGCGGACCGTTTCACGGAAATGCTCCCCGTCCCACAGAAGCCGCCGGATCTCTTGCTCGAAGGGCTCATCCTCGCCGACGTCCTGCTCGAGGAGCCAGTTCTCGGCGCCCACCCGCACCACGCGAAGATAGCGGCCGGTCGTGTCGTGCAGCACGCGGTACCCGGTGGACGGGTTCCATTCGAGCACTCGGCGCTCGGATGCCCTGCCGGCCCTCGCCCCGCTGATCCACGACGATGAGCTGCGTCCGGCCGGTATCCGTGATCGGCGCGGCGTCGACGGACAGCACCAGGCCGTCCGTGCGGAAGGTCGCGTTCTCGACCGCCGAGGGCGCCCCGCCCTCCGGCGTCCGGTAGATCATGACGTTCTGCTCGTCCGCCACGACCAGCTCGGCCCGCCCGTCGCCGTCGAGGTCGCCGAGCGCGAGAGCCCGCACCGGCCCCTCGAGCGGGAACTTGCGCTCGAGCTCGGGCGTCTCCTCCCAGGCGAAGCGCGGAGGGAAGCTCGACGGCGTGACCGGCGCCCGGACCGACGCGAGCGTCTCCCCGGTCTGTCCGGAGGTCCACGAGGCCTCCAGCACGCGCGCGGTTCCTTCGCGGACCACCCGCGAGGTCAGCACGCCCACGCCGCCGAGCCGGCGAGCCACCTCCAGCGGCGGATGGGGCTCGAGCCCGTCGGCTGGTCCACCACGTCCAGGACCCGCTGGGGATCGATCGACAGGAAGCGTCCGGTCTTGTCGAGGATCGCGGAGAAGCGCGCCACCAGCAGGAGCCGCGTCTGATCGGCGCTGTCGAAGGCCGCCTGCACCCCGGCGGTCGGCAGCACGGCGACCGGCAGCCGTCCCGCGGTGATCCGTGCGCCGTCACCCGGGGCCGGCGCCGGAGCTGCGCCGGCCCGCAGGCGGCACTAGCCGGCCGGTCGCGGCGCCGGGCTCCACCTGCGGTCACGACGAGGGTGCCCAGCACCTGCTCGGTGTGCCCCAGCGGCTGATTCGTCACGGGGTGCCGGAACATCTCGCCCCGCGCCGGAAGATCGTCAGCTCGAGCCCGGGGCGAAGGTTCTCGACGCCGGCGCCCTCGATCCGCACGCCGTTCCGGCGTCACCGCGGTCACCTGCACCTCGGCCTTCGGGAACGCCGCGGCGAGCTGCTCGGCCACCTTCTGGTAGGTCGCGCCGAGGTCCTGCAGGATGTCGGCCCGCGCCGGGCGCGACGACCCCGAGAAGCGCCAGCGAGCACGGCGAGCGCGAGGACCACGGCCGCCCCGCCGACCGCCGCCACTCCAGCCCCCCGTCGCGCGCCGCATGGCGTCAGAATGCCACCGACGGGCGGTGGACGCCGAAGACAGCGCGCAGGCGCGCGCCGATCTCCCCCAGGGTGACGTCGGCCTGCACGGCGTCGAGGAGCCGCGGCACCAGGTTGTCGGTTCCGCGGGCCGCCCGCTCGACGGCGTCGAGGGCCCGGGCCGCCCGATCCCCGTCCCGCCGCCGGCGGAGGTCGCGGAGCCGCTCGGCTTGCCGGCTCTCGACCTCGGGGTCTGGGCTGGAAGAGCGCGGTCGGAGGCGCCTCGGCGCTCACGAACTCGTTGACGCCCACGACGATCCGCGCGCGGCTCTCGACCTCCTGCTGGTAGCGGTACGCCGCGTCCTGGATCTCGCGCTGCATGAAGGGAATCGCCGCCACCGCGCCGCCGAGCCCGTCGATCTTGTCGAGGTAGGCCGTCGCGCGCGTCCTCGATGTCCCGCGTGAGGCGCTCGACCAGGTACGCCCCGCCGAGGGGGTCGACGCTCGCGGCCACGCCCGACTCGTGCGCGAGGATCTGCTGGGTCCGGAGCGCGGTCCGGACGGCGGCCTCGGAGGGGAGCGACAGCGCCTCGTCCATCGAGTTGGTGTGGAGCGACTGGCAGCCCCCGAGGATCGCGGCCAGCGCCTGCACGGTGACGCGCACCACGTTGTTCTCGGGCTGCTGGGCCGTCAGCGTCGAGCCCGCCGTCTGGGCATGGAACCGAAGCGTCCACGCGCGCGGGTCCCGGGCGCCGAAGCGCTCGCGCATCAGGCGGGCCCAGATCCGGCGGGCGGCCCGGAACTTCGCCACCTCCTCCAGGAGGTCGTTGTGCGCGTTGAAGAAGAACGACAGCTGGGGCGCGAACGCGTCGACCTCGAGCCCCGCGGCCTGCGCCGCCTGCACGTAAGCGACCGCGTTGGCCAGCGTGAAGGCGACCTCCTGCACGGCCGTCGAGCCCGCCTCGCGCAGGTGGTAGCCCGAGATCGAGATCGTGTTCCAGCGGGGCACGCGGTCCTGGCAGTAGCCGAAGACGTCGGTCACCAGCCGGAGCGACGGCCCGGGCGGGAAGATGTACGTGCCGCGCGCGATGAACTCCTTCAGGATGTCGTTCTGCACGGTGCCGGCGAGCGCCGTCGCGGGGACCCCCCGGCGCTCGGCCACCGCCAGGTAGAGGGCGAGCAGGATGGCGGCGGTCGCGTTGATCGTCATCGAGGTCGAGACCCGGTCGAGGGGCAGGTCCTGGAGGAGCTCGGCCATGTCGTCGACGCTCGAGATCGACACGCCGACCCGGCCGACCTCGCTGCGCGCCTCGGGGGCGTCCGCGTCGTGGCCCATCTGCGTCGGCAGGTCGAACGCCACCGACAGGCCCGTTTGCCCCGCCGCGAGGAGGTAGCGGAACCGCTGGTTGGTCTCGGCCGCGGTCCCGAACCCGGCGTACTGGCGCATGGTCCAGAGGCGGCCCCGGTACATCGTCGGCTGGACCCCGCGGGTGTACGGATACTCCCCGGGGAACCCGAGCTCGGTGACGTAGTCGAAGCCCCCGAGATCGGCCGGCGTCGCCAGGCGGGGCACGGGCGCGCCCCAGGACGTCTCGCGGCGGGGGCGCTCGGGCGTGCGCTCGAGGGCGGGCCGGAGCGTCTCGCGCTCCCAGCGCGCGAGCGCGTCCTCGAGCCGGGCCGGCCCGGGGGGCTTCCGCCCGCCGGACGCGGAGGGCCGCGAGGATCGCTCGTCGGAGGCGCCCGGTCCGTTCACAGCGGCAGGTTCCCGTGCTTCCGGGGCGGGTTCTGATCCCGCTTGGTCCGGAGCGTCTCGAGGGCGGAGACCAGCCGGCGGCGCGTCTCCCGCGGCTCGATGACGTCGTCCACGTAGCCCTGCGCCGCCGCCACGTACGGGTTCGCGAACTTCTCGCGGTACTCCTCGACCCGCTGGGCCCGGAACTGGACCGGATCCGGCGCCTCGCCGAGCTCCCGCCGGTAAAGGATGTTCACCGCGCCCTCGGGCCCCATCACCGCGATCTCGGCCGTCGGGAACGCGAAGTTCGCGTCCGCGCGGATGTGCTTGCTCGCCATCACGCAGTAGGCGCCGCCGTACGCCTTGCGGGTGATGACGGTGACCTTGGGCACCGTCGCCTCCGCGAAGGCATAGAGGAGCTTGGCGCCGTGCTTGATGATGCCCCCGTACTCCTGGGCGGTGCCGGGCAGGAACCCGGGCACGTCCTCGAACGTGACCAGCGGGATGTTGAAGCAGTCGCAGAACCGGACGAAGCGGGCGCCCTTGAGCGACGCGGCGATGTCGAGGCATCCCGCCAGGTGGGCAGGCTGGTTCGCCACGATCCCGACCGGCCGGCCCGCGAGCCGGCCGAAGCCCACCACCAGGTTCGGGGCGTACTCGGCCTGGACCTCGAAGAAGTACTGGTCGTCGAGGACCGTCTGGATCAGCTCCTTGATGTCGTACGGCTTGGTCGGATTGTCAGGGATCAGGCGCTGGAGGCTCTCGTCCATCCGGTCCGGCGGATCGGCCGTCGGGCGGATCGGGGGATCCTCGAGGTTGTTCGGGGGCAGGAAGCCGAGGAGCTCCCGGATTCCGTCGAGGCACGCCTCCTCGCTCTCCGCGGCGAAGTGCGCGACGCCCGAGACGCGCGCGTGCGTGTCCGCCCCGCCGAGCTCCTCGAACGTCACCTCCTCGTGGGTCACGGCCTTGAGCACCTCGGGGCCGGTCACGAACATGTAGGAGGAGCCGCGGACCATGAAGGTGAAGTCCGTGATCGCCGGCGAGTACACCGCGCCGCCCGCGCACGGGCCCATGATCGCCGAGATCTGGGGCACCACGCCCGACGCGAGCACGTTCCGGAGGAAGATGTCGGCGTAGCCGGCGAGCGAGACCACGCCCTCCTGGATGCGCGCCCCGCCGGAGTCGTTCAGCCCGACGATCGGCACGCCCACCTTCAGGGCGAGGTCCATGATCTTGCAGATCTTCTGCGCGTAGGGCAAGGACAGCGAGCCCCCGAACACGGTGAAGTCCTGCGCGAAGAGGTAGATCGGGCGCCCGTTGATCCGCGCGGAGCCGGTGACCACGCCGTCCCCCAACACCCGGTGCTCGGGATCGCCGGTCGGGTGGACGACGAACCGGTCGAGCTCCTCGAAGGACCCCTTGTCGACCAGCGCCGCGACGCGCTCCCGGGCGGTGCGCTTGCCGGCCGCGTGCTGGCGGGCGATCCGCTCGGGCCCGCCGCCGAGCTCGGCCGCCGCGCGGAGCCGGGTCAGCTCGGCGAACCGCTCCTCGAGGGTCAACCAGCGCTCCGGGACGGGGGGGAATGGGACAGCGCGACCAGATGAAACATCGGTTGGACAGTATACGGGGGCGCGGGAGAGGGCGTCAAACCAACTTGGCCCAAATTTGACGCCGGCCTGGGGCGTCTGTTAGCGTGGGGGCTCACCCTCGCGACCACAAAAAAGGGGCTCCCCGGTGCTACAGGTAGCCGCTCTGATTGCCAGCCTGGCCTTTGTCGCCCTGGTGATCGCGCTCATTCCGGCCCTCCTGCAGGTGGCCCGGACGGCGCGCGCGGCGGAGCAGACGCTGGCCACCGTGGACCACGAGCTGAAGCCCCTCACCACTCAGGTCCAGGCCCTGCTCCAGGAGCACCGGACCCTCGCCCAGCAGGTGACCAAGGACCTCCGGCAGATCGAGGGCGTCACTCTGATGGCGCAGGACGTCCTCGGGCGGGTGACGAACCTCACGGGCCTGCTCACCAGCTTCGGCACCGTGGGGCGCGTGGTCGGCGTCGCGAGGGGCCTCCAGAAGGGGATCGACGTCTTCGTCCACCGCCTGGCGCGCCACCGGGGCAAGGAGTGAGTCATGAGCGACGAGAAGGATGACCTGAACTTCATCGGAGCGCTGGGCCTCGTGGCCGTGGGCGCCCTCATCGGCGCCGCGGCTGCGCTCCTGCTGGCCCCGCGCACGGGCGACGAGACGCGCGAGATGCTCCGGGAGAAGGGCACGGACTGGGCCCGTCAGGCGCGGGAGCGGGGGTCGCAGCTGGCGAAGCGCGCGCAGGAAACGGTGGGCGACGCGCAGGTGCGCGCCCAGGAGTACCTCGGGCGCGGCAAGGAGGTCGTCGAGGACACCTCCGCCCAGCTGAAGGCCGCGTTCGAGGCCGGGCGCGGGGCGATGCGGGAAGAGATCGCGCGACTCCGCGGGCGCGACGAGCCTCTCGAAGGCGTCTAGCCGGCCCACGTCCTAGGTAGGCGGGGCGCCAGGCCGCGCGCCGCCGGCCGCCCCCAGGGGCGGCGGCTCTCAGAGGTGGATCGCCTGCCCCATCGCGTCGAGGGCGGCTTCCATGACCGCTTCGGCCAGCGTGGGGTGGGCGTGGATCGTGTGGCCCACCTCCTCGACGGTCGCCTCGAGCGTCTTGCCCAGCCCGAACTCCGCGATCAGCTCCGTGGCCTCGGCCCCCAGGATGTGGACTCCGAGAATCTCGCCGGTGTCCCCGGCCGCGACGATCTTGACGAGCCCCTCCGGCTCGGCCAGCGCCTGCGCCTTGCCGTTGGCGAGGAACATGTACTTCCCGACCTTCACCGCGCGCCCGTCCGCGCGGGCCTGCGCCTCGGTGAGACCGAGGCTCGCCACCTGCGGGTGACAGTAGGTGCACCCCGGGATCGCCCGATAGTCGATCGGGTGGCCGGCGTGCCCCGCCAGCGCCTCGGCCGCGACGACGCCCTCGGCGCTGGCCTTGTGGGCGAGGAGCGGGAGGCCCGCGAGATCGCCGATCGCGTAGACGCCGGGGATGGACGTCTCCATCTTCGGGGACACCTTGACGAAGCCCCGCTCCATGGCCACGCCGAGCTGGTCGAGCCCGAGGGCCTCCGTGTTCGCCCCGCGGCCCACGGCCATCAGCACCATGGCGGCCTCGACGCGGGTGGCCTGGCCCTCCTGCTCGAGCTCGACCGTCACCCCGTCCCGGCCCGTCCGCACCGCCTGCACCTTCACGCCCGTGCGCACGTCGATCTTCCGCTTGGCGAAGCTCCGCGCGAGGAGCTTCGAGATCTCCTCGTCCTCGATCGGGAGGAGCCGCGGCAGCGCCTCGACGATCGTGACCTGGACGCCGTACGCGGCGAAGACGTCCGCGAACTCGACGCCCACCGCCCCCGCTCCGATGATCACGACGGAGGGCGGCAGCTGCTCGAGCCGAAGCGCCTCGTCGGAGCTGATGACGCGCGTCTTGTCGATCGCCACGCCGGGGAGGCTCTTCGGCGCCGCGCCCGTCGCGAGCACCACGGCCGGCGCCTCGAGCGTCCGGGTCCCGCCGTCGGGGGCCTGCACGCGCACGGCGCCCGGCGCCGTCACGGTGCCGCGCCCCGGCACCAGGGTGATCTTGTTCTTCCGGAACAGGAACTCGACGCCCTTGGACATCCGGTCGGCGACCTGGCGGCTCCGCGTGTAGGCGACCCGGTAGTCGGCCCGGAGGTTGTCCACGGTGATGCCGAACTCGCCGGCGCGCTGGAAGAGCTGGAGCACCTCCGCGTTCCGGAGGAGGGCCTTCGTGGGGATGCAGCCCCAGTTCAGGCAGATGCCGCCGGGACGGTCGGCCTCGACGACGGCCACCCGCTTGCCCAGCTGGGCGGCCCGGATCGCCGAGACGTAGCCGCCCGGACCCGACCCGATGACGACGGCGTCGAACCGCTCGCTCGCCATCCGTCAGACCAGGAGCGCCAAGGGGGCCTCGAGGCTCGCCTTGAGATCGGCCAGGAAGCGAGCGCCCATGGCGCCATCCAGCACGCGGTGATCCGCGGACAGCGTCACGCGCATGCGCTTCCCCACGGCGAGCTGGCCGTCCACGACGACGGGCTTCTCGACGATCGCCCCGACCGCGAGGATCGCCCCCTCGGGGGGATTGATGATCGCGCTGAACTCGTCGACGGGAAACATCCCGAGGTTCGACACGGAGAACGTCGCCCCGGAGAGCTCCTGCTGGCGGAGCTTCCGCGCCCGCGTCCGCTCGATCAGGTCCTTCGCCTCCGCGGCGATCTGGAACAGGGACTTCTGATCGCAGTCGCGGAGGACCGGCGTGATGAGGCCGTCGTCCACGGCCACGGCGATGCCCATGTGGACCGCCCGGTGCCGCCGGATGGCGGTGCCGGTGAAGCTCGCGTTGACGCCCGGGTGCTTCTGGAGCGTCACCGCGCAGGCGCGGACGACCACGTCGGTGAAGGTGACCTTGGGGGCGCCGGGCAGCGCCTGGAGCTCCTCGCGGAGCTTGGCGGCCCGCTCCATCGCGATCTCGGTCGTGATGTAGAAGTGCGGCACCGGGGCCTTGGACTGCACCATCTGCCGCGCGATCGCCGAGCGAATCTGGCTCAGCGGGATGTCCTCGGCCTCGGGGCCCGTCCGGGCCGCGGCCGCCGCGGGCATGGTCGCCGCCGCCGGCCGCGCCGGCGCGCCCGCCGGATGCGCGGCGACGAACGCCTCGATGTCGCGCTGGATGATCCGGCCGCTCGGCCCCGTGCCGGTCACGCGCGTGAGATCGACGCCCGCCCGCTGGGCGAGCTTCCGGGCGAGCGGCGAGACGCGGAGCCGGCCGCCCGCCAGCACCGCCGCGGCCGGCGCCGCCACCGCGGGCGCGGTCGCGGGGGAGCCGTTCCCCGTCGGGGCGGACACGGCCATTGCCGGGGCCGGCACCGCCGGAGCGGGCGCGGGCGCCTTCGGCGCGGGCGGCGCCGCCGGGGCGGCGGCCGGCGCCGCGGGTGCCGGAGCCGGGATGGCCGCCTTCGGCGCGGGCGCGCCGCCGCCGACCAGCGCGCTGATGTCGTCGTCGGGATCCGCGATGACCGCGATCAGGCCGCCGACCGGGACCGCCGTCCCCGGGGTGGTGAGGAGCTTCCGGAGGACGCCCGAGCCGAACGCCTCGAGCTCGATGTCGGCCTTGTCGGTCTCGATCTCGGCGATGATGTCGCCGCCCGAGACCCGGTCGCCCTCCTGCTTGAGCCAGCGCAGGAGCTTCCCGGTCTCCATCGCCTCCGACAGCTTCGGCATGACTACCTTGGTCACCGCCATGGTCGCGTCGCCTCCTCGGGGTCCCGTCAGACGGAGCAGAGCTTGCGCAGCTCTTCGATGATTTGTTCCTTGGATGGGGTCTTCAGGCGCTCGAGGTTCCGCGCGTAGGGCATGGGCGCGTCGGCGCCGAACACGCGCTCGACCGGGGCGTCCAGCTCGTCGAACGCGTGCTCGGTGATGAACGCCGCGATCTCGGACCCCATCCCCGCGAAGCCCGCGCCGGATTCCGCGACCAGGACGCGGTGCGTCTTCCGCACCGACCCCAGGATGGTCTCGGTGTCCATCGGGCGAAGGGTGCGGGGATCGACGATCTCCACCGAGATGCCGTCCGACTTCTCGACCTCCTCCGCCGCCTCGAGCACCCGGTAGTACATGCCCGACCAGGCGATGACCGTGACATCGCGGCCCTCGCGCTTGACCTCGGCCACCCCGAGGGGAATGAGGAAATCGGCGTCCTCCGGCACCTCGCCCTTCACGCCGTAGAGCGTCTCGGACTCGATGAAGATCACCGGGTTGTCGTCCCGGATCGCGCTCTTGAGGAGGCCCTTGGCGTCGCGGGGCGTGGTGGGCCGCACCACCTTCAGCCCGGGCACGTGGCAGAAGTACGACTCCATGGACTGGGAGTGCTGGGCGGCGAGCTGGTGCGCCGGCCCGCCCGGCCCCCGGATCACCAGCGGGATCGGGAACTGGCCGCCGGACATGTAGAAGAGCTTCGCGGCGTGGTTGACGATCTGGTCGAGCGCCACCAGCGCGAAGTTGAAGGTCATCATCTCGACGATGGGCCGGAGCCCCACCATGGCGGCGCCGATCCCGACCCCGGTGAAGCCCGACTCGCAGATCGGCGTGTCGACGACGCGCCGCTCGCCGAACTTCTCGAGGAGTCCCTGGCTCACCTTGTAGGCGCCGCCGTAGACCCCGACCTCTTCGCCGACCAGGAAGACCCGGTCGTCCCGCTCCATCTCCTCGCGCAAGGCGTGGTTCAGCGCCTCACGGTACGTGATCACCGCCATACCCGCCTCCCTCTTCGCGCGCCCCGAGTCCGGCCGCGCCTCACGCGTAGACGTCCGCGGTCAGCCACTCCGCCGGCGGCTCCGGGGAGGCGTCGGCGAAGGCCACCGCGTCGTTGACGCGCGCCTCCACCCGGTCCACCAGCGTGTCCCAGGCGGCCTCGTCGAGCAGCCCCGCGGCGCGGAGCCGCTCGCGCAGGCCGACGATCGGATCGCGCTGCTTCTCCTCCTCGACCTCGTCCTTGGTCCGGTAGACGGCCGCCGCGGGGTCGCGCATCGAGTGGCCGCGGAACCGGTACGTCCGCGCCTCGACGAGCGTCGGGACGTTGCTCTCCCGGGCGCGCGCCACGGCGCGCCCGACGCAGTCCCGGACCGCGAAGACGTCCATCCCGTCGCAGGCCTCCCCGGGCATGCCGTACGCCGCCGCGAACTTCGAGATGTCGGTCTGCGCGAGGGCGCGCTGGATCGCGGTCCCCATCGCGTAGCGATTGTTCTCGCAGACGAACACGACCGGCAGCTTCCACAGGGCCGCCAGGTTCATCGACTCGTGGAACTCCCCCTGCGGCACCGATCCGTCGCCGAAGAAGCAGAGGATGACCCGCTGGCGGTCCTCGTACCGGATGGCGAACCCGACGCCGGCCGCGAGCGGGAGATACCCGCCCACGATCGCGTGGCCGCCCAGGAAGTTGATCTCCCGGTCGAACATGTGCATCGAGCCGCCCTTGCCCTTGGACACGCCGTCCTTGCGCCCGAAGAGCTCGGCCATGATGCGCCGGGGGTCCCCGCCCTTGGCGAGGATGTGGCCGTGCTCGCGGTAGCCGGCGATCGCGTAGTCGTCGGGGCGCAGCGTCGACATCGCCCCCACCGCCACGGCCTCCTGCCCGATGTAGAGGTGCAGGAAGCCGCCGATCTTGCCGAGGGCGTACATCTCGGCCGCCTTCTCCTCGAACCGCCGGATCAGCTGCATCTGCTCGAGGAGGGCAAGGCCGACCGCGGCGTCCCCGCGCGCGAGCGTCGCTGCCCCGGATTTCGTCGTTGCCACTGTCCTGCCTCCCTGTCCCCCGGCGCTCACCAGCGCATCAACGCCAGGTCATCGACGTTGATGCGGATCCGGGCCCGGAAGATCGCCACGATGATGGCCAGCCCGACCGCGACCTCGGCCGCCGCGACCGTCATCACGAAGAACACGATGATCTGGCCGTGCGCCCCGCCGTGCGCGCGCCCGAAGGCGACGAACGCCAGGTTCGCGGCATTCAGCATCAGCTCGATCGACATGAAGATGACCAGCGGGTTGCGCCGGACGAGGACGCCGACCACGCCGATCGTGAACAGGATCGCGGACAGCCCGACATAGTATGCCGGCGGGACGGCGGTCATGCCACTCACGGGTTCACCCGGCGCTTGGCGAGGGTGAGGGCCCCCACCAGGGCCGCCAGGAGCAGGAGCGAGGTCACCTCGAACGGGAAGAGGTAGTCGGTGAAGAGCAGCCGTCCCACCGCGCCGATGCCGCCTTCCGGCGCCGCGCCCGCGGGGCTGCCCGGCGCCCCGCCGCCGCCAGGATCACGGTGATCCCGAAGACGGCCGCGACGGGAAGGGCGAGGCGTCGGGCCCGGGCCAGCGGATCAGGGCCGGACTCGGCCCGACCCGGAATCAGCAGCATTATCGCGAAGATGAAGAGCACCATGATCGCCCCCGCGTAGACGATGACCTGGGCGAGGGCCAGGAACTCCGCGCGGAGCAGGAGGTAGAGCACCGCCACGCAGAAGAGGTTCCCGACGAGGAAGAGGGCGCCGTGGAGAGGGTTCGGCCGGATCACCAGGCCGAGGGCCGTGCCGATGGCCGCCACCGCCACGACGACGAACACGAGCCACTCCATCAGGCCCCCCGGCGGGCCCCGGGCCCGACGGCCCCGGTTGCGCGTCCGGTCATCCCTCGAAGCCTCGGCGGACGAGGGTCGGGGGCGGCGCCACGGTCGGCAGCCCGTGGGGCCCGGCCGGCTCGAGCGCCAGGAGCACCTCCTTCGAGTAGACCATCCCCTCGCGGCTGAAGGCCGAGAACTCGAGAATGCCCGTGTCCATGCGGATCGCGTCCTCGGGGCACGCCTCGACGCAGAACCCGCAGAAGACGCACTTGCCGAGGTCGATGTCGAAGCGCTCGGGGTACTTCTCGATGTCCGGGTTCGGGTGCTCCCCCGCGACGATGTAGATGCAGTGGGCCGGGCACACCGTCTCGCACATCATGCAGGCCACGCACCGGGGCGATCCGTCGGCGCGGCGCACCAGCCGGTGGAGGCTCCGGAGCCGCGTCGCGAGCGGCCGCCGCTCCTCCGGCCACTGGTAGGTCACGGCGCCCTTCTGGCCGCGGATCCACCGGCCCATGTTCCGGAAGAAGTGCCCCGCGGTCACGCGGAGCCCGACGAGCACCTCCGCGAGGTAGAAGCGCTCGCGCGGGTTGCTGGCCACCTGCCGGCGGACATGCAGGACCTTCGGGGGCGGGGGAGTCGCAGGGGCGGTCGCCACGGGATCGCCTCCTCAGAGCAGCAGGACCGCGGCCGTCAGGATGATGTTCAGCACGGCCAGCGGCAGGAGCCCGAGCCAGCCGAGCCGCATCGCCTGATCGTACCGGAAGCGCGGCAGGGTCCAGCGGATCAGCATGAGGAACCAGACCATGGCCACGACCTTGATCACGAAGCTCCCGACCTGGAGCAGCGCCACGACGAGGTTGGGGAGCGCGAGGGTCAGGCCACCCGGCAGGTGGAACCCATCCCGGAAGAGCCAGGGCACCTGCCAGCCGCCGAGGAACAGCGCGGTCGTCATCCCGGCGACGACCACCGTTTCCACGAAGTCGGCCATCAGGAACATGCCGAACTTCATCCCGCTGTACTCGACGTTGTAGCCGATGATCTCGGACTCGCCCTCCGGGAAGTCGAACGGCGCGCGCTTGGTCGTCGCGATGCCGGCGGTCAGGAACAGGATGAAGCCGAGAGGCTGGGTGAAGAGGCCCCACTTGGGGATGACGCCGCCCCAGTACGCGCCCTGGCCACGCGCGATCTCCTGGAGGTCGAGCGAGCCGTAGACCATGCAGACGCCCATGATCGAGGCGCCGATCGCGACCTCGGCCGAGATCATGAGCGCGGCCGCGCGCTGCCCGCCGAGGAGGGCGAAGTTGTTGGCCGAGGCCCAGCCCGCCAGCACGACGCCGTACACGCCCATCGACAGCATCGCGAAGACGAAGAGGATCCCCGCGTTGAGCTCGACCGCCTGCAGGGAGATCTCGCGGCCGCCCACCTGGAGCACGTCGCCGAACGGAATGGTCGCGAAGCCGGAGAGCGCGAAGAAGACCGACACCACCGGCGCGGCCAGGAAGAGGACCCGGTCGGCACGGGCCGGCATGAAGTCTTCTTTCGTGAGCATCTTGACCGCGTCGGCCAGCGGATGGAGCAGCCCGAACAGCCGGAGTCCCAGGATCGACGCGCGATTGGCGCCCACCCGGTCCTGCATGACGGCGGACTGCTTGCGCTCGACCCAGGTCAGGAGCCCGCCCAGGTTCAGAACGAATCCCATGATGAAGGCCACGCGCGCGAACGCGATGCCGAGGTCGACCATGACCGCGCTCACGCCGCGCCCTCCCGGAGGGGCGCCCCGTGGTCCGCGAGGGCGCCGTAGCTCAGGCCGGCGAAGGCCGGGCTCGCGGCCGCCAGGTCGCGGAAGACGTTCGCCGCCCGGAGTGGCTGCCAGTCCTGGCCGAGCGCCCGGGCGAGCGCTGCCACGATCTCCCAGTCCGCGCGCGCCTCGGCGCGCGGCAGGACAGCGCGCCAGAACCGCTGGACACGGCCCGTCACGTTCGTCCAGGTGCCTTCCCGCTCCACGTAGGCCGCGCTCGGCAGGACCACGTGGGCCCGCGCGCTCGTCCGGTTCGTGTTCGGCCCCTGGAAGACGATGCCCTCGACCCGCCCCAGCGCCTCCTCGACCTCCGCCTCGGGCCAGCCCGACTCGAAGAGGTCGTGGCCGAAGATCCAGAGAAGCCGGAGCTGACCCGCTCGCGCGGCCTCGAGGACGTGCCGCCCGTCGGTCGCCCCGGCGCGTCCGCAGCCGAGCACTTCGGCGCCGCGGCTGTTGGGATGCTTGTCGGCGACCCGGAGCAGGTCGTCGTGCGACCCCGCCGCGCGCGGCGGCACCCGGAAGTCCGCGTGAGCCACGCCGAGCGTGTCCACGAACAGGCGCCGGGCGAGCCAGAGGTCCTCGTTCGACATCTGGGGCGAGAACAGCACGCCGGAGCCCTGGGGTCCCGCGGCGCGGAGGCCCTGGGCCGCCGCCGCCAGCGCCTCGTCCCACGGGAGGGCGCGCGGCGCCCCGCTCTCGCGGAGCGTGGGCCGCTCGATGCGGGTGGGCGCGTCGACGTCCGCGAAGCCGTAGCGGCCCTCGTCGCACATCCACCACTGGTTCACGTCGGCGTTGAACCGGGGCTTCAGTCGCACGACCCGCCGGCCCTGGGCGTGGTGGGCGCGTTTCGTGTTCGTGTGGACCTCGATGTTGCAGCCGCGGGCGCAGCCCGGGCAGACCGACTTCGCGCGGTCCAGGTACCAGACGCGCGCCTGGAAGCGGAAGTCCCGGTCGGTGAGGGCGCCGACCGGGCAGATGTCCACCACGTTGCCGGAGTAGGCGTTGTCGAGCGTCGTGCCCGGGAAGAGGCCCAGCTCCGAGTGGTCGCCTCGGTTGAAGATCCCGAGCTCGCCGGTCTTGGTGACGGTGTCGCAGAAGCGGACGCAGCGCGAGCAGAGAATGCACCGCTCGGCGTCCAGCATCACGTGTGGCCCGATCGGCACCGCCTTCGGCTTGTGGACCTTGTCGTCGATCATCCGGGGCTCGTAGAGCCCGTGCTGCATGTAGTAGATCTGCAGCCAGCACTCGCCGGCCTGATCGCACACCGGGCAGTCGAGCGGGTGGTTGACGAGGTGCCACTCCATCACCGAGCGCCGGAGGTCGAGCACGCGCGGCGTCTGGGTCAGCACCACCATCCCGTCGGCCGCCTGGGTGTTGCAGGCGATCGTCGGGCGCGGCGCCTTCTCGAGGTCGACCATGCAGAGCCGGCACGCCCCCGCGATCGGCAGCCCGGGGTGGTAGCAGTAGTGGGGGACCTCGATCCCGAGCCGGCGCGCGGCCTCGATGAGATTCGTCCCGGCGGGGACCTCGATCTCCTTGCCGTCGACGGTCAGCTTCGGCATGCCGCCTCAGTGCGCTCTCACCGGCGCCTTCGCCCCCGGACGGACGTCGCAGGCGCCGTGGCGGACGTGATGATCGAACTCCGCGCGGAACTTCTCGACGTACGAGATGTACGGGCCGATCGCGCCGTCGTAGAAGGCGCAGATCGTGCTACCCACGCCGCGCTTGGCGACGTCCACGATGGTGTCGGGGTCCTCTGGCACGCCCTTCCCGGCGAGGATCCGGCCGGTGATCTTGTAGATCCACCCGGTGCACTCGCGGCACGGCGTGCACTGCCCGCACGACTCGTGGGCGTAGAAGCGGGCGACGACGTGGAGCGCCTCGGGGATGCACGTCGTATCGTCCATCACCACGACGCCCGCGGAGCCCGCCATCGTCCCGGCGTTCCTGAGGCCGTCGACGTCCATGGTCACGTCGATCTGGTCGGCGGTGAGAATCGGCGCCGACGAGCCGCCCGGCACCACGGCCTTGAGCCGCCGCCCGTTCGGCACGCCGCCCGCGCGCTCGATGAGCTCCCGAAGCGTGATGCCGACCGACGCCTCGTAGACGCCGGGCCGGGCGACGTGGCCCGACACCGAGTAGAGCCGCGTCCCGCCCTGGGTCTTGGAGCCGAGGCCGGCGAACCACTCCCCGCCGCGCGTCACGATGTGCGGGACCGCGGCCAGCGTCTCGACGTTGTTCACCACCGTCGGCTGGCCGAAAGCGCCCTTGATCGCCGGGAACGGCGGCTTGACCTTGGGCCAGCCCTTCTTCCCCTCGAGGGAGGAGATGAGCCCCGTCTCCTCGCCGCAGATGTAGGCGCCAGCGCCCCGGTGCACCACCATGCGGTGGTCGAAGCCCGCGCCGAGGATGTTCGTCCCGAGGAGTCCCGCGCCCTCCGCCGCTCGGACGGCTTCCGAGAAGATCCGCCACGGGCGCACGTACTCGCCGCGGATGTAGATGAAGGACGTGTGGCACCCGATCGCGTAGGCCGCGATGAGCATCCCCTCGATGAGGGCGTGGGGGTCCCGCTCGAGGATGTAGCGGTCCTTGAACGTCCCCGGCTCCCCCTCGTCGGCGTTGACGACGAGATAGACCGGGCCCGTCCGCTTCGCCGGGATGAAGCCCCACTTGGTCGCGGTCGGGAACCCCGCGCCGCCGAGCCCGCGGAGGTTCGCCTTCTTGACCTCGGCGGCGATGCCCTCGGGGCCGAGCGTCAGCGCCTTCCGGAAGGCCTCGTAGCCGCCGGCCGCGCGGTAGCCCTCGAGCGTCCGCGCCTCCGGCCGGTCGAAGTGCCGGGAGAGGACCGGCTCGGTCACGGGTGTCACCGGAGGCCCTCCAGCGCGCGGTCGACGGCCGCCCGGTCGAGGGGGCCCACGTACTCCTCGTCGACCTGCATCATCGGCGCGGCCTCGCAGGCGCACAGGCACTCGACGCGGTGGAGCGTGACGCGTCCGTCCGCGGTCGTCTCGCCCGCCGAGATGCCGAGCCGCTCCTCGAGGTAGGTGACCACGTCCTCCGCCCCCCGGAGGGAGCACGTGAGGTTGTGGCAGACCGAGATCACGTGGCGTCCGACGGGCCGCTGGAAGAACAGCGTGTAGAAAGTGACGACCTCGTGAACGTGGGCGGGCGAGATGCCGAACAGCTCCGCCACCGCCACCTCGACCTCGAGCGAGACGTACCCGAAGGCTTCCTGGGCCAGGCGGAGGACGGGCAGGAGCGCCGCCTGGCGGTCCGGATAAAGCGCCTGGAGCCGCCGGACCTCCGCGACCTGGGCCTCCGAGAAGCGCACCGGGGTCCCGGTGGCCGGCGTCGGCGCGCTCACCGATCCAGCTCCCCGCCGATCATGTTGACGGAGCCGAAGGTCGGGACGATGTCCGCGACCATGCCGCCCTCGAGCATCAGGTGGAGCGCCGCCATCGGCGGCAGGCACGGGGGCCGGCAGCGGACCCGGTACGGCCGGTCCGTGCCGTCGGACACCACGTAGAACCCGAGCTCGCCGTTCGCCCCCTCGACGGGGAAGTACACCTCGCCCCGAGGCGGCCGGATCCCGAAGCCGTCCATGATCAGCATGAAGTGATTCATCAGGCCTTCGATCGACCCGTACGTCGTCTCCTTCGGCGGGAGCACGGTGCGCTTGTCGGGGGCGTTGACCTTCACGTGATGCCGCCGCTCCTGCCCCGCGAGGTTCGGGGAGAGCCGGATGTCGGTGATCAGGAGGCCCTCGGTCTTGCCGAGCTTGCCGCGGTCGACGTACTCGGCGGGCATGGCGAAGGGCCGCCCCTCGTGATCCACGTTGACCGGGCCGCCGGGGAGCTGCGCGAGCGCCTGCTCGGCGATCCGCATCGACTGGTCCATCTCGGCCATGCGGACGAGGTACCGGTCGTAGTTGTCGCCGGTCTCCCCGACCGGGATCTCGAAGTCGAGCCGGTCGTACACCCAGTAGGGGGTCGCCCGCCGGACGTCGAAGGGCACGCCGGAGGCGCGGAGCAGCGGCCCCGTGACCGCGTAGGCGATCGCTTCCTCCCGGGTGAGGATGCCGACCCCCTGCATCCGGTCGACGAAGATCCGGTTGCTCGTGAGGAGCTTGTGGGACTCCTCGAGGACCGTCCGCGTCTCGGCGAACGCCCGGCGGACCTGCGCCTCGAAGTCGGGCGGGAGGTCGGCCTTGAGCCCGCCCACGCGGCCGTGGGAGATGGTGAGGCGCGCGCCGGTGACGCTCTCGATGACCTCCCAGAGGAACTCGCGCGCCTTGATCATGTAGAGGAAGACCGTGAAGGCCCCGAGCTCCATCGCGGAGGCGCCGACGCACGTCAGGTGGTCCGACATCCGCGAGATCTCGCTCAGGATCACCCGGATGTACTGGCACCGCTCCGTCGTCTCGATGCCGAGGAGCTTCTCCACCGCCGAGCAGAATCCGAAGTTGTTGATCAGCGGCGAGACGTAGTTGAGGCGGTCCGTGTAGGGCATGGCCGCGTTGTACGGACCGATCTCGCACTCTTTCTCGAACGCGCGGTGGAGATAGCCGATCTCGACGTCGGTCTTGACGACCTGCTCCCCGTCGAGCTCGGTCACGATCCGCACGATCCCGTGCATCGCCGGGTGCGACGGGCCCAGGTTCACCACCAGGTTCTCGGTGCCGCTCTCGGGCACGCCCTCCCCCAGGAAGATCTCCTGGACGTGCCGGGACGGGGCCGCGGGCGGAGTCGCGCTCGTGGTCTCGGGCGTGGGCGTCATGGGCGTCCCGCGGGCCTCAGTTCCTGGGCCCGATGAGCGGCTGCCGGCGGGTGACCGGGTAGTCCTTGCGCAAGGGGTGCCCCTCGAACTGCTCGTAGAGGAGCAGCCGCCGGAGATCGGGATGCTCCGCGAAGCGCAGGCCGTACATGTCCCACACCTCGCGCTCGAGCCAGTTCGCGATCGGCCAGAGGGGCACCGCGGTCGGGACGACCGGCGCGTCCTCCTCGACCCCCGCCTTGATGCGCACCCGATGGTTGTGGGGCACCGAGTAGAGATGGTAGACGACCTCGAAGCGGGGCGTGTCCTCGCGGCCGGGATACGTGAGGTAGTCGACGGCCGTGAGGTCCATCAGCATGTCGAACTGGAGCGCCGCGTCGTCCCGGCAGAACCGCAGGACCTCGAGCAGCGTCCCCAGGTCCACTAGCAGCGTGTGGTCGCCGTGCTCGGCGTGGGTCGCCAGGACCGCGGCGCCGAAGCGCTCCTGGAGCCGCGCGAGGATGTCGGGACCCTGCATGCGAGGCGGGCCGGCGGCCTCAGTACCGCTGCCGCCCGACGGCGATCTTGTCCTGGAGCTTCATCAGGCCGTCGAGCACGCTCTCGGGCCGGGGCGGGCATCCCGGAATGTAGACGTCGACGGGCAGGATCGTGTCGATGCCCTGCACGGTGGCGTAGTTGTCGTAGAACCCGCCCGTGCAGGTGCACACCCCGAACGCGACCACCCACTTCGGCTCGGTCATCTGGTCGTAGACCCGCCGGAGGACCGGCGCCATCTTGTGGCTGATCGTGCCCACGACGAACAGCACGTCGGCCTGGCGCGGGGAGAAGCGCGGGAGGCCGGCCCCGAAGCGATCGACGTCGTAGTGCGAGCACGCGGTGGCCATGTACTCCATCCCGCAGCACGCCGTCACGAACGGGTACTGGAAGATGGAGTACTTGCGGGCCCAGCCGAGGGCCGCGTCGAGCTTCGTCGTGAAGAAGTCCGCTACTCCCACTGGAGTCCTCCTTTGCGCCAGACGTAGAACAGGCCCAGCATGAGGATCCCCAGGTACACGACCATGGTCACGAACCCGTAGAGCCCGAGGCTCCGGTACACCACGGTCCACGGGAAGACGAACATCAGCTCGATGTCGAAGATGATGAAGAAGATCGCCGTGGTCGAGAACTTGATCGCGAACCGCCCCTCCGGCCGCAGCGAGCACGTCCTTGCCGCACTCGAAGGTCTCCATCTTGACCGGGGTCGGGCGGCGCGGGCCGAGGAGCGCCGGGAGGTACGCCAGGAGGCAGGCGACCCCCAGCGCGATCGCGAACACCATCAGGATCGGGACGTACTGCATCACTCGCTCGCGGGCGGCGAGCAGGCGGCCTCGACCTGCCGCTTCGCGTGATACGAGGAGCGCACCAGCGGCCCCGCCTCGACGTGCCGGAACCCGAGGGCGCGCCCGTCGGCGGCGAAGGCCTCGAACTCCGCGGGGGGCACGTAGCGCACCACCGGCAGGTGCAAGGGCGACGGCCGGAGGTACTGCCCGAGCGTCAGGAGCTGGACGCCGGCGGCCCGCAGGTCCGCCATGGTGGCGCGCACCTCGTCCGCCTCCTCGCCGAGACCCAGCATCATCCCCGACTTCGTGACGGGCTCCGTCGCGTGGGCGCTCGCCCGCCGGAAGAGCTCGAGGCTCCGCCCGTAGCGCGACCCCGGCCGCACGGGCCCGTAAAGACGCGGCACCGTCTCGATGTTGTGATTGAGGACGTCCGGGCGCGCCTGGAGGACCGTCTCGAGGGCCGGCGCCGAGCCCTGGAAGTCCGGGATCAGCACCTCGACGCGGCAGTCCGGGGCTTCACGGCGGATGGCCGTGATCGTCCGGGCGAAGATCTCCGACCCGCCGTCGGCGAGATCGTCGCGGTTGACGCTCGTCACGACCACGTGCTGGAGGCCCATCTCGGCGACGGTGCGGCCCACCCGGTCGGGCTCGCCCCAGTCCTCCCACTCCGGCCGGCCGTGCGCGACCGCGCAGAACCCGCAGCGACGGGTGCACACGTCGCCCAGGATCATGAAGGTCGCCGTCCGCTCCTCCCAGCACTCGCCGATGTTGGGGCAGCGGGCCTCCTCGCAGACCGTGTGGAGGTTCCGCTCGCGCATGAGGGCCTTGAGCCGCATGTAGTTCGGCCCACCGGGGGCCCGGACCTTGAGCCATGCCGGCTTGCGGCCCTGGAGTTCCCGTAGCGCGTCGGGCTGGATGACGGGAAGCGTCGGCGTCATACGTGGCAAGGGCTTGCGTCGCTGGTCATTATGCCACAGGGCCTGAGGGCCCCGGCCCTCCCCGAAATCACAAACGGGGCTCCAACCGGAGCCCCGTCGCTCCCCACGCGCAGGGGGATCGTGGTGCCGAAGGGGGGACTCGAACCCCCACGGGTTACCCCACACGCCCCTCAAACGTGCGCGTCTGCCAGTTCCGCCACTTCGGCGCAGGGCGTATCTTGCCGCCGCCCCTCGCGCATTGTCAAGGACGAGGTCGGGGTCAGACATTCCCTTCCGGACAATCCGGTGAGCAGCGGCGCGGGTGGCGCGTGAACTGTCCCGACGGCGACGTCTGACCCGCGGCTAGCCCTCGCGGAGGCGGGGGTTGAAGGCTTCGCGCAGGCCCTCGCCGAAGAGATTGAAGGCCAGCACGACGATCAGGATCGCGGTGCCCGGGACCAGCGTGAGCCACGGCGCGTCGAAGATGTAGCGCTTGCCGTCGGCGAGGATGTTCCCCCAGGTCGCGTTCGGCGGCGGCACGCCGAACCCGAGGAACGAGAGGCTCGACTCGATGAGGATCGCCCCGGCGACGCCGAGGGTGGCCGAGACCAGGACCGGCCCGACCGCGTTGGGCAGGAGGTGGCGCCCGATCATGCGGCGTCCGGGCGCGCCGGCGGCCTGCGCGGCGTGCACGAACTCGCGCTCCCGGAGGGAAAGGATCTCCGCCCGCACCAGGCGGGCCGGCCCCTCCCAGCTGGTGAGGCCGATCACGACCATGATGTTCCAGATCGACGGCCGCAGGATCGCGATGACCGTCAGGATCAGGAAGAAGGTCGGGAACGAGAGCATGACGTCGATCAGCGCGGTGATGAGCGTGTCGACGCGCAGGAGGCGCACGGGCCCGATCCCGAGCCGCCGGGGCCCGTAGTACCCGGCGAGGCCGCCGAGGACGATCCCGATGAAGACCGCGAGCCCGACCGCGACGAAGCCCACCGACAGGGACACGAACGCCCCTTCCAGCATCCGCGCGAAGACGTCCCGGCCGAGCTCGTCCGTGCCCAGGAGATAGATGCCGAGGCGCGGCAGGCTGGCCGCCGGCACCGCGGCGTGGTTCGGGCGCGCGAGGGGCGCCTGGAGGCGATCCGGCAGGCGCACCTCGCGGGGATCGAGGACCGGGTGGGCGCCCTTGGTCAGCGCGATCCCGATGAGGGCGATCAGGAAGAAGGCGAGGACCACCCAGAACCCGAGCACCGCCGGGCGGTTCCGGTGGAAGGTGCGCCAGACGAGGCGGCCCGGTGAGTGCCCGTCGTCCGCGGGGAGGGCGGACGCGCGCTCACAGGCGGATCCTCGGATCCACCACCATGTAGAGGAGGTCCGAGAGCAGCGTGCCGACCAGCGTGAGGACGGCCGCGACGAAGTTGAGCGCGATGACCACCGGATAGTCGCGCGCGAGGATCGCCTCGTACCCGAGACGGCCGATCCCCGGCCAGGCGAAGATCGTCTCGAAGATCACGCTGCCGCCGATGAGCCCGGGGATCAGGAGCCCCAGCATCGTGACGAAGGGCAGGAGCCCGTTCCGGAGCGCGTGCCGGTACAGGACATCGTCCTCCGGCAGCCCCTTCGCGCGCGCGGTCCGCACGTAGTCCGAGCTCGCCACCTCGAGCATCTGGGAGCGCACGTACCGCGAGAGGTAGGCGATGCCCGCCGCCGCGGCCAGGAGCGAGGGCAGGACGAGGTGCCAGGTCCGGTCCATCACGCGCGGCCAGAGGCCGGCCGCCTCGCGCCCGAAGGTCTGGATCCCGATCACGTCGACCCCGAAGGTCCGCACCACGAAGATGAGGGCCAGGTAGGAGAGGTAGAAGCCGGGGATCGAGATCAGGGCGAAGACCAGGACCGTCGTCGTCTGGTCGAACCACGAGTTGCGCCGGATGGCGGTCGCGATGCCGAGCGGGAAGGCGAAGCACCAGACGAGGATGGTCCCGACCACGAACAGGGGCAGGCTGTTCCAGGCCCGCTCGACGAGCTTCGGGAGCACGGGCTGGTTGTCCTTGAACGCGCGGAGCTGTCCGGTGAAGAGGCGCTGGTAGAAGAGCCCGTACTGGACGTAGAGCGGCTTGTCCAGATCGAACGCCGCGCGGTAGCGCTCGAGCTGCTCCTTCGTGAAGCGCGGGTTCATCGGGTCGATCTGGCTCGGCGAGCCCGGCGCGAGATGGATGACCCCGAACGACACGATCGAGATGAGCAGGAGGGTCCAGAGCTTCCGCCCGAGGGCCTGGAGCGTGAAGGGCAGCATCGCAGCGTCAGTTCGCGCTGAGCTGCGCCCGGTAGGGGGGGAGGGCCGGGGCGGGGGTCTTCGTCCACTGGTCGAAGTGGAACGTGATCTGGCCCAGCCGGTTCGGCTCGAAGGGGAGGTAGCGCG
This sequence comes from uncultured Candidatus Rokubacteria bacterium, assembly GCA_963765195.1. GTDB lineage: Bacteria > Methylomirabilota > Methylomirabilia > Rokubacteriales > DASRDR01 > DASRDR01. Next base: position 266,930 of record CAVXVV010000055.1, read on the forward strand.
GCTGGCCGTCCGGGCCCCGCACCATGCGGACGATCTTGCCGTCGAGCAGCGAGAGGACGCGGCGGACGTACAGGAACGTGTAGGGCTGGTCGGCCGCGATCAGGCGATGGAGCTCCCGGGCCATCGCCGTCTGGCGTGCCTCGTCGTACTCCTGGCGGATGCGGATCATCAGGGCGTCGGCCTTCGGGTTCTGATAGCCGACGAAGTTGAGCTGGAAGTGCCCGGTCTGGCTCGAGTGGAAGAGCTGGAAGATGTCGGCGTTCAGGTCCATGGCCCAGCCGAGCACGACCGCGTCGAAGTCGCCCTTGTCGACGCGCTGGTTGATGAAGACGGCCCACTCGAGCTCGAGCGTGTCGACCCGGACCCCGAGGCGCCGCCAGGCGTTCTGGGCGATCACCATGATCGCTTTCCGCTCCTCGTTGCCCGAGTTGGTGATGAGCGTGAAGGCGAGGGGCCGCCCGTCCTTCTCCAGGACGCCCTCGGCGTTCCGCCGCCAGCCCGCCTCCGCGAGGAGCCGGGCGGCGCCGGCCGGGTCGTACCGCAGGGGCGCCAGGTCCGGATCGTAGTAGGGTGTCTGGCGGGGGAACGGGCCCGACGTGCGCTCGCCCTGCCCGTAGAGGACGTAGCGGATGATCTCGTCGACGTCGATCGCCATCCCGAGCGCGGCCCGCACCCGCACGTCCTGGAAGACCGGGCGGCGCATGTTGTAGCCGATGTAGGTGTACCCGAGGGCGAGGCGGGCCGCGGTGTGGAAGCGCGGGTCGTTCTGGAGCCGCGCCACCTGCTGGGGCTGCGCGACGTAGGCGTCGGCGGTCCCCGCGTAGAAGGCGAGCTCCGTCGTCAGGAGGTCCGGGATGATCCGCACGAAGTACTCCCGGAAGTTCGGCGGGCCCTCCCAGTAGTCGTCGTTCCGCGCGAGCCGGATGTACTGATCGGTGCGCCACTCGGCGAAGCGGAACGGGCCCGAGCCGACCGGGCGCCGGTTGAAGGCCGCGTCACGCACCGTGAACTTGGCGGGGTCGCGTCCGGCGGCGCGCGCCTCGGCGTCGAGCCGCTCCCGATTGAGGAGGTGCTCGGGCAGGATGCCCATCGCCCAGCTCTCGAAGCCCGGCTGGAAGAGCCGCTTGTACGTGACGCGGACCGTGCGGGCATCGGGGGTGTCCACGCGCTTGACCGGCTCGAAGTCCGGCACGCGGGGCGAGAGGTTCCGCGGATCGACGATCGTCTCGTAGGTGAACTTGACGTCCCGCGCCGTGAGCTCCCGGCCGTCGTGGAACCGGACGCCGGGCCGGAGCGTGAAGACGATGACCGGGTTCGCCTCGGTGGGCTGGACGTGCTCCTCGGCGGCGAGGCGCGCGAGCTCGGGCGTGGGCGCGGTGACGTAGCGGAGGGGATCGAGCGTCGTCGCGTAGCCGCCCAGCAGCCGGTCGAGCTCCGGGAAGAAGTCCTGGTCGACCTCGGTCAGGGTGAACTTGATGCGGGGCGGCCGGCGGATCGTCACCGGGATCGGAGCGGGCGGCGGCGCGCCGCGGGGCGGGGGCCCGCTCGGCGGCGGCGTGAGCCGGACGGTCTCGGTCTCGGCCGGGAGCACCTCCATGGCCTGGACCTTCCGGAGGACCGGGGCGCCCGCGGCGCGCGCGGCCTGGAGCCGCGCGAGGAGCGCGCTCGGCCCGGCCGGCCCGTCGCGGAGCCGCACCGACTCGTCCGCGTAGAGGTAGGCCTCCTCGGAGATCCGCCAGGACTCGGCCAGCCGGCCGCGGAAGCTCAGGTCGAGGTTCCGATCGATCAGGCCCTCGAAGACCAGCGCGTTGATCTCGGACGACGCCGTGTCGGCGGCCAGGGTCGGGTTCAGGATCGAGGCGTCGCCGATGGAGGCGCTGATGTAGCGGGTCAGCCGGCCGGGGTCGCCGCGCGCCTGGTCCTCGAACGAGGGCACCCAGAAGTAGGACTGGAGCAGGAACAGGCTGACGAGCGTCGGGGCCGCGAGGAGGAGCCCTTTCGTCCACATGGCGCGGGCGCCCCCTAGGTTCGCCGCTCAGCTGGCAACGGCGCCCTCCTCGACCACCTCGAGGTCGAGGGCCGCCGCCATGAGCGCCCGCGTGTAGGGGTGTTCCGGCCGCTCGAAGATCTGCGCGGTCGGGCCCCGCTCGACGATCACGCCCGCGCGCATCACGATGACCTCGTCGCTCAGGGCCCGGATGACCCGGAGATCGTGGCTGATGAAGAGGTACGCGAGCCGGTGGCGTGCCTGGAGGTCGCGCAGGAGGTCGATCATCTGCGCCTGGATGGAGCGATCGAGGGCGGAGGTGGGCTCGTCGAGGACGATCAGCCGGGGCTTCAGCACGAGCGCCCGGGCCAGCGCGACGCGCTGCCGCTGGCCGCCGGACAGCTCGTGGGGATAGCGGTCGCGCATCGCCCGCTCCAGCCCGACCTCGGCCAGCGCCTCGTCGATCAGGGCCTCGCGCTCCGCGGCGCTCCGGGCGATGGCGTGGACGCCGAGGCCTTCGCCGACGATCTGCTCGACGGACATCCGCGGCGAGAGCGAGCCGTAGGGATCCTGGAAGACGATCTGCATCTCCCGGCGGAGCGGCCGGAGCGCCCCCGCGCCGAGTCCCTGGAGCTCCCGGCCCTGGAACTGGATCCGGCCGTCGCTGCGGAGCAGGCGGAGGAGCGCCAGGCCGAGCGTCGTCTTGCCCGAGCCGCTCTCGCCCACGACGCCGACCGTCCGGCCCTCCTGGACCGTGACGCTCACGCCGTCCACGGCCTTGACGTGGTCCACCGTGCGGCGGAGCACGCCGGCCTTCACCGGGAACCAGACCTTCACCCCCTCGGCCGTCAGGACGACGGGCGCCGCGGTCGGCGGCGCGGGCGGCCGGGGCGACGGCTCGGCGGCCAGGAGGCGCCGCGTGTACGGGTGCCGCGGCCGCTCGAAGATCTCGGCCGTCGTGCCCGTCTCGACGATCTCGCCCTGGCTCATGACCGCCACGCGCGCGGCCATCTTGCGGACGATGCCGAGGTCGTGGGTGATGAGGAGGAGCGCCATGCCGAAGCGCGCCTGGAGCTCCCGGAGGAGCTTCAGGATCTGCGCCTCGATGGTGACGTCGAGCGCCGTCGTGGGCTCGTCCGCGATCAGGAGATCCGGCTCGTTGGCGAGCGCCATCGCGATCATCACCCGCTGGCGCTGGCCGCCCGAGAGCTGGTGGGGATACGCGTCCAGGCGCCGCTCGGCCTCCGGCAGCCCCACGAGGTGCAGGAGCTCCACCGTCCGCGTCCGGGCCGCGCGGCGGCCGAGCCCCTTGTGGACGAAGAGCACCTCGTTGACCTGCTTCTCGATCGTGTGGAGCGGGTTGAGCGACGTCATCGGCTCCTGGAAGATCATGGCGATCCGGTTCCCGCGCACGCGCCGGAGCGTCGGCTCGTCGGCCCCCAGGAGCTCCTGGCCCTGGAACACGATGCTGCCGGCCGGATGCCGGGCCTTCGGGTACGGCAGGAGCTGGAGGATGGACAAGGCGGTCACGGACTTCCCGGAGCCGCTCTCGCCCACGAGCCCGACGGTCTCCCCCCGCGCGATGTCGAGGGAGACGCCGCGGACGGCCCGCACCTCGCCGCCGGGCGTGTCGAACGACACCGCCAGGTCGCGGATCCCGAGGAGGGGCGCCGCCGCCGTCACGCGGTCTTCCGCGGGTCGAACGCGTCGCGGACGGCCTCGCCGATGAAGACGAGGAGGCTCAGCATCACGGCCAGGACGACGAAGCCGGTGATGCCGAGCCACGGCGCCTGGAGGTTCGCCTTGCCCTGGGCCAGGATCTCGCCGAGAGACGGCGACCCGGGCGGCAGGCCGAAGCCGAGGAAGTCGAGCGAGGTGAGCGTCGTGATCGAGCCGCTCAGGATGAACGGCATGAAGGTCAGCGTGGCGACCATCGCGTTCGGGAGCACGTGGCGGAACATGATCACGCGGTTCCGGACGCCGAGCGCGCGCGCCGCGCGCACGTAGTCGAAGTTGCGCGCGCGGAGGAACTCGGCGCGGACCACGCCGACGAGCGACATCCAGCTGAAGAGTAGCATGAGCCCGAGGAGCCACCAGAACGTCGGCTCGACGATGCTGGCGAGGATGATCAGGAGGTAGAGCACCGGGAGGCCCGACCAGATCTCGATGAAGCGCTGGAACAGAAGGTCGGTCAGGCCGCCGAAGTAGCCCTGGACCGCGCCGGCCACGACCCCGATGACCGAGCTGAGCAGCGTGAGCGTGAGCCCGAACAGCACGGAGATCCGGAAGCCGTAGATCAGCCGGGCGGTGAGATCGCGCCCCTGGTCGTCCGTCCCGAGCCAGTTCACCCGGGAAGGCGGGGCCGGGGCCGGCACCGCCAGGTCGTAGTTGATGGTGTCGTAGCGGAACGGAATCGGCGGCCAGAGGAGCCAGCCCTTCTCCCGGATCAGCGCGCCGACCGCCGGGTCGCGATACACCGCCTCGGTGGGGAAGGCGCCGCCGAACGTCGTCTCCGGATAGGTCCGCACGATCGGGACGTAGAACGCGCCGTCGTACCGGACCAGCAGCGGCCGGTCGTTCGCGATCACCTCGGCGACGAGGCTCAGCCCGAACAGCGCGCTGAAGAGCCACAGGGACCAGAAGCCGCGCCGGTTAGCGCGGAAGTTCTGGAGGCGGCGGCGCGTCAGCGGGCTCCAGCGCCGGCCGACCCGCGAGGGGAGCACCCGTCACGTCTCCCGGCTGGCGAAGTCGATGCGGGGGTCGACGGCGACGTAGGTGAGGTCGCTGATCAGGGTCAGGAGGAGCCCCACGATCGTGTAGATGTAGAGGGTCCCGAACATGATCGGGTAGTCGCGGTTGATCGCCGCCTCGAAGCCGAGCAGCCCCAGCCCGTCCAGCGAGAAGATCACCTCGATCAGGAGGGCGCTCGTGAACAGGATCCCCACGAAGGCGGCGGGAAAGCCCGCCACCACGAGCAGCATCGCATTCCGGAAGACGTGGCCGTAGAGCACGCGGCGCTTCGTCAGGCCCTTGGAGCGCGCGGTGGTCACGTACTGCTTGTTGATCTCCTCGAGGAAGGAGTTCTTGGTCAGCATGGTCAGCGTGGCGAAGCCCCCGACGAGGAGCGCGACGATCGGCAGCGTGATGTGCCAGAAGTAGTCGCCGATGCGGGCCGGCCAGGAGAGCTCCCGCCAGTGGTCCGAGGTGAGGCCGCGGAGCGGGAACCAGTCGAGGAAGCTCCCGCCGGCGAACAGGACGATCAGCAGGATGGCGAAGAGGAAGCTGGGGATCGCGTAGCCGACGATGACGACGCCGCTGGTCCACACGTCGAACCGCGTGCCGTCGCGGACGGCCTTGGCGATGCCGAGCGGGATCGACACGAGGTAGATGAGCAGCGTGGTCCAGAGGCCGAGCGAGATCGAGACCGGCAGCTTCTCGGCGATCAGGTCGATGACCCGGCGGTCCCGGTAGAAGCTCGAGCCGAAGTCGAACGTGAGATAGCTCCGGATCATGCGCACGAAGCGCTCGGGGGCGGGGCGGTCGAAGCCGTACTGGCGCTCGAGCTGGCGGATCAGCTCCGGGTCGATACCGCGGGCCCCGCGGTACTTGTCGGTCACGCCCCCCGTCGGGCTGCCGCCCGGGCCCGCCCGGGTCTCGCCGGCGCCGGACCCGCCCACCCGCGCCGTCGCCTCGACGGACTGGCCGCGGAGGCGCGAGATCGTCAGCTCCACGGGCCCGCCCGGCGCGGCCTGGACGATGATGAAGTTGACGACCATGATGCCGAACAGAGTGGGGACGAACAGCAGGAGGCGGCGGACCAGGTAGGCGAGCATCGGCGCGCGCCCAGGTTACTTCGGAATCTCGCCCTTTCGCCGGGCGAGGGCGGCCTCCTTCGCCGCGTCGACCCACCAGGTGTCGAAGCCGAGCGCGTTCTTCGGCGAGACGGCCGGCCGCGCGAACTTGTCCCAGTAGACGACGCGGAACGCCCGGATGTGCCAGTGGGGGATGACGTAGTGCCCCCACAGGAGCACGCGGTCGAGCGCGCGGGTCCGGGCGACCAGGCCCGGCCGGTCGGGCGCCTGGATCACCAGGTCGATGAGCTTGTCCACCACGGGGTCCTTGATCGCCGCGAGGTTCCGGCTGCCGCGCTCGCCCGCGACCTGCGAGCCCCAGAACTCCCGCTGCTCGTTGCCGGGGGAGAGCGACTGCGGCCACACGGTGACGATCAGGTCGAAGTCGAAGTCGTCCTGCCGCTTCTCGTACTGGGCGGCATCGACGACCCGGACGCGCGCGGTGACGCCGAGCCGCTCGAGGTTCTTCGCGAAGGGCAGCGCGATCCGCTCCCACGTGGAGTCGTCGAGCAGGATCTCGAACTGCATCGGCTCCCCGCGGCCGTCGACCAGCTTCTGGCCCTTGACGGTCCAGCCCGCCTCGCCGAGGAGCCGCAGCGCCTCCCGCGCGCCGTCCCGGATGTTGCCGCTCCCGTCGGTCGTGGGCGGCTGGTACTCCTTGGTGAAGACCTCGTCCGGGACCTTGCCCCGGAACGGCTCCAGGATCTTCAGCTCCTCGCCGCTCGGCACGCCGCTCGACGCGAGCTCCGAGTTCGAGAAGTAGCTCTTGGTGCGCGTGTAGGCGCCGTAGAAGAGGGTCTTGTTGCTCCACTCGAAGTCGAACGCGTAGCCAAGCGCGCGGCGGACGCGCGGATCCTGGAAGATCGGCCGGCGCGTGTTGAAGACGAACCCCTGCATGCCGGTCGGGACCTCGTTCGGGATCTCCTCCTTCTTGAGGACCCCGCGCGTCACCGCCGGCGTCGCGTACGCGGTCGCCCAGTTCTTGGCCACGTTCTCCACGCGGAAGTCGTACTCGCCGCCCTTCAGCGCCTCGATCGCCACCGTGGAGTCCCGGTAGTAGTCGTAGCGGAGCGAGTCGAAGTTGTCCCGGCCCACGTTCACGGGCAGCTTCGCGCCCCAGTAGTCCTTCACCCGGCGATAGGTGATCGAGCGGCCGGGATCGAGGGCCTCGACCCGGTACGGCCCGCTGCCGAGGGGGAGCTCGAGCGTCGTCTTCTCGAAGTCCCGCTTGCTCCAGTAGGCGCGCGACAGCACGGGCAGCTGGCCGACGATGAGCGGCAGCTCGCGGTTCTCCCCGGGGGCGAACGCGAAGCGCACCTTGCGCTCGCCCACCTTCTCGGCTTTCAGGACCTGGGCGTAGTAGCTCCGGTAGAAGGGGCGCCCCTTCGTCTTGAGCGCGTCGAACGTCCAGATGACGTCCTCGACGGTGATGGGGCTCCCATCGTGGAAGCGCGCCTGGGGACGGAGGGTGAAGGCGACCCACGAGCGGTCGGCCGGCATCTCGATCGTCTCGGCAACGAGGCCGTACTGGGAGAACGGCTCGTCCTCGGACGACACGGTGAGCGTGTCGTACACGTTGCCCAGCGCGATCGCGGGCACGCCCTTCAGGACGAACGGGTTCAGCGTGTCGAAGGTGCCGATGGCCGCGAGCTTGACGTCGCCGCCCTTCGGCGCCTCGGGGTTGACGTACTGGAAGTGCGTGAAGCCGGCCGGGTACTTGAGGTCCCCGTGCATCGAGAACGCGTGCGCGGCCGTCACCTTCGCCCCCGCCGCCTGGGGCGCGGCGGGACGCGGGAGGAGGAGCGCCAGGCCGGCAAGGGCAACGAGCCCCCCCAGCGCACCCAGGACCCGGCCGCGACCCCGCGTCGGGATCATGTCGCCCTGGCCTACTTCGGCTGGGCGGGCGGTGCCGTGGGCGCAGGCGGCGCCGCGGGCGCGGGCGTCTCCGCAGCGGGGGCCGGCGCGCTCGCCGGCACGACCGACTGCGCCCGCGACGAGAGCTTCGCCAGGCTGAACGAGGTGATCATGAACACGATCGCGACGACTGTCGTGATCTTGCCCAGGATCGTGGGCGTGCCCATGGAGCCGAACACCGCCTGGCTCCCGCCTCCACCGAACGCCGAGCCGATGTCGGCGCCCTTCCCGGCCTGGAGCAGCACGATCCCGATGATGGCGAGGCACACGAGGGTGTGCATGACGATCAGCACGTAGTACACGGCAGGCTCCTCACTCGAGCGGCCGGTCCGCGCGGCGCGGCTCCCGGCCCCCCGCGTCGATCACGCGGCCAAGTGTGGCGCCGTCCTTGGCGCCACGGGTGGATGACTCGTGGCATGGGGGCGTCAGCGCGTCGGGGCCCCCGCCCGCCCCTTGGCCTCGAGGCCGGCGCGGACGATGGCGATGAAGTCGGCGGCCTTGAGGCTCGCGCCGCCGACCAGGGCGCCGTCGATGTCGGGCGCCGTCATCAGCGCGGAGGTCACCTCGGGCTTCACGCTGCCGCCGTAGAGGATCGGGCACGCCGCGGCCAGCGCCATGCCGGCGCGCTGGCCGAGCGCCGCGCGGAGGCGCGCGTGGACCTCGGCGGCCTGGGCCGGGGTGGCCGTCTGCCCGGTCCCGATCGCCCACACCGGCTCGTAGGCGAGCCAGCAGCGGCCGATCTCGCCCGCCGGGCGGTCGCCGAGGGCCGCGTCGAGCTGCCGGGTGACCACCTCGACCGTCCGTTCCGCGGCCCGCTCGTCGGCGGTCTCGCCGACGCACACGAGCGGGATGAGGCCCTGCATCAGCGCCGCCGTGACCTTCCGCCGCACCACGTCGTCGGTCTCGCCCAGCCCGTGGCGCCGCTCGGAATGGCCGAGGATGACGACGCGCGCCCCGGCGTCCCAGATCTGGGCGGGCGACACGCAGCCCGTGAAGGCGCCGGCCGTCTCCCAGTGCGCGTCCTGCGCGCCGAGCAGGACGGGCGAGCCGGCGAGCACCTCGGCCACCGCGCTGAGCGCCGTGAACGGTGGGCACACGGCGACGCGGATGTCGGTCAGCCCGCGGCAGCCGTCGCGCACGGCCGCCGCCAGCGCGCGCGCCTCCGCGAGCGTGGTGTGCATCTTCCAGTTGCCCGCGATCACCGGGGTGCGCGGCACCGCCACCTCCGCCATCAGGCGTCGTCCAGGGCGGCCACGCCGGGAAGCGTGCGGCCCTCCAGGTACTCGAGGAACGCGCCGCCGCCGGTGGAGAGATACCCGATGCGGTCGGCAACGCCCGCGGCCTGCACGGCGGCCACCGAGTCGCCGCCGCCCACGACCGACAGGCCGGGCGCGTCCGCAACGGCCCGCGCGAGGCCGAGCGTGCCGGCCGCGAACGGGGGCCGCTCGAAGACTCCCATCGGCCCGTTCCAGATGATGGTCCGGCTGTCGCGGAGCGCCTCCGCGAAGTGGCGCAGGGTGGCCGGGCCGATGTCGAGGCCCATGAGGTCCGCCGGGATCGCGTCGCTCGCGACCACCCGGCCCTCCGGGGCGTCGGGCGAGGCCGCCACGACCGTGTCCACCGGCAGGCGGACGTCGACGCCGCGCGCCCGGGCCGCCTCGAGGAGCCGGCGGGCCGTGTCCACCAGGTTCGCCTCGAGGAGCGACCGGCCGACCTCGTGGCCCTGGGCGCGGAGGAACGTGAACGCCATCCCGCCGCCGACCAGAAGCCGGTCGACCCTGCCGAGAAGCGACTCGATCAGCGCGAGCTTGTCGGAGACCTTCGCCCCGCCGAGGATCGCCGCGAGCGGGTGCGCGGGCGCATCGAAGATCTGCGCGAGGGCGGTGAGCTCCTGCTTCATCAGGAGCCCCGCCACCGCCGGCCGGAGGTGCCGCGTGATGCCTTCCGTCGACGCGTGGGCGCGGTGAGCGGCGGCGAACGCGTCGTCGACGTAGACGTCGCCGAGCCGCGCGAGCGCCTGGGCGAACGCGGCGTCGTTGGCCTCCTCGCCCGGGTGGAATCGGAGGTTCTCGAGGAGCAGGAGTCCGCCCTTCGGCAGCGCGTCGGCCTGGCGCTCGACGGCCGCGCCGACGCAGTCCGGCGCGAGGGGGACCGGCTCCCCGAGGAGTGTCGCGAGGCGGCGCGCGATCGGGGCCAGCGAGAACTTCGGCTCGGGCCCACCCTTCGGCCGGCCGAGATGGGACGCGAGCACCATCGCCCGCACCCCGCGCGCCCGCGCGTGGCGGAGGGTCGGGAGGGCCGCGCGGATCCGCGCGTCCTCGCTCACCTCGCCGTCGCGCCCGAGCGGGACGTTGAAGTCGACCCGCACGAACACCCGGCGGTCGCGAAGGTCGAGGTCCTCGATCGTGCGCTTGGACATGGCGGGAGGACGGGAGCGGCCGGCCGGGCCCGGCCGCTCCGGGGCCCGGAGCCTACCGGCTCCGCCCCATGAAGGCGACCAGATCGCGGACCCGGCTCGAGTAGCCCCACTCGTTGTCGTACCAGGCGAGCACCTTGACCAGCGAGCCGTCCACCACCGCCGTGGACAGCCCGTCCACGACCGACGAGTGGGCGTCGCCGTTGAAGTCGACCGACACGAGGGGCTCGTCCGTGTACGCGAGGATCCCCTTGAGGGGCCCGGCCGCGGCGGCCCGGAACGCCTCGTTGACCGCCTCGGCCGTGGCCGGCTGCTCGAGCTCTGCCGTGAGGTCGACGACCGACACGTTCGGCGTCGGGACCCGGATCGAGATGCCGTCGAGCTTCCCCTTGAGCGAGGGCAGGACGAGCCCGACCGCCTTCGCCGCGCCGGTGGTCGTGGGGATCATCGACAGGGCGCCGGCGCGCGCGCGCCGGAGGTCCTTGTGCGGGAAGTCCTGGATGTTCTGGTCGTTCGTGTAGGAGTGGACCGTGGTGCAGTAGCCCCGGCGGAGGCCGAAGCGGTCGAGCAGCACCTTGGCGACGGTCGCGAGGCAGTTCGTGGTGCAGGAGGCGTTCGAGACCACGTGATGCTTCGCGGGATCGTAGCTCTGCTCGTTCACGCCGAGGACGACCGTCACGTCCGGGTTCGTGGCGGGCGCCGTGATCACGACCTTCTTGGCGCCGGCCTCGAGGTGCTTACCCGCGCTGGCGCGGTCGACGAAGCGGCCCGTCGACTCGACCACGATGTCCACGCCGAGCTCGCGCCACGGCAGGGCTCCGGGGTCCTTCTGGGCGAGGACGCGGACCTGCCGCCCGTCGACGAAGATGGCGTCGCCCTTGGCGACGACCTCCGGGGCAAAGGTCCCGTGGACGGAGTCGTGCTTGAGCAGATGCGCCAGGGTCGGCGCGTCGGTGAGGTCGTTGACCCCCACGACCTCGATCCCCGGGGTGCCCCAGGCCGCGCGGTAGAAGACGCGGCCGATCCGACCGAAGCCATTGATGCCCACCTTGAGCGCCATAGATCCCCCTCGTGCAGGACTCAACCCGTGGCCGTCAGGAACGTCGCGGATTATCGATGATTATAGGGCGCGGGTGTCAGAGGGTCAACGCAGCGCGCGATGGGCGCCCGCGCGCGGCCGCGCCGCGTCAGTGGCGGACGACGCGCGCGAGGGTCAGGACGCCCACGGCGGCGGCGCCCGCCTGGCGGAGGGCGTGGGCGGCCGCGGCGACGGTCGCCCCCGTGGTGTGGACGTCGTCCACGAGGAGGAGCCGCCGGCCCACGACCGCGGCAGGCCGGGACACCCGGAACGCGTCCCGGACGTTCAGGCGCCGCGCCGCGGGATCGAGATCCGTCTGCGGGAGGGTCGCCCGCGCGCGGATCAGCGCGCGCGAGAGGACGGGGAGCCGCCAGCGGGCGCCGCACGGCGCGGCGAGGAGCTCGGCCTGGTTGAAGCCTCGCTCGGCGAGCCGCGCCGGATGGAGCGGCACGGGCACGAGCCCCTCCGCCCAGTCCGCCGGCGGGACCGGCAGGGCACGGGTCCCGACGTCGGCCAGGAGGCGACCGAGCGGCGTCGCCAGGACGGGCCGCCTCCCGAACTTGAGCGCGTGGATCGCCTCTCGCATGCCGTCCCGGTACGCGGCGGCCGCCCGGGCGAAGGCATAGGGCGGGGGCGCGCGCCGACACGCCTCACAGGGGAGCGCGCCGCCAAGCCCGGGGAAGGGCTCGCCGCAGACCGGGCACCCCGGGCCGAGCTCGACCGGAAGCGCTCGCCAGCAGGGCCCGCAGAAGGGCCGCTGCGCGGGCTCGTCAGACCGGTCGAGGCACACCGGGCAGACGGCGGGGAAGACGAGGTCGAGAACCGGATCGAGCCAGCGGCCGAGGGCGAGGGCCATCGTGAGGCCTCGCGAGGAGCCGGGGTCAGCCGGCGGCGGCCTTGTCCTCGCGCTCGAGGCGCCGCTGGCACTCGATGCAGAAGCGCGCGAACGGGAGCGCCTCGAGGCGCTTCTCGCCGATCGGCTCGCCACAGCGCTCGCACTCGCCGAAGCCGCCCTCGTCGAGCTTGCGGAGCGCGGTCAGCACCTCGCGCAGGAGCCGGCGATCCCCGTTGCCCAGCTCGAACTGGAACTCGCGCGTGTACGCGGTGTTGGCCTGGTCGCCGAGGTCCTTCGTCGTGTCGTCGTCGAGACCCTTCTCGTACGCGACACTCCGGCCGACCTCGTCCTCGAGCTGACGCCGCTTGGCCACGAGCGCCTCGCGTAGCTCCTTCAGTCGCGCGGGTCCCAGCTTGGTCGCCATCGCCATCCTGCTCCTCCGCGTCGCCGGGCATGGCGCCCGGGCGCGTGAGGCCACCGTAGCATGCGCTCTGGGGGGTGTCCAGTCGCGACGCCCTCGAAGCGGCGCGCGAACCGGACGCGCGCGGGCGGCCGCGCGCTCACGCCTCGATGGGGACCTCGGGCGCGTCGCCCCACAGGCGATCGAGCGCGTAGAAGGTCCGCGTCTCCGGCAGGAAGACGTGCACGACGACGTCGCCGTAGTCGAGGAGGACCCAGCCCGACTGCGCGACGCCCTCGCGGTGGAGCGTCCGGTGGCCCTCGGCCTTCAGCGTCGCCTCGATCGCCTCGGCGATCGTCTGCACGTGCGTCGTCGAGGTGCCCGTGCAGAGCACGAAGTAGTCGGCGATGCTGGACAAGGCGGCGAGGTCGAGCACCTGGAGCGCCTGTGCCCGCTTGTCGAGCGCGGTGCGCGCCGACAGCCGAGCCTTCTCCGCGGCGGACCTGGGCACGCTAGACGGGCTCGCGGTAGAGAGCGTGATCGGCGATGTACGCGGCCACGGCCGGCGTGACCTGGCCCTCCACGCTCTCGCCGGCGCCGAGGCGCCGGCGCACGCCGCGCGCCGAGACGGGGATCGAGCGCGTCTCGACGAGCGCGCAGTCGCCGGGCGCCAGCGTCTCCGGCGTGTCCGGTGGCACGCGGCGCCAGCCCGTCCGGCCGAGGCGCGCGAGCACGGCCCGCGCGGCCGGGCCCTCCGGCTCGAACGTGCTGCCCGCCCGATAGCCGACGCCGAGCGTCGCGAAGGCGCCGAGGCGCTCCGGCGTCCGCCAGGTCGGCAGGTCGAGGAACGTGTCGCTCCCCATCAGGAAGAAGAGCCGCGCCCCCGGCCAGTCGCCCGCCAGCGCCTCCACGGTGTCCACCGAGTAGGACGGCCCGGTGCGCTCGAGCTCGATCGGGCAGGCGACGAAGCCCGGATGCCCCGCCACGGCCAGGCTCACCATCGCGTAGCGGTGGAGCGCGGGGACGAGCCCGTCGGGGGTCTTGTGGGGCGGGGTCCCCGCCGGGATGAAGAGGACGCGGTCGAGCGCCAGGCGCTCGCGGAACGCCTCCGCGAGGACCAGGTGCCCCTGATGGATCGGGTTGAACGTGCCGCCGAGGATGCCGAGCCGCTTCTCCGCCATCGGCGGCACCTCAGAGGGAAGCCCCCGGCACGGTTACTCGCGAAGCTGCCCGGAGCCCATCACCACGAACTTGGTCGTGGTGAGCTCCTCGACGCCGACCGGACCGCGCGCATGGAGCTTCGACGTGGAGATGCCGAGCTCCGCCCCCATCCCGAACTGGTTGCCGTCGACGAGCCGCGTCGAGGCGTTGACGAGCACGCAGCCGGAGTCCACCTCCGCCACGAAGCGGTGCGCGGCCCCGAGGTCCCGCGTCACGATCGCCTCCGCCACGCCCGACCCGTGACGGCGAATGTGCGCGATCGCCTCGTCCAGGCTCGGCACGACCCGCACGGACAGGACGAGGTCGAGGTACTCGGTGTCCCAGTCGGCGTCCGTCGCCGGCCGCGCCTCCGGCAGGAGCTCCACGGTCCGGGGACAGCCGCGGAGCTCGACGCCGGCGGCGCGGAAGCGCGCCGCGACCGCGGGCAGGAACGACGCCGCCGCGTCCTCGTGCACGAGGAGCGTCTCCATGGCATTGCACACGCCGGGGCGCTGGGCTTTCGCGTTGAGCGCGATGTCGGCGGCCATGCCGAGATCGGCGCCCGCGTCGACGTACACGTGGCAGAGGCCCTTGTCGTGCTTGAGGATCGGGATCGTCGCGCGCTCGGCCACCATCCGCACGAAGGCCTCGCCGCCGCGCGGGACGATCAGGTCGACGTACCGGTCGAGCGTGATCAGGGTCTCGACGGCCTCGCGGCCGGGCACGTCGATGAAGCCGAGCGCCTCGGGCGGGAGCCCCGCCTTCTCGAGGCCCTTGGCGAGGATCGCCGCGATGACACCGTTCGACTCGAGGGCCTCGCGGCCCCCGCGGAGGACGCACGCGTTCCCGCTCTTCACGCAGAGCGCGGCGGCGTCGGCGGTCACGTTGGGCCGGCTCTCGTAGATGAAGCCGATGACCCCGAGCGGGACACGGACCTTCGCGATCTCGATGCCGTTCGGCCGCCGCCACCCCCGGACGGTCTCGCCGACCGGATCCGGCAGCGCGGCGACCTGGCGGATGCCCGCCACCATCGCCTCGATGCGCGTGTCGGTGAGAGTCAGGCGGTCGAGGAAGGCCCGGGGATGCCCCTGGCCGCGCGCCCGCTCGAGGTCGGCGCGGTTCGCGTCGAGGACGGCGGGCGCCTTCTCCTCGAGGCCGCGCGCCATGGCGAGGAGCGCGTCGCTCTTGACGCGCGCGCTGGCGAGCCCGAGGGCCCGGGCGGCTTCGCGCGCGGCTCGGGCGCGCGTCTCGACCAGCTCGCGCACGTCGATCGCCGCCACGGGCCTAGAATATCACGGGGTTAGCGGACTCAGAGGATGACGAGGTTGTCACGATGGATGACCTCGTCCGTCACGCGGTAGCCGAGCAGCCGCTCCATGTCCGCGGTCTTCGCGCCCCGGAGGAGCTCGAGCTCCCGCGCGTCGCAGCTCACGATGCCCCGGGCGAACTCGCGCCCGTCCGCGTCGCGGACGCCCACCGCGTCGCCGGCGGCGAACGCCCCGCTCACGGCCACGACGCCCGATGGCAGGAGGCTCTTGCCGCGCTCGACCAGGGCCCGGCGCGCGCCGGCGTCGACCGCGATCGCGCCCTGCACGGGGAGGGCGAACGCGATCCAGCGCTTCCGGGCGGCCAGTCGATCGGTGCGGGGCTCGAAGTAGGTCCCGATGGCCTCGCCTTTCACGACCGCAGGGAGCGCGCCCGGCCGGCGGCCGTCCGCGATGACCATCGGGATCCCCGCGGCCATCGCCTTCTGCGCGGCCTGGAGCTTCGTCACCATGCCGCCGGTGCCGACCGGCCCGCCCGCCCCCGCCTGCGCCTCCATCTCGGGCGTGATGGTCTCCACGCGCGCGATCCGCCGCGCGGCGGGATCGTGGCGCGGGTCGCCCGTGTAGAGCCCGTCGATGTCGGAGAGGAGCACGAGGAGGTCGGCGTCGATCAAGGCCGCCACCAGCGCGGCGAGGTTGTCGTTGTCGCCGACCTTGATCTCCTCGACCGCGACCGTGTCGTTCTCGTTGATCACCGGGAGCACCTTGAAGCCGAGGAGCGTCATCAGCGTGTTCCGGGCGTTCAGATAGCGCTCGCGATGGCTCACGTCCTCCTGGGTGAGCAGCACCTGGGCGACCCGGACGCCGTGCGCCCCGCAGGCCTGCTCGTAGTGCCACATGAGCGCCGCCTGCCCGACCGCGGCCGCCGCCTGCTTCTCCGGAATCGACCGGGGCCGGCCGCCCAGCCCGAGCCGCGCCGTCCCGGCGGCGATCGCGCCCGAGGTCACGAGCGCGACCTCGACCCCGCCCGCCATCACGCCGGCGATCTCGGCCGCGAGCGGCTCGATGCGCGCGCGGTCCGGCCCCTCGATGGGATCGGCGATGAGCCCGCTGCCGACCTTGACCACCACGCGACGGAGCCGGCGGCGCGTCACGCCGGTGCTCCCGCCGCGCGGTCGGCGGCGGCCGCGAGGAGCGCGGCGCCGAGGGCGGCGCGGAGCTCCGCCAGCCCCTCCCCGGTCCGCGCGGCCAGCGGGAACACGGGGAGCCGGCGGCGCCGCCCCATGGCCACGACGCGCTTCAGGCGGGGCGCGGCGCCCTCGAGGTCGATCTTGTTCGCGGCGATCACCTGGGGCCGCGCCGCCAGCTCGGGCGAGTACGCCCGGAGCTCCGCCTGGATCGTCTTCCAGTCCTCCACCGGGTCGCGGCCCGTGGCGGGGTCGAGGTCGAGGAGATGGACGAGGAGCCGCGTCCGCTCGAGGTGCCGGAGGAATCGGAGCCCGAGCCCCTTGCCCTCGGCCGCGCCCGGGATCAGCCCGGGCACGTCCGCGATGACGAAGCTCCGCCCCTCGTCGAGCCGGACCAGCCCGAGCGTCGGCACGAGGGTCGTGAACGGGTAGTCGGCGATCTTCGGGCGCGCGGCCGACAGGCGCGAGACCAGGGTCGACTTGCCCGCGTTCGGGAAGCCCACGACGCCCA
Source organism: uncultured Candidatus Rokubacteria bacterium (assembly GCA_963765195.1). Taxonomy (GTDB): domain Bacteria; phylum Methylomirabilota; class Methylomirabilia; order Rokubacteriales; family DASRDR01; genus DASRDR01. The sequence continues at coordinate 283,574 of CAVXVV010000055.1, forward strand.
CGTCGGCGAGGAGCCGGAGCTCGAGGCGGAGCGTCCGCTCCTCGCCCGCCTCGCCCGGATCGGCGCGGCGCGGGGCGCGGTTCGTGGAGGTGGCGAAGCGCGCGTTGCCGCGGCCGCCGCGGCCGCCGCGGGCCACCTCGAGGTGCTCCCCGTTCACGGTGAGATCGCCCAGGAGGACGCCCGCTCGGGGCTCATGGACCGTCGTGCCCACCGGCACGCGCAGGACGAGATCCTCGCCGCTCGCGCCGTGGCGGTCGGAGCCCTCGCCGTGGCCCCCGCGGGGCGCGGCGTAGTGGCGACGGTAGCGGAAGTCGAGGAGGGTGCCGAGGCCTTCGTCGGCCTCGAGGATCACCGAGCCGCCGCGGCCTCCATCTCCCCCGTTGGGTCCGCCCCGGGGGACGTACTTCTCACGGCGGAAGCTGACGCAGCCCCGGCCGCCATCGCCGGCCCGGACGTGGATCTCGACCTCGTCGACGAACACGGCGGTCCGGGGGGCACGGGCAGACGGCGGAGGCTAGGAGGCGGCTTCTTCGCGGATGCTCACGAGCCGCCGGCCGTTGCGCTCCTCGAACGCGACCACGCCGTTCGCCTTGGCGAACAGGGTGAAGTCGACGCCGAGGCCAACATTCTGGCCGGGGAAGAACCGCGTGCCGCGCTGCCGGACGAGGATCGAGCCGGCGGTCACCCACTGCCCGGAGAACCGCTTGACCCCGAGCATCTTGGGCTGGCTGTCCCGGCCGTTTCTGGAGCTGCCGACGCCCTTCTTGTGCGCCATGGACTGGGACTCCGTGCCCTCAGGCGCCCGCTTCGATGCGGGTGATCCGCACCGCGGTGAACGCCTGGCGATGGCCTTGCCGGCGCCGGTAGTTCTTCCGGCGCTTGAACTTCACGACGACGATCTTCTTCTCGCGGCCCACTCGCACGACCTGGCCGAGCACGCGCGCGCTTCCGAGACGGGCGGGGTCCACGACGGGATCGCCGTCCGCGCGGAGGTACGCCACCTCGCGGAACTCCACCGTGTCGCCCTGTCCGGTGGGCAGACGCTCGAGCTTGACCACGTCGCCCTCTCGGACCCGGTACTGCTTGCCACCGGAGATGATCACGGCTTCCACGAGGCTGCCTCCTCAGAGAATCGCGGCACGCGCGGCTGTCGGAAGCCCCGATTGGACCACACCGACGCGGGGTTGTCAACGCTGGGGCCGTCCGGCCGGCGTTCCGCGCGTGTAGACTGCGGGCGGGCCCCGCTGATGGAGCCGTGCTGCAATCCCGGGATCGTCCCCGACCGCCAACGGCACGTCCTGAGCGTCGTGCTCGTCATCAATCTCGCGATGTTCCTGATCGAGTTGGGAGCGGGGCTCCGAGCCCGCTCGAGCGCCCTCCTCGCGGACTCGGCGGACATGCTCGGGGACGCCGTCGTCTACGGTTTCAGCCTCTACATCGTCGGGCGTGGCTCGATCTGGCAGGCTCGGGGGGCCCTCCTCAAGGGGGCGTTGATGGGGGTCTTCGGGGCGGGGATCCTGGCCGAGGCCGGCACGAAGCTCGTGCGCGGGGTCGTCCCTGGCGCCGCGCTCATGTCGGGGGTCGGCCTGCTCGCGCTCGCGGCGAACGCGGTCGTCCTCGGGCTGCTGTGGCGGCATCGCGCGGACGATCTGAACATGCGCTCGGTCTGGCTCTGCTCCCGGAACGACGTGGTCGCCAACGTGGGGGTCCTCGTTGCCGCGCTCGGCGTCCGGCTCACGGACCGCGCGTGGCCGGACATCGTCGTCGGGGCCGCCATCGCCGGGCTTCTCGTGACGTCCGCGGCGGGCGTGATCCGCGCCGCCCTCCGGCCGGCCGCGGTGGATCGGGCCGCCTGAGGGCTCCGGCGGCCCGGCCCGTACGGCCCGGCTGGTGGTAGCATGCGCGGGTGCGTTTTCGCCCCCTCCTCGCGATCCTGACCCTCGGCCTCGTCGGGCTGGCGCTCCTCGGCGCCTGGCCCGGCGTCCGCGAGAGCGTCCTCGCCACCGGGCGCCTCCTCGGGGCGAGCGATCTCACCGGCGTCCGCGAGCATCTCCGGAGCTACGGGCCCTGGGCGCCCGTCGCGACCTTCGTGCTGATCCAGCTCCAGGCGGTCTTCGCGCCCCTGCCCTCGTTCCCGGTGATCTACGCCGCGGGCTTCCTCTTCGGCACGTTCTGGGGCGGGCTCCTGTCGTGGGTCAGCGTGCTCGCGTCGGCCGCGCTCTGCTTCAGCCTGGCCCGCCGCTTCGGCCGGCCGCTGGTCGAGCGCGTCGTGAGTCCCGCCGCGCTCCGCCGCGCGGATGGGCTGTTCCTGCGCCACGGCGCGTTCGCAGTGCTCCTCGCTCGGCTCCTGCCGTTCACCGCGTTCGATCTCTTGAGCTACGCCGCCGGGCTGACGCCGATGGGGCTCGGCCCCTTCCTGGTCGCCACGGCGATCGGCATGACGCCGGCCACGTTCCTCATGGCCTGGGTCGGCGATCTCGGCGGGTGCTCCGTGGGGGCGTTCGTCGGCTGGTCGCTCGGCCTCGCGCTGCTCGCGGCGGCCGCGGCCTGGTTCGGGCGGCGCGTGCGCGCGCGGCTCGGCATGGCGCCGGTCGCGAAACCGGAGGGCTAACCCGACGCGGGAGCGGCGCGGTCAGCCGCGCCGAAAGTACTGCTCGAGGCGGTGGCGCAGGAACAGCCGGGACCGGTGGACGCGCGACTTCACCGCCGGCAGGCTGATCTCGAGCATCTCGGCGATCTCCGGGTTCGAGAGCCCTTCCATGTCGTGGAGCACGAACGCGGTCCGGTAATCCGCGGGCAGGCTCTCGATCGCGTCGCGCAGCCGCCGCCGCGCCTCGGCCTGGAGCGCGGGGTCCTCCACCTGCTGGGTCCAGTCGTGCCCCGGCTCGACCAGATGACCGTCGCGGTCGAACGCGGGGAGCAGCGCCTCCCAGGAGACCTCGTCCTTCCCGCGCCGGCTCCGGAGCTTCTCGTAGGCGGCGTTCGCGGTGATCCGGTAGATCCAGCTGCCGAGCGCGGACTCGCCCTTGAACGTGCCGATCTTCCGCACGATCGTCCACAGCACGTCCTGGCTCACTTCCTGGGCGTCCTCGGTATTGCCGGTGATGCGGAGGGCGAGCCGGTAGATCTTCACCCCGTAGCGATGGACCAGCGCCTCCACGGCGCCCGGCGCCTGGACGAGGAGATCCTGATGGAGCCGCTGGTCCGGCGTCTCCGGGGACACGGCAGGGGCCCGCTCGGTCGTCATCGCGCGGCCCCCGCGGGCACCACGCCCTCCGACCGACGATAGGGCGCGAGATGGCGCCGCAGCTCGCCGACACAGTGCTCCATCACGCCGATGTCCTTCTGCACCTTCGTCAGGAGAATCGCGCCCTCGATCCCGGCAACCAGGAAGCGCGCCACCACCTCGGCATCGACGTCCGGGGCGAGCGTCCCCTGCGCGCGCGCCCGCCCGAGGGCCGCCGCAAGACACTGCCGCCAGCGCTCGAACCCGTCGGCCAGGCGCTGTCGGAAGCCTTCGTGCGCGTCGGCGAGCTCGGTGGCGAGGTTCCCCATGGGGCATCCGCCCATGCAGTTACGGGCACGCTGCGTCGCGAGGATCTCGTCGAGGAACGTCTCGATCTGACTCCAGGGGTCCCGGGAATCGTCCCCGAAGATCGGGGTCAGGGTCCGCGCCTCGAACCGCTCGAGGAGCCGATCGAGGATCGCGTAACCGAGGTCCTCCTTGGAGCGGAAGTAGTGGTAGAAGTTGCCCTTTCCCGCACCACTCTCGCGGAGGACGTCGTCGAGCGAGGTCCGATGGTAGCCCCGGACGGCCATCAGCCGGGTCGCCACCTCGAGGATCTGGGCCTTGACGGGCGATGGACTCATGGGGTGTACCGACCGGTCGGTAAACTAGCGCGTGGTCCTGGGTCTGTCAAGGCTGACGCATGGCGTCATCCCCGCGACATGGTCCGCCGACCGACACAACTTGACGCGCATGCGTCCCGCTTGCTTAGCTGAGCGAGGCTGAATCAGTCCTGGCGGGGGCCGTCCGAATAGATGAGGAGAACGACGAGGATGACCGCGATGCGCAAGGGCGCGCTGTTGGTCGGGCTCGCACTGAGCCTCTGTCTCGGGCCGCTGGCGGCGTCCGCGCAGGCTCCGACACCGCCGCCGCCTGTCCAGGTGGAGAAGCCGCCGCCGTCGCCGGGGCCCCAGTTCGTGTGGATCGCGGGCCACTGGGCCTGGCAGGGCGGCCGCTGGGCGTGGGTCCCCGGGCGCTGGGTCGAGGCGCAGGGCGCCTGGATTCCGGGGCGCTACCAGCAGACGCCCCAGGGCTGGGTCTACGTGGAGGGTCGCTGGAAGAAGTGACGGGCCCCGTCAGAAGAGCGGGGCGGCCGCCCGCATCGCCGCGTCGACGAGCGGCCCGGGATAGAGCCCGAGCAGGACCACCGCCAAGGCGCTGACCAGCAGCACCAGGGCCAGCGCCGAGCCGACGGGCACCGGCGTCGGCCGCGCCGGCGGATCGATGTACATCTGCTTCGCGACCAAGAGGTAGTAGAAGAGGGCCACGACGGTCAGCACCGCTGCCAGCAGGACCAGCCCGTAGAGGCCCGCCTGGGCGGCCGCCCAGAGCACGTAGAGCTTGGCCCAGAACCCCACGACGAACGGGATCCCTCCGAGCGAGAGCAGGAACAGGAGCATCGCCAGCGCGAGCACGGGTGAGCGCTGCGCCAGCCCCCGGAAGGTGCGGAGCGCGGACGAGCCCTCGGCCCGCGCCACGGCCTCCACCACCATGAAGGCCCCCATGTTCGAGAACAGGTAGGCCACCAGGTAGAAGAGCAGCATCGCCACGCCCTCGGGGGATAGCGCGGCCACGCCGAGCAGCATGTAGCCGATGTGCGCGATGCCGGAGTAGGCCAGGAGCCGCTTCGCGTCCGTCTGCGGGATGGCCATCAGGTTGCCGGTCACGATGGTGAGCGCGCCCAGGAGCGCGGCCGCGCCCGCCCAGAGCCCGGCCGGCGGCCCCGCGTGCTCGATGAAGACGCGGAGCACCACGGCGAAGCCCGCCGCCTTCGGCGCGACCGCGAGCCAGGCGACGAACGGCGTCGCCGCGGCCTCGTAGGTGTCGGGCACCCACATGTGGAACGGGAACGCGGCGATCTTGAAGCCGACCCCGCCCAGGATCAGGAAGAGGCCCAGGATCAGCAGCGGGTCCCCCGCGCCCATGGCGCGCGCCACCAGGTCGAGCCGGGTGCCGCCGGTCACGCCGTAGACGAACGAGAGCCCGTAGGCCAGGAACGCCGTCGAGAGGCTCCCCACGAGGAAGAACTTGAGCGAGGCCTCGACGACGCGCGCGTCCTTCTTGACGAACCCGGCCAGGACGTAGAGCGGGATCGACATCAGCTCGAACGCCACGAACAGGAGCACCAGCTCGCGGGCCGAGGCCAGCACCATCATGCCGAGGAGGGCCGTGAGCATCAGCACGTGGTACTCGAGGGCCCGGCGGTCCTCGGCCGAGTCCGGACGGCCGAGCCCGCCGATCACCGCGAGGAGCGTCGCCAGGAGGAAGACCTGCTTCAGGAACACGGCCAGGCCGTCCACGATGAACGCCCCGTCGAAGAGGGGCCCGCGGGCATCGATCACGAGCGACAGGCCGTAGAGCCCGGCGAGGCCAACCGCCGTGACCAGGCCGATCTCCCGCCCCCGGCGCGCGCCGCCGGCGAGACCCAGGAGGAACACGATGAGGGCGAGCGCTCCCACCCCGAGCTCGAGCGCCAGGAGCATCACGGCAGCACGCCGATCCGGTCGAGGAGCGCCACGATCGCCGGGTCGACCCGCGAGAGCGCGAGCTGTCGGGACCAGGCCGAAGAGGATGATGATCGCCGACAGGAAGACCAGGCTCACCCACTCCGTCCCGCGGGCGTCGGGGAGGGTGGCCCACTCGCCGTGGGGGCCGGGCGCCAGCGGGCCCCAGAAGATGCGCTTCGCCACGCGGAGCACGTAGATCGCGGTGAGGAGCGTGCCGAGCACCGCCGGGAAGAGCCACCAGCGCGAGGCCGACTGCCAGGCGCCGAGGAACGTCAGGATCTCGGCGATGAACCCCGCGAGGCCGGGCAGCCCGAGGGACGAGAGGCCGCCGAGCGTGAAGCACGCCGCGATACCGGGCATCCGGCGGCCGAAGCCGCCCATCAGGCCGATCTCCCGCGTGTGGGACTTCTCGTAGATGAGCCCGACCAGCGCGAAGAAGAGCCCCGTCATGATCCCGTGGGCGAACATCTGGAAGACCGACCCGTTGAGCCCCGCTTCCGTCAGCGTCGCCGCGCCCAGCATCACGAGCCCCATGTGGGACACCGACGAGTACGCGATGACGTACTTCAGGTCCGTCTGGGCCATCGCCGAGAAGGCGCCGTACACGACGTTGATCACCGCGATCGCCCCGACGAGCGGCGCCCAGTACTGGGTCGCCTCGGGGAGGAGGGTCATCGCCACCCGGACCACGCCGTAGGCGCCGAGCTTCATCAGCACGCCGGCATGGAGCATCGAGACCGCGGTGGGGGCGGAGGCGTGGCCGTCCGGCGACCAGGTGTGGAGCGGCCAGATCCCCGCCAGGATCCCGAAGCCCACGTAGAGGGCGAGGAACACCCAGCGCTGGGTCGCCGGCGTGAACGTCACCTCCGAGAGCGCCAGCAGCGAGAACGAGTGGACGCCCCCGGCGAAGTAGAGGACGAAGAGCCCGACCAGGATGAACGCCGACCCCAGCAGGAGATAGAGGGTCAGCTTCATCGCGGCGTATTCCTTGGTGCCGACGCCCGTCTCGCGGAACGCCCAGGCGAAGAGCCCCTGCGGGCGGACCTCGCCGGTCGAGCCCCAGATGCCGATGAGGAGGTACATCGGCAGCACCGCGATCTCGTAGAAGAGGAAGAAGACGAAGAGGTCGAGCGACACGAAGACGCCGAAGACTCCGGTCACCAGCGTCAGGAGGAGCGCGTAGAACTCCTGGTCGCGGACCCGCACCGTCCACGACGCGAACACGCCGGCGAAGATGATGATCGCCGTCAGGAGGACCATGAGCACCGACATCCCGTCGACGCCGAGCTCCACCGAGATGCCGAGAGCGGGGACGAGCGGGTAGAGCTCGCGGAACTGGAACCCGCCCGCCGCCACGTCGTAGGCGACATAGATGTAGAGCGAGAGCGCGAGCGTGAGAGTGGCCGCGACGACGGCGATCACCCGCACGCCGAGAGGGCGCGTCCGGCCGAGCAGCATGATGAGCACGGCCGCCACGAGCGGCGTCACGGTGACGAGCGCGAGCACGGGGCAGGTCACGACCACAGCCTCCAGAACACCAGCACGAGCAGGAGGCCCGCGGTCACGCCGTAGAGGTAGTCCTGGGCGCGACCCGTCTGGAGCCGACGGAGGTCCATGGCCGCCCGCAGCGTGGCGGCGCTCGCCGCGTTCACCAGCCCGTCGACCACGTACCGGTCGATCCACCCCACCACCCGAGCGAGCGCGAGGACCGCGCCGCGGTAGAGGGCGACGTAGAGCGCGTCGAGCCCGTAGCCCCGCGCCGCCCAGGCGGGCAGGGGCCCGAGTCCCCGCGTGAGGGCCTCGGCGGAGACCGTGCGGCGCTGGTAGACGAGCCACGCCAGGATCACGCCCGCGAGCGCGAGCCCGACGGAGAACGGCGTGAGCCAGTGCGGGCCGTGCGGGAGCGCCACGCCCGTCGTCCCGCGCAGGAACTCCGGGAAGGTCAGGCCGAGCGCCGCGCCGCCGAGCGCCGCGCCCACGATCGACAGGAGCGCCAGGATCCACAGCGGGCCCATCATCACGCCCGGCGGGTCGTGCGGGTGGCCACCCGCCCCGCGCGCGCCGAAGAACGTCAGGAAGACGGCGCGGAACATGTAGAACGCCGTCAGGAACACGGTCACGGACAGGAGCACGAAGGGCCCGCGGAGGCCCGCCTCCCAGACCCCGCCGAGGATCGCCTCCTTCGAGACGAAGCCCGAGAAGGGCGGCACGCCGGCGAGCGCCAGCGTCCCCACCAGGAACACGACGGCGGTCCGCGGCATGGCGCGGGCGAGGCGCCCCATCGCGCCCATGTCATTCGTGTGGACGGCGTGGATCACCGCCCCCGCCGCGAGGAACAGGAGCGCCTTGAAGAACCCGTGGAGCAGGAGGTGGAGGACGCCCGCCGCGAGGGCGCCCGCCCCGAGCGCGGCCATCATGTAGCCGAGCTGGGACACGGTGGAGTACGCGAGGACGCGCTTGATGTCGGACTCGCCCAAGGCGAGCGTCGCCGCCAGGAGCGCGGTGAACGCGCCGACGTAGGCGATCACGAGCATGATCCACGGCACCGCCAGGTAGAGCGGGTAGGCCCGGGCCACCAGGAACACCCCGGCCGTGACCATGGTGGCGGCGTGGATCAGCGCCGACACCGGCGTCGGGCCCTCCATCGCGTCGGGCAGCCAGACGTGAAGCGGGAACTGCGCGCTCTTGCCGACGGCGCCCAGATAGATGAGCCCCATGTAGAGCGCGAGGTTCACGGGCAGGGTGCCGCCCGCCACCGCCCGGAAGAGCGTGTCGAACTCGAAGGTTCCCGTCGCCCCCCAGAGCAGCACGATCCCGAGGAGGAGGCCCACGTCGCCGAGCTTCGTCACCCAGAAGGCCTTGACCGCCGCGCGCGCCGCCGCCGGCCGCTGGTAGTAGAAGCCGATCAGGAGGTACGAGCAGAGGCCTACCAGCTCCCAGAAGATGAAGAGCTGGAGGAAGTTCGGCGCGAAGACGAGGCCCAGCATGGAGAACGCAAAGAGGGACTGGTAGAGGTAGTAGCGCCCGAGCGCCGGCGGCGTCTCCTCCGTGAGGTAGCCGAGCGAGTAGAGCTGCACCAGGAACGCGACCAGCGTCACCAGCGCCGCCATCGAGGCCGAGAGCGCGTCGACGTAGACCCCGGCGGTGGCGAGCGGCATGGGGCCGGCCAGCGCGAGCCAGGGGAGCGTGAGGAGCGCCTCGCGGACGACGCTGCCCCCGTGCGCCAGGTACTCCGCCCGGCCGATCCAGAGCCCGGCGACCAGCCGGACGGCCGCGGCAAACGCGACGACGATGCCGGCGAGGGAGACGAGGGCCGCCCCGCGGCCGGCACGGCGCAAGGGCGGCACGCAGCCGAGCAGGACGGCCGCGGCCAGCGGGCCGGCCAGGACCAGGAGCGCGAGATCCGTCTCGCTCATGCGGTCCGCCTCAGCCCCGCAGGAGGTTCAGGTGGTCCGCGTCGACCGTCCGGCGCACGCGGAAGATCACGATGACGATCGCCAGGCCGACCGCCACCTCCGTCACCGTGATCGCGATGGTGAAGAGCGCCAGCACCCAGCCCGCCACGGCCCCGTTGAAGTAGGCGAAGGCCACCAGGTTGAGGTTGACGGCGTTCAGCATCAGCTCGAGCCCGAGGAGGATGCCGACGGCGTTCCGCCGCGTCAGGACCCCGAAGAGCCCGATGGCGAACATGCCGGCCGCGAGGAGGAGGTACCCGCTCAGCACGGCCGGCGGCCTCCCGGGCGGCACGGGGTCCAGTGGTCTCGGCGGGGCACGGCCCTCACTCTTCCGTCCGGGCGAGGTAGAGCGCGCCGAGGAGCGCGGCGACCAGGAGGATCCCCAGCACCTCGAAGGCGAGCACCCACTCGGTGAGCACCGCGCGGCCGAGGGCCGCGGTCGTGAGCTCGGGCACCGGCGGGATCGCGGGCCGCGCCGCCCGGAGGATCGTGAGCGCCAGCCCGACGAACACGGCGGCGGCCGCCGCCGCGCCGGCGAGGATGCCGCGGTTCGTCTGGCGGATGGAGTCCCCGACCAGCCGCTCCGTCAGCATGATGGCGAACACCACGATGGTGACGACGCCGCCCGCGTAGAGGAGCACCTGGACCGCGGCGAGGAACTCCGCGTGGAGGAGGACGAAGAGCCCGGCCGTGCCGACCAGGGTGAGCGCGAGCCAGAGTACGGAGTGGAAGAGGTTCCGGGCGAGGACGACTCCGAGGCTCGCGCCCAGGACCAGGAGGCCGAGGCCGGTGAGGCCGAGCGTCGCGGCGGTCACCGGACGCGCCTTCGCCCGCGGGAGCGCCCGGCGCCGGTCATCGGGGCCGGGCTCACTCGGCGGGGTCCTTCGCGCCTTCGCCCTTGGCGCCCCCTCGCGCCGGCGGGGCCTGCATGGCCCGGAGCCCGGTCCCGGTGGCCCAGGACGGCTGGAACTGGCGGCCGAGCGCGTGGAGGCGGTCCTTGTCGAGGAGCAGCTCCCGGCGGTCGGTCGTCGCCAGGTCGAACGTCCGGAGCATGATGATGGCGTCGGTCGGGCAGACCTGGACGCAGAGCTCGCAGAACTCGCACGCGTAGAGCTCGAGCGTGAAGAGCTTCGCGTAGTTCCGCTTCGCCGCCTTCAGCATCTCGACCTTGATCACCTGCGGCGGACAGATGAACTCGCAGAGCCGGCAGCCGATGCAGTTCTCCTCGCCGGTCTCGGGATCGTAGGTGAGCGCCAGCAGCCCGCGGAAGCGGTCCGGGTACGGGCGGGTCACCCGCGGGTAGTGCACGGTCACGGGCGTCCGGAACAGGTTCCGGAACGTCACCGCCATGGCGGTGCCCGCCGCGCGCGCCATCCGGAACGCGGTCTTCACGCCGCCCTCAGGCACCGGCCCCTCCGCGCGCCGCGACGACCGCCGCCGTGGCCAGCAAGAGGACGACCGAGGCGGGCAGGAAGATCTTCCAGGAGAGCGCCAGGATCTGGTCCACCCGGATGCGGATGAACGACCACCGGATCCAGACCACGACCAGGAAGAGCAGCGAGGGCCTTCAGCAGGAACCAGACCGGGCCCAGCGCGTACGGGCCCGGGCCGATCCAGCCCCCGAGGAACAGGAGCGTGCCGAGGCAGGCCACGCCGAAGAGGTGGACGAACTCGGCCAGCTGGATGAGGGCGAACTTCATCCCCGAGTACTCCACCCGGAACCCGGCGACCAGCTCCGACTCGGCCTCGACGATGTCGAACGGGATGCGGTTCTCCGAGGCGAGCGTCATGACCATGAACGCGACGAAGGCGAGCTGCCCCAGCACCGGGTAGAACACGAACCACCCGAGGAGCCCGTGCTGGGCGTCCACGATGGCCGAGAGGCGCAGCGAGCCCGTGAGGAGCACCGGGACCAGCGCCACCAGGATGAACGGAACCTCGTAGGAGATGATCTGGTTCACCGCCCGCATCGCGGAGAGGAGGGCGTACTTGTTGTTCGACCCCCAGCCGCACATGAAGAGGCCGATCACCTCGAGCGACGAGACGGCCAGGACGAAGACCAGGCCGATCTCGACGTCGGCGAGCGCCCAGCCCCGCGCGAACGGCATCGCCGCGTACATCAGGAACGCCGGCACCAGGAAGACGATCGGCGCCAGGTTGTAGACCGCGCGGTCGGCCGCCGTCGGGACGATGTCCTCCTTGAGGAGGAGCTTCACGGCGTCGGCGATCGGCTGGAGCCACCCGTGCGGGCGTCCCACCTCGTAGGGTCCGACGCGCGACTGGAGCCGCGCCGCGAACTTCCGCTCGAGGAGCGTGAGATACGTGACGATGATCAGGACGCCGTTCAGCAGGAGGAAGGGCGGCCCGACGGTCCAGAGGAGGTCGGTCATCGCGCTAGCGGTCGACCTCGCCGAACACGGGATCGATCGAGCCCAGGATGGCGACGGCGTCGGCGATCTTGTGGCCCGGCAGGATGTGCCCGGCCACCGCCAGGTTCGAGAAGGAGGCCCCGCGCCACTTCATCCGGTAGGGCTTCGTGGACCCGTCCGACACGAGATAGATCCCGACCTCGCCCCGCGCGCTCTCGACCCGCGAGTACGCCTCGCCCTTCGGGAGCTTCACCTGGCCGATCGACTTGACGCCGGGCCGCGAGGAGATGGGCCCCGCCGGGAGCCCCTCCAGCGCCTGGCGCACGATGCGGATCGCCTGCCGGAACTCCTGCATCCGGACGCGGTAGCGCGCGAAGCAGTCGGCCGCCGTCTCGACCGGCACGTCGAAGGCGAAGTCCTCGTAGGAGGAGTAGGGCTCCACCCGGCGGATGTCGTGGGCGAAGCCCGAGCCCCGGATGAGCGGGCCCGACACGCCCACCTCCTGGGCCAGCTCCCGGGAGATCACGCCCACACCCTGGGTGCGGACCAGGAAGATCGTGTTGCCCTCGAGGAGGCCCTCGTACTCGTGGAGCCGGCCCTCGATGTGGGTGATCGTCTCGCGGACCTTGTCCGCCCACCCGGCGGGGATGTCGTAGCGCGTCCCGCCGACCTGGTGGAACCCGTAGAGGAGGCGCGCGCCGGTCAGCGCCTCGAAGAGGTCGAGGATCATCTCGCGCTCGCGGAAGCAGTACAGGAACATCGTCGCCCCGCCCCCGAGCGCCCCGCCCATGTCCATGCACCAGGTGCCGAGCCACAGCAAGTGGGAGGCGACCCGCTGGAGCTCCGCCGCCAGCACGCGGAGGTACTGGGCGCGCTTCGGCACCTCGATCTGGCCGAGCTGCTCGGCCGCGCGCACGTAGCAGAGCTCGGCGGTCATCGCGGACACGTAGTCCGTCTTGGACGCGATGGACGGGTACTGGACGTAGGTGAGCGTCTCGCCGAGCTTCTCGTGGCAGCGGTGGAGGTAGCCGATGACCGGGTCGACGGCGACGATCGTCTCGCCCTCGAGGGTCAGGATCATCCGGAAGACGCCGTGGGCGGAGGGGTGCTGCGGCCCCATGTTCATCACGAGGCGCTCGTTGCCCCCGTAGCCGTACTCGACGACGGTCCGCCCGGGCCCGGGATCGGTCGTCATCGCCAGCGGTCGCTCGTCCATCCGCTCACCGCTCCGTCACCGGCAGGGGGAGTAGCTCGTGGGCACGAGGATCGTCGCCTCCTGCGCCTGGAGGAGCGGCATCAGCCGGCCGACCGCGGTCTGCCAGGCGGCGTCGGCCGCCAGCGCCCGGCGCACCTCCGCGCGGTGCGCGAGGTCCCGGTAGCCCCAGAGGTGGACGACGGTGTTCAGGGCGCCGATCTCGACGAGCCAGTAGCCGACGGGCGCGGAGTGCTTCTCCCGGAGGGGCAGCGCCTCCCGCATCGCCTCGCCGTAGGCGGCGGCCTTGCCCGGATGGAGGCGGTAGGCGCGCAGCTCGTGGAGCCCCATGCCGGTGGTCGGCCGGAAGGGCGCCCAGTCGAACGGCGTCAGGATCATGTTCTCCTGGGTCTCGAGGAGCGGCCCGCTCACCGGCAGGTACTCCTTCGTCCAGCGCTCGTCCTTGGCGAGCCCCGCGCGGGCCGTGGCGCGCGCCGCGAGGTCCGGGTACTCCCAGAGGTGCACGACCTGGTTGAGGGGCCCCAGCTCCGTCGACCAGTAGCCGAGGAGCTTTCCGAAGCGGTCGCCGCGGACGACGCGGCCGATCGAGCCGGACTTCTCCACGTAGTCGGCGAGCTTGCCCGGCTTGATCTGGTAGCGGCGGAGCTCGTGAATCATCGGGGCCTCCCGTCGGGAATCACCGGTAAGGGGGATGCGGCGTGTCGACCGCGTAGTCTTTCCGCAGGGGGTAGCCTTCCCAGCCGTCGGCGAGCAACAGGTTCCGGAGGTCGGGGTGCCCCTCGAAGCGGATGCCGAACAGCTCGTGGCACTCCCGCTCCATCCAGAGGGCGCCCCGATAGAGTCCGGTGAGGGTCGGGCACGGCGCGTCGCGCGCAACGCGCGTCTTCAGCGTGAGGCCGAGGAGCGTCTCGAGGTTCTCCACGCGGCAGACGACGTCGAACCCCTCCGCCTTCCAGTCGACGGCCGTGAGGTGGCAGAAGTAGTGGCATCCGAGCGTGTCCCGCGCGGCGCGAACGACCTCGACCCAGCGCTCGACGGGCACGGTCGCCACCAGGTGCCGGACGTCGAGCGGGCGCTTGGGATCCTCGCCGGTGGCCTCGACGCCGAGGGCCTCCCGCACGCGGGCCACCGCGGCCTCGGCGGTCACGGGCGCGGGGAGGCCACCGCCGGCGGCGTGCTCTGCCGCCGGCCGACTCGCCGCGCGCTCCGGGTCACGGGCGCGCACGTCAGTCCGGAGGCGCACCCGGCGCGCTCCGCTGGCCTGTCTGGTGGTACTCGGCGACCTTCTCGTGCAGCTTGACGATGCCGAACATCAGGGACTCGGGCGTCGGCGGACAGCCGGGCACGTAGATGTCGACGGGCACCACGCGGTCCACGCCCTTCACCACGTGGTAGCCGTGCCGGAACGGGCCGCCGGAGTTGGCGCACGAGCCCATGGAGATGCACCACTTCGGGTCCGCCATCTGCTCGTAGATCCGCTTCAGCATGGGCGCCATCTTGATGGTCACCGTGCCGGAGACGATCATGAGGTCGGCGTGGCGCGGCGAGGCCCATGGCACCATCCCGAGCCGCTCCACGTCGAAGCGCGACGCGAACGTCGCCATCATCTCGATCGCGCAGCAGGCGAGGCCGAACGTCACCGGCCACATCGAGGACTTCCGCGCCCAGTTGAACAGCCGGCTCGTCGAGCTGACTGCCAGCCAGCCGCCCGGAAAGTGCTCGAGGCGATCCCAGAGGCCCGCGACCGTCTCGGAGACCTGGTCGCCCTCGGGCCGCTCCTGCCGGAACTTCACCCACTCCTGGAGGTCCTTGATCTCCTCCCAGCCAGGGGACGGGATGACGGGAATCGGCGGCTTTATCTCCACGCCAGAATTCCTTCCCGGTAGGCGTAGAGCCAGCCGAGGCCGAGGATCAGGAGGAAGAGCACCATCGGGCCGAAAGCCGCCCACCCGAGCGACCGGAGGACCAGCGCCCACGGGAAGAGGAACACCACGAGCGCGTCGAAGACGATGAAGACGAGGGCCACCAGGTAGAAGCCGATCGGGAACCGGATCCAGGCAGAGCCGATGGGCTCCGGCCCGCACTCGTAGCTCTCGAGCTTGACCTGGCTCGGCCGGGACGGCCGCACCAGCGACGCGGCGACGAGGCTCACGCCGCCGAAGGCCACGATCATCAGGAAAAAGATCAGGACGGGAAGGTACTCTGCCACGGTGGGCGTCATTATACCAAGGCGACAGGCCCTGGGAACCTCGCCGGACACTCTGTCGTTTTCCTGGCGAGGCGGTCGCGCCGTCCACGCTCACCGATGAGGAGGCATGCCATGCGGACCTGGGTTTCCCTGTCGCTCGCGCTCGTGGTGGGGCTGGCCACCGTCGGCTCCGCCTGGGCCTTCAGCTGTCCCACCCTGGTCAAGGCCGCCAACGAGGCGATCGCCGCCGCCGAGCCGAAGGCCGGCATGGGCGACGACCGGCAGAAGGCCCGCAACGCGGGCATGATCGAGGAGGCGAAGGCCCTCTCGAAGGAGGCCGAGGCCTCGCATGGCGCGGGCAAGCACGGGCTCTCCGAGGCCCAGGCGAAGGCCGCGAAGTGGCTGGCCGAGCAGGTGAAGTAGCGCCCGGCCACTCGATCGTCCCGCGCGATTGACATACCGCCCCCGGCGCGCCGGGGGCGGTACGCGTTTCGGGGACCGCGGCGCGCGGGCGTCAGCCCGCGTCGACGTCGTGCGGGCGCTTCAGCGCGCCGCCGGGCGGCGCGTTGAGGATCGCTTCCGGGAAGAGCTCCGCCAGCCACTGGACGATGTCGTTGACCGTCATGACGCCGATCGGTCGGCCCTGGGCGTCGACCAGCGGGATGGTCCGGTAGTTCGCGTTGTGGAGGCGGTTGATCGCGTAGGCGATCAGGGTGTCCGGGCCGAGCGACTCGGGGTCGCGGGTCATGACGTCGCTCAGCGGGGTCGTCTTCGGGTCCCGCCCCGGCACGGCCACCCGGCGGAGGAGATCCCGCTCGGTGAAGATCCCGCGCAGCTCGCCCTCCCGGTCCACGACCACCACCGACGCCCGGCGCTTCTCCATCATCTGGAGGATGGCCGCGTGGACGGTCGTTTCCGGCGAGCATTTGATGGGCTCGTTCGGCGCCAGGATCTTGACGGTGTCGCTCAGGAGGGCGCTCTCGAGCTCCCGGAAGTCGGCCTCGAGCGACTCGGAGTAGGCGTCGTGGTACTCGCGTGCTTCCATGCCCGGCTACCTCCAGCCTGCTGGCAACTGGCCCGCCCCTCACGGTCCGGGAGGGCTTTCGGCGACTTTATGCCGCACCGCGCAGGCTGTCAACGCGGCCTCCCGGGCCGCCGGCGGCGGCGCGGGAGCCCCGATCACCACCACCCTTGCATGCGGCCCGCCATGGGGAGGTAGAGGAGGATCGCCACCAGGAGCACGATGCCGATGATCAGGATCAGCGAGGGATCGCCGCCCACGCCGAGCTCCGCGGCCCGCTGGGCGAGCTCGGAGCGTTCGGCGGGCGTCAAGCGGGCCAGGACCACCTCGACATCGGCGGCGGACAGTCCCTGGGCGGCCAGCGCCTCCCGAAGGATGCCGGCCTCGACAGCGGCCCCATCCACGGGCGACCCCGGGGATGACGGGACCGGCGGCAAGGGCGCCCCGTCGGCGGGGGCGGGGAGGGTGAGCCAGACCGCCGCCCACAGCACCAGGGCGACGGTCAGCCAGCGCGGCCGGAGCAGCCGGGTCCGAAGCGTCATGGTCCTCTAGTCTCCCATCCCCGGGCGCCGGTGCCGACCGGGAAATTTCAGGCGGGGCGGCCGGGGCGCGCGAGCAGGCCCGAGG
This sequence comes from uncultured Candidatus Rokubacteria bacterium, assembly GCA_963765195.1. Lineage (GTDB taxonomy): Bacteria > Methylomirabilota > Methylomirabilia > Rokubacteriales > DASRDR01 > DASRDR01. The sequence goes on from CAVXVV010000055.1 coordinate 300,240, forward strand.
CTCACGCGCGGCGCTTCGGGCGCCCGCGCCCGCCGGCGGGGCCCGGCGCCTCTCCGGCGGCCCGCGGGTCGAGGTAGTTCGGGGTGGTGATGCCCTGCTTCCGGAGCGCGAGGCCCACCAGCATCTCCCGGATGCAGCGATTCACGTTGAGGGCGGTGGTGTAGCCCGGATCCACCAGGGGATTCATCTCGACCACGTCGATCCCGACGACGCGATTCTCCGCGGTCAGCCGGCGCAGCAGCGGGAAGAGCTCCCGCGGGGTGAGCCCGCCTGGCTCCGGTGTCCCCGTGCCCGGCGTGTACGCCGGGTCCATCACGTCCACGTCGAGCGAGATGTAGAGGTACCGGGGCCCGTCCAGTGCCTCCTTGAGGGCCCGGTCGAGCACCGGATCCCACCCCTTCCGCTCGACCTCGGCCATGTAGTGCGAGCGCATCCCGACCGAGCGCATCCACTCGAAGGTCTCGTCGTCGGGATAGTAGCCGCGGAGCCCGACCTGGATGAAGTTGCGGCCCGGGAAGCCGTCGTCGGCGATCAGGCGCCGGATGGGGGTGCCGTGGCTCGCGAGGTGCCCCAGCATGTTGTGACCCGCGTCGGCGTGCGCGTCGAAGTGGATCACGCCCACCGAGCCCGGCCCGTAGACGTCGGCCACGCCCGCCGCGCCCGGCCAGAGGAGCGAGTGGTCCCCGCCGATCATCAGCGGGATCGCGCCGGTCTCGGCGATCTCGCGGACGAACTCCCGGACGTGGCCGATCGTGTGCTCGGTGCTGAAGGGATCGATGGCCACATCCCCGTAGTCCACCGCCGTCAGCACGCGGAAGGGATCGACGCGCACGTGCTGGTGGGGGCGCGGCACCCCGCTCCACGATCCGCCCCACGGCAGGTACCGCTCCGAGACGCGGATGGCCTGGGGCCCGTAGGCGGCGCCGCGCATCCCGATCCCGAGATCGAGCGGCGCGCCGAAGATGGCGACGTCGACGCGGCCGGCCCTGAGATCCTCGGGGTTCAGGGCGACGGGCAGGCGGAAGAACGTCGGAATCCCGAGCCACGCGGGCCCGCGCGCCTGGCGATGCGGCCAGAACGGCCCGGCCTCCCGCCGGGGATCGCCCGTGGTGTCGCGCGGGGTCCAGAGCCGGAAGCCGGGATCGGTCGGATCCCAGAGATCGGGGCGCATCTCGCGCGCGAGCTCGCCCGGGATCTCCACGACGTCGGGCGGAGGGGCCTCGGGCGTCCTGGCTCGACTTGCCTTCTTGGAGCGTCGCTCGGCCATCGTGCGCGCCTTTCCGTCAGACTGCGTTCACTGCGCGTCCCGCTAGGTGGCCAGATAGCCACCGTCGACCTGCAGGATGTGGCCGGTGACCATGGAGGAGGCGGCGGAGGCGAGGAAGATGGCCGCCCCCACCACCTCGCGCGGCTCCCCGAGCCGGCCGATCGGCGTCCGCGCCAGGATGAACTCGCTCGTCAGGCTCGCGCGCGCGTTCGCGGCGCGGACGAGCGGCGTGTCGAAGAGGGACGGCGCGATCGCGTTCACCCGGACGCCGCGGTCGATCCACTCGAGCGCGAGGCTCCGGGTGAGCTGCGCCACCCCGCCCTTCGACTGAAGATACGCCGTCGTGTGCGGGTAGGCGATCGACGCGCCTATGGACGCGATGTTCACGATCGCGCCGGCGCGCTGGCGGAGCATGTGGCGCCCCACGGCCTGCGCGACCAGGAAGGCCCCCTTGAGGTTCACGGCCACGACCCGGTCCCACGCCTCCTCGGGAAACGTCTCGGCGGGATGCCGGGCGGCGGTCCCCGCGCTCTGGACCAGGACGTCGATCCGGCCGAACCGCTCCACGACCTCGGCCACCAGCGTCTCGACCGACTCCCGCCGCGTCACGTCGACGGGGAGCGCGACGGGCGGCTCCGCCAGCTCCGTCAGCACGCTCGCGTAGGCCTGGGCCGCCGGCAGGTCGAGGTCGGCGATGACGACGCGGGCGCCCGCTTGCCCGAGCCCCGCCCCGATCGCCGCGCCCAGTCCACTGGCCCCGCCGGTGACGAGGGCCACCTGACCGTCGAGGCGGAAGAGCCGGTCGACGAAACCGACCGGCACGAGGCGCTCGGGGGGCGTCACTTCCCCATCATCAGGTTGGGCAGCCAGAGGACGGTCGGCGGCACGTAGGTGACGACGAAGAGCACGATGATGAGAGCCAGCAGGAACGGGCCGAGCTCCCGGGTCAGCTCCTCGATGGACAGGCCGACGATCGCGCAGACGGTGTAGAGGATCGTGCCCACGGGGGGCGTCACCGCGCCGATCGTCAGATTGAGGACGATGACGAGGCCGAAGTGGACCGGATCGACCCCGAGCTTGAAGAAGACCGGCGCCAGGATCGGCGTCAGGATGATCAGGAGCGCCGTCCCCTCCATCAAGCAGCCCAGCACGAGCAAGAGGAGGTTCACCAGCAGGAGGAGCACGTAGGGGTTGTCGGACACCGAGAGGAGCGCCTGCGCCATCATGACGGGGAGGCGCTCCCAGGTGAGGGCCCACATGAGCGCGCTGGCGGTGCCGAGGATCAGCATCACGACCGCCGTCGCCGCCAGCGACTCGCCGACGATCGGCCACAGCTCGCGGACCGGGAGCTCACGGTACACGACCGTGCCGACGAAGACCGCGTACGCCGCCGCCACCGCGCCCGCCTCGGTCGGCGTGAAGGCGCCGCCCCGGAGCCCCCCGAGGATCAGGACCGGGAGGAACAGCGCCCACGCCGCCTCCCGCGCGTGCCGGAGGACCTCGCCGATCGACGCCCGTTGCGCGCGCGAGCGGCCGTAGCCGCGGCGCTTGGAGACGATGTGCACCGCGATCATGAGGCCGAGCGCCAGGAGCAGCCCCGGCACGATGCCCCCGATGAAGAGGCGGCCCACCGAGACGTCGGCGATGAAGCCGTAGATCAGGAGGCCAATGCCCGGCGGGATGATCGGCGCGATCACCCCGGACGCGGCCGTGATGGCCGCCGCGAACGGCTTCGAGTAGCCCTTCTGCACCATCACCGGCACGAGCGTCTTGGCGTCGATGGCGGCGTCGGCGTTGCCGGAGCCCGACATGCCGCCGATGAACACGCTGTTGAGCACGTTCACCTGCGCCAGGCCGCCGATCCGGTGCCCGACGAGGGCGTCGGCGAGGCCGATGATGCGGTGGCTGATGCCGCCGCGGGTCATCACCGCCCCGGCGAAGATGAAGAACGGGACCGCGAGCAGCGGGAAGGACTCCGTCGACGCCACCATGCGCTGGACGAGGAACGCCGGCGTCACGCCCGGCGCCAGCACGTAGAAGATCGCGCTCGCCAGCCCGAGGGTGAAGGCGATCGGCACGCCGAGCGCGAGGAGCCCGGCCATCGCGACGAAGACCAGCGGCATCATAGCGGCGGCACCGCGGGGGAGCCGAGCTCCCCGGCCGGGGCGCCGCGGACCCGGGCGAGATGCTCGGCCCCGATGGGCAGGAGGCGCACGAGCATCAGCGCCGCCCCCACCGGGATCGCGAGGTAGATCCACGTGTACGCCCACTGGAGCACCGGCGTCCGCTTGAGATACCCGGTCAGCATGAGCTTCGTGCCGTAGACCCCGAGGATCGCGGCAAAGACCGCCATGAGGAGGACGACGAGCAGACCGAGCGCCGCCCGGCCGCGGGGCGGGAACCAGTTGACGATGAACTCGATCCCGATGTGCAGGCGCTGGCGGACGCCGGCGGCGGCGCCGACGAAGACCGCCCACGTGAAGCAGAGGGTCGCCAGCTCGTCGGCGCCCGGGATCGGATCGTTGAAGACGTAGCGCGAGACAACGTTGACGACGACGATCGCCGTCATCGCGACGAAGGCGCCGCCGCCGATCAGCTCCTCGACGTGGTCGAAGACGCGGCGGGCCAGGCCGGGGGGCTCCGACCCCCACCCGGCCTGCCGCCGCGCCGCCCCGTCCTGCGCGCGCTCGCCCAATCGCAGGCCGGCTACTTCAGGACCTCGCGGACCCGATCGTAGAGGCCGGGCGTCCACTTGGGGAAGGCGGTGTAGGTGGCCGCGGTGGCCTTCCGGTAGGCGTCGGCGTCGGCCTGGACGAACGTGACGCCCGCCTTCGCGAGGATCTGGCGGTACTCGTCCTCCTTCTGGATCGTGATCGGTGACACCCAGCGTCCGCCTTCCTCCGCCTCTTCCTGGAGGATCTGCTGGATGTCCTTCGGGAGCGACTGATAGTACGTCTCGCCGATGCCGACGCCGGTGACGGCCTTGAAGTGGCCGGTCAGCGTCACGACCTTCTTCACCTCGAAGAGCTTCGAGCCGTAGAGCGTCGACAGTGGCGCCTCGGCGGCGTCCACGACGCCCTGGGAGAGGCCCGAGTAGACCTCCGACCACTGGAGCGGGGTCGGGACCGCCCCCATCGACTTGAAGGTCTCCACCCACATGGGGTTCGGCGGCACCCGGACCTTGCGGCCCTTGATCTCGGCGGGGCTTGGATACCCCTTGTCGCTGATGACGTGGCGGGAGCCGAAGTAGTACCCCCAGGACAGGATGCGGAAGCCTCCGCGGGTCCGGATGTTGTCGTTCACCTTCTGGACCAGGGGCGAGGCGATGATCTTCTTGGCCTGGTCCCAGCTGTCGTAGAGGAACGGCCCGCCGAGGATGGCGATGTCGGTGTCGCCGAGCTCCGAGGCGTAGCCCGGATCGATGTGCGCCATCACCGGGGCGCCCATCCGCGCCTGCTCGTAGGTGTCCTTGTTCGAGCCGAGCTGGGAGTTCGGGTAGACCTGGATCTCCACCCGGCCCTTGGTGCGCTCCTTGACGCGCTCCGCCATCCGCTCGAAGGCCTGGTGGATGGGCTCGCTGGGCGCGATCACGTGGCCCAGCTTGATCACGTACTCCGCGGCGAGAGCCGGGCCCGCGGCGAGGCACAGGCCGGTCACGATCAGGACGAGGACCAGTCCGAGTCTTCTCATGGGTACGCTCCTCCGCTCCGTGAGGAAGTGACGGGCGACGAGATGGATGCGCGTGCTGTCACGGGGGGCTGGCCGGCGCGCGATGTGGCGATGCCCTTGACCTAGCTGGTGGATGAGCAAGCCCGACGCTAGCGCGGGCCCGGAGGCCTGTCAACCCGGACCACGCGGGCGCGGGTGGTTCGCGCGCACCTTGACGCTCGCTCGGCTGCCGTGCTGTATCTGCTCCCCGTGAAGATCTCCGTGCTCCAGACCGCGCCGGCCGTCACCCATGGCTGAGCCGGCCGGCGGGCCCGGGCCGCTCGACCGGCTCCTCGGCGCGGACGACTTCGTCCGGGACCCATATCCCGTCTACCGGCGGCTCCGCCACGAGGATCCGGTCCACTGGTGCGCTCCCTGGCGGGCATGGGTCGTGACCCGCCACCAGGACGTGATGGAGGTCCTCCGGCGCGTCGACGACTTCTCCAGCGCCGGGTACGAGCTCGAGCTCCTGGCCGAGGAGGGGCCGCTCGCGCCCGGCCGCCACCCGGCGCTCCGGCGGCACTATTCCACGGCGATCGTCTCGACCACCGACCCGCCGGTCCACACGCGCCTCCGGCGTCTCCTGGTCAAGCAGTTCACGCCCGGCGTCGTGGAGAGCCTCCGGCCCCGTGTGCTCGCGCTCATCGGCACGTTGCTCGACGGCATCGCGCCCGGCTCGACCGTCGACCTGCTGGACCGCTTCGCCTATCCGTTGCCCGCGATGGTCATCGCCGAGCTCCTGGGGGTGCCGCCCGCCGACCAGCACCGCTTCGCCACGTGGTCCGCCGACATCGTGGCCTTCGTCGGCACGGGCCGGCTCGATCCCGGCCGGGCCGCGCGCGCGGAGGCGAGCATGGCCGAGTTCCAAGCGTATCTCGAGCCCCTGATCGCGCGGCGCCGGACCGATCCCGGCCCCGACCTGATCAGCTTGCTCGTGGCGCCGTCGGCCGAGGCGCTCGACCTCGACGAGCTCGTCGGCGCGTGCGTGACGCTCCTGTTCGCGGGCCACGAGACCACCGCCAATCTCATCGGGAACGGGCTCCTCGCCCTCCTCGAGCGCCCTGCCGCGCTCGCGGCCATCCGGCGGACACCGGAGGCCTCGGGCCACGCGGTCGAGGAGCTCCTCCGCTTCGACAGCCCCGTCCAGCGCAATCGCCGGCGCACGACGCGCGACACCGCGCTCGCGGGCCAGCGAATCCGGGCGGGCGACCGCGTGCTCGCGTTCCTCGGCTCCGCGAACCGCGACGAGCTGGTCTTCGACCGGCCCGACGAGCTCGATCTCGCGCGGAATCCGACGAAGCACCTCGCGTTCGGCTACGGCATCCACTACTGCATCGGCGCGGCGCTCTCGCGGCTGGAGGCGCCGCTCGCCCTCGTCGCGATCCTGGAGCGCTTCCCGGCGATCCGGCTGGCACCGGGCACCACGCCGGCGTGGAAGCCGAACATCACATTCCGGGGGCTCGCCGAGCTCGTCGTGCAGCTCTGACGGCGTGGCCGGCGGGGCGTCGCCTAGGGCGACACGGGCGGACCCATTGCCAGCAGAGTCCGCCGGCGCCAGAGCACCCACGAGCCGGACTCGGCCACGGTGTCGACGCCGAGCGCCTCCACCGCGCGGAACGCCTCGGCCCGGTCCGGGGGCGCGCGGCGCCCGACGAGCGCCGGGTCCCGCCCGCTTCGATTCAGCAGGAAGTACTCGGCATCGAGACACCCTCGCGTGGTCCCGGGAAAGTAGTGCTCGCGATTGAACTGGTAGACCCACTCGCGGAGCGAGAGGTGCACGAGCACGCGGGACTCGGCGCACACGCTGGCGTCCGACGGCACGCGCGCGAGGAGGGGCCGGGCGTCCCGGATGCCAGCGTCCGAGGGCGGCCGCCACGAGCCCAGCGCCACGTTGGCCAGCGCGAACACGCCGAGGGTCGCCGCGAGCGTCGCGCGCCGGAATCCGGGGCGCGCCCAGTCCGTGACCTCGTCGGCGACCGCCATCCACACGATCGAGAAGAGCGGCGCCACGTAGCGCAAGTCCGTCCGGTAGAAGAGAAACGCCACGAGCGCCGGCACGGCGAGCAGCGCCGCCCAGCGGCGCCGGAGCAGGAGCAGCGCGACGGCCGCCGCCGCGCCCACGGGCCATCGGACGGCCCAGAAGGCGGCGAGCTGGTCGGCGAGCTGGCTCGGCGCGCGGACCTGGTCGGCGTGGGGCGTCGGGTGGCCGATCAGTGCCGGGAGCAGGAGGTAGCTCACCATCGGCATCCACAGGGCGCCGAGCGCCACCAGTCCGAGCCCGGCGCGAACGCGGCGCTCCACGCAGAGCCAGTAGACGCCGAGTCCCACGACCGCCAGCGCCCCCGACTCCCGGATGCACAGGGCGAGAAGCGCCGCGCCGAGCGCGAGGCGATGGCGCCGCACCGTGACCGCGTAGGCCAGGAGCGCCAGCACCGGGAAGAGCAGCTGGTCCGTGCGGAAGTAGTCCTTCTCGATGAGGCGATGGAGGGGCGGCAGGAGGAGGTAGCTCGCCGCCAGGAGTCCCGCCTCGAACGCGGAGCCGCCGCGCTGACGGCCCAGCGCGTAGAACGGGATCGCGCCGAGGCTCAGCAGAAACGCCTGGAGGTAGAGCAGGGTGTGGATCGTCCCGCCCGCGGCGTAGGCGAGCGCGTGGAGCGCGAGCACCGGCTCCACGTGGTCCCGTACGCCTTCGTAGAGGATGGAGGCGCGCGCGAACCGGCCCTGCGAGGTGTTCCACACCGCCTGGTTGACCGAGGCGATGTCCTGGCGGGTCTCCGCGTGCCCGGCCTCGTGCATGGCGACCATCCAGCGCCCGCACGCGAGCGTGAACAGGAGGATGAGCCCGGCCAGCGCGAGAGGCCCGGCCCAGGTCGCGGCGCGCGCCGGGAGCCCCGCCGAGCCCGCTGGCCGCGCTCGTGACGCTGGGGCCACGCCGGCGCGATCGTCGGGGCGCCGGAGCAGACCGGCGCGCGGCGCCTCGCTCCCCGAGAGCCCGGCGCCGTCGTCCAACGTCCGCGGAGCTTGGCCCGACACAGGCCGACGCTACCCCACCCGTGCACCCTCGCGCCAGGGGGCCGGGGAGCCGCCGGCACGCGACACGACGGCGGCGCGCGGCAGGAGTGGCTGACGGCGCGGTGCCGCCGCTGCGGCGCACCACTATCTACGGGAATGCGGTGGGGGAGGCGGGGATCGAAATGGGATCGAACTGGAGGGCAGGTCGGTCCGAAGAGGGAGTGTCGGTGGTGTCAGACCGCCCACGGCCGCATGTGGTACAGGACGATCGCGATGCCCCACACCATCAGCACGGCGCCGACAGGGGCGGCGAAACGGCGGCCTCCCGGCAGGTTCTTCTCGATCGCCATCACCGCGCCGAGGAGGAGCATCCACCCGACGTTTCCCGTCCCCACGGCGAACATCAAGAGCATGAGCGCCCAGCAACAGCCGACGCAGAACAGTCCGTGATGCACCCCGAGCCACAGCGCCTGGAGCCGCCCGCGCCGGTTCTGCCAGTGCTGGATCACGAAGCTGAGCGGAGAGCGGCACTCGTCGAGGCAGCGGTACTTGAGGGACGAGAACTGGAAGGCCCCGGCCAGCAGCAAGAGCCCGGATCCCAGCAGCCACGACCGGGCATGAAGCCATGGGGTACGGTGAACCACGCGATGCAGCCCCCAGTCGAGAACGTGCGCCGCGACCCCGAACGCCAGCCAGATCCCGAGGTAGCCGAGGACCAGGGCGCCGACCAATTGCCCGCGGCGGGCGTGGTCACGCGTCATGCGCCGGAAGATCTCGATCAGCGGCACGGTGGTCGGCAGCATCATCGCCACCGTCATGACGGTCCAGCCGACGACATAGAGGCTCGCCTGCACGAGGGCCGAGGATTCCCCGCCGTCCTCGACCAGGTGCCCGAGCTCGCCGTGACTGAGGTACCGACCGTAGGGGGAACGCTCCCAGGCCCACAGCGTGAGCCAGGCCACCGCCACCAGGCTCCCGATGGCGGGCAGGAACAGATCACGGCGAAGGATCGCCTTCATCGGCCTACCTGGGGAGAGGGGTGTGACCCCCCCTCTCCCCGATCAGTCCTGGGCGTCGGCTCGCGACCTCAGGCCACGAAGCGGAACGACCCTTGAACCGCGTTATGCCCGGTGAGGTTGATGTTCAGGCCCAGCTTCGGTGCGCCGGCCTTGTACATCGACGCCTTGCCCACGTACGCGGGAGAGCCCGGGATCGTGGTGAAAATCGAGTCCGTCAGGGCCGTCGGTCGATCGCCAGGGCCCCGGAAGGGCTCGAGGTCTGCGGCGACCGCGCTGCCGATTCGCAGACTGCCCTTCCCTTGATGCACGTCGAACGTGAACGGCACGCGCTCGACTGCGACCACCTCGCCGATGAGCTTGGCGAGATCCGCGACGGGGCCACCCTTCTTCCCGGTATAGACGCCGAGGATGGCCGCCTCCTGCTCCTTGGTCGCCTTGTCGTCCACGTACGCGATCACCCGCCAGTTCCCCTTCAGGATGTTTCCCGGGATGTGGCACAGGACGGCAAACGTCAGTCCCGAGACATCGACCCCGTCGACATTGCCCTTGTCGAAGTGCCAGCAGAGGGTCCCGTCGCATGTTCCGGAATCAGGATCCTCGCCCACCCAACAGGGACAAAGGGTGTTGCAGGTGCACACTTCGAGTAGCCGACCTTCGAGGTTGTAGGGCATGGTCTGTCCTCCCTTCGATTGATGCTGGTCTCACTACCGCGGACGCACCGCTAGGGCGGGAAGCTTCGCTGGCCAGATCCCGGTGACGGGGTCTTGGTCGCTCGGACGGCCCGGCGCGCTTTCCTGAACTCGCCGGTGGCCGAGCTTCTCGCGCGGGACGACTGCTCCCCATATCAAGCCCGCGCCCGGTGGGGTATCTTCTCCCACTCCTGGGCGGGGCTGTCAAGGCGGGGCGGGGCAAGATCGCACCGGGGGCGATGTGCGTGTTGTCGCGCCCACCACACCCGAGCGTTCCACCTCCCTTCGATGGACACCCGCGACCAGCCAATAGCAGAGGAGGCGGTCAGACGCCAGACAGGGGATCTTGAAAGGCATCGGAGACGTCCCGTGGCCTCGCGTTAGCCCGCGAAAGTTTGTGGCGCTGGAGGCCTGGACGCGGTAGGGTCGGGGGCGCGCGGCGCGCCGGGCCCGGGGCGGGTGCGCCAACTCGCGCGAGGAGGGTGTTGTGAAGGCCAAGAGACTTCAGAGAATCGGCATGATCCTCGTCTTCCTTATCCCGATATCGGTGGCGGCGACGCCGAGTGTCTCGCCGGCCCGGCGGCCGGCGGGGATGACCCCGAGCCTGAATCCCCGCCCGCCCTACACCATTAGCGGCCGACTGTCCTTGATCGCCACCAACCTCGTGCAGGCCGGATCAGCTTGTACGGGTCAGGGACAATACGCCGACATTCAGGCCGGAGCCCCGGTCACCATCACCGACTCCGCCGGGGGGGTCATCGGCGTGAGCCACCTCGGGACTGGACATCGTCGCCTCACTGGGGACGTGGCCGCGGGCGGAACGTGCGATTTCGAGTTTGTCGTGGGGGGAATCCCGGAGGCGGAGGCTTATGGCATCCGCTTCGAGCGCCGCGGGACCCTTCAGTACTCGCTCGCGGAGATGAAGCAGCAGAGCTGGGCGATCCAACTCGAGCTCCGGACCAACTAGGATCGGGCCTCGGTCCGGTTCGCGCGATTGGGCGCGACCAGCCGCAGCCCCGGCGCAGCTGAACAGACGAACGGGGCTACGGGGAGCCCCGTAACCCCGCGTGTCCAATTGGTGGAGCTGAGGGGGATCGAACTTGAGGGACAGCTAGTCGACGAAGGGGTCATCTCTCTACCCTTCAGCAGGCGCCCCGCGCCATCCCTCCATAGTTCCGGTGAGAACACCCGAATTCATCGCGGTCGCTGATTCATCTCGAGGTGCCTCCAGAGCGTGGTGCGCCGGCCGGACTGGTGCCGGCCGCCCCGAGCGCCCGCCCAGACGGTCTCTACAGCTGGCTGGTGGGCAGGAGCGACTCCCGAGGCCGGGGAGGTGAGCTCGCGCATCTCGGCGCTTGTTCCTGGACGAACCGCCTTCCTACGGTGCGCAGGCTGGCTGAGGTACCGTCCGCCGACCCGTGGGAGCCGGTTCTCATTCGACGTCTCCCCGAGTCCGTCCCGGCCCCCTCTGGCCCTTGCCGGGCCGGCCTGCGGCGCGCTAGAGTCCCGTCAATCTGGGAATCTGCCCGTTCGACTGACGGCACGGCCGTGGACGGAGCCAGGGAACAGGCTCCGGACCGGCCCAGGTTCTCGAGATGGGCGCACGCACGTTTGAGGTGGGCAACTGGCAGCCCCCGTGGGAAACGGAGAAGGAGCCTGATGTTGCCCCCCGGGAGCCATTGAGCATGGCGAAGACGACAGGACGACGGGAGTGGCTGTCGACGGTCGCGCGCGGGGCCGCCGCGGCTACGGTGGGAGTGCTCGGGTCGGCGCACGCGGCGCGGTCGAACGAGATCGGTGGGGATCCGCGCATCAAGCACATCGTCGTGCTGATGATGGAGAACCGCTCGTTCGATCACATGCTCGGGCTGCTGATGGACGAGATTCCCGACCTGCGGGGCGTCCACACGGGCGACTGGACCAACGTCGACGACAAAGGCAACGTGCATCCGCTGACCGCCGACGCGGCGTACCAGGGGCAGCTCCGCGTCGACCCGCCGCACGATTTCTGGAGCATGAACCAGCAGATCTACGCGCACCCGGGACAGCCGGAGCCGCGGCCGCCACAGCCGGACATGCGGGGATTCGCCGTAGACTATGAGCGAGCGGGCGGCAACCCGGCCAACATCATGAAATGCTTCAGCCCGGAGCGCGTGCCGACCATCCGCGCGCTGGCCCGGAACTACCTGGTGTGTGACAACTGGTTTTCTGCGGTGCCGGGGCCGACGAATCCCAACCGCGCCTTCGCGCACTTCGGGACGTCTTTCGGCCGCGTCGACAACGGCCCCGTATGGCTCGTGGCGGTCAATCGGCGCCATGAACAGGGCATCTACGGTCGACTGCGCGATCGCGGCCGGTCGTCAAAGATCTACTACTACAGCACGCAGAGCGGGACGATCGGGATGACATTTCTGTGGTCGTCCTACTTCGGTCTCTATCGCGATTTCGTGAAGGACTGCCGGAACAACGCGCTGCCGGACTACGCGTTCATCGAGCCGCCGTACGTGGATCAGGACGACGGCACGCTGGCCGCCGACCAACATCCCGACAATTTCGTCCTCGCGGGCGATCATTTCATCCGGACCGTGTACGAGGCGATCCGCTCGTGCGACGAGGTGTGGCGCTCGACGCTGCTCCTGATCGTCTGGGACGAGCACGGCGGGATCTTCGACCACGTGTCGCCGCCGACGCTGCCGTACGGCGACAGCTTCCGGTCGCCGGGTGTCGGGCTTCAATTTCGACCGACTCGGCGTCCGCGTCCGGGCGATCGTGGTGTCGCCCTACGTGACGCCGGGTGTCTCGCACACGCTGTTCGAGCACGCGTCGATCCCCGCCACCGTTACGCAACAGTTCATCGGCCCCCCCGCCCACCACGCGCGCTACCTGCGCGAGCAGCGCGCGCCGACCATGCAGCAGCTCCTGATCGACATGGCGCCGCGCATGGAGCGGCCCGACTTCGGCCGCCAGCCGGGGCGGAGCGAGTCGGCCGACGACCGCGTGATCCTGGTCTCGCTGTCCGAGGCTCATGCGCCGGCCGTCCGGCGTTCGGACCGACGCGACCGGCGTCATCACTGCAGCTCGAGCACGTCCGCGACGTGCATCAACTCCTGGCGTCCCGCAAGTCGAGCGCTCGCACGCGCGCTCGATCCCCGTGGCATCACGACGCAGCGGGAGGTCGGCGCAATTCATGCGCGCGGCGCTGGCGGTCCTTCACTCCGAGCTGGAGGCCGCGATTCTTAGGCCGCCGGCCTGCCGTCCGCTGGCGGTCGCGGTAGTCGTCTGGGCGCTGATCGTCCTCGTCGCTCCGTACACGACGCGGGCCCAGACGACCGGCGACGTATCGCCCGAGACGCTCGGGTTTCTCCATGTGTGCGAAACCGTCCGTGCCGCGGAGCAACACGCCGGTGGCGCGCGATCTGCTGACGGAGTATCGGGACCTGACCTTTGACGTCTGTCGGGTGAAAGAGGACTTCAAGGAGGGCGGCTTCCGAGGGCATGCTCGAGCGCCAATTCGGGACTCTTCAGGACGTCGTCGTGGACGTCTTCGTCGGTCGTGGTCTACACCCGACGATCGGCGACGATCGTCCCCGAGGGCGGAACCGCGTTCGGCCTCGCGCTGAACAACGAGTGGCATATCTCCGAGACGCCGCACAGCCGCTTGACGACCAGCCTCGAGGGGCGCGTGTCCGCGGAGGGATTCTGGGCGGCCGGCGCAGTGTCTCACATGCAGGTCGACTGGTACCGCATCCGCGACGTCGGCTCGTATCGGATGCCGCAGGTCACGGTCGCCGTCCGGCATTTCGACCTGCCCGAGATGCCGTTCTTCGGCCTGGGGAACGAGAGCTCGCTCGACGACCGATCGTTATACAAGCTGACCGAGACCGAACTGCCGATCCTGGCGGACTTTCCGCTGGGGTAGGGATTGACGTTGTCGGGGCAAGCTGAACACGCTCTTCGCGGCGTCGGATCCGTCCGCGACTTTCACGCAGCAGCTTCTCCGAGGCGACGGCGCCGGGCATCGACGCGAGCACGACGCACATGGTGCCCGGACTCGCCGTGACCTATCGCTCTCCTGACGTGCTCTACGGCTTCTCCGGCGAGGGCCGCGTGAGCTACGAGGCCTACGAAACGCTGTCGGGCGGAACGTTCACGTTCGATCGGGTCACCGCGCGGATGGCGGTGCACTACGGCATCGAGGAGCAGCCCTTCGCCCAGGCGAGCTTCCCTTACTTGCGAAGCCTGCTCGGCTCGAGCCGCTTCAGCGTCGGGGCGAACCTGGTCATCAGCGAGCCGCGCTCCCACAATGCGGTGCCGTTCTATCTCCAGCCGACATTGGGCGGCGGCGACATCCACAACGAAAATTGGCTGAGTAGTTACACGAACTATCGATTCACGGCGCCCAACACGGTCGCGTTGGGCGTGAGCTACGAAAGGCGCCTGTTCGATCCGTTAGGCGTTCTCCGTCTTCGGGCAGTGGGGAAAAGTGGCGCAAGACCTCGGCGACCTCGACTTCGACCACTTGAAGTACAGCGTCGGCGTGGGCCTCAGGATCCGACTCGGCGGCAAAGCGCTGCTGGAGCTTTCGTTCGCGTGGGGGGGCGACGAAGGGTCCCAGACGTTCGCGACGGGCAATACGAACAACGCAATCGGCTTCGGGGCGCGCGCGGCCGGCACCGTCGGGCTTCGAGGGGTATTCTAGCGCGGTGTTGGCTCATCTGGTTGCAGCTCGCTGTGTTTCCGGCTACTCTCCGCGGGAGCGTTGCGATCACGCATTCGAGACTGACGGGGAAGCCCGACGCCCTGGCGCAGCTTGAACTCCCAGGTCGTCGGATCGACCGACCGCCAGGAGAGCGCGAGCCCGGGCCTCAGCGCCAGGTTGGCGTCCCGCGAGACGAGCGTGTCATAGAGGTTGACCAGGACATTGACGGCATGGGTCAGGGTCGTCTTGTGGGGATCGCCCGTCTGCATGTCCACGCCCTGGGCGACCATCAGCGTGTCGGGGTCTGGGCCTCCGCCGCCGGGACGGCGCCCCAGCCGAAGGCGACCGCGAGCAGCGCGGCGACGCAGAGCGAAAGGCGAGTGTGCATCTGGGGTTCTCTTGTTGAGTTGGAAATTAGACACGGGGGCAGCGTGCTGTCGGGGGGCGTCTCAGCGCTCCGGACTACCGCGCTTCGTTCGGCTCCACGCGCAGGACGCCGACCGGGGCGCCGCCACGGCGCGAGGCGCCCTCGCCGGCCGTCACCTTCCACCTGTCTCCCGTCGTGGGATCGTAGACGCCCAGCCGGACCTTGTATGTTCCGGGACTGGCGTGCGCTGGCACTCGGATCAACTCGTCCTGCGTGAAGATCTCGTCCTCGAGCGTGGGCCAGATTGGCCCGCCACGCCTGGGGAGAAAGTGGAAGTCGCCCTGGAATCGTCCGGTCGCGTTCCGGACGTGGACGAAGACGCCGATCGCCCCCGGCGGACCGGGATCCCGCTTGACCTTCCAGAAGAACCTGATCTTGACGTCGCGCCCGGGCCGGGCGGGCTCGGGGCCGAGGGTGTACCCGCGGAGCTCCAGCGTGTCCTGGAACTCGAGCGCCGTCTTCACCTGAGGTTCGGTCGAGTCTCTGAGGATCCGCGATTGCTCGGTGGCCTCGGCCGTGCGGCCCTGACCCTCGAGCGCGTGGATCAGCGTGCGCCGCGCGTGGTGATTGGAGGGGTAGGCCTCCACGGCCTGCCTGGACAGGAGAAGGGCTCTCGCCGTGCTCCCGTCACGGTCCGCGTTCTGCGCCAGCGTCGCGAGATAGCGACTCTTGCTCTTCGGATCGGTGCGCACGACGCCCAGCCCGTTCCACCACCATCCGGGATCGCCGCCGAGCGCGGCGGCGGGCGCCGAGGGGCCCTTTCCGTGGAACAGCGCCCAGCGTCCGAGGTCCTCGCGGAACAGATGGTGAACGCCTTCCTCCCTCATCGTGCGCTCGAACTCGTCCGCATCGGCGTCCGCCAGGACGAATCCGGTCTGCGCGTCCCACTCGATCACCCGGGTGTTCAGGCGCACGTAGTATTCCGGCACGGCAATGGTGAAGGGCGTGACCGTCTCGATCCGGCCGTGTGAGGACTCCGCTATCTTGGCGCTCATCCAGCGGTCCGCGTACACGCGGCCGAGCCCCAGATCGCGGATGCGCCGGAGGACGTCCTGCTCGCCGGCGTCCGCCCCGGCCCCCGGCCCCAGGTCCTCGTAGACGTAGGCCTCGGCGATGACCCACGGAAAGCGCGGGTCCTGCTCGTGCTGCGTGATCCGGACGAAGCGGGCGTCGACGGGCGGGAATCTCGTCTCCCAGCGGTACCCCCACTCCCACGGATACAGGCGGGGGCCGCTCCAGTAGAGAAGCTCCATCGGCGACCGCGGGACGGCTTCGTGCCACGCGCGCCCGTCGACGCTCGTCTCGACACGGATGTCCATCGCGTAGGTGCCATGGTTCTCGCCCCGGTTCCAGAGACGGACCATGCCCACGTGGACTGGCTGGCCCAGGTCGAGCTGCACCCACATTCCGGGCTTCCGCAGCTCGAAACTCGTCCACGAGGACTCCATGTCGCGATCGACCGCGTATCGCATGTCGTCCGACCCATGCGATGCGGAAGCGTGAAGGCGGTCGACGGAGACTTGCCGGTATCGGCGATCCGTCGGGCGCACATGACGGACGAGGTCGTAGTCTCCCAGGGGCTCGATCTCGTACGAGGCGCCGAGCGCCTTCAGCGTCGGGACGAGGTCGCGAGTTCCCCGGGGATAGAGGAAGTCGGGATCGGGCTCCCGTTCCATGGCCTCGAAGTAAGGAGGATACCTCTCTGCGATCATCTGCGACGCAGTGATGTGCTCGCGCGCGTAGAAGTTGAGAAGCTCCGATCCGGGCCGCGAGTGCAGATAGAGGCGCTTCGCCCCCCTGGCCTCGAGATCACGAACCAGGGTCACATGGCCTTGCGTGGACGCTTCGGCCCGAGGCGCGTAGGCGACGACCCAGGACACCGTCTCCCATCCATGGACGAGGAAGAGCGCGGCACAACCCACCCCGGCCGCTAGCTTCCAGGCTCGGCGCGAGTACCAGAGCCAGAAGCCGATGGCCACCGGAAGGAGGGCGGACAGCGGGATCGCATACATCGGAGCGTTTCGCCTGATGTGGATGCTTGCGGCGAACAGGAGCGTGAAGACGAGGAAGAAGATCGGGAAGATGGCGGCATCTCTCAAGGGATGCCGCGCGCCGAATGATCCGCGGAGGTGCCAGAGGAAGAAGGCCAGGGCCCAGGCGTAGACGAGCGCGCCGAGCCAGTGCATGACGGGGACGGCCGCCTGGGAAAGGTCCCAGGCGAGGTACTGCGGCAGCCGCTCGACGAACAGCAGGTACAGGCCTTCGGGTACATTGCGCAGCGCGTACCCGCCGCCCATGCTCAGAACGTCCGAGTAGGGATCGCGGGCGTAGAAGTAGAAGAACGGGGCGGCGCCGATGAAGAAGGCCGGCACCGACAGGACGGCGCCCTTCCAGATTGCTGAGGGCCGCTCTCTCAGAACGACATAGGCGGCCGCGGCGAGGATCTGGTAGACCACGAGAGGACTGGTCCACCATCCGACCCCGCCCGCGAATCCCAGCAGGGCATAGTGGACGGTTTTCTTCCAGGGCTCCCTTGCCCGGACGAGGCGCACGGCCAGCCAGAGCAGGACGGTGCCCAGCATCAGGCCCTCGATGTATCCGCCGTGGGGCATGACCGTGTACTCCGAGAGCGGCACGGGCGTGACGATGTTCCAGGCCAGCGCCACCAGGGCCACCGCGGGACCGAGGGTCATGCGTGTCAGGAGGTAGAGGACGAGACAGAATCCCAGGAAGAACAGCAGCGGGGCCACGTGGATGGACCAGGGGGGAATCCCGCCCAGCGCGAGGAACACCCCCGCGTGGACCAGGGCGGACAGGCTACCGAACCAGTTCTGGCCATAGTAGAAGATCGGGAACTCGCCCTTCTCGAGGATGTGCTTCCCCATCAGGAGCATCACGGCGTTGTCCGTATGGACGTGCTCCGGGCTGAAGGTGAAGGCCGTCGGCGCCATCCAGATCATCCAGACGTGCGCAGCGGCGACGCACAGGAAGATCGCCGCGAAGAACACGAGCTCCGTCCGTCGACGCGGGCCGGCGAGAGGGGAGCCGGGCGGTCGGCTAGGATCCATCGCGACGCGCGGCCACAGGGCCAGACGAACGGGGTCCCCGCTGGAGCCGGACGCCTACCAGACGGTGTACCCCCGGTCGATGACCAGGACCGCGCCGGTCATGTCGCGCGAGGCGTCGCTCGCCAGGTAGACGGCGAGGGGCCCGAGGTCCTCGGGCCGGCCGAAATTGCCCATGGGCATCTACGCCTTGAGGGAGTCCATGACGGCCGGATTGAGCCGGCACCAGCGAAGGTTCGGCTCGGTCATGAACGCGCCGGGCGCAATGGCGTTGACCGTGACGCGGTGAGGTAGCCATGCGCACCCGTCGTGGCGTCGTGAGGGAATCCGAATCGAAAAAGCCGCGCGACAGGCGGTATTCCGCTGGTTCCGCCTACCGCGCGACTTATCCCTAAGGTGGTGGAGCTGAGGGGGATCGAACCCCTGACCCCGAGACTGCCAGCCTCGTGCTCTCCCAGCTGAGCTACAGCCCCGTTGGTTTCGACGGTACCGTGCGGCTCCGCGTCTTGTCAAGGCGCCGCATCGGGTCAAAACATCGGTTACCGAACGGGGGGGCGTGGCTCAAAAGTAACGGTTACCGAACCCAATTCGAGTGGGGAGGTGACCGTGACCCGAACGAGCATCCACGAGTACGTGGCTGCACAGCGGCTCCGGTACCTGCAGGCGTCGCGCCCCGTCAAGCGCCGCATGCTGGATGAGGTCGTCACCGTAACCGGCTACCATCGCAAGGCCGCGGTGCGCCGCCTCCGGCACCCGCCGCGGACACCGCCGCGGGCGGCGCGCACGGGCCGTCCGCGGGTGTATGGCTCGGACGTTCTCGCCGCGGCCCAGGTGCTGTGGGAGGCCAGCGGCGAAATCGGCGCCGTCCGACTGCAGCCCTTCGTCCCCGAGCTGCTCGACCGGCTCTGCGCCTTCGACGCCTTGCGCCTGACGCCCGACACGGCCGCCGCCCTGCGCCGCGTCAGTGCCGCCACGCTCAAGCGCCTCCTCGCGCCCATCCGGGCCACCCGGCCGCGCCGCGGGCTTGGGATCACGCGGGCCGGTACCTGGCTCAAACACCAGATCCCGATCCGGACCTTCGCCGAATGGGACGATGCCCGTCCGGGGTTTCTCGAGGGGGATCTCGTCGCCCACTGCGGCCCCAGCACGATCGGGTTCTATCTCTGCACCCTGTGCGCCGTCGACATCGTCACCGGCTGGACCGAGCTCGAGGCCGTCTGGGGCAAAGGCCACGAGCGCGTGGGCGGCGCCATCCATCGCGCCCGCCAACGTCTGCCGATGCCGCTGCTCGGATGGGATAGTGACTCGGGCTCCGAGTTCATCAACGAAGCCTTCTGGCGCTACTGCCAGCGCGATGGCATCACGTTCACCCGAGGCCGCGCCTACCGAAAGAACGACAGCGCCCACGTCGAGCAGAAGAACGGCGCCGTTGTACGGCGGTGGATCGGCTATGATCGCCTCGCCACCAAGCCCGCCTATGGGGCCCTCCATGCCGTCTACCGGGTGCTGCGCCTGCATGTGAACTTCTTCCAACCGGTCCAGAAGCTGGTCGACCGGGTCCGGGTGGAGGGCAAAGTCCGCCGCATCTACGATCGCGCCCAGACGCCGTATCAACGCCTCTGTGCCACCGGCATGCTCAAGCCCGAAGCCCGCGAGGCGCTCGACCGGCTCTATCACAGCCTCAATCCCCTCCAGCTCCGCCGGCAGCTCGATGCGGCGCTGGAGCGGCTCTGGGCGCTCGCGGATCCGGCGCCACCCGTCTGCGAGCGGCATCTCGCCATGAGTCGGCCTGCGGGACCTTCGCCCAATGGGCTCAGGATCGACGATCTCGGGCCGACCCATACTGGGATATCCCCCCGCCAGCGTCTCGGACGGCCGTCCGCCCGCGCCCGCTGGGTAACCGTCACTTATGAGCTACCGATAGCCGGAGGGTAACAGTCACTTATGAGGGGACGGCGCGGCGGGTGATCCGCTCGCTCTGACGCGGACTTCCACGAGGCCAACCGGCGCAACGCGACGAGCGCGTCGCCGCCCCGGCCGGTTCCACCAGCGTCAGCGTCCGCCTGGGCCGGGTCGAGGCGACTGGCCTCTACTTCCTCCGGGCGGCCCTTTCCGCCTCGAGCTGGCCCAGGCGCGCGTGGTCGATGACCTCGCCGAGAATGCGCGCCATCTCCTGGGGCGCGTGGAAGCCCATCGAGTTCTCGGCCGCCACGAAGTCGAGGCGCCACTGCGCCTTCTGGTGCTGCGCGGCGGCCGCCTTGAGATCCCCCTCGCTCGCCCCGCCCTTCTTCGCCGCCCCGATGGCGTCGAGCATGTCGGTCGCGGCGCGGGCCGCGCGCTGGAGCAGCGCGTGGTGGCGGTCCTGGATCGTGAGGACGCGCGCCTCCAGCTCCTTCTCCGGCACCGCGTGGCACGGCTGGCACGCGCGGTTCAGGTTGAGGAGCGGGCTCCGCACCCAGTGGTCGCTCGCCTTCTGCGCGCCGACGCGCTCGTAGGGCATGTGGCAGTCCGCGCAGGTCACCCCGGCGCGGGCGTGGACGCCCTGGGACCACACCTCGAACTCGGGGTGCTGGGCCTTCAGGACCTTGGTCCCGGTCTCGGCGTGGACCCAGTCCGTGAAGCCTTCCTTCTCGTAATAGCCCTCGATCTCCTCGACCTTGAGGCCGTTCGCCCACGGGTAGGTCACGATCTTGCCCGGGCCCTTGAAGTAGTACTCGACGTGGCACTGCCCGCACACGTAGGAGCGCATCTCCTGGCGGGTCGCGTCGCGGTTCGGGTCGAAGTCCGCCACGCCCTGCTTGGCCTTGAAGGCCTTGATGCCGGCGAGGAAGCCCGGCCGGGTGACGCGGAGGCCCATGGTCTTCGGCTCGTGGCAGTCGACGCAGGCCACCGGGTGCTGGACGAGGAGCTGGCCCTTGTCGTCCTTCAGGTTGCGCGCCTCGGCGTACGGCATGCCCGACACCTGCTCGAAGCCCTTCTGGACGTCGCCCTTGCCGACGAAGCGGTAGAGGGCGAGGTTCGCCGCGTGGCACTGCAGGCACGCGCCGGGCTGCTGCTTCTCCGTCACGCGCCGGGTCTGCTCCTGGTCGAAGAGCCCGTAGAAGTGCCCGCGGCGGTCCCGGTAGTCGAGCGCGAACGCATAGCCGGCGAAGACGCGCTTCAGCCAGGGCTCCCGGTCGAGCTTCTGCTCGGCGAGCCCGCCGTCGCTCGCGCCGAGCCCGCGGCCCCCGTACTTCGTGGTCGTGGGCTGCGAGGTCCGGAGGTAGGAGTCGTACTGGAACGGCCAGTTCTGACCCCACACCTTGGGGTCCATGGTGTCCTCGGTCACCTCGACGAGCCGGACGAACGGCTGCCGCGCCTCCTGCTTCCGCTCGAAGATGTTCGTGAGGAGCGCGAGCAGGAGCACGGTGAGGCCGGCGATCCCGACCAGGCCCAGCAGGCCCAGGAGCCACACCCGCGCGCTGCCCTCGGAGGATCGGAGGCTCGCCATGCTCTCTCCCGTGTGTCAGCCGCCGGCGCCGTGCCCGGCACTGGTGTGGCAGTGGAGGCAATCGAGCTCGCCGCGCCCCGGGCCGCCCGCTTCCACCACCGTGTGGACGAGGCCCTCGTGGCACCGGAGGCAGTTGGCGCGGACGATGTCGCGGTCCCGCGGGGTGATCTCGATCGGCTCCTTGAAGTTCTGGAGCGTGAAGGCCGCGGAGTGCCGGAAGCCGTGGTCGGCCTTCGCCACCCACTTGGCGAGGCCCGCGTGGGGCAGGTGGCACTCGACGCAGCCCGCGGTGTGCCGGTGCCCGCTCTTGAGCCAGCCATCATACTGAGGGTTCATGACGTGGCAGTTCACGCACGCGCGCGGGTCGGTCGAGAGATAGGAGAAGCCCTTCGCGTAAACGAAGGTGAACGCCCCGACGCCGATCGGGATCCCCAAGAGGCCAGCGAACAGCACGGCGAGCGCGGGACGCGTCACCGCCTCGGCCTCGCAGCGGGCTCCAGTTCGGACGCTACCGCATCCGACCCGGAGGTCCGGCGTCCGGCGCTAGGTACACCCGTCGGCACCCGGCCGCACCTTGGCATCGTCCACCGGGATCGGTATCCGCGCCTTCTCGACGTCGCCCTCGAAGAGGCGAATGTCCGCCCGCTCCAGGAGGTCCCGCGCCCCGAGCGCGCCGCCGGTGAACCCCGTGGCACTCGCGGTGTCGACGAAGACCACCATCGTCTCGCCCATCCGCTCGTCGCCCCGGGAGCGCAGCCATGTCAGGACGAGCCCGTAGCCGCCCACCCGGCCGTCGGCGCGCACCAGGTCCCGGGCCAGGAGCCGTCCGAGCAGCCGGCCCCCGTAGCGCTCGAAGGCCTCCGCCGCCCGCGCGCTGAAATCGTCTCCGCCGGGCCCCACGCTCTCGTCCGCGATCATCCAGATCGACAGGTGCGGGGAGAGCTGGGGCTTGCCCCGCGGCTTCCGGAAGCCGATCCCGGGCTGGAAGAAGTCGAGCTCGGGCACGCACCGGCGGACGTCGTCGTACAGGCGACGGAGCTCCGGCGCGTGCGCCTCGGCGAGAGCGCGGGCGTCCGCTGCCCGGTACTGCGGGAGCGGCAGGACGGACTCCTCGAAGGAGCGCTGGGCGGCGGCCGTCGAGACCAGCGCCAGCCCGAGGAGTCCCGCCAGGAGCAGTCGCATGGACCGCGCCTCGACGCTAGTCCTCGAAGATCTGGCCGGGGCGGGGCACGACCGGCTTCCCCCACCAGGACTGTGTCCCGGCCTCCTGCACGTCCTTCTTGTTCACGCGGGGCGTGTCCCCCATGTTCTTGAGCGAGAAGCCCATGTGATCACCGGACGCAAAGTGTGACGGGTGCGACCGCCACTCCGTCCACTGCTCACCCGAAGCGCACGCGCCCAGTCCGAGCGCGAGACTACCGAGTAGCACGACCCGTCGAACGCTCCGTCGCGAGACTCCACGCATCAGGAACTCCTTTCGTTCAAGCATCAGCGCCGCCGGCCTCCGCCGCCGCCGCCACCGCCACGCATGCCACCCATTCCGCCGCCGCCGTATCCGCCGCCACCGCCGCTGCTCCGCCACGACTGGGACTGGCTCGCCCGGTTGGCGCCGGTGGTCCGGGCCTCGGCGTCGCGGTTCAGGCTCTGCACGGTGCTCGAATCGACGCGCGAGGCGGCGGCGCTGCTCCACTGGCCGCCGTCGTACAGCTGCCAGCCGCCGCCGTCGGTCCGCCGGTAAACCTCGCCGTCCTTGCCGACGTACACGTTGTTGTCCCCGCGCGCCACGGCGGCGCTGCCGCCGCTGGACGTGCGGACGGCCGCGGCGTCTCCCGCGCTCCCGCTGGCCCGCGCCGCGTTGACCCAGTCGTCGCCGCGCACCACCGACGTGCTCCTCCAGTTGCCGTAGACGTTGCTGCCTTCCGCGGCGCGCGCGGTGGTCCCCGTCCGGGGATTGTAGGCCTCCGCCCAGGCGCCCGCCCGGTACTCGCCGTAGGCCGCACCGCCGCGCGCGTAGGTCCCGGTCGTCGGATTGTAGGCGGCCGCCCGCCCGGCCCCGCCGTAGGGGCCATAGCCGACGACGCTCCGGCCGTAGGTGCCCGTGTGCTCGTTGTACCAGGTGCCCGCGCCGTACGTGTAGCCGTACGGCCAGTAGACGTCGTCGTAGACGTAGGACCCGTAGTACCACCCCGTCCCGAACGCCATCACGCCCCAGGCATAGTAGTCCCCGTAGTAGCCCGGCAGATAGCCATAGGTCACGTACTCGGGGTTCGTGTCGTACACGTAGACGTAGGACGTGGGATAGACGGGCGCGCTCGGCGGGATCTGATAGACCTCACCGGGCACCTTGTCGGCGAGCTCCCAGGGGCCCTCCGGGCTCTTGGCGACGAACCACACCGCCTGGAAACACAGATAGTAGACCTCCCCCGCCTTCAGGACATCGTACGGGCTGTTCCCCGCGTAGGCGAGCGAGGTGCCGGCGATCGGCTTCCACTCCGGCACACCCTTGTAGGTCACCTTCGGCGCCTCGACCTTGCCGCGCCCGACGCGCGCGGTCTGGGGGATGTGTCCCCGGATCACCGCCTCTTGCGCCTGCGACGTGCCCGGCACGAGGGCGAGGACGTCAGCGGCCGGATGGTCGGGCGGGATCTTCTTGAAGTCGTCCGGGAGCTCGGTCGTCGCGAACTGCCAGGGCCCGTCGAGCTTCTCGGCGCGGAACCAGCGCCCGGCCACGAGATAGTAGTAGCGCTGGTCGGCCCCCGAGC
The DNA here is from genome assembly GCA_963765195.1 of uncultured Candidatus Rokubacteria bacterium. Classification (GTDB taxonomy): domain Bacteria; phylum Methylomirabilota; class Methylomirabilia; order Rokubacteriales; family DASRDR01; genus DASRDR01. The sequence continues at coordinate 324,378 of CAVXVV010000055.1, forward strand.
GGAAGAGGTCGCTCTGGGTGTTGGTGGCCCAGGAGAGCTTGGTGCCCTTGATCGGGTCCAGCTTCGGCTCCCCGTCCAGCAGGATCAGCTCCGCCGGCGTCTCGCTCACGAAGACCCTCGGCGCCGCCGCCGGCGTCAGGGCCACGCCCGGCACCGCCTTCCGCACGTCGGCCCAGTTCGGGTCGCTCGCCGGGATCCGCTCGAAGCTCGTGGGAATGGCCGCCGCCGCGGTCCACGGCCCGGCCGGCGCGGGCGCGGTGAGCCAGCCCCGCTCGTGACGCAGGTAGTAGGTCGTCCCGGCGCGGAGGAGGTCCCAGTTCGTGTTGACCACGTACGAGAGCTCGGTGCCGGGGATCGGCGCCAGCACCGGCGGCCCATCGATGTTCACCACGACCGCGGGGCGGGTGCTCACGAAGATCTTGGGGGGATCCGACTTCAGCTCCACCGGGGTGAGGGCGGTCTCCGCTCGCTCCAGATAGGCCGTGATCCGCTCCGTTTCGACGATCACGTCCTCCTTGCTCATGCGCGCCCGGAGCGCGTCGAGGAGACGCGCGGAGTCCGGCGCGCTGAGGCCGGGGAAGCGCCCCTCCACGATCCGGATATTCGAGATGCGGACCTGCCCGGCCTCGCTGCTGGTCGAGGTGTCGCCCTCGAGCAGCACCCCGCCGAGCGTGGGACTGGCGGTCCCCGTCCGCCGGAACGCCACGGCCATGCGCGCGCGGAGCAGCTTGTAGTCCTTCCAGCTCTCGACCTGCGGCTGGTAGAGCAGGACCGTCGAGCCGTCCCCGCCCATGAGCTCCTGCGGCCACTTCTGGTCTTCCTGGAGCTCCTTCCCGCCGAACACGGGTCCGGGGGTGGCGGGCGCGCTGCATCCCGCGACCAGGACGAGGAGCCCGATCACACCGAGCGCCCCCGCGAGCGATCGGCCGAGCATCCGCGTGCCGCCGGCGGCCGTCACGACGCGCTTCCCACTTCGAAGACGTGGTGGCCCCACGGCGGCACGTCGAGGTAGAGCCCGCGCGCCGCGAGGTCGTCGCCGCTCCGGTCGTACACCACGGCGCTCGTCCGATCCCGCAGCCGCACGGTCTTCCCGCGCAGGTCTCCCCACGGCAGGCGGACGTAGCACTGGCCCTGGTTCGGCGCGTAGTTCACGGTGACCAGGACGCGCCGGCCGGCCGGCCCCTGCCAGGCGAACGCGATGACGCCGTCCGACGTCCAGTTGCCCTCCCACGCCGGCGCGCACTCGAGCAGGCTCCACTGGCCGTCCCGCACGGCGGGGTCCCGGAGCGCCGCGAGGAGCGCCGCGTAGAAGCGCCGGAGCGTCTCGTCGACCGGCTCTCCGGGGGCCCGCACCAGGTGCGGCGAGATGCGCTTCCGCCGGCCCTCGAACTGTCCCTGGTGGAAGAACCGGAGCCCCGGCGACAGGTACGTCAGGACGGCGGCCGCCTCGTGCTTGCCGGGGGAGAACGCCGTCGCGGCCCGGGGCTCGTCGTGGTTCTCCATGAAGCGGGCGAGATGGTCCTGGTAATCGAGCCCCGCCAGGAAATGCTCGCGCACCGGCCGCGCCGTGCCCCTCGTGCAGGCGGTCGTAGAGGCGCTTGTCGTACGCGTAGTCGAATCCCTGCTGTAGCATCGTCCATTCGCGGTCCCAGTACACCTCGGCCATGAAGCAGAACCCCGGCGTGCGCTCCCGAACACGCCGGGTCACCCGCGGCCAGAACAGCGGCGCCCGGCGGCCCCAGGTCCGCTCGAAGACGTCGGGCAGGACGAGCATCGCCATGTCGCACCGCACGCCGTCGCACTGCCCGCTGATCTTCAGCAGCTCGTCCTGCATCGCCTCCTGCGTGGCCGCGTTGCCGTAGTCCAGCTGGAGCGTGTCCGGCCACCCTGAAAAGTATGGATCACGGCCGTAGGCCAGGATCCGGGGACCCTGCCTCCGCTTCACCCAGGTGTAGTTCTGCGGCGCCCGGGCCAGGTCGAGCTCGGTTCCGGAAACGTAGTACTCGGGGTGGCTCTCGACCCACGGGTGGTCCAGCGCGGTGTGATTCGGGACGAAGTCGAGCATGAGCCGAAGGCCGCGCTTCCGCAGTCGGTCGCGCATCCGGGCCAGCGCCGGATCCCCGCCGAGGCTCGGGTGCACGGTGTAGCCGGTGATGGCGAACCCGGAGCCGGCGATGTCGTCCTCGGAGAGGTCCGGTAGCGTTTCCTCGAACTCCTTCCGCCATCCGGCGTTCTCGCGGGACGCCCGCTGCCCCGCCTGTCCCGTTCGCCAGACGCTGAGAAGCCAGATCCAGTCGAACCCCAAGCCGGCGATGCGGTCCAGGTCCGTGTCTGGAACGTCGTCCAGCGTCGCGGGTCGGCCCAGCGCCCGCGACCGCTCCGTCAGCCAGACGCGGGTGTTCACCTGGTACAGCGCAGGGTACGTCGGTGCGGGCTGCATGATTCGCGCCTCCATCACTGCGTCGGGATGGTCAGGACGGGGGCGCCTTCCTTCCCGCCGGTCTCCACGAGCGTGAAGACGAACATCAGGAAGCTGAAGAGCCGCTTCGAGCCCATGTCGCGATCGTCGATCCAGAACCAGTGGCCTCGATAGGGCACGGCCAGAAAGGCGTCGGCCGGGCGATCGGGAGCGCTGCCGATCCGAATGAGAGGTCGGATCGGGCCACTCGGACCTACCTCGGACTCCGCCGTCGGCAACACGCGGCGGTCGGCCACGTGCGCCTCGGGCACCATGATGAAGGACGACAGGTCCACCAGGATCTCCAGGATCGACCGGCTGAGAATCGCGATCTGCATGTCGTTGGCGGGCACCGAGCCGTACACGACCTGGAATTCCCTTGCGGCGGGATCCAGGCCCAGCAACTCCCGGGTGGCCAGCATCTCCGCCTCGAGGCTCGGGTCCACCTTGCCCCGGAAGGTCATCAGCACGGCCTCCTCGCGATCGACCCGGCGCACTCGCAGGCCGATCGCCCCCGAGAGCTGAATCCGGCGAAGTCGCTCCAGGAGGACGTAGAACTCCGGGTCCGCGGGCCGCGCGCGGGCTTCGCCCCCATAGCGGTTGTAGATGCCGTTCACGACGTGCACCGCGAGCCGCAGGACCAGGTCCACCGGGTTCCCGGCCTGGATCATGCTCAAGAGGGCCGCCGGGGGAATCGGCGTCATCAACGAGCGGGCGAATCGCTCGCCCGAGAGCGGGGCGTAGGTGATGGTCGGCCGGTCGGTGTACTGTCCCTGGGCGCCCAGGGTCACGCTGCTGTTCGGCACCCCCGGCACCACCCCGCTGGTGCTGAAGACGCTGCCCCCCGCCGTGAACGTGCTCTGCACCGTGTAGCCGCTGACGATCTGGCCGACGTCCAGGAACACCGGGGTGTCGCCGTAGCGGAGCTTCACGAGGTTCAGCAGCATCTGAGTCTTCCAGGACTCGGCCACCGCCCCGGTGTAGTCGAATCGGTCCCGCGTCACCGTCGCCGGGCCGATGCTCGCGCATCCCGACACGGCCACCGCGGTGAGGAGCAGGACCGCCGGCTTCGGGCGGCTCAACTCAGCGCTTTCTCCCCGGAGCGGTCCCCGCCGCCGGCGGCGGGGCTCCGCGTCGGCTCCACCTCGACGGCGCCGGCGATCTTGCCGAGCTTCAGGAACTCCTCGGAGGTGCTGGTCGCGAAGAGATGCATGGTGCGGGCGACGATGCCGGTCCAGCCGGTCTGGTGGCTCGCGCCGAGGCCGGCCCCGTCGTCGCCGTGGAAGAACTCGTAGAACAGGATGAGATCGCGCCAGTGCGGGTCCTCCTGGAACTTCTTGGCGCCTCCGTGCACGGGGCGGCGGCCCTGCTCGTTCCGCAGGAAGATGCTGGCCAGCCGGCGGGCGATCTCCTCCGCGACCTGGTAGAGATTCATCCGTCGCCCGGAGCCGGTCGGGCACTCGATGGTGAACGTGTCGCCGTAGTAGGTGTGGTACTGCAGCAGCGCCCGGATGATCAGGCCGTTCACGGGCATCCAGATCGGCCCCCGCCAGTTGGAGTTGCCGCCGAACATGCCGGAGTCGGACTCCGCCGGCAGGTACGTCACCCGGTACTCCTGGTTCCCCACGTGGAACACGTAGGGATGGTCCGCGTGATAGCGCGACAGGGCCCGGATGCCGTACGGGCTCAGGAACTCCTGCTCGTCCAGCATCTTTTCGAGCACCCGGCGAAGCTTCGGTTCGTCCAGGATGGCGCCGAGCCGCCGCCCACGCCTGGCCCCGCTTGGCCGGATCGTGGATGAACGTCCTCAGCTCCGGGCGGGCCTCGAGGAATCGCCGCAAACGCTGGGTGAGCTCGGGGTACTTCGTCAGGAGCTCGCCCTCGAACACCGTGACCGCGCACAGGGGGAGCAGCCCCACCATGGAACGCACCTTCAAGCGCTGGGCTCGCCCGTCCGGCGTCCGGAGAACGTCGTAGAAGAACCCGTCGGCCTCGTCCCACATCCCGACGTCCCCGCCCGCGTGCATCATCGACGTCCCGATCCACAGGAAGTGCTCGACAAACTTGAGAGCGAGATCCGCGTAGGCCGGCCGCTCCAGCGCCAGGTGCGCCGCGATCTCCAGCATGTTCTGGCAGAAGAGCGCCATCCAGGCGGTGCCGTCCGCCTGCTCGAGGTATCCGCCGGTCGGGAGCGGCGCGCTCCGGTCGAAGACCCCGATGTTGTCGAGCCCCAGGAACCCGCCCTCGAAGACGTTACTGCCGTCGCGGTCCTTGCGGTTCACCCACCAGGTGAAGTTGAGCAGGAGCTTCTGGAACGCGCGCTCCAGCCAGTCGATGTCCCCCTTCCCCCGCCGCGCCTTGTCGACCGCGTACGTGAAGAGCGTGGCCCAGGCGTGCACCGGTGGGTTGACGTCGCCGAAGTTCCACTCGTAGGCGGGGATCTGCCCGCTGGGGTGGAGGTACTGGTCCTGCAGCATCAGGTCCAGCTGGTGCTTGCCGAAGTCCTCGTCGACGAGCGTCAGGGCGAGACAGTGGAAGGCCAGGTCCCACGCCGCGTACCACGGGTACTCCCACTTGTCCGGCATGGAGATCACGTCGGCGTTGTGCATGTGGTGCCAGCGGTCGTTGCGGGGGGCGGCGCGCCTCCCCGCCTTGAAGGGCTCGGCGCCGTGCTCCTCGAGCCACCGGTCGACGTCGTAGTGGTAGAACTGCTTGGACCACAGCATCCCGGCCAGCGCCTGGCGCATCACGTTGGTCGAATCGGCGTCGAGCGATGCCGGGATGACCGAGGCGTAGAACTCGTCGGCTTCCTTCCGGCGCGTGTCCATCATCGCGTCGAAATCGCGGCTGACTGGCCCCGCCGGTCCGGCGCCCGGCGACGTCGGCCCGGCCGGCGCCACGTCGCTGAGGCGCAGCCGCAGCGTCTCGGAGGCGCCGGGCGCCACGGTGAGCTGATAGTGCGCGGCGGCCTTCGTCCCCGTCTGGGCGGGGTTGACGGCCTCCCGGCGGCCGTGGACGAGATACTCGTTGATCCCGTCCTTGACGATACGGGGTGCGATTCGGGCTCCGGAAGAGCCGCTCGACGTTCGTCTCGTTCTCGGTGAACAAGAGAGCGGCCGCGTCCTCGCAGGAGAGAAACCGCTCCCCCAGCTCGGGATGCGAGGCCGCGATCACGGCGGTGGCTCCCGTGGCCGCCTGCCGGAGCGCCGGCCGGGGCGCGTCGCCGCCCCACGACCACGTGTTGCGGAACCAGAGGGTGGGCAAGACGTGCAGCGTCGCCGCCTCCGGCCCGCGGTTCGTGACGGTGACCTGGATCAGCAGGTCCTCGGGGGCCGCTTTGGCGTACTCGACGAACACGTCGAAGTACCGGTCCTGGTCGAACACCCCCGTATCGAGGAGCTCGTACTCGAAGTCGTGCTTCCCCCGGCGGCGGTTCGTCTCCACCAGGTCGCCGTACGGGAACTCCGCCTGCGGGTACTTGTAGAGGTACTTCATGTAGGAGTGGGTCGGCGTCGAGTCGAGGTAGAAGTAGTACTCCTTGACGTCCTCGCCGTGGTTCCCCTCGCTGTTCGTCAGGCCGAACAGCCGCTCCTTGAGGATGGGATCCCGGCCGTTCCACAGGGCGAGCGCGAAGCACAGGAGCTGGCGGTCATCGGAGATCCCGGCCAGCCCGTCCTCGCCCCAGCGATAGGCACGAGACCGCGCCTGGTCGTGGCTGAAGTAGTCCCAGGCGTTGCCCGAGTCGCTGTAATCCTCGCGGACCGTGCCCCACTGGCGCTCCGAGAGATAGGGACCCCATTTCCGCCAGGGCACTCCCTGCTCCCGCGCCGCCGTCAGCCGTTCCTGCTCCGATGTCCTGGATTGAATCGTCACTGGAGGCTCCTTTTCCGCTCGGCGCCGCCCGGGGTCGCACGATTCGGTTTGCCACGTTCGCGAGGACGAAGGCCTTGGACGGAGCTCAGCCTCGAGCTCCTCGAATCCGTGATCGTGCGGTCACGGCGTCCGGTATCTCAGCTCGGGCCAGGCGGCCAGCCCGGTCAGGTCGTACTCAGCCTCCAGCCGCTCGAAGCGGGTGAGGTCGGAGATCTGGATGCGCAGCGTGAAGTCACCGTCCCCGGTCACGCCCTGATACGGTCCCGTCCCTCCCAGGAGCACGAACCGCCCGGCGCACCCCTTGTCCGGTTCGCCCGCACAGGTCCACCGGGCGAAGAGTCGATCCCCGCTTGCGGTCGTGATGACGCAGCGCCCTTCCCCGCGCTGCGTCATCAGCGAGTAGTCCGCGTCGACCGCCGCCGGGCACGAGAGCTCCGCGCCGTCGAGGGGACTCGGCTTCTGCTCGACGACGAGACGCCCGACGAGCACTCCCAGCAGGAACCCCTGCTGGCGGCCGGTGACGAAGACCCGCGCCCGGGCCACCCACGGCGCGGTCGCCCGGATCGTGTGCTCCTCCGCGCGCGCCACTGGTGCCCCGCTCGCCGCCGCGATGAGGCCCGTCGAAAGAATGGCTCCCAGCACCCGGCTTCGCCGCGTGGTCCCACGGTCCCGCGGCTCGTGAACCACGGACCGGCCGCCGCCCAGCTTGGCGACGGCCCCGATCAGGCCGTTCGCGTGCGGTTCTTCACCGCGCCCTTGATGAGGATCGGCCGGAGTCACCGGTTTGCCGTAGTACGCCTCGTTCAAGGCGGCGCGAACGCCCGCGACCGAGCCGTCGACCGAGAATCCGCCGTAGAGTCCCTTGGCCATCGAGAAGCTGATCAGGTCTGCGCTCAGCCGCGGCCCCGACGCCCCGCCCCCGACCGGCCCGGCCGCGACGCTGACGTCGCTCCCGCTTCACCGGGATGAGCAGCTTGGTGACGCCCCGCTCGGTCATCGCCAGGATGACCACCTCCGCCGCGTCGGCGCCCGCCTGAAAGCCGAAGCTCGCGCCGCCGAGGGTATAGAAGGCGGGGCCGTTCCACGCGTCTCGCGCTCAGCAGCCGCTGCCGCCCGACCGCCAACGATGAACGCCGCGCGGAAGGCAGGATAGCATCCCCTTGGCCTTCTTGGCAAGGTCGCGGAGGTCCCCAGTGGATCCGCTGGACGCTCACGGTCAGCTTCGCTCTCGACGCGCTGCCGCGCATACTGGGCGTCGTCTCGACCACTCGGCTCGGCCCCGATCCACGGCGCACCGGGCCGCTATCCCGCGTCGTCCAGGCAGTGGTCGAGTCGCCCCCGCGGAGCCATGCCTATTCGCCCCGCGACATCAGGGCCACGAGGACGGGTCCCCAGGCGGTCAGGAGAATGTTCCCGATCGCATACGGCACGGTGTAGCCGATGGCGGGCACCCTGCTCTGCGCCTCGTCCTGGACGGCGCGGAGGGCGGCCGTGATCGTCCCGGCGCCGGCGCTGGCGCCCAGCAGGATGAGCGGGTTCATGCGCAGCACGTACCGGCCGAAGAGGATCGTCACGATGTGCGGGGTCAAGGAGCAGATCAGGCCCACGATCACGAGGCTGACGCCGGTCTTCTGGAGCCCGGTCACGAAGCCCGGGCCGGCCGTGATCCCCACCACCCCGATGAAGACGCACAGGCCGACGGTGTCGAAGATCCAGATCGCCGCCTCCGGGATCCGGCCGAAGAACGGCCGCACCGACCGGAGCCATCCGAACACGAGACCCATGATCAGGGCTCCGCCGCTGGCCGTGAGGGTGAGCGGCACCCCCGCGAGGGTCACCGACAGGAGGCCGACGAAGCCCCCGAGGACGATGCCGGTCCCGACGAAGATCATGTCCGTGGCGTGCGTGGGGCGGTCGGGGTAGCCGAGCTGCTTGATGGCCCGCTCGACCTCGGGCTTCGAGCCGACCAGGGTCATCACATCACCCCGGTCGACGCGCGTCTCGGGAGCCACGGGCATCTCCTCGCCGGCCCGCATGAGCCTCCGCACGAAGACGCCGCGGGCGAAGTCACCTCTCGCCAGCTCGGCCAGGCTCTTTCCCTCCAGCGCCTTGTTCGTGACCACCACGTCCAGCGTCTCGATCGGGATGTCGAGCAGCTCCCGATCCTGAACCTCTGGGCCGATCGCGCCTGCCCGCTCCACGTGGGCGTCGAGGCGTGTGGCCACCGCCACGACGTCGTCCCGGCGGATCACCGTGCTCGGCTCGGCCTCGAGGAGGGCGCCCTGCCGACGGACCCGCAGGATGAAGGCCCGGAAGTCCCTGGGCAGCCCCTCGAGATCGCCGACCGTCTTGTTCACGAGGGCGTCATTGGTCACGCGATAGGCCCGGACGTCGAATCGCCGGGCCGCCGAGGTCACCCCGGGCTCCGCTTCCGCGGCGCCCCCGCCTTGGCCCTGCATCTTCTTGGCCTCGTCCCGGAGGTTGACCCCCATGAGCTTGGGCCCGATCGTGGGAATGAACCAGACGAGGACGGCCGTCCCCACCAGGTAGGTGACCGCATAGGCGATCGGGATGTTGTTGATGAGCCGCGTCTTCTCCTCGGCCGGGAGCGCCAGGCGATTGATCGCGTCGCCGGCCGTCCCGATCACGGTGGACTCGGAGAACGCCCCGGCCAGGAGCCCCGCCGCGGTCCCGATGTCGTACGCGAAGATCTTCGCGGCGACGAGGGCGGCGACGAGACACGTGACGCACAGCACGACCGTGACCGCGACCTGTGAGAGGGCGTCCTTCTTCAAGCCGCGGAAGAACTGGGGCCCGACCTTGTAGCCGGTCGTGAAGAGGAACAGGTCGAAGAAGACGGTCTTGACGATGCCGGGGACCTGGATGTGGAGCTGCCCGACGAGCACGCCCGCCAGGAGCGTGCCCACCACCGTCCCGAAGCTGAAGCCCCCGATCTTGAGCTTGCCGATGAGGAAGCCCAGGGCCAGCGTGAGGAAGATCGCCAGCTCCGGATTGTGCCGGAGGCCCTCGACGAACCAAGTCATCGCTTCACCCCCCAGTTAGCCCTCTGTCCGACGTTCTGCAACGGATGCCATCGCGTCACAACCGCCAGCGCCGGAGATTCACCGGAAGGGCTCCGGACGGTGGCGCCGGGTCGCCACCGTCCTGCCGGCACGCCCCTACTTCGGGGGGAAGCCGGCGAGGATGGCCTGGACCGCCTTGTTCAGGTCACCGGACGCCGCGTCGGTGCTGATTGAACCTGACGCCGTCCCCCGCCAGATCAGCGTCTGGCCATCGGCCCGGTAAACGTTCAGGCCCAGCCACCGGAGCTCGTAGCTCTCGGCGCTCCCGTAGGGATAGTTGTCGAGCCTGACGGAGATGACGAGATCGGGGGTGGCCGCCACTTTCCTGAATCCCTTCTTTTCCAGCAGCGGATCCGCGAGGAACTGGACATTCGCCTCGACGAGACTGTTCTGGGAGTACGCCGGCGATCCTGGCGCCCATGCATAGCTCTTGAGCGGTCCGAAGTTCGTCGCGGGGTCATGGGTGTGGTTGATCGTCGTCCCGCAGCCTCCCGCGATCAAGATCGCCAGAGGAGCCGCGATTGCCACGAGAATCCGGGCCACTGACCTGCGTCCTACCACGCTTGCTCCTTCGGTCACGATCCCCTCGGGGGACCCGACCACCCTGTCCGGCTGGAGGTCTCGCCTTCCCCGACGAGCGCCGGCGCCCCACGGGCGTGACGGCCCCCGAGAGCGAGCACGAACGCCCGGACACGGGACAGCACGGTCACTTCGCGGTCGACTTGTCGAGGGCGATGGCCAGCGCGCGCGTGTAGGTCAGCTCGACGAGATCGCCCTCCTTCACCCCCTCGAGGTTCTTCGGGTCGCGCGCCTTGACGGTCTCGGTGTTCCCCTCGGGCCCCTTGATCGTCACCGTGTGCTTGGCCTTGTCGATGGCGACGATGGTCGCGGTGAGAGTGACCTGCTGGCCGACGGCGCCCGCCGGCGTCTCGCCCGCCTTCGAGGTCTGGGTGGCCTGCTGGGTGGTCACGCCCGGAGTCGCCGTGCCGGCCTTCTTGACCTCGATGGCGAGGGCCTCGTAGTACTTGCCCACCACGGGGTCACCCACCTTGATCGCGTCCAGCTTCTTGGGGTCGCGGACCTGAATCGTCAGGGACCGGTTCGGGCCCTTCACGGTCACCGTCTGCTTCTCCTTGTCGATGGCCTCCACGGTGCCGCGCAACGTGACGACGGCGGTCTCTTGCACCTTCGGCTTGCCCGCCTCCGGGGCCTTCGGCTTGGCGGCCGGCGTCGTGGCCTGCGCGAGGACCGGAGCCGTTGCGGGGCTCGCGCCAACCGCGATCCCCGGAACAAGCGCACTCACCAGCAACCCGACAACAAGTGCCTTCATCGCTTTCCCCTTGCGGTACACCGCCATGGCGTCTCCGAGGTATCCGGCAACCCGGATCGTCGTGAGATCGGGCGCCTCCGATGCGGTCAGTCCAAAGGCCATCTTCCAGCTCCTCCTCCGAGTCAGATGACAGGCAACACGAACGGGTGGTAGCGGGGCGGACATGACATGCCCTCTTTATCGAACGTCCCGCTTACGAGCCGTGGGCCCAGCCGACTTGCCGCCCTTGCCCGTGGCGGCCTGATAGGCCTGATTGTAGCCGCGCGCGATGGCGCGCACCGCCCGGCCGATGTCGTCGTAGACGTGATCTTCCAGGTTCGCGAACGATATCCGCACCGACCAGTCCGGAGCGGCAAAGCCGCTGCCGTTGAGCAGGACGATGCCGTGGTCCTCGGCCAGCCGGAACACGATGTCGAGCGGATGCACGTTCGCCTTCATCCACTTGACCATGTCCTCGTCCAGGTACTTGCGGGCCCAGAACTCGAAGTCGATCAGGCCATAGTAGTAGTCGAACAGCTCGTTCGGGCTGACTTCGATGCCCAGCCCCTCGATGGTCGCCTCGACCCGCTTCTTGACGATGCCGATGCAGGCCTTCTGATAGTTCTTCTTTTCGTCCATCAGCTCGCTCAGCGAGAACAGCGTCATCATCACCTGCTGGGGAAGCGACAGGCCGGCCGTATGATTCAGCGCGACGTCGCGGCTGTCCGCCACGATGCGGTCGATGAAGGCGAGCTTGCGGGGCTCGAGCGTGAGCGTGCCGTAACGCTTGTCCAGCAGCTTCTTGATGGGCTCGGGATGCCGGGCGATCATTTCGTCGAAGATATTGTCCTCGTGGACCGCGATCGTGCCCAGGCGCCAGCCGGTGCAGCCGAAGTACTTGCTGTACGAGTAGACGCCGATGGTGTTCTTCGGGAACTCCCCCATCAGCGAACGGAAGCCCGGCACGAAGGTGCCGTAGACGTCGTCCGTCAGCAGGATGAGATCCGGCCGCTTCTTGAGAACGGCCCCGATCTTCTTGATCGTGTCGGATGAAAGCGCCACGGCGAACGGGTTGCCGGGGTTGACGATGAAGAACGCCTTGATCTTCGGGTCGAGGAGCTTCTTGATCTCTGTCATCCGGGTACTGAAATCGCTCCTCCTGCTTGGCGTGCACCTCGACGAACTTGAGGTCGTAGTCCTCCAGGTGCGCCATCTCGAGGTACGGAGTGAAGATCGGCACGCCGAGCGCAATCGTGTCGCCGGGGTTGAGGATCCGGTTGCTCTTCAGCGACTTGAAGATGTAGCACATGGCGGCGGTGCCGCCCTCGACCGCGTACAGCTTGAACGTGCCTTTCGGCCGCGGGGTCCCGCACATCGCCCACTGCAGGTACTCGTGGACGACCTGTTCGTTGTGCACCAGCATGCGGTCCGGCACCGGATAGTGGTCGCCGATGATGGAATCCACCAGCTCGTGCACGAACTTGTCGGGGTCAAAACCGAACTTCTGTACCGCCCACGGCACCATCGCCTGCAGGAAGGGGGCGCCCGGCATGTCGTCGTGCTTCTTCAGCCAGGCTTCGAGCCGGCCGGCAATACCCGGTGCCTTGGGCATGCCGCCCACGCCCGGCGGCAGGTCGAGCACGCGCTTGCTCTCGGTGACCGCGAACTGCCCGAGCAGGAAGAACGCTTCGCGCGGCTCGGTGGCGACCCAGTTCGGGTTGCCGCGACCGGCGTTCAGATACGAGATGGACGCCTCCTGCGCGGCCTTCGACGCGACCTTGGCGAGGAAGTCCTTGATCTCGAACGGACCCAGCTTCTCGTACTGCTTGAGCTTCATGTCGTCCATTGATTGTTCCTTGTGAGCTTGGCGTTGTTAGCGGCCGGCGCGATGAGCTTGTCCCCCCGATCGAAGGGGCTCAGCGTTCAGAAGCGCGCACTGCTGGCGGAGCGTCACGAGGTTCATGGCGTCACGACAGCAGCATGATGATGACCATACCCCAGATCGTGAGGAGCGTGTTGCCGATGGCGTAGGTGACGGTGTAGCCGAGCGCGGGCACCTGGCTGTGGGCCCGATCGCAGACCATGCCGAGCGACGCCGTCGTGGTCCGCGCTCCGGAGAGGGCCCCGAGCAGGATGGCGTCGTGGAAGCGGAACACGTACTTGCCGATGTACATCCCGAGGATCAGCGGGATCGTCGTCGCCACGATGCCCCACAGGAACAGGCTGATGCCCTGCGTCTTGAGGCCGTTCACGAATCCCGGGCCGGCCGAGATCCCGACGATGGCGATGAAGATGTTCAGGCCGACCGAGTTCATGAACCACACGGTGGACGACGGGATGCGCCCGAAGAACGGGCGCGTCGAGCGCAGCCAGCCGAACACGAGCCCCGCGATGAGGGCGCCGCCGGCGGTGGACAGCGTCAGCGGCACCCCGCCGACCTTCAAGACCAGCGCGCCGATCAGCGCGCCGAGCGTGACCGCCCACCCGATGAACGCGACGTCGGCGACGTCGGTCGCCCGATCGGGAACGCCCAGCCGCTTGGTGATGGCGGTGGTGTCCTGCGTGCGGCCCACGATGCTGAGGATGTCGCCGCGCTGGATCGTGGTGCTGGGCAGGATGGGGATCTCGGTGGCGGTCGCCCCCCGCGTGATCCGGCGCAGGAAGACGCTGCGCGCCTCGGGCAGCCGGGCCAGCTCCGCGAGCGTCTTGCCGTCGACGGCCTTCTCGGTCACGTACACGTCGACGCCCTCGACCGGGACGTTCAGCAGCTCGGGGTCATCGACCTCCTGGGCGTTCTCCCCGATCACCTTGACGAGGACCTCGCGCGGCCCGACGACCGCGAGCACGTCCCCCTCGCGGATCACGCTGTCGGCGGTGGCGTCCTCGATCGTCCCATCCTTGCGGCGGATGCGCTCGACGAAGACCCGCGCGTTGGGCACCATGGCCTCGGCCTCGACGGCCCGGAGGCCAACGGCCTTCCCGCCCTGTCTCACGCGGAAGGCGCGCAGCTCCAAGCGGTGCCAGGCCGAGCCCGCCCCGCCGAGATCCTTGCCGCCGCCGCCGTGCTTCGCCTCGTAGTCCTTGGCGGCGGCGGCGAGATCGATGCCCAGCAGCGCCGGCCCGACCAGCGCGATCACGATCGCCGAGCCGACCGTGCCGAAGAGGTAGGTCACGGCGTAGGCGACCGGCATGTTGTCGAGCATGGCCTTGGCCTGGTCGGCGGCCAGACCCAGGCGGTTGATGGCGTCGGTCGCGAGGCCCATGGAGGCCGAGATGGTCTGCGCTCCCGCGTACAGCCCGGCCGCGTATCCCAGGTCGTAGCCGGCCAGCTTGGGGACCAGGACACCGGAAGCCAGGCACAGCACGCACACGACCACCGCGTACAGCGCCTGCGGCAAGCCATCCTTGGCGACGCCGCGGACGAACTGCGGCCCGACGCCGTAGCCGACCGCGAACAGGAACATCAGGAAGGCGAACGCCTTCAGGGGCTGGTTGATCGTGATCCCGAGCTGCCCGATCACGACCGCGGCCAGCAGGGTCGCGGTGACCGACCCCAGGCCGATGCCCTTGAAGGTGAACTTGCCGACGTAGTACCCGATCCCGAGCGAGAGGAAGATCGCGATCTCCGGGTACTGACGCAGCGTAGCGAAGAGCCAGTCGATCATGTCGACCTCCGTTGGCGTACTCCGGTTTGAGTCACGGGCCTTCTCGCGCGGGCTCCTCGATCGGCACCAGCGGGCCAGGCTCACCAGCACGGACATCGGGCCTGACGGCCATGCACGCCATCTCCTACTTCCCCTTGGGCCGGTGCTTGGCCAGCGCGTCGGGCTTGAGGAGCTCGAGACCCTTCCCCGCGTTGTAGCCGTGGATCTCCTTCACGTCGAGCTTCCGCATGAACGTGATGATCTCCTTCGTGACCACCTGGCCCGGCACCATGATCGGGAAGCCCGGCGGGTACGGGATCACGAACTTCGCCGAGACCAGCTCCGGGCCCTTGGCGAGCCGCTCGTCGATCTCCTTGCTGTTCAGCTTGACGTACTCGAGATTGGCGGCGTCGTAGGCCATGTAGTAGGCCTCGCGCATGTGCCCTTCCTGGCTCGCGCTCTTCGGGTCGTCGCGGAACGCGTCGTGGAAGCGCTGGAAGTCGGGCAGGTCCGGCACGTCCTCGACCAGGGACTTCACCCGCGCCGCGAAGGCCGCCCGATCCTCCGGGCCGCCCTCGGCGAGGCGCTTGTCGATCCCTCGCGCCATGTCGGCCAGGGCCTTGATCAGGTGCGCGAGGTCGCTCCGCGTGTTGTTGATGTTGATCTGGACGAGCACGCTGTTCCGCGAGGTCTTGTTGATCTGGATGTCGTGCTCGCTGGCCAGGATCCCCTTGAACTGGGTGCCGTCGTATCCGGCGGCGCCGCAGAGGAGCGTGATCCGGGTCGGATCGAGGTAGAACTCGTCGTTGTCGAGCGCCCCCATCGTGTCGGCCATCGTCCAGCCCGGCGCGCCCCAGTCCGTGAAGCCGGACTTCCGGTACTCGGCCGGGATCATCTCGGCCGGCGTCGCCACCCGGAAGTACTTGGAGATGAGCGGGTGCCCGTTGATCTCCCGCCGGATCTCGATCGCCAGCTGGATCGCCCGGCCGACGAGCTCGTAGCCCTCCAGCTCCATCTGCCGCCGCGCCACGTCGAGCGAGGCGATGATCTGGAGGTTGGGCGACGTCGAGGTGTGCGTGAAGAACGCCTCCTTGAAGGAGGGCTCCACCGTGTGGAAGTCCTGGTCGGCGACCACGATGATCGAGCCCTGGCGGAGGGACGACATCGACTTGTGCACCGAGTCGGTCTCGTAGACCCGCACCCGCACCTTGTCCGGGTCCGGCAGGAGCTCCATGTCCACGAGCTTCGGGTCCTTCGGGTCGAGCTTGCCGGCCCCGGCCTTGAACGCCTCGTAGCGCTTCCGGTACTCCGGATCCCGCATCAGGTCGCGGATCGCCGCCGCCGCGCCCATCCCCGTGCGGCGCCGCAGGAACGGCGAGAACCGCGCGAAGCCGAACCACGCCTCGTCCCAGAGGAAGATGATGTCCGGCTTGATCGCGAGACACTCCAGCATGGTGCGCTTCACGTTCGCGACGTGGCCGTCGAACGTGCAGTTCGTCAGCACCACCAGCTTCGCGCGGTCGAGCTTGCCCTCGGCCTTGAGCTGGAGCAGCGCCTTCTTGATCGGCTTGATGGCCAGGCTCCCGTACATCGAGTACTGCGTGAGCGGGAAGGCGTCGATGTAGAGCGGCTGGGCGCCCGCCAGCACGAGCCCGTAGTGATGGGACTTGTGGCAGTCGCGGTCGATCAGGACGATGTCGCCCGGCTTGAGGAGCGCCTGGTGGACGATCTTGTTCGACGTGGACGTGCCGTTGGTCACGAAGAAGCTGCGGTCGCCGCCGAGGGCGCGGGCCGCCTTGTCCTGCGCGACCTTGATGTTGCCGGTCGGCTCGAGGAGGCTGTCCAGGCCGCCGGTCGTCGCCGACGACTCGGCGAGGAACAGGTTGGCGCCGTAGAACTCGCCCATGTCGCGGATCCAGTTGGACTTGAAGATCGATTTCCCGCGGGCGATCGGCAGCGCGTGAAACGTGCCGATCGGGCGCTGGGCGTAGTTCTTCAGATTGTCGAAGTAGGGCGTCTCGTAGCGGTCCTTCACGCCGTCGAGGATCGCCAGGTGGATCTCCATCGGCTCCTCGACCCCGTAGAAGATCCGCCGGATCGGCGCCGCGTCGTCGGAGCCGGCGAGACCGGCGACGTCGCGGTCGGTCGTGAGATAGACGTCGAGCTCCGGCCGCCACCGGCGGACCATCCGCGCCAGGAGGGTGCCGAGATCCCCGTCCCGCGCGGACTCGGCGACCTGCACCTGGCGGCTCAGGATCTCGCGCAGCGCGGGCATCGTGTACTGCGACGGGTACCCGAAGCCGTCGCTGATCACGACCGCCTGAAGGTTCGCGTTGAAGACGACGGCCAGCACCGCGTCCTCGAAGCTGCCGACGACGACCGGCTCGTAGACGAAGTCGTCCTCGACCCGCCGCAGCCGGCGGAAGGTCTCCCGGATTCCGGGCCACATGGCCCGCTCGGCGGGCGAGACGAACAGGATCTCGAAGTACGGACGGCGGCCCTGGCCTCGGCCGATCGAGGGGGGCAGGATGTCGGGCAGGCGGGCATCGCCCTCGTCCTCGGCCTTCCAGGGCTCCTGGTCGTCCCGGTAGCTGTTGGCGAGAAGCGCGCCGCTGATCTTCTGCACGAGACGCGCAAAGCCAGTCCAGTCGCCGGCCTTCAGACGCTCGTGGACCTGCGCCATCAGACCGGGCCCGGGATAGCCGCAGAGGTCCTCCAGCGGCTGGAGCTCGGCCAGGAGCGCCTTCGGGTCGGGACCGTGGCCGCCCGCCGGACGCGCGCCGCGGCCGCGAGAGCCTTGGCGACGCGGTTCAGCGTGCGCCAGCGGTCGACCCGCGCCTCCGAAGCCGCGAAGAACTCGTTCACGCCGATGATCCGATCGCTCGAGGGTGTAGCCATCTGGGATTCCTCCTGGGCACGCCTAGGGCGAGCCGGCGCGCCGCTTGGCTGCCTGGCGCTCCGCCCTGGGTTGTCCGGACTCTTTCTCATCTAATTCGGGTAACTCGACGTTCCGGCCCCATCGAGCCGGATCACAGCAGGTCGCGCTCCCAGTTGAGGATGATGCGGACCTGCCAGCCGAGCTGGCTGGCGTCCTGCTGGTCCAGGATCGCGCCGCGCACGCGGAGCCACATACCCTGCAGGAAGGCCGGCGTCTTGAAGGCTGGCCGGTAGTCGACCGTGAGGTCGTACTCAGCCTGGTCGGGCGCGTCCGCCCGCGTCGAGGGGTTGATCGCATCCCACCCCCAGGCGAAGTTGAAGTAGGCGCTCAGCCCCGGCAGGACCAGCTTCGAGAAGTCATAGGCCGCCCCGACCAGCACGGCCTTCTCGTTCGCACGGTCGAAGTCCTGGTCGATCAGCGAGAGGTAACCGGGGAAGCTGCCCCAGGGCGACTGGATGGTGTTGCCCGACGCCGTGATGGAGAACCCCGTCGTCAGGGCCAGCTCCCTGTAGAGCGCCTGGACCCGCACGGCCCCGTTCTGGGTGCTCCAGTTCTTCTTGTCCGCGTTGGCTATGAGCTCGTCGCCCACGGCCCGCTGGTCGGTGAACTGGGCGCCGAAGCGCAGCTTCCAGTCCTGGTTGAGGGCCATGAGATAGTCGCCCTCCAGAAACAACGTGTTGAACGTGTTGACGCCGTACTGCTCGGTCGCGTCGATCCGCAGATCCTTCATCGGGGTCAGCCGCACTCCGCCCAGGATGACGCCGTCGTCGCTGCTCCCGGCGCCGGCCTGCTCGGCCATGCTGATGAACTCGTCGGAGTTGCGCGGCTTGATCTTCCAGAGGTAGCCCGCCAGGTACTGGACCCAATCGAACTTCCCGCCGGCCGTGACGCCTTCGAACGTGTTCGGGGTCATCCGGTTGTCCTGCGGGTTGATGTACGACTGATCCACGAGCTGCCGGTAGCCCTTCACGAGGACGAAGTCCTGGTACCGGAGGGCGGCGTACGCCTCACCGATGACGTAGTAGCCTTCCTGGCCCGACTTGAGGAGCAGCGTCCCGTCCTTCTCGTCCGGCGCGTAGAGCGGCGCCGAGCCGTAGAAGGTCGCCCCGATCCCGAACACGTCGAACAGCCAGCCGGACTTGTAGCCGAGCCAGCCGCCGAACGCCCACGCCTCGTTCTCGGTCTCGTCCGGCTTCTCCCGGTTGAAGTAGTACGTGCGGAAGTGAATCCTCAGGTCGGTGTCCCGCAGGAAGGGCGGCAGATCCTTCATCGCGTCCTTCACGGGAGCGAACAGCCGCTCGAGCGGAGGACCCTCCGGCAGCGGCGGCGGCGGTGGCGCGTCCTCGGCGACCGCCGAGCTTACCCACGCCATCGCTCCGACCAACAGCGCAAGCAGGATAGAGCGGCCCGCCGGCCGGCTCGGACTGTGCTGGCCATCATGCACCGTCATAATCTCCTCATTCTCCCTGCCGGACCTCACGCGGACTCGGCGGCAGGGCAATCGTCATGCCGTCCGGCAGCGCTCGAGCGAGGCGCGGGGAGCGCCCCGCCCAACGGAATCCCTCCAGGAACTGAACGGGCCCACATACTGGAGGTGCTCGACCGCTGCCGGTGGACGATCGAGGGGCACGGGCAGGCGGCCGATCATCTCGGCCTGAACCCGAGCACCCGGCGGTACCGGATGCGAACGCTCGGCATCAAAGCGCCCGCCGCTCGATGGACCGGCCCAGTCGCTACACGCTGCTTCAAGACGACTTGCGCCGCGCCAGTCGGGCGTTCTTGAGCCGACGGCTGCCGTCTCCTGACACCAGACCCATGATGAAGTCAGGCGCCACGGACGCCACCCTGGCTCGATCCAACAATGGGACCTTCCCCGAGGGCGCGGTCGACGGCGCGAGCCGCCGCCTCGCGAGAGCCCAGGCCGAAGGCGAGGGCCAGGGCCAGGCAGACTGCCCCGAAGAGCAGGACGAAGGCCCACACCACGATCGCCTCCCCGAAACCGATCTGCTGGAGCGCCATGGCGAAGGCGAAGATCACCACGGCGTATTTCGCGAAGGCAGCGATCGTCTGGGGATTTCGGGTCCCGGTCCGCTCGAGCGGTCGCCCGACAAGCCCTTGCACGAGGTTCCCGGCCCAGAGTCCGATGCCGACGATGACCGTCGCGATCACGACGTTGATCATGAAGGCCACCAGTTTGTCCCCGAACCCGGCCAGCCGGTGAAGCCCGATCACCTCGAAGGTCTCGACGACGGCAAAGATCAGGACGAGCGTCCTGACTACCAGCCCGGCAAAATCGGAGGGCGTTCGCGCCCCCGGCGACTGGAGCGCCGCCAGGCCAAGCCGTGCCGGGAGCTGGTCGAACCCGACGCCGCGGAGCAACTGGGTCACCAGGTCCCCCACCAGGCGGCTGACGACCCAGGCGAGGATCAGGAGCAAGGCCCCTCCGAGTCCTTTCGGTACCCAGGCGAGGACCGTATCGAGGGCGTTGATGGCGGGACGCGAGATCGCCTCGATCTTGAGCGCGTCGAGGCCCGCGATGATGAAGGGGATCCAGATCACGAAGTAGACGATCGTCCCTGCGAGGGCTGACAGGCGTACCCCTCCGGTGGCCGGCGCGAGACCGGCGCGCTCCGCCGCCCGGTCGAGGCCAGCCCCGGCCAGAAGATTGCTGACCACCTGTCGAAGGATCCGCGCCACCACCCAGCCCAGCCCGATGTTGACGACCGCCGCGACCACATTGGGCAGGTAGGAGAACAGGACGCGCAGCATCTCGGCGAGCGGGGCCACGAGGGCGCTCTGGCCCAGCGCGCCCAGGAAGGGGGGAATCGCCAAGAGGAGCACGACGTAGAAGGTCAGGTTCCCCATCGTCTGCGTGAGTCCGCGCGGATCCGCTCCCTCGGGCACGAAGAAGTGACCGAAGCGGCGCTCGACGTCGAGTCGAGTGAGCGTTTTCACGACCAGCCACCGGAGCAATCCGGCGAGGATCCAGGCCACCACGAAGATGAGGCTGGCGTGAAGAATGCTCGGCGCGACTCTGGCGATCGCGTCCGCGACCCCTCTCAGGGGCTCGGCCACCAGCGTGAGCCCCACCTGATTGAAGAAGCCGATCAACACGAAGAGCATGATGAGCCAGAAGGTGATCCGCGCCACGACCGACCGCACCGCTTCGGACGCGCCGGGCTTCGTGAGCCCGATGGCCTCGGCCGTCCGCGCGTCAAGACGGGTGCGGCCCAGGACCCGGCTCACGAAACCGGCCGCAATCTTGGCGATCACATAACCAGCCAGAAGGATGCCGAGGCCGATGAGGAGCGACGGAAGGGCGGTGGCGATGCGCTGCACGGTTGGCGCGAGCATCTCCCTGAATGTCATGTGGCATCTCCCATGATGTGGCAGATGGTCAACATCGTGCCTCTCCCGTCTCGCCGCTCCTCACGAAGCGGCGCTGTCACTGGGTCGGGAATCAGGAGAGCGCCTTTCCGGCGGCCATCCTACTCCGCATGGGCCGCGCCGACCAGCAGCAGGCTGGCGACGAGCAGACAGCGTGCGTGCGGCCAAACTCACGCCTCCGCCATGACTCCGAGTGGGTTGGCCGGCGTGGCCACCGGGCGGGCCGATTTCCGGCCTGCCCGGTGGCCTGCCACCGCGTCGTGGAACGCAGTCCTACTGGTACGCCTTGAGAATCAGGTCGATCTCCTTGGGACCCCATGCGATCGTGCCCGTTTCGAAGACCGCCTTTCCGTCCACGGCGCGCGCGTACGTGGGCGGCGCCTTCGAGGCGTCGAACTGCGTGACCCCGTAGGCCGAGAGGATCTGGTTCAGCTCCTCGGGCGTGTAGGTTCGTGGCGCCATCTCCCAGACGACCTTGTCCTGGACCTTGCGGGCATAGGTCGGCGGGGCCTTGCTGGCGTCCACCAGCGTGAGCCCGTACGCGGACAGGACCTGGTCGAAATACTGGGGCGGAATGGCCGTTGGAGCCGTCATCTCCCACCAGCCCGGCGGGGCCTTGGACTTGTCCTTGACCTCGAGCGCTCCGGCGCTCGACATCCAGGTGACCAGGAGGGCGAACGTGACTGCCAGGACTCCCACTGGTTTCATCCCAACCTCCCCTTTCGGTCCGTCAGACTCGGTCGTGACCGCCGCCTTCGAAGGACCCCCGGCGGTATGGGGTCCGCTCCACGCAGGCTGAGAAATTGGGCGTCGGCATGGAACTCGCGGCGCCGTCGTTACTCCAAACGGCACTTGGAAGTCGATACCGCGGCCAAGATGGCTCGCCGTTGCGACGCCGCGTCGTGCCTCCGGCCCCCGGCCGCGACGATCTACACCGCCGGGCCGATTTGGAGGCGCTGGCCGAGTCCATGACGCTCGAGCTTGGTTTGAGGTCGCGCCAAACTTGCTATCACTTCAGTCTGGCGGGCGTCTATAGGACTTTGGTCCTATTGGGGCCCCTAGCAGATCGTATCCTCGCGAAATGAAAGGGTTATCTCTTATCGCCGCCCGGTGTCGCCGGGGGGTGCCGAGAGCCTGCTGCCGTCCTCGCTTGGGTCCAGCCGGGCGCCATTCTTCCTCTCCGCCGGGATCATGACCGGGTCTGGGCTGGGGAAGTCCCGAGGGCAGTCGGAATTTCTCCAACAAGAGATCACCGCCCTCTCGCCCGGGCTGGTGACGAAAGAAGAGTTGCCTGCGGCCGTCTGGGGCGATCTCTGGTGTCGGCGGCCGCCGCGTGACGACTCGACCACGCTGCTGCGGGCGCCGCTTCCAGCACCCTGATGGCCCGCCATTGGCGGGGGCTCGGCGTCGCGCTAGACTCGGGTCCCATTCGGGGGCCAGCGGGTTCCGGAGGCGGGGCCGGGAACGCTGAGGACGGAGCGACGCGACACCCAGGGGAAGGGAGACCATGATGGCCGAGGAGCGTAAGACCATCGCCGAGACCGTGACCCGGGAGATCGTCGGGGGTATCAAGGGGGTCGGAGACATCGCGAGCGCGGTGGTCGACACCGTGAGCGGGAGTCTGGTCAAGCTCATCAAGGGGACGGGGGCGGTCGGCACGACGCTGACCTCGACCCTCGCGGACGTGGTGCGCGGCGCGATTCAGGGGACCTCGCAGGTCGGTGGCGACGTCGGCACGGCGGCCAAGGGCGCCGCCGTGGGCGTGTTACGGGGCACGAAGGAGGTCGGGGTCCAGACGCTGGACACGGTGAGCACGACCGCCCGCGAGGTGGTCAAGAGTGTGTCGGCCGTGGGCGGCGATGTCGGCGTGGCCGTCCGGGGGGCGGTGGACGGGATCATCGAGACTACCGCGCAGACGGGAGGCGACGTGGGCGCGGTGGCCAAGGCGACGACCCTCGGTGTGCTGCGCGGAACCAAGGAGGTCGGAGGTGAAATGATTTCCGCAGTCAGCTCCACCGCCAGTCAGATCGTGAAGAGCGTCGCGGCCGTGGGGGGTGACGTCGGCACCGCGGCCAAAAACGCGGTCGAGGGTGCCATCCAGGGGGCCAAGGAGGTCGGGGTGAGTGCGGAGGAGGCGGCGTCCGCGGCGGCCACCGGGGCCCTCAAAGCGGCTGGCGAGATCAGCACTGCCGCGGTCGACCAGGTCAGTCGGGCGGCGACCGGGGTCATCTCCGGGGTCAAGGTCGTCGTGAAGGAGCCCTTCAATAAGGGCGGGAGAGCGTAGAAGACCCTCCCCGCGAAACATCCCGGCAGAGGCATCCGGGCCGCTCGCGCGATCAGGCGACGTGGGCGGCCCGGATCCTTCGCGGCGCCGGGATGGCCTCAGGCTGGGACACGTCTCGGGCCGGCGTCGTCCTGCTAGCCCATTACGCTAGTCCGGACGTGGGCCGGGCTCACGCCGCGCGCACCGCGCCGGCCGTCCGCCCCGTTCCGAGTGCGTCCCCGATCAAGTTATCCAGCACGGACTTGGACTTGACCGAAGCAGGCTCGCCCGCATTGCTGGACCAGGACGGCATACCTGCCCAGCGTGATGGTCATCATCGAGGGGAAGCAGCATGACGTCCGGGAGCATCACGGCCCAAAGTCGCGCAGGCCGCGATGGCCCCCGACCCTCGCGCGGGGTAAACTGTCGGGTGCTCGTCGGGGACACGATCCATCACCCGGTGTGAGAGCATCGGGTGACGCATCTCGCGGACATCTTCCGCTTCGGGAACCCCGTTCCTCACGAGCGGCTGGATTGTTCCTCAAGCGGGAGGTCGCCATGATCACCCTCTCCACCGGACGGGTACTGCTTGTCTTCCTGGGCGTGATCACGCTGTATGGCTGCGAAGGACTCCTGGTCACCGACACGCAGAGCCTGCTCGCCCCCACGTTCACGCGGTCAGAGATCCTCGGCCTGGTCGCGGGGTTCGGAACGACCTTTGCCGCCTTGCCGGACCTGATCTCGATGGTGAGGCGGCGGTCGAGCGCGGGCATGAACCCGAAGATGGCAGCCATCATGGGTGCCTTCCAGATCCTGTGGATCTGGTACGGACTGCTCATCGGTTCGAGACCCGTGGTGCTCTGGAACCTGATTGCCGTGGTGACGAACTCGTTCGTCGTGGGCGCGTATCGTCACTATTCGCGCCGCGAACGCTAGAGATCGGCGACGACGGCGGGCTGATCGCCCGCGCGGCTCGGTGCACCATTGGCGACGTCGCCCAAGGGAGCCCCTTGGGTCAGCGGTGCTCCCCGGCGCCGGCCAGGGGGTCCGGGACTCGCGCGCCTTGGTCGACGAGGCGGCGGATGACGCTGCGCGCCCTCGTCTCGACGAGCCATTCGCCGAGTCGCCGGCGGGCGGCGTCGCCCTCGAGCCGCGCGCGGACCGTTTCCCGCTCCGCCTCGCCGTGCGCGCCGGGCCCCATCGCCGCCGTCACCTCAGCCTCGGAGACGAAGGCGAGGTCGCGGAAGCGGACCTCGACGAAGCGGCGGCTCATGAGATCCTCATCGACCAGCCGCCGGGCCCAGGCCGGATCGACGTCAGCGATCCGGAGCCACGTCGCGAGCACCGTCTGGCCACCTGCCCGGTCGGCGGCGGCCGCCCACGCCTCCGCCCGCTCCTCGGCCGTGGTCACGACGCCGAGCCGCGTGGCCTCCCGGGTGAGCAGCCGTCCATCCACGTAGCGCTCGACATCCGTCGCCTCGATGGCGCGCGGCGCCGGGGTCAGATCGAAGAGCCCCAGCGCCCGCGCGATCGCGACATCGCTCGCCGGCACGAGGGTGGCATCGATCTCGGCCACGACCCGATCCAGGAAGCGGACGTCGGCGTGGCTCATCGGGGAGGCGCCGAGCGTCCCGAAGGCGGCGAGGAAGGCCAGGGTCGCTCCAGCGAATTTCCGCGAAGCCCCGGAGTCCGCCCGGCGGCCCCCCCGAAGAGTGGCCGCGGGCCTGTTCACCGCCATCCGTCGCCTCATCAGAACGGGAACCCCACCGTCAGATAGAACTGGAACCGATCCTCGCCCGGGATCGGCTGGAGGGCGTAGGCCGCGTCGAGCCGGATGGGCCCGACCGGCGTCGCGACGCGCAGCCCGCCCCCGGCGCCCGACTTGAATGCGGAGAAGCTCAGGTCGCTGACCTCCGGCGTCACCGTGCCGGCATCGATGAAGACCGCGCCGCTGACCCAGCGCCAGAGCGGAAAGCGCCACTCCAGGCTCAGGACTGCCAGCGCCTCGCCGCCGACCGGGTCCCCGGCCGCGTCCCGCGGGCCCAACCGGTTCTCGGGAAACCCGCGTACGCTCGTGCTGCCGCCCGCGAAGAACCGGTCCTCGATCGGCAGGCTCTGCGTTCCGCCGAACGGCGCCGCCAGCCCCAGGCGTCCCGAGACTGCGAACACGGTGGGCGGCAGCCATGAGAAGAACCAGCTGGTCGAGAGCTCGGCCTTCACGAACTCGACGTCCCCCCCAGGGCCCAATACGCCGTCTCCAGGGACACCTGGTGGAAGCTCCCGCGGTGGGGATTGAAGCG
Organism: uncultured Candidatus Rokubacteria bacterium; assembly: GCA_963765195.1. Lineage (GTDB taxonomy): Bacteria > Methylomirabilota > Methylomirabilia > Rokubacteriales > DASRDR01 > DASRDR01. The sequence continues at coordinate 349,633 of CAVXVV010000055.1, forward strand.
GTCGTCGCGGAAGTCCCACGCGACGACCGGCGTCAGGCTCCCGATCCGATCGGTGCCGGGGTCGATGCCCTGAGCCTGGAGCTCCGGGCTCACGTCGGAGACTCGCGCCCCCTCCAAGCGGTAGCGGAGCTGAGATCGGAAGTTCTGCGGCCCGCGCGGATTCAGGAGGTCGTCGCCGATCCAGGCCCGGAACCCGACGCGCTCGAGGTCGTAGCCCAGGTTCTCGGTGCGCTCCCCATAGAGCTCGATCTGACCCTGCCAGGGCGTCCCGGGAATCCAGGGCTCTCGGTAGATGAGGTCGACGTGGTCGAGGCGCTCGATCGCCTCGCCACCGATGGCCTCCTTGATGCGGATGCCGGCGCTCCGCGCGGTCCCGAAGAGGTTGTCGTGCGAGAGCTCGAGATACCCGCTGACGCCGACCGCGGTATCGTAGCCGAGGCCGAGCTCGAATCGCCAGGGCTTCTCCTCGGCGACAAGGACGTCGACGTCGGCGAACGGCGCGGGCGGAGGGCGCGGCGGACCAACGTCGACCGTGGCGAACGCCGGCGAGCGCTCGAGCCGTCGCCGGGCTGCGGTGAGGCGCTCGGGGTCGAAGACGTCGCCGGGCTCGAAACCGAGCTGTCGGCGCACCGTTTCCTCCTTCGTCACCGCGAGCCCGCGCAGCAGGATCCGCCCGATTCGCGTCTGGAGACCCTCGACGATGCGATAGGTCACCGAGACCTCGTTGTCGCGGCGTGTGACGTCGGCGTCCGCCGTCGCGCCCTGATATCCCCGGCGGGCGTAGAGCCGCTCGATCGCGCGCCGTCCCTCCTCGATCCGGGCGGGGCTCCACGGATCCCCCGGCACGATCGGAACCGCGGCGAGGAGCTCCGTGAGCGAGAACAGGGTCTGCCCCTCCACGCCGACGTGCGTGACCCCCACCCGGGGTCCCTCCACGACCGGGATCACGATGTGCGCGCGCGTCCGGTCGTCCTCGAACCGGACCTCGGCGGGACCGACGGTCGCGTCGGCGAATCCCTGGGACCGGGCGAAGGCCTGGAGCGCCGCCACGTCCCGGTCGAGGACGTCCTGGCGGAACAGCCCCTTCTCGAGAACGCCCGCGGGGCGCGTCGCCATCACTGCCCTCAGCCGCTCGGCCGCGAGGGCGACGTTGCCGACGAACATGATCGACGCGACGCGCACTTCCGGCCCCTCGGTCACCGCGAACCCGATCGCCGGTGGGTCGACGGCGCGGTCGAGAGCTCCCGTGACGCGGGCGAAGGCGTGCCCTCGCTCGCGGTAGAGGGCCTCCAGCTGCCGCGCGCTCGCCTCGACCTCGAACTCGTCCACCGTGCCGCTGTCGAGCAAGGTCAGACGGTCCCGGAGCACGGACTCCGCCACGGCGCGCCGGCCGGCGAAGGTGACCGCGAATCGCCGGCCGGCATCGACGTCCACGATGAGGTCGACCCGCGGGGTGTCCGCGACCCGGCTGGGCGGGCGGACGGTGACGCGAGCCTCGAAGAATCCCTCGCGCCGCAGCCGCTCCTCGAGGGCGCGCACCCGTTCGCGCACCGCGGCCTCCCGGTATCGGTCGTCGGTGCCGAGGCCCAGCGCCTCGGTCACGGTCTTCTCGGGCAGCCCGAGCGACCCTTCGAGACGGACCTGCGCGAGCCGGACCGGTAGCCCGGCGGACAGGACGACGGTGACGTCCTGCGCCGCCTCTCCGGGGACGGGCTCGGCCTCGACCTCGACCCGAGCGTCGAGATAGCCCTCGCGGCGGTAGAGCGCGAGGAGGTCCTCACGGGCGCGGGCGAGCCGTTCCGGGGATGCCTCCTCGCCGATCGCAAGGGATGCCGCCGCGACGAGCTGAGCGAGGTCGAGCCCCGGGTCGCCCCGCCAGGCGATCCGGCGCACGAGCGGCCGCGGCGTCAGGTGGTAGCGCAGGCGGATGCCCTCCGGCGCATCGATCTCCTCGACGAGGATGTCCGCGAAGAGTCCGAGTGCCCACAGCCGATCGAGGCTCTCCCGCACGGCATGCCGCGAGCGCGGGCGGCCGACCATCTCGCCGATCACGCTCCGGACGAGCGACTCGGGGACCGGGGCGGCGGTGATGAGGTCGACCGCCGTGACGACCGCCCGGGCACCGTCCTGAGACTGGGCGGCGCTCGGCCCGGCCGTGGCCACGAGCCAGAGCATCGCCGCGAGGGCGACGGTCGCGCCGCCGCGCGCTCTCATCGGAATCGGAGGCGCAGGACCACCCCGGCGGCGTAGCCGCCGCTCATCCCCCGCTCGCCGACCAGGCTCAGCGGACCAAGGAGCTGGTACTCGACCCGGACCCGCTGCTGTCCGCCGCTCTCCGTCCCGGGCGCGCTGCCCGGAGTCGTCCGCTCGGGCGCCGCCGTCCGGGTTCCGACCTGCAGACGCTGCTCGCCACCGCCACCCAGGCCCGGCAGGCCTTCGAGTCCCAGGAGGTCGTGGACGATGCTCCGGGCCGCCTCTTCGGCCAGGACGCCGGCGGGCGACCGCTCGAGCTCGGCGCGTGTGACGCCGAAGGCAACGAGGGCCAGGAGATCCTCCTGCGCCAGCGGCGGGGTCGAAGAGAGGCGCACGTCCAGCTGGTCGGTGCGCCCGCTGACCCGGGCGGTCACGTCGTAGTCGCGGATGCGCGCCGTGGCGACTGCATCGATGAAGGGGTCCACGCGCCGGGGATCGACGAAGCGTGCCGTTGCCGTGAGGATCGTGAAGCGGCGATCCCGGAACGTCACCCGGCCTTCGCGGATCTCGAGCACTCCCAGCACCGCAGGTGCCGCCGTGGAGCCCTCGACGGAGAGGGTGCCGCCGACCCGCAGGGAGGCGGTGCGGTTTCGCACCACGAGGTTGTCGTCGAGCTTGACGGCGATCCGCAACGAGAGCGGGGCCGCGCCGGCCGGCGGCCCGGCCGCCGGCCCGTGCGGTTGGCCGGCGCCGGGCGCGAGGTCGCGCGTGTACATCCCCCGCACCAGACGTAGCTCCCCCTGGAGCAGCCCGCGCGCGGGGCGGCCGGCCAGCTCCAAATCGCCGTCCCAGAGGGTCGAGAGGCCGTCGAGCGGCGTCGCGGCGACGCGCTGAGCCTTGAGAGCGACGCGGTAGGCCACGAGCCCCATGCCCGCCAGCGCCGCCTCCCCGCTCGCGGTCACGGTCCCGCCGCCGAGGACGCCCCGCGCCTCGACCAGACGCAGGCCGGCGGGAGACGCGGTGAGCCGCGCGTGGATCTCGCGTATGGGCTCCGCGTAACCGCGGACCGTGACGCTCGCGCCGTCGAGGGCTGCGACGCCGCTGATCTCGGGCGCCGCGGTCGTGCCTCGCGCGGTCACCCTCACGTCCAGGTTCCCGCTGGCCGCTTCCACCTCAGGCCGGAGCGCCGCGAGCACATCCAGCGGGATCTGACCCCGCACCTCGCCATCGAGCGCGCCTGCCGCGTTGAGGGTCCCGCGGCCCGAGATCGTCCCCGCGCGCCCCGCGAGGAGCAGGCGCTCGACACGCAGCGCGCTCGCGTCGAAGCTGGCGACGATCGGCTCCTGGCTCGTGAGAGTCTCACCCGCGACCACGAGACGCAGCGGGTCCAGGTGAAGAGTCCCCCGCGCGGCCCTCGGCTGGTCCAGCGGGACCTGGGCCAGGACTCGCGCCGACACCGACCCGCCCACCATCGCTCGCTCCCCCAGTCCGAGCCGCCGCCCCAGCTCTCCGAGGGGCAGATCGTCGACCGTGGCGCGGACCCTCATCGTGGCGCCCGCCTCGGCGCGCCCGTCGGCGACTGCGCTCAGCCGACGCTCGGGAAAGCCGAGCTCGGCCCGGACCGCACGCCCCCGGAGCTCGGCCGCCAGGGTCCCGGCTCCGAGCGCCTCACCCGCGGCGCGGACCCCGTCGAGCCGGAGCGCCAGCGAGGCGGTGACGTCTTCGAGAGACCGGAGCACCGCGTCGAGGCGTCCCGACGCCGAGCCCGCAAGCTCGAGGGCCGGCGGGACCCCGCGGAGCTGCGCGAGCTCGGCCGGTCCGAGCCGGGCCTCCAGACGACCGCCCCCGCTCCACTGCCACGACCCCGTCCCCCGCACGGCCACGCCGTGGATGCGGCTGGACACGGCGGTGGCCTCGAGTCGCTCGGCGTCCACCAGGAAAGCGGCGTGGAGCCCCTCGATCGGCCAGCCGCCCACCGTCAGAACCGGGGCCGTCAGCAGTCCCCGTCCGCGCCATCCTTCGGCCCCCCACGACGCATCGCCCTCGAGCGCGAGTGGATCGTTCCCGAGAACAACACGGGCGTCGGCGATCCGGATGGTCGAGGGTGTGAGCCGGAACGGCACCGTGATCCCCGTGAGGGTGGCCGCCGCGCTCGTGAGGGCGGAGGCCTCGAGCCGCCCGATGGCGACCGGCTCCCGCCATGTTCCGCTCAGGTCGGCGGAGACGATCGCCTGGCCGGCGATGTGATCCCGGCCCAAGGCACGCGCCACCTCTCCGGCCTCGGCGGTGAGCCGGCCAGTGAGGGCGATCGGCCCTTCGAACGGCACGCGGCCGTCCAGGGACAGCGTTCCCACCGGCCAGCGGCCGCGGATCGACAGGGCCTCCAACGCGGCCCCGGTCAGCCGCGCCTCGCCCCGCGCCTCGCCCGGCGTCGCCCGGTCGAACGGCGGCGGCAGCCGCGCCTGCTCCAGCCCGATCGCGATGCGGGCGTCGCTCCCACCGGCTTCCATGACGGCGGACGCCGTGATCGTCCCCGGCGGGCCCTCGGCCCGGAACTGGTCCACCGTGAGCCGCCCGCGGTCCCACCGGATGACTGCCGGCGAGCGAGTCGTCCAGCGCCCACCCGCCACGACGAGCTCGTCCGGCGTGATCGACGCCGTCATCCGCAACTCTCCCGGCCGCCACAGGGGAACCTCGGCCTCCGCGCGCGCCGAGACGCGCCCGAGCACTCGCCCGCGCGCCGCGGGCGCGAGCTGGGCCAGGATGGGATCCAGGTTGGCCCGCTCGAGTCGGGCCTGCGCGCTGACGGTGCGGCCCTCCTCGAGACGGCCGTGACCCGTGGCCGAGAGCGCCATCGCTGGGAACTCGAGCCCCGCCGTCAGGTCGCGGCCCGTGACGCCGATGTCGAGGCGGCCCGACCCGAAGAGGACGCCGCCGAGTGAGACGTCGAGGAGGCCGATCGCCGCGGTGGCGGACACCACCCCGCGCTGGGTGCTGGCTCGGAAGCGCGCCTCACCGGACCCCTTCGGCGAGAGGGTGGCAGGAAGCTCGCGCAGCCTGTCGAGCGCGACCGGGCCGAGGTTCCCCTCCGCCCATCCGTCGCCTCCCCAGACCCAGCTCCCGCGCAGCGTCAGCGGATCCCCCCGGACGCGGCCGGTGAGGCGCTGGACCTCGACCCGCTCGTCGTCGAGCACGACGGCCACCTGGAGGCCCTCGATCGGCGCCTCGGGAATGGCGACGCGCGGCGCCTCGAGAGTTCCCGTCCACCGCGAGAAGCCCTCGCTGCTCGCCAGGCGGTAGCGTACCTCCACGCGGTCGACCGTCCGTGTGGTGAGGGTGAGCGGGCCCACGTCCGCCTGCCCGGCGACGACCGGCCGATCCCACGTCCCCGTCGCTTCCGCGGTCACGCGCGCCGGTCCCGCAACGCCCGTCGTCCCCAGGGCCTGCGTGAACGGCCCGAGGTCGGCGTCGAGGTTCGCGCGGAGCCCCAGGCGGCTCCCCGGCTCCACGCGGCCCGTCACGTCCAGCCGCGCGGCGGCCCACCGTGCGGTCACCGGCCCGAGCTCGATCCCGCCCCCTTCGAGCCGGCCGTCGGCCTGAACGCTTGCAGGGCCGAGGGAGGCGAAGACTCCCGGAAGCCGGAGCCCGTCCAGCGTGAGGTGGGCCAGTCGCGCGCCGGCCTTCCGGTCGGGGCTCAGGGTGAAGGCACCCCGGACGGGCCCGCCAGGAAGGTCTCCGTGGATGTCCCGAAGGTGCAAGGCTCCGTCTCCGAAGCTTCCCTCGAGGCGGACACTCCGCGCGCGAAACTGTCCCGCGGCAAGCTCGGGCACGGTGATGCGACCCTCGACGCGCGGGGCGGCGACAGGTCCCTCGAGCGTTGCGTCGAACCTGGCGATGCCGGTCAGCGGCCAGGTCATCCCGGCGCGGCTGGCGATCGGGCCCAGGCTCGCCTCCCCGCGAACCGCTCCGAGCACTGCGAGCCCCTCCGGGGTCGGGCGCAGCTGCCCGGACAGCTCGGCCTCATGACCCTCCCACCGGAACCGCACTCTCTGAACGGCCACTTCCCCCGCGCGGATCGTGCCGTCGGCGCGAACCCCCTCGACGTGCTCGTGCAGCGCGGGCGACTCGAAGCGGAGGCTCTCGGCCGCCGCGGAGAGGGCGAGCGCGTCCGGTTGCGGCCGACCATCGGCGTCGAGCCCACGGACCTCGACCGTCCACGGCGCATCGGGATCCCGGTAAACGATGCGGCCTTGCCGGACCCGCACCACGGCGAGCCGCGCCGTCACGGGGCCGATGACGACGGTGTCGGGCGGGATCGGGATCGCCAGGCCGCCGCCCCCGGCGGCCGTGGCGGTCACCTCGATCCCCGCTAGGGTCACGCCGAGCACGAGCCGCCGACGCCAGAGGCTCTCGAGCCGGACGCTGACGTCGCCGTGGTCGAGCCTGAGGAGGGTGCCCTGCTCCCACGACGCGCCGCTCGCGACCGCGACTCCGGAGACTCGAAGCGCAACCGGCCAGGGACGGAAGGTCACGGCGTCGACGCGGGCCGGGCGCCCCAGCGCCGTGACCAGCGCGCCCTCGAGCTCGGCGCGGATCAGCTCGGGCCCGCGAAGCCGGAAGAGGACCCATGCCGTCGCCACGCAGGCTCCGAGGAGCAGGACGAGCCCCGCGAGCCCGATGAGACTCCAGCGGACGAGACGACGCCTCGGAAGGCGCTGCCGAGGTCGGCGCAGTTCGGTCACCGGTGAGCGATGCTCCGCCATGTACTAGACCAAGTTACAAGGAATCAAGCGAGGCGGCGCCGCGTTAGCCTGCGAAACGAGCAGAGGGGGCCCGGCACTCCGGTCCGCTAGAACGCGAACCTGCTCTCAGCGCCCTGTGTGGCCATCGCGATGGACGCTCGGGGTCCTTGAGGGCAGGCAAAGCAGTCGGATCGAGCGATTGCGGCAATGTCCCATCGCGGCGAGACTGCGGCGCCCGCGCGCATTCGGCGCGCCAACGTCGGCCTAGCGCTCGCATTGGTCCGTAGGTCCCCGAGAAGCTCGCGCGCCAGCGGGCATCGTCGCCGGGCCTGCGCAGCGCCATTCCCGCAGAGGGCGAGACGACGTCATTGGCCCAGGAGGGTGCAGGGCGTGGCGCGTCTTCAGTCAGGAGCCTGGCGGCAGGCCAGGCATGGTTCAACCGGCCGGCTGCGAATCAGACTCCGCCGGGCCCGCGTATACCCAGCCCATGAAGATCTGGTAGCCCAGCGCCAGCAGGACGGCGCCCAGGAACAGTCCGACCATGCCCCTGGCCGCCATGCCGCCTAATGCGCCGAGCAGGATGACCGGCATCGGCGCATCGACGCCACGGCCCATCATCAGCGGCTTCAGGACGTTGTCCAGCAGGCCTGCGGCGAGTAGCAGCGCCGAATAGACGATCGCCGACCCAGTGCCGTAGTCGCCGCCCATCCAGATGTAGAGAATCACCGGCAAGAGGACGAGCACGGCGGGCAGCTGTGCAATGCCCAGCACCAGGACGAGGATCGCGAGCAGGCCCGCCAGCGGGATTCCGGCCACGAGCAGTATCACGCCGATCGCGAGAGCCTGGATCAGGGCCACGCCGATGACACCCTGCGCGACCGCACGAATGGTCGCCGTGGACAGCGCGACGAAACTGGGAGCGCGCTCCGGGCTGATGATCCGCGCGAAGATCGCCTCGCTGCTGCGTGCGCCGGCCTCGCCAAATGCCATGATGACGCCGGCAATCACGAACGCCGCCAGGAGCTGGAGCATGCCGCCGCCAATGCCGGCCACCGCGCCCAGCATCCAAAGCGCGAGCTCACCGATCTTCGGCTGCAAGCTCTGCACGAATGCCGGAAGGTCGGAGTGTGCCTTCGACCAGAACGCATGGAGGTCCTTGCCGACGATCGGCCATCTTTCCACACCCGGGCGCGGAGCCGGAATCTGCAGGGTGTTGGCCTGGACGCCTTGCACGAATTTCTGCGCGGCGTCGCCCAGCGAACCCACCAGCAGGCCCGTCGGTACCACGACGAGCGCAAAAACAACTAGGACGATCAGCGTGGACGCCCATCCCTGCCTCCCGCCCAGCCGGTACGCGAGCCACTGGTGGAGCGGGTACATCGTGACGGCGAGGATCACCGCCCAGACCGTCAGGGTCAGGAATGGCGAGAAGATCCGGTAACAGAGCATCGCCAGTGCGAAGATGAGACCGGCGCGGATCAGCACGTCGAGGAGCGGCGTCGTCCTCTGTCCTTCGAGGGCTGGGTCTGGCTTCAAGGGCGCGTTCATCGTTCTTCTCCTTGTGCGTCCTCGCGCGCCGTGTGTACGCCTCGGTGACACGCGGGCACATTGCGGAGTCCTGCGCGACGCCTCGAGCCTTCCGGTCCACCGCGAGATGCTCTCACGACTGACCAGGCGCTAGCGCAACTCGATGCGGCCGACCGTCCGTGTGCTGAGGGACTAGAACGCGAAGCTGATCTCCGCGCCCAGGGTCCAGCCCGAGAACTTGTCCGACCAGAAGTACCCGGCCCCCACGCCCACGTACTCGACGTGCCACAGGAGTCCCTGAATGTCCATCACGAAGCGGCCGCCGGCCTGGTACAGATGGTCGGTCTTGATTGTCTCCTCCACTCCGCCGGAGAGCTCGGCGCGGCCGAAGTACGCCCCCGTCCGGAGCTGCCGGCCCCACAGGTAGAGCGGCATCCGCCACTCCACGTCGACCTCGTTCAGCCACCACTTCGAGTCGCTCTCGAAGCTCAGGGCGGTCGTCGATCGCTCGATCGGCTGCGTGTTGAAGTACTTGAACAGGGACTTCACCGTCAGCTGCACCGAGCCGAACAAGTGCCGGTACCGCGCCTCCATCCCCGGCACGAGGGTGATCGTGTCGGCGCTCCAGTTGACGAGATCGTTCGCCTGGCCCCCGGCGAGTCGCAGCACGTTCTGTCCGGCCTCGTTGCGCGCGTCGAAGTCATTCTCGGTGTGCGCGTAGATGATGCCGAAGGTCGGCGCGAGGCTCCAATCCTCCCAGAACGTGAAGCGGACGCCGCCCCCCAGAAACACCGCCAGGCTGGTGACCGTGCTCTTGTTCCCGTCCAGCGCGCCGTCGTCGAAGTGATTGTTGAACGTCCCGTACCCGATCCCGCCTTCGATGATCGGACTCCACAGGATGCCGGTGTCCCCGAGCGGGCGCTTGGGGCCCGCGTCGCCCCGTCCCGTCACCCGCGTGATCGAGAGGTCGGTGTCGTTGACCTTGGACGTATACGTCCCCCCGCTCGCGCCGCTCTGGGTGTCGAGGACGGCGAAGGTCTCGATCCGGCTCCCCACGAGATGATCGAACTGGTCCAAGGCACCGGGAGGCAATGTCTGAGCACGAGCCACGCCTGAGGTCTGCACGAGCACCAGGATGGCAGCGGCCACGCTCAGCGCCCCACCCGAGCACCCGACCCTCCACCGCGTCATCGCTCGAAGTCCCACGAGTCCTCCTTTCGATCGCCGCTCTCGGTGCCCCGCCACGCGGCCCCCATCCTACACTGACCGGAGGCCGGAGCCCGCCTGGTTCGGTCACGCGCTGCCGGGGCTCGCCCTCCCGCGCTCGGCGATCGTCGGCTAGGACTCATGTGCGCCCACTCAACGCGCGCTTGGCGCCCGTGGGGCGGTGAGGACACGCACCGCTCGTTGCGCAACGCCGCGTGGTCGGCCGGGCCGGGATCGCGGGTCCCGAGCCAGGTTCGCGCACTCGACCCTCCTGCCTTGACGCTGGCCGGCCTCCTTCTCACCGTTCCTGAGATTCTCGAACTCCCCGGCGTTCCTCCAGCGCGTCCCCGATCAGGCGATAGGCAACGTAGTACTTGAAGATGTTGCTCACGTACGTCACGGTTTCGTGCCCGATCCTCTCCTCGGCGATGTACTCCACATTGTGGAACCAGACGTTGGGGTCGTAGCCACGCTTCGCGGCCTCCTTACGAAGCTGCGCGACCCGGCGTGGCCCGGCGTTGTAGGAGGCGAAGGTGAAGAGGGCCTTGTCGAGCTTGGTCATGGGCTCGTTCTCGTAGTACCGGTCGATCATGTAGCGCATGTACTTCACGCCGGCGTGGATGTTCGGGTCTAGCTGCGTGACGTCCCCCACGTTCAGCTCCTTGCCCGTCGCCGGCATCACCTGCATCACCCCGATCGCGCCCACGTGGCTACGGGCCTGCTGGTCGAGCTTCGATTCCTGGTAGCCCTGGGCCGCCATCAGGAGCCAATCCACGTCGTAGCGGTCCCCGTACTTGCGGAATAGGTCGACCACCGACAGGAACTTCCTCCGTTCCGCGTCCTCAGCGGCGTTCTTCACGTAGGTGAGACGCTTGAGGTACCGGGCGAGGATCTGCTCGCGCTGCTTCTCGAGCGGCCCGGACGTGGCGGCGGTGACCACACCATCCAGAAAGGCCTTGAGCTGCGGGCTGCCCTTGCGGATAGCCCACGCGATTTGCCCGCCGGTCTGCACCGCGATCGTGTCGTGGACCACGATCTTCGGGAAGACCTTCTTCCAGAAGTCGGCGATGTGCTGGTCCACGACGAGGGTCGAGACGAGCCCCGCGTTCAGCATCTGGATGAGATCCTCGTCCTCGAGTTCCTCCGGGGCGTTCTTCAGGTTGATCAACGGCTTGTTTTCGGCGGCGAAGCGCGTGTTCAGCGCGACCAGGCTCTCGTAGTAGCTCGACGACTTGCGCACGAACACTTCCTTGCCCGCGAGGTCGTCGAGCGTCGACAGGGCGGGGGAGGCCGGCCCCGTGAGCACGACCTCGCGAACGCCGTTCAAGTGCGGCTTGGCGAAATCCACCAGGGTCTCGCGGGACGGGGTGATGGTGAGGCCCGCCGCCGCGATGTCACCCTTGCCCTCCGCCAGCGCGGCAAAGATCTCGTCTCGACTGACCGAGACATAGAAGAACCTCACGGTGAGATGCTTGCGCTTGGGCTTCTTGTCCTGGGCGATCCGCTTCTGCAGCTCCCGCTCGACCAGCTGGAACGCATCGTAGGTGATCCCGCGCTGCGTGCCCTTGTCGTTGAAATAGAAGGTCTTGCTGGGCACAACCAGCACGCGGACGATCCGGCGCTCGACCATCTGGTCCAGATCGCCCTTCCAGGACTGCGTGATCGTCTCCGGATCGATGGTCAGGTCTTCTCGGGGGGCGTTTGCGGCCTTGGGGGCTTGGGCGAAGGCCGGGACGGCCGCGAGCAGCGACAGCAATGCCAGGCCAGTTCGAACCGGGCGACGCCGGCCGCGATGCACGATCTGCTCCTCGGAGGCCGTCCCCAGAGTCAATACGTTGCCGCACCGGAGCGACTCCATAGGTGCTGGAATCGTATCCGGTCAGCGAGCTTCGGCACAACAGGGCTGGGTCGGTCAGCCCCAGCCGAACGTCACTAGGGTGGCCGGAGGCCTAGACGCCCCGTCGCCACCCGGAAAGGGCCGGGCGGACGCGGGCCGGGTGACTCGGGGGCGTGCGTTAGACCTAGTTGCCGCCGGACTCGTCCGGATGCGCCTCCGCCCCTCTCGAAGACCCGGCCCAGCTCGGTCGCGGCGCACGTGCGACGACGCACGTCTCAGAGCATCCCGGCACCGCTCCCGGTCCGGAGTGGCTTGTTGCTCCTGGTGTCACTCGATCTCTTGCTTCTTGAAACGAGAGCCCGAGAACGACAGATCCCCCATCAAGCCCTTGTCGCCGAAGATGAAGGACACGATGTCTTTCTTCAGATTGGTCGTATCGAGAGCGCCGCCAGCACCCACCTTGGCCACGGCCACCGACGCATCCACTCCCATCTCCCATTCGCGCTCGCCCTTGGTGAACTTCTCCACTGCGGCGTCCGTGTTCAGCGCCAGGATCATCGAGTACGAGGCGATGCCCGCGAGGAGTCCCGCCTTGAGCGCGCTCGAGCCGTAGTGGATCGGCTTGGGGGCACCCTTGGTCAGCACGCAGTTGCCTGACTCCACGCCGATGATGAAGCCCCCCTTGGTGATCTTCGGGCACACCAGGATACCCTTGGCGTTGGCGAACACCTCCTCGGCGCCTTTCGTGCCTGTCTGGAACTTCGCCAGCGTGGCCTTCGCCTCGGCTTCCACCTTGGCCGCGTCCTGGGCCTTGATGGCCCCCGCGGTCTGAGCCGACAGAACCAGACCAACGGCCACGACACCGCTCAGCAGGCCTGCAGTGATCCTTCGATTGAACATGCGTCTCTCTCCTCTCAGTTCGTGAGTGTAGGCCCCGCCAAACGCACACTGCTCAGAAGTCGAGCACGAGCCGCAGGCCGCCCTTCCGGAGTTGGCCGGGCCCGCGGTGACTCTGGAGGGGCGGCACCTCGATTGGGAAGACGGCCCTCGCCCCACTCCGGGGCGCCACCGGCACCGCCGGTACGGGCCATTTGGAGGCGCTGACCGAGTGCATCACGTTCCCGCGGGGTCCGAGGTCGCGACAAGATTGCTATCACTTCATCCTGGCGGACGTCCAGGCGTCTATAGGACCTTGGTCCTATCGGGGTCGCTAGCGCGCGGTATCCTCGCGAAACGACAGCGTTATCTCTGGCGGCAGCCCGCCGTCGCCGGAGGGTGCGGAGGCCTTCCGCCGTCCTCGGGTGGGTCGAGACGGGCGCCAATCGCTTCTCAACCGAGCCGGGCGCGGTGCGAGACTCCGCGCGCGATTGTCCGGTGTGCCCAGGGTTCAGCCTGAGGTACTCGGCCGCCTGCGACCGGCCGGCCGCCCGGACTCCGACCTGCTCCGCGCTCCTTCCACGACGTACAGCCCCCGTCACCTCAGCTGTGCGGTACTCCTAATAAAGCCTATCAGAACAGTGTGCCGAGCAGCATCTTCAGCAGCTCTTCCAGCGACATCATCGTGAGCGCGAGCGGCACGACCGGCGCGAGCGTCGCGGCGGCCAGAAAGAGGATCGCCTCCTTCGTCACAGGGATGAGGCGCATCGTCCGCACGACCTCGACGCTATTCGCCAGATCGGCGAGGGACTGGATGTCGCCGCTCCCCACCAATTGCTCGTCGGCGGGGGCTCCACCGCGCAGCCACTTGGCATCGAACTCGCGGACATACCGCTCGGCGAGCGTGCCATACTCGCGGCCTCCCGTTCGCTTGGCCTGAGCGAGCTGACCCGCGAACACCACGAGTGGGCCGAATACCAGGCACAGCATGAACGCCAGGACGACCGCCACCTCGATCTTGAAGTCGAGAAGCCGGGCCCCGAGGTAGAAGATGCGGTTGGCAATCAGCCCGGCCAGCAACGCGCCGTGGGCCAGCGCCAGGGGAACGAATGCGTACACCGTGTTGGCAAGGAATCCCAGGCCGCCCACGCGGTCCGGGTGCGTGGGAATGAGGCTCAACTCGATGCGTGACACGTGCCAGAGGAATCGCGCCCAGATGAAGATCCGGAAGTACCAGCGCAGGAGCAGGAACTGGAAGAGCGCCAGGCTCACGTACGCATACCATATCCCGGTGCGCGAGAGGGTCATGCCGGCGGCCGTCGGGGTCGCGTACCACGTCGCCGTCGTGAGCACGACGTACTGCCGCCAGAAGACGGAGACACCGACGAGGCACACGAAGGCGATCAGCAGCACTTCGGCCAGCACCGAGTTGCGCAGGCGAAACGCCGATGCCATGGCGCCCTCGAACCGGCTCAAGGCGCTCGGGGGAATCAAGTTGCGCTCCAGGAATTGCTTCACCACCAAGCGCATGCGCTGGTGAACCACCAGCTCCGCCACGATCAGGAGCGGCAGCGCCACCAGGAAGCGAGCGTGAGTGTCCCAGTCCCGCAGGAAGGGCACGGCCACGTCCCCTCCCAGCGCGCGTCCTTCGAGAGCCGAGAGCACCAGCAGGGGCACCCAAGCGAACAGCGAGATGACGACCACGCGCCGGCGCATCAGCTCCAGCGCATTGCCGGCCATGTGCGCTCGCCGTAGCAGCTGGTAGAGAGGGCCGCCCAGGACCAGTGAGAAGTCGGGCGAATCCGGGCGCAGAGCTGCGGCGAACGGCGATGTGCGCGATGCCATGAGTGGTCTCCGGATCACTTTAGTCCATGTTGGCCGATCGAAGGCGCTTCACGACCTTGCGCTGCGCGTGCCCCGAATCCGCTGCTCACGGCACGTGCGGATCGGCCGCCGGGCGGCTGGCCTCCCAGCCACTCTCGACCGGAGCCGCCGCCGCGCTCGTGCCGAACCGCCCGCGGTGTCCACGACGCGCGTGCCTCACCAGCGGCGCCGGTCTCATCACGAACTCCCGCCATGATTGGCAGGATTCTGCTATCCGCCAGGAAGGACCTGATTGTCCGGTTCACGTGCGACCGCGGCCGGCACGGTGCCGGTCGTGGTCACTGGTGCGCGCGACGATGCGTGCCCTCAACTCAGTCCACAGGCGCGAATCAGGCGACCCACCGTCGTCCCTTGCACCAGCAAGGTAAATAGCACGACACCCGCGGTCAGGTCCAGGATGAGCTGCCGATGCTCGAAGGCGAGCGGCAGACTGAGCGCCATCACCAATGGCAGAGCGCCGCGTAACCCTCCACCCCAGAACATGATCGCCTGAAAGCGCCAGTCGATTGGCTCGGTCCTCGCGTATCTGTTCGAAAGGCCGATGAGGCCATACACGACGATCAGGCGGGCTACGGTCACGGCGACGACGGCATAGCCGATGTACGCGAAGCCCATGGCGCTCCCATCCAGCAGGCGCTTGAGCACCATGTGGCCGCCGATGCCCAGAAACAGAAACACGAAGCTGTTGGCAACGAATTCGGCATAGCGCCAATAGTGCCGCAGGTAGGCGCGAGCGTCCGTCCCGACGCGGTTCCGGCGCAACAGACCACCCACCGAGCCGGCCACGAGTACCGCGATGATCCCCGAGACATGGAGGTAGTAGTCGGCGACGGCAAAGGCCGTGTACGCAAGGACCATCGACAGGGCAATCTCGACGAGGGGATCGTCCTCGGCGAGACGCGCCCCTCTCGCATAGACCACGGCCAGAGCGGCCCCCACGGCCGCGCCGCCCACGGACACGAGAACAAGGTCCACCGCGCCATGAACCGCCGTCATGGCGCCCACGGCATCAGCCTTCATCACCGAGAGCACGCTGCTGAACAGCACGATCGCCACGGCATCGTTGAGCAAGCTCTCGCCATCGACCAGGACCGACAGCCGGCCTGGGGCCTTCAAATCCTTGAAGAGGGCCATGACCGCGACCGGATCGCTGGCCGAGATCAGCGCTCCGAAGAGCAGGGCCGCCCCCCAGGAGAGCGGGGTCAGCGCCCCGACGACGCCGCCCACGATGACCGTCGAGAGAATCACACCGGGGCCGGCCAGGAGAAGGATGGGCGAGAGGTTCTGTCTCACCAACCGCAGATCCAGCTGCACCGCGGCCGGGAACACCAGAGTCGGAAGAAAGAGATACAGGACGACGTCGGGACGTAGCCGGATGTGCTGGATGGGCGTCAGCACATGAAGCCGATCCTGGGCAATCGCCACGAGTAGTCCGACGATGACGAGACCGATGGTGTAGGGGAAGCGGATCCGTCTGAGCACGACCGCCGAAAGAGAAGCGAGGAGCAGGAGCTCGACGACCCCGATGACCCAGATGGCGATGCTCTCTTCATGCATCGGAGGGAGCCCTGCCGCGTGACGCTCCGCGAAGCGCCGGAGCTGAACCGTCGACCCTCGTGGCCCGGCAGCACACGGAATTCGCTGACATGGACAGACACAACCTACCAGATGGGGCTCACCGGGCAGTGAAATCCGGCATGCTCGCCGGCGGCTATCCCGTCTGCGTGGCCGTCAGTACCGTTCGGGCACGAACTTCCGCCCCTTGAGCGAGGCCTCGTCGTCGTAGGCGCGCTTGTCCGCGCGCTTGGGCAGCTTGACCTTCTCGCGCGGCACTTTCTTGTACGGGATCTGCTCCAGGAGGTGCGTGATGCAGTTGAGGCGCGCCCGCCGCTTGTCGTCGGAGCGCAGGATGTGCCACGGCGCGTGCTTCGTGTCGGTGGCTTCCAGCATCTTGTCGCGAGCGCGCGAGTAGTCGAACCAGCGTTCCCGCGACGGGAGGTCCATGGGGCTCAGCTTCCACTGGCGCAGCGGGTCGTCGATGCGGGCCTCGAAGCGGCGCTTCTGCTCCTTGTCGCTCACCTCCAGCCAGATCTTGATCAGCTGGATGCCGCTGTCCACGATGAACTTCTCGACCAGCGGGCAGAGCTCGAGAAAGCGCTGGCGGTCCTCCTTGGAGCAGAACCCCATGACGTACTCGACCCCCGCGCGGTTGTACCAGCTCCGGTCGAAGATCACGATCTCCCCGGCGGCGGGGAAGTGCGTGATGTAGCGCTGCATGTACAGCTCGGTCTTCTGGCGGTCCGACGGAGCGGGCAGCGCGACGACGCGGAACACGCGGGGGCTCACGCGCTCGGTGATGGCGCGGATCGTGCCGCCCTTGCCGGCGGCGTCGCGGCCCTCGAAGACCACGATCACGCGGAGCCCCCTGTGCTTCACCCACGCCTGGAGCTTGCACAGCTCGCCCTGGAGCTTGCGGAGGCTTTTCTCGTACTTCTTCCGCTTCAGCTTGCCGTCGCTCGCCGCGTCCTCTCGGTCGACCGCCTCGTCGTGTGTCGCCATGATCGTGGCACTCGCTCCTTTCTTCGGCGCGCCCGGGTTCTACCGGGTCTTCGGTGCGGGAAAGAGCTCCCGGTAGGTCGCCCCGATCACCGCGATCAGGATGCCGGTGGACCAGCCGAGCATGAGGACGCCCACCGCCGCCTCGATCGGGCCGAGCAGGCGCCAGCGCGGGGAGAGCAACACGTCGCCGTAGCCGACGGTGGTGTAGCTCGTGAGCGAGAAGTACATCGCCGTCTCGAGGTCGGGCAGCCCTCCGATCCAGACGAGGAAGAGCGCCCACACGATCGCCTCGGCGAGATGCAGCAGCAGCAGCGTCCCGATGAGCTCCGACATGACTAGCTCGACGGCGAGGCGGCCCGGCGCGTTCGTGAGCCCGGCCCGGCGCCGGACCGCCCGTCCCATGGCGGCCATCGTGCCGGCGCCGTGGATGATCACGGTCACCGCCGTCAAGCCGAGCGCGGACAGGATCAGCGTCAGCATGGAGGGACGATCACGACGCCGTCGGGAGGAGGTAGAACATGAGCGCGATGATCAGGTAGACGGTCACGAGCTGCACTCCCTTGAACCAGTTGGCGCGCCCGTTGCCCGCCACGTGGGCCCCGATCAGGACGGCCATGAAGAGCGATCCGATCTCCGGCCGGCTGAAGGAGAGCTCCAGCGGGCGCGGCGCCAGGACGTAGCTCGCGAGCACCAGCACCGGCGCGACGAAGAGCGCGATCTGGATACAGCTGCCGAGGGCGATGCCCACGGCCAGATCCATCCGGTTCCCGCGCGCCATCGCGACCGCGGAGCCGCTCTCGGCCGCGCCGCCGACGATCGCGAGGACCACGATGCCGATGAAGACGTCCGACATGCCGAGCGCGGCGCCGGTCGCCTCCGCCGCGCCGACCAGCACCTCGCTCATCCAGGCCGCGAGGACCGACGCGGTGAGGAGGCCGGCGATCGCCCGCGGAAGGCTCCAGTGGGGGCCCTCGTGGGCAGGCGCGGCGCCGGCGTCTCCCGCGAACTCCTCCGGATGGGTCTTGAGCATGAAGACGAGGTAGAGCACGTAGGCGGCGAGCAGGACGAGGGCGAGGCCGACGTTGAGCAGCGCCTCCTCCCGCAGGGTCTCCTCGGGCGCGAAGATCCGATTGAATGCGCTCGGCACGGTCAGGCTGATCGCGGCGATCAGCATCATCGAGCCGTACATGCGCGCGGCGGCCTCCCGGTAGGTCTGCGTGTGGAAACGCACCCCGCCGACGAGGAAGGCGATGCCGAGCGCGAGCAGCAGGTTCGCGAGGATCGCGCCGACGATCGACGCCCGCACCATGTCGAGGAGCCCCGCGCGGAGCGCCACCAGGGCGATGATCAGCTCGGGCGCATTGCCGAAGGTGGCGTTGAGGAGGGCGCCGACGGCGTCGCCGGTGTAGGCCGCGAGCTGTTCCGTCGACCGGACGATGAGGCGCGCGACCGGGAGGATGGCCACCGCCGCGATGAAGAACACCCAGGGCGCCGGCGCGCCGCCGTGCTCGAGCGCGAGCGTGACCGGGATCAGCGCGAGCAGCCAGTTGACCGAGGGCTTCACGGCCGGGAAGCGCCCTCGGGCGCGGCGCGCATGGGCTACGCGGCGGCCAGACGACGGGCTCGCGCCGTCCAGATGCGGCCGTCCAGCCAGTAGTGGCTGAGGAGGCCGGCGGTCAGGAACGGCAGGAGTGACTCGGATCCGGAGAGCGTGCACGCCGCCCACGAGGCCAGACCGATCGCCGGCCACACCGCGAACCGGCCGAGCCGGCGGAGCTCGTCGGCGAGACCGCGCCCGCGCCCCGCATCGGCGCGCCGCGCGACGGCGTAGGTGAAGTAGAGGTACTGCACCTCGTGGTGGACGGCGAGCACGAGAACGAACGAGGCGGCCCAGGCGCCCACGACGTACGCGCTGCCGAATGCCACCGCGTTGGCCAGGACCAGCCAGCGCTCGGCGGGGTGGACGCCGGCCGGCGTGTGGTCGCGGCCCGTCGGAGCCGGGCCGGTCATCGCGCGGACCCGCCCCCGTGTCCAGACGAGGTACGCCGCGACGCCGGCCGCCGCCACCGCTCCCAGCGCCCAGTGCAGCTCGGCGGGCAGCGTGAGGTGGTGGAAGTCCTCGCCCTCGTGGGTCGCGGCCGTGCTCGTGTAGTAGGCGACCCCCGCCAGCATCGGGAGATAGAACGCGGCCGCGAGCCGCCATCGATGCCCGGGCGACACGGGGCCGCCGACGCGCCGCTGGTAGTAGCGCGCGATGCCGAGGTTCTGGCGGCCGCGGTGCCAGGCGCCCAGGTACAGGATCGCCGTCGTCACGAGGAGTGGCCAGCCGTTCAGGACGAGCGCGTAGGTCGCGGCGACGAGCGCGAGGGGCACGAGGAGCACCTCGAGCGGCATCGTGCGCCACAGCCGCCGGCGGACGATCGCATCGTACGTGGCGCCGAGGTGGAGCTCGGAGAGGAGGAGGTCCGCGGTGTCGAGCTCGCGATCGCCGTGCCAGAGCAGCACCAGGCCCATCACGAGGAGGAGGGAGGCGCCGCCGGCGGCCACGATCCAGAAGTCGGCGCGCGCCGAGACGAGCCACGCGTCGGTCGCAAGAGTGGAGCCCCATTCGGCCGCCGGGGCGGGCCTGTGCCGAATCGCTTCCGGGGTCACCGCGATGGACATGCGTTCAGCGCCGGCGGCCGCCGCCTCCGCCGCGCCCGCCCCCACCGCCCGCTCGTCCCCCGCCGCCCCCGGACCGCGCGCCGCCGCCGCCCCCGCTGTAGCTGCCGCCCCCGCCGCCACCACTGCGCTGGTAAGAGCTCTCGCGCGCGGACCCCGCGCTTCGCGCCCGCTGCTCGCGATTGAGATCGGCGGCGGACTCCCCCTGGCCGAAGCTGGCGCGATCCCAGCCCTGCCCCGAGTTCTGCTCCCAGCCGTCCGCGCCGCGCCGGTAGGTGTTGCCGTCGCGGCCCGCGTAGACGTCATTGGAGCGCGCCGCGCCCGCGCGCTCCTGGGCTCCCTGCCGGGCCTCGCCCGCCCGTTGCTGCGCACCCTGCCGGGCCTCACCCGCCCGCTGCTGCGCCCCTTGCCGGGTCTCGGTCGCGCGCTGCTGAGCCCCTTGCCGGGCCTCGTTCGCGCGGTTCTGCGCCCCCTGCGCCCGGCTCTCGACGTTGGAGCGCACCTGATCCGAGTTCCACCGGTTGTAGGCGTCGTTCCGGTTGATGTTGACGGTCCGGTCGATGTCGACGTCGTCGTACCCGCAGCAGCCCCAGGCGCCGCCCCAGACGGCCGCCGTGGCCGCTCCGAACGCGAACCCGGTGACGGCGCCCCAGCCGAAGCCGGCGCCGTAGCCGTAGGTCGGGGGCGGCGGATACCAGTAGGACCCGACGTAGACCGGCGGGTAGACGTAGCCGGTGCCGTAGACGACCACGGTGCTCGGCGCGACGACGGTCCCGTAGTACCCCGGCGTGTACCCCACGTACACGGTCTGGGGCGTCGACCCGTAGACCTGGACGTAGGTGACGTAGTGAAGCGGCGAGCTGACCGGGATCGAGTAAATGGCGGCCGGGACGGTCGTGGCGACCACCCAGGGCCCCGTGGGCACGGCGGCCGTGAACCAGACGCCGTCCTTCAGCGCGTAGTAGCTCTTCGGATCGACCAGGATCACGGGGTCCGGCGTGTTCACCGCGTACTGGAGGGACGTGCCCTCGATCGGCTGGAACTTCGGCGTCCCCTCGAAGGTGGTCCGGAACGTCGTCGTCTTCCGGTTGACCTCGGCGGTCTGGGGGATGCTGTTGTCGATGACCGCTTCCTGGGCCTGCGGCGTGCCCGGGACGGCCGCCAGCACCGCGCCCCGCGGGTGCGTCTCGGGAATCTTCGCGAAGGCGGCCGGGACCTTGTCGTGCGGGACGTACTCCCACGGTCCGTCCGTGAGGGACGGGCCTCGGAACCACCGGCCGGACAGCAGGAGGTAGTAGCGCTGGTCGGTGGTGTCGAGCAGGACGTTCGTCGACGCATTCCGGACGTGCAGGAGGTCCGTGCCGTCGATGGGCTCGTAATCCGGGCGCCCCGTCGTCTGCACCAGCTCGGCCGGCACCGTGCTGACGTAGATCGTCGGGAGCACGCCCTGCGCAGCCGCGTCCTTCACCCCAGGGCCGGGATCGTCGAGAAGGTTCATGCGCTGGCCCTTGGTCACGTTCTGCATGGCGGTCTCGAGCGCGGCGGGCGGACGCGCCGCCGCGCTCCAGGGCCCGTCGATGGTCACCGCCTCGAACCACCGCCCCAGCGCCCGGAGGTAGTGCTTGCCGCCGCTCCCCTGGTCCACGAGGAGCAGCGCCCATGTGTTCACGATCCGCAGGAGGCTCGAGCCGTCGACCTGGCGGAGAACCGGCTTCCCGTCCACCAGGACCAGGATGGCCGGCGTCGGGCTGACGATCACGCGCGGCGGGTCGTTCTTCACCGGTCTGGGCGCGGCCGCCGTGACCTGGGCCTCGGTCATCGCCAGCGCGGCCTGGATCCGGTCGAGCGAGATCCGCGCAACGTCCCGGGGCAGACGGCGCTCGAGCACCTTCGCGTACTCGGCCGCCCGGCCGGGCTCCGAGGGGAACGTGAGCTTGTCGATCCGGAAGTCGGCGAGCGCGACGAGCCGGTTGACCTTGTCCACCTCGGCGCGGGCCGAGAACCAGACGACCCCGAAGTGCTCGAGCGGCGACGTCGCGCTCTCGACCGAGAAGGCCGCGCGCGCGTGGAGGCGCGTGCCGTCCCACTTCTCGATCTGCGGCTGGTAGACGGTGTAGGTCTGGCCGCCCTCCGCGGACTCCCGGGGCCAGGGGGCGTTCGTCGCTCCTGGCTGGGCGGCCGGCGCGGCCGCGGGCGGTGGAGCCGGCCGCGCGGGGGCGGCCGGCGCGCTTGGCGGGCCGGCGGCCTTCGACGCCGGCGCTCCGGATGCGGGCATCGACGGGGCCTGCCCCCACGCCGCGGGGAGCGACAGCTCCACCCCGAGGAACAGGAGGGTGGCGATCGCCGTCCACCGCGTGGTCCGCGTGATCGTCAGGGTCATGGCGATCCTCACCCAGGGCGCAGGCGCCCGGCCTTCACCAGCGCAACGTGAATCCGCCCAACGCGTGGAAGGTCTGGACGTCGAAGTCGGTGTTCTGCCCGCCGGGATTCGTGCTGAAGGCCGTGTAGCGGCCTTCGATGAAGACCCCGAAGCCGGGCGTGAACAGGAACGTGACGCCGCCGCGCGCATCCCCGCCGAACTCGGCCTGCCAGTCGGAGTTCTCCTCGCCGCCCCCCGGCACCTCGACCTCGACGCTCGTGAGGAAGACGCCCGCCCCCGCGCCGAGGTAGGGCTGGAGCCGGCCGTTCGGGAACTCCTGGCTCTCCAGAAGCGGCAAGCGGAACATCACCAGGCCCGTGATCGGCACGACCTCGAGCCGCGCCTCGCCCGTCGCGCCCTGGCCCTTCGGCGCGAAATAGGACACGTCGACGGCAAATCCCAGCCAGCGCAGGCCAGGAAGGTAGAAGCCCAACCGCCCGCCGCCGGTGCCTACCTCGTCGAACTCGACGGCGTCATTGACGGTTTGACCCCCGCGGAGCTCGACATCGGCATCGTCCGTGATCGACACGCCGCCATAGAGATCCAGGAACCACTCCGCGGCGGCGGGACGCGCCGCGCCGAGCGTGAGCCCCAGGAAGGTAATCGCGATGGCCACACCCAAGCACCGAGATAGTCGCATGTGTCGTCTTCCCTTTCTCTTGTTGGAAACCGGCACGAGCCGACTTCGGCGTCACGCCGGGCATATGCCGCCGTCAGGCCGGCGTCAGGCTCTTCCGTAGCCAGTCCAGGTAGATCTGGATGTACGAGCGTGATTCCTCCTCGATCCGGCCTCGGAGCAGGCGCGCCGAGAAGTCCTCGAGCATGGTCGATCGGCCGCGCACGCCCGCCAGGAGGTAGTATCCCCGGCCGTCGGGCGGCGACGCCAGCCACAGCGTGAGCAGCGAGGTATCGATGTAGCGGCTCGCGTAGAGCTGCTTGTCGACGATGAAGACGTTGCCGCCCGGATCCCGCTGGATCACCAGGTGGTGAAGCGTGATCGAGGGCTCCGTGCCGAGGCCGCCCTTGGCCCAGTAGAGGAACTCCTCGACCGGCACGGTCGACGGCGCCGGGTAGCGCTCGAGGTACGCGGCGAGCGACGGGGCCAGCGCGGAGAGGTTCGTGGCGCCCCGGATCAGCTCCCGGAAGCCGTCCGCGACGAGCCGCGGCGTCCGCTCGTTGTGGGCCGCGCCGAGGGCGGCGTCGCCGCCGCGGAGGTAGGCCTCCGCGTAGCCCAGGAGGAGCTGGCGCGTCAGCAGGTTCGCCCGCCGGCCCGCATCGGGCGCGGCCCAGTCCACCTCGGTCTGGAATCGCGCGATCGCCCGATCCCCGAGCCGGAGCGCGCAGTCGCCGGGCTTGCAGCGCGCGAGGGCCTGGAGCTCTCCGGAGTCGAGCGCGAGCTCCCCGAAGTCGTTGATCGCCGGCGGGGAGCTGATCTTGCGGGAGAACCCGAGATCGGCGGCCTTCCTGAAGCCTTCGATGTCCCGGATCCAGCGGACGAGCCGCTCCTTGTCGTCGGGAATCCGGACCGCGCCGAACACGGCCATCTCCGGGCCCTGGATCGGCAGGGTCTTCGTCACGACCTGGCCGCCGCGCAGCTGCCCGAGGTCGGCGTCCGAAAGACCGAACCGCTCGGTCAGAACGCGCTCGCGGGCCCGGGACCTGGGCCACGCTCCTGGCGGACGCCACGACGGCGAGCCCGCAGGCCAGGAACCCGATGCAGGCGGTGCGCCTCATGCTCCCTCGATGTGTGGTGGCACGATCACGCGTCTCGCTGATGAAGGGTATCGCAGACGGGACTCCTCACGGGTACTCGGCGCACCGGGCTCCTGCACGAAGCTCGGAGCGGCGGGTCCCTACTGCACCCAGCCGCCGCCGAGGGCCCGGTAGAGCCGGACCACCGCCAGGAGCTCGTCCCGCTGGGTCCGCGCCAGGTCCAGCTCCGCCGAGAAGAGCTGCCGCTCGTTGTCCAGCACCTCGAGATAGCTCGTCACGCCGCCGTCGTAGCGGACATTCGAGAGGCCCGTGGCGTTCCGGAGAACCTGGACGAGGTTCTCCTGCTCGCGACGGGCCTCCCGTCGCTTGCGGTGCTCGACCAGGGCGTCGGATACGTCGCGCAGGCCCTGCTGAACGGTCTGCTGGTACCGGATGACCGCCTCCTGGGCGCGGGCCTCCGCGGAGTCCACCCCGGCCTGGACGCGGCCCATGTTGAAGATCGGCACCGACATGGTCGGACCGATCCCGAAGAAGCCCATGGGGCCGAAGGACACGCTGTTCTGGACACCGCCCGCCACGCCGATGCTGCCGAGCAGGAAGATCCGCGGGAAGAAGTCGGACTTCGCCACCCCGATCCGCGCGTTCGCGGCGACCAGCTGCGCCTCGGCGAGGCGGACATCCGGTCGCCGCTCGAGCAGCGCGGCCGGCAGCCCCACGGGGGGAGACGGCAGGGTGATCTGGCCATCCAGCGTCCTGCCGCGAGTGATCGGCCCGGGGTTCCGCCCGAGGAGCACGCTGATGAGGTTCTCCGTCTGCTCGATCTGCCGCTCGAAGTCGGGAATCTCCCGCAAGGCGCCCGACAACAGGGTCTGGGCCTGGTACGTGTCCATCAGCGACACCACGCCGCCTTCCTCGCGGAGTCGCACGAGCCGCAGGGAGTCCTGTCGGAGGCCAACGGTCCGCTGGGCGATCTCGAGGTCGAGGTCGAGCGTGCGGAGCTGGAAATAGGCGATCGCCACGGCGGAGATGAGGTCGCTCAGCACGACGTGACGGGCTTCATCGGTCGCGAGCAGATCGGCGCGGGCCGCCTCCGTCGCCCGCCGCCACCGGCCCCAGAAGTCGAGCTCGAACGAGAGGTTGATGGCGCCCTGCGGGAGGAAGGAGTTCTCCAGGGTGAAGAGCGGCGGTCGGTCGCCTTCCGTGGCCTGGAAAGGCGCCTGGGCGGTCCCCTCGACGACGGGGAACTGGTTCGAGCGGGTGATCACGACCTGGGCCTGGGCGTCCAGGATGCGGCTCACGGCGAGCCGGAGGTCGTAGTTCTCTGCCAGGGCCGTTTGGATCAGCCGCTGGAGGACCTCGTCCTGGAAGATCGTCCACCACGCGAGGTCGCCGAGTGATCCCGGCTCGGGCGGCGCCGTGGGATCGAGCCCGCGGAACAGCGCCGGCAGCGTGACCTCCGGGCGGCGGTAGTCGGGGCCGACCGTGCACGCGGCCAGGGCGAGCACCAGCCCGATGAGCGCGGTCGCTCGTCTCACGGGTGCTCCTCCCGGAGCCCGGTCGGGGGCGGCTCGTGCGCGGGATCCTGCGCCGGCCCCTTCGCCCGCTTGTGGCGCCGGCCCAGCTGCTCCACGAAGGCGAAGTTGCCGGGAATGATGAACACGCCGAGGAACGTGGCGACCAGCATGCCCCAGAAGACCGCCGTGCCCATGACGTTCTGCGCCCCGGCGCCCGCCCCGCTCGCCCGCATCAGCGGGACCACGCCCAGGATGAAGGCGAACGCGGTCATCAGGATGGGCCGGAAGCGGAGGCGGGCCGCCTCCAGCGCGGCCTCCTGCGCCGACTTGCCCTCCTTCTCGTGCCTCACCTTCGCCACCTCGACGATGAGGATCGCGTTCTTGGCCGCGAGGCCGATGAGCATGATCAGTCCGACCTGGACGTACACGTTGTTGTCGTAGCCCACGAGCCAGACGCCGAAGAAGGCGCCGAGCGCGACCAGCGGCGAGCCGAGGAGCACGGCCCACGGCAGGCGCCAGCTCTCGTACATCGCGGCCAGCAGGAGGAACACGAAGACGATCGCCATGACGAAGGTCGGACCCGCGGGCGGCGCCACCTTCTCCTGGTAGGAGAGCTTCGAGTAAGCGAAGCCCATCTCCTTCGGCATCGTCTTTCCGAACACGTCCTCGAGGGCGGCCAGCGCCTGGCCGGAGGTGAAGCCGGGGCCGGGGACGCCACTGATCTCCACCGAGCGGAACAGGTTGAAGCGGGTGGTGATCTCCGTGCTCGGCACTTCCTGGATCGTCACGAGCGTCGAGAGCGGGATCATGGTGTTCGTGGTGTTGCTGCGCACGTAGATCTGCCCGATGTCGTCCGGCTTGCGGCGATAATCGGCGTCCGCCTGGACGTAGACCCGGAACAACCGTCCGAAACGGTTGAAGTCGTTCACGTAGGCGCCGCCCAGCACGGCGGACATGGCCTGGAACACGTCGTTGACGGGGATGCCGAGGGTGCGCGCCTTCTCCCGGTCGAGCTCCACCTTCACCTGGGGATAGTTCGGATCGAAGGAGGTGAACAGGTTGGCGAGCTGGGGGCGCTGGCGCGCCTCGGTCAGGAAGGCGCGGGTCTGGGCCCCGAGATCCTCGACGCTCAGCGTGCCGCTCCGGTCCTGGAGCAGGAAGTTGAAGCCGGCCGAGGCGCCGAAGCCTGCGATCGTGGGGATGTTGAAGGGGAAGATGACCGCCTCCGGGATCGCCGCGAACTGCGGGGCGAGGTGTCGGATGATCCCCTTCACGTGCAAGGCCTCGCCGTGGCGCTCCTCCCAGTCCTTGAGCCGGATCAGGATGGTCCCGAAGTTCGGCTGATAGGTATTCGTCACGAGCCCGAATCCGCCGATCGTCGTATAGGCGTCGACGCCCTCCGTCTTCGCCACGATCTGCTCCACCCGGGTCAGAATGGCGCCCGTCCGCTCGAGGGACGCGCCGGGCGGGAGCTGCACGTTGACACCGAGGAGCCCTTGATCCTCATCGGGGATGAACCCGGCGGGAAGTCTCTTGCCGAAGAATCCGGCGCCCACGACCACGACCCCGATGAGCAGGATCGTCAGCACGGCGCGCCGGACGAGCAGCCGGGTCACCCCGATGTAGCCGTTGGTCGCCCGGTCGAACACCCAGTTGAACCCCCGGAAGAACACCCCGAGCGGCCCGCGAGCGGGCCTTGTGGGGCTTGAGGAGCAGCACGGAGAGAGCCGGCGAGAGGGACAGGGCGCTGAAGGCCGAGAGCAGCACGGAGATGGCGATCGTCAGCGCGAACTGCTGGTACATCCGGCCGGTGAGGCCACCGAGGAACGCGACAGGCACGAACACGGCCGAGAGGATGAGGGCAATCCCCACGACCGGGCCCGATACCTCCTTCATGGCCTGGATCGTCGCCGCCCGCGGGTCGAGCCCGTGCTCCATGTGATGGATCACCGCCTCGACGACGACGATGGCGTCGTCCACCACGATGCCGATGGCCAGGACGAGCCCGAACATCGAGAGCGTGTTGACCGAGAAGCCGAGCATCGGGAAGAAGATGAAGGTCCCGATGATCGAGACGGGCACGGTCAGGAGCGGGATGATCGTGGCCCGGACGTTCTGGAGGAAGATGAACACCACCAGCGTGACGAGGATCAGCGCCTCGACGAAGGTGTGGACGATCGACTCGATCGAGGCCTCGACGGCCGGCGTCGTGTCGTAGACGATCTTGTAGTCCATGTCGGGCGGGAAGAGCGTCTTGGCCCGCGTCATGGTTTCGTAGATCTGCTTCGACGCCTCGAGCTGGTTCGCCCCCGGGAGGAGGTAGACGGCCATCGACCCGGCCGGCTTGCCGTCCAGCCGGCCGAACGAGTTGTAGTCCTGGGAGCCGAGCTCCGCCCGGCCCACGTCCTTGATCCGGACCTGGGCGGCGGTCGCGGTGCCCCGGATGATGATGTTCTCGAACTCCTCCGTGGTGATCAGGCGGCCCGGCGCGGCCACGGTGTAGGTGAACTGCTGGTCCTTGGGCGAGGGCGCGCCACCGACCCGCCCGGCCGGGGCCTGGAGGTTCTGCTCCTTGATCGCCGAGATCACGTCGGCCGGCGTCAGCCCGAGCTTGGCCAGCTTGTTGGGCTCGAGCCAGACGCGCATGCCGTAGTCGGTGCCCCCGAAGAGATCGACCTGGGCGATCCCGGGGATGCGGAGGATCTGGTCCCGCAGGTTGATGCCGCAGTAGTTGATGAGGAAGTTCGCGTCGTAGCTCTCCCCGGGCGAGTTGACCGAGATGACCATCAAGATGCTGGGGCTCTGCTTCTTGACGGTGACCCCCTGCTGGATCACCTCCTGGGGGAGCCGCGCCTGGGCCACCGTGACCCGGTTCTGCGTGAGGACGTTGGCGGTGTCCTGGTCGACGCCGACCTCGAAGCTGACGTCGAGCAGCATGCGGCCGTCGCTCGTGTTCGACGACTGCATGTAGATCATCTTGTCGACGCCGTTGACTTCCTGCTCGACCGGGGTGGCGACCGACTGCTCCACCGCGACCGCCGAGGCGCCCGGGTAGGTCGCCGTGACGCGGATCGACGGCGGGGCGAGGAACGGGTACTGCTCGAAGGCGAGTTTGAGGACCGAGGCGGTCCCCAGCAGGACCGTGAGGATCGCGATGACGATCGCGACGATCGGGCGACCGATGAAGAACTGCGCCATCGGGCCTAGCCGCCGCCTTGCGGCTTGGCCGCGCGGCGCTTTCGGCGGCGTGGTCGACGGCGCGCCGGCGCCCGCGGCCGGCGCGGGCGGCGGAGCCGATCCCGGCGCCGCCGCGCCAGCGGCGGGCGGCGTCCCGGCCGGCGGGGCCGCCTCGGGCTTCACCTGCATCCCGGGCCGCACCTTCTGGAGGCCCTCCACGATCACGCGCTCCCCGCCCTCCAGCCCGCGCGTCACGATGATGAGGTCTCCGATGCGCTCGTTCAGGGTCACGCTCCGGAGCGCGACCTTGTCTCCCTGGTCCACCACCAGAACCGTCTTCTGACCCTGGGTCTCCTGGATGGCGCGCTGCGGGACGAGGATGGCGTTCTCACGCGTCTCGACCACGGCGCGCACTCGCCCGAACTGCCCCGGCCGCAGGAGCTTTTCCGGATTGGGGAACAGCGCCTCGAAGACGATCGTGCCGGTCTTGGGGTCGACGGTCCGGTCGAGCGTGGTCACCCGACCCTTGTGCGGGTGGACCGTGCCGTCGGCCAGGATCAGCTCGAGCTGCAATGCCTGCTCGGCGGCGGCCGTGCGCCCGGACGCCCGCCGGGCGAACCGGAGGTAGTCCGCCTCGCTCACGGTCGTGGAGACCTTGATCGGATCGACGGTGGACATGGTGGCGAGCAGCGTCGGCTCACCCCGGCCGACGAGGTTGCCCTCGTCCACGTCGAGCCGCCCGATGATGCCGCTCACCGGCGCCTTGATGGTGGTGTAGGCGAGGTCCAGCTGGGCCTGCGTCACGGCGGCGCGACCCGCCTCGACGGCGGCCTGGGCCTGCTGGATGCCGATCCGCTGGTTCAGCTCGGTGTCCTTGAGCGCCGCCTCCGCCGCGGCCACGCCGGCGACGGTCACCTGCTCGGCCGCGAGCGCGTTGTCCAGATCCACCTGTGGCACCGCCTTCTGCCTGGGCGAGCGGCTTGAGCCGTGCGACGTCGAGCTTGGCCTTCGCGAGCGCGGCCTGGCGCTGCTCGAGCTCCGCCCGCGCGCGCTGCACCTCGACCTGCTCCTGGGCCCTCGCCAGCTCGGCCTGCGCCTTGGCGAGCTGGGCGCGGGCGCTCTGGAGGGACGCCTCGTACTGGGTCCGCTGGATCTCGAAGAGGACCTGGCCCTCCTTGACGTCCGCGCCTTCCTCGAACCGGACATGCTCGAGCACACCCTGGATGCGGGCGCGAAGCTCCACCGTCTGGACCGCGTCGGTCTGCGCCACGAACTCCGCCGTGATCGGGACCGTCTTCTTGACGACCTCCGCCACGACGACGGCCGGCGCGGGCGGCGCCGGGGCCGCGCTCTCCTTCGCCTTGGTCCGGTCGCAGGTCGTGAGGACGGGCGCCAGCGCGCCCAGCGCCAGGAGACCCAGCAGCACCTTGTGGGCCGGTCGCCGCGGCGGCGCCGGCCGGATGCGCCGGGTCCAGCGGGGTGGGGTCTTGGACTTCAATCGCGCGCCACGTCCCGTCATCGAGGTGCCCCCTGGGTGATCTCGCGCTTTCGCCGAGGACATCGCTCGCGGTCCTGTGCTGGCGCTTCGGCTCGGCCGACGGATCACCGTCGCCCGATTCTACGCCGGACCCGTGACTATGGAAGCCCCCCCAGAGGAGAACCGTCACCGGACGGACGGCGATGACGGAACGCGCCACCGCCCGAGACGCGCCACCGCCATGACGGAGAGAGCCACCGAGTGCGGTGGCGTCCGACAACCGGCTGTCGCGGCTTGTCTCAGGTCGGTGCGTCGCTTTCGCGGGGGGCGTGCGATCCCGCGCCGGGGCGTTTACCGCATGACGTCCGGGCGGATCGATCGCGGGACGTGGTCCGCAGGGACCGGCCGGCGAGCGGGGCCGGCGGCGACGGGTCTTCGTCAGCCGGCGCGCTTGTCGGCGCGGTGCTCCGCCGGCCCGCCCTGGCGGGCCAGGTTCCGGGCGGTGTTGATGAGGCTCATGTGGCTCATCGCCTGGGGGAAGTTCCCGAGCAGCCGGCGCGCGGCGGGATCGTACTCCTCCGACAGGAGCCCGACGTCGTTGCGGAGCGCGAGGAGCCGCTCGAACAGCTCGGTGGCCTCGGCCTGGCGGCCCTGGAGCGCGAGGTTGTCGGCCAGCCAGAACGTGCACGCGAGGAACGCGCCCTCCCCGGGCGGCAGCCCGTCGACGTCGGGCCGCGTCTGGTAGCGCGCGACCAGGCCGTCGGTCATGAGGTGGCGGCGAATCGCCTCGACCGTGCCCACGACGCGCGGGTCGCGGGCCGGCAGGAAGCCGACGAGCGGCATCATGAGGAGGCTCGCGTCGAGGAGCTTCGCGCCGTAGGACTGGACGAAGGCTCCGAGCCCCGCGTCGTATCCCTGGCGGCAGACGTCCTCGTGAATGTCCGCCCGGAGCTTGCGCCAGCGCTCGCCCGGGCCCTCGAGGCCGAACTTCTCGATGGCCTTGACGGCGCGGTCCACCGCGACCCACGCCATGACCCGCGAGTGTGTGAAGGCGCGGCGCGGCCCCCGGACCTCCCAGATCCCCTCGTCGGGCTCCTGCCAGACGGACTCGACGTACTCCACCAGCGCCCGCTCGACGCGCCAGGCGTTGTCGTCCGGCTCGAGGCCGCTCCGCCGCGCGCAGTGGAACGTGTCCACGACCTCGCCGTAGACGTCGAGCTGGAACTGGGTGCTCGCCGCGTTGCCGATCCGCACCGGCGCGGAGCCCTCGTAGCCCGGGAGCCAGGGCAGCGTCCACTCGGGCAGGAGCCGCTCGCCCGAAACCCCGTAGAGGATCTGGGCGTGGTCGGGACGCCCGGCCACCGCGCGGAGGAGCCACTCCCGCCACGCGCGCGCCTCCTCCATGTAGCCGCCGGTCATGAGCGCGTACAGGGCGAACGTGGCGTCGCGGAGCCAGCAGTAGCGGTAGTCCCAGTTCCGCACGCCGCCGAGGTGCTCGGGCAACGAGGTCGTGGCGGCGGCGACGAGCCCGCCGGTCGGCGCATACGTGAGGGCCTTCAGCGTGATGAGCGAGCGGACCACCGGGTCCTCCCAGTCGCCCTCGTACTGGCACCGCTCCGACCAGTCGCGCCACCACGTCTCGGTCTCTTCGATGGCGCCCTCGGGGGACCTCGCCGGCGGCTCCGGCTGGTGGGAGTGATACCAGGCGAGCGTGAAGGGGACGCGCTCGCCCGCCGCCACGCTGAAGTCGCCGAGCGTCCGGAAGTCCTCGCCTCGGAGCTCGACCGGCGTCCACAGCCGGAGGGCGTCGTGCCCGCCGATCGCGCGGATCCCGTCCGGCTGCCGGCGCACCCACGGAATCCGCGACCCGTAGTCCAGCCGGAGGACCAGCTCGACGCGCATGGGGACGGCGCCGCGCTTACCCTCGACCATCCGGACGAGGGCGTGCGTCTCGATCGGCATGCAGTCGGTCAGCACGACGACACCCTCGTCGGTCTCGAACTCGGTCTCGAGGACCAGCGTGCCCGGCCGGTAGCGCCGGCGCACCGCGCGCACGGGGACCGCCGGCGCGACCTGCCACCGCCCGTGCTCGACCGTCCCGAGGAGGGAGGCGAAGCAAGCCGCCGAGTCGAAGCGCGGGATGCAGAGCCAGTCGACGGAGCCGTCCCGGCCGACGAGGGCCGCCGTCTGGCAGTTCCCGATGATCGCGTAGTCCTCGATGCGCAGCGCCATGGCGTCCTTCTCAGGGTCCTATGCGCGGAACCGCCGCGCCGGACCCATCGTTCCCGGGTGCAAGACTCGGTGCCAGGTGCCTCGCGCTACGCCGCTGGACGACCGCGGCCGAGGCGCGGGTTCGCCTCGCCGGCCAGCTTGGCGCTGTGCGACGGCACCTTCTCGGGCCTTTGTGGCTCACGGCGATCGAGTTCTTACGCAAACTGGAGCTCGTCACCCTGGCGTGCGCATGACACCGTGTCGTGTCGAGCCGCCGTCAGGTGCGGCGGGCATCGCAGGCGCGCTCTCGCGCCCAGCCCATCAGGATGAGCGGCCAGCGGGTGCTGTCGGCTTTTCGATTCCGGTCTCCTCCGTGGCACAACAGTTGCGGCGCAAAGAGCGAGAGCACTTCGAGTGGCGAGACCGCGATCTCGGCGCTCGTGATGGAGGATGCGATGCTGCGCTCGATCTCGACCCTGAAAGGCCTGACCGTAGGCGCGCTCGATGGCGACATCGGGAGCGTCTACGACGTGTACTTCGATTCCAAGGAGTGGACGGTCCGGTACTTCGTCGTGGACACCGGGACGTGGCTGTCCGGACGCCGGGTCCTCGTGTCGCCCATGGCCCTGCGCCAGCCGGCGGACGTGGCCGGCGACCGGCTGAACGTCGGCCTCAGCAAGGCCCAGATCGAAAACGCGCCCAGCTGGGACACCGACAAGCCCGTGTCGCGGCAGCACGAGATCGACTACTCCCGGCACTACGAGTACCCCTACTACTGGACGGGCCCGGCCCGCTGGGGGGCCGCGTGGGATCCCCTGACCGGGATGGCGCCCGTGCCCCGTCCCGACCCCGTGGAGGAGGAGATCCTCGCGCGGGAGCGGGAGAGTGCCGACGTCCACCTCCACAGCGCCCGTGACGTCATGGGCTACTACGTGCAGGCCGCGGACGACGACGTCGGGCACGTGGAGGACTTCCTGGCCGACGACCACACGTGGGCGCTCCGGTACCTCGTGGTCGACACGCGGAACTGGCTGCCCGGCCGCAAGGTCGTCATCTCGCCGAGCTGGATCAAGACCGTGAGCTGGAACGACTCGCGCGTGTACGTCGATCTTCTGCGGAAGGAAGTGGAGACCGCGCCGGCGTACGACCCGAACGTGCCGCTCGAGCGGCCCATCGAGACGCGCCTCTACCAGCACTACCGCCGTCCGGCCTACTGGGACGAGGAGCAGCGTCGGCGCTGAGCGGTTCCCGGGGACGGGCGGAGACGCAGGCGTTGAGGGAGCGCCGACGTCTCCGCCCTGTCCTTACACTTTGAAGATCCAGAGAGACGTTCGAGGAGGGAGGCACACCATGGGTCTCGATCCCGTCTGCAAGATGGAAGTGAACCCCGCGTCGGCCGAAGCTCAGTCCGAGTACGAAGGCCAGACCTTCTACTTCTGCTCGGCCGAGTGCAAGCGGAAGTTCGACGCGAATCCGCAGCAGTACATCGACGAGACCGACCGGGCGCAAGGCCGCGCGTACCGCTCGGAGCAGAAGCAGCAGCGCTAGCGCGGCGCCACGGCCGGCCGGGCACGCAAGCACCCTGGTGGCAGGCTAGCGACCGGACATGGTGCGCCTCGGCGGTCCTCACTGGCAGAGTCCGTTGACTTACGGCGCGCGCATCACGGATCTGCAGTCTCGACACCGGCGACGCTCTCGACTTCATGAGAGCGGCGAGGCTCACTCCGGCGCAAGGAGTGCGGGCCGGTGTAAGGCGGCGGGGTCCGTGAAGGGGCCTCGCCCGCGGACGCCCACGGATCAGCGGTGCCGGCCAACGCATCGGCGCACGAGGTGCACCGGCGCTCCCCAGCCCGTTCCGAGACGGACATGGTTCGATCCTAGGCGGTGCGGTGTCCCGGAATCTAGCGAGGACGACCTGCGGCGACGGGGTTAGGCCGATCCGTAGTCGTCAAGATCAGAATTGGTGGCCCAGAAGCATGTAGAAGATGCTGCCTTCGCTCGACCGGCCGAAATCGAAGCTCACGATGGTCGAGAGGTTCCACGCCAGGCGGAGACCGATTCCACCGTCGAACTTCCAATTCTCGAGGGTCGTGTCGCCTACCGAATCGAAGACGCGGCCCGCATCGATGAACGGCACGAGCATGAACCGGAGATGCTGATTCCACAGCACCCTTTCGCCGAAGCTCCACCTCAATTCGCCATTTGCGTACGCGGCGGCGCGGCCAACGAACCGATCCGTGACGAATCCGCGCAGTGTGGCGTGGCCGCCCAGACCATCGGCGTCGCCGTCGGTAAACGGAATGACCGGCGCAGAATAAAAGGGCACGTTGCCGAATTGCATGACATAGGTCAGGCGGCCGGCTAGGATGAGGCGTCCGGAATCGCCCAAGAGATTGTGGAATCCGCGCGCGCTGAAGGTAACTTGCTGATAGTTGAACGCCGACCCCAGCACTTCACTCGACACGCGCCCTACGGCTTGAAGCATGACTCCCGAAGCGGGATCCGGTTCGAAGTCACGGGTATCGAAGGTCAAGCCGAGCTTCAGTGCGTTGTCCCAGCCGCCGCTGAAGCCGGTTATCTTGCCGGCCTGGTCGTCGGTGAACAGGCGGGTCGGCTGCATGACCGCGCCGTCGATAATGTCGCCGGTGTAATCCCTCACGTCGACGTGCGTGATTTGCAGGCCCAATTGGGGTCGGAGCCAGCCACCCCAGAAGTCCCGCTCGACCGTCACCACTCCGCCGATCTCCGTCTTGCGGTAGTCGTTGTACCGCGCGAAGGTTTGGCCTCCGACGTTCTGATCCAGCGCGTCCTCATATTCGTCCCAGTTGTCGTATTTCTTGGACGAGCCCGGAAAAGTCAGCGGGCCAAGGGTCGATGAGCCGATACCGAAATAGTTCTCGAACCTGTTTCGTTCGAAGACGCCTGCCGCGCGAATACGCCATGGAGAGTCGGCAACGTAAGGCCTGTCGTATCCAACGATCACGGTGGTCGAGCCGCCGGTGCTGTCGGTTGCGATCGCTGCGATACGCTGGCGGTAAGGCGTGTACCGAAAGAAGGAGCTATCGGCGGGACCATTGTCGAACCACTGCACCGCGGCGCCGTAGGTAACTCCGGTCTCAGGATTCCAGCCGAATGCCGGAAAGCCCGTGAAGTATCGGCCTTCTCGCTTGTCCTTGAGGAGGAGATCTGGCAGGGGAACTCTGTTGGTGAGAAAGCCGGGTGGTGCGAGCATCGGCGGAAGAATTGTCGCTTGCTCCGCAGGCGGATCAATTTCTTCCTCTGCCCCGACCGCGGGCAGTCCATGCAGAGCAGACAGGGCCGCGCCGAGCACAAAAACTCCGATGCGCAGCCGGTTCAGCTCAGCACGTCCGAAGATCGGCTCTTCCTGAGGTACGTGAAAGCTTCGAGGACGGTTCGATCCGGGTTCGAGGAACATTGGCGCCAGCGGTCCACATCTGGCGCTCAGCGCTCTCACTATCAAGGTCCATCCCCAGATCGAATCTCTCCTCCGACATCACCCCATGACCCCCGAGCTCTAGCGCGCGCTCATTCCGATAGACAGAGACGTGCGAGGCCACTGGTGCAAACACCTCGGCGACTCAGAGCTGCAGCGGAATCGAGGTCGCCACCGCCGAGGGGTCCTTGCGCCAGATGCCCGGATCGGCGTCGACGTAGAGCTCGAGCCCATTCCCATCCGGATCGTTGAGGTAGATGGACTGACTGACGGTATGGTCTCTCAAGCGGAGCTCCTCGACCCCGTGCGCCTCGAGGTGGGCTTTCGCCGCCCGGAGCTCCTCGAGGCTGTGGCCGATTCGAAGCGCGACATGGTAGAGCCCCACCTGATTCTTCTCGGAAGGCGCAGCGTCGGGACCGACTTCGAAGAGTGCCAGGTCGTGGTGATTCTCACGTGTCGCCGAGAAGAATACCATCGGGCGGCCAAATGTCGCTCGCGCCACGTCCTTGAGCCCGAGCACATCCCGATAGAATCGCACCGACCGCTCGAGATCTCTCACCTTGAGCACGACATGCCCGACGTTCTTCACGTTGATCATCGCCGGCCTCCCCACGCTCTCGCGAGGCATCCCGGAGTTCCACCAATGTCAGGCATGAGGCGAGCTACGCGCTCCAATCCCTGGACCGCCCGCTGCAGGAAGTTACGTTCGAGGGTATCCGTGTACGAGACATCGATCAAGTACGCGACCGCCTGTCTCACCCGAAGCGAGACCAGGAAGAAGTCCATGGAGCTGCACGGAGGCCGGCATCTGACTCCAGGCCGGCGACTCTCGTAGCGGAGACCGTTCGTGTCGCTAGGATCACGAGACTACTGACAGGCCCGGATGGCGGAACTAGGCAGACGCGCCAGACTCAAAATCTCCTCCTGACCCGACGTGCCCAGCTACTGCTCACTCCATGTCACGTACCGCATCTTCCTGGACGAGCTTTGGATCGACGGGGGCAGTATGTTCACCGTGACACCGCGCCGGCCCGCTTCATCATGGATGCGACGCTGGTCACTGCTACCGCCAGCGGACAGCGGACGTTAAAGAAAACGAGGGAGCCCCGAACGGGGCTCCCTCTTTCTTCCTGTAACCGTCGTCGCTGTTCTAGTAGGGAATGGTGATCAATTCTCGGTTGGCGAAGGTACAGGTTCCCGCATCCACCGCCCGGTACTGCGCCGTGAGGATGTTGCTCCCCGCGGCTAGGCCCGTCACCAGGTAGACCGCGCTGACTTGCTTGAGTCGAGCTTCAAAATGATTCCCGACGTTGTTGACGTATACGAGAGCCCGGGTGTCTGTCGCCGCTGAGCTAGTCGGACCCGGACCCGATACGGCGAAGCCCATGGCGCACCCGCCGCCCTCGCTACCATTCATGAGCTGGCTCGTCAGGATCACGAGCGCCATGCCGGTCGGGGACACGTTTACGGTCACGGCCGGTCCGGCCGTTGTCAGGTTCGTGTAGGTGGTGGTCGTCGTCGTTTCGAGGGTTCCGACCACATTACCGGAAGGCGCGGCACCCACCGGACCCGGGGGTCCAGCGGGGCCCGCCGGGCCGGCGGGACCAGTCGCGCCCGCGGGCCCAGCCGGACCGGGGTCACCCGTGGACCCGGTGGGCCCAGCCACGCCAGTGGGGCCCGCCGGACCGGCCGGGCCAGTAGCGCCCGCGGGCCCAGTCGCGCCAGCCGGGCCCGCCGGACCAGCTACGCCAGCAGGCCCAGCCGGACCGGGGTCACCCGTGGGCCCAGTGGGGCCAGCCACGCCAGTGGGGCCCGCCGGACCGGCCGGGCCAGTAGCGCCCGCGGGCCCAGTCGCACCAGCCGGGCCCGCCGGACCGGCCACGCCAGCGGGCCCAGCGGGACCAGCCGGGCCGGGGTCACCCGCGGGCCCAGCCGGACCAGCCGCGCCGGCGGGGCCAGCCGGACCGGCAGGGCCGGCGGCGCCGGCGCCACCCGACTCGTACAGTGTGATGTCGAGGATGGCGCCGGGCGTCTGGCTCTCCTTGCTGAGGAACCGCATGTTGACATTGTCGTTGCCGACGAGCGCGACGCCGAAGTTAGTGGCGGGGAAGTCCACCCAGTCCTGGACGAGCTCCGTGACGTCGAAAACGAGGTACGTACCCTTCAGCGCGGCGGTCACATCGACGGGACCTCCCCCGTCGGAAGAGCCGCTGAGACTCGGTTGGGCGTTGAAGGTGACCGTGTCCTCGAGCCAGGGCCCCGACGTGATTCGCCGCACGTCGACCGAACCTGCCGCCAACACCTCCGAGACGAAGACCATCAGGGTGGCCTTGCTCACGTTGGCGCCCGTGATGCCGCCCGGCAGGTTCAGGCTCCAGCGGAGGAAGCCGAACTCGATGTGGGTCCCCCCCTGCGCCTGGACCCGGATGATCTTTCCGTTGCCCTTGGCCTTCAACGGGGCGGCCGCGTCGACCCACGTGTCATCGGTGAGCGTGGCCAGCACGGCGAGCGCCGGAGCCGGCCACAGCATCGTCAGGGTGAGAAGAACTGCAGCGAGCCATCCGGTTCTCTTGAGCATCTGGTTTCGCACGGTCGCTCCCTGGTGAAGAGTGTGATTGAGGAATCGCGGATGAATGCCGGCAGAGACGGGCAGGTAATCGCGCAACCGAGAGCTGGGGACGACGCCGGTGACGGCGCGGCTCATGCCCGCCCCGTGTTCGCTCGGTAGTGGGAAGATGCCCTCTGCTTCCATGGTCGCGGGTCGTGAAGGCAACGTGCGTGCCAACGCGAGGCCGCATGACGAACGGCGAGGTTCTTCTTTTAGATTTCGGGCATATGTCAGGCGACTGTCGGCGCGCGCGCAGCTCGCAAGCCGGCGCGCCCGAGCGGCGCCAGCTTGATGTCAGCCAGCTACGGCCTAAACGGCAGTTTCATCTGTCAGTTCGTCAACTTCGAAGCCACGCCCGCGGCGGTGACCTGTCATGTCGCCCGCTTCCACGATCCGACCTTCACTGACAATTTTCGTCAGGCTCATGGCGTAGCGCGGCCCACCCCCCGCGAGGTTCTTAGGCTCGTTTTGTTTGTGACCCGGGCTGGCGTCGTGCTATGGCGCGTCGCGACGAACTCAGACTCAGGAGGCGCCAACGATCGGGTTGCGAGGAGACGACACGTTCGCACGTGGACCGAGTCACATCACCGCACGTGCGTCGATGACTGCCATGCGACTCACGCGGCAGGGGAGGCAGGCGTTCCCTGCACAGTTCCCGCGTAATCTCAGCGTGAGTGCCCCGCGGGAAAACACGAACGCCATCGCTGCCAATACCTGATCCGGCACTCCGGCCTGCTTGCGTTTCAATGAGCGCCTCCGTCCGCGTGTCAAAGCGCGCCGGCGGGGGCCATTGCCGAAACTCGGTCTCCTGCCGCCGCCGATGGCATCGACAACACCCCCGCGCCGCCCCTGGGCGGACTCGAAAGGCTCGTGATAGCAGAGACACGTCAGCTCGCCCGTCGTATTCCTGGTCATCCGTCGTGCCCCACGCGGCCACGAGCCGATTGACAACCCTGTGCTCGTCGGCCCCAGGCGCTCCAGGCCTTCGAGATCGAACCCGGCGGCCGGGCGCGGTCGAAGACGTCGGCCCTGTTCGCGCGCGGTCCGCGCCAGAAGGCTCGGCAGGCACGGCGCCGCGAGCCAGTGATGCGCAACCTCGTGGCGAAACGTCTCGACGACATCGGCGACGGTCGCCCCGCTGACCAGGATGAGCGGCCGACGCGCTCTCGAGCGCCGACGGCGGCCCATAGCTGCCGAGGAGATCGAGTCCCCGGCCGGGGATGCTGGTCTCCAGGCGGACCATCTCCCTCACCACGAGATGGAGAGGCGCGCCCGGCGCACGTTCAGCGAGTACGTTCCGGACTACGGAAAGTGGGCCAGCATCAACAAGCGCGGATGGGTCACCGCGGAGCGGCGCGAGCACGGAGGGCGCCCATGATACGCTAAACGCCCGTCGCGATTTACGGAGCCGGGATGGCGGAACTAGGCAGACGCGCCAGACTCAAAATCTGGTGCCCGCAAGGGCGTGGGGGTTCGATTCCCCCTCCCGGCACCACTGACATCTCGCAGAGTTAGCCCCGATCTCGCGTCAGGCTGATCCGGTCGAACTGCGCCCCACTGTGCCCGAAATTGTGCCCGCGCGGCCGTTCTGACTGACACCGGGATTGAGAATCCCAGGGCTAGACCGCGAGGACGGGTCAGACCGGCGCCCAGGCTCCCATCCCTCCTCGGTCGACAGGCGGGCGTAGGATCACGAGGTCGAACTTCGCCGTCTGCTCCACCGGCAGGTCGGCCGGCTTCGCGCCCTTCAGCACCATGTCGACCAGCTCGGCCGTCCGACGCCACCTCGCCGTGATGCTCGTCCCGTAAGAGAGGAGGCCCCCGGCGGCGACGATGTCCTTGTTGCCGAACACCGTCGGGATCCGGTGCTTCAGGGCGGCGTCCGCGATGCGCTTCCCATTGGAAGTGAAGGCCGAATACTCGATAGGGTACAGTGCGTCAACGCGCTTCGCGGCCGCGGCGGCGAAGACCTCGTCCCACCCCGAGGGATCCTTGATCTCGAGGATCTCCAGCGTCAGGCCAAGCGTCCTCGCTGCCGCTTCCATGTCTTTCAGCCAGACCTCTGACCGCTCTCAAGTGCGGCCGCGGCATCGGCACGATGGCCAGGCTCGAGGCTCGGGGGAGCACCTCCCTCAGGAGCTGTAGCCGCTTCGCGATGAGGTCCGCGTCGCTGACGACTGCCATGCCAGTCACGTTCCCGCCGGGGCGCGCCAGGCTTGCGACGAGGCCCTCGCGAACGGGATCCAGGGTGCTCCCGAACACGACTGAAATCGTGCTCGTCGCCTGCTTGACCGCGACGCTGGCCGCGGAGCTCTGCGTCACGATCACGTCCGGGGTGATCCGGACCAGCTCCGCCGCGAGCGCCGGGAGATGCTCCGCCTCTGCCCTCGGCGAATCGAAGCGCGATGACCAGGTTCTGGCCCTCCACGTAGCCGAGCTCGCGGAGGCGCTGACGGAAGGTCTCGACGACGGGGACGGGCGTGGTAGGAGTGGGTGTGTAGGCGGGGACAGGAAGCCGAGCCGGTAGGTCCGTGGGGTCTGCGCCCCGGCGGCGAGCGGCGCGGCGAGGAGGGCCAGGGCGAAGGTGGCGACCATCGAAACTTGGGTCATGGGTCACCTCCGGCACCTACTGTGTCCGCCTGCGCCAAGTAAAACCCCATGTCCATCTCCCGGTACATGGCCTTCGCGGTGGCGAGGTGCTTCGGCCCTCACGCCGTTCCGATACGGTTGTAGAGCTTGCCGAGGGCGAGGTGGCAGTGGGCGGCGAGGGGGCGCATGCCGAGCTCGGTCGCCAGCGCGAGGGCCTGACATAGGCCGCGTCGGCCGCTCACATCGGCCGAGGTATGGCGAGCCATGGATGTCGCCCAGGACGCGACGCTTCGGCCTCGACACGGTTGCTCGCGGCGGGCTCAGCTGCAGGGCTCGCGCACGATTGGAGCGCGTCGCCGGCCGCCGGCCAACAGGTAGGCGGTGCCGAGCGCGCTGACGTGCGAGGGTACCAGCGCATGTTCTTCAGGCTCCCGAACTGCTCGGCCGCCTGCTCGAGCAGGGGCAGACTTCCGCGAGGCGCTCGGAGCGAGCATAGGCTTCACGAGGAGCCTGGTGACGATCCAGAACAAGAGGGGGTGTTCTCTCGGCGGCAGAGATCCTGGCAGCGCTCGAGCCAGAAGATGGCCTTGGGAAAGTCGCCTGAAGCAGGGACGGCATGGCGGCGAGCCAATACGCCACGGTGATGCTATAGGGGTGATGGGCCGCTTCGGCCACGCCCACCCCCTTTTCGATGCTGGCCCGTGCCGAGACGAAGTCACCGAGGGTGGCGAGGCATTGAGTCAGGTAACCTCGATAGAACACCGACGAATGAACGCGAGGCCGCCAAAGCGGTCGTGAATCAAGTCACCTTCCAGCCGCTGGAGGTTCGAACGGAACAACACGACGGCTCGGCGAAACTCGCCGGCGTCGAAGTAGGCCTGGCCGAGACGGCCACGGCCAGGACGCGGAGGGGCACAACCGCAACGTCGACGCGATCGCGAGCGCCGGCTCGCCGACGCCACGCGCGGTCCCGATCGCCCACCAGGAATGGCAGAAGGTCAGGTGGGCCGACACGAGCCGAGCCGCGGTTGATCGCCCAGGGCCTCGGCTGCGGATTCGGCCTCGCGGAGATACGCGAGCGTGCGTTCGAGCTCGCCGTAGGGATAGAGCGCCCCGTGAAGGTTGAGCCGAAGGTCGATCGCCTCCGCGAGCCGTTCGCGGCTCTCGGGGAAGGTGTCCCAGGGCCTCCAGCGCTTGCTCGAAACGGGTCACGGCTTCCGCGTAGGCCGAGCGCGCGGTGGCCTTCACACCGGCCTGGCGGAGGTAAGGCGACGGCCTTGTCCCAGCTCGCCGCGCGGAAGGCATGATGCGCGAGCTGCGCGATCTGCTCGGTCTAGCGGTCGCCGCGGAGCCGCTCGAGCGTCACGACGAGCATGGCGTGGAGCGCCGGCGCCGCTCCGGAGGAGGCTCCGGTAGGCAACCTCGTGGGTGAGCGCGTGCTTGAAGGTGTACTCGCGGTTCGGGAAACAGGCGCGTCTCGTACAGGAACTCGGCCGCTCTGAAGCTGGGCCAGGCCCCGCTGCGAGCGCGTCTTCCGGCAGCTCGGCGATGGCCTGGAGCAGGCACGAAGGGCACGTCCTTGCCGACGACCGCGGCCGCCTGGAGGAGCCGCTTGTCCTCGGGCGGCAGCCGGTCGATCCGCGCCGCCAGCATCGCCTGCGACCGTCGGCGGGCACCTGGAGGTCGTGCGAGCGGGGTCGACGAGCCGATAGGCCCGCGCTCGCCGACGAGCGCCTTCGGTCTCGACCAGCGTCCGGACGCTCTCCTCCAGGAAGAACGGATTCCCCTCGGTCCGCTCGATCAGGAGCCGCTTTGAGCGGCGCGAGGCTCGGGTCGTCGCCGAGCAGCGCCCGCAGCAGCTCGCCCGGCGCTCTCGGGCGGCAGCGGGTCGAGGCGGAGCTGGCGGTAGTAGCGTCTTGCGCCCCCAGCCGTGCTGGTACTCGGGCCGGTAGTTGACGAGCAGGAGCAGCCGGGCCGTCGGGCAGGCTCTCGACCAGGCTGTCGAGGAAGCGCCTGCGTCTCGCGTGTCGATCCAGTGGAGGTCCTCGAAGACGAGGAGCAGCGGCTGCACCTGACTCTCGCGGAGGATCAGGCGCTTGACCGCGTCGAGCGTCGCTGGCGGCGCTGCGGGCGGCTCGAGCGCCTGCCAGGACGCGTCGTCGACCGGCACGTCGAGCAGAGCGAGCAGCGCCGGCAAGGCCGGGTCCAGGGCCCGATCGAGCGTCAGCAGCTTGCCGGTCGACCTTCTCGCGGACGCTGCGGCGCGTCGTCGCGGTCCTCGATCTGGAAATAGGCCTTGAGGAGGTCGATCACGGGCAGGTACGAGGTGGCCTTGCCGTAGGAGACCGAGCCCGCCTCGAGCACGAGCCACCCCTGGGTGCGATGGGAGTGGGTGAACTCCCAGGACGAGGCGCGACTTGCCGACGCCGGGCTCGCCCACGAGCGCCACCACCTGGCCGTGGCCGGCGCCGGCCCGCTCCAGGGCCTGGCGGAGCGTGGTCGAGCTCGGCGTCGCGCCCCACGAAGCGCGTCAGACCTCGGGCTGCCGCCGCTTGGAGCGCGCGTCCGCGCCGAGCCCGGCGCCCGTGACCTCGAACACCTCCACCGGCGTCGGCGAGGCCCTTCGACGGGGACCGGCCCGAGCGCCTGGACCTGCACGTAGCCCTCGGCCAGCGCGCAGGGTCTCGGTGGTCAGCAGGATGGACCCGGGCATGGCGAGTCTGCTCCATCCGCGCGGCGAGGTGGGTGGTTTGCCCGACGGCGGTGTAGTCCATGCGGAGATCGCTGCCGATGGACCGCACGACCACCTCGCCCGAGTTGAGCCCGACGCGGATGTGGAGCGGCACGCCCTGCGACGCGCTGGACCTTCGTCGGCGTACCGCTTCACGCTCTCCTGCATCCGCAGCGCGGCATAGCACGCGCGCACGGCGTGATCCTCGTGCGCGAGCGGCGCGCCGAACAGGGCCATGATGCCGTCGCCCATGACCTGGTTGACGGTGCCCTCGTACCGGTGGACGGCCTCCATCATGCGTTCGAGGACGGGGTCGAGGAGCTTCCGCGCCTCTTCGGGGTCGCGATCTGCCAGTAAGCGAGCGTCAATGAATAACATGTGCAACGTTAGGCTCGCCGGGAGCGGGGGCGGATAACATAGTTCCATTCACCATGGAACGCCTGAGGGGTAATGCGGATCGTCTTCATTTCGTCGTCCGTCACTCTTCGCCCAGACGGATACTTGCGCCGGGCGATGCGACAGGAGACGGCCAACCCCTTCGCGGTAGTCGTGCTCGCGATCAAACGCATGATCGTCTCGTAGTCCCGCAGCGGCTCTCCACGCCAATTCGAGGAGATGAACGAGAACAGGCGGTGCTCCACCTTGTTCCACTTGCTGGTGCCCGGTGGGAAGTGGCAGACCTCGATGGCCAAGGTGGTGGCATCTGCAAGCTTCTGCAACTCGAACTTCCACAAGCGCAGGCGATAACCGTTGCTGCCCCCGCCATCCGCCGTGATCAGCAATCGCCGAGCCCGCGGGTACAGCCGATGGCCCTCGAACCGCCACCAGCCCCGGATCGATGCCACCGCAAAGGCGCCCGTGTCGTGGTCGGTCCCCACGTTCACGAGCCCCTTGTTGCGG
Organism: uncultured Candidatus Rokubacteria bacterium; assembly: GCA_963765195.1. Taxonomy (GTDB): domain Bacteria; phylum Methylomirabilota; class Methylomirabilia; order Rokubacteriales; family DASRDR01; genus DASRDR01. Next base: position 393,911 of record CAVXVV010000055.1, read on the forward strand.
GCCAGATCATACACGCCGTAGGGATAGGCCCGCGGCACCGAGGGCGCAGGAAAATCGTGGCCTTGCACGAGGACGGGCGACTTGCTTCGGCGCCATTGCCGGCCCTTGTTCTCGTAGTTCCCGATCAACTCCTTCTTCTTCGTGTCCACGGAGATGACCGGTCGGCGCCCGGCCAACGCCTGGCGGACTTGATCATTGATGTACTGGAACTGCGCGTCGCGGTCGGGATGATCCGCGCCTTCCTCGGTCTTCCGGTTGCCCTGGAGGCTGTAGTCCATCGCACGAAGGAACTGCGCGACCTTCTCATGACTGACCGGATGGTCTTGGCGGGAGAGTTCCGCCGCGAGCGTCCGCGTGCTCTTGCACGTCCAGCGCAGGGGAGACTGCGGGTCGCCCCGCGCCAGCGGCTCCACCAGGGTCTCCAGCGCTCGCGGCAACTCGGGGTCGCTCACCAGGAGCGTGTGGCGTCCCCCGCCGACCTGCCGGATCTGTACGGTCGTGATCGGTTTCTCCCCCAGTTCACGGATCCCCTTGGTGATAGTGCCCCGGGACAATCCACAGACGCGGCTGATCCGCGAGATGCCGCCATAGCCCTCGTGCACAGCCTCGTTCGCCGCCATCATTCGCCGGCTGCGCTCATCCAAGTGCTGCCAGATGCGTGCGAACTTCCGTTTGAGGGCGCGATGGGTTTTGATCCACCCACTGTGGCATGCTCAGGACGATCGGTTGATGTCATTGATTGACGCTCGCTAGCTCCATCGAACCCTTGAGGTCGGCGAAGAGGACGGTGACCTGCTTGCGCTCGCCTTCGAGGGCGCTCTTGGAGGTGAGGATCTTCTCGGCGAGGTGCTTGGGGGTGTAGGACTCAGGGTGAGCCGAAGCGCTGAGCCGCGAGCCGGCGCGGCAGAGGGCCGGTGGGTGCCGCACTGGCGGCAGAACTTGCGCCGTCGGCGATAGTGGCCGCGCCGCACTGTGGCGCAGGCCCGGGCGAGCGGCGCGGCGCATTCCTCGCAGAACACGCGCCCGCCGCGGTTCTCGTGCTGGCACCGGGGACACGTCATGGCCGTGGAGGCTCGCCTCCGCCCTGATCGCTCGAACTCCGCCGTCAGGCCGAAAGGGCAGCGTGAAGCTGAACGTCGACCCTTGGCCCACCTGGCTCTGGACCCAGATCCGTCCCCCGTGCAGCTCCACGAACTTCTTGGCCAGCGTCAGCCCGAGCCCCGTGCCCTCCTGCTTGCGGGTGTCGTCGCGCCCGACCTGGCGGAACTCCTCGAAGATGGCCGCCTGGTCCTCGGGCGCGATCCCGACCCCCGTGTCGCTGACGGCGATGGTGAGGACGCCGTCGGCCGCCGTCGCGGTGAGGCCAACCCGGCCGCCCTCCGGGGTGAACTTCACGGCGTTGGAGAGGAGGTTCAGCAGGATCTGCTTCACCTTCCGCTCGTCCGCGACGATGTCGCCAACCCGCTCGTCCACGGTCTGGGTGAGCGTGATCCCGTGTCGGGTCGCTCGCTCCCGCACCAGGGTCAGGGCATTGTCCAGGGCGGTCGGCAGATGGAACTGCCCGAGCTCCAGCTCGAGCCGTCCGGCCTCCACCTTGGAGAGGTCGAGGATGTCGTTGATCAGGGAGAGGAGATGCCGGCCGGAGGACAGGATGTCCTGGAGGTACTCGGCCTGCTTCTCGTTCACCTCCCCGAACATCCGCTCGGCCAGGACCTCCGAGAAGCCGAGGATCGCGTTCAGGGGGGTCCGCAGCTCGTGGGACATGTTGGCGAGGAACTCGGACTTGTGGCGGCTGGCCGCCTCGAGCTGCCGGCTCTTGTCGGCGATCTCGCGGAAGAGGCGGGCGTTCTGGATGGCGAAAGCGGACTGCGTGGCGAAGGTCTGGAGCAGCTGGACGACCTCCGGCGCGAACTCGCCCGGTGTCTTCTTGCTGACGTGAGCCCGCCGATCAGCTCGTCCTCGCGGAGCATGGGGACGGCGAGCAGCGCCCGGTGTCCGCCGTGCGGATGAGCATGTCGCGGACGGGGCTCTCGATAGGCGCCCTCCGCCGCGATGTCAGGGATCTGGACCGGCTGCGCGCGTCACGCGCCATGCGGCCCTGGACGCCCTCCCCTTTGCGGTTCGGCGTGCGCGCGGGCGATCGGGCCACGACCTCCTCGTCATAGGTTGCTGGGTGGCGCGGAGCTGGAAGTCCTCGGTCGCCTCGTCGTACTCGAAGACGGAGCAGGCGTCGGTCCCGGCGAGCTGATTGGCCCGCGTGACGATGGTCTGGAGCACCGTCTCGAGATCGAGGGTCGAGCTGAGCGCCCGGCCGACGTCGCCGAGCGCCGTGAGCTCGCTCCACCGAGCGCGTCAGGTCCTGGCGTCCGGGCTTCGAGTTCCTTGAACAGGCGGACATTCTCGATGGCGATGACCGCCTGGTCGGCGAAGGTCTTGAGCAGGGCGATCTGCTTGTCGGAGAACGGGCCGGACCTCGGCTCGCGACGATGACGATCGTGCCGATCGGCGTCGCCCTCGCGCAGCATGCGGCACGACCAGGAGCGTCCGGAGCCGAGCCGCGCTGCCCCATGCGTGGCGCCGCGCTGGATACTCGGGGTCCGTCGCGACGTCGGGGATGTGGACCGACCGCGCGCTCGAGGATCGCACGCCCCGACCGGCCTCGCGTCGGGCGCGACCGGGAACGTGCCACGAATCGCTCGAGGCCGCCGGCGTCGGACGTTGTGCTGCGCCACGAGATGGAGGAGTTCGCCGTCGAAACGGAAGACGACCGCGTCGAGCGCCTCGCACAGCCGCACGGCGCTCTCGGACGATCGGCGTCAAAGACGGGCTGGAGATCGGTCGGCGAGCTCGCGATCACCCGCAGGATCTCGCTCGTCGCCGTCTGCTGCTCCAGCGACTCGGTCACCTGCGCGGTTCGCGCGGTCTCTCGCAGCTCCGTGAACAGGCGCACGTTCTCGATGGCGATGACCGCCTGGTCGGCGAACGTCTCGAGGAGCGCGATCTGCTTGTCGGAGAACGGGCTGGACCTCGGCCCTCGACGACGATGATGACGCCCGAGCGGCGTGCCCTCGCGCAGCAGCGGCATCGCCAGCATGGTCCGGACGGTCGCCCGAGCTGCCGTATGCGGGACCGCGTTCCGGGAACTCGGCTTCGGCTGCCAGCATGTCCTCGACGTGGATCGTCTGCCGGTCGCAGCACCGCCCGTCCGCTCGACGAAGCCGCGACTGACTGGGATGGGTTCTCCGATCGCCACGCGTCCGGCGCAGCGATCCGTGCCGCGCCACCAGGCGCAGGAGCTCCCCTCCGAAGCGGTAGATCGCGCCGATCCGGCGCCTCGCACACCCGGGCGGCGCTCTCCACGATCGGCGTCGAACACCGGCTGGAGGTCGGTCGGCGAGCTCGCGATGACGCGCAGGATCTCGCCGGTCGCCGTCTGCTGCTCCAGCGACTCCGTCAGCTCGCGGTTCCGCGCCTCGAGCTCCGTGAACAGGCGCACGTTCTCGATGGCGATCACCGCCTGGTTGGCGAACGTCTCGAGGAGCGCGATCTGCTTGGCCGAGAAGGGATTGGGCTCGGGCCCCCGATTGATGAAGATGACGCCCAGCGGCGTGCCCTCGCGCAGCAGCGGCGTCGCCACCATGGTCCGGATGTCGGACCCGCGCTGCCGCAGGCGGGACACGCGTTACCGGGAACTCCGCCTCGGCCGCCCGGATGTCCTCGACGTGGATCGTCCGCCGGTCGCGGACAGCCCGTCCGCCGACGGTGTCGCGACTGACCGGGATGGACTTCGCCGATCGCCAGTGCTCGGCGCAGCGAGCCACGCCGCGCCACCAGGCGCAGGATGCTCCCCTTCGAGACGGAAGATCGACCGAATCCATCGCCCCGCACACCCGGGCGGCGTTCTCGGCGACGGCCTCCATGACCGGCTGCAGGTCGGTCGGCGAACTCGCGATGACCCGCAGGATCTCGCCCGTCGCCGTCTGCTGCTCGAGGGACTCGGTCACCTGGGCATGGGCCTCGGTGAGGGCGCGGTTCTTCTCCTGCAGCTCCGTGAACAGCCGGACATTCTCGATGGCGATGACGGCCTGGTTGGCGAAGGTCTGGAGCAGGGCAATCTGCTTCTCGGTGAACGGGACGGACCTTGAGGCGGCGAATTGAAATCACGCCAATCGCCACCCCCTCACGGAGCAGTGGCACGGCCAGCAGCGTCTCGCCGCCTCTCTCCAGGACCTGCGCGGGCAAGCCCGGGAACTCGTCTTGAGCCGCGACGACGTTGTGGACGTGGATTGGCGACGGCGTCGATCACGGCGCGACCGCTTGGAACATCACGTTGAACCGGGATCCTGTCGATCGCAGGCTGGTCCGTGAACGGCGACGGTTTCGAGAAAGTCTCCGTGAACCCGGCGGACGGCCGCGTCGGTTGCGCCACAGAGCCGTGCAGCGCTTGCCGCCACCGCATCCATCACGGGCTGGAGGTCCGTCGGCGAGTTGGAGATCACCCGCAGGATCTCGGCAGTCGCCGTCTGCTGTTCCAGCGCCTCACTCAGGGCGCTCGCTGAGTCTCCGCATATGACGCTCGCTGCGTAGACCACTGCGGATTGGCCGTGCGAGGGGCGTGCCGCACGCCTCGCAGAACGTCGCCTGCGGGCGATTCTCGTGCTGGCACCGGGGACAGTCGCATACCCAGCGTCTCCCGAGTCCGGATCGTCAGCGGCCGGCCAGGGACTACGCGTCACGGCACTCGGGCGGCCGCCAGAGCTCGGCGCCTCGGCCGTTCCGTGGGGGACGGGCGCCCCCGACCCTACCCTGACCCGGCCTCGGGCGCCAGATGGGCGGTTCTGGGGCATGGTTCGCCCTGGAGCCTGTCGGGAGGCCCCCATCGGCGGCGCCTACGAGTCCGAGCTCGCGTCTACGTCGTGGTCCTGACAGCTACGGCGAGCGCCGGCACGAGCGGGTCGACGTCGACGTGCGGGGGAGGTGTCGGGCCGGCCTGGTCCGCCGACGGGAAGGGACGACGGACTCCCGGACCGTCAGTCCGTGGGGAGTGGCGGGGAATCTGGCGCGAGCGCGGGGGCCTCGGCGGGAGACGCGACCTCCGGATCCGGGAGCTCGAGCGCCTGGGCGATCGCGCGGCCGACGTTGCGCGGTCGGCCCCGGGTCTCGGGCGCGCCGGGGCCGGCCTCGTCCGCAGGTGGCGTCGGGCCGTCACCGGGATCTACCGGATCCGGCCCGACCGGCTCGACGGGATCCGTCGCGTCGGCCTCCGGCGTCGCCAGCGCCTTCGCCAGCAACGCGCGCAAGGTCGCGCGCTCGTCGTCCGAGAGTCGACGCAGGAGGGCGAGCGCAAGGCGTGAGGAGCGTGGCGGAGCATCCAGGTTGCGCCTGACGGCCGGGGCGGGGCTGGAACACGCCGCGTCCGGGCTTCCCCGCGGCGGCCTGCCGTCGCCAGCGTCGCTCGACGACCTGCTTCCATCGCGGGTCCGAGGCGGCCCAGCGGGACGAGGCGCGAGGGCGGGGCGTCGACGGGGGCCGCACCCGGCACTGCACGCAGCGCGCTCGCGCGAGCTTCGTCTGATCCTTCAGCACGGTCGCCTCGTGCCCGCACTCAAACCGCACCCGCGAGCACGTGCGCGTCTGGTCCGCCTTGAGCACCTGCTGGATGGCCCGATACGGCCCCCATCGCTGCTCCAGCGCCCGCTCTGGTGACTGCCCCTCGTGTGCGCCACGAGCTGGGGGCTCAGCGCCAGGCCCACTCAGTTCTCGATCTGACATGGGGCTCCTCCGGCTCCTGGGCGTCTGCGCCGCGTTGCTGCCCCGCACACGCGGGCGCTGAGAGTCCCGCTTCCCCTCGGCCGAGGGGCGAAGCCGGGGAAAGGCGAGTAAGGTGGCAGTAAGGGGGACACGGAGCCCTCGCGTGACGGTCCCTCTGACCGACGCGACAGACTGCATATCGCCTGCGTGGCCGTCTGAGGGTCCTGTCTGGGACGCGGGTGGCGCTCGTCGTTCGGGAGCGCCAGGAAGGAGACGCGATGACTCGATCTCTCTGGATACTCGCGGTGATTCTCGTACCGGTTCTCGCCGGCACTCAAGTCCATGCAATCCCATTAGGCACGCTGGTGGAAGGCGGCATCATCGTGGTGGGCGACAAGACATTCAGCAACTTCGAGGTGCACGACGTCACCGCACAGTCCAGCACGCCAGCTGACCCGCTGACCATCGACGTCCAGGGAATCACCAACGGATTCGGCGAGCACGGGCTTCGGCTCTCCGGCATTGGTGCGGCCGTGCCGGACCAGGGCTCCACGGGGGCGTTGCGATTCATCCTCGAGTACGACGTCACGGTTACCGATCCCCTCTTCCTCATTCACGGCCTGCGGCACGCGTTCACGTCGCTGAGCAATCGCGGTGGCAGTATGAGTCTCGTCACCATAGAAGGGTTCCCGAACATCCCCCAGTTGGTCGTGGGCTCCGGTGGCACTGGCGAGCTCATTCCCGAGGTCGTCAACGAGTCCGAGACGTTCGTCACCGACGTCGTGACGCACCACATGCTCCACGATTTCGAGCTGCATGCGCTCATCGTGAACCTCACGAGTCAAGGGGGGCCCATCGTGCAGGGCGAGATCAACACATCGCCGATCGACCTCACATTCTCCCAAGCGGCGGTGCCGGAGCCGGCCACTCTCCTGCTGCTCGGAAGTGGGCTTGCGGGGGTGGGCTGGTGGGGCAAGGGTCGCCGGAAGTCCGCGCAGTCCGGCCCGAGCCTCCGATGAAGTAGGCGCCCGAGGGCCGGCGAGGCCCCGGACGTCCTTACTGGAGTCTTATCGAGACCGATCCTCTCCCATCCCCTCGCATCCCGTTTCGAGCGCGACGCGGAATCGGTGAAATCCCGTGACCTTACGGTCGATTGACCGAGATGCGGGGGGATCGCACCCCCCCGACGAGGCGACTCAAAATCTGGTGTCCGCAAGGACGTGGGGGTTCGATTCCCCCTCCCGGCACCAACAAATCCACGCACTTCATCGACACGCTCGCGGCGCCCGCTCATCGACTCGCCCCCGGATTGTGCCAGTTCTGTGCTACTACTCGCCGGGAAGGGGCACGACCACGGAGGGCACCGCCGGCGGCTCCGGGGCGTGGAGCACCGCGAGCTTCTTTACGCCCTCCACGAGGTCGGACGCGGCCACGATCGCATAGCGGCGGTACACGCTCTCGGTCTTGTGGCCGGTGAGCTTCATCGCCACCGATCGTGGAACGCCCGCCCGCTCCAGGTTCCGGACCGCCGTCCGCCGGAAGTCGTGGACCAGCTTCGTCGCCTTCTTCACCACGAGCGGCGTCCCGTCTGTCGCCATCCTTGGCTGACCCGCCGCGTCGAGCACGGGCACGACCCGGAAGAACCCGGCGGCGATGCAGGCGGCTTCCCACGCGCCGCGCATGTCCCGAACCGGCGCGCCCTGCCGATGGAAGACCCGGCGAATGATCTGGCCCGTCTCACGCTCGATCGCGGTCGTCCGCTCCCGCTGCCGGCGGAGGAGGGCTTCGAGCGGCGGCAGGACCGAGAACGGGAACTCGCGGCCCTCATCGTTCTTCGTGGAGCCGGGCTCGAGCCGGACCACGCCGGCCGTGAAGTCGACCTTCCGCCACTCCAGGGTGAGCACCTCGGCGCGTCCGCCAGCCGGTCAGGTACATGAACTCGATCACCGGCTGAGGATCGGTGGGGAGCCCGGACGCGCTCCAGATCGCCTCGGCTTATGTAGGGGTTTGCCCTACAGTGTAGGGTAAAATCCCTCCTATGTTCACCGCACCGGTCAGCGGTTTCCGCACCGTGTACGACTCCCTGAGCACCCGCTACGACCGAGACGCAAGCTCGCCGTACTTCCGCCACGTCCTCACGTGGCTCATGGCCCGGCTACCGGGCCGTGGACGCGTGCTCGACGTGGGCTGTGGCACCGGGCGCTACGCGCTTGCCCTGGCCGCGCGCGGCTTCGAGGTTGTCGCCGTGGATGAGAGCGCCGCGATGATCAGCCAGTGCTGTGTCAAACCGGGCGCCGAGCGTGTGAGCTTTCGGGTCCTGGACGCCACCACGTCCATGCCCGAGGGCCCCTTCGACGCCGTCCTCCTCATCGACACGTGGGAGTTCCTCGCCGACCCCGCCAAGACGCTTTGGCATGTCCGGGGCGTGCTCCGTGCGGGAGCGCTCGGATTCATCGTGACACCCCACCCGGCTTGGCGCTTGCCGATCTCGATCGCCGAGGCGCTGAGGATCAAGCGGCTCCGACCCGCCTTCGGCTACCGGAACGGCGCACGGCGCGTGATTGAGGTCGCCGCTCTCGCTGGCGGGCTCACGGTGCGGGAGATGACCTGGGTTTATGGCACCCTGGCCCGAGTCGCCATCCTTGAGGTGGCGTCGGACGCGACGCAGACGCCGAGCAGGGACGCAGAGACGTGCTTGGGACTTCCGACGTTCCTGCGCCGCGCTATCGTTCGGGCGCGCCGCCGGCGGCGAGGCCGACGCCGTGAGCCCGCGAGCGGGTGGACGGGGCGCGGAGTAGGGATGCGACGCAGACGCCGAGCAGGGACGCAGAAACGTACTTGGGACTTCCTACGTTCACCTACTGCCGGGCGGAGCTGACGGTGACGGCCGAGTTCACGAGGAGGTGCGCGCGCCAGTCGTAGCTGAGCGCGTACCGGGCGCGACGCCCGCGACGCCCCTACTCCGCGCCCCGTCCCCCGTTCGCTGGCAGGTCCGGCAAGGGCGGCGGGAGGTCGGGAGATGAGGCCCGGCACCCTCCCCCGAGCCTGCGAACGAGCGAGCGAGGACGGCGTGCCCGGGTGGTGGCGTGATCGACCATGGATCAGGCGGCGAGGGCGGGCCGCCCCGGCGGCGGCTCGGCGGCGAGGCCGACCGCAGCCAAGAGCGGGCGCACCGCCTGGGGCTCGGTCCCGCGCCGAGGAGCCGGATACGGCGGCCAGGTTCCACATCAAGCGAGGCTCGAATCTTCGGTGACATGCCAGTGCCAAACTCCACCGACTCTCCGCACCCCGACGACCATCGGTCAGGCGGCCGCGCAGGAACTTCGTGCGCTTAGATCGCCTGCGTGCTGGGAGTTCAGTCCCAGAACCACCTCAATCAGTAGGTTGACGGTTCGATTCCTTCACGGCTCACCACTAAGCGGGGGGCGGCGCCGCCTGTGTCACTTCTGTGCCAGAACCATCGAGCGGGGAGAGGGACCATCGGTCTCGACGCCCATCGCCGAGCGCCTCCAAGTCTCGATGATTGCGACGATCATGGCCGATGGAGACCCGTGGTCTCCCCCGGGGCGCCCAACTCAAAATCTGGTGCCCGCAAGGGCGTGGGGGTTCGATTCCCCCTCCCGGCACCAGCACTTAGCGAATCCCGCCGCCTCCCGATTCCCGCTGGTATCACTCCCGGTGTCACTCCGCACCGCGACGAGCTTCTCCACCGCGTCTCGCCGGCGTCTCGGCGAGAGGTGGCCGTATCCCAGGGTCGTGGCGAGCGTCTTGTGGTCGGAGGTCGTGTAGCAAGAAGTTGGGACACTGCGTGGGCAAGAAGAGCTAGCTGTGAAGTCTCAGGAGGCCACGAGGCAGCTCATCGGATGGACAACCTCCTGATACTTAACAATTAGCGCGGTGTAAGAAGGAGGGTGTCAGCCGTTTCACGGTAACTCTCGACGGGCTGACATCCTCCTTCTCGATTAGCGGAGCCGACGATGGTTCTGGCCCGGGCCATAGGGCGTCCTCCGGGCCGGCGCCTCCGGTTCGGCGACGGGGCTAGCGGCCTTCCAGCGGCGCGGCGGCGGGCGGGGCGCTCGACAAACGCCGGATGCTGCAGCCGCCCACTCGGCAACACGCCCCAGCACAGCACGTGGGCCGCGTCGCGTCGCGGTGTTCACCAGCTACGGGAAGCGCATCTGGCGCAGGAGACTGGCTTGCGGTAGGGTCTTGCGCGACCGTTCCTCGCCCACGGCTCCGAGACGACAGGGGACCCTATGCGGTTCGCCCGGCTCGCTGCGCCAGCTACCCTCGTCCTAGCCCTCCTCGCCCCACCGCTCGCCGCCGAGGCGCAGTCGGCCGGGAAGGCGTACCGGATCGCCCTGGTACACCCCAACGCCCGAGTGGCCGGCATGACCGAGGTCAAGAATCCATACTTCAAGGTGCTCTTCTCGGAACTGCGCCGCCTCGGTTACGTCGAGGGGCAAAACCTCGTCGTGGAGCGGCGATCAGGCTATGGGCGTCCCGCGCGCTTCCCCGAGTTCGCCCGCGAGGTGGTTCAGCTCCAACCCGATCTGATTCTCTTGTTCTCGTCCCGCCTGGCCCACGCATTCAAGGCAGCGACCACGACGATCCCGCTCGTCGGGATCACGGGCGATCCGATTCTCGACAAGCTCGTGACCAGCGTGGCCCGCCCGGGCGGCAACCTCACGGGCTTCAGCACAGACACGGATGAGTCGCCCCTCGGGAAGCCCCTGGAACTGTTGAAGGGCGTAGTCCCCAACGTGACACTCTCCGCGCCGACAACGCCGGATTGGGGTCCCGTGAGGCCGTCACGCAGGAAGAGCGTTGTCCGCCAGCCCCCATGGGATCCGACCGAACAGGGGCTTTATATCCGCCCCCTCGGGGCAGAAGCAGGCGACCGCGAACAGGATCGCCTCAGAGTATGAGCGGAGCCGCGCTTTGGGTAGGCGACAACCTTCCGCGAGGTAAGGAGGATGCTCATGCATCAATATTGGCTCACGCTGACCTTCCTCGCCCTGTCGTTCACGTCTGGCGCCGTGGCCTCAGCCAATCTAGTGAGCAATCCGGGATTCGAGACCGGCGACTTCACTGACTGGACTTCATCGGGCAACACCGACTTCACGTTCGTCGACGGCTTCCCACATAGCGGCAGTTTTGCCGCGTGGTTCGGTCCAACTGGGAGTTTGGGATTCCTGTCGCAGACGCTCGCCACCGTTCCCGGCGACACCTACGAGCTGCGCTACTGGCTGCAGCATGACCCGTTCGGGAGCGGAACGCCGAATGCGGTCCAGGTGTTCTGGGACGGTTCTCCCATCAGGGACGACGTGGATGTTGGCGCGTTCCAGTATACGGAGTTCGTCGTCAGCAATCTGGTCGCGACGGGTGCCTCGACGAACCTGACGTTCGGATTCAGGGAGGACACAGACTTCTTCCAGCTCGACGACATTTCGGTGGAGGGCGCTTTTCAGCCGGTTCCTGAACCGGGCACGCTGCTCCTACTCGGCATGGGTCTGCTGATCCTCGTCGCCCTCGTGCCGCGTCTCCGAAAGGTGAACGCAACGTGGGTCGGGGCTGTCGCGCTCATCGTGACCGTCCCGGTCGGGTGGGTCCTCGGCGCGGCGCCGACCCACGCTGAGATCACCGATTTCACTCCCGAGGGCATCCAGGCGTTCCTGGCCGAGAACCCGCAAGTGGGGACAGCGGCCGAGTTCCTCCAGAACCTGCCCCTCGACTTTCACTACAACTGGGTCATGATGACCAACTCGGAAAGCTCCCAGACCGGCACCGCGACGAGTCCACGGTTCATCATGTTCGACCTCGAGTCGAAGCGGGTCTTCGGGTTCAACGCGGACGACTCGAAGACGATCGAGTACCTGCACTTCGAGGACGCGACGAACAAGTTCCGGTTCCACGAGATCACGATGCAGACTGGCGGCGGGACGATCGAGATCGACAAGGCCAGGTGCCTCGGGTGCCACGCCTCCCCGCGGGGCACCGCCCGCGGACACGGGCCCCGCCCCAACTGGGATGCGTACGACAGCTGGGGCGGCGCGCTGCCGTTCAACCGGGATCGCATCTACCCGGGCTCGGAAGAAGAAAAGGCGATGAAGCGCATCTTGAACGCCATCAAGAACACGGATTTCGGCCTCCAGGTCGGCTTCCCGCCCGGCATCATCGACGACGTCACGACCGGAATGGTCCAGATCGAGTACAAGGACTGCGATCCCGGCATCGACACTAACGACAGCCCGTGCAAGACGGACGTCGGCAACGGGAAGAACTTCCTGAGGATCCAGTCCAACTTCAAACGCACGAAAACAGACGAGGGGCCCGCCGTCGCGATGTTCGACCAGTTCACCGGGCTCAACGCGCTTCGGATCGCGCAGGAGCTCGTGGATTTCCCGAGGAACCCTGTGGACATCCGGCCCGTTGCGCTGGCGATTACGAAAGGTTGCGTGACTGCGGCGAACCTGGGCAAGTACGCGCCCAAGGCGGCCCTCACTAGGCTCCTTGCGTTCCACACGAGTCTCGACTCGAACATTACGACCTTTCAGAACCTGCTCGACGACACTCGCGCGCGGATGAAAAGCCTGCCGAGTCTGAAGAAGGCGCTGCAGGTGGAAAACTTCAAGGACCTCATCGCGGCTAACGGAAGCGTCGGAGCGAGCATCGACGCGGAATTGGCGCGGCGATCCAACATGAACCCGGGGCAGACCTTCACCGTGGACCCGGCCTCCGGGTTGATCGACCGTGAGTTCTATGACAACAACGGCGAGGTCTTGAAGCTCGCGTCGCTCCGTCTGTTCCTGGAGCCTCTAGGCGTGGCGGTCGAGACATGGTCGATGTCGGTGCAGTCGGACGTGGCGCCCAGCGACCGGAATCGGACCTACACGTTTGGGGACCTCTTCACTTCCGTATACATCCCGGCTCTCGCGGGTAAGCTCACGGCCGCACTGGGGTTTGACACATGCAGCGACCTCTCCGCGGCGAGCATCAAGCAGTACGTCAGAGGAGGTTTCTAGACCAGCGGCTAACTATGTTTGTCGTCAGTATCCAGCTACGAGGCGGAATATTGCGGTTGTACGTGGATGCAAACCTGGTGATGTTCAGCCCCGTTCGCAACCACACCGACGGAGAGGCACGGGGCCGGGTCAGCGTATCCGGTCGGATCGTCAGGCTGCGTTGAATGTTCAGAGCATGTGTCGGGACCGTCCGGTCCCCATCGCTGCCAGGCTGGCTGGCGCGAGCGGCTTTTTTGCGCAGCGCAAGTCGGTCGTCCCGCGGCCGCACTAGACATTCAGCGAGGTGATCGGATCTTCATCGTCGACGGCCAACCTGCTGAGAAGCTATCAAGTGCGGAGGTTCGACGCCTGCTGGACGAAAGAAGGGAGCTCGTCCTCGTCTTGCGCCAGGGGGACCAGCAGGTCGAGGTGCGCGTGCCGGTCATCGACCTCGTCCCCTGAAGGCGCGCTACGGGAACCGCGCCAGAGCACCGTTTGGAAGGCGATGAACGGCGACGGCCTGATCTGACAGCGCATGCGGAACGGCCCAGCGACGCAGATTCGGGAGCTTGCGACCTTCAGCTGCCCGTGGCGACCCGGCACGACATTGCGGCGGACATGCGACGGGCTGTCCCGCGCTGAGGGCGGTTCCGGCATCTAAACGCCGGGAACTCGCCTGGCATTGTCACTGCATGCCGTGCTTCAACGAGGCTTCGGAATCGGAACGCGTCAATCGCGTCTCGGCCGTTGAAGTTCAACGCCCGGCCTCGCGGGAGACAACGAGCCGGTTCCGAAGTCCTCACTCAATGGCAGTGGACCAAGCACGTACGCCCACGCCGCAAGAGCCGGTCTGCGCGGTCTGCCACATGGCGATGCGGCCAGAACAGGACCGCGTAACGGTTCAGGAGCAGCATTACCACGCCCGCTGCTATGAGCGATGCGCAGACCAAGGCGGCGCGAGCCGCGGGCGCACCGGTTAGCCACTCTGGGGCCGCCCGGGTGGTGATCCACGCTTCACTCTCGGTGACGCGGAGATGCCGGAGACGCTGGCTCAGAATCTCCCGACCCCCTCGCGGCACCGCTCCGACCACCCAGGACAGACCCTGGTGTGCGCGCCTCACGAACTCTGCGACGGGCGTGTCCGGCTGTGTCGGAGACGTAGCGCCACCACGCGACCGATCGCGAAGAGCAGGTCGCACGTCTGTCGCGGATGGTCGGCAGCGAAGCGTTGGTAGTCAACGAAGTCAAGTCGGTAAAGGTCACTGTCGGTCACAGCCCAGACCTTCGCTGATCGGGGCATGCCGTCCAGAAACGCGAGCTCTCCGACCACGGAGCCGGGGTGAACTTGCGCGAGCGTTCCGAGACTATGGCTTCCCAGCACCGCGGTGACTTCGAGAAGACCGGACGCGAGGAAGAAGAGCGCACGTTCGGACGCCTGCTTCCGAATTAGGACGTGTCCGCGGCCAACGTGCACCAGCTGGGCATAGGAGAACAGCGCTTCCCAATCCGCCTGACGCCAGCCTGGGATGACCAATAGCTCTCCGCTCTTATCGCTCCTCGCCGGCCGGAGGAATGCGGCAACGCTGTCGGGTGTGGACTTCACCATCGTCCTGTCCTGTCTCGTCTCCACGAGTCGGGTTGTCGACGAGCGCATTATTGCCGAAGCTTAAGATACTCTGGCGCTCGGAGCAGGACAAGGCGTCGCGGCTGGACGTTCCGCGTCGGCGACGAGGAGGACAGCGACCGTGAACAACATCATCCTTCTAGTCGCATGCTTTCTCATCGGCATGCTGCTGCAGCGGAGCGGTCGGCTTCCCGCAAATGCACACGCTGCCCTGAACGGGTTCGTGATTCACATCTCGCTGCCAGCGTTGACCCTGCTCTATGTCCATGCGCTTCGCCTCGACGCGAAGCTTCTGTTCCCGATCGCGATGGCGTGGGTCATGTTCGGCGTCGGATTCCTGGTCTTCCGAGTCCTGGGGCGCGTGCTCACGCTACCGAGGGAGACCGTCGGCGCTCTCATTCTGACGGGCTCCCTCGCGAACACCTCATTCATCGGGCTTCCGATGATCGAGACGTATTACGGACCGCAGGGACTGGGCCTGGGCATCCTGATCGACCAGATGGGTACCTATCTGGTGCTGTCGACGGTCGGCCTCTTGGTGGCGGCGTTGTACGGCCACGGAGCGGGAATCAGCGCGCGGTCGGTGACACGAAGGTTGCTGACCTTCGCGCCCTTCGTCGCACTCGTCGTGGCGATCCTGTTGATTCCAGTCACATACCCCGTGTGGTTCGACGCGCTGTTGCGACGACTGGGGGCGACGCTTGTGCCCTTGGCACTCGTATCGGTCGGCTATCAGATCCAATGGAGTGCTATTCGCGGAAAGCTTCGCGAGCTGGGAATGGGGCTCGCATTCAAGCTCGTGGCCGGGCCGGCGATCGTCGCGCTACTCTTCGCCGGCCTCTTCGGCGCCCGCGGAGAGGCCATCCAGATTACGATTTTCGAGGCGGCGATGGCGCCCCAGATCGGTGCGGCCATCGTCGCGGTCGACCACGATCTTGATCCGGCGCTCGTGACGCTGATGGTAGGCGTTGGGATCCCACTATCATTTCTGACGCTGCCCCTATGGTGGTACGTCTTGAGGCCGCTTGCGCTCTAACTCCGTCCCATCAGGCCCGAAATCCGGCCGTTAGACCGGGGCGCCGCGCCGAAGATCCGCTATCAGGAGCGGACGCTCGCCGGCGGCTGATCAGGAGCTCTCCGCGACCGCGTTTCTCCCGAGAACTACGAGGACGAGTACCGTAAGCGCCGAAGACGATCTGCTCATCGGCGGCGGGACCGCTTGGGACGACGATCTCGCTAACCTGCTCCAGATCGTGACGGAGTGGACGTCCGCGGATTCCTACGACACGCGGATCGACACGCTCCGCAACGGCACCGGCGGCTTGCCGAAACTCGACTCCGCGACAGTGTTCGACGACGGAGATGTCGACAAGCTGCTAGGGAACCAAGGGCTCGACTGGTTCTTACGCGGCCTCGGCGACAAGCTTCCCGACAGGAAGCCCACCGAGCAGGTGAACTGAATCGGGAGTGACACGACAAGCCCATCGCCACGACCCGCGAGACTGCCGAGGCTGGCTGGCCCTTACCGGGCGGGCTTGACGCGCGCGCGAGTCCGGCCACCTGGCATGCCGCACCAGCGACGCCCCGACCCGCCGCGTGGCGTCGAGAACTTGCCGCGACCGACCATGGTCGCCGGCATGAGACCCGTCTCGGGGACGGGGCAGGCTGGCGCCGCGCCTACGGCGAGCCGTGCCCGCCGCTGCGCGCTCGCTCCATCCGGGTCAGCTGGCCGAGATCACCTAGCGCCTCCAGGGCGTGCATGCCGGCCTCGAGCTCGCGCCGATCGCCGGTAAGGAGCGCCCGCTCGCAGCGGACCCGCGCGACGTACGGCACCGCCCGGGCTTCCTCGAAGATGGCCAGGGCCCGCGTGAGCTCGGCGGCGTCTCGCTCGGCCGTGCCCAGCGCCCGGCGCGCCTGGGCCTCCAGGAGCGTCAGGCCGTCGGCGGTGGCCGATTCCACGATCGGCCGGATGGTGTCGGGCGCCAGGGTTCGGCCGAGATCGGTGCACAGGGAGAGCGTGCGCTCGACGAGCTGCTGGCGGGCGCGCGGAATCGTCCCGAAGCCCCGGATCACCTCGGCCTCGAGCGAGTCCAGGTCCTCCCTGGTATATGGACGCAGGCGCCCGAAGAGCGAGTCTGCGGCAAAGTGCTTCAGGATCTCGTCGAGCACGGCTCGATACTGGTTGACCAGGTGGCCGTCGTGGCGGGCCCGTGCGACGTCCAGGGCGGCGATGAAGCCATGGACGCAGTACGCGGCCGGAATGAGTCCTCCCTCGGCCCAGATCTTGCGCGCGTGCTCGGCGACGCCGAGCGCGTCGTCCCAGCGCCCAAGAAGCGTCAGGGCGTACGCCCGCCAGGCCGCGGAGTGAAGCCCCCACCAGTGGACCTGCCCGGACTGAAACAGCCCCAGCGCCGAGGCCGTCGCACGGTCCGCCTGGGCAAGGTCACCCAGGAGGGCCGAGGCCCACGCCACCATGGTGTACGCGTCCAGGCGTTCATGCAGATCGAGGCGGTCCTCGAACGCGAGACGCTCCAGGGAGAACCGGCGCGCCTGCGCCCACGCCCCGCGCGCCTGCGCGCAGCACGTGAGGGCGTCGAACGCGGCGCTCCGGAGGCGGGGATCGTCGAGACGGTCGGCTATCGCCAGGCCGCGCCCAGTGCTCGCCTCGGCCTCGGCGATGTCCGAGACCGTCGTCTGCGCCCCGCGCCAGAACGGATAGAATCCGTCCGCGATCAAAAAACTCGCAATGGCCCGCTCGTCACTGGCCACGGCGAGGAGCGCCCGGCCGTCCCCGCGGAGCCGCTGGAGCTCCTCGGGGGAGGGCCGGTTCCCTACCGTCCCCTGAAACCGCATGTAGCGAATGAGGAGGCTGCCCAGGATACGCAGCTCCTGATCCGCCGGCCGGCCCAGCTCCCGGCAGAGCTTCAGCGCCACCTGGTACGCCTCGGCTCCGCCGTCTCCCCCGGACACGTCACCGAGGCGCTCCTGGAGGTCTGGGAGATCGTCCCTCGGCGCCAGCTCGATGGCCGCACGAAGATGCCGGGCGGCTTCCGCGGTTGCCGCGCCGGCCGCCGCGACGTCGGCCGCGCGCTTGAGCCAGCCCACCGCCTTTCGCCGAATCTCGTCCACGTCGGGGGGCGCCGTCTTGGTCGCCGTGAGGGTGGCGGCCTCGCGGAAGTGATAGGCGATCAATTCGGCGAGCGCATCCTCTCGCCCGGCGGCCCGTCCCTCGAGGCGGCGGGCGGCGGCCGCGTGCAGTTCCGCCCGCTCCGCGCGAAGCAGCGTCTGATACGCCACCTCTCGGATGAGAATGTGACGGAAGGCAAAACTGTCACCGGCGGCGGGCCGGATGAGGTCCTTCTCGACGAGCCGATCCACCAGCCAGTCGCTGTTGCCGGCCAGATCCGGTCCGAGGGCGGCGATCTCCGCCGTGCGGAACGACCGCCCGAATACCGCGCCGAGCTGTAGGATCCGTCGCTCCGGGGGCTCCAGGAGATCGAGTCGCGCCAGGATGGTCGCCTGGATCGTGTCGGGGAGCGTCGCTAGCGCGTGCTCGACGGCGGCGACATCGCTCAGCGAGTGGACGCGCTCCCTGATCGACTGGACGATTTCGCCCGCGAAGAACGGGTTGCCTTCGGCCCGGGCCACGATCCGCTCGACGATCTGCGGGGCGGTCGCGCCGACCGCGTGGCGGACCAGCTGCGCGACCGAGTCGTCGCTGAGGGGCTCGAGCGACACGGCGACGTAGTTCCGCCGGCCGCCGCCCCACGCCGGGCGCCGATCGAGCAGCTCCGGACGGGTGAGGGCGATCATGAGCACGGCGACATCGCCCCGGGGCTGCATGATGAACTCGACGAGGTCGAGGAGGCTGTCGCTGGCCCAGTGCAGGTCCTCGAAGACCAGGACCAGCGGCGCCCGACGCCCCGCCACCTCGATGGCCGTGCGCCATGCCGCGAAGAGGGCGGGCCGGTCGATCACCTCCGGCTCGCCCGCTCCGATCGTCGCGGCGAGCAGGTCCGCCACGCGCTCGGGTGACTCGACGCCGCCGTCCTGCAGCCAGGCCCGGATCTCCTCGCGCACGGCCTCCGGCGCGGCTTCCTCCTTCAGGCCTACGAGGCGGACCAGCAGGGCGCGCAGCGGCCAGTAGGTGACGCGCTGGCCGTAGGGGAGAGACTGCGCGATCGCCACCGTGGCCTCGGGCGAGAGGGTCGGCAGCTCGTGCAGGAGCTCCTCGACCAGGCGGGTCTTTCCGGTGCCGGCGGGGGCGATGAGGCTCACCAGGAACGGCCGGCGATCGCTGAAGGCCCGGCGGGCGACCAGCTGAAGCTGCGCCAGGTCGTCGTCCCGGCCGATGAGCGGAAACCGGGACAACGCACCCTCGGCCGCGCGCCCGAGGAGGGGCAGCGCCTGGACCGGCAGCTGCTTGCCCTTCACCTCGATCTCGCTGGGGCGGCCCAGGATAAACCGGCCCCGAGCAGCCCGAGCGGTCCGCTCACCGCACATGATGGTCCACGGCTCGGCCGTCTGCTGTAGGCGGGCGGCGACGTTCACGGCGTCGCCGGTGATCAGGAAGTCGCTTGCCGTGCTGTCGCGCGTGGCGACGACTTCTCCGGTGTTCACCCCAATCCGCACGGCCTGGTGGGGCCCGAGCTTGGGATCCGCGTGGACGCGGTCACGGATGTCCAGCGCCGCCGACATCGCGCGCTGGGCATCGTCCCCGTGCGCCTGGGGCAGCCCGAAGACGGCCATCACGGCGTCGCCGATGAACTTCTCCAGGGTGCCGCCGTACGCGCTGACTACTTCCTTGGCGATGCCGTAGTAGCGCGCCAGGAGGGCACGCACGTCTTCGGGATCGCGGGACTCGGCGAGCGCGGTCGAGCCCGTCATGTCTGCGAACAGCACGGTCACGAGGCGGCGCTCTTCGGCCATGTCAGTGGGCTACGATCCGATCGGCGTCGGCGAGCAGGGGTCCGGCCCGGAGGGCATCGAACGTCCGTCGAGCCTCGTCCAGTCGGGCGACCGCCTCACGGTGGCGGCCCAGGGCGACGAGGCAGCGGCCCGCCCCCAGCGCCGCGTGCCCGCGCTCGAAGGCGTACCCGTAGTCCGCCCACCGCTCCGCCGCCTCGGCATAGAGTGCGCTCGCCTCCTCTTCCCTCCCTCGAGCCTCCGTCAGCACGGCGCGGCCCGCCAACACGGAATGCCGGTGGCGAGCGGCGGCGTGTCCGCTGGTCTCCAGGAGGCTCTCGCCCAGGCGGAGCGCGCCCGCCGCCACGCACACGCGGAGCGCCTCGGGCAGATGGCGGGCCCGAAAGACCGCGCGGCCCCGGGTGACCTCTTCGAGCTCCTCGATCAGCCGGACGGCTGCTGACTGGTTACCCCGCGCGTGCTCGATGAGCGAGACTACCGCCACGGCCGGGACGAGAACCTGCGGGTCCCGGATCTCCCGGGAGCGGGGCAGGAACTCTTCCGCCAGGGCCTGGGCCTGGCCGATCGCGCCGCGCGACACGAGCACGTATGCCGTGTAGGTGAGCGCGATGACCGCCACCTGGCCCCCACTCTGTCGCCGGTCCCACTCGATCAGCTCCCCGGCGACGCGAAGCAGCTCGTCCCACTGCCCCAAGTCGAACAGCGGCCAGAGCGTCTCGGCCTTGGCCCACATGACCGGAAGGGTGAGCCCGCGCCGCTCCCCAAAGTCGATCCCCGCACGCTTCACGTCCAGGCCCCGGGTCGGACTCTCGGCGACCCACACCCAGTCGCCGAGGTTCCCGTAGGACCGGATCGTCTCGTTCCCCAGCCCGAGATCGAGGCTCTGGCGAAGCGCTTCCCGCAGGTCGGCCAGGCCTCCGGCCACGTCGCTGAGCTGGCACCGCGCGAGCCCTCGGAGCTGACGCGCCCGGATGGTCTCCGCATCGAGCCCGAGCCTCTGGGCCTGGGTCAGGGCCTTCTCCGACCACACCGCGCACTCCTCGGAACGATTGGCGACCATGTGGTCGGCCGCGGTGTGCGTGTAGGCGAGGGCGAGCTCACGCCCAGGCGGCTCGCGTTCGAGGAGCTCGATCGCCTGCGAGAGTAGCGCCCGCTTCCGATCGGTCTCGCCGCGAAACCAGTACGTCCGAGCCAGCCGCGCCATCGCCTCGCCCGCGCCGCGGGTCTCCCCGCGAGCGCGGAACTCATCGATCGCCTCCTCGAAATCGCGCTGGGCCTCCGCCAACCGGCCGCCGACAATGGCGGCCTCGGCGGTCTGCTCGAGCAGCCTCGCCCGGTCGACATGGCCGGGTGGACAGAGCTCGAGCGCCTGTCGATAGAAGGTCTCCGCCTTCCGGGCGTCGACTTCCAGCGCTCGGTCGCCGGCCATGATCAGGTACCGACGCGCCTGAGCCTCCAGCTCGTGCGTGTCATCGGCCAGCCCGGCGGCCGCCGCGAGCCGGAGAGCCTGCCCGTAGTGGTACGCGAGGATCTCGGCATGGTCGGTCACCCGGTCGCCGGCCAGGCGCTCGATCCAGGCGGCGGCGGCTCGGTGCTTCCGCACCCGCGCCGCCCGGGGGATCTGCTGATAGACGACGTCCCGGATGAGCAGGTGCCCAAAGGAATACTCGGCCTGACCGTTGACGGACGACTGCCGCACGGGACGCAGGAGCTCCTTCCTGGCGACCGTGCGGAGGCTTTGCTCGACCTGGCGCTCGTCGAGCCCGCTCATGTGGGCGAGGGCGCCCACCCAGAATGCCTGGCCCACGACGGCGGCGTCGTGCAGGAGCGCTTTCCGGTCGGTTGGCAGCGTGTCGAGCCGGGCAGTGATCACGGCCTGGACGGTTTCGGGGACCGGGATGTCGACGCCGGCCGCCAGGTGCATCGCCTGGCCCCGCCGTTCGAGCATCCCGCGGTCGGTGAGCATGCGAGCGAACTCCTCGGCGTAGAGCGGGTTTCCCCCCGCTCGCTCGAGGAGCGCGATCTGCGTCTCGGCCGGGAGCGCGGCCTCGGAGAGGTGCGCTGCGATCAGGCGGGCGGTCTGCTCGCGCGACAGCGGGGCGAGCGAGATGGTGGTGGAGTCCCGCTTGCCTCCGCCCCATCCCGGACGACGCTCGAAGAGCTCCGGCCTCGCCGTGCACACGACCAGGAACGGCAGAGTCGCCGCACCGTCCACGAGGTGCTCCACGAACTCGAGCAGCTCCGAGCCGGCCCAGTGCACATCCTCGAAAACGAGCACCAGCGGCCGATCGGCCGCGACGGCTTCGAGAAATCGTCGCCAGGCGGCGAACGATTCCGATCGTTCGGCCGGGGCCCCGGAGCCAGGGGCGCTCGCGCCAACCAGGAGTGCCAGGCGGGCCTTGAGCCAGTCCCGCTCGGTGGGATCCTCCACGATCGCGCCTATGGCGGCCGCGAGCTTGTCGGAGGCCTCGCGCGGATCGTCCGACTCCAGGATTCCCGCCTGGCTCTTGACGATCTGCCCCAGTGCCCAGAAGGTGATGCCGTCTCCGTAGGGAAGGCACCGGCCTTGCCGCCAGCGCGCCCGCTCGGGCTGCCAGTCGACGAAGGCGCGGAACTCGCGCACCAGGCGACTCTTCCCGACCCCCGGCTGGCCGGTCACCGTGACGAGCTGCGCCGAGCGATCCCCCACGGCGCGGGCGTACATGGCCTTCAGCAACGCTAGCTCGTGGGTGCGGCCGATGAAGGGCGAAGGCGTCGTCCGGGCTGGATCGGCGCCGTATCGGCTGCGGGCGGCCTTGGCTCGCCACACTCGGACCGGCTCGACCAGATTGGAGGCCGAGACGCCCTCGAGCGCCGCGTAGTCGACCAGATGGCGGGTGGTTCGATAGGTCGCCTCGTCGACCACCACCGCCCCGACGGGCGCCATCATCTGAAGACGAGCCGCGGTGTTGACCACGTCGCCCGTCGCGATGCCCTCGCCAGCCACGATCCTGTCCCGACGTGCCACGACCGCTTCCCCGGTCGTGACGGCGGCCCGGATAGCCAGGCCGAGACCCGGGTCGGCGGCGTTGAGCTCCTCGACCGCGCGAACGACGCGCAGGCCGGCCCGCACCGCCCGCTCGGCATCGTCCTCGTGCGCGACGGGAGCGCCGAAGGTGGCCATCACGGCATCGCCGATGAACTTCTCGATGGTGCCGCCCCACCGCGCAAGCTCTCGTCTCACACAGGTGTAGTAGGGTCGGAGCACAGCCCTGACGTCCTCGGGGTCGGCCTGATCCGATCGCGCCACGAAGCCGACGAGGTCGACGAACAGGATCGACACGACCTTGCGCTCCTCGTCGAGCCCGAGGGGCCGCGAGCCGAGCGAGAGGGAACCATCGAGCGGCGGCCCGGTGCGGTCAGCCACCCCGGGACGCTCAGGGTCCGGCTCCGGCTCCCCGGGCGGGAACGGTGAGGCGTCGGGGCCGCGGTACGGCTCGCTCACCTGAGCCTGCGGTCAGGCGGGGGCCCGCCCTTTACCGCAGGGGGTCGGTGCGGGCGCCGATCGAGCGGCGGGGCGTCGGCTCCTGGACGGTGCGCTTCGACGACCGCTCCTGCGCTGCGCACCTGTCGGCTCCTCCGTCAGCGTCCGCCATCGACCCCGGATGGCCCGGAGTGTAGCGCGCCCGTGCCGGCCGCCGCAACGGCCGGACCCCAGGCTTGCCACCGCGCCACCGGCCAGGGAAGCACAGTGAGCGAAGAGCCTCGCGCACCGGGACCTGACGCTGGCGCCCGGGCCTCGGCGGCCACGTCCTCCAGCGCAAAGACTACCCATGGTCCCACCCCGGGATTCATCTCAAAAGCTGGTGGGCGCAAGCCCGTGGGGGGTGGATTCCCGCCACCACGGTTCGCGTGGTTGCGCCTGCGACACGCGGCCTCGGGCCCTATTTCCCGGGCGCTCCCACCGCGACATCGAACGTCGCGTCGAGGCCGGCCGTGCGCCCGCCCCCGATGTCAATCGACGGCTTCTTCGTCTTGATCGAGCCGACGAGGCGCGGCGAGGTCGATTTGAGATTCAGGACGTACTCATCGCTCCCGATCATGAACGTGTTGTTCTGACCGCCGACGAGAAACTCCTCGGTCAGGAGGGTGCCCTTGGAATCGATCGTGAACATGAACCCCGAGAGTCTCTTGTCGGCGTGCTGGCTCTTCCACGCCCCTTCGAAGATGCCCGCGACGTAGCTCTGGCCGGCGCCAATGCGGGTGTCGGTCGCGAACTCTTTCGCGTTGGCGGGCTTGTCCGACAGCAGGACGGAGATCAGCTGCCCGTTGGGCGCCTTATAGCCGACGGCCATCGCGCTCGCGACCGTCACTTTGGTCTTGCCGACCGTCACAATCCCTGAGGCCTTCGAGGCTTGGCCCAGCGCAGCCGTTGTCAAGCCGAACGCGATGAGCACCATCGCCAGTGTCCACACCGAAGCGGCCTGGCGCACCATCGGCATGATCATCCTCTCTCTCACTCTGGTTTCAGTCGTTCGTCCCCGGCGCCCGTACGACGAGTGAGCGGCCCGCCCCGAGCGTCCAGAGTCCTAAACTTCCGGACGGCACCTTAGCATGCCTGTTCGATTTGGTCGCTGGCTTGCGTGGGGACCGCAGGAGCTTCGGGCAGCCACCGAAGCACCCCTGGAGGGACGTCCAACGCTTGCTCGCAAAGGGCGCGGTGGTATCCGGCCAAGAGCGATGCGGCAGTGGAGACATCTCTCACGCGCTCCCGCGATTGATCACCGAACTGCCGTGCTGCAGTGCGCCCTCGATATCCACCTCGCTCACACGTCATCTCGAAGCCCTTGCCGAGAGCTTGCCGAGCTCGATGGGATGCCATTGAGCGGAATCGCCGCCCTGGCGGCCTCGTCGACCTCCAGACACCAACCGGATCGCGGAGAACTCCCGTCGATTCGGCGCTCGGCAGCTTATCGGAATCGGCCACTCAAAATCTGGTGCTTTCGGGGTGGGGGGCGATTCCCCCTCCCGGCACCATTGACCTGCGGCGAATCTCTTCGAGTGTTTCGTCTTAAGATAGATAGGAGCGACCTTCCGGGGGGCTAGACATGGCGACACGTGTGGACCAGCTCCAGGAGATCCCACTTTTCTCGGGTCTCGCTCAGGCTGACCTACAGTTCCTGGCTGATCAGATGGATGAGGTCAGCATCCCGGCTGGGACCGTAATGATCACCGAAGGGCGCGGAAACCACGTCCTGTTCGTGATCCTGGACGGTGTGGTCGACGTGTCCGTAGGCGGCAGGCACCGGCGTACTCTGGGCCCGCATGACTTCTTTGGTGAGATCAGCATGATGGAGCTCGATCCCGCGACAGCAACCGTAACGAGCCGAACGCCGGTCCGGGCATTCGTCGTGAGTCATGCTCAGTTCAGCGCGGTGAAGGCTCACGAGACCGTGATGCTGCAGCTCAAAGCCGCGAGGAGTCAACGCCTGCGCGCCGACCGAAAGCTCAAGGAGTAGCCGGATCGCGGAGCGGCGGAAGGTGAGCCCGCCCAACTTCGCCGTCAACGCGGACGAGCGTCGGTCCGCGGGCGCGCCGGGTCCCAGATGGGGAAGGTTCTTGTGCACCAGGGGGATCATGGACCGGGAGTCCGAGCTCGTAGCGGTCGATCACACGATGCGATCCTACTATGCCGCCGTTTCGCAGGGTGATGCCGCCGCGGCTGCGCGCCACTTCACGGTGCCGGCGATGTTCATGACGCAGAAAGGCGTTTGGTCGCCGCCGACCACAGCCGCCATCGAAGCATCCTACGTCGCTATGCTGCGCGACTATGGCGCGCAGGGCTATTCCCACAGCACCTGGTCGGAGTCGCACATGAAGCTGTTGGGCGAGACCACCGCGCTCGCGAGCTTCGTCGTGGTGCGTCACCGGACCGACGGCACCGAGATCGGCACCTTCGGCTTCACGTATCTGCTGCGAAAGGGCGAGGGCGCGTGGCAGATCGCCGTCTTGATCGGGCATCCGCCGCACGACGTGCTGCGTTTCGTCTGAGTCGGGTCGGCGGGATCATTCGGGCGTGTCTTCGATCGGCACCACGAGGAAACCCCTTGATGTCCACGTGGCCGGTGGCGGCTGTCGACGATCCTGCCGCCGACGATCGTTCACGGTCAAGCGATCCGTCGTCCGACGCTGCTGCGTCCGCCGGTCCCGAATCACCGCGATGCTGTCCCGCACGATCGCGAGGAGACCCTCATAGAGCTCTCGGTCGCCCTGCCGCACGACTACCAAGCACGCTGAGCCAGCGCGGGGCGGGCGAGTCGGGGCCTTGATGGGGTAACCCAACCGAGCGGAGAGAGCGTGGAGCCTCTGGACGGCCTCGGCTCCACGGCCGTTCGTCCATTCGCCGCGGGCGGCACACGCCTGAAGCGCGGCCGTCTCCTCGGGCGTCTCGGCTTCAAGCCAGACGCGCATCTGCCGCGTGCCGCCAGCCATCACCAGGCGCACGCAGTCGTCCCCCGAATTCGCGTCGGCCCCGGCCGGCGTCGCCTCACTCTGAATCACCTCATCCGCCCGCGCCAGGATCGCCGGCGGAATCGTCACACCCCGATCCCCCCGGGCCGCCCGCTCCGTTTCCCGAACGGCGGCCGCCAGGGTTGCACGTCGGGCCAGTCGTGGGGCTCCGCATGACCCTACCGCGAGGTGTTCACCGGCGCCAGCCGGCGCAGCCTCGATCGGCAGGTCCGGCCGGACCCAGGATGGTGGGCTCCCGCGGTTCCATCCGTCGATTCGGCCCCGGCCGGTCGACTACCATGAGAGATCATCGGGCGAGGGAGACCCTGTGCCACCTCATGCTCGTGTGCGTCGATCCGTCGGCGGAGCCCTTCGATCCGGCCCAGGACGCCAGTCCCTTCGCCGAGACGAAGGCATGGATCGCGGGCTTCGATCTCTTCGAATGCGCGAGCCTCGAGGAGGCCATCCGGATCGCGGCCTGGCATCCCATGGCTCGCTTTGGCCGGATCGAGGTTCGACCACTCAGCGCAGAGGACTAAGGGCGGGCCGGCTGACGTCCGCGCCGGGCCGGACCCGTCCGGCTGAAGGGTCGACCCCTCGCTACTCGGGCGCCTTGGGCATCACGATCCACAGCACCACATAGACCAGGATGCCCGGGAACGCGACGGACAGGATCGAGCCCACGACGTAAACGACGCGCACCAAGGTCGGATCCCAGCCGAGCCACTCGGCGATCCCGCCGCAGACGCCCGCGATCATCTTGTGCTTGCGCGACCGCTGGAGCGCCACGGCTGTCCCTACTCCCCCTCGGCGAAGACCGGGATGCGGTCACGCACGGTCGACCAGGACATCAGCACCATCAACATGGCGATGCTTTCAGTGTAGCAGGCGACGCAGGCCGCCTGGCGCGCGCAGACGGCTTCTAGTAGGGTCTGGCGCAACCGGCCGACGCCGAATGCTTCGAGACCTCGGGGGGACGATGCGCTTCGTCTGGCTGTCCGCTCTGGCCACTGCGCTGGGCCTCCTCGCGGCCCCACTCGCCGCCGAGGCCCACTTGCCGGCAAGCCGGATCGGATTCGTGATGAGCAATACTCCCGCCGCGATCTCCGATCGGCTGGAAGCGTTCCGCCAGGGTCTGCGCGACCTCGGGTACGTGGAAGGGAAGAACATCGTCGTGGAGTATCGGGGAGCCGGCGGGAAGATCGAGCGGCTTCCCGACCTGATTGCCGAGCTTGCGCATCGGAAGGTCGAGGTGATCGTCACCGCAGGTCCCACAGTAACGCTTGCCACCCGGGCGGTGACTTCGACGATTCCCATCGTCATGGCGTTTGACAGCGATCCCGTGGGGAACGGCTTCGTCGCCAGCCTGGCGCGCTCCGGCAGCAACATCACGGGGCTGTCTGCGCTCGCCTCGGAAATCGGCGGGAAGCAGCTCGAGCTCCTCCGAGAGATCGTCCCGCATCTCTCGCGCGTGGCGGTGCTGGGGAGCATGAACGAGCCCGGCACCGCGCAGGCGTTCAAGGAGGCGGAGCGAGCCGCGGCCGCATTCGGCGTCACGCTTCAGTATCTCGACGTTCTCAATCTCAAGGATGTTGAGACCGCATTCCAGACGGCGCGCAAAGAGCGCTCGGACGCCGTGCTCGCGCTGGCGAGCCGCGTCCTCGTCGCCCACCGTGCGCGGGTTGCCGAGCTCACGGCGAGAACCCGGCTCCCGACCATCCACTCGCAGCGCGAGCACGTTCTGAGCGGGGGCTTGATGTCCTATGGAGTCAGCTATGCCGACCTCTATCGGCGGGCCGCCGCCTACGTGGACAAGATCCTGAAGGGCGCCAAGCCCGGCGACCTGCCGATCGAGCAGCCTACCAAGTTCGAGCTGGTGATCAACCTGAAGGCTGCCAAGGCTCTGGGACTGAGGGGGAGGACATGAGACTCAGCGAGCTCCAGATTCCGGCCACGCCGGCCTGCCGCACGGCGCTCGAAGTGGCGACCGAGTACTGCTCGCCGGCGCTGCTGAATCATTCGGTGCGGGCGTACCTCTGGGCCGCGGGGTATGCCGCGACGCGGGGGAGGAGTTTTTTTTTTTTTTTTTTTTTTTTTTTTTAAAAAAAAAAAAAAAAAAAAAAAAAAAAAAAAAAAAAAAAAAAAAAAAAAAAAAAAAAAAAAAAAAAAAAAAAAAAAAAAAAAAAAAACATCGCCTTCGACGCCGAGCTGCTCTACGTGTCGGCCATGCTCCACGACCTCGCCCTCGTGAAGGAGTTCGACAATCACCGCGTGCCGTTCGAGGAGGCGGGGGGCCACGTCGCCTGGGTGTTCGGCGCGGGCGCGGGCTGGCCGGTCGCGCGGCGCCGGCGGGCGGCCGAGATCATCGTGCGCCACATGTGGGACACGGTGGACGTCGTGGCCGACCCCGAGGGACACCTCCTCGAGCTCTCCACGGGCATGGACATCTCGGGGCGGCGCACCGAGGACATCCCGGCGGACCTCCGCCGGGACGTGCTCGCGCGCTACCCGCGCGCGGGGCTCGCCGAGGAGTTCGTCGCGTGCTTCCGGGACCAGGCCGCGCGGAAGCCCGGGAGCCTGGCGGCGAAGTTCGTCGCGAGCGGATTCGCCGCGCGGGTGGCGGCCAACCCGCTGGATCGCTGACGCCCGGTCCGCGCCCGGGGCGTGACCCTCACGCGCGGCGGAGCGATTCGACGGGCGCCGGAGGGAGGACGGCCACCTCGTCGCCGTCGAGGCGCAGGGCCCCCTCGGCGAAGTACCGCCGGCCCCGAAGGGTCCAGCGGTAGCCGATCGCGCCCAGCTGAGACCATCCCAGGCCAGCCAGTCGGCCCAGGCTAGGCTCGGCCGGTTCCACTCGGCGATGAGCCCGACGTGCCGCCGGATCCCCTGCCGACGGGCGCGCGCGAACCGGGCCTCGACGAGGAGGCTCCCGGCGCCCGTGCGGCGCCGGCCCGGGAGCGTCCGGCACTCGAGGACGAGGCCGTCACCGGGCGCGCCCCGGAGCCATCGGCTCAAATAGGGCAGGTACGCCGTGCCGGCCGTGTCCCACCGGTAGGCCGCGACCTCGCCGTCGATCCAGCAGACCAGGCACTCCGCCCGCGCGCGCCAGCGCCGGCGCACCTCGCGCGCCGAGACAGCCTGGCACCCGCGTACGAAAGCCTGGAGATCCCGCTCGGTGAGCACCTCGCAGCGGGCGCCCGGCCAACGGGGCCACGCCGAGCGTCGCGTCGATCGGGCTCGCGACGAGATGGAATCGCCGCGCCTGGAGCCACCGCGGCCCCATCCCGAGGCCCCGGCGCAGCCCGAGGTCCCGGATGATGTCGCGCGCGTGGATCAGATGCGTGCGGAGCACGCGCCCTTCCGATCGTCACTGCGGAGGTTGCCGCCACGCGGTCGGCCGGAGGGCCCGGCGCCATCGGGGGGCAAGCGGAGCTCCTCCTGTCGGGCCGCCGTGTGAGCCGTCGTGTCAGCGGAGGTCGGCGAGGAACCCGAGCAGCAGACGGTTCACCTCGTCGGGCCGCTCCTGCTGGGTCCAGTGCGAGCAGCGCCGGATCAGCTCCGTACGGAGCCCCGGGATCCATTTGGGCATCGGCTCGGCCAGCGCGGGGCGCAGGATCGGGTCGTTCTCGGCGGTGATCATGAGGGACGGGATCCGGATCGTCGGGTCCGGGATCCCGCGCGCGTCCTCCCAGTTCAGATCGAGCGCCCGGTACCAGTTGAACGAGCCGCGGGTCCCCGTGCGCTGGAACGCCTGCACGTAGACGTCGAGCTCCGCGTCCGTCAGGAAGCAGCCGTCTTGGGACACGTGGTCGAGCAGGCTCCGGCCGACGCCTCCGAGCGTCGCCATCGTCCAGAGGTCGGCCGCGTGGTCAGCGCCCTTGAAGATCTTCCGGAGGTTGCCCCGGAGATCGGCCTCGAGCTCGGCCTCCGAGCGCCCCGGCGTCTGGTGCCAGAGGCTGTAGTAGCCGTTCTCGCCGAACCGCTCCCGCAGGGCCTGCGTCGGCGGCACGGGCCCCGGGGGCGCGTAGGGGGTGTTGAGGCCGACGAGCTTCGCGCAGCGGCCGGGATGGCGGAGGCCGAACTGCCAGAGGTGATAGCCGCCCCAGTCGTGCCCGACGATGACCGCGCGCTCGAGCTCGAGCGCGTCGAGGAGCCCGGCGATGTCCGCGCAGATGACCGTGGTGCGGTACTGAGCCGGATCCGCCGGCGCGTCGGTGTCGCCATAGCCGCGCATGTCCGGCGCGACCGCGCGGAAGCCGGCGGCGGCGAGGGCGACGAGCTGGTGGCGCCAGGAGTACCAGAGCTCGGGCCAGCCGTGGCACAGGATCACGGGGAACCCCGCGCCGGCCTCCGCGACGTGCATGCGAATGCCGTTCGCCTGGATGGATCGATGGCGGATGGCGTGCGGCATGGGGACCGCCGGTCAGCCGTCGCCGGCCCGGAGCTCGAGGAACCCGGCCGGGCCGCCCGGGTCGGACGGGCCCTGGCGCGGCAGCCACAGGACGGCCGCGAAGAAGGCGGCGAAGAGCAGGTCCAGCACGCCCGAGGCAAGGAGCGCGGCTCCGCCGATCCCGTTGACGACGAGCCCCACGCACGCGGCGGCATAGGCGAGCTTCCCGAGCCCGCCCGCGAGGAGAATGGGCGTCCGGCCGGTCCGGTGGCGCGCCGCCACGAGGTAGCCGACGCCCCACGCGAGCACGTTGATCCAGGTGGCGCGGTAGAAGAACGCCTGGAGCGGATCGGCCAGGGACAGCGCCGTGCCGTAGAGCTGGGCGAAGTGCCGGGCGGGGTCGGCGAGGGCGGTGGCGCCCCCGACCAGGTTCCACACGCCGGCGAGGTACAGGCCCCACCGCCTCCACGCTTCGCTCATGTGGCCCCCTCGCCAAGGCCGCGCGCCAGGAGGCGACGCGCGGCCCAAGGCATCCGGCTACGCGCGGAGCGTAGCACGAGGGCCGGGCTCAGACGTCGAGGTACACGATCCGGGCGCGGACGGCGGCGCCGCGCACGGTCAGGAGCGCCATCGCGATCGGCAGCGTGAAGCGGCGGGGGCCGATGCTCCCGGGATTCAGGAAGAGCACGCCATCCCGGTCGATCGCCGAGGGCTTGTGCGAGTGCCCGGCAATGACCGCGGCGAAGGCCGCGCGTCCCGGATCGACGGCGAGCGTCTTGACGTCGTGGAGCACGTAGAGGCGGGCGGCCTCGACCATGAGCGTCGCCGTCTCGGGGAGGGCTCGCGCCCACGCGCCCCGATCGTTGTTCCCGCGCACGGCGGTGACCGGCGCGATCGCCTCGAGGGTGTCGAGCACCTCGGGCGTGCCGACGTCGCCGGCGTGGATGATCCGGTCGACGCCCCGCAGACGGCGGAGAGCCTCCGGCCGCAGGAGCCCGTGCGTGTCCGACACCACGCCGATGACGGTGCCGGCCCGCCGGGACTTCGCGCTCGGCCGCCGCGTCGCGCGCCTCATCGGACCGGAACCCGCGGCGCCTTGGCCGCGAGGGTCTTGCGGCGGATGTCGTCGCGCACCTGCTCGTAGGTGCGGTGGCTCAGGGCTCACGTCAGCCGCCGCCGGCGCGCCCGGGCGCCGCGAGGCCTCCGCGCGCGCCCGGGCCCCGGAGACGGTTAGTGGACGGTCAGTGGCGGGCGGCCGCGAGCGCGGCGTCGTAGTTCGGGTGCTCGGTCACCTCGGGCACGTACTGGACGTGCTTGAGATGCCCGTCCGGGCCCACGACGAAGAGTGCCCGCGCCTCGAGCCGGAGGGGCTCGATGAGGGTGCCGTAGGCGCGGCCGAAGCTCGCGTCGCGATGGTCGGACGCCGTCTGCACCCGCTCGATCTTCTCGTCGCCGCAGAAGCGCGCCTGGGCGAAGGGCAGATCCATGCTCACGGTGAGCACGGCCACGTTCGCGGGGAGCTTGGCCGCCTCGTCGTTGAAGCGCTTGGTCTGCGCCGCGCACACCGGCGTGTCGAGCGAGGGCAGCACGCTCAGCACGAGTGTCTTGCCCGAGAAATCGCGCAGGCTCACGTCGCGGAGCCCGTCGGGCCCCCGCTGGTGGAGCTTGAAGTCGGGGGCGCGATCGCCCGCATGCAGCTCCGGGCCCGCCACGGGGAGCGGGTTGCCACGCATCGTCACCGTCCGTCCGGCCATGGGCATCTCCTTCCTGAGGAACACCGCGCAGATGGGAGCGCGACCCGACGGGGCCGCGCGACTGGCTCGCGCTTCATCCTACCACCCTCGCGCGCGGCGAGGGGGCGGGGGTCACTCCCGCCGGGAGCCGCGAAGATAGCGGTCGCGGAGCGCGTCGAATCCGGCCTCGAGCGCGCGGGCCCGGTCCGCCGCCACCGCGCCGGCCGCCCCCGGCGCGTCCTCGGGGGGTCCCACGTGCCACTCCGCCAGGTACGCATCCTCGTCCCCGAGGCCCTCCTGCATCGCCACCCGGTCCACGAGATCCTGGAAGGCCGGGCTCAGCGGCACGCTGACCTCGTCGCCCCCGTCCCGCGCCGTCACCAGCATCGGAATGTCGCGCCAGTACGTGATCCGGACCGTCGCCATGGCTCCTCGCTCGGGGCCGCGTCCGCGGGCCACGCGGGCGGTCCCGGCGTTGACACCCGGAGACCGTCCCGCTAGAGTCGGCTTGTCGATGATCAGCGTCGCCGCCCACCGCATCAAGCAGTACGGCGTCGAATTCTACCAGGCCTCGTTCTCGGCCCGTGAGATCGACCAGCTCGTCAAGTTCGAGGTCCTCGGGTACGGCAACCTCCCGGAAGACAAGTCGAAACGGCGCGTCGCCCGGACGCGCGTGAACTGGGAGCTTCTCGAGAGCCGGATCGGC
The DNA here is from genome assembly GCA_963765195.1 of uncultured Candidatus Rokubacteria bacterium. Lineage (GTDB taxonomy): Bacteria > Methylomirabilota > Methylomirabilia > Rokubacteriales > DASRDR01 > DASRDR01. The sequence goes on from CAVXVV010000055.1 coordinate 426,534, forward strand.
GAGACCTCGGACGCCTACCAGCGCCCGGTCATCCGGCGGAAGATCGAGGAGCTGGTGGCCTACTTCCGGGACTGCCGGGAGGCCGGGAAGCTCCCCGCGATCCCCGGCGCCGTCATCATCACCTCCGACAAGCGGCTCGGGTTCCGGGCGGTGCCGCATCACGCCGACCTCGGGTTCCTCGAGATCCCCGAGGAGCCCGGCGTCCTCCGCGTGCTGGACGGCCAGCACCGGCTCCTCGCCCTCCACGCGCTCGCGGCCGAGGGCGACCTCCGGGGGCTCGACGTCCCGGCGGTCCTCTTCGACACGCTCGACGCCCAGCAGATCGTGGAGCTCTTCGTCACGATCAACGCCAAGCACACGCGCCTGAACCCGTCCCACCTCGTGAGCCTGGCCGGGCGGAAGCTCTACCCGGACGAGACGCAGGCGCTCGCCCACGACATCATCCGCACGCTCAACGTGGACGAGACCTCGCCGCTCCAGGGCGAGATCAAGATGCTCGGCATCGGGCGCGGGCGCGTCGCCCAGGCTCCGCTCGCCGAGGAGATCGTGGAGCTGGTCGAGAGCGTCGAGAAGATGGGCGGCCGGGGCCGGGCCAAGGAGCTGCGCGACGCGGGGCGGCGCTTCTTCCTGAACTACGTGAAGGCGCTCGCCCAGACCTTCCCCAGCGCCTGGGCCGGGCGGAAGTACTCGATCAAGACCGGCACCGCGCTGCGCGCCTTCATCCGCGTCGTGCCGGACGTGATGGCGCGGGCCCGTGAGCTCCGCGGCGATCCGTACGAGCTCCGCGCGATCCGGGAGGCGCTCCGGCCGTGGGCCGAGCGGCTCGGCGACCGGCGCTTCCTGACCGAAGGGGAGTGGCGGCAGAAGCTCGCCGGCGGGACCCGCGGGACGGTCGAGACGCTCGCCCGTGAGCTCCGCGACGCCCTCCGCACCTAGCCTGGCCCGGCTCCGCTCCGCGGCGGCGCCGTCGCCGCCCGCTAGCTAGCTCGCGCCGCCGGCCTCCCAGGGGAAGTTCGCCGCCACGATCTCGAGCTCGCGGGCGCCGCCCGGGGCCTGCACCTTCACCTCGTCGCCGACTTCCTTGCCGATCAGCGTTCGCGCGATGGGCGAGAGGATCGAGATGCGGCCGACGGCGGGATCGGCCTCGTCGGAGCCGACGATCTGGTAGCGGACCTCCTTGCCGTCGGGGGCGCGGAGCCGCACCGTCGAGCCGAACGTGACGCGCGTGCCGTCCTTCGGCGGCTCGAGCACCTCGGCCCCGCTGACCTTGGCCTCGAGCTCGCGGATCCGCCCCTCGATGAATCCCTGCCGCTCCTTCGCCGCGTGGTACTCGGCGTTCTCGGAGAGGTCGCCGTGCGCGCGCGCCTCGGCGATCGCCCTGATGATGGCGGGGCGCTCCATGCGCTTGAGCTGTTCCAGCTCCTTCTCGAGTCGTGCGTGTCCTTCGCGGGTCATCGGGGTCCGTAGCATAGGTCGTGTCCTCGCCAGGAGCAAGGTCGGCGGCGCCGGGAGGCACCGCCCCGAGACGGCCATTGTACTACCCCTGGTACAATGGGCGTCTCCCGTGGGACCGATGGCCCTGTCTCGTCGCCGCTCCGCCCCCCGCGCGCGCCTCGTCGGCCTTCTCCTGCTCGCGCTCCTGCTCCCGGGTCTCGCGCGCGGGCAGGCTCGGCCGCCCGCGCCGGCCCCAGCGCCGGCCAAGGGCGCCGAGCCCGCCGCCCTCCGCGTCACGTCGGCGCAGGTCGAGGGCCGCACCGTCCAGCGCAGCATCGATACGGTCGGGAGTCTCCTCGCGTGGGAGGAGGCCGTCGCCCGCACGCAGCTCTCGGGCACCGTGGTCCGGCTCTACGTCGACCTCGGCGATCCCGTCCGGGAAGGGCAGCCGCTCGCCGATCTGGACCGCCGCGAGGCGGATCTCGCGATCGACCAGCTCGCCGCCGATCTCGCGGGGGCCCGCGAGAATCTCGCGCGGGCGCGCGCGGCGGCGGACGCGAGCCGCGCCAACCTCGAGCGCGTGCGGGAGAGCCGGCGCGCCCTCTCCGCTGATGTCGAACGGGCGCGCGCCGATGCGGAGTGGAAGCGACGGGAGCACGAGCGGAACCAGGAGCTCCTGGCCAAGGAGCTGATCGCGGCACGGGACGTCGAGCAGGCCCGCGCCCAGTTCCAGGCCGCGGAGGCGCTGGTCCAGATGACCGAGACCGCGCTCAACCAGCACGCCGACCAGGTGCGCGCGGCGGAAGCCCAGCTCGAGGCGGACCAGGGGGCGGTCAAGGCCGCCGAGGCGCTGATCCGGCAACGGGAAGCCGCGGTCGAGCTCGGGAAGAAGCGTGTGACCGACACCATCGTGCCCGCGCCGCTCACGGGCGTCGTGGCCAAGCGGCACGTCGCGGTGGGCGAGTTCGTCAAGGACAACACCCCGCTCTTCACGGTGGTCGCCACCGACCCCCTGAAGTACACGGGCACCGTGGCGGAGCGCGCCACGCCCGAGATCCGCGCCGGGCAGGAAGTCCGCCTCACCGTCGACGCGTTCGGCGCCCGCGCCTTCCCGGGCCAGGTGACGCGGGTGGCCCCCGTGGTGGACGTGCCGACGCGGACCCTCGCCCTCGAGGCGCGCGTCCCCAACGGGCAGGGGCTCCTCCGGCCGGGGTTCTTCGCGCGCGGGACCGTGCAGGTGCGCCGCGAGAACCGGGTGCCCTTCCTCCCGGCGGAGGCGCTCGCCTACACGGTCGGGATCAGCAAGGTGTTCGTCGTGGCCGACGGCCGGGTCCAGGAGCGCCTGGTCCGGGCCGGACCCCGGGCGGCCGGCTGGGTGGAGATCCTGGACGGGGTGAAGCCCGGCGAGGTGGTCGCCACCTCGGGGCTCGCCCAGCTCTACGACGGCGCGCCGGTGATCCTCGCCCCCGCCCCGGCCGCGACGCCCGCCGCCAAGCCCTAGCTCGATGTCGCTGGTCGACCTCTGCGTCCGCCGGCCGGTCTTCGCGACGATGCTCATCGTCGCCCTCGTGGTGCTGGGGCTCGCCTCCTACCGGGACCTCGGCCTGGACATCTTCCCGAAGGTCGACATCCCGACCGTGACCGTCACGACGCGCCTCCCCGGGGCGAGCCCGGAGGAGGTCGAGAGCCCGGTGACGAAGCGGATCGAGGAGGTCGTCGACACGATCAGCGGGATCGACGAGCTCCGCTCGACGACCATCGAGGGCCAGAGCCAGGTCTTCGTGTCGTTCATCCTCGACCGCGACATCGAGTCAGCCGCCCAGGACGTCCGGGAGAAGATCGCGCGGCTCCGCCCGATCCTCATGACGACGCTCGCGAGCGGGTTCGGGATGCTGACGGTTGCGCTGGGGCGGGGCGACGGCTCGGCCTCCCGGGCCGCGCGCCGCGATCGCGGTCGTCGGCGGGCAAGCGCTCTGCCTGGTGGTGACGCTCGTCATCACGTCCGTCGTCTACTCGTTCTTCGACGACCTCCGCGGCTGGCCCCGGCGCCTCCTCGCCTGGCGGCCCACGTGGCGCCCACGGCCGGCGCTCGGGCAGCGGCTCGAGACCGGGCTCAACGGCCGGCGCGAGGCATGATCATGCGCCGGCGCGCGCTGCTCGCGGGACTCGCCGCCTCCTCGGGCTCCGGCCCGCCCGGCCGGTCGGGGCCCAGCCGGTGCCGGCGCCTCCGTCCCGGCCCAAGCCGCCCGCCGCGCCGGCCGCGCCCGGGCCCGCCGCTCCCGCGCCTCGCACCGCGCCGGCGCCGGCGCCGGATCCGCGGCCCGGCGTTCCCGCGCCTCCCGGGGTCGTCGAGGAGATCCGCGCCGAGCTCGCTCACGCCGTCGAGCGCTTCCAGGCGCGCGACGCCGAGGGGGTCCTCCAGCACATCTCCGAGGAGTACTGGACCGGACCGCTCGGCAAGCGCGCGATCCGGGCACAGCTCCTCACGCTCCTCCAGGTCCATCAGCAGGTCCGGGCGCGGGTGACGCTCGACGAGGTGCGGCTGGTCGGCCAGCACGCCTGGGTCTGGACGAGCGGCGAGATCACCGGGCAGCTCGCTGTCGTGGGGACGTGGATGCAGCTGTTCGTCTGGGAGCGCGAGCTCGAGGTCGCGCGGCGCGAGCAGGGCGTCTGGCGTCTCTACGGCTACCAGCAGTAGCCGCTTAGCCGGCGCGCGGGGCGGCGGGCGCTCAGTCGAAGCCCCAGGCGTAGACGCGCCGGGGCGTGACCTCGATCACCACGGAGTCCTTGTCGCCCAGCGCCGCCTCGCCCGGATACTGCGGGTACTTGAGATAGAGGCGCCGTCGGATGCGCCGGAACGTGGGGTTCCGCGCGTGCACGCGCGCGGTACCCTGCACGACCACGCCGCGGAGACGCTTCCACCCCTCCGAGTACTCGTCGGCGCTCACGGCGACACTCGGGTTCGCGCGGAGATTCGCGACCTTCCGCCCGGTCTTGCCGGACGCGAAGTAGAGCCGCCCCTTGTCCACGATCAGGCACACGGGGACGACGTGCGGGACGCCGCGCGGGTCGGCGGTCGCCACGTGCGCGACCCGCAGGAGATCGAGGAACTCGGCGTGGGCGCGGCGCAGACGCATCGCCCGCGACTCGCCGCTAGCCCTCGGACAGGAGCTGGCGGTTGATCTCGATCTTGGCGCCCGCGCGGGCCGCGGCGAGCCACGCCTGCCAGAGCCGCGCGCGCTTCTCGCGGAGGGTGCGGGCTTCGACCTCGCTCCGCGCCGCCGCGAACCCGGCGGGATCGGGGCGCTCGCGGCCGAGGAGCTTCACCACGTAGAACCCGCCGGGGCCTTCGACGGGCGCGCCCACGCCGCCGTCCGGGAGCGTGAGCGCGACGGGCCCCACCACCTGGCCGAGCGCGCGGTCGCCGAGCGGCTCGGCGCGCGAGAACGGCCCGACCTCGCTGTAGGTCGCGCCGCCCTGGCGCACCAGCGCGCGCGGGTCTTCACCCTTCCGCACCGCCTCGGCGAGCTTCTCCGCCTGCCCCTTCGCCTGCTCGAGGGCCTTCTGCCGGCGAACGGCGCGCAGCACGTCCGGGCGGGCCTGGTCGAGCGGCAGAAGCCGGGAGGGCTCGATGCCGACGAGCCGGAAGATGACCAGCCCGCCGGGCACCCGCACGGGACCGCTGACGCCGTCGGGGGGCAGCGTGAAGATCGCGTCGCTCGCCTCCGCCACCCCGCCGATCCCCTCGATCGGATCGCCGCGACGGAGCGGGCCGGCCTCGCGCACCGTGAGGCCGAGCTTGCGCGCCTCCGCCGCGAAGTCGCTTGCGACCAGGAGCGCCTTCTGCGCGTCCTGCGCCTTGTCGCGGTGGGCCTTCATCTGCCCCTCGGCGGCGAGCGTCGCCCGGAGGGTCGGCGCGATCTCCTTCAGCTCCTTCCGCGTGGCGGGCACGACCTCGAACACCTTGAGGACGTGGTAGCCGAAGGGGCTCCGGAGGGGGCCGGCCACCTCGCCGGGCTTGAGTCCCTGGATGGCCTTGTCGACTTCGGGCACGAGCTCGCCCTGGCCGATCAGGCCGAGGTCGCCGCCCCGGCTCGCTGTCGACGCGTCCTCCGACATCTCCCGCGCGACCTGGGCGAAGTCGGCGCCGCCCCGGACGCGCGTGAGCGCGCTCTCGGCCCGGGCCTTCGCCTGGTCCTCGGCGGCGCTGCCTCCGACCATGGGCACCTTGACGAGAATGTGGGAGACCCGCGTCCGCGCGGGCTGCTCGAACTGGCTCCGTCGGGCCTTGAAGGCCGCCTCGACGTCGGCGTCCGTCACGGTCGGCGCCGGCACGCTCGCCGTCGGGAGCACCGCCGCGATGACCTTCCGGCGCTCGGGCTGGGTGAACTCCGCGGGGTGCGCCTTGTAGTAGGTCTCGAGCTCGGCGTCGGTCGCCGCGAGCGTCTCGCCCGTGCCCGCCGTGACCAGGAGGTAACCGGCGCGGACCTTGCTCCGGTCCACTTCCCAGGCCTGGCGGGCCTCGGCCTCGGAGACCTTCGCGCCCTCCACGATCAGCGCCTGGAGGCGCTGCCGCACCAGCTCCGCCCGGAACTCGCCCTCGAAGTCACTGGGCGTCATCGGGGGCTGCGTCATCGCGAGGAGGCGCACGTAGCGGTCGCGCGAGAAGCGGCCGCCCTCCTGGAAGGCGCCGATGCGCATGATCTGGTCGGCGAGCTCCTGGTCGGAGACCTGGATGCCCTCGCGCGCGGCCCCCTTGGCGACGAGCCGCTCGTCGATGAGCCGCTCGACCACCTGCTCGCGGAGGCGCAGCACCTTCGGCAGCTCCTCCGTCCACCGGTCGCCGGCCATCTGCCGGGTCTGCTCCACCGCCGCCCGGTACGCGCGGTCGAAGGTCACCGCCGACACGGTGTCCCCGTCGACCGTCACCACGGCGGCGCCGCCCCCGCCTCCGCCGTTCGAGCCCCGCTGGGTCCCGAAGTAGGCAAGGCTCACGATGAAGGCGATCAGCACGGCGGCGAGCAGATACGGCGAGATCCGCCGCATCCAGGTCATCATGGCCATAGGGGAATTAGCCTACCACACGGCTCCAGCGACCCCGGCGCTCGGCCGGGCCCGCCCGGGGCGCCTAGTGGAGCGCGAAGTACAGCAGGAACGCCGCCGCCGCCACGTACATGAGGGGGTGGACGGCGCCGACCCGGCCGCGGACGAGCTTGATGACCACGTAGCTCACGAAGCCCGCCCCGATCCCGTTGGTGATGGAGTACGAGAACGGCATGATCGTCATGGTCAGGAGCGCCGGGAAGCCCTCCTCCAGGTCCGCGAACGGGATCTCCCGCACGAGGGCGCACATGAGGTACCCCACGATGATGAGGGCCGGCGCCGTCGCCTCCGCGGGCACCACCCCCGCCAGCGGCGCGACGAAGAGGGCGAGCGCGAAGCAGACCGCGACGACGACCGAGGTGAGCCCGGTCCGGCCCCCCGCCGCCACTCCCGCCGCGGACTCGATGTAGGTGGTCGCGGACGACGCGCTGGCCGCCCCGCCCATGGCCGCGGCGAGGGAGTCCACCAGCAGCACCCGGTTCATCCGCGGGAGGCGCCCCGCCTTGTCGAGCCACCGCGCCTCGGCGCCGATCCCGATCACCGTGCCCATCGTGTCGAAGAAGTCGGACAGCATGATCGAGAAGATCGCGAGGCACGCGGCGAGGACGCCCAGCCGCGCGAAGACCTCGAAGTTGATCCCCGCGCCGAGCGTCGAGAAGTCCGGCCAGGCCACGAGCGACCGCGGCACCACCGCCACGCCGGGGATCGTCCACACCGTCCCGCCGTGGAGCGCGTTCACGAGGATCGCGAGGATGGTCGTGCCGAGGATGCCGAGGAGCAGGGCGGCGCGCGCACCGCGCGCGAGGAACAGGAGCGTCAGCAGGAGACCCGCCACCGCCACCAGGACCTTCGGGCTCGTCACGGCGCCGAGCGTCACCGGGATGCCCTGGCCGGGCCGCACGATGCCGCCGTTCACGAGCCCGATGAAGAGGATGAAGAGGCCGATGCCGACCGAGATCGCGCGCTTCAGGGCGAGGGGGATCGCGTTCACCACCGCCTCCCGCACTCCCACCAGCACGAGGACCGTGATCACGACGCCCTCGAGGAAGATGACGCCCATCGCCGCCGGCCACGGGAGCTTCTGCGCCGCGATCAGCTGGAACGCCACCACGGCGTTGAGTCCCATCCCGGACGCGATGGCCAGGGGGTAGTTCGTGACGAGCCCCATCAGCGCCGTCGCGAGGGCCGCGACCAGGCAGGTGGCCGCGAGGGTCGGCGCGAAGGGGACGCCCTGCGGCTGGAGGGCCGGGATGCCGGCGAAGGAGAGGATCGCCGGGTTCACGAAGATGATGTAGGCCATGACCATGAACGTCGTGAGGCCGGCCACCACCTCCGTCGCGACGGTCGTCCCGTGCTCTCTCAGCCTGAAGTAGCGCTCCAGCATCACGCCCCCTCGGGGCCGGGGCCGTCCGCCGCGTCGGCGTCCTCGCCGGACGCGACGGGGGGCGCCGACCCCGGGCTGCCGCCGGCATCCGGCTGGACCCGTCGGGCCAGGGTGAGAAAGCCGGTGTGCGCGACCATCCGGTGGGCCGGCCGCACGGAGGGGCCGGCGATGTTCCAGGGTCGGAGCAACGTCTCGAAGGTCTCGGCCAGCGCGAACGCCGGATGCGCGGCGAGCGCCTCGTGGACGCGCTGGGACTGGGGCACCGTGGGGACGTAGGCGCAGAAGAGCCCGCCCGCGCGGAGCGCCTGGGCCGCGGGCTCCACCATCCGCCACGGCTCGGGCAGGTCCAGCACCACGCGGTCGACCTCGCGCTCCTCGATCCCGAGGTAGATGTCCTGGGGGCGGATCGTCAGGGGGACGACGGGCCCGAGCCGCGTCTCGATGTTCCGCTGGGCGCGGCGCGCGAACTCCTCGCGCGTCTCGTAGGAAACCACGCGGCCGGTGGGCCCGACCAGCCGCAGCAGGACGAGCGTCAGCGCTCCCGAGCCCACGCCCGCCTCGATCACCGTCTGCCCGGGGCCGATGTCCGCGAAGAGCGCGATCGTCGCGAGGTCCTTCGGGTAGATGATCTGGGCGCCCCGCGGCATCTCGAGCACGTACTCGGCGAGCGTCGGGCGGAGGGCGAGATACCGCGCCCCCCGGGTCGTCACCGCGACCGTGCCCTCGGGGAGTCCCACCAGCGTGTCGTACGGGATGAAGCCGCGGTCCGAGTGGAACGCCTGCCCGAGGCGCAGCGTCACCAGGTGGCGCTTGCCGCGCCGGAGGTCGACGAGGAGCACCACCTCCCCTGCGCGGAGCAGCGCCTCGTCGCCCATCGGGCTCTCAGGCGAAGGCGTCCAGCCCCGTCAGGTCGCGGCCGATGATGAGCGTGTGCACGTCGTGCGTGCCCTCGTAGGTGATCACGGTCTCGAGGTTCATGAGGTGTCGGATGATCGGGTGCTCGTCCACGATCCCGGCCGCCCCGAGGATGTCGCGCGCCATGCGCGCCGTGTCGAGCGCCATCGCCACGTTGTTCATCTTGGCCATCGAGACCTGCTGGGGCCGCACGCCCGGGCCGTCCTTGAGCCGGCCGAGCTGGAGGCACAGGAGCTGCGCCTTGGTGATCTCCGTGACCATCCACACGAGCTTCCGCTGGACGAGCTGGAAGCCGGCGATGGGCTTGCCGAACTGGACCCGCGTCTTCCCGTACTGGAGCGCCCAGTCGTAGCAGGCCTGGGCGGCGCCGACGGCGCCCCACGCGATCCCGTACCGCGCCTGGGAGAGACACGCCAGCGGCGCGCGGAGACCCTTGGCGCCGGGCAGCCGGTTCTCGAGCGGGATGCGGCAGTCCTGGAAGGACAGCTCGGAGGTCACCGACGCCCGCATCGAGAACTTGCCGTGGATGTCGAGCGCGCCGAAGCCCGGCGTGCCCTTCTCGACCAGGTAGCCCCCGATCTCGCCGGTCTCGTCCTTGGCCCACACGACGGCGACGTCGGCCACCGAGCCGTTCGTGATCCAGAGCTTGGTGCCGTTCAGGACGTAGTGGTCGCCCTGCCGGACCGCGCGGGTCGCCATCCCCCCCGGGTCGGAGCCGTGGTCCGGTTCGGTGAGCCCGAAGCACCCGATCGCCGCGCCCTGCTGGAGGGCCGGGAGCCACCGGTCCTTCTGGGTCTCCGAGCCGAAGCGGTGGATGGGATACATGACGAGCCCGCTCTGGACGGAGGCGAAGGAGCGCAGTCCCGAGTCCCCGCGCTCGAGCTCCTGCATGATCAGCCCGTACGCCACGTTCGACAGGCCCGCGCAGCCGTAGCCCTTCAGGGTCGCGCCGAAGATGCCGAGCTCGCCGAGCTGCGGGACCACCGCCATCGGGAAGGTGCCCGCCCGGTGGTGCTCGGTGATGAGCGGCAGGAACTCGGCCTCGACCCAATCCCGGACCGCGTCGCGCACCATCCGCTCCTCGTCGGAGAGGAGGATCTCGACGCCGTAGTAGTCCACGCCGCGGAACTTCTCCATGTCCTGCGTCCTCTCGGCGGCCTCGTCGGCCGCCCGTTCCAGCGTCGGCTCAGCCGCCCGTCAACAGCGTGAACATCCGGCGCAGCAGGGCCTCGTGCTCCTCGACGTTCTGGCGAAAGATCCGGAGTGCGTCGTGCGAGTGGAGGTCCACCGCCGTGACGGTGCTGCCCGCCGCCCAGGTCCCGAGGTCGACGACCTGGAAGCACGACCGGCCCGCCTCGGGATGATCGGTGACGAAGACGAACACGAGGGACGGCCAGTGCCGCTTGGCGACCGTGAACAGCGAGTGCGGCCCGCGCTGGGCCTCGATCAGGAGGTACTGGCCGACCTGCGGGCGGTAGCGCACCTCGACGACGCGCCCCTCGTAGGCCGGGCCGCCGCCCGCCGCCGGGAGGGTCGCCTGGAAGTCGGGGATGAGGTCCTCCCGCCCCAGGCGCTGCGACGTCTCGACGGCGACCGGCGGCGCGAGGGTGAAGCCGGCGCGGCGGAAAATCGACTCGACCAGCGCCACCGAGATGCGCCCCTTGATCTCGAGGAGGTCCATCGGTCAGCTCGTCGGGCGCGGCGCGCGGTCGACGCGAAGCACCTGGCGGAACGCCCGCGTGAGCTCGGCGTCGTGGCGATGGTCCCGCGCGAAGATCCGGCACTGGGCGACCTTGCCCGGGAGGTACTTGAAGAGGGCGGCGAGGGCCTCCGTGGACACCCGGCCGGTCACCCCGTCGTGCACGTAGATCTGCCGGTCCCCCATCGCGAGCGGATTCTCGGGCCGCGGGTCCTGGAACGCGAGGTCGACCTGGAACTCGAGCCCCCGGAGCGCCGGCGGGAGCGCCGCCCGCACCTCGGCCGCGACCGACTCCGGGCGCATGCCCGCCCAGCTGGGGATCTCCGCGTCGTCGAGGACCTCCTCGTGGACCATCCGCCACCGGATGCGGCGATCGAGCACCTGCCGCCACTCCCGGCCGAGGGCCTGCCGCTCGGCGTCCTCCGAGGTGTCCCAGCGGCCGACCTCCTCGAGCAGGCCCCATTCCGTGAGGTGGAGGTACCGATGCAGGTCCTTCCGGAGATCCCACGGGAAGACGATGCGCATCGTGGGGCGGAAGATCTCCTTCAGGTGCAGGTCGATGGCGCGCGTCGTCCGGTGGTAGTAGACGTTCGTGTACATGTAGAACCGCGCGGTCAGGAACATGATGAGCGCCTGGGTCCCGCTCCGGTCGAGCGTCAGGCCCTCCGGCGTGAAGAAGCTGTAGTAGATGATGCGGTCGAGATCCGTGCCCACCGCCACGCCGCACATGTGGGCGTCCCGGAGGACGTAGTCGAGGTTGTCCGCGGTGTAGATGCCGGACAGCACGGGCTTCAGGAACGCGAGCCAGCGCGGATCTCCCGGGGCGGGCTGGGTGTAGGCCTTGCCCATCAGGTAGCAGATCCACTCCGGCTGGATCGTCTCGCCGGGCTCGAACGGGCCGTGGGGGCTCCGACGGAGCCCGCGGATCGTGTCCCCCAGCTCCTCCCGGATGATCCGCTGCCCGACCAGCTCGTGGGTGAGCTCGATGTCGGCCAGGAAGTTGTCGTCGAAGAAGTGGCCGAACGGCCCGTGTCCCACGTCGTGGAGGAGCCCGGCCACGCGGAGGAGCTCCTCGACGAGCGGCGCGGACGGAGCGTCGGGGAAGACCGCGCGGAGGGAAGGCCACAGCTGCTGCGCGAAGCGGCCGGCCACGTGCATCGCGCCGAGCGCGTGGGCGAACCGGCTGTGCTCCGCGGTGGGGAAGACCCAGCGCGCCGACTGGAGCTGCGGGATCCGCCGGAGGCGCTGGACCCACGGGGCGTCGATCAGATCCTGCTCGGTCGCCTCGCCCGCGGTGAGCCCGTCGGCCCGCGTGTAGAGGAGATACCCGTGGATCGGATCGACGATGAGGCCCTTGCCGCGGTAGGTTTCGGCGCCGGTCATGTGCCTACACGAGCCCGACCTGGCTCCGGTCCCCCAGCATGAAGTTGTAGGCGCGCGGCTTCGCCGCCACCCGGTAGACGCGCGCGCCCCGGCCGAGGAGGCTCGATTCGATGCGCGCCCCCACGTCGGTCACCTCCGAGCCCTCGAGGATGATCGAGTGCTCGATCTCGCTTCCGCGGATCGTCACGCCGTCGCCGATGGCGGTGAAGGGCCCGACGTAGGCGTTCTCGATCGTGGCGCCGCGCCCGATGATGGCCGGGCCGCGCACGACGCTGTGCACGATGCGCGCCTCCGCCTCGACGACGACCCGGCCGGTCAACTCCGACGCCTCGATCACGCCCTCGACCCGGGGCTCGAGCGTGTCGAGCACGATCCGGTTCGCCTCCAGGAGGTCCTCGAGCTTCCCGGTGTCCTTCCACCAGCCCTCGATCACGTGCGGCTGGACGGCCAACCCGTGGTCGATGAGGTACTGGATGGCGTCCGTGATCTCGAGCTCCCCGCGGCCGGACGGGCGGATGCCCCGGGCGGCCTCGAAGACGTGGTCGTCGAACATGTAGACGCCGACCAGCGCGAGCTCGGACGGCGGCACCTTGGGCTTCTCGACGAGCTGCACCACGCGGCCGCGGTCCAGGATGGCGACCCCGAACTCCTGGGGGTTCGGCACCTTGGCGAGCAGGATCTGGGCCGCGGGACGGGTGGCCTTGAACCGCGCGACCAGCGGCGCGAGCGGCTCGCGGATCAGGTTATCCCCGAGGTACATGACGAAGGGCTGGCCCCGGAGGAACGGCTCGGCGGTCAGCACGGCGTGCGCCAACCCGAGAGGCGCCGTCTGCGGGATGTAGGTGACGCGCACGCCCCAGCGGCTCCCGTCGCCGACGGCGTCCCGGATCTCCTGGTGGGTGTCGCCCACCACGATCCCGATCTCCTCGAGCCCCGAGGCGGCGAGGGCCTCGAGGCCGTAGAACAGGATGGGCTTGTTGGCGACCGGCACGAGCTGCTTGGCCGAGGTGTAGGTGATGGGCCGGAGCCGCGTGCCCCGTCCGCCCGAGAGGATCAATCCGCGCATATCCGTGTCCCTTCCGCTACGCGAGATGCCGGTGCTGCCACGCGCGGTAGAGGGTGAGGATCATGATCTTGACGTCGAGAGCCAGGGACCAGTTCTGGATGTAGTAGAGATCGTACTCGATGCGCTTCTCGATCGAGGTGTCGCCCCGGAGCCCGTTGACCTGTGCCCAGCCGGTGAGCCCGGACTTGACCTTGTGCCGCAGCATGTACTGCGGGACCCGCGTCTTGAACTGGTGGACGAAGAACGGCCGCTCCGGCCGCGGCCCGACCAGGCTCATGTCCCCGGTGAAGACGTTCCAGAGCTGGGGCAGTTCGTCCAGGGAGAAGCGCCGGAGCGTCCGGCCGAGGCGGGTCACCCGGCGGTCCCCCCGCGGCGACCACACCGGGCCGCTCTCGCTCTCGGTGTCCTCGGGCATCGTGCGGAACTTCAGGATGTCGAAGGTCCGCCCGTCGAGGCCCGTCCGCTCCTGCCGGTAGAGCACGGACCCCGGCGAGCCGAGGCGGATCATGAGCGCGATCGCGCCAAGGAGCGGAGACAGCACGACGATGCCGAGCGCGCCGAGCGCGATGTCGGTGACGCGCTTGAGCACGCGCGCCCAGCCGATGATCGGCGACTGCGCGAGGCTGATCACCGGCAGGCCCTCGAGCTCCTCGACCGCCGCCCGCAGGGTGACGAACTGGAGCACGTCGGGCACCATCTTCACGTCGACCAGCTCGCCCTCGATCGCGTTCAGGACCTTCAGCACCTCGTGGTGCGCCTCGAGCGGCAGCGCGAGGAACAGCTGGTCGACGCGATAGTCGGAGAGGACGCGGGTGACGGCCTCGCAGCCCCCGAGCACTTCCTTGCCCTCGATGCGCTCGCCGACCGGGATCCGATCGTCGAGGTACCCGACCACGCGCACGCCGAACTCGGGGTGGCCGCGGAGCCGCCGCACGACCTCCTGGCCGAGATCCCCGGCCCCGACAACGAGGGAGCGGCGGACGAAGCGGCCGTGGCGCCGGAGGGCGCGCACCACGTCGCGGATCGCGAGCCGGGCGCCGAAGACCGCGACGATGTCGAACGCCCAGAACACGAGCATGAACCAGCGCGAGTAGGAGAAGCTGCTGCGGAAGAAGAAGGTCCCCGCCACCAGGAGGAGCGTGGCGAGGGTCGCGCCCTGGAGCACGACGAACGCCTCATCGGCCTTGGTCCGCTCGTGGCGATACTCGTAGAGGCCCACCGCCCGGAGCGAGAGCGCGTGGAGCGGCAAGAGGAGGGCCAGCAGCGAGAGGTAGGGCTCCATCGGGGGGATGCCGAGGGGCGCCGGGATCATGTCCGCGCGGAAGCGGACGAAGTAGGCCGCGATGAGGGCGACGGCGCCGGCGAGGGCATCGCCCGCGACGAGCGCCAGGACCAGCCAGAGGCGCCGCTCCTTCAGCATGCGGCGCGCGCCTCCCGGCCCGCCCCGAGGGCGGCGTCGATCACGGCGGTCATCTCGGCCCGGAACGCCTCCTCGCTGAAGCGGAGGGCGTGCGCCCGGATCTTCTCCCCGCTCCAGCCCGTCACCTCGCTCCTCCGGAGCGCGTCGCCGAGCGCCGCGGCGGTCTGCTCGCGGAAGAAGAGCCCGGTCACGCCCTCGACGACCGTCTCCGTCAGGGCGCCTCGCGCATAGGCGACGACGGGCCGGCCGGCGGCCGTGGCCTCGAGCGGCGCGATCCCGAACTCCTCCTCGCCCGGGAAGAGGAACGCCCGGCATCGCGACACGGCCTCGCGCACCACCGCGTCGGGTTGCCAGCCGAGGAAGCGCACGGTGGGGCCGGCGCGGCGGCGGAGGCGCGCAAGCTCCGGGCCGCTCCCGATGACATCGAGGCGTCGCCCGAGCTCGGTGCACGCGTCCACCGCGACGTCGAGCCGCTTGTACGGCGTCAAGGCCGACACGCAGAGATAGGCGTCGCCGACGGCGCCCGGCTCGGCCGGCCGGAAGAACTCCGTCCGCACCGGCGGGTAGACGACGCGCGCCGCGCGGCCCCAGGTGCGCTCGATCCGCGCGGCGACGTGCTGCGAGATGCACGCGACGGACCCCGCGCGCCGGCCCGCGGCGCGGTCCCACCGGCGCAGCGCGGCAAGGGCAGCCCGGAGCGCCCCCCGCGCGAGCGGCGGGACCCGCCCGACGTAGGCGCGCTCGAACGCCCAGGCGTAGCGCATCGGCGTGAAGCAGTAGACCACGTGCGCGGCGCCGGCGGGGGGCCGCGCGCCGACGGCGACGCAGTGGCTCGTCGCCAGCACGAGGTCGTACCCCCGGAGGTCGAAGCGGCGCACCGCGAGCGGGAACAATGGCAGATATTGCCGGAAGCGGCGGGGCGCGCCCGGGAGCCGCTGGATGAACGAGGTCCGGATGGGGCGCGCCTCGATGGCCGGCGCGACGCTGCCGGGCACGTGGACCAGCGTGAAGATATCGGCCGCGGGAAAGAGGCTGACCAGGCTTTCCAGGACGCGCTCCCCGCCCCGCATGCCGGTCAGCCAGTCATGGACCAGCGCGACCCGCATCAGTCACCCATCCCTCAGGGGTCCCAGCGCCTCCCGGTACACGGCCACCGTGGCCTCGGCGACGTGTCGCCAGGAAAATGCGCGCGCGCGAGCCAGACCACGGGCTCGGAGCGTGGCGCGGAGAGGTTCTTTACCCGCCAGAGTATACATAGCCTCGCGCAGCGCGTCAACGTTGGTCGGATCGACGAGGAGGCCCGCGTCGCCGACGACCTCGGGCAAGCCGCCCCGCGTCGCGGCGATCACGGGCGCGCCGCACGCCATCGCCTCGAGGGCCGCGAGCCCGAAGCCCTCCCAGAGGGACGGGACCACCACGACGGTGGCGCTCTGGTAGAGCCGCGCGAGGACGAGCGCCGGCACCGGAGCCAGGACGCGGACCCGCGCGCCGAGGCCCGGCGCCGTGCAGAGGGCGTCGACCGCCGCCCGCGCGGCCGGCGGGATGCCGACCAGCACGAGGCGGCCGAGGAGGGGTGGAAGACCGGCGAAGGCGTCGAGCAGCCGCGGGAGGTTCTTGTGCGGGAGCGGGTTCCCCGCGAAGAGGAAGTACGGGCGCGACACGCCGAGCTCGTCGAGCGTCGGATCCGCGGCCTCCGCCGACGCGGCGGGCTCGAAGGGCGCGCCGACGCCGTTCGGGATCACGCGGATCCGCTCGGGCCGGGCGCCGAGCCGCTCGACCAGATCCTGGCGCGTCGACTCGGAGACCGTGATGAGCCGGCGCGCCCGGCGCACCGCCAGGCGGAGCATCACGCGCGCGTAGAGCGGCGCGAGGACGTGGCGATGCCGGACCGGGAACCGCAGGTGGATGAGGTCGTGCACCGTCACGATCGCCGGGCAGGGGAGCCAGGGCGGGCACACGTAGTGCGGCGCGTGGTAGAGGTCCGCGCGGTCGCGGCGCGCGGCGAGCGCGAGCCGCCAGAGCTCGGTCACCGAGTACGCCCGCGCCCGCATCGGCCGCCAGAGGGCGCGCGCGCCCCACGCGGCGGCCACGGGCGCCGCCGGCGCGCGGCCCGGCGGAAGGTACGCGACCAGCTCCTCGGGCTGGCCGACCGCCGGGAGCGCCTCGAGCAGCCCCTGGATGTAGGTCCCGATGCCGAAGTCGTCGATCTTGCGCGCGTCCAGCGCGAGCTTCATGCGCCGCGGTCTCCGCGATACACGGCGTCGTACACCGCCAGCGTCTGGCGAGCGACCGCGGTCCACTCGAAGTGCGTCGCGCGGGCCCGCCCCCGCGCGACCAGCTGCTCGCGCAGCGTCCCGTCGGTGAGCACGGCCTCGATCGCCGTCGCGAGCTCGTGCGGCACGCGGGCGTCGACGAGGAGGGCGGCGTCGCCCGCCACCTCCGGGATCGACCCCGCGCGCGCGGCGACGACCGGCGCGCCAGCCGCCATCGCCTCCAGCACCGGCAGCCCGAAGCCCTCGTAGAGCGACGGGAAGACGAAGCACGTCGCGCCGGCATAGAGCGCCGGCAGGTCCGCGAGCGGCACGTAGTCGGTGAACGCGACCGCGTCGGCGAGCCCGTGCGTCTCGACCGCGCGGAAGATCCCGGCGTGAAGCCACGCGCGCGTGCCGGCGAGCACGAGCTGCGCCGACCGCCCGTTGGCGCCGAGCCGCCGCCGCACCTCCGCGAACGCCTCGATCAGGCCCGGCAGGTTCTTGCGCGGCTCGAGGTTCCCGACGAACAGGCAATACGGTCGGCGGAGGCCGTAGCGCTCGACCACGGCATCGACCGCCGCGGGCGCGATCGGCCGCCGGAACTCCTCGCCGACCGCCTCGTGGATCACCACCACCTTGGCCGAGGGCACGCCGAGGATCTCGACCAGGTCGGCCTTGGTCGCGTGTGAGACGGCGATGATCCGGTCCGCCGACCGCGCGGCGAGCCGCGTCATGAGGCGCATGTACAGACTGTATTTCCGCGGGACGGTCTCGGGGAACAGGAACGAGACGAGGTCGTGGATCGTGACGACCGTGCGATAGCCGAGCTTCACGTGCGGGAGAAAGACGGCGGGCCCGTGGTAGACGTCCGTGCGGAGCGCGCGCAGCCGGAGCGGGAGATACGCGAGGAGCCAGAGGTCGCCGCGGAGGTGGTCCTCGAACGACACGCGCGTGGGCGACGCCGCGAGGTTGGCCTGGCGGACCGGCAGCCCCGGCCCGTCGGCCGCGATGAGGCAGGTGTAGCGGTTGGCGGCGTCGATCGTCGCGAGCCCGGTGATGAGCCGCTGGGTGTACGCGCCCACCCCCGACTGACGCCGCGCGAGGTACCGCGCGTCCAGGACGACGTGCATCAGCTGGCTCCCGCCGCCGTGGGCGGCCCGGGGCGGCCGAGGGCGCCCCGCACCAGGCGCACGCACACCGACGCCGGAAGGGGCCGCAGCGCGACGAGGGCGACGGCGTACGTGAGGAGGGCCGCCAGGAGTCGCCCGAGCCCGTCCGGCAGGGAGCTCGCGACGACCGCGCCCGCCGCCGCGGCGGCGAGCCCCTTGAGCGCGCCCCGCCCGAGCGGCCACCCGGCGAACTGCCGCACACCCAGGAGGCTCCCCGCGAGCCCGACGCCTTCCACCACCAGCACGGCGACCGCCGCGCCCCATGCCCCGCCGAGCGCGGCGAGGCTCGGGATCACGAGCAGGCCCGTCAGGAATGCCGCGGTCGCGATGGCGCGCAGCGTCCGGGGTCGATCGAGCGCCAGCAGCGTCATGCCCAAGAGGTGCGCCAGCATCGCGCAGGCGACAGCGGCGCCCAGCACGGCCAGGACCGGGGCGGCGGGCCCGTACCCGGGGCCGTAGATCCGCGGCGCCAGCCAGGACGCGCCCACGCCAAGCCCGAGGGCGATCGGCAGCGTGATCAGCAGGAGCGCTTCGAAGGCCTGCGTGGTGACGGCGCGGAACCGGGGGCTCCCGCCCGGCGTCCGCGCGAGCTCCGGATAGACGGCCGCCTCGAGACTCGTCAGGACCACCCACACGACGTCGTAGACGCGGACCGCCGCGCCGAAGTGGCCGGCCGCCTCGTTGCTGGCCAGGAGCACGAGCGCGACCGGCGCGAGGCGCGAGGTGGCGACGGCGAGGAACTGGGCCTGGGCGACCGGCGCCAGCTCCCGCGCGAGCGCGCGCGCCCCCGCGGGGCGCCACCACTGGGCGAGCGGGGCGATCCGGCGATGGATGCACCACACCGCGAAGACGAGGGACACGCTCGCGGCCACGACGAACGCCGCCGCGATGCCGAGGAGCCCGGCGCCGGCCGCGAGGGCGGCGAACCCGACCGACACCAGCACGCCCTTCTCGAGCAGCCGCATCCGGAGCTCGTGCTCGAGGCGCTGCACCGCCGTGAAGACGGCGACCGCGTTCTCGAGAAACGCCTGGAGCGTGATGGCGAGCCCGAGCAGCCACACGGCGAGCACGGTGTCCCACGGGCGGTGCATCAGGAGCGGCACCGCGAGGTAGACCGGCCCGGCCAGCCCCAGCAGCATGAGCTTCAGCGTCGCGGCCGTCCCCCAGCGCTCGGCGACCGCGCCCGGGTCGCGTGCCACCGCGCGCGTCAGGACCACCGAGATCCCGAAGTCGAGGACGATCCCGAGGACGGTGGCGAGCGCGTACGCGAAGGTGAACTTGCCGAACTCGCCCGGGCCGAGCACGCGCGCGGTGGCGATGATGAGGACGAGAGACCCGAAGCGCGTGGCCTGGCCCAGGACCTTCAGGGCCGCGTTGCGCGCGACGCGCTCCGCGCTGCCGGGCGCGCCGATCATGCCGCGGCCGCCCGGTAGACCGCGAGCGTCTCGCGCGCGGTGCGCTCCCAGGAGAATGCGGCCGCCCGCGCGAGGCCGGCCGCGCGCAGCCGCTCCCGCAGGGCCGGCTCCGCGAGGACCCGCCCGAGCGCGTCCGTCAGGGGCGCGGGCGCGGGATCGACCAGGAGCGCCGCGCCGCCGGTCACTTCCGGCAAGGCGCCCCGGTTCGAGGCGACCACGGGCGCCCCGGAGGCCATCGCCTCGAGGACCGGCAGCCCGAAGCCCTCCCAGAGCGACGGGAACACGAAGGCGAGCGCGCCGCCGTAGAGGGCGGGGAGGTCGGCATCCGAGGCGGCGCCGACGAAGCGCACCGCGCCCTCGAGCCCGAGGGCTCGCGCGTGCGCCGCGGGGGCCGGACCCCAGCCGGGCGCGCCGACGATGACGAGCTCGGTCTCACCCCACGCGCCGCGGCGGCGGAGCGCGGCGACGGCGTCGAGGAGGGCCGCGAGGTTCTTCTTCGGCTCGAGGTAGCCCACGAAGAGGACGTACGGCCGAGTCAGGCCGTAGCGCGCCCGCACGGCGGCCAGCGCGGGCTCCGACGGCGGCACGAAGTGCGCCGCGGCCGCCTCGGGCACCACGACGACGCGCTCGGGCCGCAGCCGATAGCGGGCCAGCACCTCGCTTCGCGTCGCCTCCGAGACGGCGATCACGCGGTGAGCGCGCCGGAGGGCGCCGCCCAGGAGCCCGCGCACCGCCCAGCGGTGGCGGGCGGGCACGAGGGCGGGGAAGCGGAGCGGCACCAGATCGTGGACTGTCGTCACCAGCGTCCACGGGCCGCGCCCGGGGAGCTCGAACCCCGTCACGCCGTGGAAGACGTCGACCGGGCGGCGACGGAGGTCCCGCGGCGCGTGCCAGAGGGACCAGACGAGGCGCTGGGGCCACGGAAGACACCGGACCTCGGCGCCCGGGAAGGGCGGGCCCGGCGGGCGATCGACGTAGAGGATCCACCGCTCCTCCGGGGCCAGCCGGAGGAGATGCTCGGTCAGCGCGCGGGTATAGCGCCCGATGCCGCTACGGGGCTCCGTCCAGAGCCGCGCGTCGATCGCGATGCGCATCTAGCAGCCAACATTATCCAATTTTTGTCCGTGCGTGGCCCATCAGTGTAGCCCGCCGCGTTCGAGCCGCTCAAGGAGGAAATATCCCCCGTGACCCGATCGGGATATGTGGTAATTTCACGTTCAGGCGGGCCGCGCGGGCGCCCGCATCCGGCACCGCAGGAAGTCGAGGAGCCCCGAGCCATGAAGACCTATCGCGATCTGGTCGCCGACGCCAAGCGCGCCGTCCCCGAGGTCACGGTCGAGGACGTGCAGGGCCGCCTCGCCCAGGGCGAGGCCGTCAACCTCATCGACGTGCGCGATCCCGACGAGTACCGCGAAGGCGCCGTCGCGGGCGCCGTGCCGATCAGCCGCGGGTTCCTCGAGTTCAAGGTGCCGGAAGCCTTCCCGGACCCCGACACGCCGCTGACGCTCTACTGCCTCTCCGGGCTCCGCTCGCTCCTCGCCGGCAAGGTTCTCCACGATCTCGGCTACACGAACGTGACCTCGATGGCGGGCGGCATCCGCCGGTGGAAGGAGCTGAAGCTCCCGCTGGTCAAGGACCAGCCCCTCACCGCGGACCAGATGGAGCGCTACAGCCGTCACTTCATGCTGACGCAGGTGGGCGAGCCGGGGCAGAAGGCGCTGCTCCGCTCGAAGGTGCTCCTGATCGGCGCGGGGGGCCTCGGGTCGCCGACCGCGCTCTACCTCGCCGCGGCGGGCGTCGGCACGCTCGGCGTCGTCGACGACGACGTCGTGGACCTGTCGAACCTCCAGCGCCAGGTGCTCCACCGGACGCCGGACGTCGGCCGCCCGAAGGTCGAGTCCGCGCGCGACACGATCACCGCGCTGAACCCGGACGTGACGGTGGTGCCGTATGCCGAGCGGCTCACGGTCGACAACATCGAGCGGATCATCAAGGACTACGACATCATCGTCGACGGGTCCGACAACTTCGCCACCCGGTACCTGGTCAACGACGCCTGCTACCTCGCGGGCAAGCCGAACGTCCACGGCTCGATCTTCCAGTTCGAGGGGATGGTCACCGTGCTGGCGCCCGGCCGGGGGCCCTGCTACCGCTGCCTCTATCCGGTGCCGCCCCCCGCGGGCCTCGTCCCGTCCTGAAACGAAGCTGGCGTCCTGGGCGTGCTCCCGGGACTCATCGGGGTGGTGCAGGCGACGGAGACGGTGAAGCTCGTCCTCGGCAAGGGGGAGCCTCTGATCGGCCGGCTGCTCACGTACGACGCGCTGGGCATGCGCTTCCGCGAGGTGCGGCTCCGGAAGGACCCGAAGTGCCCGCTCTGCGGCGAGGCCCCGACGATCCGGGACCTGTCGATTCACGCCGCCGGGGACGAGGCCTGCGCGCCGGCCGCCGACGCGGCCGTGGGGACTGTCCCGGCCGGCCGCTGAGACCGGCCCCGCGCCGTCAGCGCGGCGCGCGCGGCGCCGCGTCCTCCTCCGGGAAGCGCCCCACCGTCACCGTCAGCTCCTGCGCCTGACCGTCTCGCCAGAGCGAGACGCGCACGGGCGTTCCCACCGGCGTGATCGAGATGACGCGCTGGAGCTCCCGCGGGCTCCCGATGATCTGGCCGTCGATCTGGAGGATGACGTCCTTCGCCCGGAGCCCGGCCTGAGCGGCCGGCTGCCCCGGCAGCACGCCCTCGATGCCCACGCCGCGCGGCGCGTCGAGCCCGTAGTCGCGGACGTTCTCCTCGGTGATCTCGTCGATCCGCACGCCGAGCCAGCCCCACTCGACCGAGCCCTTGGCGAGGAGCTGCGGGAGGAGCGTCTTGATGAGGTTGATCGGGATCGCGAAGCCGATCGAGCCGTTGCGCGCGGCCATCGTGTTGACGCCGACGACCTGGCCGCCCATGTCGACCAGCGGCCCGCCCGAGTTCCCGGGGTTCACGGCGGCGTCGGTCTGGATGAAGTCGAAGCCCGGTGCTGACGCCTGGAGCGGGGCGCCTTTCCGGCTCACGATCCCGAGCGACACGGTCTGCTCGAGCCCGAAGGGGTGCCCGAGTGCCAGCACGAGCTCGCCCACCGCGAGGCTCTCGGAGTTCCCGAGAGGGAGCACCGGCAGCGGCTCCGGCGCGTCGATCTTGACCAGCGCCAGGTCCACCCGCCGATCTCGCCCGACGACGGTACCGGTCAGCCGCCGGCCCGACGCGAGCCGCACCTGGACGGACGTCGAGCGCTCGACGACGTGGGCGTTCGTGACCACGTACCCGCTCGGATGAATGACGAAGCCCGAGCCGAGGGCGCGGCGCGGCCCTTCCTCGGGATCGGGGTACTCGGTAGGAAGCTGGAAGAGGATATGCAAGAGCGCTGGCTTAAGATGATAGAAGAGAAAAGAAAAAGAAAAAAAAAGAGAAAAGACGCCACTCTACGACTCCACGCCACCAACGACGCCACCACCACCACTCCACCAACCACTCACTCACTCACTCACTCACTCACTCACTCCTCACCACTCTCCACCCACTCCTCCACCACTCACTCACTCTCCACTCACTCACTCACTCACTCACTACACTCACTCACTCACTCACTCACTCACTCACTCACTCACTCACTCACTCACTCACTCACTCACTCACTCACTCACTCACTCACTCACTCACTCACTCACTCACTCACTCACTCACTCACTCACTCCACTCACTCACTCACTCACTCACTCACTCACTCACTCACTCACTCACTCACTCACTCACTCACTCACTCACTCACTCACTCACTCACTCTCGCCCCCGTCGCCGCGTTTTTAGGTGTGTGTTTGTTGTAGTGTGTTTTATGGTGTGTGTGTGTGTGTGTGTGTGTGTGTGTGTGTGTGTGTGTGTGTGTGGTTTGTTCTCGTCGAGTGCACGTGGAGCCAGCCCCACTCGACCGAGCCCTTGGCGAGGAGCTGCGGGAGGAGCGTCTTGATGAGGTTGATCGGGATCGCGAAGCCGATCGAGCCGTTGCGCGCGGCCATCGTGTTGACGCCGACGACCTGGCCGCCCATGTCGACCAGCGGACCGCCCGAGTTCCCGGGGTTCACGGCGGCGTCGGTCTGGATGAAGTCGAAGCCCGGTGCTGACGCCTGGAGCGGGGCGCCTTTCCGGCTCACGATCCCGAGCGACACGGTCTGCTCGAGCCCGAAGGGGTGCCCGAGTGCCAGCACGAGCTCGCCCACCGCGAGGCTCTCGGAGTTCCCGAGAGGGAGCACCGGCAGCGGCTCCGGCGCGTCGATCTTGACCAGCGCCAGGTCCACCCGCCGATCTCGCCCGACGACGGTACCGGTCAGCCGCCGGCCCGACGCGAGCCGCACCTGGACGGACGTCGAGCGCTCGACGACGTGGGCGTTCGTGACCACGTACCCGCTCGGATGAATGACGAAGCCCGAGCCGAGGGCGCGGCGCGGCCCTTCCTCGGGATCGGGGTCCTCGGTCGGCCGCTGGACGCGGATCTGCACGAGCGCTGGCTTCAGCTGGTCGGCGAGCCGCGTCAGCGCCTTGTTGAGCCGGACGAGCTCCGGCTCCGGCACGACCACGGCGTCCTCCCGCCAGAGCTGGCCCGTGGGGGCTCCCGTCGGCTGGGCCGCAGCCGGACCGGCGAGCGCGAGACTTGCGGCGACCCCGAGGATCCACCGAGACACCCTCATCTTCCGTCCACCTCCGCGCTCCCGGCTGGCCGGCGCGCCACCACTCTAGCCGAGATCAGGGGCTCCGGCGCGGGTTATCGGCCGAGGAGGCCGACGATGTGGGAGAGCTCGGGCAGGATCAGGCGCTCGACGGCGAGCCGGCAGGCCGCGGGCGAGCCGGGCAGGGAGAAGACGGCGCGGCCCGCGCGCACGCCGGCCTGGGCGCGGGAGAGCATCGCGGCCGACCCGATCTCCTGGTAGGAGAGCCACCGGAACAGCTCGCCGAAGCCCGGCAGCCGCTTCTCCAGGAGCGCGTCGATCGCCTCGAAGGTCTGGTCGCGCGGCGCGATGCCCGTGCCGCCCGTGAAGATGAGCACCTGGACGCCCGGGTGCGTGCACGCCTGGTGGATCACCGCGTGGACCTGGGTCGGCTCGTCCCGGACCAGGTGGTGGCTCACCACCTCGTGCCCCGCGCCGGTGAGGAGCTCGCGGATGAGCCGGCCGCTCGTGTCCGTCTCGGGCGTCTTCGAGTCCGAGACCGTGCACACGACGCACCGCACCCGCGCCGGCGCGTGGGCCTTGTGCTCCTCGACCGGCGAGCGGGCGGGGGACGCGCCGGGCTCCGTCACGGCGCGGGCCGCGCGGCGGCCGCGTACGCCCGGTCCAGCACCTCGACCACGTGCAGCACCTCCACGTCGCGGCCGCGCGCGCGGAGGCCGGCCGCCAGCTGGAGGATGCAGCCCGGGTTCGCCGTCACCACGGTCGTCGCGCCCGTGGCCTCGACGTGGGCCATCTTGCGCTCGAGGAGCCGCTGCGCCATCACGGGCTCGGTCAGGTTGTAGATGCCCGCCGAGCCGCAGCACATCTCGGCCTCGGCGAGCTCCACCAGCTCGAGCCCGGGGACGGCCCGCAGGAGCGCGCGCGGCGCGCTCCGGACCTGCTGCCCATGCGCCAGGTGACACGGGTCGTGGTAGGTCGCCTTCATGGGGAGCGGCCCGAGCGGCGTCGCCAGGGGCGCCCGCGCGAGGAGCTCGGTGACGTCCACGACCTTCCGGGCGAAGGCCGCGGCGCGCGCGGCCCACGCCGGATCGTGCCGCAGGAGGTGCCCGTACGCCTTCATGTGGGCGCCGCACCCGGCGGCGTTGACCACGACCGATTCCACGTCAGCGGCCTCGAACGCGGCAATCGCGGCGCGGGCGAGCGCGCGGGCTCGCTCGGGCTCGCCGGCGTGCGCGTGGAGCGCACCGCAGCAGCCCTGGGTCCGCGGCACCCGCACCTCGAACCCCTGCCGCGTGAGGCAGCGGATCGTGGCCTCGTTGTGCGGGCGGAACACCGCGTCCTGCACGCAGCCCTGGAGGAGCCCGACCCGGCCGCGCATCGTCCCCTGGGCCGGGATCACCTCGGGCAGCGCGCCCCCGCGCCCGGGCGGCGGGAGCGGTGGAAGCAGGGCCTCCGAGGCTCGGAGGGTCGCCGGGAAGAGCCGCAGCACGCCGCTCGCCCGGACGAGCCCCTGGAGCCCGCTCCGCTGGTAGAAGCGGAGCGCGCCAGCAACCGCGCGGAGGAGCGCGGGGCGCGGCAGGAGCATGTCGAACGCCGCGCGCCGCACCAGCCGTCGCAGCGGCGACCCCGGGCGCTTCGCCTCGAGCTCCGCACGCCCCGCCTCGATCAGGTGGCCGTACTGGACACCCGAGGGACACGCGCTCTCGCACGCCCGGCAGCCGAGGCAGAGCGACAGATGCTCGGCCGTGGCGTCGGAGAGCCCGATGCGGCCGTCGGCGAGCGCCTTGATGAGGTAGATCCGCCCGCGCGGGGAATCCGGTTCCTGGCCGAGCTCGGCGTACGTCGGACAGCTCGGTAGACACAGTCCGCAGTGGACGCACTGGAGGAGCAGCCCGTACTCGAGCTCGTCGAGGACGCCGGGGGGACGGGGTGCGGCGGGGGACGGGGCGGCGACGGTCTCGGTGCTCATGCGCGCGCCCTCAGATCCCGCCCACGAAGCGGCCGGGATTGAGCACACCCTGCGGGTCGAGCCGGGCCTTCAGGCCGCGCATCAGCGCAACGCTCGGCCCGGGCGGATCCCACACCGGGCAGGCTTCACGCACGCTGAGCGGCGCCCACTCGACGGCGAGGTGCCCGCCGCCCGCCCGCGCCGCCTCGCGCCACGCGGCGAGCACGGCGGCGGTGCTGGCGCCCGGACGCGGCGCGCCCGCCGCGAGGACCAGCGTCACCTGTCCGTGCCCCACCTGCGCGACCGCGGCGAGCTCGAAGCCCGCGGCCTCGGCCGTCGTTCGTGCCGCGTCGAGGTACGCCCCCAGCGCGGCGGGCAGCACGCCGACGGTCGCGAGCGCGACCGGGTCCGGAAGGAGCCGGCGCGCCTCCCGCACCGCCTCGAGCGCCCGCGCCGTCCCGCCGGCGTCCAGCACGTCGACGGCCCGCGCCCCGGCCGCGCGGAGCCGCCGGGCGGTCTCGTCGCCCTGCCACGCGACCGCGCGGGCGAGGCCGTCGAACGCGACCAGGACCGTCGGCAGCGGGGACGCCGGCAGCCCCGCGCCGGCCGCGGCGGCCTGGGCGGCTCGCGCGTCCAGGAGCACCAGCGCGGTCGGGCCGAGCTCGGAGGCGGCGAGCATCGCCGCGGCCTCGGCCGCCCCCGCGAGCGCGGGGAAGGTCGCCCAGCAGGCGCCCTCGGCCTCGGGCCGGGGGCGGAGCTTGAGGGTCGCGTCGACGATGATGCCGAGCGTGCCGAGCGAGCCAATGTAGAGCTTCACGAGGTCGTAGCCCGCCACGTTCTTCACGACCTTCCCCCCGCCGCGGATCAGCTGGCCGTCCGCCGCCACGACCCGGAGGCCGATGACGAGGTCGCGCGCGGTGCCGTAGCCGTGGCGGCGCGGCCCCGCGGTGTTGACCGCCAGGACGCCGCCGAGCGTGGCCGCGCCGGGCGTCGGCGGATCGAGCGGCAGCCACTGGTCGCGCGCCCCGAGCGCGGCCTGAAGCGCATCGAGCGTGATCCCCGCCTCGACGGTGGCGGTGAGATCGCCGGGCTCGTGCTCGACGACGCGCGCGAGCCGCCTGAGTCCCACCACGAGGGCGCCGTCCCGCGGCGGCGTGCCGCGGGACATCTGCGTCCCGCCGCCCCACGGGAGCACCGGCACGCCCGCCGCCGCGGCCGCGCGCACCACGCGGGCCACCTCGTCCGGCGAGCCGGGCAGGACCACGCCGCACGGCGTGCGGCCATCCACTACGTAGGGCGCCCGATCGGCGCCGCCCAGGCAGTGCGCGGGGCCGACGATCTCGGCGAGACTCCGGAGCAGGGCAGTGGACATTGGGGGGCGGCGCGCGCGGGCGCGTCCTAGAGGCGCTGGATCAGCCCGCTGGCCTCGAGCGGATGCGGCTGGTAGGCGATCTCGCCGGGCGCGCAGGACTTCCGGGTCGGGAACATCTTGCCGGGGTTGCACCGGCCGGTCGGGTTGAACACCGCCTTGATCGCGGCCATCGTGGCCAGGTCGGCCTCCGAGAAGATCCACGGCATGAAGTCGCGCTTCTCGAGGCCGATGCCGTGCTCGCCCGAGATGGTGCCGCCCGCGTCCACGCACGCCCGCATGATCTCGGCGCCCGCCGCCAGCACCCGGGCTTCCTCGCCGGGCTTGCGCGGATCGTAGAGGATGTTCGGGTGGAGGTTCCCGTCGCCCGCGTGGAAGACGTTCCCGACGCGGAGCGAGTGGGTCGTGACGATGCGCTCGATGCTCCGGAGGACCTCGGGGAGCCGCGTGCGCGGGATGACGCCGTCCATCACCATGTACGCGGGCGCAACGCGCCCGTAGGCGCCGAAGGCGAGCTTCCGGCCCTTCCAGAGGAGCTGGCGCTCGGCGTCGGTCTGGGCGAGCCGCACGTCCCGCGCCCCGGCCTCGCGGCACGCGGCGACGACGTGGGCGGCCTCGTCGTCGAGACCGGTCTCGAGCCCGTCCAGCTCGATGAGGAGCGCGGCCGCCGCGTCGCGCGGGTAGCCCGCGCCGAAGGCGTCCTCGACGGCCTGGATCGTGAGCTGGTCGATCATCTCGATCGCGGCCGGCGTGAGCCCGCGCGCGGTGATCGCCGCCACGGTCCGGGACGCCTGGTCCAGCTGGTCGAACACCGCGAGGAGCGTGCGGACCGCCGGGGGACGGCGCACGATCCGCACGACGACCTTCGTGACGATGCCGAACGTGCCTTCCGAGCCCACGAAGAGCCCGACCAGGTCGTAGCCCTGGGGGTCGCGCACCTTGCCGCCGAGCCACACCACCTCGCCGTCGGGCAGGACCACCTCGACCCCGAGGACGTGGTTCGTCGTGACGCCGTACTTCAGGGTGTGCGGCCCGCCCGAGTTGTTGGCGACGTTGCCGCCGATCGTGCAGGCGAGCTGGCTCGAGGGATCCGGCGCGTAGTAGAAGCCGCGCGGGCCGAGGGCCTGCGAGAGGTGGAGGTTCACGAGCCCGGGCTCGACCACCGCGAGCTGGTTCGCGTAGTCCACCTCGAGGATCCGCGCCATCCGGGTGACCGCGATCACGAGCCCGCCCTCGCTCGCGAGGCACCCGCCGGCGAGGCCGGTCCCCGCCCCGCGGGCGACGAACGGCAGGCCCTCCGCGTTGGCGAGCTTGACGCAGGCAGCGACCTCGGCGGTGGTGCGCGGGAAGACGACGGCGTCGGCCGTGGCGCGGAAGATCGTGAGCCCGTCCGACTCGTACACCAGGAGCTCGTCGGGCTCGGTGAGGACACCATCGGCGCCGACGATCGCCTGGAGCGCCGCACGCAGCCGCGCCCGGTCGGGCCGAGACGACATGGACACCTCCTCCGAGGAGCTCCCTGCGGGTGAATCGCAGTATAGCACGCGGCCTCAGGGCCGCCGCCGCGCGCTAGATGAGCTTCATGAAGGTCTGGCCCACGAGCACGGTCTCGCCGCGCTGGTTGGTGGTCTCGGCGCGGAACACGAGCTCGCGCCGCTCGGGCCGCGTCTCGGCGAGCGTGAGCGCAGTCGTAATCGTGTCCCCGATCCGGACGGGGCCGACGAACTTCACGTCGTAGCGCGATGAGACGCCGCCGGGCGGCGGCAGGAGCGCTGTCATGCGCGCCATCACCGTGGAGACGAAGCCGACCAGGAGGGCGCCGTGCGCGATGCGGCCGCCGAACCGGGTGCTCTTGCCGAACTCCTCGTCCACGTGGACGCCCGAGAAGTCGCCCGTGATCCCAGCGAAGAGGTAGATGTCGGACTCGCCGAGCGTCTTGCGGACCGATTCCGTGTGGCCGACGGCGATCGCGCGGAGGGCCAGCCCGCAGTCGCGCGGGGCCGGCTCACCAGTCGCGGTCGCCAACGCCCCACCCGCCGTCGACGTAGATGGTCTGCCCGGTGATGTACGCGGCCAGGTCGGACGCCAGAAAGGCGACGGCGCCCGCCATGTCCGCGGGCCGGCCGAGCCGGCCGAGCGGAATCTTGCGGGTCATCGTCTCCTCCTTCCCCGGATTGGCGTCCAGGAAGGGCCGTACGAGCGGCGTCACCGTGATCCCGGGCCCGACCGCGTTCACCGTGATCCCGTGCGGGCCCCACTCGAGGGCGAGGCATCGGGTGAGCTGGGCCACGCCGCCCTTCGTCGCGCAGTAGGCCGCGCGGTTGACGAGCCCGAACTCGGCGCCGATGGACGTGATGTTGACGATGCGGCCGCGGCCGGCGCGCCGCATGACGGGCGCGACCGCGCGGCACGCCCAGGCGGTGCCCTTGAGGTTCAGCTCGATCATGTACTCCCAGTCGGCCTCGGCCTGCTCGAGGGCGGGGGCCCGCTTCGCGGTGCCCGCGCAGTTGACCAGGATGTCGACGGTCCCGTGACGCGCCACGACCGCCTCGACCATGCGGTCGACGTCAGTCTTCTTCGCGACGTCCGCCGCCAGCGTCGCCACCTCGCCGTCCCGGGGCGCGCCGCCGGGGCTGGCGGCCGCCGATCGGCTGACCGCCGTGACGCGCGCGCCGGCGGCGGCAAGGTGCTGGACGATCGCCTCGCCGATGCCCTTGGTGCCGCCGGTGACGATGGCGACGCGGCCGGAGAGATCGAGCAGGTTCTTCGCGGGTGTCTGTGTGCTCACTGGGCAATCCTCGCTTCGCGCTGAGTGGACTGGGACAGATGTGGTGGTCCGGACACTCCCGGCGCGGGCACCTCGGCCGGTCAGGACGGCAACGTCGGGCCGCTCACTTCAGGAGCTGGCGGCTGATCACGATCCGCTGGATCTGGCTCGTGCCCTCCCAGATCTGGTACACGCGGACGTCCCGGTAGAGGCGCTCGAGCGGGAACTCCGTCGAGAAGCCGGCGGCCCCGTGGATCTGGAGCGCGTCGGTCACGACCCGCTGGGCCATGTCGGCCGCGACCAGCTTGGCCTCGGCCGCCTCGCGGATGATCGGGCGTCCCTGGTCCTTGAGGAAGGCGGCCCGGCGCAGGAGGAGCCGCGCGCCCTCGATGGCCGCCGACATGTCGGCCAGCATGAACTGGATGGCCTGGAAGTTCGCGATGGGCTGCCCGAAGGCCGCGCGCTCCTTCGCGTAGCGGATCGCGGCCTCCATCGCGGCCTGGGCGATGCCGACGGCCTGGGCGCCGATCCCGATCCGCCCGGCGTCCAGCGAGATCATCGCCCGCCGGAAGCCGGCGCCCGGCGGGACCATGAGCGCGCTCGCCGGCACCCGGCACTCGTCGAAGACGAGCTCGCCGGTCGCGAGCCCGCGCATCCCGAGGAGGTGCTCCTTGCCGCCGCGCGCGAAGCCGGGCGTGCCCATCTCGACGAGGAACAGCGCGATCGCGTCGCGCCCCTTCGTCCGGTCGGTCGTCGCGACGACCACGGCGAGGTCGCAGAGGAGGGCCTCCGTGATGAAGCGCTTGGTGCCGTTCAGCACCCAGCCGCCGTCGGCCGTCGGCGTCGCCGTCGTCTGCACGCCCGCGACGTCGGACCCCGCGCCGGGCTCGGTCTGGGCGATGCAGCAGATCTTCTCGCCGCGCACCATCGCGGGGAGATGGCGGCGCTTCTGCTCCTCGGTGCCGTTCACCAGGAGCATGTCGCACATGAGCTTGCACAGGAGCTGCGCGTCCGAGACGACGGCGGACCCGCGCGCGAGCTCCTCCTGGGCGACGCACCAACTCACGGTGTCGGCGCCCGCGCCGCCGTACTCGGGGGGCACGGTCATTCCGAGGAGGTCGAGGTCCGCCATCCGCTTGTAGAGGTCCCACGGGAACTCGTCCGCGCGGTCGATCTCCGCCGCGCGGGGGCGGATCTCCTGCTCGGCGAACTCGCGGCAGAGGTCGCGGATCTGGCGCTGGGCGTCCGTCAGGTCGAAGTTCATGCCGCCGGACCTACGTCGAGGGCCGGCCGCGGCGGAGCGCCCGCCCCGCGAGCACGCCGGTGTGCTGGCCCCGCTCCACCACGACCCGCCCGTTCACGATCACGTGCTCGATGCCGATCGGGAACTGCTTCGGCTCCCGCCGGGTCGCCGGCGCCTTCACCGTCTGGGCGTCGAAGACCACGACGTCGGCCTTGAACCCGTCGCGGAGGAGTCCCCGGTCGGGCAGGCCCAGACGCTGCGCGGGGAAGGACGTCATCTTCCGGATGGCCTCGACCAGCCCCAGCCAGCCCTCCTCGCGGACGAACTGTCCCAGGATGATCGGGAAGGCGCCGTAGGTCCGCGGGCTCGGGTAGTCGCCGATCAGGACCGCGTCGCTCCCCACCATGTAGAGCGGGTGGCTCACGAACTTCGGCATCGTCGCCATGTTCGCGCCGGCCGAGACGAACGAGACCTGCTGGTCCTCGCGAAGGAGCAGCTCGCAGATCGCGTCCACGACGTCGAGCCCCATCAGCTCGGCGACCTCGGCGACGGAGCGCCCCTCGAAGCGGTGGTGCTCCGGGCGCTTGAAATGGGTCACCCACATGTCGTGCCACGAGGCGGCGCGGGGGCCCATCTCCTTCTTCATCCGCGCGCGCGCCGCCGGATCGGCGAGGTTACGGCGCAGCGCGGGCAGGCCGCCGTCGAACGCCCACTGGGGGATCACGATGTTCAGCCGCGTCGAGCTGTAGGCGTACGGATAGCCGTCGAAGGTGACGTCGAGCCCCGACTCGCGCGCGTCCTCCACCAGGCCGAGCATCTCCGCCGCGCCGCCGGGGGCCGTCGTGCGCTGGTAGAAGTGCGTGATGTGGGCGGGGATGTCGGCCCGGCGCCCGATCTCGATCGCCTCGCGGAACGGATCGAGGAACCGGTCCCCGAGCCCGTACCGCACGTGGGTGTGGTAGATGCCGCCGAGCCGGGTCGCCTCCGCGGACAGGGCCACGAGCTCGTCCGTGTCGGCGTAGCTCCCCGGCGGGTAGTCGAGACCGGTCGACATCCCCCAGGCGCCCTCCTCCATCGCGGTGCGGAGGAGGGCCCGCTGATTCGCGAGCTCGGCCGGCTTGGCGGCGCGGTCTCCCCAGCCGACGGCGCACACGCGGAGCGGGGAGTTCCCGACGAGATACACGATGTTGACGGCGACGCGGCTCGTGAAGAGGTCGAGGTACTGCTCGACGGTCGTCCAGCGGCCCGGGAGCGGCGGGCAGCCGTCGAGGCCGGCGTTGATCTCGACGAAGGCCTCGAGGTCCTCGGCGGTCGGAAACGGCGCGTAGGAGCAGCCGTCGATCCCGATGACTTCGGTCGTGACCCCCTGCCGCACCTTGGGCTCGTGCCGGGGCTCGGCCAGGATCACCAGGCCGGAGTGGGCGTGCATGTCGATGAACCCGGGTGCGACCACGCGCCCCGCCGCGTCGAGCATGCGGTGCGCCTGCACCCCGTGGAGGTCCCCGCGGAACAGCCGGATCCGCTCGCCCTCGATCCCGACCGCCCCGTGGTACCCGGGGTTGCCGGAGCCGTCGATGACGAGACCGCCCGTGATCAGCAGATCGAGCATGGTGGGCCGTCCGGCGCGAAGTCTATCACGGGGGCGCGGGGGGCGGCGGCGCATGGCGGTGGTGACGGCGCCCCTTCCACCGCCGCCGGAGCCAGATCCACCCGCGCCGGCCGGCGAGGTAGAGCCCGGTGCTGAACACCACCCACGACACGCCCGCCGCGACCACGGCGAGCCCGACCCGGATGCGCTCGGTCGTCGGCCAGAGCACGAGGATCGGGTATGCGGGGTAGACGAGGAAGCTGCCGGCCATCATCACCACGCCCGTCATGAATCCGCGCCGCCCACGATGCGAGCGCGACTCACCGTGGCCGTGGTGGGGATGCGGATGGGGGTGCGCGCGCCCGACGCTCACCGCGGAGCCCTGGGCGCGTGGCGCCGCGCCCGCGATCCGCGCCGGCCGCGAGACAGGGACCTCGCGCCCGAGACGCCGCCGTCGCCGCCGATCCCGAGCACGAGGTTCACCGAGGCGGCATGGTAGCATGCGCCCACGCGGCGGCCGCCGCCGGAAAGCGAGGTCCCCGATGGAGAAGACGGCGCTTCTGGTTATTGACGCTCAGCAGGAGTACTTCGCGCCGATTGGCAAGGTCGTCCTGCCCGACGGGCCGCCCGCGGTCGCGCGGATCGCCGATCTCCTGACCTGGGCCCGCACCGCGGGCCTGCCGGTCGTCCACATCGTCCACGAGAGCCGCCGCCCGAACCCGACGACGTTCGCGCCCGGCAGCCCGGCGCTCGAGATCCATCCGGCCGCGCGACCGGCGCCCGGGGAGCCGGTTCTGACCAAGCATCTCCCCGGCTCGTTCACCAACACCGGGCTCGAGGAGCACCTCCGGCGGCACGGCATCGAGCAGGTCATCGTCTCGGGCTTCATGACCCAGATGTGCTGCGACACGACCGCGCGCGAGGCGGCGCATCGCGGGTTCAAGGTCCTCATGGCCGCCGACGCCATGGCCGCGATGGCGGTCAAGGGCCCGGAGGGCCAAGTCATCCCGGCTGCCGAGGTGCACCGGACGCATCTCGGCAGCCTGAACGGCTTTCTCGCGACGGTGACCACGTCGGGCGCGCTGATGGGCGCCGCGTCGAAGGCCTGAGCCGGGGACACCACCACCGCGCCCCCGAAATGCACAGGGCCGCCGGCGTCGCCGCCGACGGCCCGTTTGCGATTGGCTCCCCTTCGTTCACAGGTATCGAACTCTCTGTTTGGCTCCGCCTCCCGAAGTCAAGCAGCTTTTCAACGACCTCCCGGACTTAGCGTTGGCTGGTTGAGCTGGAATCCCAAGGACTTACCGCTCACGGTCGTCGCGGGTACGTGGGCAGCCTCCGCCACCAGACGAAACTGGCCACCAACCTTGCCAGCCCGACTGCAGACCCCAGCCCCCGGCGGTCGTTCCATGGGCTACCAAATGCCCGGGACGTCCCATGAAGATGAGCCGGGAGGAACCTATCATTCGCCAAAACCCCGTCCGGCGGACCAGCGGGAGCTTGAAGGGGCAAATGGCGCACTTCCCGGCCTCAACGATTTCCGCCTCCGGCACGTCAGCCCAGCCGTAGGTCTCCTTGTCTCCAGGATGTCAACCCACGAGACAATTCCACGGCAGACCGTCAGATCACCTTCGGTACACGCTGACCAGCCCTCCCATGGCCACTGGGAGGGAGGCGGGCCACCGCCCGCGCGCGTGACTACCACTTCCGTCCATCTGTCAGTTCTGCCAGCCCGGGCCGCTGCCCGTCGGGCTCTCGGGCCGGGACGGGGCGTCAGCATCCCGGTCGGGGACCCGCTCCGGTCCCCTTGACCCGCCAGCCTCTCTACAGTCCGGACCACCAGGCATCCCCGGCAGCGGATAGGGACCGAGGCCGGGACCGGTCTCTGGGTCCAGCTCGGGGGGAACCCCGGCCCAGTCGCAGGCGCGCTCGACGACTTGGCCGACCGGGGCGGGCACCCGAGCGGGCCGGGGCTCGAGGCGATCCGCCACTCCTGAGAGCTGAAGGGCCTTGGCGAAGGACTGGGGATCTCGAGGATCGGCGTTCGGGCCGCGAGCGGCCGGGTGATCGATAGGATGTGGCCGACGGCATCCTAGCTCCAGATCGCCGCGGCGGTCGCGGCGGGGTCGACGGTGACCCGCAGTCGGTTCAGGCGTTCGTAGACAGGGAGGACGTCCGCGAAGACCGGCGTCGCCGGGAGAAGCAGACCAGGAGGACCGAGAAGCGAGCCCGCCCGTCTCATCGGGCCAGGTCCTGGAGCACCCGACGACGACCGCGACCCCGCACACACCGGCCGGCCCCACCACACGAGCCATGTCGCGAAGCGAGATGCGCGCCAACTCGCACGGGAGGGTCCGCCCACACCGTGTTTCTTCTCGCGTGACACACATTGGGGCGTCGCGTCGGGCACGACCCGCAGTGCACGTTTCCCACGGAGGTTGCACAGAAAACTGGGCGGTCGTCGGTCGATTGCAACCGGAAGAGCTGGGAAACCGTAAGCGAATCGCGGCGTTCACTGCGGTGCCCCGTAAACAGGGCACCCTGCCCTGGAGACAGGGACCCTGCCACTGCGCTCCTCGGCCAGACCGTGCAGCCCTTCCTGGCCTGACAATTCCACGGCCGACCATCGGATTCCCTTCCCTATAGGCTGACCTGCCTGCCGATGGCCGCTGGGAAGGAGGCCGGACGCCACCCGCGCGGCTGAGCGACGCTCACAGGCGTTGGGCCGTGCGACGTATCGGAGGCCGGGGTATCCAACTGGCACCGGCCCGTGTTCGACACGGGTTCGAATCTCCAACGGGACCCGCTCGCTTTAGGTAGGCCGTCGCCATCCACAATCCCGCGGAGCACCGGGTCGAGCACCCCGGTCCCCCGGAACTCGACGGCCGTCCCGTCGGCCGTGGGGGTGAACACCAGGCGTCCCTCCAGGAGCTTGCGCAGCATTTGTCGGGCCTGGACGGGCTGGCCCGCGAGGAGGCCCGCGGCTGGGAGGTCGTCGGGCTCAACAACGCGATCGAGGGCGCCGGGGTCATGACCGACTTCCTCGAGCGATGCGGCGAGCGCAAGATCGCGATCAAGAGCTGCGAGGTCGAGCGCGAGCCGTTCCCCGTGCCGACGGCGTCGGTCGACGCCGTGCTCTTCTGCGAGCTCTTCGAGCACCTGCACGTGAATCCTTTCCACACCCTGAAGGAGATCTTCCGGGTGCTGCGCCCGGGTGGCCTCTTCCTGCTCACGACGCCGAACCTCCGGCGCTTCGAGACGCTCTCCCGCCTCTGGCACGACTGGGGGAGCCAGCCGCCGGTGAGCCGCACGTTCCACGAGCTCTTCCCGTCGCTCCTCTATCACCGTCACAACCGCGAGTACACCGCGAGCGAGCTCGCCTACTACCTCGCGCAGCAGGGAAAGGATCTCTACGACTTCCGCCTCGATCGCGTCTACTACTCGGACGCACTGGACGGGGCGCACGAGATCCCCGGCGTGCTGGGTCAGCGGGCGGGTCCGGGCGAGCAGTGGCTGGCCCGCACGCTCCGCCGCTTCGCGCCGCGCCTCCGCGGCCAGCTCGTCGCGCGTGCGTGGCGGCCCCCGGTGACGCTCATCCCGTGGGACGCCCTCACGGACGTCGCGGGCTTCGGCCCCCTCGAGGAGGACGAGCGGCCGACCCAGGGGTTCACGCGGCGGCTGACCTTTCCAGTACGCCTGACAGGCCCCCGGGCTCGCTTCGAGGCCGCACTGCCGGCGGGTGAGGGGCCCGTCCTGCTTTCGCTCGTCGTGGCCCACCCCGATCCCGAGGCTCCGCCGCTCCACACCGCCTGGAGCCTCGACGGAACCCCGGCGATGACCCTCGACCTCGAGGTCAGCCCGCGGCCGCTCCGCGTCCATCTGCTCGTGCCCGCGTCCGTCGCGGAGCGGGGCGCCGTGCGAGTCGAGCTCGTGACGACGACGTGGCAGGACTCGTTCCGCAGCCGGGAGGTCGGCCTTCACGTGGGAGGCCAGTGGCTCCTCGCCGAGCGGCTGCCGACCTCCGCTGCGATCGAGGCGGCCATCGCGCGCGTCCGCGCCGAACGACAGGCCGAGGACCTGCTCGACCACTGGTGGTACGCCGCCCAGACCCTCTACCTGCCGCACCTCAAGCTGCCGCCGGCGCTCGAGATCGGCGCGGGGGACGAGGCGCAGATCGGCCCCGGCTGGTACTGGCGCGAGGACTGGGGGAAGCTCGGCGCGATGCGGTGGACCAGCGGCCGCGTCGAGGCGTACCTCGCCCACGATGGGCGGGCCCGGTCGCTGCGCGCGCGGGTCTATTCCGGCGAGCCCAAGCTCGGCCCCGTGGCGGGGCGGCTCGTCGTCGAGCGCCTCGCCACCGACGCCCCGCCGCAACCGGTCGGCGAGGTGGCGTTCGATCTGGGCCCCGACGTCTGGACGGACCTGGTCGCGCCGCTGGCGGCGCCGGCCGGGCCGCTCCGGGTCACGATCGAGGTCCCGGCCGTCCGCGTGCCTCGGGAGCGAGTCCCGGGCTCCCAGGACGGGCGCGGGCTCGGGCTGGCCGTGAAGCGGATCGCGCTCGGCTCCTGACCGCGCCGCGCGCGGTCAGGGTGCCCGGTACTCGAAGATCGCGTAGCGGTCGCGTGGTCGGACGTGACCGTCTGGACGGCGCCCTCTCGCCACACGGAGAGCTCGAGCGGCTCGCCCACCGGCTGCGCCCAGAGCCGCCGGTAGAACGCCTCGACGTCCGCGACTCGCTCGCCGTTCAGACGGAGAACCTAGGCAGTGAAAACGGCCTTTCTTGCCCCCGCCACACGGCCTGGTGTCCGCCCAGGTGTCGCGTCATCACGGTGGGGCGTCGCGTCATTACGGTGGGCGGAGTGTAGCGCGCGGCGGAGGGGCCGGCAAGGCGACGGGAGGTCGGTGAGATGAGGGCCGGAACCCGTCCCGCCGGGTCCGCGAACAGACGGGGACGGCGGCGCCGGCGGTGGGCGCGATCGCGCGCGGGTCAGGCGGCGGGGGCGGGCCGCCCCGGCGGTGGCTCGGGCGCCAGCCCCAGCGCCGCGAGGAGCCGCCGCACCGCATGGGGTTCGGTCACCGCGCCGAGGATCCGCCGCCGGCCCCCGCAGCGATCGCACAGCGTCCGGCGGGGGACCGAACACCGCGTCCCGCGGCAGCCGGTCCATCAGCTCCTCGGCCACGCCGCGGATCACCCGACGGCCCGTCCAGTCGGTCATGCGGTCGATCCAGATGACGAGGCCCCCGGTCGAGAGCCCGCCCAGGTGGTTGTACCGCTCGACGAGCGTCACGTCGGCGCCGAGACGCGCGGCGGCGATGGCGGCCGCCACGCCGGCCGGACCCCCGCCGACCACGAGCACGTCCGTCTCGGCGAACACCGGGATGTCGCGAGCTGGCTCGTGAACTGTCAGCGCGGGGCGGCGGCGCCGGGCCGGCCGCGCGCTGTCGCCGAAGATCTCGAGGCCCTGGAGTCGAAAGAGCCGCTCCCCGCCGCCGCTTGTCGTCACGCGTCCCCCTGCGCGGGCTCGCTGTCGGGCCCGTTCTCGTGCCCCGAAGTATAGCTCGCGCTCGCGGTCGGGCAGGCGGCGCGATACCTAGTGTCGCCCCTCTGGACGAGCTCGAGTGAGGCGGGCGCGCGCGGCGACCCGATGCTCCCGCCGTCGCGCCGGCCGCCGACCCGGATCGCCCGGGTGCCCGCGGCACTAGGGCGTTCCGGCCTCCTCCACATGCAGAACACCGAGCGGCACGCGGTCACGACGCGCCGCGGTCTCGCCGACCACTGCCGACCACCGCTGTCCCGTCTGGAGATCATGAACGCTCAGCAGCATTCGATAGGCGCCGGGCGTGGCATCCCCAGGGACCCTGATCCATGCCTCCCGTATGATGAGGTCTCCCTCCCGGAGAGGATGTCCGCCGTCGTCCGCAGCCTCCTTCTCCAGCAATCGGTGTTCTCCATGGAACCTTCGCTTCCGGTCTTGCCTCTGGACGAGGTGGACGAAGACGCCGATCAAGCGTCCGTCACCGGGATCGCGCTTCACCTTCCAGAAGTACCTGATCCGAACGTCCTGTCCGGGCGCGACGCGCTCACGATCGAGGGTGTAGCCGAGCAACTGGAGCGTGCCCTGAAACTCTGCGGACGTCCGCACACGAGGCTCACACCGGTCGACCAGCGTCCGCGACTCCGTGGCGGCCTCGGCCTCGAGCCCCAGCTTGCCGAGCGCGTCGATGAGCACGCGCCGGGCGTCGGCGTTGCACGCCTCCGCACCGACGGCCTTCCGGGAGAGCTCGACGGCCTGGTCGAAGCGTCCGTCCCCGTACGCAGTCTGCCCCAGGCGGGCCAGGTATCGACTCTTCCCCCGCGGGTCCGTTCGCACGGCCCCGAGCCCCATCCACCACCATCCCGGATCGTCCTCGAGCGCGGCCGCCGCCGCGCTGGATCCCCCGGCATGGAACAGCACCCACCGTCCGAAGTCCTCGCGGACCAGACGATGGACGCCCTCGTCCCGTATCTGGCGTTCGAACTCGTCCGCGTCCCCTTCCTCCAGCACAAACCCGGTTCGCTCGCCCCACCGGATCACCCGGCTCTTCAACCTCACGGAGAAGGCCGGTATGGCCACGGAGAAGGGTGTGACGGTCTCGACGCGCCCTCGTGAGGACTGCGATATCCGCGCGCTCATCCACCGGTCGGCGTACACGCGGTCCAGGCCCAGCTCGGCCACGCGCCGCAGGACATCGGTCTCGTCCGTGTGTCCGACGGGCCGTGCCCCCAGGTCCTCGTAGACGTAGGCCTCCGCGATCTTCCAAGGAAAGCGCCCGCCGTCCTCGTACTGGGAGATCCGGATGCGCCGGGCCGGGACGGGCGCGAAGGTCGCCTCCCACCGGTAGCCCCACTCCCAGGGGTACACCCTGGGCCCGCTCGAGTAGAAGTAGTCCACTGCCGACCGCGTGACGGCGTCGCGCCACGCGGTGCCGTCCAGGCTCGTCTCGACGCGAAGCTCCATCGCGTAGTAGCCGTGGTCCTGTCCACGGTTCCAGAGACGGACCATGCCCACGTTGACGAGTTTCCCCAGATCGAGCTCCACCCGCATGCCCGGCGTCCTGGGCTGGATGCTCTCCCACGCCGAGTTCATGTCGCGGTCGATGGCTAGCCCCATGGCCTGACTTTCGTGGGACGCCGAACCCCGGAGGATCGTGGCGGGAACCTGGCGATAGCGGCGATCCATCGGGCGCACGTGGCGGATCACGTCGTAGCCGCCCACATGCTCCGTCTCCTGTGATGCGCCGAGTACCTTGAGGGTCCGCGTGAGGCTGTCGGCCCCTGGACGGAACAGGAAGGCCGGCTCCGGATCCCGTTCCAGCGTCTCGAAGTGTGGCGGATACCTCTCGCCTGTCATCTGCGACGCAATGACTTGCTCTCTCGCGTAGAAGTTGAGGATCTCGGAACCGGGCGTGGCCGGGATGTAGAGGCGCGTCACCCCCTTGGCCTCGAGACCCTGGATCAGAGTCAGGTAGCCGCGCGTGGCGGACTCGGCACGCGGCGCGTCGTGCACGACCCATGCGGCAGTGGTCCATCCGTGCAGCAGGAACACCGCCGCGCAGCCCGACCACGTGACCAGCCGCCACCGGCGAGAGGCATGCACCAGGCAGAACGCCACGGCCACGGGGAAGAACGCGGACAGCGGGAGCGCGTACTGTGGAGAGTCCCGTCGGATGTGGATGCTCGCGGTGAAGAGGATAGTGAAGACGAGGAAGAAGATCGGGAAGATGGCGGCGTTCCTCAGGGGGGGCTGGGCGCGGAACGATCGGCGGAGATGCCACAGGAAGGCCAGCGCCGAGCCGCCATAGACGACAGCGGCGAGGCCGTACGTGAAGGAGAGCTTCGACTGGAAGAGCGTCCAGTCCAGGTACTCCGGCAGACGCTCGGTGACGAGAAGCGTCAGCCCCGCGGGAACGTTGGCGACGGCGTAGCCGCCGCCTAGGCTCAGGACGCTCGAGTAGGGATCGACGGCGTAAAAATAGAAGAAGGGCGCCGCGCCCAGGAAGAAGGCCGGCAGCGACAGGAGCGCGCCTTTCAGGACGGCGGCCAGCCGCTCCCGCATCACCACGTAGATTCCGCTCGCCAGGATCTGGTAGACAACGAGGGGGCTCGTCCACCACGCGACGCCGCCGACGAATCCGAGGAGGGCGTAATAGCCGTTCTGCCTCCGCGTCCCCCGGGCCATCACGAGACGGACGGCCAGCCAGAGCAGGAGGGTGCCCAGCATGAGGCCTTCGATGTAGCCGCCATGGGGCATGACGGCGTACTCCGCCAGACGCACCGGGGTTGCGATGTTCCAGGCGAGC
This sequence comes from uncultured Candidatus Rokubacteria bacterium, assembly GCA_963765195.1. Taxonomy (GTDB): domain Bacteria; phylum Methylomirabilota; class Methylomirabilia; order Rokubacteriales; family DASRDR01; genus DASRDR01. The sequence continues at coordinate 467,727 of CAVXVV010000055.1, forward strand.
GCCCACAGGGCCACGCCGGGACCGAGGGTGTCGCGGGTCAGTCGGTACAGCACCAGGCAGAATCCGAGGAAGAACAGGAGGGGCGCCACGTGGATGGACCACGGAGGAATCCCTCCCAGCACGAGGAAGACGCCGGCGTGGACCATGGCCGACAAGCTGCCGAACCAATCCTGGCCGTAGTAGAAGATCGGGAACTCGCCCTTCTCCCGCATGTGCTTGCCCATGAGGAGGATGACGGCGTTGTCCGTGTGAATGTGACGCACGCTGAAGGAGAGGGCGCTGGGCGCCATCCAGATCATCCAGACGTGGGCACCGGCGACGCACAGGAACACCGCCGCCGGCAGCAGGCGTCGACCGCGTCGGCTCATGTCGGTGGTTGTCGTCGGCATGATGGGTTTCCGTCCGCCTTCCGCCAGAGGGGCGCCGCCGGGTACCGGGGGTCGCGGGCGAGCGTCAGTCCGCTCGACGCCTCGGTCGGGGGCGGCGCGTCCGGGGCTCCGGGCTTCGTCAGGGCCCCGGTGTCGGCCGCCGCAGGTAGCGCCCGCGGGCCGGCCCCACGACGCCGCCGCGGTCGTAGACGACCTGGCCGCGCAGGAACGTGGTCATCACCTCGCCCCGCAGCTCCTGGTGTCCCTTCCGTTTAACCCATCCAGGTGTTCGGAGGACCGGCTGCGGCCGTTCGTCAGGAGCACCGACCTTGGCTCCGACAGGACACCCCGCGTGGACCCACGTGTTCCGTGTGGTGTTTCAGACGCCAGGCGGAAGAAGACCGAGGCGAACCGCGCTGACCGGCTGACCGGAGCCCTCCGCGTAGCCGGTCCCCCCCGCAGGCCGGACGGTCTTACGCCGCCTGACGTGTGTAGCGATGATGGAGCCCGCCGACCATGGGTGTCTCGACGATCCGGCCTGGTCGAGGTGCTCCACGAGTCTCGGCTCCGGGGCGTCCTTGTCGAGGGAGAGGTGGGTGCGGGCCTCGTGGTAGTAGATGAGGTACTCGCGCAGCAGGCGACGCAGGTGGGTCTCGTTCAGCACGACCACATGGTCGAGGCACTCGCGGCGCAGGGTACCGATGAGGCGCTCGACATAGGGATTCTGCCACGGAGACCGCGGGGCGATCTTGACCTCGTGGATCCCCAAGGATCGAACCCGGCTCGAGAACACTGCCCCGTACACCGCATCGCGGTCGCGCAGAAGGTATCGCGGGGCAGTCTGCCAGGGGAACGCCTCCACGAGTTGCTGGGCCGTCCACTGGGCGGTCGGGGCGTCGGTCACGTTGACGTGGACGACGCGTCGCCGGTCATGCGCCAGGACGACGAAGACGAACAAGACCTTGAAGAGCAGCGTGGGCACGGTGAAGAAGTCCATGGAGACGAGTGTCCCCACGTGGTTGGCGAGAAACGTTCGCCAGGTCTGCGAGGGCGGCATCCGTCGGCGGACCAGGTACTTGGAGACCGTCGCCTGCGAGATCGCGAGGCCCAACTTCCGGAGTTCGCCGTGAATCCGCGGCGCTCCCCACAGGGGGTTGGCCTGAGCCATCCGGCGGATGAGCGCGCGGACCTCAGGGGCGACCGCCGGGCGGCCGGGACATTTTTGCGAGCTCTTCCAGGTCCAGACGAGCCGGAAGCCGGCGCGCTGCCAGCGGATGACGGTCTCGGGTTGGACGATGGCGATGACCTCTGCCCAGCCGTGCCAGAGGCGGGCGAGCAGGACCCAGAAGACTCGGTCGGACGGTCGCAGGCGGGGACGCGGCGCGGTCCGTTGGAGGACGGCCAGCTGATGGCGCAGCGCGAGGTTCTCGAGCACCAGGGCCTGCTGGGCCCGGATCCCGCGGAGGAGGCCGGTGAGGATGAGGGTGAGCATGGCCGCCATCATCCCAGGAGACCGGCCGGACGTTCAATGGTGACGCGGCGGAGGGAGTAAGTAGAAGGGACAGGTGGCCCGCACCTATCGGCCGCTGCGGTACCGGCGGGTCGAGATTGTGAAGGATGACGGGAAGAACGTCCGCATTCTTCGGATTCCGGCCATCCGAGACCGGGTGGTGCAAGGGGCGCTCAAACTCATCATCGAGCCGATCTTCGAGGCGGACTTTCACGACGGCTCGTACGGCTACCGTCCGAAGCGGACAGCCGGGGCGGCGGTGGCGCGGGTGGCCGAGGCCATTGTGAAGAACAAGACGCGGGTGATCGATCTGGATTTGGCGGCCTATTTTGACAGCGTGCGGCATGACCGGCTGTTCGCCAAGGTAGCGCGCCGGATTCGGGAGGCCGAGATCCTGCACTTGATCCGATTGGTGGTCAAGGCCGCCGGGAAACGCGGGGTGCCGCAGGGCGGGGTGATGACTCCTCCCACGCAATAGATAACTCGGATCGGGATGGTTCCCGGGAACCGGGATCGAATGCCTGAGTACGAGGGTGTCGGGACCGACCTGGACTTCCTTCAGGATGAGCCTGACGACCCGCTGGCGATCGGCAAGCGCCAGGGTTTGGGCGGCCTCGTGGAGCTTGGCGAGAAAGCCTTCAAGGCTCTGGGCCAACGTCACGTATGTCTCGGCGTCCATCAGTTCCGCCTCGAAGGCGGCCAACTGCGCTTGGGCCGTCGCTTCCCGCTGTCGCAGAGGCGGCATGCGCTGGCGCAGCTCCTCCAGCGAGAGAAGCTCTTCTTGGTACGCCTCGATGAGCCGCGCGATCGCTCCACGGATTCGGCCCACCGTCTTGACCACGCTCTCGCGTTTCACAGTGATGGGATGCTCGGTACGCACTGCCGCCAGCCGGCGATCGATTTCCTGGCGTACGAGCGATGGATTCTCCAACAAGCGGATGACCTCGTCCCAGACCAGCGCGTCCAACGCATCCTGCCGTACCGGGCGGTTTGTACAGCGGCGCCCCTCGGGATATCGGTAGTCATCCGACCCCAGGCAGCGGTAGTAGAAGAGCTTCCGCCGCGATGTCCGCGTCGAAGTCCGATAGTACGCGTAGCCGCACGATCGACAGACCAACAGCCCTTGCAGCAGGGTCGGGACCTTGGTGTGGCGCGCCGCGAAGCGACGATTCTCGGCGAGTCGCGCCTGGGCCAGCGCGTACTGGGTCGGGGTGACCAGCGCCGGCACGGCAATCTCGATCCACTCCTCGCGCGGGCGATCACGCAGCGAGCCCGGGTGGACCGGCACGCCGCTCCGCTGGCGTAGCCGCCGGGTCACCCGGACGTGCTCGCGCGGCGTGGTCGCGGTCTTCTGAAAGCAGGCCGTCCCCTGATACGCCGGGTTGCGGAGCATGCCCCAGATCGTGCTGCGCTCCCACTGCGACTTCCCCGTTCGCGTCGGGATGCCGCGGTCTGTGAGCCAGCGGGTAATGGCGCCAATCGGCGACGTCTCCTCCGTGTAGCGGCGGAACACTTCCCGCACCACCGCCGCCTCCGGTTCGAGGATCTCGTAGCGCGCCAGCTCCGCATCCGCCTTGCGGACGTACCGATACCCGTAGGGAGCGCCCGACAGCACATTCACCACGCCACACCGGGCCCGGTGCCGCTTGCCCCGGCGCGTCCGCTCGCTGATCTGGGCTTTCTCGTATTCGGCAATCATTCCCTGGAACTGCACCACGAGGACCTCTTCGGGGGTCTCGACCCGCGGCGCTCGCACGAACACCACGTCGACGCCGGCGCGGGCGAACTCCTCGAGCAGCAGGACCTGATAGGCATACTTGCGGCTGAGCCGATCGGGGCTGTACACGAGGACGCTATCGACTTGTCCCTGGGCCGCCAAGTCGCGCACGCGCTCCAAGCCCGGCCGGACGAGCGTCGCGCCACTCCAGCCCTCATCCTCGTACACCCAGCCATCAGGAACCAGGTAGCCGTGCTCGCCGGCGTACGCGCGCAGGGCGCTGGTCTGACTGGCGATCGTCTGCTCTTCCTTCTGCCGGTCCGACGAGACCCGAGCGTAGATCGCCGCGGTCTTCACGAGAAGCCCCTCCTCTCGGGTCGGCACGGCCCCGCGGCCGAGTGGGCCGCACGGTGCGCCGTCGTTCCCACACTAAGAGCCGATACGCCTGGATCAACCGCTCATCGCCCAGGCGGTCAAACACGTAGTCGTGCTCGACGCGCCTATCCTCCACCGCCTGGTCCAGGCCGCCCCCGATGCAGCCAGTCTTCGAGCCCACGCGTGACGAGTGAACTGAGGCTCTCTCCAGTGCTCCGGGCCAGTGCCCGTAGTCGGCGCGCCAGACTGACCGGCAGCTTCACCGTGAACACCACCGTCGGCTCCGGCACGGGTAATCCCTGGGGATGCTGCGCTGCCGCTTCCACATACCGCCGGGCCTGGCGCGGAGAGACGCGATATCGGCGGGCCAGCATCCGCAGAACCGCCGGGGGCGAAACCCGCCCTACCAGGCTGAGCGCTCGATTCACGCGCTCGGCGTACTGGGCCACTCGGGCGCGCCGCCGATCGTTCATGTGTCATGAACGTACTATGGCCTATGTCATTCCCGTCAAGGTTTTTGGTACACCAGCCTCTGGTAGGGGACGGCTCGGTCCCAGGCAAAGTTTGCGATTGCGTGGGAGGAGTCATCTCGCCGCTGCTCAGCAACATATACCTGACGGAGGTGGATGCGATGCTGGAGCGGGCGAAGGAGGCCACCCGGAACGGGCGGTACACGTACGTGGAGTACGCGCGCTGGGCCGACGACCTGGTGATTCTCGTGGATGGCTTCCGGCGCCACGAGTGGCTGCTGAAGGCGGTGGACCGGCGGGTGCGGGAGGAGTTCGCCAAGCTTGATCTGCGCCTGAACGAGGCGAAGAGCCGGATCGTGGACCTGAGCCAGGGGGAGAGCTTCGGCTTCTTGGGCTTTGACTTCCGGCGCGTTCGCTCGCAGCGGGGCGCCTGGAGGCCGCAGTACACGCCGCAGCAGAAGAAGCGGGCGCGGCTGCGGGCGAAGCTCACGGAGGTGTTTCGGCGCTCTCGGTCCCAGCCGATCGGGCGGGTGATCGAGGAGATCAACCCGATTCTGAGGGGCTGGGTCAATTACTTCCGGATTGGGCACGCGAGCCGGTGCTTCGGCTTCGTACGGGACTGGGTCGAGAAGAAGGTGCGGCGTCACATGATGCGGGCGAGGAGCTGCCGGGGCTTCGGCTGGAACCGGTGGAGTAGGGCGTGGCTCTACAAGGCCCTGGGTCTGTACAGCGACTACGGGGTGCGGTACTGGAGCCGCGCGTGAAAGCACGTCCAGTCGATAGGTCACATAACCGTGCAGCCTGTAACGGCAGTGCTCCAGCCGGTGGAAGTCCGGTCACGGCGCCGCCCTGGGTGCCGTGTAGCAATGCCCGACTCGCGGGAGGGGAGACCTTCCCGAGGGAAAGCTGTGAGTGGATGAGCCCCCTGGAGTACGGTGAGGTCGAGACGGACCAAGGTTCGACACCACGACGCGACAGGAGGCTCACGCGTGAGCGGATTCTGCAGCATGTTCAGCCAGCTGCTCAAGTTGTTTCCGCGGACGGAGTTCAGGTGCTGTTCAAGTGGATGTATGTGGAGTGTTATGTTTGTGGGTTCATATGTTGGGGGTATTTTGTAGTGATGTTGTTCTGTTAGTTCGGTTGGGTTTACTCGCTGTGGGATATTTGTGGGGGGTTGTGTAGTAGTTAGGGTTAGTTTTAGTATCGTGGTATTATGGTTTTGAGTCGTTTGATGCTCGTTTACGTTTTTGTATATCGGTTTTGGTTTCTCTATGGGGTTGTGTTTGAGGTGTTGTTGTTTTGTTGTGATTTTTTTGTTTAGGGTTGGTGGTAGTTTTGGTTTTAGTATTAGTTGGTTAGTTTGGTTTTGATGTTGATTGATTTGTTTGTGATTTTGTTCGACTGGGTGAAGTTAGTGGATGATAGGGGTGGTTTAGTTGTATTGTTTGTTGGATTATGATGGTTATTTGTTGAGTGTGGTGGTTATTATGGAGGGTTAGTGGTATGATGTGTGGGTGGTTTGTTTTTTGTGTTTCGATTTGGGTATTATTGTGGTGATGGATTGGGGGTATATTGATTACGTGTGGTTTGGGTAGTTGATTGTGTAGGTAGTGTGGTTTGTGATTAGGTTTTAGGATTTCTCGGTTTTTATGTTGGTTGAGTTTTGGCGTATTTTGACTCACGGGTGTTTGGAGCGGGAAGATTTATTAGGTTAGATGTTGTTGGTGTCGTGTTGTAGTTTATGTATCTTTTGCGTGGGGTCGAGGTCTACGACGTGGAGCAGGACACTACGTTGGTCTTCTGAGTAACGATGTGGACTTCGGGGCGACGACGGAGACGCGATCTACAAGGATCGCTGGTAGATCGAGCTTTTCTTCAAGATTTTGTAGTAGTATCTGAAGATCAAGATTTTTGTGGGGATTAGCGTTAACGTGTTGAAGGTGTAGGTCTGGATGGCGTTGATCGTGATGTTGTTTCTCAAGTATCTCTAGTTGTGATTGTGTTTCGTTTGTTTGTTTTTGTATTTGTTTGTTTTGTTGTGTTTGTATTTGTTTATTGATTGTGTTTTTTGTTTTTTGTTTGTTTGGTTGTTTTAGTTTTTTTTAGTTGTTTTTGTGTTTTTGTATTTTTTGTTGTTTTTTGTTTTATTGTTATAGTAGTAGTTGTTAGTTTGATTTTGTTTTGTTGTTTAGATTTTTTAATTATTTTGTTAAATTGTGAGATTTTTGATTGGAATTTTTGTTAATTTGTATAGTTTTTTCGGGTACAAAGTCCTCGGCGGCTGGAGAGCGATGTCTCTCCAGGTCGGATCGGTCCAGGAGGGCAAGCAATCACGCGGGCGGTAGCAAAGCGAACACTGGAAGAAGCGTCGAAAGACATCCCGACGGAAGCCGATGTCGGGAAGGTGGAGGAGCCGACTCCATGGTTATGGGGGGAAGGCCAGGGGAGCAGGGACTCAGCGGGGATATGGACCTGCTTCTCCTCCCGGCGTAGAGGTGGCCGCACGCGTGGAAGGAGCGCTGACCCAAAGCAGGGAAGGTGTCGTTCGCAGTCCAGACCAAGTCGTCGGGCACGGCCCCCTGTATAAGCCGATGAGGTGAAGTCAGGGGGTGCGGGCGAGACTGGCGGATCGGGCCGTAGTAGCGGAGATGAGCGGGACACTATAACCCGCTCGGAGCGAAGGGCCCGTGGGCCGAGGTGGTCGCTGCTGAGTGAGCCTGAGGCGGGCTGGCTGATAATGCCAGCGGTAATCCGCAGGAGGGACATAGGCGACGAAGGTCAGGTCAAACCGCGAAGCCCCCGAGGGGATGTGGACTTGGCACTTAAGCTCGGGGTCCGTGCGGGAAGGGTCTGGCTGATGGCAACACACCTTGGCTTGGAGCCGTGCTGGGGAAAACTCGATGCACGGAATCTTAGGGGGGGCGCTGGAAACGTCGCTATGCGAGCCGGACTGAGGCCCACGGCGAAAGCCGTGGCTACGCCACCGGACGCTACCGCGGGCGCGCCAGCGCTCTACCCGACCATGGCGCGAAGCGAGCAGGAAAGCCCGGTGCTGGAAACCAGCACGCCGGGTTTGATGTGGCGGGGGCTGGAGACGGGCCCCTCGGTACCGCGCCAGTCCTCGACCCTACTCTTAGGGGGGGCGCTGGAGACGTCGCCATGCGAGCCGGACTGAGGCCCGCGGCGAAAGCCGCGGTTAAGCCACCGGACGCTACCGTGGGCGCGCCAGCGCTCTACCCGACTCGGCGCCCGGCCCAGATGGGCGGGCGGGATCAGCAACACGTTGCCCTTCCCTTGGTGATGGCGTTCCCGATGATAATGCTCCTCATACTGCGTGAGGGCGTGCCACAAGGCGCGCTCCCCGAACAGGATCAGCCGGGACAGACACTCCTCCTTGACCGAGCGCACCCAGCGCTCCGCGTACGCGTTCAAGTCCGGACTCCGCGGCGGTAGGACGACCCGCCTCACGCCGACGGCGTCAACCGTCCGCTGAAACGCCGGACAAAACCGGCCGTCGCGGTCATGGATCAAATACTCCCCCGGCGACAGCGATCCCCACTCGGCCATCGTCACGTTCCGCGCCATCTGGCCCATCCAGCCCTGATCCGGATGCGGCGTCACCCCGGCCACGTGGACCCTCCGGCTGGCCAGGTGGATGAAGAATAGGACGGAGTCCGTCACGAGTCCACACCGGGTCCAGACCTCCTGAAGGGTGCACAAACCCGGGTTCATGCCGCGGCCTGGTAATATTCGTGCAGCAGACCGCCCAAGAGGTCCCGCCGACACACGTTCGCTTGCACCGCGGAGGCCATCGGCTCGCGGGGTCCCTCAGGCGGGGACAACTTGAGCCCCCGATGTGGCCGCTCGGCATTGTAGTGGTGGACGTAGACTCGGAGCACGTGCTCGAGATGCCTCTGATTCAGGATGAGGCGCAGTCCAGGCACTCGGTCCGCACCGTCCGGACCCAGCGTTCCGCGTACGCATTCGCTCTGGGCGCCTTCACCGGCGTGCGATCACCGTGCTGGCCGCACTGCGGAAGACCTCGTCAAAGGCCCGCGTGAACTTGCTGTCCCGATCACGCACGAGGAACCGGCGGCCACCGTCGAGCTCTGGGCGCTGGAGGACGAGATTTCGGGCCTGCTGCGTGACCCCGGCGGCGTCCGGCGTCGCGGTGCAGCCGCTGACGTGCACCCGCCGGCGGTTCAGCTCGATGAAGAACAGCACGTATAGCGTCTTCAGCCACACTGTCTCGACGGTAAAGAAGTCACACGCGAGGATGCTCGCGGCCTGCTGACGGAGGAACACCCGCCAGCTCACTCCGTCCCGGCGCGGGGCCGGTCCGAGCCCGTGGCGGCCCGGGAGTGTCCGGATCGCGGTGGCCGACACTCGAAGGCCGAGCTTCGCCAGCTCCCCTTGAATTGTCATGCGCCGTCGGCACACCCATGCCGCATGAAAATGGGATAGGCTGGCCGTGCACCGAACGCCCGGTCAACGTCGGTACGGATTGGTACCGCGAGTCCGCCTTGAATTTGACGTAGGAGCTTTCGGTACCCCGCATTGTTGCCTCCGAGCACGCCGAGCAAACTCGTGATGACGAGGCTCCTCCGGGCGGGCGGTGTGCGACGACCAGAGGAGGTGGCGCATGGAGACCCTGAACAAGACTGATTGGTCTCAAGAATCTGAAGGCCCGGCTTCAAAATCGAAAGGCGTAGTCGTCAACTTCTTGAGGGACGCATGGCGGGCGTGGCGGCTCCGCCACGCGCCTCGAAAACCCAAGGCGGGGGCCTCAACTTTTCAAACTGCTAGCCGCTAATTGTTGAGCGCTCGGGCTTTGATTTCTTGAAGTGCCATTGTTAACCCGCCGGAGGTCGACAGACGCAAAATCAATGAGTTAGCGGTGCGGATACTTCGTTTGGTTCGATTCACAACCCCCACTGCTTCAAATATTTCAGATCCGCTTCGTTGGCCCGAGCGTTAGTTCCAAGAACATAGTCAGCCAGGGGGAACACAACATTGAAGTTCCTGTCCAGGTGTCGGTGATGCAAACAGTGACGTCGCGCCAGAAACTTGTAGACCGGCCAGGTGCTGAAGATCCTCTTCTCCGGCTTGTGCATCTCCAGATGAATCTTGTTCCACGCCCAGTGATGAAAAACAATGACGGCCACGAAGATCGCTGCCCCTTGCCAGGACACCAATGCAATGAGCGCAGCAAATGGAAGAGCCTTGATCGGCGCCTTGCGCACAGTCAGCCGTATCTCCTTGTCTTCGCCACGAGCGACAGGTTCATCGCTGAATATCGCGGTGTAGTGCTTGTGGTGCACAAGAGTGTGAGCCTCGAATACGCGCTTGAAGGATGTCACACGCTCACTGAGGAAGTTCCTTCTGTGCATTAGCTTCTTGTGTACCTGGTGCTCGATAAAGGACGCCAGAATGCACGCGAAGATGAGCCAGCCCCCCATCTGCAAAACTAACATCAGCGCTCCTCAGATTCTCCGCTATTGAGGTGATCGTCGAAGTCGGCTTCGTCAGCGTTTCCGCATGGAACGATTGCCGTCCCGGTGACGGCGTCCCCAGGGCCGAAGAATCTGCCCGAAGAGGCGCCGTGGCAATGCCAGTATAGCCCATCGGCCTCGCCTCGATCGCTGGTTGGGTAGGGGCTCATGCTGAGCAGCACGGGGTGGGCGTTCATGGAGCAGGCGCCCTGGCTCGCCACCTTCCCCGGCCTCGCCATCAGCCTCGCCGTGCTCGCCTTCAACCTCTTCGGCGACATCCTGTCCTTCGCCAAAACCGCGTCCGGCTCGCGTGACGACTTTCCGTGGCCTTGCGACGCACCCAACACGCCAGGAGATTCGTGATCGGTTGGTTCGCGCAGGACCGTTCCCACCGGCCATCGGACCGGAGGAAGGTGGTGCTGAGGGTGGGATGGCTGGCGGTCAGAGGGAGGGATGGTGACGAGCGTGGGGGGTTGGTGACAGTGGGTCCGTCGGACGAGGCTGGTTAGGCCACCCGCCGGCCGTAGCGATGATGCAGCCCACCGACTTCGGGAATCTGGACGACCGTGCCCAGCACCGGCCGCTCGATAGGTCTCACGTAGGGCGCATCCTTCTTGAGGGCGAGGTGAGTTCGCGTGCGGTGATAGTACGCTAAGTAGCGGGTCAGGATGCGGCGCAGGTGGCGTTCGTTCAGGACGAGGACATGATCCAGACACTCGCGCCGGATCGAGCCGATGAGCCGCTCCGCGAAGGGATTCTGCCACGGGCTCTGGGGTGCCGTCAGCACTTCACGGATCCGCATGCCCTTGACTCGTTGCCGGAACGAGTGGCCGTAGACCGTGTCGCGATCGCGGAGGAGATAGGATGGCGCGGTCTCTTCCGGGAAGGTGTCCACGATGTGCTGCGCCGTCCAGTCGGCCGTGGGGTGCTCGGTGACGTTGAAATGAAGGACGCGCCGCCGATGGTGGGCGAGCACGACCAAGACGAAGAGGACGCGCAAGCGAGCGGTCGGAACGGTGAAGAAGTCGATCGAGACCAGGTCTCGGACGTGGTTGGTGAGGAACGTGCGCCAGGTCTGCGACGGGGGTGAACGCCGCTTGGGGAGCAGCCGCGAGACGGTACGCTCGGCGACGTCGATTCCCAGCTTTTGAAGTTCGCCATGGATTCTGGGGGCACCCCAGAGCCGATTGGCCTTGGCCATGCGTGCGACCAGGGCGCGGACTTCGGCGTTGACCGGTGGGCGGCCCGCGGTGGGGCGGCCGGAGAGCGTGGTCCAGTGGTCGCGGAAGCGGCGCCGCTGCCACCGGAGGACGGTGTCAGGAGCCACGATGACGAGGACCTGCCGCCAGCCTGCCCACACCCTGGACAGCCAAACCCAGAAGAGCCGATCGCGCCTGCCGAGCTTCGGCCGCTTCGCGGTTCTCTTGTACACGGCGAGCTGCTGGCGCAGGGCGAGGTTCTCGAGGGCGAGCTGGCGGTGGCCGCCACAGAGGAACGGGAAGAGGCGAAGCAAGTGGAGTAACGTACTGATCATGGGAACGAGATTCTCTCGCGATCAGAGCCGAGAGATCAACCGCTTGGCCGCCGGACGGGATTTTGGCGAAGGACAGGCGACTTTCTCTTGAACCTCGAGGACCGTCCTCTTGCCAACCGGGACACTCTTGGCGCGAGCCTCCGAGGGCTCCGCATCCGGCGGTCCTCTGGTCAGCAAGCTCCTGGCCGCCATGTGCGGCCGCCTCGTCCCCTCTTCTTCCTCCTCCGTTCTGTCTCCTGGTCAGGAGAATGTCCGGAGGAGTATAAGGCTTCCGGCTCTTCTGGCGGTGGAAGTCCAGGCCCAACCCGGTCGGCCGCCCGAAGCTTGACGCCGAGATCCGCCGCCTCATCCGACGCATGGCGCGGGAGAATCCGACCTGGGGCCGGCGGCGCATCCAGGCAGAGCTCGCCCTCCTCGGCGACCACGTCGCCGAGCTCACCGTCGCGAAGTACATGTGCCGGACGTCGCCGCGGCCCGCCCCGACGTGGCGGGCCTTTCTGGCGGCTCACCTCCGCGAGATGGTCGCCGTCGACTTCTTCGTCGTCCCCACCCTCACCGTTCGTCTCCTCTTCGTCTTCGTCGTCCTCCGACATGACCGGCGCGAACTCCTCCATCTCAACGTCACCGACCATCCCACGGCAGTCTGGACCGCCCAGCAGCTCGTCGAGGCGCTCCCGGATGATACGGCTCCCACGTATCTGCTTCGGGATCGAGATGGGATCTACGGGGAAGCCTTCACGCGACGCGTCACGCGCATGGGGATCCACCAGATTCTGACCGCCCCCCGCGCGCCCTGGCAGAACCCGTTCGTGGAGCGAGTCATCGGCTCAATCCGCCGGGAGTGCCTCGACCACTTGCTCATCCTGAACGAGGCGCATCTTCGCCGACTCTTACGCGCTTACATCGGGTACTACAACACCGCGCGGCCACACCAATCGCTCGACCACAATAGTCCACGGCCACGAGATGTGCAGCGGCCAGCGCTCGGGCGCGTGGTGGCGATCCCGCAGGTCGGTGGGCTCCATCACATCTACCAGCGCGCGGCCTGATCGCGACGGTCGTTAAACGAACACGCGCTCATTCACGTCCCCACCACGCCGCGTGTGGTGGGGTGACCGTCGACCTTCTTGGCCTCGCCGGAAGTCGTGCATGGCGATTCCGGTCGCCGCCCCCCAAAGGCCGGCGCAAGTCCACGCCCCGCACCACGCGTCGGAGAATCGCGAAGGTCAGGTTGATGAGGTTTCTAACCGGGACAGGGCTGTTGCGATACTACCACCGCGCGGCCTGAGCCTGAGCACGGGATGAGTTTTCGGACACTACGAGCAGGTAAGTCCAGGCAGGACAAGCAGATGGGATTCTTGATGTGATAAGCACATTGGCCTCCCGTCAAGCCTGAAATAGGCTGGTTGCTCAGAGGAAGATGGACACCTCTCTAAGGCAGGAGGCCAACACGATGGCACACGTCGGGGTCGACTTGCACAAACGAACGTCGCAGATCGCGGTCCTGACCGAGGATGGCGAACTCACCTAGCATCGACTCGAGAACGAGGTGGCCCGCGTGGAGCAATTTTTCGCGCAACTGCCACCGAAGACGCCGGTCGCTATCGAGGCCTCCGGCACCTGGTGGTGGCTGGTGGATCTGCTTGAGGGCCTCGGCCATCAGCCGATTCTCTCGCATCCCAAACAGACCAAGGCCATCGCCGCCGCGCGCCTCAAGAATGATCGCGTCGACGCGCAGCGCTTGGCGCTCCTGCTCCGCGACTGTCGGGGGCTATGGCACTTCTCCTCGAATCGTTTTTTCTCTGACCGAGAGGGTGTGGCACCTGGCCGATCAGGGTTAGCATTCCTCCTGCGTCCGCCACAAAGCGGCCCCGGCTCCCCTCCCTTCGCCCCTGGGTCAACGCGGCGTTACCCCTCGTAGCCCGCCCTCGAAGTTTGCTCGTCCCCCCTTGTCTGACCGACCGCGATGCTCATCGGCATCGGGCCGCCGGGACTTGTACACCCGAGCTTGCCCCCAACCGGGTCACCCCCATCGAGAGTCGGGTATGACTACGGCGTCGAACTGGGTAATTACGCCGGCGGGTCCTTCCCCCGCAAGAACGGACAGCGTTACAGGCTGCACCCGACCTGGGCAATTGCGCCGGCGGGTCCTTCCCCCGCAACATTGGCAACGTTACAGGCTGCACCCGGACTTTCACCGGTTGGAGCACTGCCGTTACAGGCTGCACGTTTTGGCGAAGGACACGCCGGATCATCGGGCGGCCGGTGCTCGGGGGCCTGCACTATGTGTATCACCATGCTGCCTGATGGTCGGATGGAGTTGTTGCGCCCTACAAGCGGGCGCGCAGCTGGCGCTCCCGGTGCGTCCGCTCCTCCCGGGGACCCGTGGCGCCGCCGACTCCGGTGATGACGCGAAGCGAACGACGCGGCCCGGAGACGCGTCGGGATCAGGCCGTGCGCGAGGTCAGCGCGCGCGCCGCCTCGGCGGTGCGGCCGGCCCCCAGGAGCGCGAGGACCAGCAGGCGCCGGCCGCGAGGCGTGGCGTGAAGGCGAAGGGCGGCGGTCGCTAGCTCCACCGCCTCCTGGTCTCGCCGGGCCGCGAGGGCCGCGCGGGCCGCGACCCGCAGTTCCCACGCGCGGGCGGCCACGCGCATGACCGGTCCGAGGTCGGTGCCGCAGCGCGGACACGCGGTCACGCCGCGCCAGGGGGCGCGGCAGGTCGGGCAGCGCGGGTGGTCGCTCATCCCTCCTCGACGTAGAAGAGGAGGTCGGCCAGGTCGCCGGTGGCGGCGCGGAGCCGGTCCCAGTCCCCGCCGCCGATCGCCTTCTCGATCGCCTGCTGGAGTCGGACCGCTTCTTCACGGTCCTCGGCGCTCATGCGGGCGAGCAGGCGCTGCCCGCGCTCGAGCAGCGCCCGGGCCTCGGAGATCGCGACCCGTCGCTCGCGTCCCCCGCCGGTCGCCGGCGCGGAATCCGAGGCTCTCGACTCGTCGAGTCCGGCCTCCTCGAGACCAGACCGTTCGGGCTCGCGCCTCCTCGAGATCGATGTCGTCGTCAGGGTCGGCCTCGTCGTCGCCCAGCGCGTCCTCGTCAAGGTCGGCCTGCGCGAGGTCCTCCGGGTCGCCGAAGAGGTCTCGCATGCGGCGACGGGCCTCTGCCATCTGGGCGTCGCTCATCGCGGTCGTGGCGCCCTCGATGGTGATGTGCTTGGCGAGCCCCGTCCGCTTCTCGGTGGCCGTCACGCGCAGGATGCCGTCCAGGTCGAGGTCCATGCGGCAGAGCACCTCGTTGCCGGCCGGTACCGGCGACAGGCCCTCGATCAGGAAGCGGCCGACCAGGATGTCATTCAGCGCGTTGGGATCGTCGCCCTGGTAGACGCTGACCTGCCACGCCTCCTGGTTGTCGACCATCGTCACGTAGCAATCGGTCCGGCTGGCGGGCAGGGGCGTGTTGCGCGCGATGACCGGATGGTAGCAGTGCTCGGAGGGCCGGCCGTCGACGAACCCGAAGTACGACGGCCCGAACGAGTAGGGGGAGATGTCCACGAGGACGCGATCGACGTCGTGGCCGGCCAGCCGGGCCGCCAGCACGCCCGCACCGAGCGCCACGCAGAGGTCCGGGTGCACGTCCTGGCGAGGCGCCAGGCCCGTCGTGTCGCGCAGCCGCTGGGACACCAGGGGCGTCCGGGTGACGCCGCCGACCAGCAGGATCTCGTCCACCTCGCCGGGCTGCTTGCCGGCGTCGGCGAGGGCCCGGTGCACGCTGTCGAGGGTGCCGTCGACCAGGTGGCTGATCAGGCGCTCGTACTCCTCCCGCGAGATCTCGAGGTCGAGGTGCACGGGGACACCGTCGCGCGCGCCCAGGTGCTCCTCGCGCAGGCGCGTGTAGGGCTCGAAGCTGAGCCGCTTCTTGGCCTCCTCGGCCGCGCGCAGAAGGCGGTTCATGGCCCGGCGGTCGCCGCGGACGTCGGGGGCGCCGGTGGCGATGAAGCGGGTGAGGACGAGATCGAGCAGGAGCTGATCGAAGTCGTCTCCGCCCAGGTGGTTGTTGCCGTGGCTGGCCAGCACCTCGGTCACGTCCCCGGAGACCTGCACGAGGGAGACGTCGAAGGTGCCGCCCCCCAGGTCGTAGACGAGCACGGTGCGGTCCCCCTGGCGGTCGGCGCCGTAGGCAAGCGCGGCGGCGGTGGGCTCGTTGAGGATGCGCACGACCTCCAGGCCCGCGATCTCGCCGGCGTCGCGGGTGGCCTGGCGCTGGGCGTCCGAGAAGTACGCGGGCACTGTGACCACCGCCCGGCGCACGGGCCGTCCCAGCGCGGCCTCGGCCCGGGCCCGGAGCGCGCGCAGGATCATCGCGGAAATCTCCGGCGGCGAATAGGTCTGCTCGCCCAGGGCGACGCGCTCGTTCGAGCCCATCAGCCGCTTGATCGACTTGACGGTCCCCTCGGGGTATACCACGTATTGGTTGCGGGCAGGGGTGCCGACCAGCGGTGTGCCGTCGGGGCTGACTCCCACGAACGAGGGCATGATCTGCTCGCCCTCGACAGCGAGCACCTGGACGTTGCCGTCGACGAGCGCGGCCACCTCGGAGTTCGTCGTCCCCAGATCGATGCCGACGATCACATCAGCCATCGGAGCCTCCTGTGTCTGGCGGCGGTCCGCCGGCGACCTTGACCTCCGCAAAGCGGAGCACCCGGCCATCGGCGAGGTAGCCCGCGCGGAACACCTCGAGGACCGTCCCCGGGGGCGACGCCGGCGCGTCCGCCACGTCCACGGCGCGCATCACCCGCGGGTCGAAGGGCTTGCCCTGGGCCGGGATCTCGTGCACGTCGAGCCGCCGCAGCGTGTCGTCGAGCCGGTCGAGGGCCAGGCCGTTGCCCTCGACGAGCGCCTGCAGCACGGGGCGCTGCCCGAGGCGGGCGCGGAGCCCACGAAGATGTTCGAGCCGGCCCCGCGCCTCGGCCAGCCCGCGCGCGAGGCGATCGCGAGCCTCCAGCAGCTCGGCCACCAGCTCCAGCCGGGCCTCGCGCCGGGCCTCGGCGAGCCTCCGAACGATAGTGTCCTGGCTGCTGGCCTGCTCGAGCAGGCGGTTCAGCGTTGCCCCAAGCTCGGTGTGCAGGCGATTGGTGGCCCGTCCCTGGAGCTGCGTCTCGCGGGTCAGCGTGGCGAGCTGGGCCAGCACCGCGAAGAGGTCGGGGATGCCATCGACCGCCGACGTCGCCTCGGCCGCGAGTCCCGCCGGAGGCGGCTCGATCTCGGCCAGCTCGTCGAGCCATCCCTCGATCGATTCCAGGAAGGCGCGGCGGCGCTCCGGATCGCGCAGCGCCTCGCCCGGCTCTGCCGTCGGCGGTCCGGCCTCCGCGTCCCTCGACGTCGGGTCCCGCCACTCGCTCACGTCCGATCACCGCGCAGGACGTCGAGCCAGGGTCCGGGCCCGACGAACCGGCGTTCGTCGGGCACTTCGTTGAGCAGCGACTCCAGGCGTTCGAGCGGGGCCGGGCCGAACAGTCGCAACGCCAGGCGGCGCTCCTCGTCGCGCACGGCGTCGTAGGCTTCGCGGACGCGGCGGAATCCCTCCGGATCGCGATCGGGAGGCGAGCGCCGGACCGCCGCCAGGTACGCGGCCCGGACCACCTCATCGTCGGCGGTCTCGTCGATCCCGAGCACCGTGAACGGGTTCAGGGGTTCTTCTCCAGGAAGGCGAAGAGATCGTCAAACAGGTCCCGCTGCTTCTGCTTCGGGGCCCGCCGCCGCTTGCGCGCGGGTTTGTCGGCGGAGAATGCGGGCACCTGGCGGCGGGCGCGCTCTGTGCGGACGCAGCGCGCGATCTCCTCCGGCGTCGGTGGCTCGGTAGCGGCGACCAGCGCGCGCGGCACCCACGGAGGCAGCTCGGCGGAGGGCGTGAGGGCGTCGAGCGCTGACGAGGCCTCGCGGACGGCGTCCATGTCGCGCGCGCGGCCCGCCAGCTCGCGCGCGGCGCCCAGACAGGGCCAGGCGCGGTCGCGATCGCGACGCGACGCTGCGGCCACGAGCGCGCGGCCCCGCGCGAGGAGAAAGCGGTGGAGCAGTGGCCCGGCGGCGGCGAGCCCCTGACCGGAGGCGGCGTAGGTCAGGGCCGGGCGGCCCATGGTGAGTCCGCCGACGCACAGCGAGTGAAGATCGGCGGCCGACGCACCATCGAGATCGCGCTCCACCCGGGCCAGCAGGTCGGGTGGCGCCACCAGGGGGCGATCCAGCGCGCGAAACAGGTCGCAGGAACGAGCCAGCGCCTGGACCGTCTCGGCCGGCGGGGCGGCAGCCGGAGCGTCGGGTGGCTCGAGACCGAACGACTCGCCCACCGAGAACAGGATCAGCCACAGCATCGTCGGGTTGCCGAGGCGGGCCGCCAGCTCCTCGTGCAGCCGCGCCGCGCCCGCTCCGTCGCCGTTCCTGCGCATCGCCACCGACCTGACCGCGCCGAGGTAGGCGAACGTGTCGCCGGCGGTGGTGACCGGCTCCTTTTCGAGGCGATCCAGATCCGCTAGGGCGGGGGCGAAGCGCCCTTCCTTGATCCTTCGCTCCGCCCCGGCGAGCAGCAGGCGAACGCGGCTCTGCCGCACCTCGGGATGCACCCGGTCGATCGCGTCAGCCTCGTCGAGCAGGTCGATCGCGTTGCGGTGGGCGCCGCGCCGCTCGGCCGCACGCACCAGGTACAGCAGTGGCTCCAGGTCCCGGGGGTGCGCCTGCCGCCACCCTGCGGCCTCGGTCTCGGCCCGCCCCGGATCGCGCGCCTCCCAGTGGGCGACGAACGCGCGAAACACGCGCGGATCGGGATCCGCCTGCCGCGCGCGGGCCAGGAGACGGCCGCGATCGACGCACTCGGGGAGCGCGCCCTCCCGGATCAGTGCGTCCCGCTCCTCCTCGGAGTCGAGACCGAACGCGTCGAGCGCCTCCTCGGGATCGGCGGGGAACAGCTCGGCCATGTGCAGCAGGACGCGCGACGTCTCGCGCCCCGTGGCGGGCATGGCACCGGCGCGATTCGCGCCGGTGAGGTAGCCGTCCCAGAAGAGCAGCGCCTGGTCCCACGCTCCGGCCCCCTCGAGCGTCAGTGCGATCAGCCTCTCCGTGTCCCGCCGCCATTCCAGGTCTCGGCGGTCGCGCTGCAGGGCCGCCATCAGGGGCCGGGGACTCAGGTTCAGCCGCAACCACTCCCTCAGAATCGTGGCCGCGAAGACCCGCTTGACGGACGCCGACTCGCACAGGCGCAAGACGCGCTCCACGGCGGCGACCGCCCTGGGCGCATCCCTCGCCTCGAGCGCACGGATCACCTGCGCCAGGTCACTCCGGAGCACCGACCGTCCCCCGCTGACGGCCTTGACGAGGGCCCGGACAGCGGGAGATCTCCCGTCGAGCGGCGCCGGCGCGCCCACCAGGTGGTGCAGGACGGGCACGAGCCGCGCCGGCGCCGAGTCGGGCGGGATCGCGTCGACGTTGGCGCGCACCGCCGCGTCCGCGCGCCGGTAATAGGCGTCGAGGGCCCGGATCAGGAGCTTCCAGGGCGCCAGAGGCGAGTGGCGAGAGATCCCGTCGAGGGCGGCGAGCGCCGCCGGGACCAGCGGCCCCCGCGTCACCGCGTCGAACAGCTCGCACACCGCCCGGGCGGCGCGCCGCAGCGGATCGCCCTCTAGCAGGGCCTCAGCATCCGCCAGGAGCCGCGGGTCTCTCAGCTCCCGCTCCAGGATCGCTTCGATCTCGCGCCGACGCGGCGGGGCGGCCGAGGCCAGCTCCGACAGCAGCGACCCGAGATCTCCACCGGCGATCGCCTTGCGTTGCTTCACGAGCGGCACGAGGCGCTGGCGGAGGGCAGGGAACCGCTCGCCGACCAGCGCGGCCAGCGCCCCGGCCTCGTCGTAGAGGCCCCGCGCGAGCATTGCGTGGATCCGGGCCTCGTAGGCGGCGATGAGGAGCGCCTCCGCCTCACCGCTGCGCGTCTCCTTGAACAGCTGCTTGGCGAGGTCGAGCGCCTCGCGCGCCTTGCCCGCCGCGATCAGGGCCTCGATCCGGGCCCGTGACTCCGGGAGACTCGTCGAGGGGGGCTGCACCGGGCGGCGATCGGCGGCGCGCTTGTTCCGCTTGCTCATTCAGGCTCCGCGCTCGCGCGGGCGACCGCCCGGGAGATCCAGGGCTGGCGGCCCGACGAACTACCAGAGTATGGGGTGGAGGGGGGCGTCCCGTCTACCGGTTGTGGACCTGGTATCGAGTTACCTGCCTGGCCGGAACCTGGCGCCGGACGGGTGCCGCCTCGGGCCGCGGTAGGGTAGGGCCCTCAAAACGTGCGTACGGTCACGGCATCCACTACTGCCTCGGGCCGCCCTGGCCCGTCAGGAGACGAGCGCAGCCCTGGAGGGGCTGCTCGCCCGGTGGCCCAGGCTGGCGCTGGCCCCCGAGACCCGCCCGCGGCGCCGCCCCAACTTCGTCCTCCGCGGGTTCACCGAGCTCCGCGTCACCTTGACTCCGCAGTGACGCACCTGCCGCCCCGGCGAGACCAGTCAGGCTCAAGAGCAAGGCTTGTCCGGGAGTAACATCCCACCTCTTCAACTCGCCAATTCTCTCCCGTCCAGATCCATTATTCCCATCAGCGCCACCACTGATCACATGCTCTTGACGTTCCCGAAGAATCAGACCTGTTACACGGCCCACGTGCTTCTGCCTAAGTCGCTTTGGCTCTTCTTCGTTCCGATCTTCTGGACACCGTACCGTCCGTCAGCGGTGCCGATTGCTACCCGCTTGCCATCGACAGATATCGAAGCCGGGGCTCGCGTTAAACGGCGCATGGCTCAAAGAGGGTCTGCCTTGTGTCGTTGTTAAGCAGCCGGGCGCTCGCCGTAAGTCTTTGATTCCACTGGCCTCAGCGGCCGGCGCTCCGCTTCGGACGGACGAGCCTATCGGCCTCGGCCTCGCTCAGATCCTCGGTTGTCTTCTCGAGCAGAAGTGCCGCGAGCTGCATCGGCTCGACGCTCACGCCGCCGTGCTCCCGGACCTTGGCCGCGATCTCCTCGAGCCGCTCGAGCGTTCGCGGCGCGAGTGGCACGAGCCGCCGCTCGGTCCAGCCGGGATCCGTCGGCCGGCCGCCGCCGGTCGGCACGCGGAACCGGGCTTCGATGTCCGCCAGGAGCTGCATGGCCCCGAAGTAGCCGCCCGTCGAGGTCACCTTCCCTCGGCGTTCGGCACCGAGGCCCTTGGCGATCTTGTCCATGTCGAGCTGCGTCTTCATCGTCTACTCCTCTCCGAACTCGCGGATGGCAAAGTACTCGTCGCCGACCACCAAGCCGATCTCTCCCTGCCGCGCCTCGCGTCCCATCTTCCGGCAGAAGCTCCCGAGCTCGGCGAGGTTGCGGCCGTTCTGGATGTCGGCGGGCGTCGTGTAGCAGTGGACGACCACCGGCTCGTCCTTCACCAGTGCACCGCCGCGCTCGTCGTCGCGCCAGATGCCCTTCGCCTTCGGGTAGGCCGTCGCGCCCCCGAACACCCGCCCGAACATCTCCAGCGACGAGTCCACCCAGCGCGGCTGGTCGATGGGAGTCGCACCGTCTCGTTCGACGCTCGGGACGAAGAGGACCACGAGGACGCGCTTGCGCCCACCGCTCAAGACCCTCGGGCCCTTGCCGGCCGTCTTCGTCCGCTTCTTCGCCATGCCTCGATCAATATAGATCGTTGGTTCCCGCGGCGCAACTCCGCAGTTTCCATGCCGCTTCGAGCCTGGGCGCCTCGCCGGGAGCGGGCGCGCAAGTAGCGGCGCGTGATAACTTGCTTGGATGGAGCGGCGCGTGATCCGGTGCGCCATCTACACGCGCCAGTCGGTTGTCCGCCCGAACGACACAGACCTCACTTCGTGCGACGCGCAGCGGAGGCATGCCTCGAGCTTGTCCGTGCCCGTGCGCCGGACGGATGGACCGCGCTCGATGAGCGTTTCAACGACGTGGGCGAGAGCGGCGCGACGATCGAGCGACCCGCGCCCACGCGCCTGCTGGCTCGCGTTGCCGCAGGTGGAGTCGACCGTGTCGCTGTGCACCGGCTCCATCGGCTGACGAGGAGCGTCTCGGACTGGGCGAACCTGGTGGGCACGTTCAAGAGGCGTGGGACAGCGCTGACGATCGTCGTTGGTGACATCCACTTGGGCGATCTCGCGATGAGCGACCTCATGCTCAACGTGCTCGGCACGTTCGCCGAGTTCGAGCGCGAGATCATCGGCGAACGACTGCGCGACGCGCGCGGCGCTGCGCAGCCGCGGCATTCGGAATGCCGGGCGCGTCCCTTTCGGGTACTCGTCCGATCCGCTCAGCCATCAGCGGTTGTGCAGCCTGCGGAAGCGCCCGTGGTGAAGCGGATGTTTCGAGATGGCGGCCACCGGAGCTCCACCGTCGGCGATCGCACCGTGGACCAACGCCCAGGGCGAGAACGACCGGCGGATCCTGGACGGCCGGCAGCCGTGGAGCCCGAAGGCTGTGCTCCGCGTCCTCAACAACGGCGTGTACCTCGGCCGCATGGGTGCGGTGGCCGATGCGCACGACGCGATCGTCGACGAGCAACTGTTCGTGAAGGCACGCGCGGCCGTGGACGGGCGTAGAACCCGAACGCCCAGCCGACGTATGCAGTAGGAGGGCGACCTGTTCCTGGTCAGGCGGCTGCTCCGCTGTGTCCACTGCGATCGGCTCATGACGACTTCGTCGAGCCGCGCGCTTCCAGAAGCGCCGATGGGTCCGAAGCCCTCCAAGGTGGCCCCGCCGCCGCGCGACTACCGCTGCCGGGGACAGCCGTCCTCCTGCCGCGGCACCCAAGTCGCGGCCGAGGACATCGAGCAGCGCGTGCTGCGTGCTGGCATGGCGCCGCGAGCCGACCGACGCTATCTCGCCCCAGGCGCTCACCGTCCTCACGAGTTACGCACCGCTCTGGGAGGTGCTCTTCCCCGAGACTGTGCGCCGCGTCTGGGAGGTTCGATGGGACGGTCCCAAGAACGACTTCACCGCCGTGCTCGACGAGACGGCGATCGCCGAGGCCCACGCGTCGATCACGCTGCGGGAGGAGGAGGAGGCGCGAACCGGCCGAAGCCGCATCGCCGAAAGCGCAGCGAGTTCGCACTTGTTCTCGGCGGCTTCTTCCGGCACTCTGCTCTCCGTGCCGCCCGCGAGCGTCACCACCTATCGCAAGGATCCGGTCTACCCGAGAGTGGTGTGCGCAGTGGACGGCCTCCTCGATCTCGGGACGGTCGTGACGCCCGTTGACGTACTGATCGGAATGGGGCTGCTCACCCGAGAACAGCTTGAGGACTGGCGCCGCGGTCGGGTGCCGCACCTGGAGCGGGTCATCAACTGCAACCTCACGTGCCTTTCGCGCCTGCTCCGGATCCTCCGGTTCCACGCACACGACCTGAACCTCAAGCCTTCTCGGACCGCTTACATGCGCTGGGGGAAGGGGCCGAAACAGCGGCTGCGGTTCACCAAGACCGGCGACCCGAAGATCGAGGAGGCGTACGCAACGCACTTCGTGTGGCCGGGCAAGGGTCCGTTCCACCCCCCGGCGTCGAAAGAGGGCGCGCGATGAGCCGCGGCGCCGTCGATCTGGACAAGTTGCGCGTCGCCCTGCGGAGGATGAGCCGGGGCAATCTCCTGATAGTCGCCGAGCGGGCGATCGAGATCGTGCCGAGAGCGAAGCTGACCGCGCTCGTAGGCGACATGGTTCGGCTCGACGACTTCGCCGAGGGGAGGCGAGGCGCCGCGCCCCTGCTCGACGAGGTCCGGAAGTTCCTCGAGGCGAGCCTGCGCGGCGAGTACTACGACAGCTTCGACGTCAACTCGAAGAACTTCATGGACAAGTCCGAGGGCGCCGAGGCGTTCGTCGCCGAGTTCGAACGGCTGGTCGGCAAGTGCGTTCGCGCGGCCGAGAAGGGGCCGCGGCCTCCGGTGCTCGAGGCCTTCGAGCTGCTCTTCGCGCTGCTCCGGCGGATTGACGAGGATCCCGACAGCGTCCTTTTCTTCGCCGACGAGGCCGGGTCGTGGCAGGTAGGCGTCGACTGGCGCGCCGCGCTCCCGGCCTACTTCCGGTGCCTCGCGGAGTACGGCGAGCTGGTCCGCAAGCTCGTCGCGAAGCTGGCGCGCATGCGCCCCTCGCCGCTCGTGCGTGGGGACCTCCGCATCTGGGCTGGGGCCGCGATCTACACCGTGGGGAGTGTGAACTTCCTGTTCGACCGGACGCAGCACCCGCACCTGACGGCGACGATTTGAGCGCGCTGACCGGCGTGCCGAAGAGCACTCTCGCCAACAAGGCGAAGCTGATGATGGGGCAGATCAACAAGACGGATCAGCTCGACGCTCGCGGGGCGACCCAGAGTTCCCTTGACTGGCGGAGCCGGGAGGCATAGCGTCTAGTCACTGCTTCTGATAGTCCGACGGGGAGGCGGCCATGCCGCTGCTCCGGGTCTCGGCACAGTTTTCGGTGCCCTCGCTCACCATCTCAATGGCGGGCAAAGGTGCGTGCGTGCCTGTCCCTCGCCAAAACCTCATCCCGCAGCCAAGTGGTTGATCTGTCGGCCCCGTCCGGTCACAATCGCGGCTCGTGATCACCCTTGTGCTCCACCTTATACTCAGTCCGACCTCCAGGAGAGTAACTCTCTCCTGAGGAGGGAAGAGTGTGGGTGGACGCATAGGCGGCCACGCATGACGGCCAGGAGCTTGCTGACCAGAGGACCGTGCTCCACCCAGCCCCCGGAGGCTTGGAAGCAGACTGTCCCGGTCGGCAAGAGAACGGCAGTGGAGGTTCCAGAGAAAGTGGTCCCTCGGAGGACCGGTATAAGGCCAACCCGCCGTTCCTGCTCCGCGGCCGCGACGCCAGAAGAAGGAGGAGGGCGAATGCGCTACTACCTCGGAGTCGATTGGGCGGATCAGACGCATGCGGTCTGGGTGGTGGATGAGCGCGGGACGAAGCTCACCGCGCGCACGGTGCCGCACACCGCGGAGGGCTTGAGCGAGTGGGGCCGGGAGCTGGACGAGTGGCGGGCGCAAGAGCTCGAGCTCTGGGCGGCGATTGAGCGGCCCGACGGCCGGGTGGTGGATTTCCTGCTCGACCATGGCGTCGTGGTCTACCCGGTGAACCCCAAGGCGCTGGACCGGGCCCGGGATCGGTTTCGGCAGAGCGGGGCGAAGAGTGATCCGTTTGACGCCCGGGTGCTGGCCGAGTTCCTCCGCACGGATCACGCGCACCTGCGAGCCTTGCAGCCGAGCTCGGAGGCGGCCCAGGAACTCAAGCTCCTCACGGAGGACTGCCAGCGGCAGGTCCGCCAGCAGACGCGCCTGGTCAACCAGCTGACGGCCACGCTCAAGGCGTACTATCCGCGAGCCCTGGAGGTGGCCGAGCTGACGACGGCGCTGGCGCGAGAGTTCCTGCAGGCCTATCCGACGCCGGCCGCCGTGGCCGGCCTCACCGAACGCCAGTGGCAGCGGTGGGCGCGCGCCCATCGGCTGAGCGAGGCGCGGACCCAGGAGCTCTGGGCCGTCCTCCAGCGGCCGCAGTTGCCAGTGCCGGCCCACGTGGTGCGGGCCAAGGCCCGGTTGATGCAGACCCTGCTGACCCAGCTCGGGCCGGTGGTGGCAGCCGTCGGGGAGTACCGGCAGGCGGTCGAGGATTTTTTCGCGGCCATGCCGGCGGCGCAGTGGATCCGGACGCTCCCGATCGGTGACCATGGGGTCACCGCGCCCACGCTCTGGGCCCGCCTGGGGGACGCCCCCGGGCGGTGGGAGTCGTTTCAGCACCTGCAGGCGCAGGCCGGCACCGTGCCCGTGACCGTGCGGAGCGGCAAGCAGCGGGTCGTCCACTTCCGCTTCGCCTGCGACAAGATGTTGCGGTACGTGGTCGATCAGGTGGCCTTCCTCTCGCTGCGCTCGAGTGAGTGGGCCCGGGCGTACTACGACGAGCAGCGGGCGCGGGGCCACTCGCATCACGAGGCGCTTCGGGCATTGGGCGCGAAGTGGGTGAAGATCATCTTCGTCCTGTGGGAACGCCGGGTGCCGTATGACGAGCAGTACCACTTGGCGACGATGGCGCGGCAGCAGCTGCGGCAGCGCCCGAGAAAAATCGCTTGACATGAACCAGAGAAAGTCTGCTTCGGCTCCTCCCCTTCCTCGTCGGCGGCCATGGTCAGCTCGCCCTCGAAAACTTGGCCTTGCGCCAGCAGCTCGCCGTCTACAAGCGAATGGCGCCCCGGCCGAGGCTGCGCACGATCGACCGCCTGTTGTGGGTCGGGCTGGCCAGAGTCTGGACCGGCTGGCGGCAGGCTCTCGTCATCGTGTCGCCCGACACCGTCCTGCGATGGCGGCGCCGACGCTTCCGCGAGTACTGGACTCATCTGTCTGGTCGGTCCACCGGAGGCCGCCCTCCCGTCAATGCCGAGATCACCACCCTCGTCAGGAAAATGGCCGCGGCGAATCCCTTGTGGGGTGCGCCCCGCATCCACGGGGAGCTCCTGAAGCTCGGCCTCGACATCGCCGAGCGCACCGTCTCCCGTCTCATGCCGAAGCGCCGCCCCCAGCCCGCTCAGACCTGGCGGACGTTCCTCGCCAACCACCTCCGCGACTTGGTCTCGATCGACTTCTTCACCGTGCCCACCGCTCGCCTCCGCGTCCTCGTCGTGCTCGCTCACCACCGCCGGCGGGTCCTCCACTTCAACGTCACCGAGCATCCCACTGCCGCCTGGACGGCTCAGCAGCTCGTGGACGCCTTCCCGGACGAGTCCGCGCCGGCGTACCTCCTCCGAGATCGTGACCACGTCTATGGCCCGCAGTTCCGGCACCGGATGACGGCCATGGGGATCGAGGAGATCCTCACGGCGCCACACAGCCCCTGGCAGAATCCTTTCGCGGAGCGCGTCATCGGGTCGATCCGGCGCGAGTGCCTGAATCACGTGCTCGTCCTCGGCGAGCGACACCTTCGCCGTATCCTCACCCGATACCTTGCCTATTACCATCAGGCGCGCACCCACCTCGCGCTCGACAAGGACGCACCCGACTTCCGGTCCATCGAGCGTCCGGCGACGGGGAAGATCGTGCAGCCTCCCGAAGTCGGCGGCCTGCACCACCGCTACCTCCGTCAGGCCGCGTAATCCAGCACCGCCAGGAGTCCTGCCGAACCAGGAACGCCCGTCATCGCTCCTCTTGGTGCGTTCTCTGCCGTACTGACAGCCCTGCCGGTGCCTCGGGTCGCCAACCTCCCGCAGTCGACAGCCTCATCACGGCTCTCCATGCAGGGTCCGTCGGAAGTCGGACGAGCCGGAAAGGTTCGCCCAGCGCGTGGGATGGCGTTTTGGCGAAGGACAGGTGTCCACCGACCCCGGCGGCCTCCCCGCCGGTCTGGAGTCACTGCCGCCGTGGCCGCCGCCTGCCAGCCGGGCTCCCACCGCCAGCGCGTGCGAGGCCTACCGCGAGCTGATCGAGCCCGCCCTCGCCCGGGGCCGGAACGCCATGGCGATCTGGCAGGACCTCGTCGACGATCACGGCTTCCCCGGGCGGTACGCCAGCGTCCGCCGCTTTGTGGTCAAGCTCCGTGGTCAGCAGACGCCCCAAGCCCATCCGGTGATCGTGACCGCCCCGGGGGAGGAAGGACAGGTCGATTACGGCGCCGGCCCGATGGTGCGCCACCCACTGACGGGGAAGTACCGCCGCACGCGGCTCTTCGTCTTCGCCCTCGGCTACAGTCGCAAAGGCGTGCGGCTCCTGACCTTCGAGTCCAGCACGCGGCGCTGGGCGGAACTGCATGAGACGAGCTTCCGGCGGCTCGGTGGCGCCGTCCGGATCATCATCCTCGACAACTTGCGCGAGGGCGTGCTCACCCCCGACATCTACGACCCGACGCTGAACCCGCTCTACCGCGACGTGCTCGCCCACTACGGGGCCGTCGCGCTGCCGTGCCGGGTGCGGCATGCCGATCGCAAAGGGAAAGTCGAGTCGGCCATCGGCCACACGCAGGCCACGCCGCTCAAGGGACTCCGGTTCGAGACCCTCGAGGCGGCCCAGGTGTATCTCGACCGCTGGGAAGCGCACTGGGCCGACACGCGCATCCACGGCACGACCAAGCGCCAGGTCGCCGCCATGTTCACCGAGGAGCGGCCGACCCTACTCCCGCTTCCCGTCGAGCCCTTCCGCTACTACCGCTACGGCACCCGCACTGTCCATCTCGACGGCTGCGTCGAGGTCGAGCGCGCCTACTACGCCGCGCCGCCCGGGTGGATCGGTCGGGCGGTCGCCGTCCAGTGGGACGGCCGCCAGGTGCGCCTCCTCGACCCCAGCACCGGCCAGCTCCTCCGCGAGCACCGGCCGCAGCGGCCCGGCGGCTATGCCATCCCGCCAGCGGACCAGCCTCCCCGTACGCCGCCGACCACCGTCGCGCTCCTGACCCGGGCCACTCGCGCCGGCGCCCGGATCGGCACGCTGTGCGAGGCCATCCACCGTCGCGACGGCGCGCCCGGCGTCCGGCGGATCCTCGGGGTCGTCGCGCGGATCAAGCAATACGGTCCCGCCGTCGTCGACGACGCGTGTGCGGCAGCCCTGGACTGCGGCGCCACCACCTACCGCTTCGTCCGCCGCTACCTCGAACGGCACCCCGCCGCGCCCCTCACGCTCCGCCAGGTCGATCCCTTGATCCGCGAGCTCACCCATTACCGCGCGGTGATCGCGCAGAAGACCCAGGAGGTCCCGACATGACGCTCATCGAACTGCAGCGGGCGCTCCGCCAGCTCCGCTGCTCCGGCATGGCCGCTGGCCTCGAAGGCCGCCTGCTCCAGGCGCAGGCCGAGAAGCTGGCCCCGATCGACTTCCTCTCCACCCTCGTCCAGGACGAGCTGCTCAAGCGCCAGGATCGGCTGCTTGGGGACGTGTGCAGGCCGCCCTGGACCACCGCTTCTCGAAGCGACACCGAAAGGTCCGGCATGACTTCGCCTTCTCAGGGCTCATCTCCTGCGGCCACTGCGGCTGTTCGCTCGTCGGGGAAATCAAGAAGGGTCGGTACGTCTACTACCACTGCACAGGCTATCGTGGGAAGTGCCCTGAACGTTACACGCGAGAGGAGGTTCTGGCGGACCGTTTCACAGACCTCCTCCGAGGGCTGGCGCTCGATGACGAGGTGGTCGGGTGGGTGACGGATGCCCTTCGGCAGAGCCACTCTGACGAGAAGCAGTTCCACGAGAAAGCCATCGGGCGACTTCAGGCCGAGTACACCCGGCTCCAGAGCCGGATAGACGCCATGTACATCGACAAGCTCGACCGACGGGTGGACGCCGGGTTCTTCGACCGCATGGCGGGCGAGTGGCGGGCCGAGCAAGATCGGGTTCTTCGAGCGATCGAGGAACACCAGACGGCAAACCGGACCTACCTGGACCAGGGCGTCCAGCTTCTCGAACTCGCTCGCCGTGCACCAGCCCTGTTCGAGCGGCAGGAGCCACGGGAGAAGCGGCGGCTCCTGAACTTCGTCCTCTCGAACTGCACCTGGAGGGACGGAGCACTCCAGGTAACGTTCCGCCAACCCTTTGATCTGATTGCGGGTTCGGCGGCGGCTCATGAAACTCGTAAGGCCGCCGGCGTCGCCGCCGACGGCCGTTTGCGAGATTTGGCTCCCCGGGCAGGACTCGAACCTGCGACCTTGTGGTTACAAGGGCCCCCGCGTTTCCGCGAGGCTTGGACTATCTCATCCCCGTAGGCGCCTGACCGGCGCCCGTAGGGGGCGGGCACTTCCCCCGCCGCTCGCTCCGAGCGCCGGAGTACGACCTTGCGGTCTAGTCTCTGCACGGTCCCCCGGGCTGCTCCAACCCGGGGGCTTCGCTCAGGATTCCCCTATCCTCCCGGACGTAGGGTTCCCTGAATTCGCCCGCTTTTCCATCCCGCCTTTCGGCCGGGACGCTGCCATCACGACAGCCACCTGCTCTACCGACTGAGCTACCGGGGAATGGGCGCCATTGTACCCCAGCCCCGGTCGGGGACGGAACCTCGGGCGTCCTCAGACGGGGACCAGCATCCAGATCCCGGCCGAGGCCAGGAGGACGCCGAGCCCCAGGAGGAGACTGCCCCAGCCTGACTGGAGCCCC
Source organism: uncultured Candidatus Rokubacteria bacterium (assembly GCA_963765195.1). Classification (GTDB taxonomy): domain Bacteria; phylum Methylomirabilota; class Methylomirabilia; order Rokubacteriales; family DASRDR01; genus DASRDR01. The sequence goes on from CAVXVV010000055.1 coordinate 497,295, forward strand.
AGCGTGCCCCACGCATAGACGATGCCGAGCACGCCGAGGCTGAGGAACAGCGTCCCCAGGACGTTCCAGGCCCGCCACACGAACTGGGCCGTCTGGCGGCGGGCGAGCAGCCAGCCGAGGAGATGCGCCAGGGCGCCGATCAGGACGATCCCGGCCAGGAGGAACACGAGCGTCTCCGCCCACTCGACCAGCGTCGTCAGCACGCGCGCGAATCTCCCCCAACGTCCCGGGCCCGGGCCACCCCTCCCGCCGGTGCTACCATGAAAGGGAACCCAACTGGATACGCGGGAGGGACAGTATGTCGCCACGGACTGCACTCCGCGTTCGCTCGCTGGCCCCGATCGTGACCGCCGTCTGCCTCGTGACGCTCCCGGCCGCCGCCCTCGCCCAAGCCTCCAAGGGAGCGGGCGAGGTCGTCGAGGGCGCCAAGAAGATCGGCAAGGGCGTCGAGGAGACCGCGAAGGGGATCGGCAAGACGGTCTCGGAAGGCGCGAAGGAAGTCGGCCACCGGGCCGCCGACGCCGGCAAGGAGACGAAGCCTGCGGTCGACAAGATGCACGACAGTGCCAAGGGCTTCGGCGAATCGATCTGGGCCGGGATGAAGTCTGCCGGCCGCTCCATCAAGCGGTTCTTCACCGGCAGCTAGCCCCCCAGCGCCCGGCCGCTCAGATGTCGCGGCGCCCCTCGAGCGCCCGCGACAGCGTGACCTCGTCCGCGTACTCGAGATCCCCGCCGACCGGGAGCCCTCGCGCGATGCGCGTGACGTGGAGCCCGAGCGGCCGGAGCAGCTTGGCCAGATAGAGCGCGGTCGCGTCACCCTCGACGTTCGGGTTCGTGGCGAGGATGACCTCGCGCATGTGGTTCGACTCGACCCGGGCGAGGAGCTCCCGCACCTTCAGCTCGTCCGGCCCGATGCCGTCCAGCGGGGACAGCGCGCCGAGGAGCACGTGGTAGCGGCCCCGGTACTCCCCCGTCCGCTCCATCGCCACCAGGTCGTTCGGCTCCTCCACGACGCAGAGCAGGCTCGCGTCGCGCGCAGGATCATCGCAGATCGCGCAGGGATCCTGATCGGTGACATTGAAGCAGCGGGAGCAGTGGACGACCCGCGCCTTCATGTCGACGAGCGCGTCGGCCAGGTCGTGCACGGCGGCGGCCGGCTGCTTCAGCAGGTGGAAGGCCAGCCGCTGCGCGGTCTTGGGCCCGATCCCCGGTAGGCGCTGGAGCGCCTCGATCAGCCGCGCGATGGCAGGCGGATGGGCGGCCACGCGGGCGCTACATCAAGCCCGGCAGCTTGCCGCCCAGGCCCCCGGTCACCCGCGCCATCTCGCTCGCGACCAGCTCCCGGGCCTTTCGCAGGGCCTCGTTGGCCGCGGCGAGCACCAGGTCCTCGAGCATCTGCGGATCGTCGGGCGACACCACCTCCCGGTCGATCTTGATCGAGACGAGCTCCTGATTGCCGTTGGCCTCGACGACGACCATGCCACCGCCGGCCGAGGCTTCCACCTTCTTCTTGCCCACCTCCTCCTTGAGGGCCTCCAGCTGGGCCTGGAGCTTCTGGGCTTCCTTGACGAGATTGCCGAATCCCTTCATGGGGCCTCCCCCGCCGGATTCGCGGGCGCGCCGGCGCGCGGCCCGGGAGCGGCACGGACCTGGGTGATCTCTCCCTCGAACAGCTCCATCGCGGCTTGCACCACGGGATGCGTGCCGGCCGGGACACCCCCCGGCGGGATGCCCGTCGTGAACGCGACCTCGCGGAGGCCCGGCTGGAGCCGTCGGGCGGCGGCGAGGACGAGCTCGCGGTTCTCCGCCTTCTTCAGCTGCTCGGTGACGAAGGCACTCCCGTTTGCCACGGCAACGGTGAGCCGGCTCTCGTCGCTCTCGACCACCACGCCCTCGGACAGAAGGTGTCCCAGCGTCGGCCGGACCCGGATGATCTCGGCGACGACGGCCGACCACGTCTCGGCCGCGCTCCGCGGCACGACCGCGGTCATGGCCGGCGGGCGCGCCACCGGCGGCGCCTCGCGGCCGGGCGGCGGGGGGGCCGGGGCCGGCACGCGCTCGACGGGCCGCGGCACCGCCACGGGCCGGGACGGCGCGGACGCGGGCGGGCCCCCGAGGAGATCCGACTGAACCGGGGCCGCCGGCTCGGCGGCGCCGCCGTAGCCCCGGAGCCGGGCCTCCGCCTGCTCGAGGCGCTCCAGCACCGTCTCGATGAGCGCGGTCCGCGGCCGGTGGCACAGCCGCACGACGGCGATCTCGAGATCGACGCGCGGATGGGGCGATTTCCGCATCTCCGTGTCGGCATCGAGGAGGCCGCGCAGGAGCAGCAAGAGATCCGGCTCCCCCGCGCCCTCGTCGGAGCCGAGCGCCGTCAGCCGGGCCGTCTCGTCCTGCGTCGCGTCCGGGCCCGGGGTCCCGGTGACCGCGACCAGGAGCGCCCGCCGGAGGACCTCCATCGTCTCCTCCGAGAGGAGCGCGAGGTCGAGCCCGCTCGCCGCGGCATCCGCGATCCGCTGGAGCGCGTCCGCCGCCTCGCGCCGGACGAGGGCGCCGGCCAGGGCCCAGGCGGCCTCGGCGCCGCCACTGCCCAGGAGCTCCTCCACGGTGCGCGCCCCGACGCGGCCCTCGCCGTAGGCGAGCGCCGTGTCGAGCAGCGACAGCGCATCCCGGAGGCTCCCGTCGGCCGCGCGCGCGAGAAGCCGGAGCGCGTCGGGCTCGACCGCGTCGGCCGGCACCTTCTCCTCCTCGAGGATCCGCCGGAGCGCCTCGCCGATCTCGGCGCCCGCGATGGGCCGGAAGTCGAAGCGCTGGCACCGCGAGAGGATCGTCGCCGGCAGGCGCCGCGCCTCCGTGGTGGCGAGGACGAAGACGACGTGCGCCGGCGGCTCCTCCAGGGTCTTCAGGAGCGCGTTGAACGCCGGCTCGGTGAGCATGTGGACTTCGTCGATGATGTAGACCTTGCGCCGCCCGCGGGCCGGCGCGTAGCGCGCGTTATCGCGGAGGGTTCGCACCTCGTCGATCCCGCGATTCGAGGCCCCGTCGATCTCGAGCACATCGAGCGCGCGGCCCGCCGCCACCTCGCGGCAGGGCTCGCACTGGGCGCAGGGGACGGGACCGCCGGCGCTCCGCCCCTCGCAGTTCAGGCCCATCGCGAGGAGCCGCGCCGTCGTCGTCTTGCCGACGCCCCGCGGGCCGGCGAACAGGTACGCGTGGGCGATGCGCTCCTGCGTGAGGGCGTTCTTGAGCGTCCGGACAACCGGCGCCTGGCCGACCACCGCGTCGAAGGTCAGCGGTCGCCAGCGCCGGGCGAGAACCTGATAGCTCATCGGGAGCCTACGCCGCTCGGCGTGCGCCTCCCGGTGAAAGGCAAGTGGCCGTGCACCCGCCGTCGATGGCCGACGTCCTGCGATCTCCCCGGACCGACAGCTCCAGCCAGGGAATCCCACGGCACACGAGAGTGTCTACGGACCGTTGCTCCCTTCCGGGCCTGGCGGGGTTGGCAGATTCTCGTCGCGTGGGGCCCAGCCTTCATCACCGCGTCCCGGGGCTCAATTCAACACGCCGGCACCTCGGGCGGGGATTCAGCCTCGCTGGAGCGGATTGCGAGTACAGGGCACCGCTACCTCCCCGCCTAGCACGGCCACACTCGATCACCTTCGGTCCACCTTCGGGCTTCCCGTCCAGGATATGGCGGAGAGGGAGGGATTTGAACCCTCGATACGCCTTTTGGACGTATACACGATTTCCAGTCGTGCCCCTTCGGCCGCTCGGGCACCTCTCCCCGGCCCTGAGAACGCGCGCTCAGCCACGCTCCGTGGCGAAGAAATGGCGGAGGGGGTGGGATTCGAACCCACGTGGGGGCTCATCACCCCCAACTCGATTTCGAGTCGAGCCCGGTGCGACCACTTCGGTACCCCTCCCCACGTCGCGTCCGAAAGAACGCGTGCATCAGCTCGCCCGCCTCGGCGGTGAGGACGCCGCCGACGACGCTCACCCGGTGATTCCACGCGGGCGCGTCGAGGATCCGGGCTCGGCTCACGATCGCGCCGGCCTTGGCGTCGAGCGCGCCGAAGACCAACTCACCGATCCGCGCGTACACGCACGCGCCGGCGCACATCACGCACGGCTCCACGGTCACGTAGAGCGTCGCGCCCGTGAGCCGGTAGTTCCCGACCTGGCGCCCCGCCGCGCGCAGCGCCTCGATCTCGGCATGTGCCGCGGGATCCGACGTCGCCACCGGCCGGTTGTGCCCGCGCCCGACGACCCGCCCGTCGAGCACCACTACCGCGCCCACCGGCACCTCGCCGGCGGCGCCGGCCCACCGCGCCTCCTCGAGCGCGACGCGCATGAACGACTCGTGAGCGTTCGTGGCCTCGCGTGGCGGGGATGGCGCACTCAGCGGGACGGGACCCGACGATCTGTCCTCACTGAGTGTATCGCCGAAGGGCATGGTGGCCAAGTATACCCGGTCCCCGGGCCCGGGTCGCGCCGCGCGGGAGTAAGGAGCGCCGCCGGCTTGCCCCGCCCACGACGACCAGCGGGCACCCCTCGGCTTCCGCGACGGTGACACCCGCGTCTTGCTCACGTGCCACGCAGGCTGGGACCACGCGGCGATCCGCGCGGCCCTCGGCCTCGCCGCCCAGGCCCTGGGCCTGCGGAACGGCAGCAACGGCCACAGCGCCCTCGAGGCGTCGCGCATCGTGGCAACCGAGGACGTGAGCGACCGGCTCGACGCCGCGCACTCGGCCAACGAGCGGCGGCGGGTGGTGGCTGAGACTCCTCGCTGGACCCCGGGGCGCGAACACACCCCCGGCGAGGGCGGCGACTCCAAGACGCGCTTCACGCTCTTCGGCGATCTCCTCCGCGAGCCCGAGGAGACCACGGCCTGGCTGATCGAGGGACGGCTCCCGATGGGCGGCATTTCTCTGCTCGCCGGCAAGCCCAAGGCGGGCAAGAGCGCCGAGGAGAAGCGCGCGGAGGTGCGCCGTCACTTCCGGGCGTTCGGGGCTCGCGGTGATGAGGACGTGCGGTTCTTCATCGCGCCCTCCCAGAGGATGGACTCCGCCAGCTCCGGGAGGCCACCGAGCGCGAGCGGCCCGTGCTCATCGTCGTGGACCCCTCGCTCCGATGGTGCGCGTCCGCGACGCGAACGACTACGCTGTGGGGACCGCCGCCCTCGAGCCCCTCGTCACCCTGGCCCGAGAGACCGGCGCCCCCGTGCTCGCCGTCCACCATGAGGGGAAGCTGACCCGGGACGGCGGTGACGGCATCATCAGCTACCGCCTTCTTCGCCGCCGTGGATACGGCCCTTCTCCTGCGGCGGTCAGAGAAGTACCGAACGCTCTCCACGATTCTGACGGCCTTGGCTCCCGTCACGGCCTCATGGATCGCCGGCTCCTCCACGGGCTCGGTCTGCGCGGCGAGGGACTCCCCGATCGCCTCCGCCCCCTTGGCCTCGTCGGCATCCTGGCGGGTCGGTCCAGCCGATACCCAGCGGGTCACGGGGTGGAGCGCGAGGGCCGCCTCCTCCCGGTCAGTCCGCCGTATCGCTTACCGTCGAGGCCGGTCAAGGGCGACGCTCTGCCCATCCTCAGCCCATCAGACACCCCCTGGTGCCTTCCTCGGCCCACGCGGGGTGGAAATGCCCAAGGAGGGTTGAGCAATTGCCCTGTTTCTAGGTCATCTTCTTCCCGAATCTTCCAGCTATTTTGATCGTAATATCGTGAGTGGACCTAGCCGTGCCGCGCCGGCGCGTTTGGCCGGAAGAAGGGCCTCACGCATCGTCGGGCAAGTAGGTCGCGCCTGCCGCGAGGAACGCGCGGATGAAACTCACTGGCCATAGGACGGACAGCGTCTACCGCCGGTATGCCATCCTCAGTGACCGGGAACTCCGGGCGGCCGCCGCGACGCTTTCGCATGGCGCTCTTGGGCACAATTCCGGGCACAGTGCTGAGGGGCCTTCGCGCGCGGTCATGGTCGCGGTCGCGTCGTAGTCGGGGATGGCGGTGCAGTCGTACCAGACCCCGGCCTGCTCGAGGGCATCCTGGATGGCGGGCGTCAGAAGGTTGTCCCCGACGCTGAAGTGACGGCACGGGCCTCCGTTCCACGCCTCGAAGCGGCCCAGGGCGGCCCTCAGGTTGGCCACGATCCACGCGTCGTCCTGCAGGTCGTTGAGCCAGGTGCCATCCTGGCATCGCCGGTACAGGTGAAGATGCACCCCGAACGCGTCCCCTGCGGCGCGGCAGGCCGCCAACTCGTCGCGGAACAGGACCTCGGGCCCCTTCGCGCCATGGCGCTCGAGGATGGAATCGTCCATCTGCAGGAACCAGGTGATGTGCCGGCCCGGGCCGGCGGCACGCCAACGTCAGCGTCAGCCCATCGGCCAAGCCGACGCGCGGCGCCCGGCCCGTCGCGCGCAGCTTGGCGTCGTCGAGCGAGTAGCGGACGGCGTGGCCCTTGCGGTCGTCCACGTGCTCGATGCCTGCCTTGGAAACGCGTGGCGCGAAGAACCTGACCAACGACGCGAAACTCCGCGTCAGACGCGCGCTCTTCGGTGGTGCGCCCAGCAGGATTCGAACGGATGGCTGTCATTCACGCCGACCACCGGGAGGACCGCCTGCCGCTCGGCCAAGGCGCCCGGCGCGTCGAAGTAGTCCAGATCGACGCGCTAGTCTGGCCGGAACTCCCGCCGGAGCGTGACTGCGATCAGCTCGTCGTCCGGCCCGGCCGTGCAGGGGGGAGGTGACATGCTGTCATTTCCTCAGTGTGCTCCACTCCTCCCCCGGGGGGTTCGGTGCCCGAGCGTGGTAAGCGGAGCCATTTCCCTGAGGTCAGCCCTCGCGCGAACTCCGGTCAGGACTTGCGGTACGCCTTCTCCAGCTCCGCGATGTCGAGCTTGACCATCTGGAGCATCGCGTCCGACACCCGCTTCGAGCGGACCGGATCCGGGTCGGCCATCATCGTCACCAGCCCCGCCGGGACGATCTGCCACCGCAGGCCGAAGCGATCGATCAGCCAGCCGCAGGCCTGCGGCTGGCCGCCATTGCTCAGGAGCGCTGACCAGTACCGATCCAGCTCCGCCTGATCGTCGCACTGCACGACCATCGAGATGGCGTCGTTGAAGTCGTGGTGCGGTCCGGCCGTCATCGCCTCGAACCTCTGGCCGAAGAGCGTGAAGTCGACCACCTTCACGGAACCCGGCGGGCCGCTCGGCGACTCGCTCTGCATCGTCACCACGCGGTCGACGCGCGAGTTCGGAAACACCGAGGCGTAGAACTTCGCCGCCTCCTCGGCCTCCTTCGCATACCAGAAGAAGGGAAAGATCTTCGTCCGTTCGGGTGCAGCCATGGTCGTTCTCCTTAGTTGTGGCGCTTCGTCAGCACGACATGCGTCGCCTGCGCCGTGGGGACATGCTCCGCGCATTCATAACCCAAGGTCAACAGATCGATGCCGCCCAGAAGGTGCTCTCCCGAGCCCAGCAGCACCGGCGAGATCGCCAGGTGCATCTCGTCGACCAGCCGCTCCTGCAGGTACTGGCGGATGGTCGAGATCCCGCCGCCCAGCCGAACGTCCTGCCCTCCCGCCGCGTCGGTGGCGCGCTTCAGGGCCTCCAGGATCCCGCCGGTCACGAAGTGAAAGGTCGTCCCTCCCTCCATCGCGATCGACGGCCGCCCGTAATGAGTGAGCACGAAGACGGGGGTGTGATACGGCGGGTTCGCTCCCCACCACCCCTTCCAGGTTTCGTCCGGCCAGGCGCCCCGGACCGGCCCGAACATGTTGCGGCCCAGGATCCACGCGCCGACGTTGGCGAGTCCGCGGGCCGCGAAGTCGTCGTCGACTCCGGTCGCCCCTCCCTCGTTCCCGATCATGTTCTGGAACGTCCGGGTCCCGATCATCCACGGGTGCAGCGACATGCCGCCGACGCCGAGTGGGTTGTCCAAGCTCTGCAGCACCCCGGCCCCATACCCATCGAGAGAGATGGTGAACGCGTGGACTCTGAGCTTTGTCATAGGTTCTCTTCCAAAGGGTTGCCATCAGAGAGGTGACGTCCAGCCCTCGGCCGGCTCACTCAGGAGATGTTCATTTGCCCTATAGTCGACCGCGCACCCGCGAAATCGACATCATGATAGGGGGCGGAAGTTACCGCCTTCCGGCTGGCGATTTGGAATGTCGCGGGCGGGGGTTCCAGAGCGGGTGGCGATGGAGATCACCGGCCACAAGACCCGGGCCGTGTTCGTGACAAAGTCGGCCGGGTTCCACCTAGAGGGCTCTCGTCGTAACTCCGCGCGTGTGCTGGTGCGCCCAGCAGGATTCGAACCTGCGACCTTCGGATTCGTAGGCCATGCCCCCGACGCTACCACCGGACGCCATCGGACGGCATCGTCATCGATCCGGGACTTTGAGCGGCGCCCTCCTGTCGATGGAGACCGGTCCCGACCCGTGCTTTCCGATGGTTCAGGGCAAGTCGTGGGCAAGTCATGGGATCCCGTTGGGCAGGACCCGACTCCAACCTCGAGTGTCGCGTAGGGTCTCGATGAACCCCACACCGAAGCCTTCGCCCTGTGGACCGAGTGTGACCTCTACCGCATTCCGGAATGCCTCCGCACCTGGGCGTGATCGCCGAGATGTCGCAGCCTGGGTACGGAACGGTCCGGATGGTGAAACTTCCCCGTGCTGGCCTCCGCCACGCCCGCACGCCTCACCCAGCCCGCCCCTCTTCTCGGCGAGCATACCGCCGAGGTTCTGGGAGAGCTCGGCCTCTCCGAAGCTGAAATCGACCGGCTCGCCGCCGCAGGGGCCATCGGCGTCCGTTAGCCGGGAGCGGCAGCCGCGGCTACACGCGGATCGGCTGCGACGTCTCCCAGCGCTGCCCCTCGCTGTTCACGATGACCACGCGCACCGTGCCGCTCTTCGTGATCTTGATGGGGAAGCGAATGAGGGGGTTGGCGCTGATGGCCGAGCCCATCTGGAACTCGCTGATCTTCTCCCCGTCCAGGTAGACCAGCAGATCCTTCACGTAGAACTCGGGCTGCTCCCGCACCATCTTGCCGCCCTGGACGGCCCAGCAACTCGTCGAGGCGTTCCCGTGGGATACCGCGCCCCGATACCTGCTGCGCGACCGCGATGCGGTGTACGGGGCGGTGTTCTCAAGCCGGGTTCGATCCCTGGGGATCCACGAGGTCAAGAGCGCCCCGCGGTCCCCGTGGCAGATTCCCTATGTCGAACGTCTCATCGGGACCCTGCGCCGCGAGTGCCTCGACCACACGGTGGTGTTGAACGACGCCCACCTGCGTCGCCTGCTCCGTGACTACCTCCTCTACTACCACAGTGCCCGGACCCACCTCTCTCTGGCGAAGGACGCCCCGGAGCCCCGACCGGTAGAGCGTCCCCACCGGGGTCGCATCGTCGAGACGCCTCTCGTCGGCGGCCTCCATCATCACTACACCCGCCGAGCCGCGTAAGCTCCGGCCGGCGCTGTGCCCCGGCCGCGCTGACGTCGGCGGTCCCGGGGATTACCGCCAGGACTTCTTCTCGCCTCCCGCCGGCCGGGTCGATCCGCCAAGTGGGTGCGGAGCACGCAGCACCCGCCCCTTGTTGGTGTCCGAGGCGCCGCGATCTCCACCGCCAACCGTCCGCGGGCCCTCCATGAGCACCCGGACGGTCAAACAGAACAGACAGCCTCAGGCCTCGCGTTCGGCGGAGCTGGAGGCGCGGGCGCGCAGCTGGCGCTCCCGGTGCGTCCGCTCCTCCCGGGGACCCGTGGCGCCGCCGACCCCGGTGATGACGCGAAGCGAACGACGCGGCCCGGAGACGCGTCGGGATCAGGCCGTGCGCGAGGTCAGCGCGCGCGCCGCCTCGGCGGTGCGGCCGGCCCCCAGGAGCGCGAGGACCAGCAGGCGCCGGCCGCGAGGCGTGGCGTGAAGGCGAAGGGCGGCGGTCGCTAGCTCCACCGCCTCCTGGTCTCGCCGGGCCGCGAGGGCCGCGCGGGCCGCGACCCGCAGTTCCCACGCGCGGGCGGCCACGCGCATGACCGGTCCGAGGTCGGTGCCGCAGCGCGGACACGCGGTCACGCCGCGCCAGGGGGCGCGGCAGGTCGGGCAGCGCGGGTGGTCGCTCATCCCTCCTCGACGTAGAAGAGGAGGTCGGCCAGGTCGCCGGTGGCGGCGCTGAGCCGGTCCCAGTCCCCGCCGCCGATCGCCTTCTCGATCGCCTGCTGGAGTCGGACCGCTTCTTCACGGTCCTCGGCGCTCATGCGGGCGAGCAGGCGCTGCCCGCGCTCGAGCAGCGCCCGGGCCTCGGAGATCGCGACCCGTCGCTCGCGTCCCCCGCCGGTCGCCGGCGTGGAATCCGAGGCTCTCGACTCGTGTCGAGTCCGGCCTCCTCGAGATCGATGTCGTCGTCAGGGTCGGCCTCGTCGTCGGCCAGCGCGTCCTCGTCAAGGTCGGCCTGCGCGAGGCCCTCCGGGTCGCCGAAGAGGTCTCGCATGCGGCGACGGGCCTCTGCCATCTGGGCGTCGCTCATCGCGGTCGTGGCGCCCTCGATGGTGATGTGCTTGGCGAGCCCCGTCCGCTTCTCGGTGGCCGTCACGCGCAGGATGCCGTCCAGGTCGAGGTCCATGCGGCAGAGCACCTCGTTGCCGGCCGGCACCGGCGCCAGGCCCTCGATCAGGAAGCGGCCGACCAGGATGTCATTCAGCGCGTTGGGATCGTCGCCCTGGTAGACGCTCACCTGCCACGCCTCCTGGTTGTCGACCATCGTCACGTAGCAATCGGTCCGGCTGGCGGGCAGGGGCGTGTTGCGCGCGATGACCGGATGGTAGCAGTGCTCGGAGGGCCGGCCGTCGACGAACCCGAAGTACGACGGCCCGAACGAGTAGGGGGAGATGTCCACGAGGACGCGATCGACGTCGTGGCCGGCCAGCCGGGCCGCCAGCACGCCCGCACCGAGCGCCACGCAGAGGTCCGGGTGCACGTCCTGGCGAGGCGCCAGGCCCGTCGTGTCGCGCAGCCGCTGGGACACTAGGGGCGTCCGGGTGACGCCGCCGACCAGCAGGATCTCGTCCACCTCGCCGGGCTGCTTGCCGGCGTCGGCGAGGGCCCGGTGCACGCTGTCGAGGGTGCCGTCGACCAGGTGGCTGATCAGGCGCTCGTACTCCTCCCGCGAGATCTCGAGGTCGAGGTGCACGGGGACACCGTCGCGCGCGCCCAGGTGCTCCTCGCGCAGACGCGTGTAGGGCTCGAAGCTGAGCCGCTTCTTGGCCTCCTCGGCCGCGCGCAGAAGGCGGTTCATGGCCCGGCGGTCGCCGCGGACGTCGGGGGCGCCGGTGGCGATGAAGCGGGTGAGGACGAGATCGAGCAGGAGCTGATCGAAGTCGTCTCCGCCCAGGTGGTTGTTGCCGTGGCTGGCCAGCACCTCGGTCACGTCCCCGGAGACCTGCACGAGGGAGACGTCGAAGGTGCCGCCCCCCAGGTCGTAGATGAGCACGGTGCGGTCCCCCTGGCGGTCGGCGCCGTAGGCGAGCGCGGCGGCGGTGGGCTCGTTGAGGATGCGCACGACCTCCAGGCCCGCGATCTCGCCGGCGTCGCGGGTGGCCTGGCGCTGAGCGTCCGAGAAGTACGCGGGCACTGTGACCACCGCCCGGCGCACGGGCCGTCCCAGCGCGGCCTCGGCCCGGGTCCGGAGCGCGCGCAGGATCATTGCGGAAATCTCCGGCGGCGAATAGGTCTGCTCGCCCAAGGCGACGCGCTCGTTCGAGCCCATCAGCCGCTTGATCGACTTGACGGTCCGCTCGGGGTATACCACGTATTGGTTGCGGGCAGGGGTGCCGACCAGCGGTGTGCCGTCGGGGCTGACTCCCACGAATGAGGGCATGATCTGCTCGCCCTCGACAGCGAGCACCTGGACGTTGCCGTCGACGAGCGCGGCCACCTCGGAGTTCGTCGTCCCCAGATCGATGCCGACGATCACATCAGCCATCGGAGCCTTCTGTGTCTGGCGGCGGTCCGCCGGCCACCTTGACCTCGGCAAAGCGGAGCACCCGGCCATCGGCGAGGTAGCCCGCGCGGAACACCTCGAGGACCGTCCCCGGGGACGACGCCGGCGCGTCCGCCACGTCCACGGCGCGCATCACCCGCGGGTCGAAGGGCTTGCCCTGGGCCGGGATCTCGTGCACGTCGAGCCGCCGCAGCGTGTCGTCGAGCCGGTCGAGGGCCAGGCCGTTGCCCTCGACGAGTGCCTGCAGCACGGGGCGCTGCCCGAGGCGGGCGCGGAGCCCACGAAGATGTTCGAGCCGGCCCCGCGCCTCGGCCAGCCCGCGCGCGAGGCAATCGCGAGCCTCCAGCAGCTCGGCCACCAGCTCCAGCCGGGCCTCGCGCCGGGCCTCGGCGAGCCTCCGAACGATCGTGTCCTGGCTGCTGGCCTGCTCGAGCAGGCGGTTCAGCGTTGCCCCGAGCTCGGTGTGCAGGCGATTGGTGGCCCGTCCCTGGAGCTGCGTCTCGCGGGTCAGCGCGGCGAGCTGGGCCAGCACCGCGAAGAGGTCGGGGATGCCATCGACCGCCGACGTCGCCTCGGCCGCGAGTCCCGCCGGAGGCGGCTCGATCTCGGCCAGCTCGTCGAGCCACCCCTCGATCGATTCCAGGAAGGCGCGGCGGCGCTCCGGATCGCGCAGCGCCTCGCCCGGCTCTGCCGTCGGCGGTCCGGCCTCCGCGTTTCTCGACGTCGGCTCCCGCCACTCGCTCACGTCCGATCACCGCGCAGGACGTCGAGCCAGGGGCCGGGCCCGACGAACCGGCGCTCGTCGGGCACTTCGTCGAGCAGCGACTCCAGGCGTTCGAGCGGGGCCGGGCCGAACAGTCGCAACGCCAGGCGGCGCTCCTCGTCGCGCACGGCGTCGTAGGCTTCACGGACGCGGCGGAATCCCTCCGGATCGCGATCGGGGGGCGAGCGCCGGACCGCCGCCAGGTACGCGGCCCGGACCACCTCATCGTCGGCGGTCTCGTCGATCCCGAGCACCGTGAACGGGTTCAGGGGTTCTTCTCCAGAAACGCGAAGAGATCGTCAAACAGGTCCCGCTGCTTCTGCTTCGGGGCCCGCCGCCGCTTGCGGGCGGGTTTGTCGGCGGAGAATGCGGGCACCTGGCGGCGGGCGCGCTCTGTGCGGACGCAGCGCGCGATCTCCTCCGGCGTCGGTGGCTCGGCCGCGGCGACCGGCGCGCGCGGCACCCACGGAGGCAGCTCGGCGGAGGGCGCGAGGGTGTCGAGCGCTGACGAGGCCTCGCGGACGGCGTCCATGTCGCGCGCGCGGCCCGCCAGCTCGCGCGCGGCGCCCAGACAGGGCCAGGCGCGGTCGCGATCGCGACGCGACGCTGCTGCCACGAGCGCGCGGCCCCGCGCGAGGAGAAAGCGGTGGAGCAGTGGCCCGTCGGCGGCGAGCCCCTGACCGGAGGCGGCGTAGGTCAGGGCCGGGCGGCCCATGGTGAGTCCGCCGACGCACAGCGAGTGAAGATCGACGGCCGACGCACCATCGAGATCGCGCTCCACCCGGGCCAGCAGGTCGGGTGGCGCCACCAGGGGGCGATCCAGCGCGCGAAACAGGTCGCAGGAACGAGCCAGCGCCTGGACCGTCTCGGCCGGCGGGGCCGCAGCCGGAGCGTCGGGTGGCTCGAGACCGAACGACTCGCCCACCGAGGACAGGATCAGCCACAGCATCGTCGGGTTGCCGAGGCGGGCCGCCAGCTCCTCGTGCAGCCGCGCCGCGCCCGCTCCGTCGCCGTTCCTGCGCATCGCCACCGACCTGACCGCGCCGAGGTAGGCGAACGTGTCGCCGGCGGTGGTGACCGGCTCCTTCTCGAGGCGATCCAGATCCGCCAGGGCGGGGGCGAAGCGCCCTTCCTTGATCCTTCGCTCCGCCCCGGCGAGCAGCAGGCGAACGCGGCTCTGCCGCACCTCGGGATACACCCGGTCGATCGCGTCAGCCTCGTCGAGCAGCTCGATCGCCTTGCGGTGGGCGCCGCGCCGCTCGGCGGCACGCACCAGGTACAGCAGTGGCTCCAGGTCCCGGGGGTGCGCCTGCCGCCACCCTGCGGCCTCGGTCTCGGCCCGCCCCGGATCACGCGCCTCCCAGTGGGCGACGAGCGCGCGAAACACGCGCGGATCGGGATCCGCCTGCCGCGCGCGGGCCAGGAGACGGCCGCGATCGACGCACTCGGGGAGCGCGCCCTCCCGGATCAGTGCGTCCCGCTCCTCCTCGGAGTCGAGACCGAACGCGTCGAGCGCCTCCTCGGGATCGGCGGGGAACAGCTCGGCCATGTGCAGCAGGACGCGCGACGTCTCGCGCCCCGTGGCGGGCATGGCACCGGCGCGATTCGCGCCGGTGAGGTAGCCGTCCCAGAAGAGCAGCGCCTGGTCCCACGCTCCGGCCCCCTCGAGCGTCAGTGCGATTAGCCTCTCCGTGTCCCGCCGCCGTTCCAGGTCTCGGCGGTCGCGCTGCAGGACCGCCATCAGGGGGCGGGGACTCAGGTTCAGCCGCAACCACTCCCTCAGAATCGTGGCCGCGAAGACCCGCTTGACGGACGCCGACTCGCACAGGCGCAAGACGCGCTCCACGGCGGCGACCGCCCTGGGCGCATCCCTCGCCTCGAGCGCACGGATCACCCGCGCCAGGTCACTCCGGAGCACCGACCGTCCCCCGCTGACGGCCTTGACGAGGGCCCCGACAGCGGGAGATCTCCCGTCGAGCGGCGCCGGCGCGCCCACCAGGTGGTGCAGGACGGACACGAGCCGCGCCGGCGCCGAGTCGGCCGGGATCGCGTCGACGTTGGCGCGCACCGCCGCGTCCGCGCGCCGGTAATAGGCGTCGAGGGCCCGGATCAGGAGCTTCCAGGGCGCCAGAGGCGAGTGGCGAGAGATCCCGTCGAGGGCGGCGAGCGCCCCCGGGACCAGCGGCCCCCGCGTCACCGCGTCGAACAGCTCGCACACCGCCCGGGCGGCGCGCCGCAGCGGATCGCCCTCTGGCAGGGCCTCGGCATCCGCCAGGAGCCGCGGGTCTCTCAGCTCCCGCTCCAGGATCGCTTCGATCTCGCGCCGTCGCGGCGGGGCGGCCGAGGCCAGCTCCGACAGCAGCGACCCGAGATCTCCACCGGCGATCGCCTTGCGTTGCTTCACGAGCGGCACGAGGCGCTGGCGGAGGGCAGGGAACCGCTCGCCGACCAGCGCGGCCAGCGCCCCGGCCTCGTCGTAGAGGCCCCGCGCGAGCATGGCGTGGATCCGGGCCTCGTAGGCGGCGCTGAGGAGCGCCTCCGCCTCACCGCTGCGCGTCTCCTTGAACAGCTGCTTGGCGAGGTCGAGCGCCTCGCGCGCCTTGCCCGCCGCGATCAGGGCCTCGATCCGGGCCCGTGACTCCGGGAGACTCGTCGAGGGGGGCTGCACCGGGCGGCGATCGGCGGCGCGCTTGTTCCGCTTGCTCATTCAGGCTCCGCGCTCGCGCGGGCGACCGCCCGGGAGATCGAGGGCTGGCGGCCCGACGAGCTACCAGAGTATGGGGTGGAGGGGGGCGTCCTGTCTACCGGTTGTGGACTTGGTATCGAGTTACCTGCCTGTGCCTTCTACTTATTGCGTCTGCCTCGTCAACATTGAACGGTCGGCAGGCCCGGTCGATGATGGCCGGCATGATCACCCTGATCCTCACAGGCCTTCTCCGTGGTGTCAGGACCCAGCGGCTCCCTCGTGCTCGAGAACCTTCGCGTTGCGGCACCAACTGGTCGTCCTCCAGCGCACCGTGCCGCGTCCACGGCTGCGAACCGCCGACCTGTGCCTTCTACTTACGCCGTCCACCTTGTCAACGTTGACTTTCGGCCGGTCTGATCGATGATGGCCGCCATGATCACCCTCGTCCTCACCGGTCTCGTCCGCGGGGTCCGGACCCAGCGCGCCTTGGTGCTCGAGAACCTCGCGCTGCGGCATCAGCTGACCGTCCTCTGGCGCCCCGGATGGGGCGGGCGCTAGCGGCCTCGCTTTCCGGTCATTTGCTCGACAGTCCGCTGGATTGCCGATCCGATGGGCGGGCTTGGCCCCGCTGGGAGACGCGCGGGAATCGAGCAATCTGGCTGTCCTAGGGTCGTCCTACCGACTATGCCGGGTCCCCGGCCGCACCTGCTCACCACGATGTACCGCGGTACATCTCATTCCGGGGGATCGCCGTGACCGCTCCCCGCCGTAGCTTCTCCTGTATCCGGATGGGTTGGAACCGTGTTGGAACCAGACTCAGACCGTCGGGCGGCCCACGTCCCCGGCGTTCCGACAGCGGTTCGTGGCAAACTCGTCGAGGCTCGCCAAGCCCTCCCGCCCGACGTAGACCGGGAAGTCACCGTCGACGGTTACGCCGATCTCTGGATCAAGCAGCAGACCGTGAACGGCCTCGCGCCCGGCACTGTGGCCAACTACGAGCAGATGCTCGCGTTGTACGTGCGGCCCGCCTTCGGGCGGCACCGGGTGCGTGACCTGCACCGCTCGGCGATCCGGCGCTGGCTCACTGCCCTGCGCGACCGCGGGCTCAGTAAGAACACCACACGGCTCGCGCGAGCCGCCCTGTCGAGCTTGCTCAGCGACGCCGTCGAGGAAGGCATCCTGCTAGCGAACCCGACCTTCTGATTAAGAGTCCCGACCGGGCCCTATCTGAGCCGACCGTAGAGAACCTATCCCCGCAAGATTTTGGCGTTGAGCCGTGGGACGAGAGCGTTCCAGTGCGTCCTGATGGGGGTGCGTTGGTAGCCGGTCGGTAGCCAATAATGGGCGCACATGGGCGCCCGAACCTAGTGATGCCAATCAGTATCAGAATCATCCCGGCTTACAAGACGGGCACTTCCGAGCATCGGCTACCAGTTGGCTACCATGGGCTCGGTGCCCTGAGACCTGGCTAAGCAGGCCCTGTGCGAGCTAGTCGCTGGAAAGGTGGTCACCGTGCGCCACTCCGGCCCGGATCGCAAAGTCTGGCCGATCAGGGGTCTGGGAAAAGGCGGGAGCAGGGAGTTCGGGAGAAGCCCTGGGAAAGCCAGGCAGGCGAAATCCAACGGATCGAGCCGGGGTCAGCGGACGCTACTTGCCCTTCCCCCCGCCGCCACCCCCACCATTGCCGCCGCCGCCATTACCGCCGCCCCCATTACCACCGCCATGGCCTTCACCCCCCCCACGTCCACCGCCATGGCCTCCGCCCCCGCCGGGACCGCCGGCGGCGTCCTTGCCCGCGACGTCTTTGCCCGCAGCATCCTTGCCGGAACCCCGACCCACCCCGCCACCGACGCCGGGCCCGCTCACCGCCACACCCGGGGAGTGAGGAGCCGGCGCATCGAAGGTCTTGCTGGCCGTCTGCTCAGTCTTCCCGATGGCCTTGCCGGACGACGGCCCGGGCTCCTTGGGGCTCTTTCCGGTACTCAGTGATTGGCCAGTCGCCGCTGCGGCCGCCGGCTGGGTGCCTTTCATCAAGTCCCCGAGCTTCTGCCCCGTGACGTCCTGCGCGACCCGGCCCCAGCCCTTGTCCCGTCTCGCGTCCATCACCTGCTGCGTGGCCAGGGCAAGGGCCTCTGCAGGGGTCAGAGTATTGTTCGGTGCCGCCAGCATGGACTTGGCAAGAGTCACCGAGATGACGCCGCCGATCCGGACCCCGCCCCACCCGCCGAACTTGTCCGGCCCGCGCTGACTTGCCACGCCGTCGGGCGTGAAGGCGGGCTGATTGGGGGCCCACTGACTATTCAACTGGTCGGAGATGCCTCTGGCCACCTGCGCGTCGTCGGCCGCGGCCAACTGCCCGACAACGAGCACCGAGCTCGCGGCGAGCAACGCCATGACGATCCAACGATGGGGTCGCATGAATACCTTCCTCCTGTCCGTGTCGGGCCCAGGTCTACTACCGGGGTCCGGTGGATGATCTATTGAAGCCTCTCGACGCCCGGCTCTCTGGACCGCAAGAATAGGGGTCGAGGCTCAGCGGGCGCCTCGCCCAAGGAAGCGCCTCCGAGCCCACGGCCCGACTCCCACGAGGCCGGAGCCCAGAAGAAATAGCGTGGCCGGCTCTGGGACCGGCGTGATGAGGGTCGGGTTGCTGCTGAGGTTCGGCGTGACGCCCGCCTTGTCACTCCCCCCATCCACGAAGCCCCGGAAGCGAATGGCTTCGCTGTTGAAGATGCTGACGAGGTCATCGTTGTCAATGGCTCCGCTGAGCGTCAACATGAACGTCGCCGAATCGCCGACGGGAATCCCGCCGCTGGGACTCCCTCCACCCTCCCAGGTCCCAGAGGTCGCGCTGAGGACGAACTCGCGACTACCGAACGGCTGGACGTTGATGTCCCCAGCACTCAGCGTAAAGTCGGTGAAGACCGGATCCCCCGTGAAGGCGGTCACTTGAATGCCGTCCGGCAGGTTGAACGCGTCGGCGGTCAGAAAGCCACCGTTCGCGTCCAGGCTCGTGTTCTCCAGGATGATCGTCAGGACGTTGGTGACGGGGTTGAACTCCGCGCTCTTGGTGCATTCCCCAAGGTCCTCGAGTTGACCGGAGCACACGCCAAGCAGGGGCGCGGCGCCACTTACTGCGGGCGCCAAGATGACCGAGGCGAGGGCGGCGACCGTTCTCCATTTGTACATGGTCGAGTTACTTTCCCCCTGTGTCTGTGAATTAAAGAGCTTCTGCAGATGGCACTTCAATAAACGGGCCAGGAGATATGCAATTGTTTTCACATATCTAGCGGCCGTCCATGCAATGTCTCGGGCAAGATCGTGTGCGATCCGGGAGCGCGCTTTCGCGGTCCTTGCCGCGCGCTTTCGCAGTCGGCGCAGTGCGCTTCGCAGTGCTGCAACAGGGCCAGGTAGTGGCTGGGCCGCGTCAGGCAGAGGCGCGCGCGTCCTTGCTGTGCCTCGCGATGCCGTTTTGACGCGGCGCCTGGGCATTTGCCCCGGGGTCCGGGTCCCGGACCGGTAACAGCTCGCTTCGGCGGTACACGCCGCCAGCGTCGCGGTGCCGGTGGCGCACACGCGTCCCGACCTACTGATACGTGGTCAGATGGCCCTGCGTAAGTCTGCGAAACGGCATTGCTTCCTGAGAAATGTCCGAGAATTGTCCAGGAATCCAGATTCGTGCGATATCCATAAGGTGCGGCCACGCCACCGCCGCTCGACGACTTGGGCGAGTGGCGGGTCCCACCGTGGTCCCGTTGGCGGGCGTGGTGCCGCCCTGATCTCCGACTCGGACAGAACTCGGACAAAAATGCGGGGGCGGCCTCACTGCATTCTCAGGGCTGACCCTCCGGCGTCGGCCGCACGTGCGTGGCCTCGCCCAGGCTCAGGTGCTCGCGCAGCAGGAACACCCAGCCGCTCGCCGTGATGGCCAGGATCTGGCTGGCGTGATACACGAGGGCATAGCTGAGCGCCGCCGGGCGCGGCACGTCGAAGGTCTCGAGCGCGAGGACGGCCGCGTAGTGGAAGACGCCGACGTAGCCGGGCGCCGCGGGGATGCTGATTCCGACGCCCACGAAGGCCAGCACGGTCCAGGTCGCGATCCATGGCAGGTCGAGGTCCATCGCTCGGAAGATGGCCCAGGCCGCGGCGGCCGGCGCCAGCCACACGACGACAGTCCACAGCGCCAGTGGGAGCAAGTGCCCGGGGGTGCGGATCCCGTCAAGGCCGTCCACGAAGCGCCGGAACATTGGCAGGCCCCGGTCGGCGAGCCCGGGCCAGCGGCGGGCGGCTCCGCGCAGCACGCGCTCGCAGGCCGCCGGCGCCACGGCAAGCAGGGCGAGCACGGCCACGGCGATCACGTCCAGCACTAAGAGGATCGTCGCCGCCCATCGCAATGTCACCGGGACGGGAATCAGGAAGATCAACACGCCCAGGACGAGGATCAGGACGAGGCTATCGAGGACGCGCTCGACCACCAGGGTGGCCAGTGCCGTCCAGAACCCTCGCCCCCAGCGGCGCGCCACCACGTAGACCCGCACGATCTCGCCGGCGCGCAGGGGCAGGATGTTGTTGACCATGTAGCCGATCATGATGGCCGGCACCAGCGCCGGCGGCTTCGAGCCCGGGGGAAAGAGATAGCTCCAGCGCCGGGCTCGGATCCAGAGCCCGATCGGCGCCAGCGCGGCGCTCACCAGCGTCCAGCCCCACTGGGTCTTCTGAAGCTGGCGCCAGACTTCCGCCAGATCGACCGTCCACAGCAGAGAGACCAGGAGGACGAGGCTGATCGCGACCCCGACCCCGACTCTGAGCCAGGTCACGCGTGCCGAGGGAATCGCTTCAGAAGCCGAGCTGGGCCAGGACGGTTCGGAGATCCGGCGGGACCGACCCTCAGCCGCGGAAACGTGGAGGTCATTGGCCGCCTCCCTCACGGAGCATCAGGAACGCCGCGTGACCGGTGTGCCCCGAGTCTCCGAGCGGTCAGCCCATGTGCGCGCCGCCGTTGGCCTCGACCACCTCGCCGGTCATGAACGCGGACAGCGGCGATGCCAGGAACAGCGCCACCCCCGCGATGTCGTCGGGCGTCCCGAGGCGCTGGAGGGGGAGCGACTTCCGAACGGTCTCGAGCACCTCGGGCGTGTTGAAGCGGTCGTGAAACGGCGTCTTCACCACGCCCGGTGCGATGCAGTTGACCCGGATGCCGAGCGGCGCGAACTCGTTCGCGAGGCTCCGGTTCATCGACACCATGCCGCCCTTGGCGGCTGCGTACGCGAACGCATGCTTGCCGGCCCCGTTCAGCGCTGACAGCGACGACACATTGATGATCCGGGCGCCCGGCGCGAAGTGCGGCAGCACCGTGCGGATCGCGTGGAACACGCTGGACAGGTTCAGCGCGATCACGTCATCCCAGAGGGCGGTCTCGAAGCTGCTGAACGGGACCCGCTGGATGAGGTCGCCGACGTTGTTGACGAGCACGTCGACGGAGCCGCCCAGACCGGCCACGGCCTCGCTCATGCATCGCTCGATCTCCGCCGGCTTGAGAAAGTTCCCGCGCACCAGCACGGCCCTGCGACCCGCCTCGCGAATCATTGCCGCCGTCCGCTCCGCCTCGTCCACGTTTTTGCTGTAGTGGACGGCGACGTCCGCTCCCGCCTTCGCGAAACCGACCGCGATGCCGCGCCCGATGCCCGTGCTGGCGCCGGTGACGATGGCCTTCTGGTCCTTCAGCTCGATCTGGATCATGACGGAGTGCCTCCTGGGTGGCTCGTGATGTCGCTCTTTGATGGGATCGTTGGCAACTGACCCGCGAAGTGGCACGCCACGACGCTCGCGGACGGCAGCTCGCGGAGCGGCGGCTCGACCTCCGCACAGAGCGGTTGCGCGTACGGACAGCGCGGATGAAAGCGGCAACCGGAGGGGGGTGCGAGGGCGCTCGGCACCTCGCCCGCCAGCCGCAGGCCATTCGTCGGCGCGCTCGGGCGGGACGGCAGCACGGCGGCGAGCAGGGCCTGCGTATAGGGGTGCATGGGCGCGGCATAGAGCGTGTGTGTGTCGGCGACCTCGACGAGCGTTCCGAGATACATGACGCCGATGCGCGTGCTGAGGTATCGCACCGCCGCGAGATCGTGGGAAATGAGCAGAAAGGTGAGGCGATGCTCCCGCTGGAGGGCCCTGAGCAGGTTCAGGATCTGCGCGCGGACCGAGATGTCGAGCGATGACACGGGCTCGTCGAGGATGATGCACCGCGAGCCGGACACGAGCGCCCGCGCAATGGCAATGCGCTGACGCTGGCCGCCGCTGAACTCGTGAGGAAAGCGCGCCGCAGAGTCCGCCGGGAGGCCCACCTCGCGCAACACCCCGTAGACTCGGGCCCGGACATCGCGTCGCGGGTGAGAGCCGCTCGCAATGAGTGGCTCGCCCACGATCTCCTCGACGCGCATCCGCGGGCTCAGCGAGCTCGTCGGATCCTGGAACACCGCCTGCAGGGCGCGCCGATACGCGTGCAGGTCGTGGCGGGTCATCGTCTGGAGATCGTGGCCCTCGAAGCGGATCGTGCCCGATGTCGGCTGCTCCAGGCGCAGGATCAGCTTCGACGTGGTCGACTTGCCGCAACCGGATTCCCCGACGAGCGCGAACGTCTCGCCCCGGCGAACGTCGAAGTCGATGCCGTCGACGGCTCTGATGGCCCCGCGCGCCTTGCCCAAGAGGCTCTTGCGGAGGGGAAAGTGCTTCCGTAGCTGGCGGACCTCGATCAGGACGTCGCGGGCGCCGGCAGGCCGGTGGGCGGGCGATTGCACGGACAGGCCGGACCTCCTCAAGCCTCGCCGCCTCGTGGAGCGGGGTGGGAACCGGCGTGTGGTTCGATCTCGTCGGCTCGCCAGCAGCTGACCCGGTGGTGATCGCCGATGATCCGCTCGGCGGGATCCTCCCGGCAAGCGTCGAGGGCCATCGAGCACCGCGGGGCGAACCGACACCCTCGCAGGGCCAGACCCAGGTCGGGGGGCTGGCCGTCGATGCTGACCAGGTCCTGCACCGGCCCGTCGATGCGGGGAAGGCAGCGCAGGAGCGCCCGGGTGTACGGATGACGGGGATTGTCGAAGATCTCGACGGTCGTGGCCGTCTCGACCACCCTCCCCGCATACATGACGGCGACGCGATCACACATCTTCGCGACGACGCCGAAGTCGTGGGTCACGAAGATCATGCTCATGTGCAACTCACGCTGGATGTCCTGAAGGAGCTGGAGGTACTGCGCCTGCACCGTCATGTCGAGCGCGGTGGTCGGCTCGTCGGCGATGAGTAGCGAGGGCGTGCAGGCCAGGGCGATCGCCCCGGCCACACGTTGCCGCATTCCACCGCTCAGCGCGTGCGGATAGTCGCGGAGATGGCTCTCCGCGTCGGGGATCCGGACCCGCCTCAGTGCGGCGAGCACTCGCGCGCGTAGCTCCCGGCCGCGTCCGCCCTGATGCAGGGCGATCGCCTCGCCGACCTGGTCCCCGATCGTGAAGGCCGGATTCAGGGAGGTGAGGGAATCCTGAAGGATCATCGATATCCGGGCACCGCGGATTGCGCGCATGGCGGCGGTCGACTTCCGCAGCAGGTCTTCCCCTTCGAACAGGATCCGACCCCGAGTGATCGCCGCGGCTCCCGCCGGCAGGAGCCGGAGGATGGCGAGACATGTGAGCGTCTTCCCCGAGCCCGATTCGCCCACCAGGCCCAGGGTCTCGCCACGCCTCACCGTGAAGCTCACGCCGTCGACCGCCGGAACGAAGCCCTTCGTCGTGACCAGACAGATCTGCAGGTCCTCCACCTCGAGCAGGGTGTCCGTCGTCATCACCGGTCACACCTGCTTCAAGGTCGGATCGAAGCGGTCGCGCAGCCAGTCGCCGAGCAGATTCCCGCTCAGGACCAGGACGAGGATGGCGAGGCCGGGCCAGAGGACGACCCACCAGGCGGACTCGATCACCGTGCGCCCTTCCGCGATCATCAGCCCCCACGCCGGTGTGGAGGGAGGAATCCCGGCGCCGAGAAAGCTCAGCGTCGACTCGAGCAGCACGACGTAGCCGGCCTGGAGCGTCACGAGGACGAGGAGCGTCGGGACGACATTCGGCAGGATGTGCCTCCGGAGGATCCGGCCGTGGGAGCAGTTGGCGATGCGGGCGAGGGCGACGAAGTCACGCGTCATGAGGGCGAGCGTCTCGCCGCGGACCTGCCGCGCGTAGCGTGGCCACAGTAGGAGGACGATGATCAGGATGACGTTGGCGAAGCTAGCCCCGAGCGCGGCGACCACGACGAGCGCCACGAGGATCAGGGGCAGCGACAGGGCGACGTCGGTCAAGCGCATCAGCGTGGCGTCGATGGCGCCACCGAAGTAGCCGGAGACGAGGCCGATCAGCGTCCCCAGGGTGCCTGCCACGAGCACGGCGGCAGCCGCCACCGCCAGCGAGGTGCGGGCACCGTAGATGACGCGGCTCAGAATGTCCCGGCCGAGCAGGTCGGTGCCGAGCGGATGGGTCCACTGGCCACCGGCCAGCCAGGCGGGTGGCAACAGCTTGTTGCCGAGACTGCCCTGGAGCGGCGGGTAGGGCGCGAGCAGCGGGGCGAAGAGTGCCACGAGGCACAGTCCCACCAAGACGGCGACGGGCAGCCCCGGAACCAGGCGAAGGCGTCGCCCGACCGCTCGGCCGGGCGACGTCGGGGCGCGTGCAATGTCGCTCATCGTCCGTAGTCGATCTTGGGGTTCAGATAAGCGTAGAGGAGATCGACGCCGAAGTTTCCGATGATGAAGACCGTGGCGAGCAGCAGCACGGTGCCCTGGACCATCGGAAAGTCGCGGTTGTTGACGGACGCGATGAGCAGCTGCCCGACACCGGGCCAGGCAAAGACGGTCTCGGTCACGATCGCGCCGGCGATCATCTCGGCGAACAGCAGCACGGAAAAGGTTATCACCGGCAGGAGGGCGTTCTTCAGCGCGTGCTTCCAGATGACCGCCCACTCGGGAAGGCCCTTGATGCGGGCCAGCTTGATGTATTCGCTCTCCAGGACCTCGAGCATCGCCGAGCGCGTCAGTCGCATGATCGCCGGCGTCGTCGCCCAGCCCATGGTGACTGCGGGCAGGACGAGGCTGGCCGCGCTGCCGCGGCCGGCTGCCGGGAGGAGCCCGAGCCAGACGGCGAGGATCAGCATCAGCATGAGGCCCAGCCAGAACAGCGGCAGCGACTGTCCAAGGATCGCGAGAATGCGCCCCGCGGCGTCGAGCACGGTGCCACGGTGCACGGCCGAGTACACCCCAATGGGAAGGGCGATGAGGAGGCTGACGAGGATGGCCACGCTTCCGAGCTGCAGACTGGCGGGGAACCGCGAGACGAGCACGTCGGTGACGGGCCGTCGATACCGCGTCGACTCGCCCAGGTCTCCGCGCAGCGCCTGGGACAGGAACCGCCCGTACTGGACCGGGAGCGGCTGGTCGAGCCCGAGGTGCGCGCGCAGCCGTGCGGCATCCTCCCGGGTTGCCATCTCGGACAGCATCAGGACGGTGGGGTCGCCGGTCAGCCGGGCTGCATAGAAGACGACGAACGTGACGACAAGCAGGCCGAGCAGCGACTGTACGGCTCGGCCCACCGTGAATCGAAGCACCGGGACGTGTCAGTGATCGGGTGACGCTACGGAACCGTCCGGATGCGCGCGCGGGTGTGAAGCGGCCCGGCGGCCCGCCTCGGTGGCATGGGTGGGCCGGCGGGCGTCTCGCTACTTGGCGAGGAACATCTTCTCGGCATTATGCAGATAGCCCACCGTTACCTGCCCGGGTAGGTTCTGCCACTCGAACTTGGCCGAGGCGCCCCAGAGCATGTCGGCGTAGCCGACCGGGATCGCCACGACGTTGTCGTACATCCACTTCACCGTCTCCTTCTGGAGCTCCCAGCGCTTGTTCTGGTCCATCTCGGCCACGGTGCGCTCGAGCAGCCGATCGAGCTCGGGATACTCGCCGAACAGCTGGGTCCGTGCCTTGCTGTAGGTCACGGTGTAGAGCTGCATGACGGGCTCGTCGAATGCCGGCGTCGGATAGACCCACATGACCCCCGACAGCTTCCGCTTGATCGCCTGGTCCATCAGATTGGCGTAGTCGCTGGTGCGCTCCTTGACGGTGATGCCGATATTACGCCAGTAGAGGGCGACCGCCTGGGCCACGGGTCCGTTGATGGGCCGGGCCGCGTGCGGGGTGGAGTCCACGACGATCGTGATCTTCGACGGATCGGGATACCCGGCTTCGGCGAGCAGCTGCTTGGCCTGAGCCGGATCGTAGGGGTCGACCTTGAGCCCCGCGTCGTGTCCAGGCATCCCGGGGAAGGCCTGGATGCCGGCGCTGCCCTCGACGGTGCCCATGCCTTGGAGGACCTTGTTGACGATCTCCTCGCGGTTGATCGCGAGCGAGAGGGCCTTGCGGACCTTCACGGCCTTCACGCGATCGGGCAGCGCCCACGGGGTCGCCGGATCGTACCCTTCACGGTCGGACAGGTACTGGCCCTCCAGCCCGACGACCATCTGCATGAGCTTCTCGAACCGGATGACCTTGAGTCCCGCGGCACGCACCTTCGCCAGCGAGTCCGACCCGATCGGCGCCAGGTTCAGGGCCCCGGTCTGCAAGAGCGCGACGCGCGTGGCCTCCTCGGGGACGCCGCGAACGATGAGCGTCTTGGCGCGCGGCATGCCGTTCCAGTACGCTTCGTTGGCTTCGAGACGAACGGACTCTCCGAGCCGATGCTCGGCGAAACGGTATGGACCCGTGCCGACCGGACTCCGGCCGGCCTGCTGCCAGCCGACCTTGTCGAAGTACGTCTTGCTGACGATCGGAAAGAACGGCGGCGTCTCCAGGAACTTGTAGAGGATCTCCCAGTTCGGAGTCTTCATGTGGAACACGACGCGAGACGGGTTCACCACCTCGACCTTTTCCACGAAGTTGCTGAAGACGCCCTTCATGTCGCCGGTCGAGTCGGGGCGGAGCGCCACCTCGTAGCTGAACTTGACGTCCTCGGCGGTGAAGTCCGAGCCGTCGTGGAACTTGACACCCTTACGGAGATCGAAGGTCCAGCTCTTGCCGTCCTTCGACTGGCTCCAGGCCGTGGCCAGCCCCGGGGCCGGCTGGCCCGTCTTGTCGTTGCGCTCGAGCAGCGTGTTGAAGACGGGGATCACCGCGATCGCATTCGCCTGAGGGCGCGCCGGGATGAGCCAGTCCTCGGCCCCGAGCGAGGGCAGGCCGATGACGACCGTGCCCTCCGGCTTGTCGGCCGCGCCGGCCGGGCCAGCCACTCCCAATGCGAGTACCACGAAAAAGGTCAGCAGTGCCTTCGCAAGGCCACGAGTCATGGTGTGTCTCCCTGGTTGCCCACCCGCACGGGTTCTCCGAAGCGCCGATCGACGGGCTGACTGGACTCGATGGTGCGAGGCTGGCGCGGGCCGTGTCAAGCCCCCGACCCGTAGAACTGACCATCCTTTTCTAGTCTGGGGTCACGCTCGACGCGATTCGATCGCGGCATGGTCTGGCATTCTGCAAGTCCGGCGCATCACCCACGGCAAGTGCGACATCGTCCCATCCACGATTATTGCCTTTGCTGCTCGCGGCCCGTTCGTCTGGCCGAGCCAGCATCTACACCGAGCAGAATGTTCTTCGCGTCGCGGTGGCGCCGACGGGGGATGAGTCGGTCTCGAGCGACCCGCCGGGTGCTCGCCCTCAGGCGGCCAGACTGTGGACCGGCGAACGTACCCGGACTCGAGATCGCAGCATGCGGATGGACGTGCACCGTCACGGGGGACGGCGGCCGCCCTGATCGTCCCCTCGAACGGACTTGCCCCCCGAATATCGAGCTCAACTTCCCGCGGAACGGAGGGAATGCCCTCAGTGAGCGAACTGGCGAGATCCAGCGTGCTGTTCGTCGTCGCCGGCCTGTGCGAGATCGGCGGCGGCTACCTCGTCTGGCAGTGGTGGCGCAACGGCCGCGCCTGGTGGTCGGCGCGCTCGGCGGGGTCACACTGTTTCTCTACGGCGTCGTCCCGACGTACCAGGCCGGCTCACTTCGGCCGGGTCTACGCGGCGTACGGGAGCTGGTTCGTCGTCCTCACTATCGCTCGCCTGGGGGTGGGCGCTGGACCGCACGCCGCCTGATCGCTACGACCTCATCGGCGGGCTCGTCTGCCTTGCCGGCGTCACGATCATCATGTACTCGCCGCGATAGGCCTCCATGGGTGGCGCCGTGAGGTGGAACGCCAGCCTCCAGCGGCCCAGGGACGTACACATGCTCAGGAGGTCGGGGGCGTTTCAAGACCGATCTGTGCAAGCCTACACACCGTAGGAAGGCGGTTCGTCAGGCACGCCCTGGTGCGCCAGGCTCACCTCCCCGGGGTGCGGTAACCGGCCCCCGCCCACCAAGCCCGCGGCTGACACGCTGTGGTGGGGCGCCCGGAACGGCCGGCGCGTCACGAGCCCCTCCGATGGGAGGAGTCCCTCGACGCTCCACACCCGGCTCACCTCGATCGCCTCTCCGAGTGTGAGCGGTGGCAGGCGAGTGTGAGCGGTGGCAGGATCGTCGGCAGCCGGCGCGCCAGCGGCGTCTTCCCTGTCCCGGGCGGGCCGATCAGCCGCATGTTGTGGACGATTTCCGACCCTTCATGGACACGCGCTACACCGTGGTAGTCGGTCGGTCTGGTTCGTGAGGCAGGGGGACCCGCTGAACTTAGTCGAGCGTCTGGCGGCCCTCGTGCCCTCGCCGCGCCGGCCGCTGCTGGCCTACCATGGCGTCCTTGCCCCCGCTACCCGCTGGAGATGGGCGATCGTCCCGCCGCCGGCGCCGGCCGACGCGCAGGGGGCGGCGCTCGGCCTGGCGCCCGAACCCCCCCGGGGCCGCCCGCCCCCGCCGCCTGACCCACGGTCGATCGCGCCCACCACCGGCACCGTCGTCCCCCGTCTGTTCGCCCGCTCGGGGGGAGCGCTCCAGGCCCTCCCCCGCCGACCTCCCGCCGCCCTTGCCGACCCGTCAGCGCCGCGCTCTCGTGCGGGCGCGCCGCTGGCGCCGGGGCGTGGACCGACGTGATGAGGGGCGGGCGACAGGGGCCGAGAAACGTATCTAGCATCGCCTAAGTCTTATACTGATCGCCGTGGAAGCGGTTCGCGCCGCCTTGTATCTCACGCACCTCGGTGCAGCCGGCTGGGAGATCACGGACGGGCAGCGCGTGATCCTGCTCGATCCATACCTCTCCCGCCTGCGCATCACCGGCCAGTTCGGGACGTACACGACGCCCACGCTGCCGGGCGACGCTCGGCGAGTGTTCGGCCCCGACGACGACCTGGTGTCCGACACCGCAGCCGTGGACGCTCACGTGAGTCGCGCCGACTTCGTCCTGCACTCGCACTCGCACTTCAATCACACGATCGACATGCCGTACATCGCGAAGAAGACGGGCGCGACCGTCATTGGGACGGAGAGCACGATCAATCTGGCGCGTGCCGGCAGCGTGCCCGAATCGCAGTTGCTCGCCGTGCACGGCGGAGAGGACTGGCAGTTCGATGGCTTCTCGGTGAAGGTGATCCCGAGCCTCCACTCGGCGCTGAACGGCAAGCATTTCTTCGACTCGCGCGTCGTGCCTCGCGACTTCCAAGGCCCCCGTCGGCACGGCACGGACGTCGAGGGCGGGACGCTCGCGTATCTGCTCCGCCTCGCGAGCTACGAGATCCTGTGGTTTGGCTCCATGAACTACCTCGAGCGCGAGGTGGCAGGGCTGCGACCCGACGTGGCCATGATCGCCGCCGCCCGCCAGCGACTCGAGATCTACGACTACACGGGGCGGCTGATGCGCGCGCTCGGCAACCCGCGGATCGTATTCGCCACACACTGGGACGAACAGTCGGTCCCATTCGGCGCGCCCCAGGACGAGCACCTGCGCGAGGCCGAGGTGTTCGTGCGGGAGGTCAAGGCCACCTCACCGCGCACGCGGGTGATCCTGCCGATGCACTTCGAGCGTCACACATTGCCGCCGAAGGGGCGTGCGTCGAGACTAACCAGACGCCGCTGACGCGGACTGGAGTTGCCTCGGTTCCGGTGCCTTGACCTCTCGGCACAGGCAGAATTGCAGGCGCTGTTGCAGACTGACCGAGTCCGCGTCAACGGCTTCTTCCGTGCGTACCTGGGCCCGATCGCCTGTACGCCCGTGGAGGCCGACGGACGGCGCTTCTACCGCGCCCAGGGACTGGCGAACGGCCCGGAAATGCTCACACGCTTGGGGTTAACCCAGGCGTTTGATCTCGGTGGTTGCGGGGGCGCTCGCAACGGCCTGTAAACCGCTGCTCGACTTCCGGTGGGAGGTCACGGTCTGAAACCTCTTTAGAGACCGAAGCGTCCCACGTGACGCTGACTTCCGTGGCGGTTGCCACCGCGCGTTCAAGTGCGCAACGGTTCAGCGCCTCGCCAGGGCCCTCGGCGTGCCAGTGACGGCGCTCCTGGAGTAGGGCGGGAACATCGAGGCGAAGAGGCTACCCCGTCGCCAGACGGACACGATCGCCGAGGAGTCCGGATGTTCAAGCATATCCTGGTCCCAATCGATCTCAGTGAAGGGAATGAGCGCACATTGCGCATCGCGCTCGAACTCGCACGGATCAAGCGGAGTCGGGTGACGCTGTTGCACGTGATTCAAGATATCGCCGGAGCGTCGACGCGGGAACTACGCAGCTTCTACAAGACGCTCGAGCGACGCTCGCGAGGCACGCTCGCACGGGCGGCCAAGCGATTCGTCGACGCCGGCGTGGCCACCGGAGCCATCGTCGTCATCGGGGACCCTGCCCGCGAGATCATTAGAGTGGCAGCGGCTCGGAAGGTGACGCTGATTGTGATGGGCTCCCACCGTGTGATGCCGGGACGCTCTGGCCGAGGCTTGGGCACCGTTAGCTACAAGGTCGGGATCGGCTGTCCGTGTCCGATTCTCCTGGTGAAGTGAACCGAGGTCACGGACTCAGGTGCCCGCACGCTGTGAGTCGGAGGATTCCATGATCACCGCCATCTACGCCCGCAAGTCGACCGAGCAGACCGGCACGGCTGAGGAATCGAGGTCCGTGACCCGCCAGGTCGACCACGCTCGCACGTATGCGGCCGCGAAGGGGTGGACGGTGGCCGAGGCTCACGTCTACGTCGACCCGAGCGGGATCCGCGTGCCCGGCGGCTCCTCATCGCGGCGCCGATGACCCGTCTTTCGGAGCGCCGGCACTACCCGTCCGGTCATGGCGAGGAAGTCCGCAATCCCGAAGATGTCGGTGAACGTCTGCTCGTTCCAGCGCAGCGTGACCGCCGGCCCATCGGTGGACCGCGTCTCGAAGTCGATGTCGTACTCCTCGAGGAGCACGCGGGCCTCCTCCGCCTCCGGGGAGGCGTTCATGTAGAGAATTGGCCGGGGAGGAGCCGGCTGCCAGCTCATCGTCACACCCCTTCCTCACTCCGCCCGGCTAGGCGTGGCGACGCCAGCGTCCTCGATCCACACGGTCTTCACGTTCACGAACTCCCGCAGCCCGGCGAGGCCCAACTCGCGGCCGTAGCCCGAACGCTTGACGCCGCCGAAGGGTAGGCGCGGATCGGACGCCACCATTGCGTTGACGAACACGAGCCCGGCCTCCAACTCGTCGACGAAGCGGTCGCGTTCCTCGGCGTCCCGGGTCCAGGCGCTCGCGCCGAGGCCGAAGGGAGTGTCGTTGGCGATCTCGATCGCATGTGTCGCGTCGCGGGCCCGGAACAGGGCGGCTACCGGACCAAACACCTCCTCCCGGGCCGCCGGCGCGTCGGCGGGCACGTCCGCCAGCACGGTCGGGGCGTAGAAGTACCCAGGCCGGGCGAGCCGCTGTCCTCCGACCACGACGCGGGCGCCCCGGGCCACCGACTCCTGCACCTGACGCTCGAGCGTGGCCAGGATCTCCGCGGTCGCCAACGGACCCACCTCGGTGGAGAGCTCCAGGGGATCGCCGACCCGGAGACGCTCGATTCGCTCGACGAACCGGCGCTCGAATTGCTCGGCGATGGGCTCGGCGATGATGAAGCGCTTGGCCGCCACGCAGGATTGCCCGCTGTTCTGCATCCGGGCAGTCACGGCCTTCCCCACGGCGGCCTCCAGGTCGGCGCTCGGCATGACGATGAAAGGGTCGCTGCCGCCAAGCTCCAGCACGGTCTTCTTGATCCGGGCCCCTGCTTGGCCGCCCACCGCGCGCCCCGCGCGTTCGCTTCCGGTCAGCGTCGCCGCGACGACCCGGGGATCGTCCAGTACCCCCTCCACCTGGCTCGGGGTGATGAAGAGCGTCTGGAAGGCGCCGTCCGAGAATCCCGCGTCCCGGAATACCTGCTCGATCGCGAGTGCGCACTGCGGCACGTTCGACGCGTGCTTGAGGAGCACCACGTTGCCCGCGACCAGGGCCGGCGCGGCGAAACGCACGACCTGCCAGAGCGGGAAGTTCCAGGGCATGATCGCCAGCACGGGGCCCAGCGGCTCGTACCGGATGAAGCTCAAACCCGTCGAGGTCACGACCGACTCGTCGGCGAGCCATGCTTCGGCATGGTCTGCGTAGAATCGGCAGCACAAGGCGCACTTCACCACCTCCTCGAGGGCCGCCCGGATGGGCTTCCCCATCTCGACCGTCATCTGACGGGCCAAGACCTCCTGCTTCTCTTCGAGGATGTCGGCGACCCGCTTCAACGTCTGTGCCCGGTCGGCGACCGGGATGTGACGGTGCTCGCGGAAGGCGCGTTCGGCCTGCTCGAGCCGCTCAGCGACCTCCTCCGCGCGCAGCACCGCAAAGCTCCCCAGCGCTTCCCCCGTCGCCGGGTTGATGCTGACGATCGGCGCCTCTGGTGCGTTCCGATCGGGTCGGCCCCGAGGACCCCCGGCAGAGCGGGACCGCCGCGCAGGGACGCTTTGCCTCTGCTTTCCGAAGGCACCGGGGACAGGCTGGGTTGCCGGCATCGGTCCGATGCCGTGTCGAGACGCGGTCTGCTTCTGGGCACCCGAGCGACTGCCCTGCTTGTCTGAGATCTGTCTGGTCACGATGACTCCATCATTCAGTCCGACGTGTTGGTACTCGCTCTCCCACGTGGCGGTGTGCCGGTGGCCTACGAGGTGGCGATGTCCCAAGGCCCCACTGGACGTGTACCTCGTCCGAAAGCTGGGTGTTCGCGGACACCATCACCGTGAAACTCGCGCGCGAGGACGAGGCCGATGGCGCTGTCGCGGGCCCGGATAGTCCTCGAAGCGACGAGCCCGGCGGCCGCTTGGTCCAGGGTCACCGACTCCTGGGCGACCACCGCCTGGGCCCAGCTCTGCTGGAGTGTGGCATTGTCGGCGATCGCCCCCCGACGCCGCCGGCGATGACCTCCAGCGCCTGCGTCGAGGCCAGGGCCACGCCGCCTTGCGTGACCGAGACCTTCTGCGCCTCGAGGCGGCCGACGCCACCCTGGCGGACGACGACATCCCGGGCGGTGAGGGAGCGCACCCCACCCTGGCGGATAACGACGTCCCGGGCGGCGACGGAGTCCGCGCCGGCTCGCTGGATTGTCACCATGTCCGCGGCCATGTCCCCCGGTCGCCGCGTCCGTCCTCATTCGGTCGCTGTTTCCCGACGTCTGGCATGCGACACCCCGCGAGGTGCATTCGGCTGATCCACTGCGCGGCTCATGTCAATATTTGCGCGGAGCGCTTGAGGGCATTCATCCGCCAAACACCCGGCATAAACGCCAGCCGTGCCCGAGCGGTCGTGTCCGCCTCAGCTGTTGTGGGGTGGGCTGATCTTGAGATGCGATTCCCCGGCGGAATCGACGCAGTCGATGGTGGCGCCTGTCAGACGGCTGGCAAGGGGGCCGTCGATGAGCAAGACGATCGCGCCCTCGTACTCTACGACATCGTCACCTTCCATTTCCTTGTCCGGGAACACGCTGAGGTTGCCGGCGGCGGTTTGGGCGAGCCGAGCGCTCGCGCCCGGGGTCTGAGCCTGGATCTTCGAGAGTACGGACTCCTTCAGATACGTCTTCGCTCGATCGGTCACCACGACCATGGTCTTCCTTTTCCTTCCCTGGTGATTGGTCCCTTCCGTGACTCGAATCTCCAGCCATGATCCAGTCTTTAGAGGGGCTGAGGGAGCATCGTGCGGTACCGCTTACGCTGAGTGACCCTCTATTTCAGCCTAGCAGCATGGTAGCGGGAGGCAAGGGCGGATCAGGGTCTCTGTCTCACACACCGACACTTCGTGGGCGCGCGAAAACCTTCGCGTGTAAGGCTAAGGCCGAACGGAGGCCCCGGTGTCATTGATCAGACAGTCAGTGATGCCAATGTGGCCGAAGGGGACGTGTGGGGTGGCGAAAGAGTAGACGGGCAAGCTTGAGGCGCTCCTTCCTGTGGTACATCTCCACGTGGATCATCTGGGGGGAAGACAGGCTGGCCCGCGTCACGTTCCAGCCGGCTGGACGTACGCTGAGCCAGGCGGGGCCTCGACATATCCTTCGGAAGGAGCCGCGGCCTATCGAGTCGCCACGAGCGGGAGCCCGTTCAAGGCCGAGGGAAATAGCATGTCGTATGTCATTACGGAACCGTGCATCGACGTCAAGGACAAGGCCTGTGTCGAAGTCTGCCCGGTCGACTGCATCTATGAGGGCCCGCATCAGCTCTTTATCCATCCCGACGAGTGCATCGACTGCGGGGCCTGTGAGCCGGTCTGCCCAGTCACGGCCATCTTCACCGAGGACGAAGTCCCGGAGCCGTCGAAACCATTCATCGAGCTCAACAAGCAGTTCTTCGTCGACAACCCCGGGGTTAAGCCCTGCACGACGAGGAACTGACGGAGAGGGACGGGCTGGTCCCTGCCTCGGGGTGGCCGACATCTCCCGTCCCATGAGCCGGCGCATGGCCTCCGACGACTGACCTGGTCGCGACGCTCAAGGCGAGTCTCGGACGCAAGGAATTGGCGAAGGCGGCTCCCACCAAGGCAGACGTGAAGGTCACATCCGCGAAGCGGCCGGCACGCCGGCGTCGCGCGTCGTAGAGTCCCGCATGTAATCGTTGGAGGCATTGCCCGACAGGTCGTCTTCGGTCGTAAGCTCCCTCGCCAAGTAGACACAGGGGGGTCGTCGACTCGCGCCTTGGAACGGGTACAGGGGCGCGGTGTCCAGGTTTAACGGAGGAACGCAGCGTTGCTTTCGTGGCTTGCTCACTTCATCGAAAGACACCCCGTTCTTCACCGGATCTCGCTGGCGCTGTGGAAGGGCTTTCCACCCCGACTGGCAGGCATGTTGCGCAATCTCCTCACCACGAAGTGGACCGTTGGGGCCGTCGCGGTGATCCTCGACGAGGAGGTGAATCCTCCGGAAGTACTTCTGGTTCAGCACAGTTATCGCGTGAAGGGAGCGTGGGGCTTTCCCGGTGGATCGCTCGAATCGGGTCTCGGAAGCCCGCGGGAGCCTTCAAAGGAG
>CAVXVV010000056.1:0-22408 GCA_963765195.1 uncultured Candidatus Rokubacteria bacterium
AGGTAGGGTCGAGGGCTGGCGCAGTACGCAAAGCACCCGTCTCCAGCCCCCGCCCGTTCGAACGGCGCATACGGATTTCCCGTACGCCGCTCTCCTGCCGGCTTCGCGTCAAGGGTTATGCGACCTATCGGGCTGGGCGCGCTTTCAGACACGGACCTGGTATTGCACCCGGTAGTCATTGAAGACCCCAAGGGCCTTATAGACCACGCCGTACTCCACCGCTTCCAGCCGAAGCCCCGGCGGCCTGAACCGCCAGTCCTTGTCGGCCTTCGCCTTGACGTAGAGCCTCCGCCTCAGGTCTTGCAGACTGATGGACGCCATTGTCAGGCCGCCCCTGCCTTCCATGTTGCCGGAGGCATTGCCGAACAGCAGGGCCCCCGCTCCGCGGGCATTACCCCGCCTCCTCGCTACCTCGGGCCCGTCCGCCACCCTCTCGTCGTCAGCCGATTTCCCGGGGCACGGTTATACGGCCTACCTGCTCCGCCGATTTCGCGGCGGGACGAGGAGGGCTTCTCCAGTGGCTGCTCCACGTGTCCTGGTCACCGTGCCGTCGCTCCCACCCCGCCGGAGGGGAGTCGCCGCGTCAGCCGGACTGCGACGCTCCCTGCTGCCTTCGCGCGGACAGGACACGCTCGGCCTCCGGGCTTGGCGCTTTCGAGGCTACCTCTGCGTTCACTCACGTTACGGCCCGGCAACTCGCTCACCATCCTTCCGATGGCTTGGTCGATGGGCTCCAGGGTTCGGTTTCCCTCCGCCCTGCCATCCAAGCTCGGGACGTTTGGCTCTTTGTTCCCGTCGGCCTACTTCCTCCGCTCGACACGTCTGCCTTCGATCGCACCTCCTTCGCCAAAACCCCGTCCTTGTCATCCTTCCACTTAACTCCCTCCGCCGCGTCACCATTGCCCGTCCGGCCGGTCTCCTGGGATGATGGCGGCCATGCTCACCCTCATCCTCACCGGCCTCCTCCGCGGGGTCCGGACCCAGCACGCCCTGGTGCTTGAGAATCTCGCGCTGCGCCATCAGCTGGCCGTCCTCCAACGGACCGCGCCGCGTCCACGCCTGCGCCCCTCCGATCGAGTGTTCTGGGTCCTGCTCGCCCGGTCTGTGGCACGGCTGGGCGGAGGTCGTCGCCATCGTCCAACCAGAGACCGTCATCCGGTGGCAGCGGACAGGCTTCAGGCTTGTTCTGGACCTGGAAAAGCCGCCGGCCCGGGCCCGGGCCACCCCGCCGTCGCCCCGGACGTCCGTGCGCTGATCCGCACCATGGCTCGCGCCAACCCCCTGTGGGGCGCACCCCGGGATCCACGGCGAGTCCTCCAGAAGCTTCGGCCTCGAGATCTCGCAGGCCACGGTCTCCAAGTACCTGGTCCGCCGTCGAACGCCCTCCATCGCAGACGTGGCGCACGTTCCTCGACAACCACATTGGGAAGCCTCGTCTCCGTGGGAAAGTTCCTCCACCGTGCCCTACGTGTACTGTTCAAGCGTTTTTGTTCGTCTTCTGTCGTCTCTGGTCGCTATTAACCGGCGACGGGTCGTCCATTGTCAACGTTACTCGACGCCCCCTTACCGCTCGTGTGGATCGGCCCAGGCAACTCGTGGAGGGCGTTTCCCGTGGGACAACCGCCCCCGCGCACCCCCCTGCGACCCGCGATGCGGTGTACGGCGGAGCCGTCGGTCTCTTCGGTGGTGAAGTCCACACCCTGGGGATCCACGAGGTGGATAGTATCGCGCCAAGTGCCCCCGGGCAGAATCCCTCCCACTTAACGATACTGCCTCATAACGGCACCTTGCGCCGCGAGTGCCTCCGATCACGTCGTGGTGCTCAACGCGATCTTCCACCTGGCGTCGGCTCTGCTGACGCGACTGTAGGGTCGAGGGCTGGCGCGGTACGCCATGCGCCCGTCTCCAGCCCCCGCCCGATCGAACGGCGCGGACGGTTTTCCCGTACGCCGCTCTCCTGCCGGCTTCGTGTCAAGGGTTATGAGACCTATCGCCGGGCGCGCTTTCAGGCGCGACCCCAGTACCGCACCCGGTAGTCCGCGAACAATCCGAGCGTCGTATGGAGCCACACCCTACTCCACCGCTTCCAGCCGAAGCCCCGTTGGCCCCTCGCCCGCGTCATGTGGCGCAAAGCAGCCTGTCGGCCGGTCAGGGCGATTTACCGGGGTCTTCCCGCGCCTTGCGTCTGACATCCACACAGAACACGTTGGTCCACCCGGGATGTTGTTCGGAACCATGGCCCAGGCGCTTGACGAACGGCCGAAGCTTTTCCCAACACCTGAATGGGTTAAACAGAAGGGACAGCCCCGTAAATGTCCACGGGTCTCGCAGATCCAGCGCCGGCGCTCGTCCCGCTCTGAATCAACGGAATTGCTCCGCGGATCTGCGTTCTGGAGGCCCGAGCCTGCGGCATCAGACCACCCTAAGGCCCTGCGCGGAATGAAGTGTGCCAGGAGGCGGGCGTTTCCCGCTATCCTTTCGTGGCCCCGGCCACGAGTCCCTGCGCAGGAAGCGCTGGAACACCAACGCTAGGATCAGCGGCGGGATCACCGCCACCACCCCAGATGCCGTCATGATGCCCTTCTCCACCAGTTCGCCGGACGCGAACTGACCGACGATCACCGGGATGGTCTGGGATGCGCCCGTCCTTGACAGCACCACCGCGTAGCCGAAGTCGCCCCACGCGGTCAGGAATCCGAACAACCCGGCCGCCACCAGGCCGGGGACCGCCGACGGCATCACGACCCGCACCAGCGCACCGAGCCACGAGCACCCGTCGACCAGGGCGGCCTCTTCCAACTCGCGGGGAACGGTCTTGAAATAGCTCCGAGCACCCACACCCCGAAGGGGAGCGCCACGCCGGCATCGACGAGAATCAGGCCGAGGACGTCGTCCAGCAGGCCCACGCTTTTCACGAAGAGGAGGGAGTTCATCAGTGCCACCGGGGGCACCATTCGCGTCAAAAGGTACAGGAGCAGCAGCGTGCTCGAGCCCCGGAACCGGAGACGCGCCAGCGCATAGCCCGCCGGGCCACCCAGGACAACGACAATCGCCGCCACCGAGAGACCCACGAGATGCTGTTCCGGAGACCCGACCGCACGGCTCTCGCGGCGCTAATGGCTCGGCCGCCGTACCGGTCAGGATCGAGAACGCGCGATAGCTATCCAGGGTAGGCTCCTTCGGAAGCCAGTGGGTGGAACGGACAGCGCCTCGGATTCCGTCATCACGCTCGTCATCACCAGCCAGAGGAACGGGAACAGGATGAACGCAATCGCGGCCAAAAGGAGCCCGTAGGTCACCAGGCGACCGAGGGCCCTGATGGGCACCGGCGCCCTACGCCTCGACCTCGCCCCGGCGGAACAGAAGCGCCATGTACAGGACGGCCGGAATGAGGGCGACGCCCGCGATCAGATAAGCTAGGCGTTCGCGGACCCGAACCTAAGGGCCGTGAAGGCCTGATGGTAGGCGGCCCAGGACATTACATTCGTCGCGGTGCCAGGCCCGCCGCCGGTCAGCACGTACACGAGGTCGAAGACCCGGAGGGAGTATATGATCTCCAGCAATGTCACGACCAGCAGCGGCTGGAACAGCCAGGGCAGGACGATGTGCCGGAAGCGCCGCACCTGCCCGGCCCCATCCATCGCCGCGGCTTCGTGCAGCTCGAGCGGGATCGACTGAAGCGCCGCCAAGAGGAAGATCGCGCTGAACGGGGTAAGTTCCACACGTGCGCGAAGATGAGCACGACGAAGGCATCCACGGGATCACTCAGCCATGACCGGTAAGAGTCGATCGCATTCAAGTGAGAGCAACACCGCGTTGATGATTCCGACCTGGCCGTTGAACATCCATTGCCACATCAGCCCGTTGACGATCGCCGGGATCGCCAGGGGAAGCACGAGAAGCGTCCGCAGGATCGTACGGCCCCGCAGGGTCGAGTTGGCCAGCAGGGCCAGGACAGCCCAATAACCACGGTGAGGCTCACCGTAGCCCCGGCGAAAACCAAGGTGACCCGAAGGACGACCACACGTCGGGGCGCGTCAGCAGGTCAGTGTAGTTCTGCAGCCACACGAACCCGCGCCTGGGGTCGCTGGAGGTCATACTGGTGGACGCTTAGCCAGAAGGAGTACACCATCGGGATCCCGACGACGAACGAGAGGAGCGCCGCGACTGGCGCGTTGAACAGGAGGCCTCGCGGCCTGCCGCCGTCCCGTCCACACGCCGGCTGACCCGGGACCGGGAACGCAGGTGTCCGTCTCACCGCGAAAATGCGCGGGACGGTGCCGATCAGGTAGTCGGAGGGGGTATGGGAAACACCCCCTTGTCCGAAACCTCCCCCAAAGAAAGGGCGAATCATCGACGTTGGGTCGAAGTTGGTTCGGACCGGCACTATCCCTTAGCCAACTCCCGGGCCTTCCGGGCCGAGTCGGCCAGCGCGTCGCGCGGTTTCACGCGCTTCGTCACAGCCTCCTGCAGCCGCGCCATATTGTATTGATCCCACTCGGAGAACCACGGAGCCTTCAGCGCCTGTCGCGCCTTGGCTCGCTCGTAGCCACTGGAGAGCACGTCAGCGCCCATCCATCGGTCCGCGGCACTCTTCACCTCGGCATCGCCGCTCAGCGTCTGTATCCGTATCCTCGGGCCAAATCGATGAAGAACCGCTTGGGGAAGAGTATTCGCCCCGTGCGTCCTTCCCCTCCGAGGAATTGCATGAGCTTCCAGGTCGCGTCGACGCGTTTCGTCTTCGCGTTCATTGAGTAGAGCCGAGTGTATCCGGTCGGCGTCCCGGGATACTTCTCCGTGAAGGCCCCGGGGTGAAGCCCATCCGGATCTCGCTCGCCGCCTTCGACTTCTTTGGATCGAGGAGATCCAGAAGCTCCGAGAACTGGTTCATCACGAAGGTTCCGCCCCGCCCAGCCCCCACCGTGTCTCGGGCGCTTGCGTAGTCGAGTTCGATGGCGCCCGGGTTGATGATCTTGCTCGTATGGATGCCGTCCACGATCCACTCCAGCACTCGAAGCGCGGTCTGACTTCTTCTCAGGGAAACAGCGGCTGGAACGCCTCGTCGAAGAGGTTTCCCCCATGCGCGTAGACATAGTTCCACCAGTCCCAGTTGTTCCCGGGGAAGTTCTTGAGGAACACTACAATCGGGTATTCGACGATTTTCTGTCGCTTCAGCCCGATCGCCTGCTTGGTGACCTCGTCCCACGTTCGCGGTGGCTTGTCGAAGCCACCATCCTTCAGCATCTTCTGGTTGTACATGAAGCCGACGAAAATCGACACGAGCGGCAACCCGTAGAGCCTCCCCTGCACGGTCAAGGCGTCGAGCACGAACGGAAAGAAGTCGCGCTTGTACGCGTCCATCCCCGGCAGATCGTCCAGCGGCGCAGGTATCCGGCTCTAAATCACGCCGAGACCAGGTCGTCCCGGTTAAAGAACATGTCGGACTCGACGTCCCCCAGGAAGTTCGCCAGCATCGTCTCGTTAAATTTGGGGTTGGGGTAAGATCGTAGTCGACCTTTATCCCGGCATACTGCTTCTCGAAGACATCAAACTGCTTCCGCAGATATTCGTCGACGTTCGCCCAAGCCTTAAACTTCACCGTCTCGGCCCCTTGGGCGATCGCATCTCCCTGATGGGCGGCGGTCCTGAGAAGCGTATCCACGGCCCCCGCCACCCCGGCCATGCCGCTGATCCGAAGCAGCTCTCTCCTGGTCACGCGATCGAGCACGAACCTGGCGTCACGCACATTTCTTCGTCTCCTCTCTCTCGGTGGCACTCCGTGGGTAAAACCGATGCCTGGCACGGCAGACCGCCTTGGCAGCCACAGCTGAACGTATGCGGGTACCCTACCCTCAGTCGCGAAGCCAGCCAACGACACGATCGGCGAGGTCCGGCTGCCGGTGGTCGAAGTAGTGGTTCGCTCCCTCGAGGAGCACCACCTCGACGCGGGCACCGGTCGCAGCGCGCTAAACTCCTCGGCGCGCTCGCGCCCTTGAATCTTCTGGTCGGGTGCCCCCTGGACGATCAGGACCAGCCCCCGCATGCTTGGCGCGCCGTCCAGCATCGCTGCCCAGATGTCGGGCCGGTACGCTTTGGCCGCTCCGAACGAGGCCAGTATGTACCGGAAGGCCGCTCGTCCCCCCGAGCTTCGAGTAGCACGCGATCCGGTTACAGCCGAAGCCATGCCCGAAGATAGCGATGTCGCCAGCGCCGCGGCCGGTGAGGTAGTCGATACCGGCCACGCGGGTCATGGTGATCGAACTCGAAGTCCTTCGGCTCGCTCATGTCGTGGTCCCGCGAGTTGGGCAGCGAGACACACGGATGACCGGCCCGTGCAAGGAGCGGGGCCAGCCAGCGGGATGGCCCTTGGTAGAAGTTCGTCGTCAGGCCGTGTACTAGCCCCAATCGGCGAATAAATCAGGCCGCCAGACGGTGAGCGATCTGCCCATACAGCGTCTCCGTCGCGGGGTTCTTGGTCAGGCGGAGCACGTTCCGGCCTCCGAGGCGGGTCAGGCGCCCGGCCCGGGCGATGAGGAGGAACCGGAGCGTGCGCATGCTGCGGAAGAGGTAGGCGTAGGTGCGCTTCCGGGATCGGGGCTTCGGCTCGGCGAGGGTCTCCAGCTGGAAGCTGCGGATCAGGTTGTGGGCGAGGATGCTCAGTTGCTGCCAGACTTTCTCTGGTCCATGTCAAGCGATTTTTGTTCGGGCGCTGCCGCCGCTGCTGCCGCGCCATCGTCGCCAAGTGGTACTGCTCGTCATACGGCACCTGGCGTTCCCACAGGATGAAGATGATCTTCACCCACTTCGCACCCAAGGCTCGGAGGGCCTCGCGATGGGAGTGACCGCGCGCCCGCTGCTCGTCGTAGTACGCCCGGGCCCACTCGCTCGAGCGCAACGAGAGGAAGGCTACCTGATCCACCACGTACCGGAGGGCCTTGTCGCAGGCGAAGCGGAAGTGGACGACGTGGTGCTTGCCGCTCTTCACCGTCACGGGCACGCTGCCGGCCTGCGCCTGTAGATGGTGAAACGACTCCCACCGCCCGGGGGCGTCCCCCAGGCGAGCCCAGAGCGTGGGCGCGGTGACCCCGTGCTCACCGAACGGGAGCGTCCGGATCCACTGTGCCGCCGGCATCGCCGCGAAAAAATCCTCGATCGCCTGCCGGTAGGCCTCGACGACCGTCACCACCGGCTCCAGCTCGGTCACCAGGGCCTGCATCAGCCGGGCCTTGGCCCGCACCACGTGGGCCGGCACCGGCAGCTGCGGCCGCTGGAGGATGGCCCAGAGCTCCTGGGTCCGCGCCTCGCTCAGCCGATGGGCGCGCGCCCACCGCTGCCACTGGCGTTCGGTGAGGGCCACCACGGCCGCCGGCGTCGGATAGGCGTGCAGGAAGTCCCGCGCCAGGGCCGTCGTCAACTCGGCCACCTCCAGGGCTCGTGGATAGTACGTCTTGAGCGTGGCCGTCAGCTGGTTGACCAGGCGCGTCTGCTGCCGGATCTGCCGCTGGCAGTCCTCCGTGAGGAGCTTGAGCTCTTGGGCGGCTTCCGAGCTTGGTTGCAGGGCCTGCAGGCGCGGGTGATCCGTGCGCAGGAACTCGGCCAGCACCCGGGCGTCAAACGGATCACTCTTCGCCCCACCCTGCCGAAACCGATCCCGCGCCCGGTCCAGCGCCTTGGGATTCACGGGATAGACCACGACGCCATGGTCGAGCAGGAAGTCCACCACCCGCCCCTCGGGCCGCTCAATCGCGGCCCAGAGCTCGGTCCCTTGCGCCCGCCACTCGTCCAGCTCCCGGCCCCACTCGGTCATCCCCTCCGCGGTGTGCGGCACCGTGCGCGCGGTGATCTTCGTCCCGCGCTCATCCACCACCCAGACCGCATGCGTCTGATCCGCCCAATCGACGCCGAGGTAGTAGCGCATTCGCCCTCCTCCTTCGGCCGGCGTCGCGGTCGAGGAGCAGGAACGGCGGGGTCGCCTTATACCGGTCCTCCGGGGGACCACTTTCTCTGGATCCTCGAGTGCCGTTCTCTTGCCGACCGGGACAGTCTGGCAGTGAGCCTCCGGGGGCTCGGCACTGTATGGTCCTCTGGTCGGCAAGCTCCTCGCTTCCACGCGTGGCCGCCTATCCCCTCCGCCCATACTCTTCCCTCCTCAGGAGAGAGTTACTCTCCTGGGGCCGGAGTAAGTATAAGGCGCTGTTGGCCGCGTAGTGCTTCGTCGGGACCACGTCGAGGGCGA
The DNA here is from genome assembly GCA_963765195.1 of uncultured Candidatus Rokubacteria bacterium. Taxonomy (GTDB): domain Bacteria; phylum Methylomirabilota; class Methylomirabilia; order Rokubacteriales; family DASRDR01; genus DASRDR01. Next base: position 8,237 of record CAVXVV010000056.1, read on the forward strand.
ACTCGCCCTTGAGTTCGGCGAAGGTCTTCTCCTGCGCGCCACGCCCGCAGGCGAAGGCCCAGAGCGCCGGGAGGCCCAGCGGCAGGTTGGTCGCCACGGCCGAGTACTCGTAGTGCCCGTCATCGGGGGTGAACAGATCCAGCTGGAAGTTCCGGCGCGTCTGGTGGTGGACGTGCTTCCGGTACAGGACCACGCGCAGGCGGAGATCGTTCCACTGGGGGATGACCAGCTCGGTCTCGTGGCCGGTGACGCCCGGGGCGACCGGCTGCCAGCGGCGGCAGGCGGCGGCGATCGCCTTGAGCGGGAGCCAACTCCAGTAGCCGACCTTGATCGCGTAGCCGCAGTCCCGGCGCGGCGAGCAGCTGCAGAATCCCGCGCTGGAAGAAGGCCGCGTCCATGCGGAACTCCAGGGCCACGCGCCGGCCGAACCGGGCGCGCAGGTCGTCGATGAGGTCGCGCAGGAAGGGGACGGCCTGCTTGGAGTCGTGGACGTTGCCGGGCCGGTTCTTCAGGCGGAGGATGTGGCCCGGTCTGGGCGACATGGGCGACCAGCGGGTAGTAGCTCGGGTCCTTCCGATGATGCGGGTTGAAGCCGCGGAAGGCCCAGCCGACCGTGGCCCCGGTGCGGATGACCGAGCCATCCACGTCGATCGTCAGGCGCGGCAGCTCCAGCCGGGCCAGCGCCTCGGTCACGAGGTCGCGGTTGAGCGGCGACGAGCGGGGCGAGCGTCTCCTGGGTGAACTGGCGCAACCAGTCGGCCACGGTGCGGCGCGGTGGGCAACCGGGCCAAGCCGCAGAAGCGCGTCACCAGCGGATCGCCGCCGAGGTAGCGCAGGTGCTCGAGGCGCCGGGCCCCGACGTAGAACAGCGCCAGCAGCACCATCGCGATCCGCGCACTGCCGTAGTCGCTGCGCAGTCCCGCGAAGGCCTGACGCAACCGCGCCCCCAGATCGATCTGGCGCAGATAGCGCCCGAGCAGCTCCAGGCCGCCGTACGAGGTGAGCGCCTGGGGGACGAACTGGATCGTGAGATCACCCTTGACCACCCGCCGCAGGGTCGCTATCGTCAAGCGCATCAGAGGGGCCTCCAGTGTGAGAGGGAGTGCATTGGCGTGCTCTCCCTTGAGACCGCATTGGAAGCCTCTCTGATTCATGTTCCCCGCAGTTTCCCGTCCCGCTTATTCGCCGATTGGGGCTAGGACTCTGTGCCTTCTATTTACTCCGTCCGCCTTGTCACACGTTGACTTTCGGCCGGCCTGATCGATGATGGCCGGCATGATCCCCTCATCCTCACCGGCCTCCTCCGCGTCCTCAGGACACGCCGCGCCCTGGTGCTCGAGAACCTCGCGTTACGGCACCAACTGGCCGTCCTCCAGCGCACCGCGCCGCGTCCACGGCTGCGAACCGCCGACCGGCTGCTCTGGGTCCTGCTGTCCCGCCTGTGGCGCGGCTGGGCGGAGGCCGTCGCCATCGTCCAACCTGCGACTGTCATCCGGTGGCAGCGGACCGGCTTCAGGCTCGTTCTGGACCTGGAAGAGCCGCCGGCACGGGCCGGGCCGCCCGCCATCGCCCCGGACGTCCGCGCGCTCATCCGCACAATGGCGCGCGCCAACCCCCTGTGGGGTGCGCCCCGGATTCACGGGGAGCTTCAGAAACTGGGCATCGAGATTTCCCAGGCGACGGTGTCCAAGTACGTCGTCCGCCATCGGAAGCCGCCCTCGCAGACCTGGCGCACGTTCCTCGACAACCACATCCGGAGCCTGGTCTCCGTGGACTTCTTCACGGTGCCCACGGTGATGTTCAAGGTCTTGTTCGTCTTCGTCGTCCTGGCGCACGACCGGCGACGCGTCGTCCACGTCAACGTCACCGACACCCCGACGGCCGAGTGGTCGGCCCAGCAGCTCGTGGAGGCGTTCCCCTGGGACACCGCCCCTCGATATCTCCTGCGCGACCGCGATGCGGTCTACGGCGTCGTGTTCTCCAGCCGAGTCCAAGCCCTGGGGATCCGCGAAGTCAAGACGGCGCCTCGGTCGCCTTGGCAGAATCCGTACGTGGAACGTCTCATCGGCACCCTCCGCCGCGAGTGCCTCGACCACATCGTCGTGCTGAACGAGACCCATCTGCGTCGCCTGCTGAGCGAGTATCTCATCTACTATCACCGCGCCCGAACACACCTCTCCCTGGACAAGGACGCGCCAGAGCCCAGAGCGGTGGAGCGCCTCGAGCAAGGCCGGATCGTCGAGACGCCCATGGTCGGCGGTCTCCATCACCGGTATAGCCGCCGGGCCGCATAGGGCCCCCGGCCGACGGGTGCCACCGGCCACACACTGACGTCGACGGCGGAGGGGTCCCTCGCAGCCAACGCTTCCCTTCCCTCCCGCCCACCCAATGTTTGGACTCACGATCCTTGGCAACGTTCTGCTCGGGATCAGTGTCCTCCCTGAGTGAGGAGCGGTGGCCCGACCGCCAACCGCCCTTCGTCCCCAGGGGGAGCCGCGATGGTTAAACAGAAGGGACAGGAAGAGCGACTGGAGGAGCGGAATGTCCGCACGGGCTTCTTTGAGGATGAAGCCTCCAAGGCAGCTCCGTGGATGGACCGTCGCGCCACTGGCGCCGGAACTGGTAGAGGACCTGGCCGTCCGCGCCCTCGGTCAATCGCTTCAGGTACCGCTGGCTCGCACCCCGTCCCATCGAACGATACCCGCCGCGCTGTCGATGGAAATGCCTCGTCGAGTTGCTGTCGGGGTCCCTGTGACTTCACTGGGGCCCTGTCCTTGACAGGCTTCACCCTTCGTGAGAATTTCCCCTCGACTCGAAGCACGGCCCGTGCGGACTCGAGATGCAGCACGGGCGACGAGGAGTGAGAAGCGCTCTGCACGCGGTCGACTGAGGATCCCGCCGGCTTTATCCGTAAACACGGTGACGCAGCGTCAGCCGACCGCGCCGGCCAGAACACGCGGTAAGGGGTCGGTTGCGGCTGGCCGTGACATCACGCTCCACAAATCGGGGGAAGGACCAATGAGAATCGTGTTCGCCGCGATGAGCCTCCTGATCCTCTCCTACGAGCCGGCGATGGCGCAGCAGCAGGCGACGTTGAAGGTCTGGAGCCACTGGGGGGCCGAGCCGAAGAAGCAGGAAGTCGTCATGCACGTGGCGAAGCTGTTCGAGGCGAAGTCCCCCGGCACAAAGGTCGAGATCACCTGGTGGGACAAGACCCAGATGTATCCGGCGGCCCGCGCGGCGCTTGCCGCCGGGGCGGGCTTCCCGGACGTCATGTACATGTTCGCCGGGGAAACGGACGAATTCGTCAAGGCCGGGTGGATGACGGATCTCTCCACCGCGATCAACTGGGAGAACGTGAAGAGCCAGGCCAAGCAGTCTTGGACCCTGCCGGGGCCCGGCGGGAAGACCGGCGTGTGGGCTGTCACGATCGAGGCGTGGACGGACGAGCTCCTGTACAACCGGAAGCTCTTCCGCACACTGGGAATCCAGGTGCCCGCGGACCTGACGTTCACGCAGGACCAGCTGAAGGATGCGGTCCGGAAGTGCGTCGCCGGCGGCGTGTCCGGATTCGCGAACAGCGTCGGCGACCGTGATTTTCCGGGGCAGGCCCTCGTGAGCGATCTCCTGCTGAGCAAGCTGGGGGAGGCCGACCTCACCAAGCTCTGGACCGGGGAGATGTCCTTCAAGGAGCCCCGAGTTCTCGAGGTGCTGCGGTACTTCAAGGAGTTGGTCGACATGAAGGCCTTCCCGCCCACATTCAGCACGATGACCCTGGCCGAGGCGCATCGCTACTTCCACACGCAGGAGAAAGCCTGCATGTTCGTCATCGGGTCGTGGTACACGGGCCGGGCGTTCGCCGATCCTCAGCGCGGCGGCCAGCCGAAGGAGTTCGAGCTCGGGATCCTGAAGAGTACCGCTATGAAGGACGGCAAGGGCGTGGGCATGAAGTTCCTGGGCCTCGGTGGAGGGTTCGGCGCGGTGAGCAAGAGCCCGCTGGCCGCCCAGGCGGCGGCCTTCATCGGCACCTTCGCGGACGAGAGCATTGGCAACATGTGGACGGGCAAGACGTCCGAGCCGACGGCGCTCAAGACGAACCCCGCGAAGATCGAGAGCGACCGACCCGACTACGTCGCCGAGTACGCCAGAGCGCACAAGGATGTCCGGTACCCGGCGACCGTCGGCGACGGGACGTGGCGGCGGCAGATGAAGCCGGGCCTGCGCGAGGCCTGGGTGCAGGTGGTCAACCAGGCGCTGCCGGCGGGGCTGATCTCCGTCGACGACGCCGTGGAACGCCTGGAGCAGGTGCGGGTCTCCGGCAAGTAGGGAGCGGAGTCGCTCCGCGAAACGCGGACGGGCGGCGCCACGCGGCCGGGGACGGTCACGGTCCGAGTGGTCGCCGCCGGTTTCTTGATTCCACGATCGATCTGGCACACGGAGGCCCGGAAGGACTCGGCCGGAACGGCCCCCCTCGATCCGGGGGCGTGGAGCCGTGATCGGCTCCGACCGGTGCGAGCCCTGAGGGAGGTGCGATATCGGCGTCGTATCCCCGAAGCGTAGCGGCCTGTCCTGGTCCGCGGCCATGCGACGCCCCAAGGTGGTCGGAAGCCTCCTCTTCCTGAGCCCCGCGATCGTTCTCTACTTCGGCTTCGTGTTCTTCCCGGTGGCGATGACCTTCTACAACAGCGTCCACACCCTCAAGGCCGACTTCGGGTTCGAGACGCAGTTCGTCGGGCTCGCCAATTTCGCCGAGATCCTGGGCGAGGACGTCATCTTCCGCCGGGCGGTCGTGAACACCCTCGTCTGGGGGGTGGCGGCGGCGCTGCTCGAGATCCCGCTGGGCCTGGCCCTGGCGCTCTGCCTCTACTTCCGCGTGCCGCTGCACCGCGCCTTCCGCGCGCTGTGGTTCACGCCGGTGCTCATGTCCTACCCGGTCGTGGGCATCATCTGGCTCTGGTACTTCAACTACGATTGGGGCGCGATCAACTCGGTGCTGAGACTCGTCGGGCTCGGCTCGCTCGTGCAGTCCTGGCTGTCCCATCCGGCGACCGCGCTGCCGAGCCTGATCCTCGTGACGACGTGGATGTGGGCCGGCTTCAACATGGTGGTCCTGCTCGCGGCGCTCCACGCGATTCCCCAAGAATACATCGACGGCGCGCGGGTCGACGGCGCCAGCGTCTGGCAGGTCGTCCTGGACGTCCTCGTGCCGCTGGCGCGCCCGACCATCGTCAACCTGATGATCCTGTCGTTCATCGGGAAGATGAAGCAGTTCGCGCTGGTGTGGGTCATGACCAGGGGCGGCCCGCTCTGGGCGACCGAGACCGTCGCCACGTACGTCGTGAAGCGCGCCTTCCACTGGCGGACGTTCGACCTGGGATACCCCTCGGCCATCGCGGTCATCTGGTTCGTGATCGTACTTGGCCTGTCCCTACTCCTGACGCGTGCGCTCCAGCGGCGCGAGTTGATCCAGTACTGAGGCCCCACGAATGAGCCCCACGCGCCGGATTCTCTCGGGGGCGATCCTCATCGTGCTGCTCGGGTACACCGTGTGGGCGGTGTGGCCCTATGTCTGGACTGCCATGATGTCGCTCCGGACGACGGAGGAGATCCTCCGGAACTACTACGGGCTCCCGATCCCGGCCCACTGGGACAAGTTCGCCGAGGCGTGGACGCGGTTCGGCTTCGGCAACTATCTCCGAAACAGCATCCTGGTAACCCTGGGCTCGATCGTGATCGTCACGGCGGTGGGTTCGATGGCGGCCTACGCCTTCGGCAGATCCCGCTACGCCTTCCGCGGCCGGGAGCTGCTCTTCGGGCTGATCTTCGTCTCGATCATGTTCCCGCCCCAGATCATGCTGCTGGCGCTGTTCCAGCTGCTCGCGAAGTACGGGCTGATCAACACGCGGCTGGGCCTGATCCTCGCGTACGCGGGGGCCGAGCTCCCGTTCACGATCTACCTTCTGCGGGCCTTCTTCGCCCAGATTCCGGTGGAGATCGAGGACGCTGCACGGGTCGATGGCTGCGGCGAGTGGGTCGTGTTCTCGCGGATCATGATTCCGATCGCCTGGCCCGCGCTCACAACCACCATCATCCTGAACTTCATCCTGTTCTGGAACGAGTTCACCTACGCGGTCGTGCTGATCACCGAGCAGAAGGCACGGACCTTGCCGCTGGCCGTGATGTTCCTCCAGGGAGAGACGTTCGTGGACGTCGGGATGCTGGCGACCGGGATGATGATCTCCACCATCCCGGTGATCGTGCTCTACGTGTTCCTCTCGGAATGGTTCGTCAAGGGGATGACGATGGGGGCGGTGAAGGGCTAGGGGCAGGCCGCTCCGCGGCGCGTCAGAACCACTGCTGCTTGTCGACGACGTTCCGGAGCGGCTCGCTCCGGACGAACCGCCCAAGGTTGTCGAGGAGCACGTCGAGCCAGCGCTCCGAGACCCCGGGCGCGCTGGCGGCCACGTGCGGGGTGATCACCACGTTGGGCATCGCCCACAGCGGATGATCCGCGGGCAACGGCTCCACCTCGAACACGTCGAGACCGGCGCCGGCAATGTCCCCAGCCTGCAAGGCCTCGGTCAGGTCGGCGAGGTCCACGATCACGCCGCGCCCCACGTTGACCAGGAAGGCCGTGCGCTTCATGCGCCGGAGCTGGGCCCGCCGGAACATCTTCTCGGTGTCCGGCGTGTGCGGCGCGCAGATGACGACCCAGTCCGACCGCTCGAGGAGCCCGTCGAGCTCGGCCGGGCGCAGGACGGCCTCCACGCCGGCAACGCCCGGCAGCCGGTCGATCTTGGGGTCAAGGCCGATGATCCGCATGTCGAACGCCGCCGCGCGGCGGGCGAGCCCGTCGCCGATGCCGCCCAGTCCGACGATGCCCACCGTCTGGCCTGCCAGCAGACCGATCTCGTGGGGCTCCCAGCGACGGTCGTGCTGGAGTTGAGCATACCGGCGCATCCCCCGGGCGAGCGCCAGCATGAGCAGGAAGGCGTGCTCGGGGACCATGTCGTGGTACACGCCGCGCATGTTGGTGAGCACGGCGGGATGCTTCGACAGCTCGGGGAACATGTACCGCTCGAGGCCGGCGATCGGCGCCTGGACCCAGCGGAGCTGCCGCGCCGTCCGCAGGAGCTTCGGCGTGATGGTGCCGTAGAAGGCGTCGGCCGAGGCCACTTCGAGCTCGGCGTCGGCTTCGGACTCGCACTCCACGACGTACAGGGTCGGTGAGACGGCGCGTGTGCGGCGCAGCCACTCGTCGCTGACCGGTGGATGGATGACGAGCTTCATGGTCCGGTCAGTCTCCCCGTCACTTGTCGGCGACCGAGCCGTCATCGTGTAACGGCGTGTCGATCTCGCGGTAGAAGTGGGGCATCTGCTTAAGCGCGTCCACGTTCAGCTCGACGCCGAGGCCTGGCGCGTCGGGCACGCGCAGGTACCCCCGCTCCAGCGTCAAGGGGCGCTTCAGGATCTGGCTCTCGGGCGGCTGGTCGTTCAGCGCGTACTCCTGCAGCACCTGGTTCGGGATGGAGGAGACCAGCTGGATGCACGCCGCGATGCTCACGGGGCTCATCGTGATGTGCGGGGCCACCCCGGCGAGGTACGCCTCGGCGAGGGCCGCGACCTTCTTGCAGTGCGTGATTCCGCCGGCCAGGCAGAGGTCCGGGCGGACGTACGCGATGCCGCCGCCCTCGAGCAACTCCCGGAACTCGTAGATGGTGTGCAGCCGCTCGCCGATCCCGATGGGCACCGGCGACTGAGGCGCGAACTGCGCCATCGACTTGACGCTCTCGTAGACGATCGGGTCCTCGCAGAAGAACGGGCGGAACGGCTCGATGCCTCGGGTGAACGCAAGCGCCTGGATCGGGCTGAGCCGCCGATGGACCTCCACGCAGAGATCGACGCCCGGACCAAGCGCTTCCCGCACCGCGCCGACGCACTGGACCGCCTCGGCGATCAGGGCGTCGTGGCGCCTCGTCTCGAACCCGGTCAGGAGGGGGTTGAAGCGCACCGCCGTGAAGCCCTCGGCGACTCGCCGGCGGGCGTTGGCCACGATGCCGTCGACGGTAGGCGCGTCTGCGTGAACGTAGAGGCGGATGCGGTCCCGCGTCTTCCCTCCAAGCAGCTGGTATGCCGGCGCGCCGAAGTGCTTCCCGGCGATGTCCCAGAGCGCGATGTCGATGGCGCTGAGGGCCGCCCCCACCGCGGCGCCCCGGAACTGGGAGTTCCGGTACAGGAACTGCCAGTGGTGCTCGATCTCGAGCGGGTTCTTGCCCCGGAGGTACGGGACCCACGCCTGGATCATGCGCTCGGCCGTGGTCGGGTAGCCCCACATCCCCGCTTCGCCGAGCCCGGTGAGGCCGTTGTCGGTGTGGATCTGGAGGTACATCCAGCGGTCACCGACGAGGTACGTATCGATCTGCTCGATCTTCAAAGCGCGCGCTCCTCGATCAGGGTGTGGTGCCCGTGCTCATGCATCACGCGCCGGAGCACAGGCGTCATGAAAGACGCTTTCCGACGAGGCGTCAAGCCCGTCGCCGCTGCTGGCCGCGCGCGACGGCATGCACTCGGCCTGGTACGGCGTATCGCCGGCTGGTGGGCGCGCCGGAATCGGCTAGTATCGAGGTCTGGGATACGCATCGACCCGCCACACCATCCACGGACACGCTGAGGAGGATTCCGGGAATGCTCGAGCTCGGACTCAAGGGCAAGATCGCCGTCATCACGGGAGGGAGCGACGGGCTGGGGCGCGGCGCCGCCGAGCGGCTGGCCGCCGAGGGAGCGCGCGTCGCGATCTGCGCCCGGCGCAAGGACCACCTGGAGCAGGCGGCGGACGGGATCCGCAAGGCGACCGGCGGCCAGGTGCTCACCCACGTGACCGACGTGTCGCGCGCCCGAGACTGCGAGGCCTTCGTGGCCGCCGTGACAACGCAGTGGGGCGGCGTGGACATCCTTCTCAACAACGCCGGCACCTCGGCGGCCGCGGCCTTCGAGAAGGTCGACGACGACGCGTGGCAGACGGACCTCGACCTCAAGCTGATGGGGGCCGTGCGGATGAGCCGGCTGGTCATCCCGCACATGCGGCAGCGCGGCGGCGGCTGCATCGTCAACGTGACCACCGTCGGCGGCAAGACGCCCGTGGCCCGGTCCCTGCCGACGTCGGTGAGCCGCGCCGCGGGCATCAACCTCACGAAGTCCCTTGCCAACGAGTACGCCCCCGAGAACATCCGCGTGAACACCATCTGCATCGGACTCGTGCGCACCGCCCAGATCGCCAAGCACGCCAAGGGCGACCTCGAGGCCTACTACCAGGAGCTGGCGAAGGACGTCCCGCTCGGGCGGGTGGCCCATGCATCGGAGTTCGGGGACCTCGTGGCCTTCCTGGTGTCCGAGCGCGCGACCTACATCACCGGCACGGCGATCAACTTCGACGGCGGTCGCGGTATGACGGTGTGACCGCGCCTGTCCCTTCTGTTAACCCATCCAGGTGTGTCGGAAGAGCTGCGGCCGTTCGTCTGGCGGCTGGAGCATGGCTCCTAAGAACATTCCGCGTGGACCAGCGTGTTCCGTGTGGAGTGTCAGACGCACGGCGTAGGAAGACCGAGGTGAACCGCGGTGACCGGCTGACCGGCAGCTTCGCCTGGCGGCACCCCCGCAGGCCCGAAGGATCTTACGCCGCCTGGCGTGTGTACCGATGATGCAGGCCTCCGACCATGGGGGTCTCGACAATGCCGCCCTGGTCAGGGTGCTCCACCAGTCTCGGCTCCGGGGCGTCCTTCTCCAGCGAGAGGTGTGTGCGGCAACCGTGGTAGTAGGTGAGGTAGTTTCGCAGCAGGCGACGCAGGTGCGCGTCGTTCAGCACCACGAGGTGAGTAGCGCGGGGGAGTTGCACCCCCGCGCTCTCCCAGAACCGTACGTGAGCCTCTCGGCTCACTGGCCTACCCTCCCCTTGAGGAAGAGAGACAGGAGCCTCAGAGGGGGGAATACCGCGATAGGGGTCGGCCGGAGATCGTGGCGCCTAGGGGCGCCTAGCGATCGCGGTTCTTGGTGCCGGGGCCGCCGCCGGCAGATTCTGACCGCGGTGACGGCCCCGGGGTTCGGGGAGAGCCCAGAGTGCTTGCCGCCCGACGGCCAGCATGAGACCCGCTCCCCCGAATCAAACCAGGAGAGGTCCCAACCGGCCACAGGGTGGAGCGCCAAGGGCAACTGAAGCCCAGAGCGCCAATCAGTGAGCGACCGGCAGGACCTCTCCCGCGGCAGTGTCTCGCAGTCCCAGGGAGGCGCGCAATGCCCTTCTTCGTCGGCCTGGACTGGGCCGCCACGACCCATGCGGTGTGCGTCATCGACGAGACCGGCTCTGTCCGCTGGCGCGGGACCGTGTCCCACACCGCCGCGGGCCTGGCCGAGCTCAGCCAGCGTCTGACCCGCTTGGGGGCCCCGGCGACGCTGCCCGTCGCCCTCGAGCGCCCGTCGGGCCTCGTGGTCGACACGCTTCTCGAGGCCGGCTTCCTGGTCGTCCCCATCCACCCCAATGTCGTGAAGGCCAGCCGCCCCCGGTACTCCGCGGCCGGTGGCAAGAGCGACCCGGGAGACGCCTACCTCCTGGCCGACCTGCTCCGCACCGATGGGCACCGCTTCCGCCCCTTGCAGCCCCTTGCCGACGAGACCCGCGCGCTCCGGGCTCTCGTCCGCGGCCGCGATGACCTCGTCGCCCAGCGCGTGGCCCTCGCCAACCAGTTGCGCGCGCTCCTCGAGCGCTTCTGGCCGGGCGCCGCGACCATCTTCGCCGAGGTGGACTCCCCGATCGCCCTGGCCTTCCTCACGCGCTACCCCACGCCCCAGAGCGCGGCGCGGCTGGGCGAGCGCCGCCTGGCGCAGTTCCTCCGGCGCCATGCCTACTGCGGGCGGCGCTCCGCGCTCGAGCTGCTGACCCGCCTGCGCGAGGCTCCCCTCAGCCGGACCGGTGAGGCGGAGACCGAGATCAGCGGCGAACTGGTCCACGCCGTGGTCGCCGTCCTTACGCCGCTCGTCGCCCAGATCCAACAACTCGCGGCGGCGATCACGGCGGCGTTGATCCAACACGCGGATGGCCCGCTCGTCCAGAGCTTCCCACGCAGTGGGGCGGTCAACGCGGCCCAGATCCTCGCCGAGCTCGGCGACGACCGCGCCCGCTTCCCGACCGCCGATCAGCTGGCCGCCGAAGCCGGAGTCGCGCCTGTGACCCACACCTCCGGCAAACACCGGGGCGTCGTCTTCCGCTGGGCCTGTAACAAACGCCTCCGTCAGGCCCTCACCACGTGGGCTGACAACTCGCGCCACGCTTCGGCCTGGGCCGCCGGCGTGTATGCCCACGCCCGGGCCCGCGGCTGTGATCATCCCCACGCCATCCGGATTCTCGCCCGCGCGTGGGTCCGTGTGCTCTGGCGGTGCTGGCAGGATCGCCGCCCCTACGACATCACTCAGCACCGAGCCGCCCAACCGCTCTCGGTGCTTCAACCCGGGGGAGGTTGACACAGGGTGTCTCATACGGCTCCCATCAACCAACCGTCGGCCTCACCCCGAGGCATACGGCTTTGCCCCGTACCACCGGCTCCTCCTGTTGCCAGTTGGCCAGCGTCCGGTGCTGGTTGACGTGCCCCCTTCGCTCCACCGACTTTCGTCGGCTTCCTCGCTACTACGAGGCACTCCGCCCCTGTGCCCCGCCTCGGTACGTCCCCTCTCGAAAGGTCCACTCCCTTGAGGGGTTCCCTTTGCATCGGGACGACAGGTTCCCACGTTCCGCAGAAGAGCCAGAGTCAGGCTCACGCCGCCTTCATGCCGGACACCACCCAGGTCGTCAGCAGGGCCCCGCCTGGGCTCCTCCCGGGCGAACCACGGGTCCCGGTTTCGGTGTCGTCGATGTGCTTTTCGACACGTCATCAGCGGTTCACTCGCGTTCGTCTTCCTGACCCATACCTGACGCGCTTCAGCGCGCCTTTTCCTCACCGTTCACCACGCTGGCTCTTGACCAACGCAGCGTGAGGGGGTTTGGAGCCTGGTCCTGCACCCCGACTCCGAGGGGCCGGCCCTCATCTCTTCCGCAGCATTGCCTCCCTTCTCGGTTCGGCATTCGTGGCACACCGTGGTCGAGGCACTCGCGGCGCAGGGTCCCGATGAGGCGTTCCACGTACGGATTCTGCCAAGGCGACCGAGGCGCCGTCTTGACTTCGTGGATCCCCATGGCCTGGGCTCGACTCGAGAACACGACCCCGTAGACCGCATCGCGGTCGCGCAGGAGGGAGCGCGGGGTGGTGTCCCAGGGGAACGCCTCCACGAGCTGCTGGGCCGACCACTCGGCCGGCGGGGCGTCGGTGACGTTGACGTGGACGACGCGTCGCCGGGCGTGCGCGAGGACCACGAAGACGAACAACACCTTGAACGTCACCGTGGGCACGGTGAAGAAGTCCACGGAGGCGAGGCTCCCGACGTGGTTGGCGAGACACGTCCGCCAGGTCTGCGATGGCGGCGTTCGACGGCGGACGAGGTACTTGGAGACCGTGGCCTGGGAGATCTCGAGGCCGAGCTTCTGGAGCTCGCCGTGAATCCGCGGCGCACCCCACAGGGGGTTGGCGCATGCCATCGTGCGGATGAGGGCCCGGACGTCCGGGGCGACGGCCGGGCGGCCGAGCCCGGGTCGGCGGCTCTTCCAGGTCCAGAACAGCCTGAAGCCTGTCCGCTGCCACCGGATGACGGTCTCTGGTTGGACGATGGCGACGACCTCCGCCCAGCCGTGCCACAGACGGGCGAGCAGGACCCAAAACAGGCGGTCGGAGGGGCGCAGGCGTGGGCGCGGCGCGGTCCGGTGGAGAACGGCCAGTTGATGCCGCAACGCCAGGTTCTCACACACCAGGGAGCGCTGGCTCCGGACACCACGGAGGAGCCCGATAAGGATGAGGGTGATCATGCCGGCCATCATCGATCAGGCCGGTCGAAAGTCAACGTTGACAAGGCGGACCGAATAAATAGAAGGCACAGCCCGAATATTCGGCCGAGCCTTACCCATAGCCGTTCCGGGGTGAGGCCCGGTAGGATCGGCCCATGACGGCAGATCTCTACCCCTTGCAGGTGTTGCTCGTGACCCTCGCGGGATGGGTCAATCGCCACCAACAACACGTCATCGAGTATCTGGTGGAGGAGAACCGGGTCCTCAAGGGGCAGCTGGAGGGCCGCCGCCTCCGGCTGACCGACGACCAGCGCCGACGCCTTGCGGCAAAGGGGCGCCAACTTGGTCGACGGGTCCTGCGGCAGGTCGCCACGATCGTGACCCCCGACACGATCCTGCGATGGCACCGGCAGCTGATTGTCCGGAAGTGGACGTTCACGCCGAAGCGGCCAGGCCGTCCCCGGATCATGCAGGAGATCTCGTCGCTCATTCTACGGATGGCCACGGAGAACTCGACGTGGGGCTACACGCGGATCCAGGGAGCGCTGAAGAACCTGGGCCACGGCGTGGCCAGGAGTACGGTCGCCAAGGTGCTCAAGGCCCACGGGATCCCGCCGGCTCCCGACCGGCCGACTTCCTGGCGGACGTTCCTGCGGGCTCACTGGGGCGAGATCGCGGGGGCCGACTTCTTCACCACCGAGGTCTGGACGCCTCGAGGACTGATCACCTACTCACGCTCTTTGTGATCGATCTCCGGAGCCGACGGGTTCACGTGGCGGGCTCGACGCCCATGCCGGACGCGTGGTTCATGGCGCAGGCGGCGCGGCGACTGACTGATGTGGTCGATGGGTTCCTGGTGGGTCACCAGATCCTCATCTGCGATCGAGACAGGAAGTGGACCCACGGATTCCGCCACATCCTCGAAGACGCCGGGGTGCGGATCGTGCTGACGCCGGTCCAGGCGCCGAATGCCAACGCCTATGCGGAACGATTTGTGCGCTCCATTCGCGAGGAGTGTCTCGACCGCCTGATCTTCTTCGGGGAGCGTCGCCTACTCCGCGCCCTCGATGCGTTCGTGGCGCACTATCATCGGGAGCGGAACCATCAGGGACTCGGCAATGAGTTGATCACGCCCGAGACCCGCCCGTTCCGGGGCACCCCCGTTCGGTGCCGTGAGCGGTTGGGTGGGCTGTTGCGGTACTACCACCGCGCGGCCTGAGCATGGGCGCAGTTTTCGGACACCTACGGGG
>CAVXVV010000057.1:0-122437 GCA_963765195.1 uncultured Candidatus Rokubacteria bacterium
GAGCGCGTCGCCCATGAAGGCGAGCCCGCGCAGGACGACGTAGCAGCCGATGGCGCCGGTCACGGCCCCCATGATGACCACCTCGACCAGCGCGCGGCGCATGAACTCGTAGCGCAGGCGGCTTGGTGACCCAGTCGAGCATTGGGATCACCGGAGGCTCCCCCGGCGGGGCAGCGGCGGGGGCGCCGGGTGCGGGTGATCGGCCCCGTGGTGCGACGCGGGCCGTCCGGCCGGGCCAGGGGCTCCGAGCAGAATCACGGGACCTCCGTAGGTGGCGGAAAGGTTTTCCGCCGTGTAGGTGTCCTGGACGGGCCCGAACGACACGAGGCGCTGGTTGAGGCAGCAGAGGAAATCGCAGGCGCACGACGCGCTCACCAGGTCATGGGTCGCGAGGACGACGATCTTGCCCTGGGTCCGCTGCTCTTCGATCACCGCCAGGATCACCTCCTGGGTGGTCGCGTCGATCCCGTTGAGCGGCTCGTCGAGCAACAGGACGTCGGCCTCCTGCGCGAGCGCCCGCGCGAGAAACACGCGCTGTTGCTGCCCGCCGGAGAGCTGACCGAACTGAGTCGTCGCCTGGGCTTGCAGGCCCACCCGGTCCAGCATCCGGTCCACGACCACGTGGTCCTCCCGTCCCGGCCGCCGGAGCCACCCGGTGTGGACGTAGCGCCCATCAGCACGACCTCGCGGACGGTGACAGGAACTCCCAGTCCACCTCTTCCCGCTGCGGCACGTAGGCGATCCGCGTCCGCTGCGCCGCGGACGGCCGCCCGAACAGCGTGATGGTCCCGCGGACGAGCGGCACCAGGCCGAGGATCGCCTGGAGGAGCGTGCTCTTCCCGCCGCCATTTGGGCCGATGACCCCGACGACCTGCCCCCGGTGACCTCGGTCCCGATGTCGTCGAGCACCACCTTGCGGCCGTACGCGACCGTGACGTGCCGGAGGATGAGCCCATCGTCCCCGGCCGGCAGCCGCGGGGCTGCCGGCCGGGCGTCGCGTCTACCGGAATCCGGGACCGACTCCGTCACTTCAGCGCGTCCGCGATCTTACGGGCATTGGCGAGCCACATCCCCTCCACCGTCTCCGCCCCGCTGCCGGGCGCCCCGAGGGAGTCCCCGTAGAGGTCGTCGACGATCTTGATCCCCGCCTCCTTGGCCAGGGTCGCCGCGAGCTTCGAGTTGACGCTGGCCTCGGCGAAGATGGCCTTCACCTTCTCCTTCTTGATGGTCTCCAGTAGCTTCGCGACCTCTCCGGCCGAGGGCTCGGCCTGCGTCGACGTTCCGGGGATCACGGCCCCAATGATCTTCAGACCGAACGCCTGGGCGAAGTACCCAAACGCATCGTGGTCCGTCACCAGCTTCCGGTTGGCGGGCGGGATCTCGCGGATGATCGCCTGCACCTGCGCCTTCGCCTCGTCGAGCCGCTTCTTGTACGCGGTGGCGTTGGCGTCGTACGTCGTCCTGTGCGCCGGATCGATCCGATTCAGGGCGGCCGCGATGTGGTCGACCATCTTCTTGGCGTTGGCCGGATCGTGCCAGACGTGCGGATCGTCGACGGGCTTGCCGTCCTCCTCGCCCTTCTGGAGGCGCACGCCACGCGTCACCGTGACGACGGTCGCCCGTTTCCCCGCCTTCAGCGTGCGATCCAGCCAGTCGTCGAGGCCGATCCCGTGGCGCAGGATCAGCGCCGCTCCCTCGAGCGCCACGAGGTCACTGGCTTTCGGCTCGTACTCGTGGGGATCCGCCCCGGCCGCGATGAGCCCTTCAACTCGATCAGGTCACCGGCCACGGCGGTCGCCAACGCGGTGATCTGCACGGTCGTGGCGATGACCTTGGGCCGGTCCGCCGCCCCCGACGGGGCGGCGAAGAGGAGCGAGACGAGCAATCCGAGACTTGGGAGACACAAGCCGACGGGTCGATGCGACATCATCACGCGGCTCCTTTGTCGGTGAACGCCGACTCCACGGAGTGTGCGCCTGGCGCCCCGACCCCGCCTCGGGCCCGACGGAGATACGTGGCGCTGTACCAGAGGAGCAAGAGGAGCCCGAACATGCAGGCGACGGTGGCGCCGGTCGGGAGGTCGAGCAGGGCCGAGGCGAGCATGCCCATGACGCTGACCCCGGTCCCGAAGGCCCATCCGACCAGGAGGCGAGTGAACACGGATCCGCCCACGGCGATCCCGGCCAGAGCCGGCACGATCAGGTACGAGAACACCAGCAGCACCCCCGCCACCCGGACGGAGCTGGCCACCACCACCCCGAACGAGGCGTAGAAGAGGAAGTCCCAGAGCCGGACCCGCCAGCCCTCACGAAAGGCCGCGGCGGGGTCCATGGAGATGAGGAAGAAGGGGCGCCGACAGAACCAGTGGAAGCCACCGACGGCCGCGTAGAGGCTGGCGACCGTGACCACGTCGGTCAGACGGACCGCCAGGATGCTGCCGACGAGCATGGTGCGGAGATGCTCGGCGCCATGGGGGAGCGATCGGCGAGGAGCACGGCGGCCGCCGACGACACCGCGTACACGACGCCGATGATCGCCTCCTGCGACACGCGCCGCGTGCGGCTCCGGGTGAGGGCGAGCACGAGGGCCCCCACGATGGTCGCCGCGAGCCCGAACCAGTACGATCCAGGATCCTCCGCATCGAACCCCACCAGGAAGGCCGCCGTTGCCCCCAGGGCCGCGATCTGAGCCAGCGCGATGTCGACGAACACCACCTCCCGCGCGATCACGTGGATGCCGAGGTAGACGTGGATCCCCGTCAGGACCAGGCACATCAGGAACGGCGCCCACATCAGGGCGAGCAGGTCGTTGGCGTCCGCCGGCATCGGGCGCGTTCCCCTCAGCGCAGCGCCTGCGCCAGGGCGCGCGCGTTGAACTCGAACACGTCGAGGTAGGAGGTCGCCTCCTTCGTGGCGCCGACCGCGGTGGCCAGGCCGACCGCCTGCGCTCCAGTCTCTCGTGTGATGCGGTCAATCAGCTTCCGGTCGGCCCAGGGCTCGTAGATCACGACCCGGACCTGCTCGCTCTTCATCCGGCGGACCAGGTCCGCCACGTGCCCGGGCGAGGGCGGGATGCCGGGACGATCCTCGACCGTGCCGGCGGAGACGAAGCCGAAGCGGTCGAGGAAGTAGATCCAGGTGTCGTGGTACGTCACGACCCGGGCCCCCCGGTACGGCGCGAGTGACGCTTCCCAGCGCCGGATGGCCGCGTCGAGGAGGGCGAGCCACTCCCGCCGTCGCGTCTGGAACATGGCCCGGTGCTCGGGAGCGAGCCGGGCCAGGCCCTCCAGGATGTTGGCCGTCACGACGGCGGCGTTTCCGGGATCGAGGGTGAAGTGCGGGTTGCCCAACGGATGGACGTCGCCGCGCGAGCGGTCCACCGGCCCCACGGGCACGCCCAGGACCTGGATGCCCTGCGACACGTCGAGGTGGCCTGGCGCCCCCGGCGCGAGCCGGGCATTGCCCGCGCCTCGTACGAGGGGCTCGACCCAGGGGTCCCCGTCGACCCCGTTGCGAACGAGCAGGTCCGCCCGGCGGAGCTTGACCATGAGGCTGGGCCGGATCTCGATGTCGTGCGGATTCTGGTCACCCCGCGCCAGGACGTCCACCTCGACCAGGTCGCCCCCGACGGCCTCGGTGAGGGCGCCCAAGTCCGGCAGCGACGCGACGACGCGGAGCTTGCCCGCGCCCTCCGCCCCGCCACCGCCGAGGGCGAGCCACGCTGCGATGAGACCGACGGTCAGGTGCCGCATGGCATGCGCCTCAAAACGGGTGGGCGGGGTGCGCCCCGAGGATGAAGGTCGCCTGGAGGAACAGCTCGCTGAGGGTACTGGGTCCCGCCCCGAAGTCCTGCCGATCGGTGTACTTGTACCCCAGCCGGAACCGCAGGAACTCCGACGGCATCCACGCCAGGTAGGGCTCGAGGGCCCACTCGCGACCCGGGCCGTCGGGCAGCTCGGTCCAGTCGTAGCGCAGGCCGACCAGCCACTGCTTCCAGGGTTGGACGTCGAGCCACACGTAGTAGCCGTAGGCGTCGCGCTCCTCGAAGGTCGCCTCCCCTGGCTCCTGCCGCAGGCGCCGACCGAGCGGCTCGACCACCTCGCCACCCTCCTCGCCCCCGACCGAGACCTTGCGGTGAGCGAAGAGCACCTCGCCGCCCACGGTCAGGAGCGCATGGGCCCATCCGGCCGGCGTGTACTTGTACTTCGCGTCCACGCCCAGGTAGCTCGCTCTCGCGCCGTCGGTCGTCCGGCCGTAGAGGCCCGAGGTGCCGAGTTGGACGGCGCCCGCGATGCCCAGCTCGAAGAAGGTCCGGAGCCGGGCCGAGAGGAGCGGGTCGCGGAGACTCCCGTAGCCGAACGCCTCCTCGTTGTCGCCGTTGAACGCGCCGACGATCGCCTGCAGGTACACCGGCAGCGGCGCGACCCAGGACACCTCCAGTCCATCCTCTGTCAGACCCTCCTCACCGAAGAACCGGGTGAGGACGGCGGGCGAATCGGTCTGCGGCCGGTCGTGAAGGTGGTACTCGTTGAGGAGTCCGAACCGGAGGCGTTCGCGGCCGCCCTTGGCTCCCACGCCGAACGGCAGGCTCGTCAGCTCCAGATAGGCCTCGGCCAGCCCGAACTCGAGCGCGCGTTCGCCGTCCTCGAACTCCTCGGCGGCCTCGAGGATCACCGTCGCGCGAGCGTACGGATCGACCTGGCCGAAGAACGAGAGCTCGATCTCGCGGGGGATCACCCGGTTCTCGCGGCCCGCGAACGTCCCGACCTGGTCGCGCTCCACGCGGCTCGACGTGAAGTTCGCGACGAAGTCGCCGGCGATCCCCATGTCGAAGAGGAACCGCCCGCGCGGCGCTGCCGCACCCGGCTGGCCCGGCGTCGTCTGGGCGTAGAGGGAGAAGGGCTCCCGCGGTCGGGCGAGGTCGTAGAGGCTCGGTAGCATGATCGGGCCGCCGCTCTGGCTGGGGGCCGGGGCGGCGGCCACCTGAGGACGAGCCTCCAGACGCTGGAGGCGCTGGGTCAGCGCTTCGATCGCTTGCTGGTACTGCTGCTGCGTCGTCTGAAGCTGCTGTTTGAGCTGTTCCAGCTCACGGCGGAGAACCTCCGCCTCCTGCGCCAGGACCGGACTTGCGGCAAGCCCCACACCGAGGGCCAGACAGACCACCACGAACACGCGCATGGCGACACTCCCTGTTCATGAGAAAGGGTGTTTTCGTGACCCCGCGAGATCGCGGCGGTCAGTGCGCGAGAACGGGGAGGGGCGTCTGGGGAGGAGGCGCGCGTGGATCGAAGGACGCGAGACTGACGTCGGTGAATCCGAGGGCGAGGACCGGCGGCACGAGGTCGGGAGCCAGCGTGAGCGGCGCTATTGCCGGCATCGCCGGGAACGGGATGCCGGGCTTTATCACCGCGAGCGAGACGAGCGGACACTCC
Source organism: uncultured Candidatus Rokubacteria bacterium (assembly GCA_963765195.1). GTDB lineage: Bacteria > Methylomirabilota > Methylomirabilia > Rokubacteriales > DASRDR01 > DASRDR01. The sequence continues at coordinate 5,432 of CAVXVV010000057.1, forward strand.
TCGTCGTAGAGGCCCGGATCGTCGTGACCGTGGACCGTGGGCACGCTGCCCGTCACGAGGAGGGCGAGGAGCAGCCCGAAGAGGGGGCCGGCCCACCATGCGTGACGCCGGCGTACTGGTGCGTGTTGCAATCGGCCTGCAGGCGACGGCGCACGGCCATCATGTGGCGCACCGCTGGCAGCGGCCGAAGAGGCGCACCTCGTGCTCGCTGACCTCGAACCGTCGCGTGCGACGGACGTAGCGGGTCAGCCGGGTCAGGACCGCGTCGGCGAGCCAGCAGCCGTCGAGGTCCTCGATCCGCCCGCAGCCTTGGCAGATCAGGTGGTGATGGTGCCCGGTGAACTCCTCCCCGAGCTCGTAGCGCCGGCTGCCTCGGGTCGCGTCCGTCGGTCGCACGGCGTCGGTCGGCCGGACGAGGCGCAGGCGCACGAGGAGGTGAACCGTGCGGTATACGGACACGACGTGCGCCCGGCTGCCGCCGAGGCGCTGGTGGATCTCGGCCACGGTGAGCGGCTCGCCACTCTCCGCCAGCACATCGAGCACGGCGCGGCGCGGACCCGTCAGGCGAAGACCTCGCCGCGCGAGCAGGTGCGGTAACGTCTGCCGAACATTGGCGGAACCACTCGGGCTCATATGCAACTCACTTGCACCGTAGTTCAAGAACCTGGCGCTTGTCAAGACTCCAGAGATCCGAGGTGCGTCAGAGTCCCTTGCCTGGCTGGCCCGAGCGGAGGGCGCCTGCGCCGCCAGGCCGTTAGGCACGAGCGGGCGGCTCTCGATTGAACAGGTGGGATCTGACGTTCCCGGGTCGACCATCCGACGGTCGGGCCCCGCCTTGGAATCGCGGCGATAACGGGGTCAGTACGACGTCACCGGCCGGCTCACTCCAGAGCCTGCAACGGGTTGACCCCAGCCGTCATGTGCCGACCGTAGCGTGCCTCACCCCGGTCCGTGTATCGAGCGCGCTCGGCCAAGTATTCGACATCCTCGTGTCCACCCCGCCCAGACGACTTAACCTGATCGGCCAGATGCCAGAGCCTCTCGGTCACCCAAGTGCCACAGCCTCTCGGTCACTATGTGATGCTGGGGCAAAAACCTTGGAGAGCGGAGGCGATGGGTAAAAAGCTCGGGGCCAGGAAGCCAAGCGACGAACGATGGTGGCCACAGTCAGGGCCGGAGCGTCGATGCGCGCGGTAGCCCGAGCGCATGCGGTGAGCCTCTCCACCGTGCAGTGGTGGGTCCGACGGGCCGGCGATGGGGCCCTGGATCAGGTCGAGTGGGCTGATCGGCCGCCGCTCGCCAAGCAGATCCACCGGACCGGCTCGGCCGTCGAGGATCTCGTCCTCAGCCTGCGGCGCGAACTGAAGGACACGAGTGATCTGGGCGAGTACGGCGCCCGCGCGATTCACCGCGAACTCGGCGCGCGCGGCCACCTGCGGATGCCGTCGGTGCGGACCATTGGCCGCATTCTGGATCGCCGGGGCGCCCTGGATGCCGGCGGCGGATCCGCCGCCCGCCGCCCCCGTCCGGGTGGTACCTTCCCGCGGTCGCGAGCCGGCGAGCTGAACTTGACAGTTTCGACACCATCGAGGGCTTGGCGCTCGAGGGAGGCCGGCAACTCGAGGTCCTCACCGTCGTCTCCCTGCATGGGGGGCTGCCCGGCGCCTGGCCGCAAGCGCTGGTAACCGCGAAAACCGCGGTGGAAGCCCTGGTCGAGCACTGGCGGCGGTTCGGACGGCCCGACCTACGCCCAGTTCGATCATGACTCCATTTTCACGGGCACCTATCGCTGGCGGGATGCCCTCGGTCGCGTCGTCCGGACGTGCCTGCATCTCGGCGTGATTCCCGTGTTTGCCCCGCCCCAGGAAAGCGGCTTCCAAGCGCCATCGAAAACTTCAATGGCCGCTGGCAAGCCAAGGTCTGGGCCCGGTTCCATCACGCGTCGCTGGAAGAGCTCCATGCCCGCTCCCACCGGTATCTCAGTGCCTATCGCGCCCGCGCTGCCACCCGTATCGAGACCGCCCCCGAGCGGAGGTCCTTTCCCGACGCCTGGCGGCCCGACCTGCAGACGCCGCCCTCCGGAACGGTGATCTTCATTCGCCGCACTTCGGACGACCGGCACGGTGACCCTTCTCGGCCGCCTCTTTGCGGTGGCGCCCCTGTGGCCCCATCGTCTGGTGCGCTGCGAACTCGACCTCGGTGCTCGGACGATTCGCTTCCATGCCCTTCGGCGCCGGGCACCGACCGATCAACCGCTCCTCCAAGAGACCCCGTATGTCTTCCCTTCTAACTAAACCCTTTTACGAGTGACCGAGAAGCTATGGCACTTCCTCACGAATCGAGTCTTCTCCGACCGAGAAGCTGTGGCACCTGGCCCCTGATCCGAAAATAACTCACGCGACGAGAGCATGGGCCACCCGATCGTAGAGCGCGTCGGTTGCGGGATTCTGGGTGAGGCGCAGAACCTGGCGCCCGTCGATGCGCGCCAGGCGGCCCGCGCGAGCGATCAGCAGGAAGCGCAGGGTGCGCATGCTCCGGAAGGCGAAGGCGTAGGTCCGCTTCCGCGAGCGGGACTTGGCCGTGGCGGTCGTCTGGAGCTGGAAGCTGCGCAGCAAGTTATGGGCGAGGACGCTCAGGTGTTGCCACGCGCTGTTCGCCCCGTAGTGGTGCGTGGGCACGACGTCGAAGGCGAACTCGCCCTTGAGTTCCCCGTACGTCTTCTCCTGGGCGCCGCGCCCCGCGATGAACGCCCAGAGCGCGGCCGGGGCGAGGGCCTTGTTCGTCGTCACCGCCGAGTACTCGAAATGCCCGTCGTCGGGGGAGAAGAGATCGAGCTGGAAGTTCCTGCGCGTCGGGTGGCCGACCTGCTTCCGGTAGACAACCACCCGGAGGGTCAGGTCCCAGGGTTCCAGCCGCAGCTGGGTCTCGAAGGCGCTGACCTGGGCGGTGATCCGGATCCAGTGGCGTTGGGCCGCGACCAGGGCCTTGAGCCCGACCCACTTCCAGAACCCGACCTTGATCGCGTACTCGCAGCCTTCGCGAGCCAGGAGGGTGAGGATCTTCTCCTGGAAAAAGGCCGCGTCCATGCGGAATTCCAGCGGGAGGCTCCGGCCGAAGCGCTCGCGGAGCTCGTGGATCAGCTCCCGCAGGAACCGGGCGGCCCCGCGGCTATCGTGCACGTTTCCCGGCCGGTTCTTCAGCCGCAGGATGTGCCCGGTCTGGGCGAGATGGGCCAGCAGAGGATAGTCGCTGGGGTCCTTCTTGAAATGGGGATTATAGCCGCGGAAGGCCCAGGCCACCGTGTTCCCCGTGCGGACCACGGTGCCGTCGACATCGATCGTCAGCCGCGGCAGATCGAGCCGCTCGAGCTGCTCATACAGGAGCTCGCTGTTCAGGGTGATGAGCGCCTGCAGGGCTTCCTGGGTGAACTGCCTGAGCCAGTTGGCCACGGTGCGGTCGGTCGGGATGCGCGCCAGCCCGCAGAGCCGAGCCACCAGCGGGTCGTGGGCCAGATACCGCAGGTGCTCGAGACGCCGAGCGCCGACCACGATCAGCGCGATGACCAGGCACACCAGCCGGCCCGCGCCGTAGTCGCCCCCGAGCCCGTACCCGCTGAATGCCTGACGAATCCGGCGGTGCAACCCGAGCAGGCCGAAGTACCGGCGCAGCAGCTCCAGACCCCCGTACGAGGTCAGCGGCTGGGGGACGAACTCGATGGGCAGATCGGCCTTGACGACGCGGCGCAAGCTCGCTACCGTCAACCTCATCAGAAGGGCCTCCCGTGCGTGAGGGTGAACGTGGGTGCGTTCGCCCTTATGAGCGCATCGGAGGCCCTTTTGATTCATCCCGATCGCACTTTAACGTCCTGGCCATTTTCGGATCAGGGTTAAATGGGCACCGAGGTCGGTGACCGTCACTACGCACACAAGATGGTCGGGCTGCCGAGTGACCCCGGAGATGGTCTCTGGGCCGGCCTCCCCGGCCGCGCGGGCGAGGCGCAGCCGGCCCTCGAGCAGTTCTGGTTCGATCCCCCTCGGCTGTGCGCCCTGCACACCTTCCGCTGGGGGTTCTCGTACCGCGACCTCCCCGGCAGCCTGGCGGCGATCCGGGACATCGCGCTGGAGGTGCGCTGGAAGGGCTCGACGGGGTTGGGCTCCCGCGAGGACCGATGGGCCGAGAAGGCCTGCTCCACGCCGACGCCCGCACGCCGCCCAGTCCTGATCACGAGGTGATCCCGGCGACCACTGGGCCTAGGCTTCACGCAGGGACTGGCTTGCCCCACGTGCTTCCGTCTCGTTGAACTTCAGCCTGCGCGCGCACGGGACGGCGATAGCATCGGGCCGTCTGGCGAACCGTTGATGTATGATGGGCCACGGACGTCGGAGGCGCCGATATGCAGCTAACGCGACCCTCGTTCCAGGCGCCGGCAGCCGGGCACCGTGGATCGGCGCGTGCCTCGGCCGTACCCCGGATTCGCCGCCGCGTCCCTTTCTCCTTGGTCTCCGTTGCGCTGGCCCTCGGCATGCTGATCTCGCCGACGAGCCCGCAGGCGAGTGGTGTCCTCGCGGAGGACCAACCCGTTACCGACAGCGGAGACCGCCGATCGATGACCCGCGACCCCGTTCTGGGGATAGGTCCGGACGTGACCGGTACCCGCGCATCCGGGCGGCCCCGCGTCCAACCCGGGGCGTGGCCTGGCATCTCCGGTGAGAGATCGCGTGACGGGTCGATGACTGACGGCCTTCCTCCGTTTGGTGTGGACGGAGGCATGTGTTGGCCTCACGGTGATCATTTCCATTGCCGGTAGCCCGGTGAGCTTCGCCCAGCGATTCCACGCCGCGGTGTCCTCAGCGTGCGGCAAGCACAGGGGCCCTCATGTGTCGGCCCACCGGACTGTGTGCATGCTGGTCGTCGTCATGTTCGCCGTCGTCCAGACCGCGGCGCTCGCGCACGAGATCCAACATGTGCTGCAACAGCACGATGGGCCATGCGGGCTGCACGTGGTGGCCGATCACCTGGCCATGGCCAGCGCGCCCGCACCCTCGCTGGCAGTCGCCGCGCCCGCGACCGACCAGCGGTTGTGCTCTCCGGGCAACCGACGTTCATCGTCTGCACAGTCCAGCGGCGCTCGGTCCCCTCCCGTTCTTTCCTGACGGTCCACGCTTCTAAGCCGCGACCACGCGGCCGTCGGACCACCTCAGATCGGGGCACCCGTGCCGGCGACCGGGTGCGCAGGAGGAGGCTCATGCTAGCTGGTTCCGTGATCATCGCCATTCTGCTCGTGACCACGCTGGCCCCCGGGGCCGACAAGACCGCGCCCGCGCATCAGCACGGCGCCGCGAACTTGCAAGTCAGCCTCGATGGACGCGTCCTGCAAATCGCATTCGAAGGTCCGGCCGACAATCTCCTCGGCTTCGAGCACGCGCCCCGGAACGAGGCCCAGAAGAAGACGGTGGAGCGCGCCGAACAGCAGCTCAAGCAAGCGATCCAGCTGTTCGCGACCCCACCAGCTGCGGAATGCGAGGTGCAACCGGCCCGGGTCGACATGAAGCTCCCGGCGGCCGGCAGCGGCGAGACGCACTCCGAGATCGAGGCGGAATGGCGCTGGGAATGCGGGAAGCCAGACGCCCTTGCGCACGTGGACGTCGGTGGCCTGTTCAAGGCCTTCCCGCGGCTGAAGCAGCTCAAGGTCCAGATCGTCAGCGCTCGAGGCCAGAAGACCGCCGTCCTCCGGCCGGGCGCCACCCGTCTCAAGATCGTGTCGTGACCACACCGGTCATCGAGGTGCGCGATCTCGAATTCGCCTGGTCGGGTCGTCGGCCGCTGCTTCGCATCGACTCTCTCGCGATCGCGGCCACCGAACGCGTCTTCGTGCACGGGCCGAGCGGCAGTGGGAAGAGCAGCCTGCTGAGCGTGCTCGCCGGTATGGTCCTGCCGCAGCAGGGATCACTCCGAGTGCTCGGCACCGAGGTGCCCCGGCTGGCCGCCGCGGCGCGGGACGCGTTTCGCGCGGACCACTTCGGCATCATTTTCCAGATGTTCAATCTCGTCCCGTATCTGTCGATTGTCGAGAACGTCACGCTGCCCTGCCGCTTTTCGGTGCGCCGTCGTCGACGGGTGGAGGCGCTCGGCGGACCCGCGCGCGAGGCCCAGCGCTTGCTCGAACACCTCGATCTCACCGGCGAGGCACGATCGGCGGGTGCCGTCATGCGCTTGAGCGTGGGCCAGCAACAGCGGGTGGCCGCGGCGCGCGCCCTGATCGGGCGGCCCGAAATCGTCCTGGCCGATGAGCCGACGTCTGCCCTCGACACCGATCGTCGCGAGGCCTTCCTGCGACTTCTCTTTCGTGAGTGCGAGGCCGAGGGGGCGACGTTGCTGTTTGTGAGTCACGATCGAAGCCTCGAGCGCCTGTTCGACCGGTCGCTCGCCCTGGACGACGTCAGCTGTCAGCCGGCTGGAGTGGAGACCTGAGATGCCGGTCCTCGCGCTGGCCCTCAAGAGCGTGCTCAATCGCCGTCTCACCGCCACCCTGATGGTCCTGTCGATTAGCCTGAGCGTGATGCTCCTGCTCGGCGTCGAGCGGCTCCGAGCCCAGGCGCGCGCCGGCTTCGCCAACACGATTTCCGGCACGGACCTCGTGGTCGGAGCTCGCACCGGCGCGACGGCGCTGCTGCTGCACGCGGTGTTTCGGATCGGATATGCGACCAACAACGTCTCGTGGACGAGCTATCAGGAGATCGCACGCCACCCGCGCGTGCGCTGGACGATTCCCCTGTCGCTCGGCGACTCGTTCCGTGGCTTCACGGTGCTCGGCACGAACGCCGACTACTTCCGCCACTACCACTATGCCCGGCAGCGCGGTCTGGAGTTTGGAGCCGGCACGGTGTTCGACGATGTCTACGACGCCGTACTCGGCGCGGACGTGGCGCGAGAGCTGAACCTTCGACTTAATGATCCTCTCATCGTCGCTCATGGGGCCGTCGACGTCGACTCGGCACGACACAGCGACAAGCCGTTTCGTGTGGTCGGCATCCTGAGGAAGACCGGTACACCCGTGGACCGTACCGTGCACGTGAGTCTCGCCGGGCTCGAGGCCATTCACGTGGACTGGCAGAGCGGCATGCGAGCGCCCGCGGCGTCCGTGTCGGCGGACGAGGCTCGCCGGCGGGACCTGACACCTCGGAGCATCACCGCGTTCCTCGTCGGGCTGGACTCTCGGACCGCGGTCTTCCACGTGCAGCGCTTCATCAATGACTATCGGAAGGAACCGTTGCTGGCCGTCCTCCCCGGCGTCGTGTTGCAGGAGCTGTGGGATGCGATCGGAGTGGCGGAGCAGGCCCTGCTCGGCGTGTCCGGTCTCGTCGCCCTGGTCGGCTTATGCGGGATGGTCACGGCGCTCCTGACGGGCCTCAACGAGCGCCGTCGCGAGATGGCCGTGCTGCGCTCGGTCGGGGCGCGACCCGGACACGTGCTGGCGCTCATCGTCGGGGAGGCCACCGCCCTTGCGGCCGCGGGGCTCGCGCTGGGCGTGGCGCTCCTCTACCTCGGTCTCTTCGTCGCGCGGTCGTTCATCCAGACCCACCTCGGCCTCTCCATCGAGATCGGGCTCCCAAGCGTGTACGAGTGGCTGCTTCTTGCCATCGTGCTGCTCGCAAGTGTCGTCGCTGGCCTGTGGCCCGCGGTTCGGGCCTACCGCTACTCCCTGGTCGATGGCATCACGGTCCATGTCTAAACTCAGACTGCAAGGGGCGATGCGATGAATCGTACGGTCGTGTTCGTTCTCGTCGCCGCGATCGGGTTTGGCCTGCTGGGGGTCACGGCCCCCGAGGCGCAGGAATCGAAAGCCACAAGCGCCAATGTCCAGGAGGTCGATTGGAAAGACCTTGTGCCGACCGGGTTCGATCCGAACCAGCTGCTCAGGAAGTACTACCAGGACGTGGCCATGCTGAAGGACAACGACCCGCGCGCGGTCCGCTTGGCCGAGGAGCTCCGGAAGGCCTGGGAGAGCGCTCCGGTCGTGGAGGCGCTCAACAACAAAATCGTGAAGCTCTCCGGGTTTCTCGTGACCCTCGAAGGCGATGGGAAGGCGGTCTCCGAATTCCTGCTCGTTCCATTCTTTGGGGCGTGTATCCATGTGCCGCCACCGCCGTCCAATCAGATCGTGCTGGTCCGTACGGCGGCCAATCCATTCAAGGTCAAACAGATGTTTCAGACGGTATCGGTCACCGGTCGACTTCGAGCCGAAGCCGTGCGCAATGACGTGGCGAGTGCATCCTATGTCATCGAGGCAACGCATGTGGAGCCGCAGGCGCGCTAGGTGGCGAGATCGCGGCGTTCCCTTTCTGACGATCCTTCTCGTCGGTGGGGCGGGTGGCGCCCAGGCGCATCCACATGTGCTCGTCGTCTACTCGATCGTGCTCTCTCTGCCACCGGACGGCGTGGACCGCATCGGGTTCGTCTTCACGTTCGACCCGCTGTTCAGCGCGATCATGCTGCGCAACGCCGGCGCCGGCGACCCCGACGATGTGTTGCGCAACCACGAAGCGTCCTTGCGACAGCTGCCGTTCGAGATCGAGATCGCGTTCAACGGCACGCGCGTCGCGATGGAGGCGCCGACGAACCTGCAGGTCAGCACGGAAGGAGGTCAGATCACGTATCGGTTCGCCGTGCCACTCCGGGACCGTCTGCTGCCACCCGGGACGATTGACATCGGTGTCGATGATCCTGGCATGTTCGCCGCGTTTGCACTCCGCGTCTCGGCCCCCGTGGAGATCCATGCTTCAGGTCCTTTCGCGGCGTCGTGTGAGCGCGTTCGGACCCCGACGGGAGCTCCGGGCCCTGTCCGGTGTCAATACGTCGAACCTCGCGAGACGGGCGACGTGACGCCCTGATCGTCGGTCGGCCGGGTCCTGACCCAGGTCTGGGGCCACGTCCATGGTTCATCGGCATGACGATCTACGCGTTCGCCAACGACAAGGAGCCGGGCAAGAGCGCGTGCAACGGGCCGTGCGCCGAGAACTGGCCGCCGTTCAAGCCCGAGGCCACGGCGCCGGCCCCACATGCGCCGCTGTCGATCATCACCCGCGACGACGGCTCGAAGGCCCCGAGTCGGACGAGGTAGAAGAGAGGCCGATGCTCGTTTGTCGGCGCCGTGAGGGCCACGAGCGTCCAGTGAATGGCGAGCAGGGCGAAGGCCGCGGCGAAGCCTGCGAACAGCCGGTCCGCGGTGTGCCGCCAGAAACGGACGAAGAACAGGGCGGCCAGCGCGCAGCTGAGCACCAGGGCCCCCAGCACGAAGACGTTGAGCGGCGCCATATCAGCGTGTGTCCCAGACGAGTCCGACGAGGAGGAGCAGAACGGCCAGCAACGCAATGGCGTACCGAAGAAGGGAGAGGTCGACGCTCGGCACGAGTACAAGGTCCAGGACGAGCAGACCATTGTTCAACGCGAGCAGCCAGAAGCAGCCGCTGCTCCAGGCCAGGAGCGGGACGCGGCGCCGACGGTGACCACGGGCCAGGAGCATCGCGCAGGCCAGGCTGGTCAGCGCGCACAGGGTGTAGATCGCCTCAGCCACGGGTCCTGTCCTTCCGGATGACAAAGGCATCGGCGAAGCTTCGAACAGAATCCATCCCGGCCAGTCTTGCGAGTTGTTCCAGGACGGCAATGCGCTGCTCGGCATAGGCCTTGGCGAGGGTGGCCACTCCCCGAGCCAGTTCGGGAGAGTTCGGTTCATAGCGAAAACTGTCCCCCGAGACGGCGGTCAGGAAGCCGTGGCCGTACAAGGTCGCGAGGAGATCCTGCGCTTCGTCCTTCCCCAGGCCCTGGATAGTGCCAACGAGCTCCTGGGACCTCCACACACGGTCCGCGCATGCGCGTGGATGTACACGAGAGCTTCCAGGTGCTGCAGGGAGGGGCAGAACCGATAGATGAACTCGGTCAACGACGCGCCGAGTGGGCCACCCATTGCCGGGAGACTAGCACGGTGGCGCAACCGGGCGTGCGGGTTGCCGGGTTGCCGGCGCCATGGCGTATCGCCCCGGGACGCGTGCTAGCATGAACCCGGAATGACCCTCAGCCGGCTCAGCGTCCTTCTGATCCTGTACGTGGCGGCGGACTTCGCGAACCCCCTGATGCCGGGGGCGGTGACGTTTCTGGACGGGTCCGTCCAGGCCGTCCATGTCGAGCGCGCGCGGTTCGCCGAAGTCCCATCGGCTAGCCCAGCCTTGGCATCTCGCGGGCGCATCGAGGTTCCGCGTCTGACGCGCCATATGCCGCCACCGATGCCAATCTCTCCCCTCGCGTGGCTTTGGCTGACGCCGGTCCGCCACGCGCTGCTGGGAGGGTCCGCTCCGTCCCCGCCGTCCGAAGACCACTAACCCACCCTCGCGTCGCTGCCGGATCACGCCGCCGTCCATCAGACGGTGCGGGCGTGCGTCCACCACAGGCGGGGGAGACGTGAGATGCGGGCGAAAGCGGGTGGGAGGGCATCGTGGTGGGTCTCATCATGCTGGCCGTCGCCATGGTGCTCATCGTGGGAGCTAAGCTCCTCTTCGGGAAGGAGGGCAATCATGGCCAAGGTGGGTCGCTTCGTGACCGATCCGAAAGCAGGATCCTACTGCCGGATCACCCTGGACAGCGGCGACCGGATTCTGGTCAGTCACGCCACGGGGAGGGGAGGAGGCGGCTCGGTGACGATCGAGGAGGTCCGCTGGTGGGGTTTCGTCCCCGGAGCGACCGTCTTCACCTGCGATCTCGAGAGCGCCCAGGGTCAGCGCATGTGGGCCCGCCTTGCCGAGGGCGCGCCCCCGGGGAGTGCTCGGGCCACGCCCCTGGGGGCCCTGGTCGAGTATGTCAAGCGTTGCCGGTCGCTGAGCGAGGTGACGGCCACATGCGAGGCCCTGGTCTCTTCCGGACCTCAACCCGCCGCGTAGCGACGCCGATGCCGACGCGACGTTGGCAGTGGCGGGCAGCCGGCGCGCTCCTCGTCCTGGCGATCCCTGCCATGGCGGCCGCCGGAGAGGCTCCGTCCCGGGCGAGTCCGGTCCTCTTCGGGCTGGCGCTCCTCATGGTCGGCGCGAGGGTCGGGGGGCTCGCGGCAGAACGGTGGGGACAGCCCTCGGTCCTCGGTGAGCTCTTGGTGGGAATCGGCGCGGGGAACCTGCTGCCCCCCTTCTTCGGTGAACACGGCATCGCCTTTGTGCGCGGCGAGCCCACGCTGCACGTTCTGGCCGAAATCGGGGTCCTGGTCTTGTTGTTCGACGTCGGGCTGGAGGCCGACCTTCGGGCACTCGTCCGGGTTGGCCCGTCCGCCGCGTTGGTCGCCCTGATCGGCGTGGTCACGCCGTTTGTCCTGGGGTGGGCAACCGCCCGCTGGTTGGTGCCCGACGCGCCGACCCTCGCGCATTTATTCGTCGGAGCCACGCTGACGGCCACGAGCGTTGGCATCACCGCGCGAGTCCTGAAAGACCTCGGATCCCTCCAGAGCCGGGAGGGGCAGGTCATCCTCGGCGCGGCGATCCTCGACGACATTCTCGGGCTCGTCGTATTGGCGGTGATGAGTGGCCTGGTCACGGCGATGGCCTCAGGCGGGTCAGGGTTGTCCGGGGTGGCCTTCACGGGAATCGTCCTCAAGGCCGTGGCGTTCCTCGGAATCACGATCGGTCTCGGCCACTATCTCTCCGGGTCGCTCATGCGGGTGGCGACGCGACTGAGCCAGCCCGACATTATCCTGGTGGTCGGGCTGGCGATCTGCTTCGCGTTGGCGTTTGTCGCAGAGCAGATCGGCCTCGCCAGCATCGTCGGTGCGTTCGCGGCCGGATTGCTGCTGGACCCCTATGGCGAGGGGGTGCGGACGGCAGATCAGGAGGCGACGCTCACCAAGCTGTTGTCGCCCATTTCCACCGTGTTCGTCCCGCTCTTCTTCGTACTGATGGGCATTCAGGTGGATCTGGTGAGCTTTGTCACCGTCGAGAGCGTCGCGTTCGGCGGGATGCTCGTGCTCGTGGCCATCCTCGGCAAGCTCGCGAGCGCCGCCGGTGTCGTCGGACGCGGAATCAACCGACTCACGGTTGGGATAGGGATGGTCCCGCGAGGCGAGGTCGGGTTGATCTTCGCGGGGATTGGGGCGGCCCTCACGCTCGACGGTGATCCCCTGCTTCCGCAAGCCACGTTCTCGGCACTCGTCCTCATGGTGGTCGTCACGACGCTCGTCACGCCGATCGGACTTCGCTGGGCGTTGCCGCGTACGAAACCGGCGAGCCGGTCCTGACCGTCTGATCGAGCTTGGGGTCCTCGAAGCCGGCACTCGACGGGAGATAAGCAGTGACCTCTGTGCCCCGCCGTTTCAGCTCCTCTGCCCTCCCTCTGTGGTCGCTGGCAGACCGCAGATCGAGAATTGACCTTCGAGGGCGGCCCCTGTCGGCGGCGAGGCCCACGGAGATGAGTCGCGATGGCCGCGGCAGACCGCCGAGGCGGTCTTGACGTCCGGATATCGGAGCGGCGAGGCTTGGCGTGCCCATGACCGGGCCGGTTTCGTCATTGTCCGGCGCGATGTTGCTTACCCACACGGCGCGCCAAGGCGCGTGCAGAGGTGGCTCATGAGCAGAGCGATGCCATGGTGTCTCGGCGTTCTGATGATCCTCTGTCTGTGCGGTGCGGTCACGGTGGGTGCCGAGCCCCGAGCGCGAAGGTCACAGATCGACGTCTACGCTCTGTATCAGCGCGCGACGCCGGGCATGTCGGTGCAGGCGCTGGATGCGCTCGCCGAGCACGCGACGAGGCTGACGACGAATCCACCCGTGACGACCTGGTTGCTCTGGCGGCAGTCGGACACCGACCGTGGCACCGAGGTCCTCCGCGCGACGTTCCGGGACGGCCGTCTCGCCCGGATCGAGTACGAGTCGTTCGGCGACGAGTACCAGCGCCTCATCAAGGGCGATCACCCGATTCCCATGGATGCGGAGGAGATCACCCGGCTGTGGCGGCGGGCGGCGAGGGTCGACCAGGCCGCAGAACGCTGCCATGAGGCCCTGGATGCCTTCCACCAACTGGTGCTCCGCGTACAGGAGCGGCTGACGACGAATGAGCAACGCGAGTGGGTCCGGGCCCTCCAATTGCGGCGTGCCGCGGAAGCGGAGCTCCCGTAGGGCGCCTGTCCTGACGGGGGTCACGGGGCGTGATCCGCCGATCACGGCGTCGCCAGTCGATCCTCGACGCGGCACTGAACGCCGGTGCACTCGCCGCCAGTGCCGGGCCCGCGCTTCCGCCCATCTCCGCGATCCGCGGAGGCCGCATCTGGCGCCGCGGCCGTCGGTGCCGGGCCGGTGGCATGTGCGGGACATGGCTCTAGCAGCCGCCGATGGCTACCGAAGCCCGGAGCCGGGCGCCGTGGCCCGCGTAGGCGCGGAAGACCATCACGTGGAAGTGCGGCTGGGCGAACTCCTCGATCGCGTTGATGAGGCCCCGGGCCGTCAGCCGGCGGAGGACCACGCGCAGCCACGCGATCTCGACATCGGAGTGCTCGACCTTGGACAGGCCCACCGCGGCGCCCGTCAGGTGCGTTGACGCGAGAGGGCCACGCGCCGGCGCGGCGTTGCCGTTCCAGTTCCCCAGCGCGGCCTGGACCGCCTCGGTCCGAGTCAGGTCGGTGACGCGCAGGCGGCTCCGGAACAGCGTGTGCACGGCCTCGCCCAGTTGGTACACGAACAGGCGCGTCCACGGGCGCGCCACTCGCCGCCATCCGGGGACGCCGATGACGAAGAAGCCACGGCCGGACTCGGGCACCGGGACGAGTAGGCGACCCCGGACGAATCGATCGAGGGTCCCGCGGGTGCGCAGCCGGGAGAGCCCATCCGTGTCGGCTCGGGCGTTCTCGCGCACGAGATTCCCTCGTGACGCCGGTATGACGGCCGCGAACGATGCGAGCCGCTGGCTCCGGAGGCGCTCGACGGCGGGAAGGACGAGGACGTCACCGCGGCGGATCGGCGCGCCGCGATCGAGGCCGTTGAGCTGACGCAGCCGCCCCTGTGGCGTGCCCGTCCGGCGGGCGACTGCGGCCAGGGACTCCCCGGGCCGCACCACGCGGCACCACACCGGTGCCCCGGCCGCCGCCTCGTCCGCGGCGACCGACGTCGTCAGCCCGGCCGCGGCGGCCAGGCCGGCCGCCCACGCTCGCAGCCGGCCCCTCCGCGCCCTCACGGGGCCCCCCACACGAGCGAGTCGTGGAGCCAGCCTTCACCCACCTCGTGGCGCACGTGCAGCCATCGGCCCGAGCGCTCGAGCCGGAGCAGGTTGACCCCCCGTTCGGCCGTGAACACGACGGGGTGCTCGGTCCCGGGCTCCTGTCGTACGTTGACCAGATCGCGGACGACCACGACGGCGGGCCGCCCGTCGATGAGCGCGCCGTAGATCCAGGCCGACTCGTCGGCGAAGTCCCGCACCTGAATCCACTGGCCGTGCGCGCCAACGACGCGGAGGGGTTCGTTCTCGTACGCGTGCCGAACCAGCTTCGCCGTGCCCGACGGGTGAGCTCGAAGGTTCGCCACGTCCACTTTCACTCGGACGAAGCGCTGGGCCCGGGCGTCCGCCTGCCGAGCAGACAGGGCGGTGACGCCGAGAACAAGGAGAAGGCCAAGGATCCACCGGCCAGGCGTCGGCCCCCTTGACTTGAAGCGCACTTCAAGTGGTACCCATTCTACGACAGCCGCTCTCGGCGGCAAGAGAAGGAGACGCCCGATGGACGAGCAGACCGACCGGCCGGTGCTGGCTTGCGACCTGACCGCGATCGAGACCGGGCAGCGCGAGGGTCACCGTGCCCTTGCGGAGGGAGTCCTAGGCCACGCGGCCCAGGAGATCGTCGACCGCCCCGACGGCTACGCGTTGCGGTTCGGGGCGGAGGACTATGCGGCAATCACACGGTTCGTCGACAACGAGCGGCGCTGTTGCCCGTTCCTCCGCTTCGTGCTGGACGTCGCGCCGGGGCAGGGCCCCATCTGGCTCCAGATCACCGGTCCCGAGGGCGCGAAGGACGTGCTCCGGGCCGCGGTCGGCGGGAAGGGGAGGTGACGAGGATGGCACAGATGACGCAGGTCCTGTCGAGACGAGGCGGGAGGACGGGTGCCCTTCTGGTGGGCGTGGGGACGGCCGCGGGACTGATCGCCTGGGGTGTGGCGCCCTGGCTCGCGCCGCTCGCGGGCATCACACCCGTGTTGCTAGCATCGCGTGTGCGATTCCCTGCCTGTTTCCGCTGGTTCTGCTTCGGCGCGGAGGCGGATGCGGGGGGCGCGCGGGAGACCACCGCGCGGCTCCTTGCCGATGTGAGCCGCCTAAGGGCTACAGGCCCGAGATCGGGTCACCAGATGATGAAGTAGCCCTGCGGCGCTGAGCCGTGCGAGATGCCGCGAGACAGGGCCAAGTGCTTCGCGGGGCGCCGAGGCCGTCCCTGCTGAAGAACATCGTCTGATTACGCGCGATCATGGCCGCCACGGTAACGATGCTGCGGTCTCGTGGCGACAGATCGGACGCTTCCACAGATCGCCCATAAGAGGACCCATAAGAAAGCCTTGCGTGTCTCGCTCGCGGGCGGGCGAGACCGCGCGACCATCCTCAGGCATCACGCCGCCGAGGTGCAGGCTGAGACCATCATGGACAGCGACGTGACCGCCGCAGTAGTACATTGTCGTCGCGACTGGCGGCAATCTACCTGCGGAGCTCATCGTGCTGCGCCTGCCCTGACACGGCGCTCACGCCGTCAGTAGCGCTCCCACGTGGTCGACCAGCGTTCCTCCGGCCGAACTGAACGCATGGTCAGGCGCCCGTCGGAGAACCGGTACGCGCGCGTGAGGCGCCTTCCCACGAGCCCTCGCGTGATCGATCCCTCGACGTGGCGCGTGATCGTCTGGGCCTCTTCGTTCACCTCATAGGTGCCGAAGGACGCCTCGTACCCGCTCAGCACGTAGTCATTGGACCCGGAAGACTGCGACTCAGGGAACTGTATCTGCACCGACATGCGGCCATCGCGCGTGTACATCAGCGTGCCCTTCCGGTCGGTGATTCGAGTGATCGTCCCGTCCGGCCCTGGCTCTTCCATCCACGCCAACCGCCACGCTCCGACGAACTTCTCCCTTGCGGAGGCGCCGTCCCCGGACTGCTTCGGCGCGGACTGCGCTAACGCCAGCCCGCTGAGTGCCCCGACGACTGCCAGCGCCCACATCAGTCGTACTCTCATGCTCGATTCCTCTTCATCACGACGTCCTTGCCGGAGGTCTTGCAAGCGGAACGGGCCGCTCCTCGATGGGCCAGATCTCGCGTTCACTTGTGTGTCGCCCTGTGCGCCTCACCTTAGGGCGGCGCTCCGGCACGACCGTGGCGACAAGCCGTTTCATTTCGGTTCTCCCGATTCAGCATCATTTTGGACGCTTCTCGAAGACGTCCTTTGCGACCGGGAGCGCCGAGAACACGTTGGGCCACCCGGCGTAGAAGGCCAGGTGCGTGAGGACCTCCGCGGCCTGCGCCTGCGTCAGACCGTTGTCCATCGCGCGGTTGAGGTGGTAGGGGATCTGCGCCACCTGCCCTGACGCGATGAGCGCACCGACGGTGACGAGACTCCGGTCGCGGGGCGCAAGGTCCGGCCGCAGCCACAGGTCGCGGAACAGCACGTCGGTGGTGTACTGCACGACCCCTGGCGCCACCGCGCCGAACTGCTCCCCGACGCGCGAGGCGCGTTGCGCCTCGGCGGCCTCGTCGAGGGGAAGAGGCTGTGGTGAAACCGGCGGCAACTGATCGTTCCCGATCTTGCGCGCGGCGAAGACATCTTTCGTCACCACAACGGCCGACATGGCGTTGGACCAGCCGGCGTAGAAGGCGAGATGCGTGATGGTTTCGGAGATCTCACGCGGCTTGACGCCGTTGTCGAGCGCGAGGTTCACGTAGTACGGCATGTCGGTCGTCTGGTTGCGCGCGATCAGCGCCGCGAGCGTCACGATGCTGCGGTCGCGGGGCGCCAGGCCAGGCCGCGTCCAGACCTCGCCCAGCAGACGGTCTTGCGTGTACTGCGCGAGCGCCGGCGCCACCCTGCGGATCTCGTTCAGCGGGAGCATGGGCGGTACACCCCCCGATCTCGGCCCGACCGTTTCCGTGCTCGACGTGACCGAGGGAGCGCCCGCGCCGGAGACGGCTCGTCCCGGGCTTGCATGCGCGCACGCCGAAGCGAGCAGAGCCAGCGACAGGACCGCCAGGGCAGCTCTCGTCGTGTCGGATCGAAGCTCGTGATCGTCAGCGCTCCTGTGCCTTGTGGGCCTTGAATACGGTCTCATCGCCGGCTCCTCACTTGCCCACCCGCTCGATCGTGACCTTCAGCGAGCCGGGCACGTTCAGCGCCTCGATCCCCGAATCGATCCGGCCCAGCCCAATGAGCCCTCTCGAGTAACCGAAGTCCTTGTAGAAGATGGCCAGGTTGCCCCATGGGGCGTAGTAGGCGATGTCGCCCACCGAAGGATCGACGCCCGCGGGAGCGCCGGCTGTCGACAGCTTCCTTGGCGGATGGCCGATCTTCTCGGTGGAGGCGTAGTCTTCGAGCGTCAGCGTCATCGGCAGCAGGGAAAGAAAGTCCCGGGCGGTCGCGTTGTCCAGCAACGTTGCCTCGACGGCCTTGCCATCGAACGTCAGACGGATCTTCATCGTGCTTGCCTCCTCGCCCGATACTGGCGGTAGAGCGAGCACGAGCGAGAACGCGACCACGAGCCAGCCACTTCGCACGCGCATGCCTGCCACCGTCGTGCCAGCGAGCCTAGCGTTTCCGGTACTGCTCGTCGCTGACCTTCTCCAGCCAGTCTACGTTCTTGCCACCGGTCGTTCCCGTCAAGGCGATGTGCGTCATGGCGGTCGTCGGCGTGGCGCCGTGCCAGTGCTTGACGCCCGGCGGACACCAGACGACGTCGCCGGCGCGAATTTCCACCGTCGGTCCATCCCACTCCTGCGTCCAGCCCACGCCCGAGGTGACGATCAGATGCTGACCCGCGGGGTGCGTGTGCCAGGCAGACCGAGCGCCTGGCTCGAACGTCACATAGGCCCCGGAGAAAGGCGCCGTGTCCTTGGCGGCAAACAAGAGATCGACACGGACGTCGCCGGTGAAGTACTCCGCCGGGCCCTTGGCGGCAGGCTGGGAGCCGGCAATGGACACGGTCTGTGACGCGGAGGGTCTGTCCGCTGCCGGGGCAACGGCGGCCCACGCGAGCAGGAACAACGATGCAGGCAGTGTCGCCCTCCTCATGCCTCTCTCCTTCTCGTCACGGGTGCAGCAGGGTCGCTCGTCCATGCCGCGGTGCCCTCTCGATTACTCCATTCAACGCCTGGGAAGCGTGCGGGTCCAATACCCATTTGGACACGACTAATTCGTCGGGATATGATTCCGGGGTGGAACTGCGACACCTCCGCTCCTTTGTCGCCGTGGCCGAGGAGTTGCATTTCGGCCGCGCGGCCGCGCGGCTTCACATCTCGCAGCCGCCGCTGAGCCAGCGGATACGGCATCTGGAGGACGAGCTCGGCGCCCGCCTGTTTCGTCGGACCAAGCGGCGGGTCGTACTCACGCCGGCCGGGCAGGCATTTCTGCCGGAGGCGCGGCAGACGCTGGCCCAGGCCGAGCGGGCCGTCCGCGCCGCACAGCGCGCCGAGCGTGGCGAGCTCGGCGAACTCGTCGTCGGCTACCTGATCACCGCGGCCTACGGGCCGCTCCCCGACGTGATTCGACGGTTCCGGAGGCGCTTCCCGGACGTCGACATCAGACTGCAGAACCTGAGGTCGGTCCCGCAGCGGCAGGCATTGCTCAACAGACAGATCGATGTCGGGTTCGTCCGGCCGCAAGCCCCGATCCGCGTCTCATCTATGAGGCACTCTGGCGCGACTCGGTCGTCGTTGCTCTGCCTGGCCATCACCCCCTCACACGCCGGCCACACGTGGACGTCTCGGATCTTGAGTCGGAGCCGTTCGTCTTCATCGCGCCCGAAGATGCGGGGGCCTTCTACGATCAGGTCTTCGCGCTCTGCCAGAGAGGGGTTCACGCCTCGTGTCGTCCACCGTGCGCCTGACCTCCATGCGGCGATTGCGCTCGTCGCGGCCGGGCTTGGGATCGGCCCGGTCCCGGCGGCAATCCAGGGATTCAAGCGGAAGGGCGTGGTCTATCGGCCGCTCCGACCGCACACGTTCGGCATCGAGATGGGACTGGCGTGGCGACGGGACGATGATTCGGCGTTAGTGCAGCAGTTCAGGCGGGTCGCGCGCGCGGTCGCGGGGCGCGCCGAGAGATGACATGCTCGCGTGGCGTCGCGGACGCGACTCGGGTACGCCCGTTGTCGGGTCAGGCCAATCCGGCTATTGCGGCGTCGGCCTGCTCCAGCCAGTACGTCATGCCCATCTCGCCGTACATCGCCGCCGCGGTGGCCAGGTGCGCCTGCGCTTGCTCAGGTCGTCCGCCCGCCGGTCGAGCCGGCCGAGCCCGAGCTGGCAGTGGGTCACGAGTGGGCGCATCTCGAGCTCAGCGGCTAAGGTCATCGCCTCATGGTAGTGCGCGGCGGCCATCGCCACGTCGGGGCGGGCATGGTGCGAGGCGATGTCGCCGAGCAGGCGGAGGGCCCATGCCTCATAGCCGCGTTCACCGCGCCCGCGAGCGAGTTTCACGGCACGGTCGGCGAGGCACGGGCGTCCTCGACCTGGTCGGCAAGCAGATACGCCTCGCCGAGCTGCTCGACGCTGAGCGAGTGGTACACGCCGATCCCCTCGGATTCGTAGTCGGTGAGGGCCTGCTGCAGGCAGGCGAGGCCCTCCTGAATGCGCCCCGACCACGCGTACACGTGGCCCAGCGCAGCCATGGCGATCGGCGTGTGAGCCGTGATGTTCCACTCGCGGCACTGAGCAACGGCGCGCTCGACCAGATGGGCGGCCTCGGTCAGCTCGCCCCGCACGCGCTTCAGATACGCGAGATCGAGACATGCCACGACGAGGCTGAATGGGTGATCGAGCGTTTCGGCGGTCCGGATCGCTTGTTGCCCGTGCGTGTCCCCTCGTCGAACAGGCCGCGTTCGGCGAGCGTGCGGGCCAGGTACGCACGAGACACCACCGCCGGAAAGACCGCGAGGCCAAACCGGTCCCGGCTCGGCAGGTCGTGCAGCGACTGCACGAATCTCCGGCAGACATGCTCCGACGCGCGATAGTCGCCCGAGAGGTGTGCGGCGGCGGCCAGGTAGTAGTGAGCGGCGATCTGGAGGGGCACGTCGCCGAGACGTTCGCCGATGTCCTCGACCGTCACCGCAAACCTGCGCACGTCGGTGACGTGACCGCCGATGTGCCAGTGATGGCCACTCATATACGCCAACACCCATCCGAGTCGTCGCAGATCGTCGAGCGTTCGGGCCAACCTTTCGGCTTCCTCGAGATACCTCCAGACCGTCGTGAGCTCGTTGAGCGGGAAAAGCGCCTGGCGAAGGTCGAGCCGAAGATCGATCGCGCGCTCGATCCTCTCGCGCGTCTCGGGCAGGGGGTGCAAGGCCGTCAGCGCCTGTTCGAAGCGGCTCGCCGCCTCGCGGTAGGCCGAAAGGGCCAGCGCCTTGGCGCCGGCCTGCCGGAGGTACGTGACGGCTTTCTGCCACACCTCGCCCCGGAAGGCATGGTGAGCCAGACGCTCGCCCTGCTCGGTCACAGGACCGGGGTAGAGCCTCTCAAGCGCCTCCATGATCCGGGCATGGAGTGCGCGCCGTCGGTCTTGGAGCATGCTCGCATACGCGACCTCGTGGGTCAGGGTCTGCTTGAAGGTGTACTCGAGATCCGGGACGAGGCTCGTCTCGTAGCCAAGGCAACGCGGCATTCTGAGGCATTCCGAGGCGCTTTCGGTGGTGCGCGAGCCCGAGGCCCGTGGCAAATGCCCCGGAATGGCAACCACGTGGCAACCGCCCTCCTCGATCTGGACGACAGAAAGAGCTGAGACCGGCTCGGTCGAGTTCTGCCGAATCGTAGGGTTCATAGGCCGGTGTGGAGGAAGCCAGGATGGCCTCGATTCTCGTGCGGGGCCTGGACGAAGGCGCCATTGACCGACTGAAGGAGCGGGCCCGCCTCAATGGGCGCTCGCTGCAGCAGGAGGTCAAGGAGATCCTTGAACGCGCGGCCGGAACGCTGACCATGCCCGAGGCGCGACGATTGGCAGAGCGGTGGAGGCACCGTCTCCGAGGTCGTCGTTCTCGGACAGCGCGCAATTGATTCGCGAGGATCGCGATTCGCGATGAATGTCGGTGTCCGACTCGCGGACACGGACTTTGAGCTCGACGACACGAGGCGGGAGGGCGCGCTCGTCGTCCTCGTTGAACGGAGGAGTCCCGTCGAGGCCGAAGATCTGGAGGGGCCCCTGCTGGCGGGAGTCCTTGTGCAGCGTTCAACGCGTCCTTGTTGTAGGAGGCTTGACGCAGCTGTCCGGGATGCCGAGGAAGTTGACCGGACGGGTCGTGTTCCCACCTCGCCGCTGGACCGACGTGCGCGCGTAGCGAACCCGAACCGCCATGGGAGGTCAACCACCTACGGACCGCGAAGGAGCCGCTGGGACGCCGGTCCGATCAGAGGGTCTCGAGGACCTCGTGGACGAATTGCACCACCATGGACCCCTCGCCGACGGCCGCCGCCACGCGCTTGGCGGATCCCGCGCGGACGTCCCCCGCCGCGAACACGCCGGGGCGGCTCGTTTCCAGCAGGAACGGCGTCCGCCGGCTACTCCAGTGGGGTGACTGCGCCACGTCAGCGCCCGTCCGGATGAACCCCTTGGCGTCTCGCTCGATCTCGGGCGGCAGCCACTCCGTCCTCGGGACCGCCCCGATGAAGCTGAACACGGCGGGCGTGTCGATCAGGCGCGCCTGTCCGGTCGACTCGTGGAGGACCTCCACCCCGTCGAGGTGTCCATCGCCGCGCATCCGGCGGATCGTGGTGTTGACGTTGAGCTGGATGTTGCGCGTGTGCTCGATGCGCCGCGCGAGGTAGCTGGACATGCTCTTGTAGAGGCTGTCGCCACGAATCAGCAACTCCAGCCGACTCGCGTGCTGGGCGAGGAACACCGCGGCTTGCCCGGCCGAGTTGCCGCCTCCGACCAACACCACCGGCACTCCTCGGCAGAGCTGGCCCTCGGCCGGCGTGGCCGCGTAGTAGACACCCTTGCCCTCGAAACGCGCGCACTCCTCGACGTTCAACCGGCGGTAGTCGGCGCCGGTGGCGATGAGCAGGCACTTTGTCGTCACCGTCTCGCCGCCGTCCAGGTGCAGCACGGAGTAGGCGTTCTCCCAGGTCAGTCCGGTGACCTGGCTCGGCATGGACAGGCGCGCGCCGAACTTGTTGGCCTGGAGCATGGCACGTTCTGCGAGCTCGCTGCCCGTCACGCCAGTCGGGAACCCGAGGTAGTTCTCGATCCGCATGCTGGCGCCCGCCTGACCGCCGGGCGCCGTGCGCTCTACCAGCAGCGTGCGCAGGCCTTCAGAGGCGCCGTAGACGGCCGCCGCCAGGCCCGCCGGGCCGGCGCCGACCACGACCAGGTCGTAGACCGTCCGCTCCAGCGGCTGATGGATGCCGATCGCGTCGGCCAGCTCCCGGTTCGAGGGGTTGCGCAACAGCAGCAAGTCGCCGAGCGCGACCACTGGCGTGTCGGCCTCGGTCAGACCGAAATGCTGGAGGAGCTGGCCCACCTCCGGGTGGGTCTCCACGTCGAGCCAGGTGAACAGGGCCCGGTTCTTGGCCAGGAAGTCGCGCACCCGAAAGGTGTCCGTGGAATAGCGGGACCCGATCACCCGGAGCCCCACGAAGTCCCCGGACTCGCGCAGGAGCTGCCGTCGGGCGATGAACGCCTGAAGGATGATGTCGCTCAGCGTGGGGCACTGATTGAGCGCCGCCCGGAGCGCGTCGCCCGAGACCTCCGACGCCTCGCACTGGCCCCGGGCCACGGCACTGATGATCGAGGCGCGCCCGGTGAGATGCGAGACGTCACCGGTGAACTCGCCCTTCCGATGGATGGTGACCGTCTTCGGGCGTTCGCCGGAATGATCGAGGATCTCGATCTCCCCGGCCTTGACGATGAAGAACTTGAAGTCCCGATCGCCGACCGCGATGAGGACCTCCCCGTCCCGAAACGACCGCGACACGGCTCCCGTGCCCGCCTCGAACTCGCGGATCTGCGCGTCCGACAGGGTGGGGAAGGCAATGGATTGGAGCGTCTGCTCAGGCATGGCGGCGACCTTCACTGTCGCACGAACTGATGGCGAGGTACATCTCCAGAGCTCTACCTAGGCAAGGCTAGGACAACAGCGGCGCAACAGTTCGCGTGGCCGCTGAGGCGACCCCGCACCGACAACGAGGCCGAACGCCTTCGCCAGAGTAGGTACGTTCTCGATTGCGTCCTAGAAGAGGCCTCGGAGACCATCGCAGCCGCTTGACCGAACGGTCTTTCGCAGAAGAATCAGCCGGCCAATGGTACTCGAAGATAGACCGGCCACGCCGGAGGCATCTGGTCGGCCCGGATGGTTGCGCAGCCGGCTCGGCTCAGCACGCGCGCGATGACAACGGCGTCTCGTCTCATACTGGCTTTCGACGGCCGCCGCCGCGATGCAGGTTACGTCGCTAATGCGTGGGCCAGAGCGTCGCCGACAGGGTGCTGTTGTCGGCCAGTGTCCCCTCGATCTTCATGAGGACATCGCCCGCAGGATTTCGAAGCACCGTTCCTACGCCGCGCAGCCCCCTCGCGCCCTCGAAGACGAGACGTCCGTCGCTGATGACGATGCGACCCGTTCCGCGGGACGCCCCGAGGAGTTTCTTCGACACGACGTCGAACGAACCGTCGTCCCGGATCGTCAGCGTGACGTCGTTCCGCTCGGAGCCGGGCTCGGAGCGGGGCAGGTACACGATGCCTTCCCACGTGCCGCTGACCGAATTGACGTCCGAGACCGCGACGGGCGTAACCGGACCCAGGTTGGCGCAACCAACCAGCGAGCTCGCCAATCCGACGATCACGGTGATGGCGACGACACTCCGGACCGATCGACGGCCACTCTGTGTCATCGGGCCTCCTGTTCGGACGCACGGTTGTCGCGAGCATAACACCCACTCAGTGGACACGGACTCGCGCGCGACGCCGGGTCGACCGCTGCGCGGCGGGCGCTCACCCGAGTGACGAGTGCGGCGAGCGAGGGGCCTCACAAGAGGTCTCGCTCCCAGTTGAGGATCACGCGGACCTGCCAGCCGAGGCTGGCTCCCTCTTGCTCGAGGATGCCGCCGCGCACGCGGAGCCACCAGCCCTTGACGAAGGCGGGCCGGAGCCAGGGCGGACGGGCGTCGACGGTGAGGTTGTACTCCCGCTGGTCCGGCGCGCTCGCCCGCGTTTTGGGATCGATGGCATCCCAGCCCGCGGCGAAGTTGAAGGTGGCGCTGAGGCCCTGGGCGACCAGCTTCGAGAAGTCGTAGGCCGCCCCGAACAGTACCGCCTTCTCGTTGGCGCGGTTGAAGTCGCGGTCCATCATCAAGGTGTAGTTCGGGGAGTTGCCCCAGGGGGACTGGATGGAGTTCCCCGAGCCGGTGATCGAGAAGGCGGAGGTGAGCGTCAGCTCCCGGTAGAGCGCCTGGACCCGCACGGCTCCGTGCTGCGTGCTCCAGTTCCTCGTCGCCGCGTTGGCCACGAGCTCATCGCCGACCGCGCGCTGGTCCGTGAACTGGGCGCCGAGGCGGAGCTTCCAGTTCTCGTCGAGGGGCCGGAGGTAGTCGCCCTCCAGGTAGACCGTGTTGAACGTGTTGATTCCGTACTGCTCCGCGGCGTCGATGCGCAGCCCCGCCAAGGGCGTCGCCCGAAGGCGGCCCAGGATGACGCCGTCATCGCTCCCCGCGGCGCCGGCCTGCTGCGACATGAAGATGAAGTTGTCCTCGTTCCGGGGCTTGATCTTCCAGAGATAGCCGGCGAAGTACTGGACGACGTCGACCGTGCCGCCGGCGGTGAGGCCCTCGAACGTGTTCGGGGTCATCCGGTTGTCAATGGGGTTGATGTAGGGCTGGTCGACCAGCTGCCGGTAGCCCTTCACGAGCACGTAATCCTGGTACCGGACTGCGGCGAAGGCCTCGCCGATGACGGAGTACCCTTCCTGTCCCGGCTTGAGGAGGAGCGTCCCATCCTTGTCGTCCGGCGCGTAGAGCGGCGCCGAGCCATAGAAGGTGGCCCCGATCCCGAACACGTCGAAGAGCCAGCCGGACTTGTAGCTGAGCCAGCCGCCGAACGCCCAGGCCTCGTTCTCGGGGCCTTCGGGATTTTCGCGGTTGAAGTAGTAGCTCCTCAAATGAAGCTTCAGGTCGGTGTCCCGCCAGAAGGGGGGGAGGTCCTTCATCGCCTCCCTGGCCGGAGCGAAGAGACGCTCGATCGGAGGCGCGGGCGGTGGCGGCGGCGCATCCTCGGCGGCCGCCGGCCGGATCGATGTCAGCGAGGCGAACAGGAGCGCCAGCGCGAGGCAGGCCCGCTGACGCCAGATCCCCCGGGTCGGCGATCCAGCGGCGATCGCGGCACACTCTCGCGGCGACGAGGCCGAGCCAGCAGGACCTGGCCCCATCGCCGGTTGTCGGCGGTCATCCTGATTGGTGGCGGCCCAGTGATCACAATGCCGTCAGCGGTCTCCGCAGTAGTCGTGGCGACCCCGTATCGTCCCGGCCACACCAGCGGCGCCACTGGGGCGGTCAATGCGTGGCTCGTGGGCCTGATCGGTCTCGCGGTGGCTGCCGCGGTTCCCGGGGCACCCGTTGGGTCGCGCATTGTCATGCCCGCCGCGTCCTGGAGGCCAGCGTGCCGGTGTGTGCCGCCCGGTGTAACCGGCGCCGTCAACGAACCGTGATGTCGATCGCGTCCGGGCCATGCTCGCTCGAGCCCGGGATGCTCCGCGCATGGTGCACACCGTGCGGACCGCCGTGGACACGGTCGTAGAGAACCTTGATCGCGGCATCGCTGGAGCCGGCATCGCTGGAGGCTCGGGGCCGTGCCTGGGGCGGCTTTTCATAGCCGTCATATTCGTAGCCGAGCTGCGCGGTCCGGTCACCCGCGCTGACCGGCAGATCCACGCGCTTGCCGGTCCGGTCCCCGAACGCGAACGTGCGGTTGAGGTATTTGGGATCGGTGGGATTGCTGTTGCCGAGGCGGTTCCAGCTTTCCCAAATCCGGTCCAGGTTGGCGTGATGGAGATAGAAGAGGGGGTCACCGCCGACCGTGGCGAAATCGGCCATATCGCCGCCGAGTG
Organism: uncultured Candidatus Rokubacteria bacterium; assembly: GCA_963765195.1. Classification (GTDB taxonomy): domain Bacteria; phylum Methylomirabilota; class Methylomirabilia; order Rokubacteriales; family DASRDR01; genus DASRDR01. Next base: position 31,711 of record CAVXVV010000057.1, read on the forward strand.
CGAGATGGGTCAGGAAATGCGGATTGACGTCGAGCCTGGGATTGAACCCAAGGCTGCCGGTCGGGGAGTCGATGTACTGCTTCTCGTTGAGGACATCCAGCGTGAGCCAGTCCTTGTAGAGCAGATCGATCCGTTCACCCCCATTGACCCAGGGCCAGCGAGTGCCGTTATACAGCGTGGTGCCCGGGTCCCGGAACACGGCAGGGACGATGAGATCGTCGGGATTGCCGGTGACCGGGTTCCAGTAGGGAAGCGAAAACTCCTCATCGTGCAGCACCTCGCGAATGACCCCCTCGAACTGAGCGAGCATGAGCCGATGCCACGGCAGGAAGTACCACTGTTGATACTGCTCGGGGTCGGAGGGGTTGTAGGGGTGGGCCTGGCAGCCGTTCCACACGGCCTCGGCATCGGCTCGATACTCCGGCGGGAGTGACGCGATGACTTCCGTCTTGTGTTTCCTGGAGTAGTCCCACAGGAACGCCGGAAAGCCCTTGATCCAGTGGGTATTCCACCACCAGGTCCATGAACGTTGATCGTAGACCGGCAACGTCCGCATGATCTCGATCGCCCGCGCATATTTCGCGAGCATCACCTGGCCTTCGGGGCTGTTGACGTTGTAGCGCGTGTAAGCTTTCTTCGGAACCGCAGAAGACGTCGTCCCCTCGGTCTTCGCACCCGTCGGAGGACTCGGATTGAACTGTAGCTCCAGCACGTCGTGCGACCCGGTGTGGACCTCGAGTTTTGGGTCCAGGAACGACATCGCCCCCGCGGACTGAATCATCCCGCTCACCAGGTGAAAGCGATTGCCGAGCACCGCGCCCGCGACGCCGTGACGCGGCATCGGCATGGAGGGCAGCGTGGTCCAGGCATTGGTCGCCGGCTCGTACGCCTCGACGGCTCGGAACGCGCCGACGATCCCTTGGGTCGTCACCTCGCCGCCCGCCACGTAGATCCGGCGGCCGTCCGTGCCCCAGGCGCCGCCACTCCGGGCCGTCGGCATCCGCTCTTTCGGAACACTCCACAGGTCGGCCACGGGATTGTATTCCTCTACCACGTCCGTGTTGGTGGCGGACAGGATGAAGCCGTGGCCGGTGCGGCCACCGATGACGTAGATCTTGCCGTTGACGGCACCGGCGAACGCGTGGTTGCGCGCCACGGTCATCGGCCGGCGGCTCTCCCACTTGTTCGTGGCCGGGTCGTACACGTCGTTGGTGGTGAGCACGCGAGACGGGCCGAAGAACGTGAAGAACGGGTCCTTGGACGCTTCCACCGTCGTGACGCCGCCGATCATGTAGATCTTGCCGCCGACCTCGACGGCCACCGCGGCCCCGCGCTTGTCGGGCAGGGACGCCAGCGACTTCCAGGAATCGGCGGCCGGATCGTACTCCCACACGTCGTCGATGGGTTGCCACGCGGCGCCGACGGGAATCTGGGTATCCTCCGGACGGACGAAGCCGCCCATCACGTACACCTTGCCGTTCGCAGCGGCCAGAGCCGCATGGTGGGCCGGCCGCGGCATCGGCCTTTTCTTCGTCCATTTGTCCGTGGCCGGGTCGTACTCATAGGTGGCGCCCCGAGCCTTGCCCTCTCCCCAGCCGCCAATCACGTACAGCTTTCCGTTGACGGCGGCGCCGTAGAGCTCTTCATCCGGTTCCGGGAACGGTGCCGCCTTCTTCCAGGGCGATGTCGGCATCTGGGCCAGCACGGCCGTCGCGAACGCCAGGCTCGCGATCACGGCCAGAATCGCGGTGCCGCGTTGGAGCAGTTTCGACATGGCAGTCTCCTTTCGGGGGGGTTGATGACCATGCGAGTGTGTGAGGCTGAAGCGTCCGTTGGATTCCCTCACCATCGCGGAATTGGGCCGTCGGTGACCCAGACCCTGCGCGGGTGCGTTGGTGCTTGGTCCTGACTGCTCGGTCGAAGCGCCTCGCGTACTCGTCATTTGGGCCACCTCCTCCAGCATCACCGGACGACAATTCTACGTATGCGAGCGACAGTACTCCGTGCTTGGCGGACGTCCAGCCCGAGGACGGCCACATCCTTTCCGTATACGTGCTGCGCCCCTTCCTGACGCGGACGGGATAGGGGGCGAAACCGTCTAGCTTCTCGGAGAATGTATGGCTGCATGCCTTTTAGGCTGCCGGGAAAGACTTTGGACCACTTCAGTGACAAACCGCTCGGGGTGGGGCTGACGCTGGCCGTGGTGATCGCCCTGGAGGTGGGGGACATCAGGCGGTTTGCCACCGCCGAGAAGCTGGCGAGCTATGCGGGGACCACCCCGCGTGTCCACGCGAGCGGGGGGAAGACCCGATTCGGCCCCTCGCGGCCCGACGTCAACCGCTACCTCAAGTGGGCCTACGTCGAAGCGGCGAACGCGATCTGTCTGACGCGGAGGCGCACGGCGCGCCGCCACGTGAGCCGTCTCTATGAACGCGTCGCCCGACGCAAGGGCCACGCGAAGGCCATCGGGGCCGTGGCCCGGCATCTGGCCGAAGCGACGTACTGGATGTTGAGCAAAGGAGAGTCCTATCGACAACCGACTGGCATCGGGCCGTTTCGTCCACGGGGGATCAGCGCGGCGGCTCCATGAGCGCCCGGACGCTCGACCGTTGATTGCGACATCCCCCGAGATGACCATCATGCCGCTGAGACGGCGAAGATATGGTTCCGACGAAACGGGTCCGCGATGTCGGGGATGAACGTGAGGATCATAGGGCCATGCTGTCAGGCCGCCCTGAAGAGCTCCGCACCGACGGAGGAACAGCCCGCGCATAACTGAACGCTTGATCGGCGCAGCGCTTTCAGATATGGAGCCACCACCGTTCTGACGCGAGTGTTCACAACACCGACAGCTCGGCTCCTCCGCTCGTTGCCACTGCGGCGGAGGCAACCTCGATCTTCGAGTTAGAAGAGAAGCGGGCCCCGCGCTAGCGATCCGGAGTCCCTCACGAGCGGTCCGGGCGCGCCGTGGCGCCAGGAACGGGCAGCATCCCGTTTCCGAGAGCTGGCGCCGGCGGGAGTCCCGTGACCTCGAGGATTTCCCGCTCGTTGAGGCTCTCGCGCGCGAGCAAGGCGTGGGCCAGCGCGTCCAGCTCCGAACGATGCGCGCTGAGGAGATGCCGGGCCTCCTCGTGACTGTCGGCGGTGATCCTGGACACCTCCGCATCGATGGCTTCGGCCGTTGCCTCGCTGAACGGCCGGTCGCTGCCGGACGCGCCGAAGCGGTTCAGGTAGGGGTTCTCCCGGGGCGCGAGCTGCACCAGGCCGACCCGCTCGCTCATGCCCCACCGCATCACCATGCGGCGGGCCAGGTCGGTGGCCTGCTCGATGTCGTTCTCCGCGCCCGTGGTCTTGGTGCCGTAGACGACCTCCTCGGCCGCGCGGCCGCCCATGAGCCCCACGAGTCTCGCGCGTAGATAGGCTTCCGGATAGTTGTAGCGGTCGCTGTCGGGACGCTGATAGGTCACGCCGAGGGCCTGTCCGCGCGGCACGATGGTCACGCGGTTCACCGGATCGGCGCCGGGCACCAGCAGCCCGAGGATGGTGTGTCCGGCCTCGTGGTACGCGATGCGTTCCTTGTCGGCGTGGCTCAGGAGGAGCGGGCGCGCGGGGCCGAGCACGATCTTCTCCAGTGCGTCCAGGAAGTCCTGGTGCCGGACCTCGGCCTGCTCGCGTCGCGCCGCCAGCAGCGCGGCTTCGTTGACCAGATTCTTCAGGTCGGCGCCGGACAGCCCCGGTGTGATGGCGGCCAGCTCCGCGAGACGGACGTCGCCGGCGAGCGGCACGCGCCGAGTGTGCACCTTGAGGATCGCCTCGCGCCCGGTCTTGTCCGGGAGGTTGACCACGACCCGCCGGTCGAAGCGGCCGGGCCGCAGGAGCGCCCGATCGAGCACGTCCGGCTGGTTGGTCGCCGCCAGCACGATGATGCCCTCTCGGCTGGAGAAGCCGTCCATCTCGCTCAGGATCTGGTTCAGGGTCTGCTCCTGCTCGCTCGAGCCGCCGATCGCGAACTGGCCCCGAGCGCGACCGATGGCATCCAGCTCGTCGATGAAGATGATCGCCGGTGCGTGCTCGCGCGCCTGCTTGAAGAGGTCGCGCACCCTGGCCGCCCCCACCCCCACGATCATCTCCACGAACTCCGAGCCGCTCATCGAGAAGAACGGCACCCCCGCCTCTCCCGCGACCGCTCGGGCCAGCAAGGTCTTTCCCGTTCCTGGCGGGCCGATCAGGAGCACGCCCTTCGGAGCCGTGCCGCCCAGGCGCGTGTACTTCGGAGGATCCTTGAGGAAATCCACGATCTCCACGAGCTCGTTCTCGGCCTCATCGATGCCGGCGACATCATTGAAGGTGACCTTCGCGTCCGTCTCCTGGTCGTATCGACGCGCCTTGCTCTTGCCGATGCCCAGGAGACCGGCGCCCATGCCGCCGGCCTGTTGCCCCGCCCGCCGGAACATCCAGAAGTAGAAGGCGATGAAAAGGAGCCCCGGGCCGAACGAGAAGAGCAGCGTGGCCCAGGGGTTACTGTCCTCCTCAATGGGCTTGGCGCTGATCTCGACCCCGTGTTCGATCAACAACGCTTCGAGACCGGGCCCCACAAAGGAGGGAAGCGTGGTCGCGAAGGAGATCACCGGCTTTGGCCCTTCGCGCGGCGACGCCTCCTCACTGCGGGGGGCTGGCCCTTGGGCGGCGTGGTCGTCTGACCGGGCGGCGGGTAGGTGACGGCGGTCTTGAAGCGGCCCGTGAGAGTGTCCCCACGAGCGTAGATCGCCTGGACGTTGCCCTTCCCGACCTCCTCCCTGAACAGGGTATAGGAGACGGTGACCGGTGCTTCCGGGCCCGGCATCAGCATCCGCGCCAGCCAGAAATTCACAGCCAGCACGAGCGCGAGCCAGAGCCAGGTCCGGCCCGGTGGCATCTTCGGCAGCCAGGTCGCCTTCTCCGCTCCGGGTCCGGGGGGGGCCGGCGGGGTCCGCCTGGCCGGCGCGGTGTCGCTCTTGCCTTCCTTCTCTTGTCCCACCAGCCTCATGATCATCTCCTCCGGTGGCCGACCTGCACACCTCACGGCGACGATCGCCTGGGCTTAGGCCGCGCGGTCGGGGATCCCGATGGGGCCGTTGGTGAGGAAGGTACCATGGCCGGGCAGCCGCGACCCATGCGACCACCGACGCGAGGCAAGACCACGGAGGCGCGCCGTCGCTCGAGGCGGCGCCACCGCCACTCCCCGCGGTCGCCTCACGGGAGCTCGGGTTGCTCAGCGCCCCCTGCTGTCGGCTCTGGTTGCGGCGTGTCGCTCGCCCTGCTGCTCCAGAGGATGTCGCCGCGCATCTCGAAAGGCAAGGCAGACGGGTGGTCCCGCAGCTTGACCTTGCCCGTGAGGCGATAGGCGATCGGAGGCCGCCTCGCGCGCCCGACCTCCCTGAGTTGCCGGACAAGACCGGTGAGGGTTGTGATCGCCTCGGTCTCGATGGTGCCCTGGCTGAAGGCGGGAATGATCACGAGGCCCTTGCCCACGCCTTTGGCGAAGGGTTGACCGTTCACCTCCAGGTCGTAGGAGATGCCTTCGATCGCCAGATCGACGGCGTTGGGATTTTGAACGCGGAGAATGGCGAGGAAGCGTTGTTCCAGAACCGTACTGTCCTGCAGGCGGATGCGGGAGACGTTGATCGAAGGCGCCTCCATCCCGGGTCCGAGCCCGGGACCGAGCGCGCATCCTCCCGCCAGGAGCACCCCGGCGCCTCGGAGGAGCCAGCCGAACGTCCTTCCCCTCGGAGCCGGAACGGTCAGCATGGACGCGGAGTGCGGATTGCCGGCACCTGCGCCGTCAATCGCGCCCCGGGGTGATTCCGTTGGTCTGCTCCGGACACCGTTGATCTTTGCCACATCGGCAGGACTCGGAAGGTCCTGCCGATCCAGCATTCCGCCTCGGCTCGACGAGCCCGCACCTACGTCCTCGGGGCCATCGCGATGAACCGAGGGGGCGCCACGGCTGGCTTCCTTTCGGTATCGGGGACCTCTACGCGCGGGACGTTCTACCAGCCAGGGCCCGATAGGCGACCAGCAGGAGCACCGCCCCGACCAGAGCCATCAGGAAGCCCGCGGGTTCTCCGGGCCCATACCACCCGAGCGCCCGTCCCACGAACCCGCCGACGATGGCCCCGACAATGCCCAGAATCACCGTGATTACGAATCCCCCCGGGTCACGCCCGGGCATGAGGAACTTCGCGACCACGCCCACCACCAAGCCGAACAAAATCCATCCCAGGATGCTCATGAGCTAATCCTCCGGCCCGTGTAGTGCAATCGGACTGCCACGAATCAACTCAGACGATAACGCGCAGTCAACCGGGAACAACGTCGGCGATACGCATCCGAAGCATGTAAGGCCAGGGCCGGGTCGGCATCTTGACCGGGCGACGACATCTTGTCCGCGCGCGTGGCTGACCGCGACAGAGGCGATCCCGCGTCGACGATCATCTCGTCGCGACCCAATCGAGGGTCTGGACGGTGGTGCGCACGCGGGGTCCCCTTGACGGCGTCAGCGGGCGTGTCGTCTCATCGGACCACCGTGAGGCCCGTCGCGCGCGTGGTCGACCTGAGCGTGCCGATCTACGAGGGCATGCCGGTCGACGACCTCGGTCCGAAGTTCTGGGTCCGGCTGTCCCACGCGGCCTCGCGACCCCTCTACCAGTACACGCAGTCGCGCGAGGGGCGCGTCTTCCTGACCACCGACCACGTGGGGACCCACCTCGACGGCCCGCTCCGCTTCGATCCGCAGGGTCTCTCCGTCGAGCGGCTGCCGCTCGACCGCGTGATCCGGCCGGCGCGCCTCCTCGACCTGCGCGGCGTCGCGCGCGGCCAGGCCATCGGCGCCGCGGAGCTCGAGCGGGCGGGGGAGGACCTCCAGGCGCACGAGGCCGCCGTCCTGTGGACCGGTCACGACCGCCACCTCGCGAGCCCGGACTACTTCTGGCACCGGCCGCGGCTCGGGATGGACGGCGCCGAGTGGCTCGTCCGCCGCCGGGCCGGCGTGGTCGCCGCCGATTTCCCCGGCCTGGGGCCGCCGAGCGACGACCGCTACGAGGTGAAGCGGGCGCTCCACCGCGGCGGCTGCCTGACCGTCGAGCAGCTCACCGGCCTCGCGGCGCTGGCGGGCGCGCGCTGGCACCTCGCCGCGTGCCCCCTGCGGATCCGCGGGACGCCGGGCTCGCTCGTCCGCGCGGCGGCGCTGGTGGACTTCGCCGCGCGCGAGGTCGTGGACCTCAGCCTCGACATCTACCCGGGCATGACGGCGCTCGGCGGCGCCGTGCCCACCTTCTGGTCGCGGGCGAGCCACGAGCTGACCGCGTTCTTCTACAGGAACGAGCTCTCGTACCAGACGACGTCGATGCTCCTGAGCGAGCACGCCGGCACCCACATCGACTCCCCGTATCACTTCGACCCGGACGGGGCCGCCATCGAGGCGATGCCGCTCGACGGCCTCCTCGCGCGGGCCCGGATGCTGGACCTCACGGCGAAGCGGCCGCTCGAGGGGATCGGCCCCGACGACCTCGACGCGGCCCTCCGCCGGCTCGGCGCAGCCGATCGAGCCCGGGGACGCCGCCGTGGTCTGGACGGAGCACTCCCGGAACTACGAGCGCCCCGACTACACGCACCACCGCCCGTTCATCACGGCGGACGGGGCCGCCTGGCTGGCGGCCCGCCGTCCGGGACTCGTGGCGACCGACCTGGTCGGGCTGGACGAGCCGATCGATCACGTCACGCCCGTCCACAACTGCCTTCTGCGGGCGGGGATCCCCCAGCTCCAGGTCCTGACCAACCTCGCCCGCCTCGCCGGCCGCGAGGCGTACGTCGCGGCCTTCCCCCTGAAGCTCGTCGGCGGGACCGGGTCCCCGCTCCGCGCCTTCGCGGTGCTCGCCTGAGACGACGCCGGCCGCGACGAGAGCGCCCCGATGACCAAGGCGGCCGCGTGCGTCGACGAGCGCGAGACCATCGCGCTCCTCCGGCGTCTCCTCCGCATCAACACCGAGAACCCGCCGGGGAACGAGGAGCCGGCCGCGCGCCTGCTCGAGGAGTACCTGGGGGCGCTGGGCTTCGAGACGGAGCTCCACGAGGCGGTGCCCGCGCGGACGAGCCTGGTCGCCCGGCTCCGCGGCGCGGGCGGCGGGCGGACGCTGATCATGAACGGGCACCTCGACATCGGGCCGATCGGGCAGGGCTGGACGAAGGACCCGCTGGGCGGCGAGATCGAGGACGGCCGGATCTACGCGCCGGGGCGTGAGCGACATGAAATCGGGCGTGGCCGCCATGGTGTCGGCGGCGCGGGCGGTGGTGCGGAGCGGGATGCCGCGCCGCGGCGACCTGATCCTCATGCCCACCGCGGACGAGAGCTCGGGCGGGCGGCTCGGCATGGGGCACCTCGTGTCGGCGCTCCGCGGCCTGCGCGCGGACATGGCGGTCGTGTGCGAGCCCACCGTCGGCGACGTCTGCCTCGCGCATCGCGGCGCCGTGTGGGCCGAGGTGACCGCGGTCGGCAAGTCGGGTCAGGCCAGCCGGCCGGCGTCCGGCGTCAACGCCATCATGGCCATGGGCCGGATCCTCCGCGCGTTCGAGACGGACCTCGCCCCGCGCCTCGCCGCGAGGACGCATCCGCTCCTGCCCGCTCCGAGCCTGAACGCCGGGCTCGTCGACGGCGGCGTCAAGGCGAACGTCATCGCGGAGCGCTGCCGCGTCGTCGTGGACCGCCGGAGCCTGCCCGGCGAGCGGACCGACGACATCGTCGCGGAGATCCGCGAGTGCGCGGCCCGCGCCGTCGCGGGGACGGGCGCGCGGGTCGAGGTGGCGGTCCAGATGGCGAAGCCCGCGTCGGAGATCCCTCCCGACGCCCCGGTGGTCGCCGAGTGCCTGCGAGCGTTCGAAACGGTCCTGGGCCGGCGACCGGCGGTGCGCGGCAGCCCCGGGTACACCGACGCCCACTGGTTCAACCTGGACCTCGGGATCCCGGCGGTGGTCTTCGGGCCGTGGTACCTCCACCCGCCGGCCGGCAGCATCTCGGACATCCCGGACGAGCACAACTACGTGGAGGACGTCCTCACGGGCACGCGCGTGTACGCGGAGCTCATTTCCAACGTCATCGGCTGAGCGCGCGCCGCCGGCCCCGCAGGCCCGCCGCGCGAGGAGCGGTCCGGATGCTGACTCTCGAAGGCGCCATCGACATCCACGTCCACTCGTCGCCGGAGGTCTTCGGCCGCATCGGGGACGCCGTCGAGATCGCGAAGCGCTGCGAGGCGGCCGGGATGCGGGCCGTCGTGTTCAAGGCGCACCACGAGGGCACGACGACGCGGGCCTATCACGCGAACCGGGAGCTGCGGAACCTCACGGCGCTCGGCGGCCTGGTCCTCAACGACTTCGTCGGCGGCATCAACCCGGTGGCGGTGAAGGCCGCGCTCGACCAGGGCGCGAGGATCATCTGGGCGCCCACCATGCACTCGAAGCACCACGAGGAGACGTTCGGCGGGCGCGGCACGTACGGCATCAAGCGGCAGACCGACGAGGGCACCATCGCCCGGCCGGGCATCGAGGTGCTCGACGCCCGGGGCGAGCTCTCGCCGGCGCTGGTCCAGGTCCTGGAGCTGGTGGAGGCGCGGGGCGCCGTGTTCGCCACCGCCCACTTCTCGCCGGCCGAGATCGAGGCGGTCGTGACGGGCTACGCCTCGCGCATGAAGATCCTGATCAACCACCCGTTCTTCCTGCCGCGCACGATGCCGATGGCCTGGTACGTGCGGATGGCGGAGCTCGGCGCCCATCTCGAGCTCTGCGCCAACATCTGCCAGCCGATGGCCTTCCACCAGGGCGGCGGCATGCTGCTCCAGCAGGCGGTCGACCTCATCAACGGGGCCGGGGTAGGGCAGTGCGTGGTGGCGACGGACGCCGGCCAGCCCTACAGCCCGTGGCCCGACGAGGAGCTGCGCGCCTTCATGAACTGCCTCTACGACGTCGGGCTGACCGAGACCGACATCCGCCGGGTCATGGTCGAGAACCCGGCCCGGCTGCTCGGCCTGGACTGAGGGCGCCGGGTGACCAGCTCCGGCCGGCGCGCCCGCGCGGGCTACTGGTTCGTGGCGCCGGCCACGCTCGTGCTGCTCCTCGTGCTGGTGGTGCCCGTGGTCCACGTGCTCTACGAGTCCTTCGTGTGGACCTCCTCGAGCCGGGCTCGCGTCGCGCCGAGCCTGCGGAACTACGCCGCGCTCGTCGAGGACGAGGTGGTCCGGGTCGCGGCGGCCAACACGGTCACGTTCACCGTGGTCAGCGTCCTGGGCCACCTGGTCATCGGCCTCGCCGTCGCGCTCCTCCTGAACCAGGAGATCCGCGGGCGCGCGGTCTTCCGGAACCTCGCGCTCCTGCCCTGGATGCTGCCGCCGGCCGTCGTGGCGACCGGCTGGGCGTGGCTCTACCACAACCCCTTCGGCATGCTGAACCCGCTCCTGACCGGGCTCGGCCTCCTGTCGGCGCCCCGCGCCTGGCTGGCGTCGCCGGACACGGCCATGGGCGCGGTGGTCGTCGCCAACCTGTGGCGCGGCTTCCCCTTCATCTCGCTCATCCTCCTGGCGGGGCTCCAGGCGATTCCCGGCGCGCTCTACGAGGCCGCCGGCGTCGACGGCGCCGGCACGTGGGCCCGCTTCCGCCACGTGACCCTGCCGGGGCTCAAGCGCGTGATGCTGATCGCGCTCACGCTGGACGTCATCAACACGGTCAAGTACTTCGACCTGATCTGGGTGATGACCGCCGGGGGGCCCGCGAACCGGACCGAGGTGCTGTCGACGCTGATCTACCGCCTGGCGTTCCAGTTCTTCCGGCCCGGGCGCGCCGCGGCGCTGGCGATGGTGATGGTGGCCGCGCTCGCCGTCTTCAGCGTCTTCTACGTGCGGCTGACGGTGCGGACGGCCGCCGAGACGGCGACCGGATGAGGCGCGCGGCGGCGGGACGGCGGCCGCGGCGGGTCATCTGGCCGGCGGCGGTCTACGCGGCGCTCGCGGTGGTGAACCTCTTCGTCCTGTTCCCCCTCTACTCCATGCTGGCGACCTCGATCAAGCCGGCCTCGGCGACCATGACCGTTCCGGTCCAGTGGTGGCCGGCCGCGCCGACGCTCGACGCGTACGCCGCGATCTGGCTCGGCCGTCCCTACGGGCGGTACTTCCTGAACAGCCTGGCCGTGGCGGCGGCGACCACGCTCGTGTCCATCGCGCTCGCGGCGCTGGCGGGGTACGGCTTCTCGCGCTACCGGTTCCGCGGCGCGGGCGGCCTCCTGATGGCGATGGTGGGCACCCAGATGATCCCGAGCATCCTGCTCCTCATCACCTACTTCAAGGTCGTCTCCTGGGTCGGCCTCTACAACACGCTCACCGCGCTCGTGCTCGCCTACACGTCCTTCGTCCTGCCCTTCAGCACGTGGCTCATGAAGGGGTACTTCGACGGCGTGCCGATCGAGCTGGACGAGGCGGCGCTGATCGACGGCTGCTCCCCTCTCTCCGGCTTCGCGCGGGTGATCCTGCCGGTGGCCCTGCCGGGGATCACGGCGACGTCGATCTACGCGTTCCTCCTCGCGTGGAACGAGTTCATCTTCGCCTACGTCCTGACGGACTCGAGCGAGAAGTACACGATCAGCGTCGGCATCGCCCACCTCTTCGGCGAGTACAGCGTGGCCTGGAACGAGCTGATGGCCGCGGGGCTCGTGGCGGCGGTGCCCCCGATCGTGCTGTACTTGTTCACATCCCGGTTCCTGGTGTCCGGCCTGACCGCCGGCGCGTTGAAGTGAGCCCAGAACCCGACGACGGGCGAGCCTCGGAGCCGGCGTCGGGCGGGAGGAGGATCGAGGCATGACCATGTGGCGACGGACGAGACGGTGGGTGGCGTGGGCGGCCCCGGCGCTGGCCCTGGTCCTGGCGGTCGGCCTGACCCTGCCCGCGACGGCGCAGGCGCCGGTCCAGCTCCGGTTCATGAGCTGGTACTTCGGAGAGGATCCGGCGGGTCCGGCGCTGAAGGCCCTCTTCGCCGAGTTCGAGAAGAAGAACCCGAACATCAAGGTCGTGGCCGAGACGGTGACCTCGGCCGAGCGGGTGCCGAAGTTCACCGCGGCCATGGAGGCCGGGCGGGGGCCCGACATCTACATGGACACGCCGCCCAACGCCCCGAACCTGATCGCGCGGGGCTACTGCGCGAACCTCGAGCCCCTCATGAAGGCGGAGAAGGAGGACATCAAGGCCCGCTTCACGAAGGGCGACCTGGAGAGCTTCACCGACGACAAGGGCGACCACTACTTCCTGCCGTACTCCACCGGGCCGATGGGGCTCATCTACAACGCCAAGGCCTTCCAGGACGCGGGCCTCGACCCGAACCGGCCGCCCCAGACGTGGGAGGAGCTGCTCGACTACTCGAAGAAGCTGACCAAGGGCGACCGGTACGGCATCGGCCTGTTCGGCAAGGGCGACAACTCGAGCGTGTGGCGCCTCTGGTACTGGTGGATGTCGAACGGCGGCAGCGTCTTGACGCCCGACGGCAAGCGGAGCGCCATCAACAGCCCCGAGTTCATCGAGGCCGTCGATTTCTGGGCCGATCTCTACCGGAAGCACAAGGTCGCGCCCCCGAGCGTGCCCACCAACAGCTTCGGCGAGAACAACCAGCTCCTCGCCCAGGGCGTCGTGGCCATGGTCGAGAGCGGGGTCTGGCAGTTCGGGGTGACCGAGAAGATCAATCCCGCGATCAAGGGCCAGCTCCGCGCCGCGCCCATGCCGACGCGCAAGGTGAAGGTCGCGGTCGGCGGCGGCACCGATTCGCTCTGCATCACCAAGAGCAGCACGCACGCTGAAGGAGGCCTGGGAGCTCCTGAAGTTCCTGTCCGACGAGCAGTCCGGCGTGACCGTGTGGAAGATCCACGGGAAGTTCCCGGCGAACGTGCGTGCGATGCAGCGGCCCGAGCTGAAGAGCGATCCGCTTGGTCGCCGCGTTCGAGCCGATGATCCAGGTGGCGCGCACGCCCTTCAAGAGCACCAAGTACGTCGAGATCACCCAGGCGCTCGGCGTGATGCAGCAGGAGGTGCTCACCGGCTCGAAGACCACGGCGGCCGCGGTGAAGACGGCCTCCGACCGGATCGACTCGATCCTGCGCGACTGAGGGCCCGGTCACGCGCGCGTCGCGCCGGCGCGCGCGGGCGGGCGGGGGACCGGTTCCGGGCGACGGCCCGGAGCCGGTCATCCCCCTAGCGAGGCACCACGCCCTTGAAGCGGGGCATGACCTCCTTGGCGAGCAGCTCCATCGAGTGGTGCCAGGCCTTGGGGTTGTCGCTGTAGTCGAAGCAGAAGACCAGCAGCGTCCCGAAGCCGCCCACCTCCTCGTAGACCGCGTTGAGCTTGTCGGCGACCGTGGCCGGCGAGCCGACCAGCCAGTTGTGCCGGGCGCAGTACTCGGGCGTCACGTCCGAGTCCGGCACCGACGCGTCGTGCTTCAGAAACTCCGTGAAGTTGAAGGCGGCCAGCAGCGGCAGGAAGTACTCGGTCATCATGCGGCCCATCATGGCGCCCACGGAGAGGCGCAGGGCCTCCGCGTCGGTGTCGGCCACGAAGACCTCGCGGACCATGCGCCAGTCGGAGCGCTTGGGGGTGCGCCCGCTCCGCGCGGCGCCCTGCTCGACTGCCTCCCAGTGGCTGCCCACGTAGGTCGGGTTGAGGTTCAGGCTCATCGGCCAGAACCCGCGCTCGCCCGCGAGCTTCAGGGTCTCGGAGCCTTTGTTGAGCCCGGCCACCCCGATCGGCGGATGCGGCTTCTGGAAGGGGAAGATGTGGGGCTTGAGCGTGCCGAACATCGTGCCGGTCTTGGTGACGTGCCAGAACTTGCCCTTGTAGTCGAACTCCGGCTCGTCGCTCCAGAGCCGCAGGATGATGTCGAGCGACTCGCGGGTCATCTCCCGGTTCTGGCCCGCCATGCCGTCCACGTTGAACAGCGACCAGTCGCTCGGCAGCCCGCTCGCCGCCACCCCGAAGTTGAGCCGGCCCTGGGCGAGATGGTCGAGCATCGCCACGCGGTTGGCCAGCTCGGCCGGATGGTGGAAGGGCATCAGGAATCCGCCGGGCCCGATGCGCATGCGCTTGGTCTGCAGCAGCGCCTGGGCCACCAGGAGATCGGGCGAGGGGTGCGGCTCCCAGGGCGCGGTGTGGTGCTCGCCGATCCAGGCCTCGCTGAAGCCGAGCTCCTCCGCCCACCGCAGCTGCTGGAGATCCCACTGGTGTCCGTCGAAGAGCTTCCGCTCGGGCGGGTGCGACGGCATCGTGAACAGGCCGTATTCCATGACGGGCCTCCTTACATGTCGCGCTCGAAGGGATAGAGCGGCCGCCCCAGTGTACCAGTGCGCCGGAGCCCGTCTGGTGCTCGGGACTGGCTTGCGATAGCGTTCTCTCGCGATTCGATGACGGGTCCATGACCTCGGAGACGATGAGGGGGCCAATGCAGTAATGGACCGACGCACGGTCCTGCTGGGCGCTGTCAGCCTCCTCGCCTCGCCCCGCGCCGTCGATGCGCAGGCAAGCGGGAAGGTGTACCGGGTCGGGCTTCTCAGTCCGGCCGGTCCTCCGCTGGCAGCCACGTACGACTCGCGTAGCGATATCGTCGAGGTCTTGCGCGAGTTCGGCTACGTCGAAGGGCGGAATCTGACGGTCGAGCGGCGATATGCCGATGGCCGCGTCGAACGCCTCGGAACGCTGGCGGCGGAGCTCGTGCAGCAACCGGTGGACGTGATTGTCGGGTTCAGCCCCGTGGCCGGGCGGGCCGCCCAGGAACGGACCAAGACGATCCCCATCGTCATTCTCTTCGCTGGCTCGGACCCCGTCGAGACGGGGATGGTCTCCAACCTGGCGCGGCCCGATGGGAACATCACGGGCGTCGTGCTCGGCAGCGTGCTGGCGGACAAGCGCTTGGAGCTACTCAAGGAAGTGGTCCCGGGCGCGAAGCGCATCGCGATGCTGGTCGCGGGAGCATCCCTGAGCGGGAACCAGGTCACGGACGCGGAACGAGCCGCCGCGCGCCTGGACATCAGGCTCGTCGTGGTCGACGCGCAGGACCGCGACTACGAGCGAGCCTTCGGAGCCATCAAGAAGCAGGGCGCCGACGGCCTCTATGTCGCGCCCAGCCCCGTACTGAGCTCCGACCGCCGTCGCATCATCGAGCTGGCCGCGAGACATCGCCTACCCACGATCTACCAGTGGGTGGAACACGTGGAGGACGGCGGGCTGATGGCGTATGGAGCCAGCTTGCGCTGGGCCACGCGGCGCTTGGCCGCGTACATCGATCGTATCCTCAAGGGCGCGAAGCCGGCCGACCTGCCGGTTGAGCAAGCCACGGTGCTGGCGCTGGCGCTCAACCTCAAGACCGCGAAGGCTCTCGGCCTCACCTTCCCGCCATCCGTTCTGGCCCGGGCGGAGAAGATCATCGAGTGACCCCGCCCACCCGCCGGATAGACCGGACTGATCCCCTCGCTCGCCGTCGATCGGACCCGCGCCCGACGGCCTCGAGTACGTTCCGACAACAACGGGCGAGAGTGTCTCCGGCGAGGGGCTTCCGCCCTGCCGCGAATGCCCGGCTGCGAACGGGCGCCCCCGCGGCCCGGGTCTGTCTCGATCCGATTGCGCTCGGATGACGAATGAGCGACGTCGGATCGATATTTTCGTGCGGCCAGGGCGGGCGACGCGTGACAATGACGGACGATGAAGAGCGTCGCGCCGGGCGTCGGCCGGACGAGACTCCCGTGAAGCCCGTCCGTGCGGCCGGCGGCGTCGTGTACCGCCAGGGCCCCAGCGGCCGCCGCGAGGTGCTGGTCGTCCACCGCCCGCATCGCGAGGACTGGACGTTTCCGAAGGGCAAGCTGCGCCGCGACGAGGAGCACGAGGCGTGCGCGCGCCGCGAAGTCGAGGAGGAGACGGGTCTGCGGTGCTCCCTCGGCGTCGAGCTTCCGTCCACGTCGTACCTCACCCGCTCCGGACGCCCGAAGCGGGTCCGGTACTGGGCCATGCGGCCGGTGGCGGGCTCGGTCCGCCCGCAAAACGAGGTCGACGAGGTCCGCTGGCTCGGGCTGGCTGCCGCCGCCGCCCTCCTGACGTACGGGCGGGATCGGGCGCTCCTCCTGGCGTTCGCGCGACTCGGGCGAGGTCGTGTCCTGGAGCACACGATCGACTCCCGCAAGACCCACCGGCCCGCCTCGCGGTTCTCATCGCGCGAACTCGGTCGGCCAGTCGCGTCGAGAGCGGGACGAGTCCGGACGGCCTAGCAGGCTCCAGTTTGGCCCCCGCCCCGGGTGCGCCACCCCGAGGGCATTGGCCTCGCGGCGATCCAGGCGCGGCGGACGTCGATCGTGGCGGAACGCGACCGCGGACCGCCGGCGCGGCGGCCACCGAATCCCACCGAGCGCGCGCCGTCTCCCTCCGGGGAACCGCCGGGACCGCAGCGGGGTAGAATCCGCCCATCGGACGGGCGCGACGCCCGGTTGAGGGGTGCGGGCCACCATGGACATCCTCCAGGCGACGGAGCGATACGAGGGCTGGCTGGCCTCGAAGACGCCGCTCATCGAGCGAGACCTCCGGTGGAAGCATCGTGAGATGCGGAAGCATGCCTTCGCCTTCTTGCGGGCGACCTTCTACCGCTGGGCGCAGCAGTGGCCCGCGACGTGCCGCGGGCTCCGGTCCGGCCCGGTCGTCCTGTCCGTCGGCGACCTGCACGTCGAGAACTTCGGAACCTGGCGGGATGCCGAGGGCAGGCTGATCTGGGGCGTCAACGACTTCGACGAGGCGTACTGGCTCCCGATGGCGCACGATCTCGTCCGCCTGGCCACCAGCGCGCAGCTGGCCGATGGGATCAGGCTGAGCCATCGGGCGGTCGCGCGGGCGATCGTGCGCGGATATCGACGGGGGCTCGAGCGCGGCGGGCAACCCTACGTCCTCGACGAGCATCACACGGAGCTGCGCGCGCTCGCGCTCAGCCGGCTGAAGAACCCCGAGAAGTACTGGCGGAAGCTCTGCCGGTGGCCGGAAGCGGAGCAGCCGATCCCGCCGGGCGCCCGCAGCGGGGTCGAGGCCCTCATGCCGGCCCCGGACCTGCCGTGGCGGATCGTGCACCGCCGGGCCGGGCTGGGGAGCCTCGGGCGTCCGCGCTTCACGGCGATCGCCGACTGGGCGGGCGGCAAGATCGCGCGGGAGGCCAAGGCGCTCGCGCCCTCGGCCTGGGCCTGGGCATCGGCCGGGGAGGCGCCGCGGCGGCGTCTGCATCGGGAGATCCTGGCGCGGGCGGTGCGGTGCCCGGATCCGTTCGTGCGGATTCGAGGCCGCTGGATCCTTCGCCGCCTGGCGCCCGACTGCTCTCGCATCGAGCTGGAATCGCTGGCCGCCGGGACAGGATCAGCGCCGGCTCCTCCAGGCGATGGGCGCCGAGACGGCCAACATCCATCTGGGGAGCGCGAAGGCCCGGCGGCTCCTGCGGTATCTGGGCAGGCTCCGGGGATCGTGGCTCGCAGGACGCTGCGAGCGAGATGGCGGATGTCGTTCGCGCGGACTGGAAGCGATTCCGGGGCGCGGCCGCGGAATGATCCGCGTCTGATCGGATCCCAATCTGAGCTCATGGCGCTCGGCAAGCCGCGCGGGCCGAGACCAAGACCTCAGCGCGCGGCCTCGGCGCGCTGCGGGTCCAGCTCGGTGAGCACGAGGTACGCCGCGGCGGTCCAGGAGAACGTCCCGCCCCCGCCGCCCTCGCCGGTCAGCGGATCGAAGTGCTCGGCGAAGCCGGCGCGCTCGATGGCGTCGAGCGTGCCGACGCGGAGACGCTCGGCGAGGTCGAGGAGCCCGTTGCGGCGCAAGCCCAGGATGAGGAGCCAGTTCATGATCGCCCAGACCGGTCCGCGCCAGTACCGCTGGGCCTCGAAGTGGGGCGACGATCTCGGCACCGTCGGCAGGCCGAGCCGCACCTCCGCGAGCCAGCGGCTCATCTCGGCCGCGAGGGCGGCCCGCGCCGGTCCGTCCAGATCCAGCGCGAGCAGCGGCACGAACCCCGCATGGGTCGGCGTCTCGATGTCGCGCTCCGCCAGGAGGTCGTGAGAGACGAACCGGCCGAGCGCCGGGCGCCACTGTCGCGCGAGCCCCGCGCAGAGCCGCTCGTGCATGTCTCGAAGCTCGGCGGCGACCCTGTCTGATCCGAATGTGGTGGCGAGGGCGCCCAGGTCCTCCGTGGCGCGAGCGAGGATGGCGGTCGTCTGGACCTCGGCGACCTTGAACGGCGCGACGGCCCACTGGCGCGGGGGGTCCCAGCCGGCTGCGCGGTAGGCGTCGACCAGGTGGATGTAGCGCTGGTAGTCGACGTCGCTCGGGCGCATGGCCGGATCGACGTGGCCCGTGTCCCGGCGGCGGATCGGCGTGCGAGTCGTCGTGGGCACGCGCGCCAGCGCCGCGTCCCAGGCCGGCGAGTTGTCGCTCCCGGTCTCCCAGTTGTGCAGGACCGCGACCAGGCCCGTCCGCCCCGGGTCCCGGGCAGACATCCACCAGCGATGCGACGCGAGAGCGGCGCCATGGAGGCTGGCCACGCGCGCCCGGTGCGCGCGCCGGCTCTCGTCCGGCATCGCCTCCCAGACGAATCGGAGCGCGGTCGCGAACACCGGCGGCTGCGTCAGACCGGAGGTCGCTGGCCCGCCGGCGCGGACCCGCGCCTCGGTGCCCCACACCTCGGGGCCCGGGAAGTAGGTGTCACTCGGCCGGTGGAAGACGATGTGCGGGATCATGCCGTCCGGCCACTGGCCGCGCGCCAGATGCTCGAGCTCGGTCAGGGCGCGGTCCGCGTCCCAGGTCGCGAACCCCATGGCCACGAAGGCGGAGTCCCAGTTCCACTGAAACGGATAGAGCCCGGCCGTCGGCACCGTGTACCCGCCCTGGTCGTTGGCGGCGAGGATGGCCCGCGCGGCCGGCCGCAGCCGCCCGTCGTCTCTACTCACCCGGCCGGCCTCGCCGCGAGCTGAATCGATCGGACGACACGGCCGGGACGGCATGAGCCGCCGGCGGTGACGGGACAGCCCTCGGGCTCTGGCAGCGCTTCAAGCGGTGGCGACTCGTGGCGACCAGTGGGCTGGGCTCACCCGCGGATAGCCATCCCGGTCGCCGGATCGAACCAGGTGAGCCGCCGGGGATCGACCGACAATCCGACGTCGGCGCCGGGCTCGACCGTCGCCGTCGCCGGGGCGACGATGCGCGCGGGCTGGTCGAGGATCGTGCCGGTGAGGAGCACGTGCGAGCCCATCGGCTCGACGACGCGCACGTGGAACGGGATCGCCCCGTCGAGGGAGGGCGCCAGCGCCGCGTCCTCGCCGCGGAGCCCGATCTCGACAGGGCCTCCCGCCACCGGGCAGGGGAGCGTCGCCGTCCCGAGCCGCACGACGCCCCGCTCGGCCGTCGCCTTCACGAAGTTCATCGGGGGGGCCCCGAGGAAGCTGCCGACGAAGCGGGTGGCGGGCGTCGCGTAGACGGCGAGGGGCGGCCCGACCTGGTCGATGCCGCCCCCGTACATCACGGCGATGCGGTCGGCGAGCCCCATGGCCTCGGTCTGGTCGTGCGTGACGTAGATGGTCGTGGTCCCCGCCTCCCGCAGCACCGCCTTGAGCTCCGAGCGCATCTCGAGCCGCAGGAGGGCGTCGAGATTCGACAGGGGCTCGTCCATCAGCAGCACGGCCGGCTCGACGGCGAGCGCGCGCGCGACCGCCACCCGCTGGCGCTGGCCGCCGGACAGCCGCGAGGGGTACCGGTCCAGGAACGGCTCGATGTGGAGCAGGCTCGCGGCGCGATGCACCCGGCGGTGGATCACCTCCTTGGGCTTCCGCTGCATGGCGAGGCCGAACGCGATGTTGTCGGCCACGGTCATGTGCGGGAACACGGCGTAGCTCTGGAACACCATGGCGAGGCCGCGCTCCCGTGGCGGCCGGTCGGTCACGTCCCGCCCGCCGATGAGGACCCGGCCCGAGCTCGCCCGCTCGAGGCCGGCGATGATGCGGAGCAGGGTCGTCTTGCCGCAGCCCGACGGCCCGAGGAGGGCGACGAACTCACCGTCGGCCACGGTCAGCGAGATCTCGGTCAGCGCGTGGTGGGCGCCGAAGTCCTTGGTGATCCGATCGATGACGATCTCGGCCATTGCGCGGCGCGTCCTACTTCGACCCGATGCCCCACGCCGCGAACAGGTACTTCCGGACCGCGAAGATGAAGAGCACCGAGGGCACGATGAGCAGGAACCCGCCGGCGAAGCGGAAGTGGAGCGGCGATTCCGAGAGCACGGTCAGGAGATAGGCGGTGAGCGTGCGCTCGCGCACCGTGAGGATCGAGGCGGCGAAGACCTCGTTCCAGGAGATGACGAAGGCGAAGATCGCGGTCGCCGCGAGCCCCGGCAGGGCGAGCGGCAGGACGATCTTCCGGAACGCCTGCCGCCGCGTGCACCCGAAGACCCAGGCCGCCTCCTCGTACTCGCGCGGGATGCCCATGAAGAGGCTCTGGGTGACGAGCGCGGCGAACGGGAGCGCGAGCACCGTGTGGACGAGCGCGACGCCGAGCGGGGTGTCGTAGAGCCCGAGGCGGATGAAGCTGACGGTGAGCGGCAGGGCCAGGATGGCGAGCGGGAAGGCCCGGGTGAGGAGCACCAGGAGGCGATACGCGTTCTTGCCGGCGAACGCGAAGCGGGCCAGTGCGTACCCGGCCGGCGCGCCGAGCACGATCGAGAGGAGGACCGTCAGCCCGGCCGCGACGAGCGAGTTGGTGAACGCGTGGAGCACGCCCTCCACCTGGAGGAAGGTCAGCATCGCCTGGAGCGAGACGCCGGCGGGCCAGAGCGTCTTCGGCCAGCGGAACACCGCGGCGCGACCCCCGAAGGCGCCGAGGGCGACCAGGTAGACGGGGAGGAGCACCCAGACGCAGAGCGTCGCCACGCCGGCGCCGAAGAGGAGCCGCCGCGCGGTCACGGTAGCTGCTCCGGCTCGACGCGCAGCGCGCGGAGGTACGCGGCGGTCGCCGTGAGCGAGATGACCATGATCAGGACGGCGTAGGCGGCGGCGACGCCGTAGTTCTGGTTGTCGCGCTGCCACGTGTAGGCCTCGCCGACCAGGACCGGGAAGTTCCGGCCGCCGAGCGCGTAGACCACGGCGAACACCTCGAAGGCGAGCACCGTCCGGAGGATGAGGGCCGTCTGGAGGGACGGCTTGAGGAGCGGCAGGGTGATCTTCCGGAACCGCATGAACGCGGACGCGCCGAAGACCTCGGCCGCCTCGCTGTACTCCCGCGGGATCAGCTGGAGGCCGGCGACCAGGATGACCAGGACGATCGCGGTGGCCCGCCAGATCTCGGCGACGGCGATCCCGGCGAACAGCGCGACCGGCGTCTCGTAGGACAGCCACGACGTCTGGGCGGGGATCACGCCGAGCTCGAACAGGAGCGAGTTGAGATAGCCGGAGGACTGGAGGATGGCGAGCCAGGCGAGCCCGGCGGCCAGATCGGAGACGGCGAGGGGGATCGTCCAGACCCACAGCACGAGGTCACGCGTCCGTCCGAGCTTCTGCACCATGGTCGCCATCAGGAGGGCGAGGGCGAGCTGCGCGGGCACCGCAACGAGCGTGAGCAGGAACGTGTTCCGCACGGCGGTCGCGAAGTTCAGATCGGTCGCCATGCGACGGTAGTTCTCGAGACCAAGGCCAGCGCCGCCGGACAGGGACAGCCAGAGGGTCTGGCCGAGCGGGAGGAGGAACAGCGCCGCCAGGAAGATCACCGACGGCGCAACGAGGGCGTAGGGGAGCCAGGGCCGGTCAGTCATGGCAGGCGCGGCCTATGGCGCGGCTCGCGTGCCGACCTCGGCGGTCAGCCCGGGGTGGCTGACCGACCATGTCCGGCGGGTCGGCCTCGCGGCTCAGTGCACCGGGCAGGGTCCGGAGCTCGCCTTGTCAGGCGCCCAGCACGGCGCCTTGGTCTCTTGCATGAGACTCTCGAGCACCTTGCCCTGCGCGGCCAGCACATCCTTGATGGGCTCGCCCCTCAGCACGATGCGCTGGAAGGCATCCATGTAGACCTTGTTGAACTCGCCGCCCTTGGCCCCGAGCCCGATCGGCAGGAGCGAGGGCAGCGCGTCCTTGGCTCCCGCGGTGGCGCCGACGGCACCGGCGAGCAGCTTGACCTCGGGCGGCAGCGTGGCCGGCAGCTCCGCCTTGACGACCGGAAAGAAGCCGACCTCGGCCGCCGTCACGAGCTGCGTCTCCGGCTTGCTCAGGTGCTCGATGATGGCCACGGCCCCGGCGCGGTTGGGAGCGCCCTTGGGGATGGCCAGCCCGGCGACGACGGGCATGTAGCCGCGTCCCTTGGGCCCGGCCGGCGCCGGAAACGTCACGAAGTCGTTCGGCTTGGCGGCCAGCGCATCCTTGAGGCGCGCGATGTGGTCGAAGGCGATCAGCACCTCGCCGGCGAGCAAGGGCTCCTGCATGAAGTCGTAGCTGGTGGAGTTCGGGCTCGTCTGCTGCCAGAGCTCCTTCAGCTTCGCCCAGCCCGTCTCGGCGTCCGCCGACCGGAAGGTCGAGACGACGCCGCCGGTGAAGGACGGATAGAAGTAGCCCTGAAAGAAGCGGTGCATGAGACCCTTCGGCCCCGCCGGGAAGCCGAGCGCACGCTTGCCCGTCTTCTCGGTCACGGCCTTGGCCCAGGCCAGGAGCTGGTCGTAGGTGAGCGCGTTGACGTCGGCGCCGGCCGGCAGGTGGGCGAGCGCCGACTTGTGCGCCGCCATGACGTACGTCGCCTGCAGCCAGGGGATGTACTGCTGGTTCGGCGTCCCGAGCTTGCCGAGCTGCATGAGGCTCGCCGGAATGCCGCGGCTGGCGAGCTTGGCGGCCACGTCGTCGATCGGCTGGAGCGCGCCCATCGGCACCAGCGGGCCGAGCTCGCCGTGCAGCGCCCCGACGAGGCTGACGGTGCGCTTCCCGGCCTCCGTCTCGGCCTGCATGCGCACCGTGAACTGCGGCGGCTCCTCGACGACGAAGGTCACCGGCCCGGCCCCCTTGAGGATGGCCTGGCGCATCTTCGTGGCCTCCTCGATGGGCCGGAGCTGCGTCGACAGGAACAGGACGTCCTGGGCGGCGGCCGGCGTGACCTGGGCCGCCGCCGCCAGGACGGCGAGGAGCGCGCTCTTCAGAATCCTGTGCGTCATGTCGTGTCCTCCTCGAGCTGCCGTGGCCGGCGCGACAGCCGGGCCGGGTCATTGCCGAATCACTCCGACGAACTCTGTCTCTCGGAGCAAGATCGACCGCGGGATCGTCAGGCCGAGCGCCTTCGCGCGTCGGTGGTCGACGATGAGCTCGAATGTGGCGGAGAGCTCGACCGGCATGCCGCTCGGCCGGGTGCCCTCCGGGATCCTGTCCACGTAGATCGCCGAGCCACCAAGCATGTCGTCGTACCTCGGACCGTACGCGAGGAGGCGCCCGATCACGACGAACTCCTGCTCCTCGCACGCGACGGGAAGCTGGGCCGTTGTCGCTCCGTCCACGAGCGCCTCCCGGTGGAGAAGAACAGCAGCGACCCCAGCAGAAACACGGCTCGGGCGCCGCTGGAACCATAGCGCGCCATCGACGGGGCCGCAAGGTGGCCGGGCGTCGGATGCTAGCGGGCGCTCGTGATGCGAAAGCGTCCTCGGGGCTGAGGGACGGGGCGCCGAGGCGGGGGGACGGCGATCGGGAGCTTCGAGCGTACGAGTCGGCTCGGGGTGATCTGGGCGGTACTTGCCGTTCACGTGTGGGATCGCCCTGCCTCCGCCTCAGGCGACCGAAGACCTCAAGGGCTCGCGTGCCCGTTTCTCGTACCCGCCTCCGCCGCCCGCCGCAGCGTGTCGTCCGTGACCGCACCATGGCGCCTCATCATGGTAGCTGCTTCTGAAAGGTCCGCTCGACGATCTGCTTGAGCCGCGAACCCAGTGGACCGCCGAGCAGGCGACTCAGCATCGGAGCGTCGCCCGTCACATGGACCGCCAAAGCATCGACCCACAGCTCAATCCAAAACCCGACTCCCTCGAGTTTCACCCTATTGCGGTCGGCTGCCCACTCGACCTGCCGAAGCATCGACCCGAGCTGCGTCGAGATTTCGTGGACCGCTGTTTCGAGGCGACGTCTGGCCTCTTCCTGGGTTTGGTGGTGCTGGATGGTCAGGGTGATCAACGGCACTGGTGCCATGATCTCACGCCACACGGGTCACGTGAGCGTGCAGCATCATGAGCATAGGTGATGTGAGGTGTGAGCTGGAGCCGAGCACATCCCGATGGGGTGAGCGCGCGCAAAAACGGCTGGCGATGTCCGAGGAAAAAGTGGCAGCCTACCGGCGCTCGATCCACTCGGAACTGGTCAACAGGGATCCGCTCGCACTCTTCAAGGGATAAAGGGCGAGCATAAGGGTGCGGTGTAAGCTCCGGAGTCCGGGTGGGAGCGGTCGTCGGCTTACGCTACTATACGTGCGCTATGCCGGGCGACGAGAGGAAGCTCGTGACCGTCCTCTTCGCGGACGTCGCGGGATCGACGGAGCTCGCGACGCGCCACGACGCCGAGGCACTGCGCGCGCTTCTCTCCGCCTTCTTCCAGGAGATGCGGCAGCGAATCGAGGCGTTCGACGGCACCGTTGAGAAGTTCGCCGGAGACGCGGTGATGGCGGTCTTCGGCGTGCCTACGGTCCACGAGGACGACGCCGAGCGAGCGGTCCGGGCCGCGGTCGCGATGCGCGACGCCATGGCCGAGCTCAATCCGCTGTTCGAGCAGGAATATGGCGTTCGCCTCACCCTCCGGATCGGCGTGGCGACCGGTGAGGCGGTGGCCGCGAGCCGACCGAGCCGCGAATTCCTGGTGACGGGCGAGGTCCCGAACCTCGCGGCTCGCCTCCAGTCCATCGCCGATCCCATTGCGATCAGTGACGAGACGTATCGCCCACTGGTGCCGCTTCTTGATGCTGAGCGCACGGGCCCCCATGTGCTCAAGGGGTTCGAGCGGCCGGTCACCGCCTGGAAAGTCCACGGACTGCGTATCGCCGAGAGCCGACCGCGGGGGATTCCGGGACTTCAGCTCGCCCGTCGTCGGTCGGGATCGCGAGCTGGCGACGCTGTGGCACTGCGTTGACGACCTGCGCCGCGGCCGCGGCCAGATCGTGTCGATCAGCGGCGACGCAGGCATCGGCAAGTCCCGGGTCAAGATCGAGCTCCGCGACAACCTGGGCCAGGACGTCCGCTGGCTTGAGGGCCGTTGCCAATCCTACACGCAGACGACGAGCTATGCGCCGATGGTTCAGGTGCTTCGAGCGGCACTCGGCCTCGCTTCTTTGGAGGCTCAGGCCATCGCGCGCACCCGGCTGCGCGTCGCACTGCGGGCGCTGGTCGGCGACCGCGCCGATCAGCTCATCGGGGCGTTGGCACGCCTGCTGGACATCGACCTTGGAGCCAGCGCGATCTCGGGCGTGCCGGCGGACCCTCAGGGACTCCGCTCGCAGCTGGTCCTCGCCGTGCACGCCGTACTCGAGGGGCTGGCGCAGCGCGGTCCCGTCATCGTGGCGATTGAGGACCTGCACTGGGCGGATGCGGCGTCGGTGGAGCTGTTGATCATGCTCGCCGAGCTCACCGACTTTCATCCCCTCATGGTGCTCGTCACGGGCCGGCCGGAGACGGAGGGGAACGCGTGGAACTTCCGCCAGCACGTCGAGCGCCACTACGGCCACCGGCTGACCGAGCTCCGGTTGGCTGCATTGGCCGAGGCCGATAGCCGGAGCCTCGCCGAGAACCTGCTGCGCGTCTCGGATCTGCCCGACACGATTCGGCAGACGATCCTCTCGCGCGCCGAAGGCAACCCGTTCTTCCTGGAGGAGATCATCCGGGCGCTCATCGAGCAGGGCGTCCTCCGCCGCGAGGGCGAGCGGTGGGTCGTTGGTGAGGACCCGGAGCAGTGGCCCATCCCGACCACCCTCCGCGGCGTCCTTACGGCGCGCATTGACCGGCTGCCTGGGCCCGCCAAGGCGGTCCTCCAGCACGCCTCGGTCGTCGGCCGCTTTTTCGAGTACCGGACCGTGGCGGCGATTGGCGGCACGCCGAGCGATCTCGATCGTGCGCTGGCCGACCTTCTGCGGGCGGAGCTGATCCGCGAGTGGGCGCGCCGTCCCGAGCGGCAGTACACCTTCAAGCATGCGCTGACCCAGGAGGCGGCCTACGCGAGCATTCTGGGCGAGGAACGGCAGGCGCTCCACGCGGGCGTCGCTCGCCATCTCGAAGACATCCTCGGTGACGTGCCGGCGGAGCACGCGGCGATCCTCGCGTATCACTGGGAGCGGGCACAGGACTGGGCGCGCGCGCTCCAGTACACGCTGCGGGCGGCCTCGCGGGCGCGCGCCCTGTACGCCCGCCCGGAGGCGGTCGCGCACCACTGGCGAGCGGTCGACTTGCTGGGCACCTGCCGGCCACGCCGGAACTCCAGGCCGTGTTCGTCGATGTGGTGCTCACGCTCATGGACCTGCCGGGCTGGGCTCGGACTGAAGCCGAGCGCCAGCAGGGGCTGCAGTTACTTGACGAGGCCACCCGCACCGCCGCTGCGCTGAGGATCCCGACCTTCTCGCCCGGGGGGAGGCCATCTCCGGCGCCGTGCGGCATGACGAGGCGCTGGCTAAAGCGGGCCGTTGACCGCGCCCGAAGCCAGAAGGTGCAGGCCGAGGTCGCCGATTGGTACCACAACTATCTCGGGAGGGTGGGACGATACGACGACGCGCTCGTGGTCGCCCGCCGCGCCATTGAACTCCACGGCGCGGTCGGGGCGCGCCTGGACGAAGCCCTCGCCGTCAACTACGGCGGTCGCTGCTGGGCGGCCCGGGCGGGGCGGTTGACCGAGTCGCTCACCCATGCGGCCCGATTCCGAGCGATGGCGGCTGAGCTCGACGACGTCCGGCTTCGAGCCTGCCGCGCCATGGAGGCCGAGCCCTACATCTATACCGGACGCTGGGAAGACGCGGTCCGGGTGGGGGAGGAGAGCCTGCCCCTCGCGTGGGAAGTGGGAGAGCAGGGCGTGGTTCTCTTCGGCTCCGCTTGGCTGGGCCTCGCGTACTTGAAACTCGGGCGGCGCGACGAGGCGCGGCAGGTCATCGACCGAGCGCTCCGGTGGGGCGAGTCCAGGTTCGGGGCCATCGCATTCGCGCGCACCTATGTGACGATCGCCCGGGCTCTGTCGCATCTCGCAGACGGTGAGGCGGAAGCGGCTGTTCAGCGGGCCCGTCGAGCGATCGAGCTCGCCGAGTCGAACGACTTCCGGCTCGAGCAAGGGGCGGCCTACCGCGCCCTCGGCCAGGCGCTCGAAGCAGCGGCCAGTGCGTCGGGGCGGAGGCCGCGTATCGCCGCAGCCTGGAGATCCTCGAGAACATCCAATCGCTGCCCGAACTCGGGCAGACGCTGCTCGCGCTCGGCCGGTTCACCCTCGCCGACGACGTGGCCGAGGGGCGGCGCCTGGTCGAGCGAGCCCGCGCGATCTTTGACGAGATCGGCGCGACGGGTTGGTCTCGCGAGGCGGCCGAAGCGCTGAAGCCCGGCTAGGGCCTGCGCTCCTCCTCGTCGCCGTATCGGCGCGGCGGCTGGAGTCGGACTCCAGGGTCAGGCCCTTTGACGAGGCTCGGTTGCCGGCCTCCGGGTACGGCACCTGGCAGCACTTCCTGATGCCGACGTTCTGCCTGGGCGCCTTCCTGGCCCCGATCACGATGCGCCTCGTGCGCTCGGGCGTGATCGAGGTCATGAACATGGACTACATCAAGACCGCCCGCGCGAAGGGCGTCCGCGAGGCGCTGGTCGTGGTCAAGCACGCCCTTCGCAATGCGTGCATCCCGGTCATCACCATCCTCGGCCTCCAGTTCGGGCAGCTCCTCGGGGGGGCGGTCGTGACGGAGACCGTCTTCGCCTGGCCGGGAGTGGCCTCGCTCACCGTGGACGCGATCCGCAACCAGGACTTTCCGGTCGCGCAGTGCGCGGTGCTGCTGCTCGCGCTGATCATCGTCGTCGTCAACCTCGCCGTCGACCTCCTCGTCGCCCTGATCGACCCGCGCATCCGGGTGATCTCGTGAAGGCGACGGCCGCCGAGCCCGGCCTGCCGATCGACGCCGGCGCGGCGACGGGCGCCGCGGCCGCGCCCTCCGACCTCGGGCTGACGCTCCGCCGGCTCTGGCGCCTCAAATGGGGCCTGGCGGCCTCGGGACTCCTCCTCCTGATCGTCGCCTCCGCCGCTCTCGCCCCCTGGGTCGCGCCGAAGGATCCGTTCGCGGTCGACGTCCGACACCGCCTGGCCCCGCCCGCCTGGATGGCCGGGGGCACGCCGGAGAACCTCCTCGGCACCGATCAGGTGGGGCGCGACCTGCTCTCGCGAATGATCTACGGGGGCCGGATCTCCCTGGTGGTCGGCGTGACGGCGGTGCTGATCTCGGTGAGCCTCGGCGTGCTGCTGGGGCTCGGCGGCGGCTATGTCGCCGGAGTGACCGACGCGATCATCATGACGGCCATCAACATCATGCTGACGTTCCCCTTCATCCTCCTGGCCCTTGCCGTGATCGCGGTCCTCGGCCCGAGCCTCTTCAACATGGTCATCGTGCTCGGCGTCACCGGCTGGCCGCTCTACGCGCGGGTCGTCCGCGCCGAGACCCGGGCGATCATCGAGCGGGATTTCATCACGGCGAGCCGCGCCCTGGGGCTGGGCCACCCGAGGATCGTCTTCCGCCAGATCCTGCCGAACCTCACCTCGACGATCGTCGTCATCGCGACCCTCGACGTGGCGCGCATGATCATCCTGGAATCGTTCCTCTCCTTCCTCGGCCTGGGCGTCCAGCCGCCGACCCCGGCGTGGGGGAACATGCTCGGCGAGGGCCGCGTCTACATGCTCAACTCGTGGTGGATCGCGACGTTCCCCGGGATGGCCATCTTCGTCACGACCCTGACGATCAACCTCATGGGGAACGCCGTCCGGGACTGGCTCGACCCCCACATGAAGCTCTGACCGCGAAGAGCGCTCGCTCCCGTTGAACGACCCCGGCAGGTGTTCCGCGCTCTGCCGCGCTCGACGTACCACGCCTCGGGAGCCGGCTCCGCTGACGGCCCGTGCGCGGCCCGCCCCGTCCGCGCCGATCGGCAGCCACCGGTCGGATCGCGTGTAGCCGCCTCTCGGAGGCCAGTAGACCGAAGGAGGACTCGGTGCAGGCATTCCTGGCGATGATGTCGCACGAGACGAACACGTTCTCGAACGTGGCGACCGACCGGGCGCAGTTCGAGGCCCGGGACCTTCGCTACGGCGGGGAGATCGTCGAGCATTTCCGGGGCACCGGCACGTGCCTCGGCGGCATGATCGAGGCCGCCGCCCGGGGCGGACTGGCCCTCGTGCCCTCCGTGGCGGCGTCCGCCTCACCGGCCGGTCGGGTCGCGCGCGACATCTACGACCACGTGAAGCACCAGATGCTCGCGGACCTCCGGCGGGGCGGCCCGTGGACGGGAGTGCTCCTGGACCTCCACGGGGCGATGGTGCCGGAGGGGCTGGACGACGGCGAGGGCGACATCATCGCCGCGGTGCGGAGCGTGGTCGGGCCGCGCGTCCCGCTGGCGGTGACGCTCGATTTCCACACGAATCTCTCGGAGGCGATGGTCCGCGGCGCCGACCTGCTCCACGGCTACAAGACCTATCCGCACGTGGACATGGCCGAGCGGGGCGTGGAGGCCACCGAGCGCCTCCTGGACGTGATCGCCGGTCGCATCCGGCCGACCGCGGCATTCCGGAAGCCGCCGCTCCTGCCGCCGCTCGGGAGCCAGGGCACGGCGCGGGGGCCGGTGCGCCGCCTGTACGACGCCGCCGAGGAGATGGAGCGAGACCCCCGGGTCGTGTCGGTGTCGATCTTCCCGGGGTTTCCGCACGCGGACATTCCCGACGCGGGCCTCGGCGTGTACGTGGTCACGGACGGCGCCCCGGAGCTCGCGGAGAGCCTCGCCGAGGAGCTGGCCCGGATCGCGTGGGCCCACCGGCACGAGTTCGTCCACCAGGGGCTGTCGGTCAAGGATGCCGTCGCGCGTGGTCTCGCCGCGGAGGGGCGGCCGATCGTGCTCGCCGACATGGCCGACAACACGGGCGGCGGCGCCGCGGGGGACGGCACCGAGGTGCTCCGGGAGCTCCTGCGCGCGGGCGCCCGCTCGGCCGTGGTGGCCTGCCTCTGGGATCCGCGGCCGTCCAGGCGTGCGTCCGCGCCGGCGTCGGGAATCGCGTCACGCTCGCCGTCGGCGGCAGGGTGGACGACCGCCACGGGGCGCCCCTCGAGGTGACCGGGACCGTCCGGACGCTCTCCGACGGGCGGTTCGTCCACAAGGGACCGATGCTGCACGGCCTGCCCGGCCGGCTCGGGCCGACGGCGGTCCTCGACGTCGACGGCGTGAAGGTGATCCTGATCTCGCTGCGGTGGCAGACCCTCGACCCCGAGATGCTCCGCTTCGTCGGCGTGGAGCCCACCGGCGAGAAGATCGTCGTGGTGAAGTCGACGATCCACTACCGCGCGGCCTTCGAGCCGATCGCCCGCGAGATCGTGGAGGTGGACGCTCCGGGCCTCTCGTCGTCGAACCTGGCCCGCTTCGCGTTCAAGCGGATCCGGCGGCCCATCTTCCCGCTCGATCCGGACGCCGCCTACCCCTCGGCATCCCCCGAGTAAGTCTCGCTCCGCGCCCTTCGCCGGCGCCGGGGAGCGTCAGGAAATGCTCCCGGGCGGGAGCTCGTCGTCGCGGCCGGGCCGCGCGTCAGCGCGGCGTGCCGGGGGCGATGCCGGCGGCGCCGATCTCGATGAGCCGGCCGCCCTCGCTGACCGGGCGGAAGAGGCGGAGCAGCTCCGCCTGGCTCGTGCCCGGCGGATAGAAGTACTCGGCGCGCTCGGCCGAGAGCGAGGTGGACGCGATCAGGCGGTCCTCGCGGGGCACGCCCATCAGGCGCTCCACGGCGAGCCACGCCACGCCGGGACCGAGCTTGAACCCGGTGCCGCAGCCGCTCCCCGCGTAGAAGACCGACCCGTCCGTTCCCGGCACCTCGCCCTCGAACGGCAGCTCCTCCGGGTTCATGTAGTAGGCGCCCCCGGGGATGTCCGCCGGCGTCCGGCCGAGGTTCAGACCGTTCGACGTGAGGACCGGGAAGCGCGGCATGAGCGCGACCACGCTGTCGAGCATCACCTGGTCGAGCCCGACGCGCATCCCGTCGAGGACGCCGCCCGTCGGCAGGTAGTCGTCCGGCTGGAGGGCGTGGTGGTGGTTGCCGCAGACCAGACCGTGGCCTTCGGGCCGGAAGTAGATGTTGCGCCAGTGGGAGATGACCGGCGCGTCGATCACCTCGAGCTCGCGCCACCCGACCGCGGGCTCGCCGATCCGGACGCGCGCCTGCGCGAAGTCGAGGTCCGGCGAGTTCCGGATGTAGGGGAGCTGGTGGAAGCTCGTGAAGGTCGGCATCTCCCAGCCCGCGACCTGCCGTACGAGGGCGCCGTTCCCGCGCCCCGCCGCCAGCACCACGCGGGGCGCGAACGCCGTCGCGCGGTCGATCACCCGGCGCTCCGAGCCCTCCTGGGTCCAGCGCTCGAACACCACGCCCGTCACCCGGCTGCCGGTCCGCACGAAGTCGACCACATGCGAGTAGAGGCTCACGGCGACGCCGGCCTGAAGCCCCGCGTCGAGGAAGCCCGAGAGGGCCGTGCCCCCGTCCGCGAAGCCGCCGTCGTCGTCGACCAGGACGTGCGTGAAGTCGTCCGGGTCGAGGATCTTCTCGAGGTTCGCCCGGCGGGGCGCGGTCAGGCTGCCGAGGTACCGGTCGCGCGTCTCGACGCGGAGGCCCTGGCCCGCTCCGCGCGCGATGCGCTCGATCTGGTCGAGGATGCCCGGGCGCTCGCCTTCGTGGACGAACCGCCCCCAGCCCGTCCGGACGAAGCCGAGGTGCACGGGACGGCGGAGCTCGAGCGCCTCGGTGGGCCGCGTGTAGATGCGGCGCCCGAAGGCGGCGACCTTGAGGACCTCGAGGTTCGAGTACGAGATGCGGATGATCCCGCCGGTGTTCACGGTGATGCACTCGCCCGGGATCGCGTTGTCCTCGAGGACCAGGACGCGCACGCCGCGCCGCGCGAGGAAGAAGGCGACGGGGAGGCCATAGATCCCGGCGCCCACGACGATGACGTCCCACGGGCCGGACGGGACCCGCGCGTCGCGCCCCTGGAAGACCTGGCCTTCGGTCATCGCACCCTCGCCGTCATCGTGAGCTCTCCGGCGCCCGTGGCCTCTGCTCGGGCGCCCATCGCGCGGATCGTGGGGCCGCGCATCGCCCGTCATCTTGACACCGGTTCGACCGGAACGGGAAGTCCCCGCCGAAGCGGCGCCGTGTGGCTAGAAATGCTTTCCCGATGACTGCCTGCAGGTGCCCGGACAGGCGCACGTAAGACGCGCCGCGTGGTCACCTTCTGAGCGACCACGTCGACGGCGGGAGCGTTCTGCACCATGGCCGATGCCCGCCGCGAAGTGCCGATGCCTCCACGCTCGTCATCACGCGCATGCGCGCGCCATCTCGCGCGGGAGGCGTGGGCGCCAGGCTCGTCATCATGACGTTGCGACGACACCGTGTCGGGAAGGACCATGCCATCCGAGTGCGCTCGCACCATCTCGCGCGCGCAGTCCGCCTGATGGGTGGCTTTCCGGGCATGTCGTTTGCTCCACCCAGACGGAGGCCTCCGCCAGATTGGATCCGTCGCCGGACGGCGATTGGAGGCGGTCATGAAGCGATACCTCCGGCGCAGCACCACCAGCAAAGTATTTCTGGGCGTGATGGCGGCGCTGCTGCTGTACGCGCTGACGGGCTTCGCGCTGGCGCCCTATCTGCTCGAGCGCTACGTCACGAGGTATGCGCAGGAGCAGCTCGGAAGCCGGGCGACCATTGCGGACGTGCGTTTCAATCCGTTCCTCCTCCGTCTCGAGGTCAAGGGCTTCCACCTGGAGTACCCGCCCGGCCAGCCGATTCTCGGCTTCGGCCGTCTCCTGGTCGACTTCCAGCTGTCGAGCCTGTTGCGCCGGGCCTGGACATTCGCCGACGTCCAGATCGACGGGCTCGACGTCAACGTCGAGGTTGGGCGCGACGGAGGCGTCAATCTCGCCGCGTTCATGGACCGCCTGGTCGGCCGCTACACAGCCGTGTCCTCGGGCGAGCGGCCGCCTCTGCGGTGGCTCCTGCAGCATGCCCAGCTTCGGGATGGAAAGCTCACGTTCAGCGATCTCTCGGGCCAAACGCCGCTCCGCACCATGGTCGCGCCGATCAACCTCGAGGTTCTGAACCTCGCGACGCTGCCCGACCGGCACGGCCGGTACGCGATCTCGGCGGCCCTGCCGGACGGCGGCACGATAGCCTGGCACGGCGACGTGTCGCTGCTCCCCACGGCATCCTCGGGCGAGCTCGAGGTGAAGGGCGTGAAGCTCGCCACGGCCTGGGCCTTCGTGCGGGACGAGCTTCGTCTTGCCGAGCCCGACGGAAGCGTCGATGTCGCCATGCGCTACCGCTTCGGGTACCAGGATCGCCAGGCGACGCTCGGACTGGAGGACATCCGCGCTCAGGTGTCGGGGCTGGCGCTCCGCGCCCCGGGCGGCGGCGACCCGATCCTCAGGCTGGACACGGTCGCGGCGAGCGGGGGTCGGCTCGACCTCGCGACTCGCGAGCTCGTCGTGCCGAGCATCGAGCTGGCCAACGGTAGCGTGACCGTCATGCCGGACCCGGACGGCCGAATCGCGCTCCTCGACAGCTTCACGCCGATCGGGAAGCGGAGCCAGGAGTCGGGAGCGCCGGCGCCCGAGGCCCGGCCGTGGAAGGTTGTCGTCGAGGCGGTCAAGGCGCGGGACCTGAACGTGGCGCTTCGAGACAGCCGGTACGAGCAGCCGGTCGTGTACGACGCTCACGTCGCCTCCG
This sequence comes from uncultured Candidatus Rokubacteria bacterium, assembly GCA_963765195.1. Lineage (GTDB taxonomy): Bacteria > Methylomirabilota > Methylomirabilia > Rokubacteriales > DASRDR01 > DASRDR01. The sequence continues at coordinate 65,736 of CAVXVV010000057.1, forward strand.
CGACGGCCCGGGACATCACGAGCGATGGGACGACGCCGGTGCGCTTCGAGGCGGCGGTCCGGGTCGCCCAGGGCGGGACGGTCGACGGCAGCGGGACGATCGCCCAGAGCTTCGACGCCATCGAGGCTCGAGTCGAGATGCGCCAGGTCGCGCTGGCGCCACTCCGGCCCGTGCTCGCCCGCTACGCCATGCTCGATCTCAGGTCCGGCCACGTATCCGCGTCCGCCCGAGTCGACTATCACGCGCGCGGCAAGGGGCCGACGCTCGTGGCCAGCGGCGCGGTCACCATCGGCGACCTGCTGGTGAACGAGAGCGAGACCGGGGATCGCTTCCTCTCCTGGAAGACGGCCTCGACCGACGACATGACGTTCACCGTCGCGCCGAACCAGCTGCGGATCAAGGAGATCCGGGTGACCGAGCCGGGCGCCAAGGTGGTGATCGCCAAGGATCGCTCGCTGAACCTCGTCCACGTGCTGAGGACCGAGACCGAGGCGGCTCGGACCGCGCCCGTGGCGACGTCGGACGGCCCGCGACGGGTCGGCGCCGCGGCACCCAGTGCCAAGCGCCCCGAGCCCGGCAGTGAGCCCCTCGACGCGCGGGTCGCCCGGGTCAGCGTCCGGGACGGCACGGTGGATTTCGCGGATCTCAGCCTCGTGCTCCCGTTCGCCACCCGGATCACGAAGTTCAGTGGCACGGCCGTGGGGATGTCGACGGAGCGCACGGCCCGGACCGAGGTGAGGTTCCGGGGCCGCATCGAGCCGTCCGGGTTCGCCAGCGTCGAGGGCGGCCTGAGCGCCTACGATCCGAAGGCGTTCACGGACATCCGCGTCGTGTTCCGCAACGTCGAGATGCCGCCGCTGTCGCCGTACACCGCGACGTTCGCGGGACGCGCGGTGGCCGCGGGACGGCTCTCGCTCGAGCTCGAGTACAGGATCGTCGACCGGATGCTCGTGGGCCAGAACAAGGCCGTCATGGAGAACTTCAAGCTCGGCGAGCGCGTGGACGCCCCGAACGCGCTCGATCTGCCGCTCGATCTCGCGATCGCGCTCCTCACCGACTCCGAGGGCCGCATCAGCATGGCGGTCCCGATCCAGGGCAACGTCGGCCAGCCGGCGTTCGACTACGGGCATCTCATTCGCGAAGCGATCGCCAACCTGATCCGGCGCGTCGTGTCCGCCCCCTTCCGGGCGCTCGGGCGGCTCTTCGGCGGCGTCGACGAGGAGGTCGCCAGCATCGGGTTCGCTCCGGGGAACCCCCGGCTGCGGCCGCCGGAGCGCGAGAAGCTCGACAAGGTGGCGCACGTCCTGAGCGATCGTCGCGAGCTGAAGCTCGTGATTCGCGGTCCGTTCGATCCGGAGCGAGATGGCGAGGCGATGCGGAGCGCAGGGGTCCGGCGAGACATTGCGCAGGCGCTCGGAGTCAAGCTGGAGGAGCGGGAGGACCCGGGCCCGATCGCCTACAGCGATGCCGCAACCCAGCGGGCGCTCGAGTCGCAGCTGGCGGCACGCGCGGGCCCGAAGGGGATGGAGGAGCTGGAGCGAGCGTTCAAGGCGGGCGCCGGACGCGGGCCGGACCGCGTCAATCCGGTGCTGGGGCTGTTCGGGCGCGCGAGCCCCGACCGCGAGTTCTACCAGGCGGTGTATCGCCGGTTGGTCGAGCTCTATCCGTTGCCCGCGAACGCGCTGCCGGAGCTGGCGGCGCGCCGGGCGGAGGTGATCGCCGAGTACCTCGCCGGTTCGGGGGGCATCGAGCCGAGCCGCATGGAATCCGGAGAAGTGCGCACGGTCCACGCGGCCGAGGATCAGCCGGTCACCGCGCAGCTGGCGCTCGACGTCGTGAAGGCGTCGCGTGATGCGACGGCGTCTTCCGGAGAAGGGCGGGGCAGCGCGGTGACGAGCCGGGCCTCGGCGATCGGGGAGCGCTCCGCGCGTGTGGATCGCAGATCGAATTGAGGTGAGCTTCTGCCAGCGACATGCCGCCCCGGGACTGACCCGCCCTGACGACCATGATCCGTCGCACGGCCCTGGAAGATCGTCGGGAGTGAGAGCGCGGCGAATTCCGACAGGGTTCGCCGTTTCCGACGAGAAGAAGGTCAGGTGCCGCTGAGGGCACCCACCGGACTTGACTGAACGTCCCCGGCCCGGCGATCAAGGCTCCGGTCGGTAGGGAGCCTCGCTCATGTCGCCGACGAAGTCGGGCAGGTTCGGGTGGCCCAGCATCTGCCGGACGGCGGCAGCCTCGCCGGTGTGGAACCAGTAGTGGTAGAGGTTGCGCAGGAGCAGGGTGCCCACGCTCTCGGGCACGGGCGCGCCGTCGCGCCGGAGATGCGTCTCGAGGCGCGCGGGCGTGAGGGTGTCGAGATACGCGTCGGCGGCGGCCGTCACCGTGCGCCACACCGTCCACATCTCTCCGAGGGGCGGGGTGCTGGCCGGCTTCCCGTAACCGACCCGCTCGTGGAGTCCTGGCGCCACATCCCGCTGCTGGGCCCACGCGACCCAGTAGCGGTGCTCCTGGTTGGCCAGGTGGCCGACCATCCAGCCGATCGAGTTCATCGGCACGAGGCGCCGGAGCCCGTCGGCCTCCGAGACGCCCGTCGAGGCCGCGCGCGAACTCGCTGCGCGCGAAGCGCAGCTGGGTGACGAGGGGATGCGGCGAGCTGCCGACGCCCACGGCCGCGGAATCCGCTAGGCCGTGACGGGCACGTGGGCCTTCAGGAACCGCCGCGCGTGCTCCACGACCTGGTCGATGTGCTCCGGCGAGTCCTTCCACGGATAGATCGTCACCTCGGCATTCGGCGCGAGGCTCGCGACCTCCATGGCGACCTTGTACGGGTGCGCCGGCACGTCGTCGGGCGCGATCAGGAGCGGGGTCCGGATCGTGCGCACGAAGTCGCGCGAGACGGTGAACACGAAGTCGGCCCGATTCGTGTACATGCTCGTGAGGAAGTCGTGGACCATGGCCATGGTGACGTCGGGACGCCGCTTGGACAGCTCGGGCCCCCAGCCCGTGATGTTGTTCCGGTAGAAGAGGTCCGGGACCTCGGGCCGGAAGCCGCTCGGCTGCATCATCGCCGCCGCGACCACGCGGTCCGGCGCGCGCCGGATGAGGCTGTGGATCATCGGCCCGCCGATGCAGAAGCCCATCACCAGGAACTCCCGGATGCCGAGGTGGTCCATCAGCCCGAGCTGGTCATCCGTGTAGGCGTCCCACGGGCGATCGATCTCGAGGGGACCGGTGGACCGCCCGGGATTGGCGTTGCGCAGATCGGCGCAGATGCAGCGGAAGTCGTCGCGGTACCGCTCCATCGGATCGAAGGGCGAGGCGGTCTGCCAGGACGACAGTGCCGAGTTGAGCCCGCCGCCCGGGATGAGCAGCAGCGGGAAGCCGGCGCCGACCTCCTCGTAGTGGATGCGGACCGGGCCTCGCTCGTAGAACGGCATGGCGTGGTCTCCTTCCTCGATGGTGTGCCGCTACTCTACCGCGCCGCCGCGGCTCACGCATCGGGCATCCCCGAAAAGCTCGAGGTGCGTGGCGATGCCGCGACAGACAGGGCCGAGCCCGCGCTGTGGCCCGGCGCTCGCGGCCGAGCTGGCACGAGGCCTTGCCCGATCGTGCGGCGTGAGCCGCGTCACGAACCGCGTCGGGGTGGAGACGCTGCGGGACCTCCTCGAAGGCGCCCGGACGGCGGCGCTCGCCTACGTGGACGAAACGGGCGCCGTCCAGGCGCTGCCGGCCGCCTTCCGCTGGCGCGAGGGGCGGATCCGCCTCGGAGTGCCGATCGGCGCCGTCCGTGGCGGCGGGCGGGTGGCCATCGTCGTCGACGAGGGCTGGTTCTGGTGGGACCTTCGCGCCGTCCTGGCGCGCGGCGCCCTCACTCCCTCGACGCCGCCCGACGGCGCTGCGGCGGCGGACCTCGCGTGGTTCGAGCTGGCCGCTGATCGCGTGACGGCGTGGGACTATAGCCGGCTGCACGAGGAGCCCTGAGGTGCGGCCCGACGACCCCCGGGTGCGCGCGATACTCCGGCGCGCGATGATCGTCCGCCTCGCCACGCGGTCCCCGGCGGGCGGGCCGTTCGTGACGCCGATCTGGTTCGTCGTCGCCGGCGACCGCCTCATCATGGCGACCGGCGCGCAGACCGTCAGCGTCCGTAATCTCCGCGCCCATCCCGAAGCGGTGCTGCTTCTCGACGCGGATCGACACCGGCGGGACGCCGGGATGCTGTGGCTCCGCGGGCCCGCGACGGTGCGGCTCGGCCCGCCGTCCTTCGGCGAGCTGGTCCGTCTCGCCAGGAAGTACTACCTCGGCGGGCTCCGCGTCGAGCTCGCGAACCTCGCGCGCCAGCGGCTGCGCCAGCGCTACTACGCGCAGTCAGAGCCGGCGGTGATCGAGGTGCGGCCGCAGTCGGCCGCGCTGCTGCCGAATCCCGGCGCCGCGTCCGACTACGCGGACACCGCCGAGCCCTGATGTCGCTCGGCCGTTTCCCCTAGGCTCGGGCTCGCCGCGGCGCCAGCGTGTCACGAGACCGTCAGAATGTCGGGCGACACGACCGCGGAGCGAGAGGTCGCTGAGCCAGCGGGCGTACATCGAAGGTCCGCGAGGGGCACCCCCCTTGCACCCTGAAGTCCATCCCGCCTCGCGTATCGCCGGGCGCGGTCGGGGAGAGTCAATGCGCGGCACGCTCGTCACCCTGGTGATGTGTGAGCAATCGGCGGCGCGCCACACGCCGAGCGCGCGGGCGGGCCCCACCACCAGCCGCCGGTCGACGCCGCTCATCCAGGGCACGATCCCGAAGCCGGACGTCCTCACGTCCGAGCCGATCGTGCTCGAGCCGCGGAAGGGGACGCTCACGCTGAAGGCCTACGCGCCGAGCATCCTCCTCGCCGAGGCCACGTTCGACGGCATCTCGCTCTTCGACGAGGACGTCGCCGAGCTGCGGGACCGCGCCCTGGCCCTCTCCCGCCAGCGACTCACCGAGGAGGGCGGCCTGGACGTCGAGCGCTGGTCGGAGGAGTACTCGGTCTACGTCGTGAGCGAGTACGACGGCCCGCCGGAGGAGCTGGTCGATCGTGACCGGATGGCGGCGCTCCTGAAGTCCGAACGCCTGCCGCTCGATCCCGCGGAGGTCGACTACACCCTCTCCGTCCGCTTCAAGTACGCGAGGCACGACCTGGTGGTCGTCGACTGGGACGGCGCGCTCGTGTTCGACCCGGAGGGCGACGTCGCCTGGGCGATGGAGCTCCTCGAGCTCGGCAACCTCCAGCTCCTGCGCTACCGGCTCCTCGACCGCGAGCTGGACGGCCGGCTCCGCCGCGTGGCCCGGCTGGTCGAGGAGGCGGGCGAGCAGATGCAGGCCCTCTTCAAGGCGTCGGAGATCCGGCGCGCGCTCGGCGAGCTGATGCGCCTCCGATCCCAGTCGATCGCCGACTTCCAGGAAGTCGAGCGCGAGACCAAGCTGATCGGCGACTGGTACGCCGCGCGCCTGTACGAGCAGGTCACGCGCCGGTTCCGCCTGGACGACTGGCGGCGCGCGGTGAAGGAGAAGCTGGACGGGCTGGCGAGCATCTACGCCACCGCGGCCGACCGCTTCACCGTCTCCTGGGAGCGGCGCGCCCGCTGGATCGAGCTCGTCGCGTGGTACGTGCTCCTGATCGGCTGGAGCATCCTCCTCGTGCTCGACTTCTACGCGCGAGGCCACTGACCGCCGGGGACTCCCGGGGTACACTGGACCCATCCCCGCCATGCCAGTGCGCGCGCTTCTCACCGGGACCCTCGCCGTCGGGCTGGTTGCCGTGCCGGTCCGCGTCTACACCGCCACGCGGTCGGAGGCGATCGCCTTCCATCTCCTCCACGACCGCTGCGGGAGCCGGGTCCAGTACCGGTCGTTCTGCCCGACATGCGGCGTCGCCGTCTCCCGCGAGGAGCTGGTCCGCGGCTTCGAGTTCGCGAAGGACGAGTACGTCCGTTTCACCGAGGACGAGGTGCAGCGGATCGAGGAGCACCCCAGCCGCGTGATGGACGTCCAGGAGTTCGTGCCGCGAGCCTCCGTGGACCCGGTGTACTTCGACCGGACCTACTTCCTCGGACCGGGCAAGGGCGGGGAAGAGGCGTACCAGCTGCTCCGGCGGGCGATGGCCGAGCGCGACCGCGTCGCCGTCGCCAAGTACACGATGCGGGGCACGCCGCGGCTCGTGCTCCTCCGCCCCGTCGGCGAGGGGTTCCACCTCCACACGCTCCACTGGGCCGACGAGGTGGCGAGCTTCACCGAGGTGGAGCGGCCCGACGTCGCGGTGAGGCCGGCGGAGCTGAACCTGGCCGTCCGGCTGATCGAGGACCTCGCGCAGTCGGAGTTCCGGCCCGAGCAGTTCGCCGACGAATACCGGCAGCGCTTCCTGGCCGCCGTGGAGCAGAAGCGCGCGGGCGGGACGATCCCGACGGCCGAGCCCCAGGCGCCGCCGCCGACCGACGACCTGATGGCCACCTTGAAGAAGAGCCTCGAGGTGCGCCGTCCGGCCGCGAAGGCCGGAGCCCGGCCGCCAGCCGCGACGACGAAGGCCGCGCCGACCCGGCGCCGCCGCGCCTCGTAGCTCCCGCCGGTCTGCCCGCATTCCCGGGCTGCTATCATGACCGCGCGCGTCCACTCGGCGCGGCCGGCCGTGACGTTCCATCGCGACCTGGGAGGCATGATGACCGGAAACACCACCGGCCCGGTGCTCTGGGAGATCGACGCGCGCGGCGTCGCGAGCGTCACGCTCAACCGCCCCGAGGTCAACAACGCCTACGACGGCGCGCTGATCGACAGGATGCTGGCGGCGCTGGACGCGCTGGGCCGCGAGCCCGGCCTGCGCGCGGTGGTGATCCGGGGGAACGGGAAGCATTTCCAGGCCGGCGCCGACCTCACCTGGGTCAACGCCGTGCGCGCGAGCTCGCGCGAGGAGAACGTCCGCGTGTCGCGCGCGACCGCCGAGGCGATGCGGCGGCTCAACGCGTCGCCGGCGCCGACCGTCGCGCTGGTGCAGGGGGCCTGCTTCGGGGGCGGCACCGGCATCATCGCGGCCTGCGACGTCGTGGTGGCGGCGGACAACGCGCTGTTCTCGATCGCCGAGGTGCGCTGGGGGCTGACCGCGGCGCCGATCGTCCCGCTCCTCGCCGACGCGATCGGCGTCCGGCAGCTCCGCCGGTACGCGCTCACCGGCGAGCGGTTCGGCGCCGAGGAGGCGCGGCGCATCGGGCTCGCCCACGTGGTCGTGCCGCTGGCGGACCTCGACAAGGAGGGCGCGCGGATCGTCGACCACCTCCTCCAGAACGGCCCCGAGGCGGTCGCCGAGACCAAGGCCTGGAGCCTGCGCGCGGCCTGGAGCGATCTCGACGACGCGGCCTTCACCGCGCTGGTCGAGAGCCATGCCGCGAAGCGCCAGTCGGCCGAAGCCGCGGAGGGCCTCACCTCGTTCGCCGAGAAGCGCCCGGCGCGGTGGCACAGGAGCTAGCGAACGGTCATTCCGTCGAGCGCGTGACGCTCGCGGTGGATCCGAGCACGCCGGAGCCCTAGCACCCACGCCAGAATGGCCGCGCCGGACCTCCGTGTCGCGCGCGCGTCGCAAAATCGAGAAGGCGCGCTGCGCAAGACCGCGTCGGGCCAACGAAAATTTGACGACGTCGAAGGCGGCTCCTAGACTCCAGAGTGTGGCGCCACGCGGAGGCGCCGCGCCAATCTCTCGAGGGAGGTCACTGAATGAGCCGCGCGCTTCGCCTCGTTACCGCCGTCGCGGTGATCGCGACCGCGGGACTGACCGCCGCGCAGTCGCCGACGACCCCGAGCACTCCTACACAGCCCAGCACCACGCCGCCGGCTGTGACGCCGACGACGCCGACGACTCCGAGCACTCCAACCACGCCAACAGATGCCGACCGGTCCCACGACGCCGACGATCCCGACGGCGTCGACCCCGCCCGCCACGGTGACGGACGGCATCCAGCCGATGCCGTCGGGCCGCTCCACGTGGCGGAGCCAGGACGGATCCGTCGTCGACCTCACGGTCGACTCGACGGCGGGCACCGTCACCGGCACCTTCACCCCCGGCTTTCCCTGCGGCCTCGCGTCGACGCTGACGCCGGCCTCGCGACCGCTCGTCGGAACGGTGAACGGGAACGCGGTCGCCTGGGCGCTCAGCCTTGCCGCCTGCCCATCGGTCGGCACGTGGGTCGGGCACTTCCAGACGACCGGCACCGAGGAGCAGCTCACCATGCTCTTCACGCTGGCCGTGCCCGAGAGCCCGCCGGGCGTGGGGTCGACCTTGACCGGGCCGGCCGTGTTCGTCCGACAGACGGCGGGGGCGACTCCCTAGCCCCGCCGCCGGCTTCTCTCCCTTCGAGCTTCGCGGGCGGGCGGAGATCACGCTCCGTCCGCCCGCGAAGCGCGCGTCACACGCGGGGCGGATCCGTGGCGCGGTCCCAGTTGCGGTGCTTGCCGACGGCGCCGACGAAGGCCTGGACGTCGCGCACGACCGCCCAGTCCCCGCGATCGTCGGCCGGCATGCCCGCTGCCGCCGCGAGCCGCTCGCCGGCCCCCATCAGGAGAATCGGCTTGCAGTGACGGTACTGATCCCGGAGGAACTCGCGCGCCTGCCCGAGCGCCGCGAGCGCTGTGGCGCCCTTCGCTCCGTCTGGGACGACGACGGCGTCGAAGAGCACCGACGGAAACGTCTCGAACGTGGCGTCGGGCTCCACGGTCTCCCCGTCGCCGGTCTCGGTGGCGCCCAGCCGAGGGCCGACCAGCCGGACGACCGCCTCCGCCTCGACGAGGGTCTTGTGCGCCGTGGCCACCGAGTCGCCGTCCACCCCGGGCGCCACCAGGATCGCGATCCGCCGCCCGCGGATGCTGCCGTCACCGGGCCGCGCCGTCAGGGAGAGCGCCGGGGACCGGCTCACCTCGGCCGCCGGCGCCTCGACCACCCGCGGCATGGGCCGCGGCAGCTCCAGCCCCAGGCCGTCGGCGACGGGCTTCGCCAGCTCGTCGGAGACGTTCCGGAGCATGGCCACCGTGCGCTCGCGGATCGCCGGCACCTGCACCTTGGTCAGCTCGAAGCGGAAGGCGCGAATGATGTGCGCCTTCTCGTAGGGCGTCTGGCTGTTCCAGAAGAGGGTGGCCTGGGAGTAGTGGTCGCCGAACTTCTCCGGCTTCCCGCGCACCTTGTCGGCCGCGATCAGCTCGGGAAAGCTCGTGAACCCTCGCTCCCCCATCTGGAACGGGCACCCGCCGCCCAGCGAGTTGGGCTCGTAGGCCACGCGGCCGCGATGGATCCCCTGGCGATGGAAGCCGTCGCGCTGGTTGTTGTGCGCCTGCGCGATGGGCGCGTTGATCGGGATCTCGTGGAAGTTCGGACCCCCCAGCCGGAGCAGCTGGGTGTCGAAGTACGAGTGGATCCGCCCGGCGAGCAGGGGGTCGTTCGAGAAGTCGATGCCGGGGACAAGGTTCTGGACGCCGAACGCGACCTGCTCGGTCTCGGCGAAGAAGTTGTCGGGATTGCGGTCGAGCACCATGCGGCCGACCGGCGTCACGGGAACCAGCTCCTCGGGCACGATCTTCGTCGGATCGAGCACGTCGAAGCTGAACGCGTCCGCCTGGTGCTCGGTGAAGATCTGGAGCCCGAGCTCGTACTCGGGAAACACGCCGGCCTCGATCGACTCCCAGAGGTCTCGGCGCGTGTAGTCGGGATCCGCGCCCCCGATCTTCACCGACTCGTCCCAGTCCAGCGAGTGCGTGCCCGCGAGCGGGGTCCAGTGGAACTTCACGAAGTGGGACTCGCCCCTGGCGTTGACCAGCCGGAACGTGTGGACCCCGAAGCCCTGCATCATGCTGAAGCTGCGAGGCAGCGCGCGGTCGGACATGACCCACATCAGCATGTGGGTCGACTCCGGCATCAGCGAGACGAAGTCCCAGAACGTGTCGTGGGCGCTCGCCGCCTGGGGCATCCCGTGGTGCGGCTCGGGCTTCACCGCGTGCACCAGGTCCGGGAACTTGATCGCGTCCTGGATGAAGAAGATCGGGATGTTGTTCCCGACGATGTCGAAGTTCCCCTCGTCCGTGTAGAACTTCGTCGCGAACCCGCGCACATCCCGCGGGGTGTCGATGGACCCCCGCTCGCCCGCGACGGTCGAGAAGCGCACGAAGACCGGAGTGCGCTTGCCCTTCTCCGACAGGAACGAGGCGCGCGTGTACTTCGCGAGCGACTGGTAGCACTCGAACACGCCGTGCGCCGCCGAGCCCCGGGCGTGGACGATCCGCTCGGGAATGCGCTCGTGGTCGAAGTGCGTGATCTTCTCCCGGAGGACGAAGTCCTCCCACAGGGTGGGACCTCGCAGGCCGGCCTTGAGCGAGCTCTGGTTGTCGGCGACGGGCTGGCCGAAGTTCGTGGTGAGCCCGCGGCCGGCGGAGTCGACGCGCACCAGGTCGAGGGGCGCGTTCCCGGGGTTGGTGCCGAGCTCCGCGGGACCGCCGGTCTTCGGAGACTCGTTCCGCTCGGTCAGCGTGCTGGCGGTGACCGAAGCGTCGGCCGGCTCGGCGGTCGCGCCGGGCTTCGGCACCCGCGCCCCGTCGCCGATCTCGTCGGCCTTGTTCCGGTTGAAGGGGAAGGCGGCCGCGAGGGCCTGCGTCTTCCGTAGCCTGGCGGCGGCGCCGTTGTTGTTCGCCTCACGGGGGCCCCGGCGGGGACCGCTCACGGTTGACTTGGCGGCGTTCTTTCCCGAGGTCGGGTTCTTTCGGGTCTTGGCCATGGCCATACCTCACGTCAACGAGAGCGGTCGGCCCACCCTCGAGAGTAGTTGGGGGTGCTGGGAATGCCGGCGTCACGGCTTCAGGGGACGCTTCACGCCGCCGGAACGAGGACGATCTTCGTGCAGTCGTCGGTCTTGTCGTTCCACATCCGGTAGGCCTCGGGCGCCTGGGAGAGCGGGAGCCGGTGGCTCACGATGAAGGACGGATCGATCTCCTGGGCGCGGATCCGCTGGAGCAGCGGCCGGAGATAGCGGTGGACGTGCGTCTGCCCCATGCGGAAGGTCAGCCCCTTGGCGAAGGCCGCGCCGAAGGGCACCTTGTCGAGAAGCCCGCCGTAGACGCCGGGGATCGAGACCGTGCCGCCCTTCCGGCAGGCCTGGATCGCCTGCCGCAGCGCGTGGATGCGGTCCGTGCCGAGCCGCACGACCTGCTTGACCCGGTCGTAGCGCGCGTCGAGGGTGGTGCCGTGGGCCTCGGTCCCGACGGCGTCGATGCACGCGTCGGGGCCCCGGCCGCCCGTCCGCTGCTTCAGCTCCTCGACGACGTCCTCGACGACCTCGTAGTCGATGGTCTCGGCCTTCCCGGCGATCTCCGCGAGCCGGAGGCGCGCCGGCCACCGGTCGATCGCGATCACGCGCTCGGCGCCCAGCAGGTAGGCGCTCCGGATCGCGAACTGCCCGACCGGGCCGCAGCCCCAGACCGCGACGACGTCGCCGGGCTGGATCCCGCAGTTCTCGGCCGCCATGTAGCCCGTCGGGAAGACGTCGGACAGGAAGAGGACCTGCTCGTCGCCCAGGCCGTCCGGGATCGGGATCGGCCCGACGTCGGCGAACGGCACGCGGACGAACTCCGCCTGGCCGCCCGCGTAGCCCCCGTAGAGATGCGAGTAGCCGAACAGGCCGGCGCCCGAGAAGCCGTAGAGGGCCTCCGCCATCTCGGCGTTCGGGTTCGAGTTGTCGCAGAGCGACGTCAGGCCCTGGCGGCAGGGAAGACACCCCCCGCACGCGATGGGAAACGGGACCACGACGCGGTCGCCCCGCCGGAGCGACGTGACGCCCGCGCCGACCTCGACGACCTCGCCCATGAACTCGTGGCCCAGCACGTCGCCGGCCCGCATCGTGGGGATGAAGCCGTTGTAGAGATGGAGGTCGGAGCCGCAGATCGCGGTCGCGGTCACGCGGACGATGGCGTCCCGCGGATTGAGGAGCGTCGGATCCGGGACCGTCTCGACGCGGATGTCCCGGGGCGCGTGCCAGCAGACGGCGCGCATGGTCAGGCGCTCCGGACGGCGCGGTCCGCCGTCGATGCGTCCGAGGGCTCGCGTCGCATGGAAGCCTCGGCGATCTCCCCGGTCTCCAGGAGCTGCTTGAACCGGCGCAGCGCCTCGCGGACGAGCCGGTCGCCGCCGCCGCCTCCCAGCGCCGCCGCGGCGGCGCCCAGCCTTCCTCCGGGCGGCGCGTAGGTGAGGATCACCTTGACCTCCGTGCCGCGCTGCCCCGGCGCCGGCTCGAAGCGGACGGAGCCTCCGATGTCGACGCTCCCGCCCGGCACGGAGCGCCACGCGATGAGCCGGCCCGGTTCGTCGGCGGTGAGCTCGGCTTCCCAGCTCGCCCGGAGGCCGCCGGGGCCGACCACGACCCATCGCGTGCGCCCGCCGCCGGCCGGCGTGACGGAGACGCGGTAGCCGGGAAGCAGGCGGGGGAGAGACTCGAGATCCCGCCACGCGCCGTAGGCTTCGTCCGGCGAGCGCTGCACGGTGACGGTGCGCTCGACGTGGAGGCCGCGACCCCCGGCGAGCGTCGGCATGTCCGGCCGGCGCTTCGCGCGGTGCGCCGGCCGCGGCCGGGACCAGGCCCATGCCGCGCCGACGCCGAGGAGCACGACGAGGAGCGTCGCGCTCCGGCCGGGACCCTGGCGGGTGATCCGCCCGGAGCTGTCAGGCGCCGCGGGCGGGATCGTCCGGTCGCGGCCGTACGGGACGTTCGAGGTTGGGTCCAGGGTCATTGCCGGTACTCCCTTCGTAGGTCTTCGGCACCCGATGTGACTTGGCTGGCTGCACGCTCTCGAGGGTGTCGACCACGTCGCGGATGTCGGTCGGCGCGGCGAGCTCCGTCTCGCTCGAATCTTCCGGAACCGGAACATTCAATTGCTGGGCGATTCGCTCGAGCAGCGCCACCGTCTTGTCGTGCCTCGTGGATTCCATCCGAGAGGGTGGCAGGCGCAGGCCGCTGCGGGAGCCGGCCTGCGCCTGGATCGCGATCTACCTGCGCGCGGCGCGCGGGAGGCGCGTCAGCGCACCCCGAGCTTCTCGCGCGTCTGGTCGTCCAGCCGGCCGCTCTCGGTCAGCTTCTGGTCCTTCTGGAACGCCTTGAGCGCCGCCATGGTCTTCGGGCCCATGACCCCGTCGATCGGACCTGGGTCCATGCCCTTGTCCTGGAGCGCCTTCTGGACGCTCTTCACCTGCTCGGCGTCGGCGCCGCCGTTCATGCCCGTGCCGGACTTCGAGGTTCCGGCCGTGCTGCCCGCGCCTGAGGACGGCATGCTGCCGCCGCTACCCGGCGAGGTGGTCCCCGACTGCCCCATGCTCGGGGCCGGCTTCGCCTTGGTCGTCCCGGAACCCGTGCCGGGGGTCGGTGTGGACGTGCTCGGCTGCGTCGCCGACGGCGCGGGCGGGGTTTTCGGCGTGCTGCCGCCGGAGCCCGTTGCCGGGGCGGAGCCCGTGCCCGTGCTGCCCCCGCTGCTCTGGGCGAGCGCCGGCGCGACCATCGCGGCGACGATCGCGAGTGTGGCCAGGACGCTGATGACTCGGGATGCCATTGGGATGTTCCTCCTGGGAGCTACTCGCTCCCTCCGTGATTGATGGACCTCTCGGTCGAACCCCGGAAGGATCGCCTTGATGAACGCGTTCTGGATGAGCTTGACGATCGCCTGGAACGTGCTGGTCTTCGGGTTGTCGAGCCGTCCAGAGATGTCGACCTCGGTGGCGACTTCCTTCCGAGGGACGTTCTTCATGACCTTGGCGACGCCAGTGACGACCTTCTCGTAGAGCTTCTTCATGGTGCCCTTGTCGCGGTCCTGCGCCGGATCGTAGGCCTGCATGTCCTTGAAGAGTGGCTTCACCCAGCCGCGGATCTGGGCGTTCTTCACCGCGAGCTCGGAGTAGAACGAGAACACCCCGGCCACGACGTCGAAGTTGCCGTGGGCCCGCAGCATGTCGTTCATCGTTCGCATGTCCGTGCTCTCGATCGCCACCTTCATGTCGAAGTCCGGGCCATCCACCTCCGGCCGGAAGTGGGCCGTCACCTTGGTCGGGCCGCTCCCCATGAAGCGGCCGTCGATCGTCGCCGTCATCTGGCCCTGGGTGCGCTGGTTGGTGAAGTTCTCGAGCCGCAGGCGCGCGATGTCGATGAAGGCGCGATAGTTCGGGTTCGTGCGCTTGTTGAAGAAGCCGACGCGGCTGTCGACGAGATCGAGGCGCCCCGCGCGGAGGAGCAGGTCAGGGGCGTTGTTGACTTCCTTGGCCGCCTCGACCGTCTTGCGCGCGGCCTTCTCGGGGATCTTCTCGGCCGCCGCCTGCGGAGTCTGGACGTACTCGATCTTCATCCCGCTGACCGTCGCCTCCTTCAGGTCGGCGATCCGGACGGTGGGGCCGTACTCGAAGGCACCCGCCGCGGAGAGGATCCCGCCCTGGATCGCGACGCTGCCGCGATTCAGCACCGGCTTGAAGTAGTCGAGGGCGACGTTCTCGAGCTTCACGTCGCCCTGGATGCCCGGGATCGGCACCGCCAGGAAATCGGCGTGCCCGTCGAGAGTCACGCGCCCGTCCTTGAACACCACGGCGTCGAGGTGGAGATCCGAGGGATACGTCCGGTCCTTCGACCGGATGTTTCGGATGTTCTCGGCTTTGAGGTTGATCCGGCTGACCTCGAGCGGCTCGAAGGGTCCCCCGTCGACGTAGGTCACGCGGCCGTCCGTCACGCGGACCTCGTTGATCTTCAGGGGATAGATCGCCTCGAACGCTTCCTGCCAGCCGTGGTCCTTGACCGGTGTCGGATCCTTCGCCTCGGCCGTGAGCTGCTGGAGGTTCACGTAGATGGCGGGCTCCGCCAGCGCGAAGTTGGCGACCAGCCGGCCGCGGAGGAGCGCCTTCCACTCGACGCTCGCGTCCAGCCGCGGCGCCTGGAAGACGGGCGGGTCCGGATGGGCCTCCTGGAGGAACTTCAGATCGTAGAGGGTCAGCGAGAGCCCGATCGGATGGAAGCTGAGCTTGCCGATCTCCGCGGTGTACCCCTTCAGCTGCTGGTTCATCTGGCGGACGATGACCCGCCGGAGCGGCTCGTCGATGAAGAACGAGCCGACCACGGCCAACGCCACGACCACCAGGACGGCGATGCCTGTGTAGCGAAGCCAGCGACGGCCATGTGGACGGCTGTGAGACGCCATTGGAAGTCTTGCCCTATCCTGGCGAGTGCAAGGGACCTGCCGAAACGCCGACCCTGTGCCGGTGGGGGAATCACCGGAGGTAGCGGGTCTTTGCAACGACAGAAAGGCGAAGCGGCGTCATCCTGGCGGGCAAACGGCGCCGCTGTGGCGTCATCGGTGGCACAGCCCTCGCACCTGGGAGCGGAGGATGGGAGCGTCCGACACACCAGCGCTGCGGCATCGCCGGAGCGTCGCAGCGGCGGGCGTTGAGCGGCGCGGACCATCTCGCCGTGGACGCCGCCGGCCGGCGGCCGTCGCCGCGGCCAGGGCGCGAGCCGAGCCTCGGCTACGACGACGCGAGACGTGGACCCTCGCCGTCGACATCGGCGGGACGGGGATCAAGGCCTCGGTGCTCGACGAGCGCGGGGCGCTGCTCGCGGCCAAGGTCCGGATCGACACGCCGGTCGGTGAGCCTCCGCGAACGCTGCTTCGGGCTCTCGGTCGTCTCGCCAGGACGCTCCCGCGGTTCGACCGCGTCTCGGTGGGTTTTCCGGGCGCCGTCGCCGACGGGCGCGTCCTGACCGCTGCGAATCTCTACCATCGGGACTGGATCGGATTCGACCTGGGGACCGCGGTCGAAGACCTGTTTCGCAAGCCCGTCCGCGTGGCGAACGACGTGGCCCTCCAGGGCCTGGCCGCCATACGGCGTCAGGGCTTCGAGCTCGTCATGACGCTCGGGACCGGCGTCGGAAGCGCCCTGTACCTGAATGGCCTGCTGGTGCCCCAGTTCTCGCTGAGCCGCTACGAGGCGCGTCCCCACATGACCTTCGACGCCCTGCTGAACGATCTCGCGCTGAAGGAGCGCGGGGTGAAGAGGTGGAACAAGCGCCTGAAGGAGGCGATCGGGACGCTGCGCTGGACGGTGCACTACGATCACCTCTACATCGGCGGCGGTAACGCCAACAAGATCCGCTTCGATCCCGGCTCTCGCGTGACGACGATCTCCAACGAGGCGGGCATCCGCGGGGGCATCGCGCTCTGGCAGAGCCAGCACGCGCCGCCCCCTCCTAGTCGTCGATAGCGCCCCGCGCACGCCGTCGGATCCTGCGCTCGCTGCGAGCCGCGAGCCGCCGCGGCCACCAGACCACCACATCGAGGTCATCTGGAGTAGGCGGTCAGCGCGGGCTTCGGCGGCAGTTCGATCCCGGCCGCGGTGGAGATGGTGTTCCAGAGGATCTTCACCTCGACGGGCTGGAGGGCCCACGGCGCGTGGTGGACCTCAGTCCGATAGAGGCGTCCTACGCGGTCGACCGCGTACAGGCAGTAGCGCTCGGTGAGCCAGTGATCGAGCGAGCCGGGCTCCGCCGGCAGCGGCGAGATCTGGGGCACGGGCCGGTAGAGGGCCTGGAACTCCGCGGGACGCTCCGGGCCGGTCCGGTGACTGCGATAGTCGATCGCGCCGTTCGACGCGGCCGTCACGTGCATCGCCGCGAGGAAGTACGGCAGGTGAAACGCCGCCCGCGCGCCCATCACCGCAGCCGTGCGGGCGGCATCCAGGCTGAAGAAGAAGACGCCCGGCTTCCGGGCCCGCGTCACGTACGTCCGGAAGTTCAGCTCGGGGAAGGAAGAGATCCAGGGAAGCGCGGGGAACCCGCGCGGGCGGAGGCCCTCCAGGCGGAACGGCGTGATCGAGACCCACGCCGCGTCCTCGTGACAGTCGAGCGTCAGGCCCTCAGGGATGTGGGGCCGAGAGCCGCTCGGGGTCGACGGGCCAGTGGGCGAACAGGAGGTCGCGCCACCGCTGCGCCATGACCCAGGGGCGCGGGGGAAGCGGCCAGGGCCGGTGGGCGCGAAAGTCCATCGGCTTCCGGGCGATGTCCGCGGAGGCAGTATCCGCGGAGGTAGACGGCCGCTCACGGGATCTCAATGCACCGGTCCTCGGAGGAAGAGTCTCGGCGTGCAAGAAGCACCGCACGTGCCTCGAGACCGACAGGCGACGCGGAGTGCCCAAGTGTCCAGGCCTCGAGGCGCTGGCTTATGGCGGCTTTTCCGCCGAGTTCGCCCGGCCTTCAGATCCGGGCCACGCTGTCGTCGGTGTGTCAGCGTGGCGTCGCGAATCGCCGCGATTTGAGGCGGTCATGACGCCCGCCAGCCGGGCGGGGAACACTCTCTCGGAGAGCGGCGCGGAGGGCCATTCGACCCTAGATTCGCCGCAGCGCGGCCTGATTGCTCGATGGTGGCACAGCATTTGCCCCGTTTGGTGGCGTTTCCCTTGGCAATTACCTAATGAGCATGCCAGTCATCCCGAATGTGGTCATCCATTTCCGTCGATGGATAGACCGAGGAAGCTGTCCCATGCTCGACGGGTTCGCCGCTTCGGGAGCACCACATCCACCAGCGCGCCGGTGGCGTGCGTCGGCGCCGAAACGAGGCTCACGCCTCGAGTTCGCGCAGACGGCGCGACCACCGGCGCTTCCGATACGCCGATCCACGAAGGAGAGGGTTCCATGAAGGATGAAGGAGTCCGTGAGCTGCTGTACCAGGCGCTCGAGACCGAGCTTGGCGGCGTGCAGGTCTACAAGACAGCGCTCCGCTGCGCCGTGAACGACGACCTCAAGACGGAGTGGGAGGAGTACCTCGAGCAGACGCAGAACCACGTGCGCATCGTCGAGAACGTCTTCACGCGGCTCGAGCTCGATCCCGAGGCGGAGACGCCCGGGCGGCTGGTCGTCCGGCACATCGGCAACTCCCTCGTGAAGGCGATGGAGATGGCCCTCGACGCCGGCAAGCCGCAGGCGGCGCAGGTCGTGGCGGCCGAGTGCGTCGTGCTCGCCGAGACCAAGGACCACCTGAACTGGGAGCTGATCGGCGAGCTCGCCAAGAAGGCGAAAGGCGAGAAGGGCTCGGCGCTCAAGGAAGCCCACAAGGAGGTCGAGGAGGAAGAGGACGAGCACCTCTACCACACCACCGGCTGGACCCGGGAGCTGTGGATCGAGGCGCTGGGCATGCCGGCCGTCCTGCCGCCGCCTGAAGAGGAGAAGGAAGTGAAGACGGCCATCGGCGCGGCGCGGGCGAAGCATGCCCGCAAGGACATGCTGTAGGCCGGCCATGGCTAAAGAGCGACCAGGAAGGTGCTGGCCAAGAGGTAGCGACATGCGTGACGGGGTCGCGTCGGCTTCGGAGGTGGCGGACGGTCGCGGCCCATCGCCCGCCACCTCCGCGGGGGAGCGGGTGAGGAGGTTCGCGTTCGGGTTCGCGAAACTGCCCCTCGGCTGGTGGGAGCTGCTCAGCCGGACGGCCAAGGAGTTCGTGGCGGACAACGGCCTCGGGCTCGCCGCCCAGCTCGCCTACTACTTCTTCTTCTCCCTGTTCCCCGCCGTCCTGGTCGGGATCGCCTTCGCGAGCTTTTTCCCGCTGGAGCACTTCGTCGACCGGATGGTGGCCACGCTCGGCGGCGTCGTCCCTGGCGACATCATCGGAATTCTCCAGGACCAGATCCGGAAGATCTCCGAGGGCAACCACGGCGGCATCCTGACCTTCGGCCTCGCCGCCGCCCTCTGGAGCAGCTCGGCGGCCCTCATGGGGCTGATCGACGCGCTGAACCACGCCTACGACATCGAGGAGGGCCGGCCCTGGTGGAAGGTGCGCCTGCTGGCGCTCGGCCTCACCTTCGCACTGGCGGCATTCATCGTCATCGCCTTCGCGCTCGTCCTCGTCGGCCCGACCGTCGCCGACTACATCGCGCGAGCGACCGGACTCGGGCCGGTCTTCGCCTGGACCTGGAAGATCCTCCAGTGGCCGCTGGTGCTGGCGCTCGTGGCGCTGGGGGCCGCAGCTGTCTACTACTTCGCTCCCGACGCGGAGCAGGAGTGGGTCTGGGTGACGCCCGGCGCCGTCCTGGCGGCGGTCATCTGGCTCGCAGCGTCGCTCGGATTCAAGTACTACGTGACCCGGTTCGGGACCTACACCGAGACCTACGGGACCATCGGGGGCGTGATGGTGCTCCTCCTCTGGTTCTACCTCTCGGGTGTGGTCTTCCTGGTCGGCGCCGAGCTGAACGCCGAGATCGAGCACGCCTCGCCGTACGGCAAGGCGGAGGGTGAGAAGGTTCCGGGCGCGAAGCGCGCAATCGGCGCGCTCGCCTATCGGCGATACCTGACCCGGCCGCCTCCGGCGTCCCGCCCGACACCGGCGCTCCTGCCCCCGGCGCCCGCGCCGGGCCTCTTCCGGCGGGTCCTGATCGCGGCCGTCGCAGCGGTGGTCGTCTTCCGGGGTCATGCCCGCTGAAGTGACTGTCACGCGGTGAAATTGACGATCCTCCCGGCCCCGGCTTAGTGTAGAGGCAGAGACGTGAGGGGAAGGCTTTGAACACGGAGCCTGACTGTCCCGTGCCGCCGGATCAGCACCTTGCCGAGCTCGCGGCCATGCAAACACGTCTCGAGGCCATCGATCGCCTCACGCGGACGACGGCCCAAGCCGACACGCTCGAAGATATCTACGATGCCGCGCTCGACGTCGTTGCGGCAGCGCTCGCGGCATCGCGTTCCTCCATTCTGCTCTTCGATCCCGACGGAGTGATTCGCTTCAAGGCATGGCGGGGCCTCTCTGACGCCTACCGCGGCGCGACCGAGGGACATAGCCCGTGGTCGGCCGACACGATCCGGGCCGAGCCGGTCTTCATCGCCGATGCGCGGGTGGACGAGAGTCTCGGGCCCTTACGCTCGACGATCCTCGCCGAGGGCATCCGCGGCCTCGCCTTCTTCCCGCTGCTCCAGCCGGGCCGGTGTCTCGGCAAGTTCATGGCCTATTTCGACGCGCCGCGGCGCTTGACGGACACGGAGACCATGCTGGGCCGGATCATCGCCGGGCACGTTGCGTTCGCGGTCGAGCGCAAGCGGATGGATGAGACGCAGGGACGCCTCGCGGCCATCGTCGAGTCGTCCAACGACGCGATCATCAGCAAGGATCTCGATGGCATCATGCAGACGTGGAATCCCGGGGCGGCGCGCTTGTTCGGCTACAGTCCGGCCGAGACGATCGGCCGGCCCGTCACCATGCTGATTCCGCCCGAATCCGTCCAGGAGGAGGCGGAGATTCTCGACCGCATCCGTCGCGGACAGCGCATCGAGCACTATGAGACCGTCCGGATCGACAAGACGGGCCGTCGCCTGGACATCTCGCTGGCGATCTCTCCCGTGCGCGATGCGCGGGGCCGGATCGTGGGCGCGTCGAAGATCGCCCGGGACATCACCGACCAGAAGCAGGTGCAAAAGGCCTACGAGCAGCTGTTGGCTCGAGAGCGGGAGGCGCGGGCCGAGGCCGAAACGGCGAACCGCACCAAGGACGACTTCCTCGCTACCCTGTCGCACGAGCTCCGGACGCCCCTGAACTCCATCCTGGGCTGGGCGCAGGTGCTCGGGGGAGCCCAGAACGATCCCGCCATCGTGAGCCGCGCGCTGGAGACGATCATCCGGAACGCCAAGCAGCAGGCGCACTTGATCGATGACCTGCTCGATCTGTCCCGGATCCTGGGCGGCCGGATGCGGCTCAACATGCAATCGGTCGATGTCGCCGCGAGCGTCTCGACTGCGGTCGAGTCGATTCGTCCTGCCGCGATAGAGAAGGAGCTCGAGCTCCGGACGGACTTCGAGGCGGGCGCGGGCCCCGTTCGCGGCGATCCGGAGCGGCTGCAGCAGGTGTTCTGGAATCTGCTCACGAACGCGGTGAAGTTCTCGCCGCGCCAGGGCCGCATCGATGTCCGCGTCCAGCGGCTGCGATCCCGGGTGACGGTGAGCATTCGCGACACCGGCATCGGGATTCGCCGCGAGATGCTGCCGGTGATCTTCGAGCGCTTTCGCCAGGCCGACAGCTCCGTGACGCGTGCGCATGGCGGACTGGGACTCGGCTTGGCGATCGTCCGGGAGCTCGTCGACATGCATGGCGGCCAGGTGGAAGCGAGCAGCCCCGGCGAAGGCAAGGGGTCCACCTTCAGCGTGAGGCTGCCGGTCGCGCCGCTCTGGCAAGCGCCGGGACGGGGGCGAGCCGATCCGGCCATGGCGATGGCGCGGTGCGACGGCGTCCGAGCCCTCGTCGTGGACGACGAACCGGATGGACGGGAGCTCCTGAAGCTGTACCTGGAGCAATGCGGGGGCGAGGTGGTCGCCGTCGAGTCCGCGGCCCAGGCACTGGACGTCATCGCGCGACTGCGACCGGACGTGCTGGTGAGCGACATCGCGATGCCGCTCATGGATGGATACGAGCTGATCCGGCGCGTGCGGGCCCTGCCGGGCGGGCACGACCTTCCCGCGATCGCGCTCACTGCCCATGCGAATGCGGAGGCGCGCACCGAGGCTTTGCGGGCGGGCTACGACATCTACCTGACGAAGCCCGTCGATGGGGGGGAGCTCAGTGCCGTGGTGAGCCGACTGGGCCGGCGCCCGAAGGGCGGGTAGTGAGCCCACCGCGGGGACTCCAGGATCACACTCCCCGGGCTTGGCGGGCAGGCCCCTGCGTCGGCATCAGGCTGGAGCCTCATGGTGGTCAAGGAGCAGGCCAAGCTCCTGCGCGCACTCGCCCAGAAGGAGTCGGCGCAGCAGAATGCCCGCTCCGCGGCCCGGTTCACCGCGCGAGGGGTGGAAGCCGAGGAGTCCGCCGCGGTCCCGAGGAGCATCCTCCCGTCTTCCTCGGCCCTGGACATCTCGGAGGACGACCTACCCGACGAGGAGCCGACGGACGCAGACGCGGAGGCGGAGGCCAGTCCGCAGCCCGACGTCGTCCCGCGGCATGCTCGAATCGTCCATGAAGAAGGCCACCAGCCGCGACTCGACGGGATCCGGGAAAGGAAAGAAGCCGGGCCGCCGGGCCTCGTCCGCCGCCAAGCTCCCGGACATGAGCGCGTACGGCCGGCTCGCCGAGTACAACCGGAAGCGCCACTTCGACGTCACACCCGAGCCCCAGGGGACCGCGCGGGCGCGGCCGGCGGGGCGGCCCCTCGAGTTCGTCGTCCAGAAGCACCGCGCGACCGCGCTCCACTACGACTTCCGGCTGGAGCACCGCGGGGTGATGCTCTCGTGGGCGGTCCCGAAGGGCCCGGCGCCCGACCCCGCGGTGAAGCGGCTCGCGATGGAGACCGAGCCCCACCCGATGGACTACAACCAGTTCGAGGGCGTCATCCCCGAGGGCGCATACGGCGGCGGGACCGTGATGATCTGGGACAAGGGTGTCTGGGCGCCGATCGCCGGGGACCGGCTCGGGGACGAGACGGACGCCGATCGCCAGCTCGAGAAGGGCGACCTCAAGTTCGTGCTGCTCGGGCAGAAGCTTCAGGGCTCGTGGGTCCTGGTCCGGACGCGCGGCGGCCGGCAGTGGCTCCTCATCAAGCACCGGGACGAGTACGCGAGCAACGAGGACCTCACGGTCACGAAGCCGCGGTCGGTCGTGTCCGGGCGCACGATGACCGAGATCGGTCGCGCCGCCGGCGCGAGCCCGCGTCAGCTCCAGCAAGCCGCGGGCGCCGATCCCGCCACGCTGCCCCCGGTCCCGCGGTCTCGCGGGAAGGCCGCGCCGACCACCCGACGGGGGACGCCGTCTCCTTCACGGCCGCGTCGCGCCGCGGCCGCGGCCGCACGGAGCTGAGCGCGACCTCGCGCCGCGCCGGTCCCGCGACCCGTCGTCGGCGTCCGCCGTCGTCCGCCTCGGACGGCGCGAGACCGACAACCTTCCGCAAGGCGGTCGCCCGGCCACGATTCGGCCCGCCGTCGCTCGCCTTGCCCACGGACACAGACACCGTGGAGATCCGGGCGGGGGAACGCGCCGTCCGGCTCACCAATCTCCGAAAGGTGTTCTGGCCGGAGCTCGGGCTCACGAAGCGCGACCTGCTCCAGTACTACGCCGACGTGGCGCCCGCCCTGCTGCCGCATCTCCAAGACCGCGCGATGGTGATGAAGCGGTACCCGAACGGCGCGGCCCAGCCGTTCTTCTTCATGAAGCGGGTGCCCGAGCCCCACCCGCCGTGGCTCGAGCTGTGCCCGATCGAGCACAGCTCCGGCAGCATCATAGCCTTCCCCGTCGTCCAGGACCTGCTCTCGCTCCTCTGGGTGGTCAACCTCGGGTGCATCGACCTCAACCAGTGGTACGCCCGCTGCGACGACGTCGACCGGCCCGACTACGTCCACTTCGACCTCGATCCCGTGACCGGCGCGACCGCGGTGCCGTTCGACCGCCTGCGCGAGGCCGCGCTCACCGTGCGCGACGCCCTGGCGGGGCTGGACATGCCGGCCCACGTCAAGACCACCGGCTCCCGCGGCCTCCACGTGTACGTGCCGATCGTGCGCGGGCCGACGCAGAAGGACGTCTGGGACTTCGCGAAGCGCGTCGCGCTGGCGCTCGCCGCGGCCCGCCCCACGCTCCTGACCGCCGAGTACCGGATCCCCAAGCGGCCGGCGGGGCGCGTCCTGGTCGACTACAACCAGAACGCCTGGGGGCGGACCCTGGCGTCCGTCTACTCGGTGCGGCCCCACCCGCGCGCGCTGGTGTCGACGCCGGTCACGTGGGGCGAGGTCGCGCGGGGCGTCCGGCTCGAGGACCTCCACATCGGCAACGTGCCCGCGCGCGTGCGCCAGCGCGGCGACCTGTGGGCGCCCATGCTCGCCGCCAAGAAGCGGGTGCGCCTCCCGCCCGTGTCCTGACCCGCGAGGGCGCCGAGGTGGAGGTGATCCGGATCGGCATCTCGGGCTGGCGCTATCCGCCGTGGCGCGGGGTCTGGTATCCCGAGGGCCTGCCCCAGCGGCGCGAGCTCGAGTTCTGCGGACGGCACTTCCCGACGGTGGAGATCAACGGATCCTTCTACTCGCTCCAGCGCCCCGAGCACTACGCGGCGTGGTACCGCGCGACGCCGCCGGGCTTCGTCTTCGCCGTGAAAGGGTCGCGCTACGTCACGCATCTCCTGCGGCTCAGGAACGTCGAGCGGCCCCTCGCCAACTTCTTCGCCTCGGGGGTCCTGGCCCTGCGCGAGAAGCTGGGCCCGTTCCTCTGGCAGCTCCCGCCGGCGCTCGCCTACGAGCGGGAGCGCCTCGCGGCGTTCCTCGAGCTCCTCCCGCGGACGACCGGGCAGGCGCTGGCGCTCGCCCGCCGGCGAGACGCGCGCATGAGGGGTCGCGCGCGGCTCGCCATCGACGCCGACCGGCCCGTGCTCCACGCGGTCGAGGTGCGGCACCCGAGCTTCGTGAACGACGAGTTCCGCGCGCTGGCGGCGCGGCACCGCATCGCCGTCGTCGTCGCGGACACCGCCGGGAAGTGGCCCATGATGCTCGACCCCGCCGGGGGCTTCGTGTACGTGCGCCTTCACGGGGACGTCCGGATCTACACGAGCGGCTACTCGGCGCGGGCCCTCGCGGGGTGGGCGCGCCGGATCCGGCGCTGGGGGCGGGACGGCCGCGACGTCTATGCGTACTTCGACAACGACGTGAAGGTGAGGGCGCCGTTCGACGCGCTTGCGCTGATGCGCCGGCTCGGTGTCGTCTGGCGGCCGGCCGAGGCCGGGGACGCCGACATGCCGCGGCACGGTGCGGGAGCACGCGTGCCGCGCGGGCGCCTCGGCTACGGGCCGCGTGTCACCGGCGGCCGCGGGTGGGAATCAGCGCGGAGGGGCCGAGCCGCCGGCTCGCGACGCCGGCAGACCGGCTGACGCGCCGCGCGGCCGGGGTCAGGTCCCGGCCGGCCGGACGGCCTGCCGGAACTCCCCGAGGGACAGCGTGTTCAGGACGTCCCGCGCCGTGAGGAGGCCTCGCCGCGCCATGTCGATCCCGTAGCGGAGGTTCTGGAGCTCCGCGGTGGAGTGCGCGTCCGTCGACACGACGAAGCGGAGACCGCGCCGGAGCGCCTCGTGCTGCCAGCGCGGCTCCATGTCGAGCCGGTTCGGGTTCCCGTTGACCTCGATCGCGACCCGGGATTCGGCGGCGGCGTCCAGCACCTCCTCCATCCGGCAGGGGATGGGCGGGCGGCGGAGCACGTAGCGCCCGAGCGCGTGGCCCCAGATCTTGAAGCACGGATGGCGCATCGCCTGGACGAGCCGGCGGGTCATCTGCGCCTCGTCCATCCGGTGGCGGTTGTGGATGCTCGCGATGACGACGTCGAGCTGATCCAGGATCTCGTCGGGGTAGTCGAGGCGCCCGTCGGCGAGGATGTCGCACTCGGTGCCCCTGAGGATCGTCAGGCCCTCGACCCGCTCCTGCGCCTTGGCGATCTCGTCCCACTGGCGCCGGAGACGCTCGACCGTGAGGCCGCCGGCGTACGACGCGGTCGGCGAGTGGTCGGTCAGGGTCATGTAGCGCATGCCCATCGCGCGCGCCGCCTGGGCCATGGCCTCGATCGTGTCCGCGCCGTCGGAGTAGACCGAGTGGCAGTGCACCATGCCCTGGATGTCCGCGGCCTCGACGAGCCCGCCGTTCCCGCAGCGCGCCGCCGCGGTCCCGAGATCGACCGTGTCCTCGCGCACCTCGGGCGGGAGGTACGGAAGGCCCAGGTGCCGGTAGAGGTCCGCCTCGCTCGTGATCGCGAGCCGGCGGCCGCCTTTGGCCCGCGCGAGGCCGGCGCGATCCAGGACGAGACCGAGCTCCCGCGCGCGCTCGGCGAGGCGTGCCCGGTGCCCCTCCGAGCCGGTGAGCGCGTGGAGGAGCGCCGGGAACACGGCCGGCGCCACGGCCTCGGCCTCGATCAGGACGCCGCTCGCGACGCGGAACGTCACGCGCTCATCGGCCGGCGTGACCGGCTGGGCCGCCGGCGGGTACGCCGCCACGTGCGCCAGGGCGCGCTCGGGCGCGTTCGTGCTCACGGCGACGACCAGGCGGTCGACCGTCTCCGTGCGCCGGCGCAGCGCGCCCGCGAGCTCGGCGTGGCCCACGTCCGCCCCGGCCCGGACGTGGGCCAGGAGGGCGGCGCCTTCCGCCGTCGCGCGATGGAGGAGCATCGCCTCGCCGTGCGCCTCGCGCGCCTTCAGCGCGGCCAGGAGCTTTTCCTCCGTCTTGGCGCCGAAGCCGGGAACGCTCCGCACGCGCCCGGCCTCGAGGGCCTCGCGAAGCTCCTCGACGGAGGCGATCCCGAGCGCCTGATGGAGCGCGGTGATCCGCGGGACGCTCAGACCCGGGACCTGGCTCAGCTCGAGGACGCCCGGAGGCAGTGCGGCGCGGAGCCGATCGAGCTGCTCGCTCCGTTCCGTCAGGTGGAGCTCGCGAATGGTCGCAGCCAGCGCCGAGCCGATGCCGGGGAGCTCGGTCAGCCGGTTCTCGGCCACGATCGGCGCGAGATCCGCACCCAGCGCCTCGAGGGCCCGGGCGCCGCGCTCGTACGCGCGGGCCTTGAACGGATTCTCGCCCTGGAGCTCCAGCAGGAGGCCCATCTCGCGCAGGGCGTGGGCGATCGCCAGGCGGTCCATCCTTCGAGAGTACCCCCCAAAGTCGGGGTCAGGCCCGAGTTGTGAAGTTCCGGACCGCCGCGGCCGCGGAAATCAAGTCTGGGCGTGACCCCGCTTTGAGAATTGTGGGCTGGCACTCGCGTTGCTTACGAGGGAGAGGATCACAACCGATTGCCACGTGACCACGGTGTCCCCCATCCGCCAGGCTGACGCGATCCGGGAGCGAGACGTGACCCGGAAGCGCTACGGCTCCGCGCGGCAGGTTCGCCGAGCGCCGGCACGAAATGCCGACCTCCACGGCATGGTGCCCGACCACTCGCGCGTGGCGCTCCTGCTGCTCGACGTCGTCAACGACCTCGAGTTCCCGGGCGGCGAGCGACTCGTCCGGCACGCCGTGCCGATGGCGCGCCGGCTGGCGCGGCTCCGAGTGCGGGCGAAGCGCGCGGGCATCCCCGTGATCTACGTCAACGACAACTACGGGCGCTGGCAGTCGGACTTCCGGCGGCTCACGGCTCGCTGTCGGCGGGACGGCGCCCGCGGCAAGCCCATGGTCGACCTCCTGACGCCGGCGGACGACGACTACTTCGTGCTGAAGCCGAAGCACTCGGGCTTCTTCTCGACGACGCTCGACGTGCTCCTCGCCTACCTGGGAGCGCGGACCCTCGTCCTGACGGGCATAGCGGGCAACATCTGCGTGCTCTTCACCGCGAACGACGCCTACATGCGCGACTACCGTCTCCTCGTGCCCGCCGACTGCGTGGCCTCGGAGACCCGCCGCGAGAATCGGCAAGCCCTCGCAATCATGCGCACGCTGCTGAAGGCCGACGTCACCCCGTCCATGCGGCTCCGGCTCGACCGCCTGGTTGGTCCTCGCGCGGCGTCCTGACCCGGTAATCCCGCCCCCGAAGTGATCCTCGAGAGGGCGGGCCACGCCGCCCTGACCCGGCGAGTCGCGGTCAGTATCCGCGCGCGCGGTCGAAGACGTTCCGGAGGGGCTGGCCGGCCAGATAGCGGCGGAGGTTGTCGCTGAAGAGGTCGACGAGCCACTCGTTCTCGTCGAGCGCCGTGCTCATGCTGTGAGGGGTGACGAGGACGTTCGGCAGGTCCCACAGGGGACTCGCATTCGGCAGGGGCTCGGTCGCGAAGACGTCCAGCGCCGCGCCGCCCAGGTGGCCGGACCGGAGGTTCTCGACCAGCGCGGACTCGTCCACGAGCTGGCCGCGGCCGATGTTGATCAGGACGGCGCCCGGCTTCATCAGCGGCGAGATCGGCCTTCCCGAGAAGGCCGGCCGTCTCGGGCGTGAGCGGCACGATCAGGACGACGTAGTCGCTCTCCCCGAGCAGGGTCCGGAGGCCCGCCGGCGGGTAGACCGCGTCCGCGTCAGGCGATTCCGACGCCGCGCCGGCCGTCCGCCGGACCGCCACCACCCGGAGCCCCGCCGACCGCGCCAGTCGCGCGATGGCTCCCCCCACGTGCCCGATCCCCACGATCCCGAGCGTCTTGCCGGGCAGGGTGTCGAGCGCGAACCGCTCCCAGTGGTGGCGCCGCTGGTCGGCGAGGACGCGCGGCATGCGCTTCGCGAAGTAGAGCATCGCGAACAGGACGAACTCGGCGAGCGGGAGGGCGTGCATCCCCGCCGCGTTGGTCACGACGATGGGGCGGTCGCCCAGCCCCATCTGCTCGACGATGTGCACGACGCCCGAGCTCGAGAGCTGGATCCAGCGGAGCCGCGGGGCCTGGCGGGCGAGATCCCGCTCGGTCGCGCGGTCGACGTCGAGCATGACCTCGGCCTCGGCGACGAGCGAGGCCCACTCGGCGGCCTGGGCGGGGGTCCGGGTCATGGGCGCCGTGTGATCGCCCGGATAGCGGGGCCGTCCGATGAGATCGGCCCGGTAGAGGACGTCGAGCCGCGGGTCGACGGCGCGGATGCGCTCGATCAGCGGCGGCTCGAGCGCCGACGCGATCAGGACCCGCACCGTCCGCGCCGTCGTCACGGGCGAGACGTGGACACGGCCGGCCAAGACTGCCTCACCCGACGGAGACCGGGCCGCGCGCGGGCCGGATCCGCGGCGGGCGGGCGAGCCGCGGGACGTCGCCGTCGAGCGTCGTCCGGTGCATGCGCCGGCGGTGCCGCACCTCGTCGAACTCGGTCGCGCAGTGCTGGGTGCAGCGGTTGTCCCAGAGGACGGCGTCGCCCACACGCCAGCGATGCCGGTAGACGAAGTCGTCGCGCGTCGCCCACTCCTGGAGATGGCGGATCAGGTCCCGGCCCTCGGCCTCGGGGAGCCCCTCGACCTCGCAGGCCCACCGGCCGATGTAGAGCGCGGTCCAGCCCGAGCGAGGGTGCTCGCGCGCGATCGGATGCCACACGTCGGGGCGCTTGGCCTTCTGCTCGTCGGTGAGCGGCGCCATGTGCGGGTAGTGGACGTGGTGGAGGCGGACCCGGCTGAAGCACGCCCGCCGGCCCTCGATCACCCGGCGGACGTCGTCGGGCAGGGCGGCGAAGGCGGCGTAGGTGTCCGCGAAGAGCGTATCGCCGCCCTCGGACGGCACCTCGAGCGCATAGAGAAACGATCCCGCGTTCGGGATCGCCTTGTCCTCGCCGTCGGAGTGCCAGCCCCAGCCCGCGCGCCGGAGCCCCACGGGCTTCCCGTTCTCCTCGACGTTCGAGACCACGAAGACCTCGGGCCACTCCGGCAGGTTGAACTCGAGCGGCTCCATGACGTGGAGCGGCCCGAGGCGCCGGGTGAAGGCCACGTGCTGGGCGGGCGTCATCCGGACATCCCGGAAGAGGAGGATGCTGTGGCGGGTCCACGCGGCCTCGATGGCGGCGACGGTCTCCGCGTCGAGCTCGCGCGCGAGGTCGACGCCGACGACCTCGGCGCCGAAGCCCGGGTGGAGCGGCCGGAGCTCGATCTTCACGACACCACCTTAGAGGATGCCGGCGCGGGGCGGCAACCGCGCCCCGCCGCGCGCTACGCGCGCCCCCGGGCGAGCGCGATCAGACGGCCCAGCACCCGCTTGCCGTCGGCGCGGAGGCCGTTGTGCTCGTACTCGTTCGTGATCCAGGGGCGCAGGCCCCGGATCAGCCGCGCGGTCTCCATCGCGAACTCGCGGTCGACGTAGACGTCATCGACGTAGATCGTCGCCGCCACGGGGACCTCGTTCTCGCGGAGCCGGTCCGCGTCGTAGAGCCGGGGCCAGGGGTGCTCGGCGAGGAGCTCCGCCGCGGCGCGGTGGGGCCGGAGCCGCCCGTACTCCTCCCACATCCACGGGAAGACCTGCTCCGCCGTGAAGTAGCCGCGCTCCTCGACCTCGGCGGGAAGCGTGCGGGCCGACGACCAGCGGGTGGGGAAGCCGTCGGCGTAGCTCGACTCGTGGAGCGTGGCGTAGATCGGGTTCCGGCCCCAGCGGACGCCGGCCTCGGCGTCGTAGAGGAAGGCCGGTGAGCCGAACGGAAGCTCGATCACGTGGTGGAGGAGCTCCCAGCCCGCGCTGTCGCCGAGCCACATCCCCAGCTGGCGGAACCGGCGCGCGGTGAGCCGCTCGCCCGACGGGAGGCGAACGTCCTCGGCCTCGAGGCGCTTCAGGATCTCGGCGGCCCGGCCGCAGTCGCCCGGGTAGCGCTCGAAGTAGGCGCGGTTCTTCTCGATGAGCCGGACCCCCGTCGCGGCATAGACCTCGTCGGGCGAGCGCCCGACCGGCGAGAGGCCGCCGGTGATGAAGGCCTCGCGCAGACCCTCGGGCGCGATCGACAGATACGTCATCGACGTGAAGCCGCCGAAGCTCTGGCCGAGAACGCTCCACCGATCGGCGCCGAGCTCCCGGCGGATGTGCTCGGCGTCGCGGACGATGGAGTCGGCCCGGAAGTGCGTCAGGTAGCGGGCCTGCTCCTCGGAGGCGCGGCCCGGAAGCTCGGGACCGACCGGTGTCGAGCGTCCCGTCCCGCGCTGATCGAGGAGGAGGACGCGGTAGTCCTCGATGGCCCGCTTCATCCAGCCGGACGGCGGGCTCGTCGGCCGGGTGGCCTCGATACCAGGACCGCCCTGGAGGAAGAGGAGGTACGGGCGCTTCGCGCCGTCCGGGGCCGCGACCTCTCGCGTGAAGACGGTGATCGCGGCCCGTCCGGGCGCCCGTGGTCGAGCGTGATCGAGTGCTCGCGCTCCGTCAGGACGGCGCCGGGGACGCGGTAGGTCGTGCTCATCTCGTCGAGTCCTCGTGTCGGTTCGGGTGGCGGCTCGAAGACACTGGACCGTAGCACGAGAGTAATGCGCCTGCACTCCCCACAGTGCAGGGTGCACAGTCTGGTGTGCACCGCGATGGAACCGGGCGATTTCCCGAGCGTTCGACGTGATCGGGACGCCCGGTCTCGCCGGGGCTGCCCTGTCTACCGTGCAGTCGTCCCGAGCGGCGGCCGGCGGCTGGCGGTCCGACGAAGTGCGCGGCGCAAAAGGACGAACCGGAGATCCTCGCTCACCCGCGCCCATTGGCCTGGATCTCGCTGCCCCGGCCGCCCCCGGCGCACGGCGGGTCCGCCGGCACGTGCGCGTCTGGCGGCCTGGCGCTCGCCGGGAAGGCCCTCGGTCCTAGCCGCTTCCGCGGATTCGGGTCGGCGGGCGCGCCCGCGTGCGCGGGGCAGGCCGCCGTTCGCCCGGCCGGTCGTCGCTAGGCGAGACCTCCCATCCGGCAGATGAGCCGCCACTCCGCGTCCGTGACCGGCTGAACCGAGAGCCGCGGCAGCCGGGCGAGCGCCATGCCGGCGAGACGCTTGTCCGCCTTGACCTGATCGAGGCCGACCGGCTTCCGGAGCGGCTTCACCGCGGCGACGTCGATCGCCTGCCAGGCGCGGTCCGTGGAGTCGGGATGCGCCTCCGCGATGACGGTGACGATGCCGACGATCGCCTTCTCCTTGCCCGTGTGATAGAAGAACGCCTGCTCGCCCTTCTTCATCGCGCGGAGGTGATTCTGGGCGGAGTGGTTGCGGATGCCCGTCCACTCCGCGCCCTCGCGCCCCTTCTCGACCTGCTGCGCCCAGGGCCAGTCGTCGGGCTCGGACTTCAAGAGCCAGTGCGCCATGACGCTCGCTCCTCTCCGCCCGCCTGCGGGGCGGGTATGACTCGACCGGACTTTCCGTCACAGTAGCCGACGTCGCCACCGTCGTCGATCCGGCGCATGCGGTCTTTCCCGGAATCGGGGTAGAGTCGGCGCCGGGCCGGTGAGGCCCTTCGGGCCGCACCCGCGGCTCGCCACGGAGAGGAAGGTCAGGGAACCGTCGCCATGTTCGATCTCGTGATCCGGGGCGGGACGGTCGTCGACGGCTCGGGCGCGCCCGGCCGGCGCGCCGACGTGGGCGTCAGCGGGGAGACCATCGCGGCGGTCGGCGATCTCGTGCGTGCGGAGGCCGGCCACGTCGTCGAGGCCGCGGGACTCGTCGTCGCGCCCGGCTTCATCGACACGCACACCCACGCCGAGGGCGCGCTGCTCATCGATCCTCAGTGTCCGATGGGCCTGCGCCAGGGCATCACCACCTTGTTCCTCGGCATCGACGGCATGTCGTACGCGCCGCTGTCGCCCGAGAACTACCGCACGTTCCGCCGTTGGCTCGGCGGCCTCCTCGGCGACCCGCCGATCGACCTCGACATGCGCTCGGTCGCGGCGTTCCGCGGCCACTACCACCGGAAGGTCGCCGTCAACACGGCGTACCTCGTGCCTCAGGGCACGGTGCGCCTCGAGGTGGCCGGCTTCCGCGACGTGCCGCTCCGAGGCGACGATCTCGCCATGGCGTGCCGCCTGGTCCGCGAGGGCCTCGAGCAGGGCGCCGTCGGGCTCTCCACGGGGTCGAAATACTACCCCGGTCCCTGGGCCGACACCGCGGAGCTGATCGCGCTCGGCCGCGTCGTGCGCGAGGCGGGCGCCGTCTACATGTGCGAGCCGCGGAGCGCCAACCTGGAGCGCGCGCACGGCGGGCACGGCGTGACGGAGGCGGTGGAGGTGGCGCACCGGTCGGGCGCGCGTCTCCACCTCGCGCACTATCGCACCGCGGCCGCCACCGCGGGCCGGATCGACCGCATCATGGAGCACCTCGAGCCCGCCCGCGCGACGGGGCTCGACGTCACCTTCGACATCTATCCGTATCCCGCCGGCAGCTCGATCCCGGTGAGCTTCTTGCCGAGCGACGCGCAGGAGGGCGGGCCCGACGCGATCCTGGCGAGACTCCGCGACCCCGGGGAGCGCCGACGGATCGCCGCTTCCCTCGACGCCCAGGAATCGCTCCCGATGGCGGAGGTGATCCTGTCGTACGTCCCGCGCCGCCCGGAGCTCGAGGGGATGAGCCTCGCCGACGTGGCGGCGGGGGCCGGGCGAGGCCTGGGGGAGACGCTGTGCCAGCTCCTGCTCGACGAGGAGCTGAAGATCGGCCACCTGGGTGCGCCGCCTCGGAGCCCCGCCCTCTGGCGGCAGATCAGCCAGGACTGCATGACGCTGCTCGCGCGGCCTGACTACATGGTGTGCAGCGACATGACGCCGGCCGGGCGCTTCCCGCACCCGCGCTCGTACGGCGCCTTCCCGCGCTTCCTGGGCCGGCTCCGCCGCGAGCTCGGCGGACTCACGCTCGAGGCCATGGTGCAGCGCATGACCGACGCGCCCGCCCGCCGGTTCGGCCTGGCCCGCCGCGGCCGTATCGAGCGCGGCTGGTTCGCGGACCTCGTCGTCTTCGACGCGGACCGCGTGATTGACACCGCGACCTACGACGATCCTCGGCGCTACCCGATCGGCATCCCGTTCGTGGTGGTCAACGGACAGCTGGCGGTGGACCAGGAGCGCCTGACCGGGGTGCTCGCGGGTCAGGCCGTTCCCTGAGGGCGAATCTGGCGCTAGCTCACCTTCCGGCGAGCGCGGGACGGGCGGCGCGCGGGGGCGGCTTCCGCCTTCTGGAGCGCGGCCAGCACCCGGCCGATACGGTGCAGGAGGTCGGGCTCCGCCGTGAACCGCTCGTCGAGCCAGGCCCGGACCTGGGCGGGGGTCACATGACTCACGCGGCTCCGGCGACGGGACCGCGTGGCGCGCTGCAAGGGCTTTCGCATCGTCTGTACCTCGTGGGGTGGGTGCTCATGCTGGTTTGCCGACCCTACCAGAGGTCGGGGCGTCCGCGCCAGGGGGGCCCCGGAAGCATCGATGAGCCACCCAGGACCCGGCCACCGCGGCGCTCCGCGCTTTCTCGTCGCGAACACCGGGAGGCAGCATGACGGCGGTCATGATCCTGAACCTGCTCCACGTGCTGACCGGGTTCCTGCTGGTCAGCGGCATCGTCGGCCGCGGTCTCGCGCTGCGTGACGCGGCGCGGGCCGACGAGATCCACACCGTGGCGGCGCTGGTCCGACTCGGCGGCCGTTTCGAGGCGCTGGTCCGTGCCCCCTCGATCGCCTTGCTGGGGCTGGGCCTGCTGGCGGCCTGGCGCGGCGGGTGGCCGATCCTGGGGGTCCTCCAGGGCGGGAGCGCGAACTGGATCCTCGTCTCGCTCGTTCTCTACCTCACGCTCGTGCCCCTGATCCTCTGGGTCTTCCTCCCACGCGGTCGGGTCTTCGAGGGAGCCCTGCGCGACGCCCTCGCGGAAGGGCGCGTCACGCCGGCGCTCCGGGCGGCCTTCGCCGATCCGGTCGTGGCGGCCGCGCACGCCTGGGAGCTGATCGCGATCGTGCTGGTGATCGCGCTGATGGTGACGAAGCCCTTCTAGGCCCGGCGCGTTGACCGGTTTCGTTACCTCGGGCTAGGCTCGACCGGGGGTGCTCGTTGGCCGGGGAAACCAGCAGCAAGCCATGGCGGAAGTACGCGGCCTACCCCGGGCAGCCCGAGTTCCTGCCCGGCGCGCGCCTGCGCGCCTCGACCTGGCAGGACCTCCGGAAGATCGTCTCCGACGTGGAGGGCAGTCCCGGCCCGCCCCTCAGCATGCGCGCCTGCGGAAGCCACTGGGCGTTCTCCGAGGCGGCGGTCTCCCCTCTCGTCATGGTCGAGACCAACGATCCCGACGAGCGCGAGAATCCGGCCGCCCTCCGCCTGAACCGGCCGGTGTTCGACGTGCTGCCCTGGCAGCTCTCCGCTCCCGCCGTCTCGTTCTTCCAGGGTCAGGCCTTCGTGGCATTCGATCCGAGCATCCTCCAGACGGCGGTGGCGGTCGTGCACGTCGAGGCGGGCATGAAGATCGCCGAGCTCTACAGCTTCCTCGACTAGGAGAGCGGTCACCACCTGGGCCAGCGCTTCCCGCAGTACCAGGGGCCGTGGGCGATGCCGACGCTCGGGGGCGCCGGCGGCCAGACGGTGGGGGGGCGACCCAGACCGGGACGCACGGCGGTGACGTCGGGCTCGCGCCGATCGTCGACGCCGTGGTTGCCATGCACCTCATCGGGGCGGGCGGCCGGCACTTCTGGATCGAGAAGACCGGCGAGTCGTGGCGCTACCTGGTGGAGTCGGACGTCCTGCAGCAGACCTACGAGGGCATCGAGGTCGCCCGCCGCGACGACCTGCTGCACGCAGCCCAGGTGGCCTGCGGCCGCTTCGGCATCGTCTACTCGGTGGTCCTGAAGGTCGTGCGCCAATACGCGCTGTTCGAGACCATTCGCCTGTCGCCCTCCGTTCCCGGGCCGTGGCGCGCCACCCGCCCGAACCGGCCCGACATCCTGCTCGCCAGCCCGACGGTCAAGGTCCCGGTGCCGGACCGGCCGGCGCTGTCGGGCGGGTCGTGGCGCTTCCTGTCGGACTACGCGGGCTGCGTCGGACCCGCGCCGACGATCACCGTCGAGTTTGACCTGGGCTGCTCCCCGACGTGAGGAGGTCGTGGTGAACGGAGATCTGTCCCCCGAGCTGCTCGCCGCCTTCGCCGAGCCGGCCTTCGACCCCGTCGCGGTCGAGGTGGGCGACCTCGTGACCGTGCGCATGGACGGCAACTACCGGGTGCTGGAGGTCGCGCTGCGGCGCGGTCACCCGGCCGACGGCCCGTCGACCCAGCAGCTCGAGACCGCACTGGTCGAGGCCTTCAACGAGGCCGTCCGCCAGGTCATGGAGCGCAACGCCGAGCGGCTCGCCGCCCTGATGGCGGCCGACCGCGAGCGCGCGTCCACCAGGAAGGACCCCGGAGGAGCTCAGTGATCCGCTCTCGATTCGCCGGCATTCTCGCGTCGGCGCTGCTGGCGCTCGCCGCGCTGCTCGAGTGGGTGCGGCCGATGCTCTGACCGGGCCGCTAGGATCCGCGCTCGCCGACGAGCGGATCGCCGCGAACCAAGCGGCGGTCGAGCCGCTCTTCCTCATCCGCGTCTAGACACGGACCCCGTCGCGCGCCGCGAGAGCTGGTGAAGGTCCTCGTCCGCATCCCGCTGAACAGCAGCGTGGGGAAGCGCGAATAGGGGCGCGTAAGCGCGACCCGCCGTTGATCGCCCGGACATCGCGATCGCGGCTGCGGATGCAACCGCGCGACGGTCGGCGCGCCGGTCGCGGGAGGTGACACGCTTGGTCCGGGCGCGTGTTGCTGATAGCGTTGGCGTACCGTGTCACCGCGGTCCGTCCGGCGGCAGCATCCCGTCCCGCTGGCGCTCGGGCTGATGATGAGCCTCGCCTTCGAGATTGGCCCCGCGGCGGCGCAGCCGGAGCCATCGCTCGCCGACGTCCGCAGCCAGCTCGACCAGGTCGTCGGTAACCGCGTGGAGGCGACGGTCCTCCTGGGCGGCCAGCAGCTGCCGCAGGGCGGCCTGTTCGGGTGGCAGTTCAACGACGTCGACGCGCGGATCCTGAAGTATCCCTGGAGCACGGAGCTCGGCGCGCGCCGGCCTCTCGGCGTTGGCGACCTCGAGTGGACCCCCGTCCTCCTCGGCTCGATCGGCGCCGGCCACTTCGCCAACCACTTCGCCGACGGCCCTCTTGCCGGCAGCAAGTCGACGTACGACACGTACTCGGTCGGCCTCGGGGCGGCCCGCGGATCTGGCTGCTCCCGGAGCTGAGCGTCCTGCCGTCCTTCAGCCTGCTCTACGCCTACACGGAGAACGACTTCGACGCGGGGACGGAGGCGGGCGAGGCCGTGGAGCAGGCGGTGGACGGACGCCTAGTCAACTGGCACACCCATACGCTCACCTTCATCCCGTCCCTCGAGCTGCGCTATCGCCGGCCCTTCGGACCCGTGACGATCACGCTCACTTCCGCCTACACGTACTTCGCCACGACTCCGATCGCACGGTCGACGGAGGCGTACTCGTTCACGAGCGAGTCGCAGGTCTGGAGCAACCGGGTGGAGCTTGGCGTCATGACGCCCTGGTCGGTTGCGCGCTGGCCCGTGCTGGTCGGAGGGTTCTTCGAGCGCACGGATCTCTGGGGCGGGCTCCGGGAGAGCCTCAAGGCCGACTACGTGCACGCGGTCGGCGGCCACGTGGCGCTCGATCCGGGCGGCCGGCTGTGGAAAATGAGCGAGATCGGGGTGGCGGCCTCCTACTTCTGGTCTGGCTCGTTCTCCGGGCTGGACACTCGGCCTCGACTGGGCCGTGACCTTCTGACGTGGCACGGTCAACTCGCCTCGACACACCTCGCACCGATGAAGAATACACGTCGTGGAGGTTCCGCGCCGTGTGACCGGCGAACCGGGCGCGGGCCGCCGGGCCGCGCCCGCCGCCGCTAGTGCGCGGTTCGCCGGTGGGCGCCGAGGAGGTCCATCCCGAAGTCGCCGACGGGATCCCGCCACACGCTGTGGACGTGGTTGGCGCCGCGGGTGGTGTTGTCGTACTCGACGAGCAGCCGGTGACCCTGGATGCGGTAGTAGTGCGGCCGCCTGGGATCCAGGCTGCCCGCCCAGGCGAGGTGGAGGGTGGCGAACGCCGGCCCCGTCACCTTGGCCATCTCGCGCTCCGCGATCGCGTCGGGTAGCCGGCCGACGTAGGTGCCGAGGAGCGCCGTCAAGATCTCGTGCTGGGCCGCGGTCATCGATGACGCGGCGAGCCCCTTCGGCGTCGTCGTGAAGCGGAGCGCGTCGACGTGCGCCGCGGTCAGCCCGACCTTCGCCTCCTCGGCGTCCTGGAACCGCTCGAGGTTGTCGAGCAGCTCGCCAGTCCACTCGTTGCGCCAGACGCGGGCCAGGCGGAGCGGGCCGTCGCCCTCGGCGAGCGTCGTGCGGTTGGCTCCGACCAGGTCGATCGGCGGCACCGGCGAGAGCACCGCGACGCTTCGCTGGACGTCGGTCAGCGAGCGCAGGAGCTCGAACGCGAGATCGGTGCAGGCGGCGAGCGGCCGGAGCTCGTGCGGGCCGAGCAGGGGGGACCGGGCGGGATCGGCGCCGAGGAAGCACGGCGTGAAGGCGCGGAGCTCGCCGCCGAGCACGGTGTGGTGCACCGACACGTGGTGGCCTCCGAATCGCCAGGACCACCTGTCGGCCCCGGGCCGGCCGAAGATGCGAAGGTAGTAGCGCCCCGGGTCTCGCCCGCGCTCGTGTCCGAACGAGGCGCGCCACCCTTCGAGCTCGTCGAGCATGTTCTCGAGCCCCATGATCGTCGACGCCGTCACGTAGCCGGCTCGGCTCAGCCCCGTCGCCAGGAGGCTCATCGCGAGCTGCTGCTGCGCGGGCGACATCGCGCCGAGCGTGAGGCCGCCGTGATCGGTCGGCGTGTAGAACCAGCGCAGGCGCTCTTCGTCCGAGGGAAACGGCCAGCAGGCGAGGGCCCGCTGATCGGGCGGCAGCGAGTCGACGAGCGCCTGGGCGCGCTCGGCCATGCGAAGGGCGAGATCTTGCGGCGCGCTCACTGGCCGGGCCCGCGCAGGCCGAAGATCAGCTCGGGATCGCCAGGCACCCAGGTCCCGTCGACCTGGGACCGGCGGCCGATGCGGCGCGTCCGCTCGAGCAGCTGGGCGCCGAGCGCGAGCTGCCCGGTCTCCCAACGGGCCAGCGCCGCGGGGACGTCACCGTCGCGCGCGAGGGTGTCCGCCAGGGCCCACGCATCCGCCGCGGCCTTGGCCGTGCCCGCCGCGGCGTGCGGCCGGACGACGAACGCGGCGTCGCCCAGGAGGCATACCCGACCAAAGGCCATGCGCGGCACCTCGATGTCGTAGATCACCTGGAGGAACGGCCGCTCGACGCTCTCGACCACCCGCGCGAGGGGCGCCGGCAGGCGGGCCCGGGCGACCGCGTGCATCTCGGCGACGTGGCGCGCGGGAACCGCGCCGGGCGGCACGGAGAGCTCGCGCCGCTGGTCGGCCTCGTCCGTGAGGACGTCGTCCAGGTCGCCGCCCGCGAGATAGTTCCGGTACCAGACGAAATTCATGAGCCGCTTCCCGGGCGCGACCGAGCCGTCCACGCCCGGGATCGGATACGCGAGGATGTGACTGTTCGCGTAAACGTGGTAGGTGATGGCATCGGCGAGCGCCGCGCGCGTTCCGGCGTCCAGGCTCGCCTCCGGGACCATGCCCCGCCACGCCACATATCCCGCGTAGGCGGGCCGCACGGTGGGCAGGAGGCGCGCCCGCGCGGTCGAGCCGACGCCGTCGGCGCACACCAGGAGGTCGACCCGCCGCGCGGGCCGGCCCGCGAGATGGATCTCGACCGCGTCATCCCGCTCCGCCCAGCCGGTCATCTCGTGGCCGAGGTGATAACGCGGCGCCGGGAAGCAGGCCTTCAGCGCGCGATAGACCGTGTTCCACGAGCTGAACCGGTAGGTGTGGGCCCCGTCGTAGACGCGCTCCCCGCGCCGGTCGAGGTAGCGGATGTGGGAGGTGGCCACGCTGATGCGATCCAGCGGGACGCCGGCGCGCTCGACGAGGTAGCGGGCGCTCTCCGGCAGGAACCCGATGCCCGCCCCCCGCTCCGCGAGCTCCGCGGGAGACCGCTCGTAGACGTCGACCTCGACCCCGAGCTCGTGGAGCAGTAGCGCCGCGTGAAGCCCGCCCAGCGACCCACCGACGACCGCCGCCCGCATGCCGCCGGGCGATCAGGGCTTGCCGAACGTCGCCACCTTTTCGACCGCGCACTCGAAGAGCACGCGGCGCTCGTTCCGGGAAGGGTCGCGAAGCCCGTAGGGCGGCGGCTGCTTCGTGTACTTGGTCCAGATCTTGTCGAGCTGGGCGGTGACGCGCGCGCCCTCGCGCGGGTCGTCCTCGGACACCTCGCGCCGGACCGTCGCCTTGATGCTGACCCAGTGGTACGGGTTGGCCGGGTTCATGAGGAGGATGGTCATCCCGGGATTCGCGCGGATCCACTGGACCTTCTTGCGGTGCGAGGCGACGTTCACCAGGACGGTCGAGCCCGAGTAGTCGAACCACATCGGTGTGAGGTTGGGCCGCCCGTCCTTGCCCAGGACCGCGAACACCGCGGTTACCGGCTCGTCGAGGAGCCGCTTGTAGATCGGATCGAGGTCGTCGAGTGAGGTGATCCGGTCGTGCGACCCGACCGAGAACTGGTTGGCCTGGAGGCCGTTCGCGACATCGAGAAAGCGCGCCACCTGGATCGCCATGAATCGTTCCCTCCGATGGCGGGTGTGCCTTTGCCGCACGGTGGCGAGGCGCCCCGCCGCGCCCGCCTCATCGAATCGCCCTGCACCATAGCACGACCCTCGAAGGGCTCTCCATGGGACCCCTCGGGGATTTCGCCGAGACGGTTCGCGGGGTGCCGCTAGGCTCTCGGATCCGGGGCTATGGCCGGGCCTCGAACCGTGGCCAACGTCCATCAAACGCACGATGTACGACCAAAGTCCTATGGACCGATGCCACACTTGGACCCAATACTGGCGACGTTTGGCGCCCTCTCGAGTGCCGGCGCCGGATCGCTGTGCACCCGACGACGCAATGCGCCAAGAGAGGCCAGCCGCCCATGCCTGAGGTGCGGTCACGCGCCGGCCGCCGCCATCCTGTCCGATACTGACTAGCAGAATGGGGCCGACTTCCACATCGACGGGGGCGCCTCCCAGTTCCTGTCAGAGCACTGGCACGTGGGCCTGGTGGGCTACTTCTACCAGCAGATCACGGGCGACAGCGCGTCCGGCGCGATGCTCGGCGACTTCGAGTCGCGGGTCGTGGGCATCGGCCCGCAGGCGGCCCAGAACCGGCCCGACGGCTGGAACGTGTGGCTGAGCCTCCTCATCCCGCCGAGCCCCGCCAAGAAGTGAGGCTCCGGCGAGGACCGGGAGGATTCACGCACGTCGTGACCAGGGACGAAGGGAGACGCAAAATGACGGACGAAAGCGCGATGGAGCTGGGCGAGGTCCGGGCGTCCCCGACCCGTCCCGAGCCAGGGGCCGCCGGGTCCATCACCCGTCGCGCGGCGCTGGGCGGGCTGATCGCTCTGGCCTGGGAGGCGCGTGCGCTCGCCCAGACGCCTCCAGCCCCGGTCCCGCCGGGAGGCGGGAGCCCGACGATGTCCGCCGCCGACGCGCTGGCGACCAAGGCCCCGCCGAGCGCGTCGGACTGGCCTCGAGTGGTGAAGACCGGCGAGACCACGATCGAGTTCTATCTCCCGCAGCTCGACTCCTGGGATGGCCGCCGACTGGAGGCGCACAGCGCGGTCAGCATCCAGGCCTCGGCGAAGACGCCGCCGGTGTTCGGGGTCGCCGTCTACGCGGCAGACACGCAGGTGGACAAGGGCGCGCGCCAGGTGACCCTCGAGAACGTCCGGATCGAGAAGGTGACGTTCCCGTCGGCGAAGAATCAGGAGGCGGCCTACCAGAAGCTTCTCCAGCAGAACATCCCTCCCAAGGTCCGCACGCTCGAGCTGGACCGCCTGGAGACGGCGCTAGCGATGGGCGAGCAGAAGGAGAAGGGTGAGTCCAAGCCGCTCAAGAACGATCCCCCGAAGATCGTGTTCTCGACGACGCCGGCCATCCTCGTCCTGATCGACGGCGCGCCGAAGTACGGACCGGTCGCGGGAAGTACCTACACGCGGATCGTGAACACGCGTCCCCTCATGCTGAAGGACCCGTCGGGGGCGCACTTCCTCCGGCTCTTCGACGGCTGGCTGACCGGGCCCGCCTTCACGGGCCCGTGGACGGTGGCCCGCACGGTGCCGGGGGGCGAGCTCGACAAGCTGATGCAGAGCCTGGCGAGGACGCAGTCCATCGACCTCCTCGACTTCGTGGACCCCCAGGACCCGAAGAGCCGGCCGACCCTCGCGAAGGGTCCGATCCCGGCCATCGTGGTGGCGAGCGAGCCCACCGAGCTCATCGTGACCCAGGGGGAGCCGAACTACTCGCCCATCGACGGCACCCAGCTCCTTTATGCCTCGAACACGACCGGCCACGTGTTCAAGCACATCGGCGACCAGCACACGTACGTGCTGGTCGCGGGCCGCTGGTTCCGCGCCGACACCCTCGCGGGCCCGTGGACGTTCGTGCCCGGCAAGGACTTGCCGCCGGACTTCGCGAAGATCCCCGACGAGAACCCGAAGGAGAACGTGAAGGCGTCGGTGCCCGGCACCCCGCAGGCCGGGGAGGCCGTGATCGCGAACAGCCTGCCCGAGACGGCGGCGATCAAGATCAGCGAGGCGAAGCTTCCCACGCCGAAGTACGACGGCCCGCCGCAGCTCAAGCCGATCGAGGGCACGCCGCTGTTCTACGTCGTGAACAGCCCGATCCCCGTGATCCAGGTCTCGCCGGACCAGTACTACGCGCTGCAGAACGGCGTGTGGTTCGTCGCCGTGTCCCCTCAGGGGCCGTGGAAGGTGGCGACCACCGTGCCCCCGGTCATCTACTCGATCCCGCCGAGCTCGCCCCTCCACTACGTCACCTACGTCTACGTCTACCGGGCCACGCCCCAGGCGGTGTACGTCGGCTACACGCCGGGCTACTACAGCGTCTACGTGTCCGACGGCGTCGTGGTCTACGGCACCGGGTACACGTACACGTCGTGGGACGGCACCGTCTGGTACGGCACGCCCGTCACCTACGGCTTCGCGACCGCCCCGACCTACACGCCGTGGACGGGCTGGGTGATGGGCTTCGGGTTCGGGCTCGCGTTCGGAGCCGTGACCGCCGGCTGGGCGTGGGGCTGCTACCCGTGGTGGGGGCCCTATCACTACAGCTACGGCCGGGCCGTCGGGCCGTACGGGGCCGCCGCGTGGGGCCCCGGCGGCTGGGCCGCGACCACCGGCAACGTCTACAGCCGGTGGGGCGACACGGCGGCGGTCACCCGCCACTCGGCGGGCTACAACGCGTGGACGGGGAATGCCTGGGCGGGCGGCGCGGGGATGTCCTACAACTCGCGCACCGGCACCGTTGCGGCGGGGCAGCGGGGCGTCGTCAGCAACGCGTATACGGGGAACTACGCCTACGGCGCCCGCGGCGCCGCGGTGAATCCGCGGACGGGTCAGGCGGTGTCGGCGGGACGCGCGACGACGGGCAACGTCTATTCCGGTCAAGTCCGGCTCGGCGGGCTACGTCCGAGGAGAGTCGGGCGGCGTCGCCCGAGTGGGCAACGACGTCTACGCCACTCGCGACGGCACCGTCTATCGCAACACCGGCGGCGGCTGGCAGCAGAACAGCGGCAGCGGCTGGGGCGGCGTGAGCGAGCCGGCCCGCACGCAGTCGCTCAACAACGAGGCGCAGGTCCGCTCGAACGCCCAGACGCGCGTCAACAATTACAACTCGGCGGGCGGTGCCCGGACGGGCGGGGGCGGATACCGCGGCGGCGGTGGTCGACGGCGGTGACCGGTGCGAGAGACGCGGTTGGCAGCACGACTGCGGCCGTGACGCGTCGGGACGAGGTCGCATGCCGGGCCCGAGAGGAAGCGGGGTGATCGGGGCGGCGGCTGCGAACCCAGTCCCGGCGTGCTCCCAGGGCAAACGAGGCCGTGTACCGCATCATGGCAGGCCCGTAGCCAGCGCAGCCACCGATAACCGGGCGCTCAAGTTCGACGTATGGACCCGGACGGGACGACCGACTCCGGAGAGAGGGAATCGTGATGAGAGGGATCATCGGAATCGTGGCGCTGCTTCGGAGCGGCGATGGCCGGGTGCGCGACGTCGGGCGGGATCCCGATGCCGCGGGTGGACGTGGATGCGGTCAACCAGGTGATCGAGTCGCACCGGGCGGCCTTCAACGCGCGCAACCTGGACGGGCTCCTGCTCGCGATCGCGGAGGACGCGAAGGTCGTGTCCCTGCCGGCGTTCGGGACCGGACGAGGTGCGGGCGACGGCCAGGTGTCGAAGGTCCAGTACCGCGAGGACATGGCCGCGCTGATGGCGCGCGGCGACCGGACGCTCCTCGAGCACGCTCGCTGGACCGTCGAGTTCGCCGACCCGACCCACGCGACGGCGAAGGGGCAGGGGCAGCTCGGCGAGAGCCGCGGCGACTTCCAGTACAAGCTCGAGAAGCGCGGCGACCGCTGGATGATCGTCGAGTCCACGGTGAAGCGGAAATAGCGAGGCCTCACAACGATCTGCAATCGACCGCTGCCGCCCGTGAGCGGGCGGCCCGGCGGCGAGAAGGAGAAGGACGATGCAACCGAGAGCGATCACTGCCCACCTGCGGGCCGGCGCGACCTGGGCGCTGGCGTCGATGCTGGCGGTGGGGCTGTCGCTGTCCGGAGCCGTTCGGGTACGGGCGGCCGACGACGTTCAGGACGCGAATCAGCTCGTCGAGAAGGCCAAGCTCACCGTGGAGGAGTTCCAGAAGGACCCGAACATGGACACCTTCCGCGAGCTGGCCAAGAAGGCGCACGGGATGCTCATCCTGCCGCAGATGATTCGCGGCGCGTTCATCATCGGGGCGTCGGGCGGGAGCGGCGTCATGGTCGCCCGCGAGGCGCCCGGCGGGCAGTGGAAGGGCCCGGCGTTCTACACGCTCGGCGGCGCGAG
This sequence comes from uncultured Candidatus Rokubacteria bacterium, assembly GCA_963765195.1. Classification (GTDB taxonomy): domain Bacteria; phylum Methylomirabilota; class Methylomirabilia; order Rokubacteriales; family DASRDR01; genus DASRDR01. Next base: position 110,145 of record CAVXVV010000057.1, read on the forward strand.
CTTCGGGTTCCAGGCGGGCGGGGACGTGGCCGAGGTGATCATCCTGGCGATGACCGAGCGCGGAGTGACGAAGCTCCTCAGCCCGCAGGTGAAGCTCGGCGCCGACGTCAGCGTCTACGGCCGGGCCGGTCGGGGCCGGTGCCGCCGCCGCCAGCGCCGGGCTGAGCGCCGACCTCGTTAGCTACTCGATGTCGAAGGGGCTATACGGCGGGTTCTCGGTCGACGGCTCGGTCGCCGGGGTCCGGAGCTCTCTCAACAAGGCGTACTACGGCAAGGAAGTCACGCCGACGGACATCCTGATCAAGGGCGACGTGAAGAACGCGCAGGCGGCCCCGCTGCTCGAGCGGGCCAGGGAGCTAGGCGGCGGGAAGTAACGTTCTCCGCGAGCGCATGAGCCACGTTGGCGAGAGGTCTCGGTACCCCGGCCGACGTGGCTCACTCCGGTCCGAAGCTCGACACGCAATGCGAGGGAGCAGCTCGCGACGCCGTCGAGGCCGCGCGTCCTTCCGGTGCGATCGCGGCTGACCGCGCTGCAACCCGGGCGGAATGCGATGCTCGGGACGGACTTCGAGGCCAGCTCGCCACACTCGAGGAGACACTTCGCCGGCCGCCCGCCCGCCGTGCCCTGGGACGGCCGCCGGTTGGCCGTGACCCTCGTCGCCGCGCGCGGGGCGGGGCTGTCGGGCCGTAGCCATGTGAACGGACACGCCCCGCGCTGCCGGCCCTGAACCCATAGCCCGGGATGCGAGGCCGCGCGCGGCTGCTGATGGTCGCCCTCTGGATGAGCGTCCCCGGTCTGGGAGCGGCGGTGTTCGCGCACGAAACGTCCGAGACGTCGCCGACCGTCAGGAAGCCCGAGTCCAAGTTCTTCGACGCTGGCGACGGGTGGCTGGACGTGAGCGGCTTCCTCGACACGGCCTACGGCTTCGTGCCGATCGCGACGCTGATCACCGAGCCGGCCGTCGCCTACGGCGCGGCCGGCTGGCTGATCTTCATCGACCGCAATCCACCGACCAGCGACGGGGACCCCAGCGTCCCGACCTGGCGGCGATCGCCGGCCTGGGCACGGAGAATGGCACGTGGGGCGCGTTCGGCGGCTGGTCCGCCTGGTGGCTCGACGGGCGGCTCCACACCCTGGTCGGCGGGGGCTACGCGTCGGTGAATCTCGACTTCTTCGGCGTCGGGAAGGGCCCGCTCAACGGCGCGCCGCTCGGCTACAACGTGGAAGCGCTGGTCGGGATCATCGAGGCGCGCTACCGCATCGCCCGGCTGCCGTTCCATGCCGGGCTGCGCTACGGCCACGGGCACATGAAGGTCTCGTTCGACGAGGGGCTGCTGCCGCCCGGCGTGACACCGGCCGAGCTCGACACCAACCTGAGCGGCCTGACGCCGGTGCTCATCTACGACACGCGCGACAACATCTTCATGCCGACGAAGGGACTCTACGTCGAGGCGGGCACGGGCCTCTACAGCCAGGCGCTCGGCGGCGACGCCGACTTCCAGTCCCCGACGCTGACCGCCCTGGCCTATGTCCCGCTCGCAAAGACCTTGACGCTGGAAGTCAAGGCGGAGGCTATGCTCAGCTTCGGCGACACGCCCTTCTACCTCCGGCCCGGCATCTCTCTGCGAGGCGTGGAGGCCCGTCGCTACCTGAGCGAGCACGCGGCGGAGGTGGAGGCGGAGCTACGCTGGCAGTTCACGGCTCGCTTCAGCCTCGTGGGCTTTGCGGGTGTCGGCGCCGCCTGGACGGATCTCGATCGGTTCCAGAACCGGCAGCCCGCCGTCGCGGGCGGTGGGGGACTGCTCTATCTCCTGGCCCGCCGGCACGGCCTGCCATGGGTCTCGACGTCGGATTCGGCCCCGACGGCCCGATCCTCTACATTCGGTTCGGCAGTGCGTGGTTCCGGCCGTGACGCTCCGAGGCGGCGCGGCGGGTGACAGTGGACCGACTTTAAGGAGGATGGCATGAGCGAGGCAGTCAAGTCGTCAATGGATCGTCGAGGCGGACCGCTGGTGATACGCGCCGCTCGGGCGCGACCGGTCGGCCGCGCGCGGGCATCCGGTCGCGCGTGTTTCGTGGGCGTTGCGGCGATCGTCACGCTCGCGTGCCCCCGGCGTGGTCCCAGACGGACCCCTTGCCGTCCTGGAATGACGGGGCCGCCAGGCAGGCGATCGTGAAGTTCGTCGGGGCCGTCACGGCCCAGGGTAGTCCCCAGTTCGTCGCCCCTGCGGCCCGCATCGCCGTCTTCGATAACGACGGCACCCTCTGGAGCGAGCAGCCCATGTACGTCCAGGGGTTCTTCCCCTTCGACCGGGTGAAGGCGCTCGCGCCGAAGCATCCGGAGTGGAAGACCAAGCAGCCGTTCAAGGGCATCCTCGAGAACGACATGAAGGCGGTGGCCGCGACCGGGGAGAAGGGGCTCGGAGAGGTGATCGCCGTCACCCACTCCGGCATGACGACCGAGGAGTTCGCCCAGACGGTCAGGGAGTGGGTCGGGCAGGCGAAGCACCCGAAGCTCCAGCGGCCGTCCGCGGACCTGGTCTACCAGCCCATGCTGGAGCTCCTCACCTACCTTCGCGCCAACGGCTTCAAGACCTTCATCGTTTCGGGCGGCGGCGTCGAGTTCATGCGCGTGTTCACCGAGGAGGTCTATGGCATCCCGCCGGAGCAGGTGGTGGGGTCGGTGGGAGAGACGAAGTTCGAGATGCGGAACGGCAGGCCGGTCCTCGTGAAGCTGCCGAAGGTCAACCTGGTGGACGACAAGGCGGGGAAACCGGTCGGCATCAACCGGTTCATCGGAAGGCGCCCGATCCTGGCCTTCGGGAACTCCGACGGCGACCAGCAGATGCTGGAGTGGACCGCCGCCGGCGACGGCGCGCGCTTCATGGGCATCGTCCGGCACACGGACGCGGCGCGCGAGTGGGCGTACGACCGTCAATCCTCCATCGGCCGCCTCGACAAGGCCCTGGACGAGGCGATGCAGAAAGGCTGGACCGTGGTCGACATGAAGCAGGACTGGAAAGTCATCTACCCCTTCCAGCGATGACGCGCACGATCCGCTGGTCGCTGGCCGCAATGCTGCTGGGGCTTGCCGTCGGGGCCGGCCCTGCCCGGGCGCAGGACGGCGCCCTGCCGGCGGTGCTTCCCCAGGGGAACTTCGTCGCCGTCGGCGTGGGCGCGTATCCCGACTACATCGGGTCGAACGACTACAGCATCGGCGCCATCCCGCTCGCCCGCTGGCAGTTCCAGGGAGAGCGCGCGCTTATGCTTACCGGGAACGATTTGCGGGTGAACGTCCTCGACGTCAAGGGGTGGCGGTTCGGGCCAGAGGGGATCCTGCGATTCGGCCGGACCGACGTCGAGGATGACGTGGTGGACAAGGTGCACGAGGTCGACATGTCCATCGACGTCGGGCTGTTCGTCGGCTACGAGTGGCAGGCCCCGGGGCAGCCGCGCATCCGCGTGGGGACGAGCGCGTGGACCCTCTGGAACGTGACGGACACCGAGGACGGCGGCTGGACGGTCGGCGCCAACGTCTACGGCGCCTATCCGATCGCTCTGCCCGTGACGCTGATGGGCGGGAGCGGCGTGACCTACGGGAGCCGCTCCTACATGCGCAACAACTTCGGCGTCACTCCCGCCGACTCGGTGGCCAGCGGGCTCCCGATCTACACGCCGGACGACGGCGTGCGCGACGTGCGGGGCTGGATGGTGCTCCTGGTACACCTCAGCCCGAAGTGGACGGTCGGCGCGATGCTCGTCTACTCGTGGGTCGCCGACGAGGGAGGTCAGAGTCCAATCGTCTCGGAGCGTGGATCGCGGAACCAGTTCATCGGCGGCATCGGCGCCATGTACCTCTGGTAGACGCCGGCTAGGGCACGCCGGTAGCGGGCTCCAGCACGAGGAAGTCGGTGACGCCGATCAGGCCCAGGATGAAACGGACGGGCCCGGGCATCATCTGAAGGGACGGGTCGTGGACCACCTGAGGGTGGACCAGGCGAATGTGCCGGCCGCGCGTCTGGACGACGCACCCGCCGGCCGCCTGGACGTTCTTCACCCATTCGCTGTCGCGGCCGTAGGTCAACGCGATCACGTAATCTCGTCCGTGCGTGAAGATGTTCACCGGCGTGCGGCGGACCCGGCCGCTCGTGCGGCCGACGTGGGTCACCATGGCGAAGCCTGGCGCCCACCACGCGACGTGGCGCAGGATAGGATTGGTCAGGACCAGGTTGAGGCGGGCGACGGCCTTGGGGATCGGCATCTGTCTCCAGGTTACGCCCAATCGGCTGGGACGCGGCCCGGCACGGAGGCGACGATGCTTCGAGGATCCTGTCGTTCACGCGCGCGGCTCGCCCTCGCGCTGACTCTCGCCGTCGTCACGGCGGCCGCGATTCCCGGCGGCGTGGGGCGCGCCGAGGCCGCTCCCGGCGAAGAGACCGTGGTGTTCGCGGGCGGATGCTTCTGGGGCGTCCAAGCGGTGTTCCAGCGGGTCAGGGGAGTCACGAAGGCGGTCTCCGGCTACGCGGGGGGCTCGGCCGGCACGGCGCGCTACGAGCTGGTGAGCCGCGGGACCACGGGGCATGCCGAGTCGGTCGAGGTCACCTGGGATCCGGCGCGGGTCTCGTACGCGCAGCTCCTTCAGGTGTTCTTCACGGTCGCCCACGACCCGACCGAGCTCAATCGCCAGGGCCCCGACGTGGGGACCCAGTACCGCTCGGCGATCTTCTTCACGGCCCCCGCGCAGAAGACGGGCGCGCAGGCGTACATCGACCAGCTTGCCGCGGCGAAGAAGTTCCCCCGGGCGATCGTGACCCAGGTCGTGCCGCTCGCCGGGTTCTACCGGGCCGAGGACTACCACCAGGACTACTTCAACCGGCACCCCGACGAGCCGTACATCGTGTACAACGACTGGCCGAAGGTCGACAGCCTACGGAAGGCGTTTCCGAGCCTCTACGTCGAGCGGTAGGCCCGGGCGTCCGGCGAGATCCGCGGCCGTCGGGGTCAGGCGGGCGGGATGGCACCCTTCACGACGATGATGTTGCCGTAGAACCGGGGCTCGCCCGTCGCGACGACGGCAAAGGCCGCCTTCGCCCGCTCGTAGAACGCGAAGCGCTCGATCGACTCGATCCGGACGAGCTTGCCGGCGGCGGCGTCGACGACGGCCTGGAACTCCCGCACGGGAGGCGGAACGGCCTCGGGATCGCCCACGACCGCCATCACGGCCGCGGGCGTCTCGGTGAAGGTATCCAGCGGCAACACGGACAGGATGGCGCGAAGGGCGCGCGGGGCGTCGATACCGGGTAGCCGAATGAGGCGGCGGGCGACGCTGGCGGCCGGAAAGTTGGCGTCAGCCACGACCAGCTCGTCGCCGTGACCCATCGCGGCCAGGGCGTGCAGGAGATCGGGACTCAGGAGGGGATCGAGACCCTTGAGCATGGGCCATCCTACCCCGGAGGCTCATCCCGGTGAACGCCGGCGCGCACGCCGGCGGCCTCCGTCGGACGCGCTCCCGCTTCCGGAGGCTTCATTTTTCTGCTAGATTTCGCGGTCTGGGCGATCGCGACAGACAGGAGCGGTTCGAGGCGGTAGGATGACGGTATGACCGGCAAGGCCATCCAGGATCTCGTGGGGCGGGTGATGATCGACCGGGACTTCCTGGCGGATCTCGTCCGCGATCCCGACGGGGTGCTCGCGGGATACGAGCTGACGGCCGAGGAGCGATCGGTCATCCTGCTGGCCGTCGGCCGCGGGGACCACGGCTCGGAGCAGGAGCGCGCGCACGCTCTGGAGCTCGTCATGTTGAAGCGATGGGCCACCTAGGCGGGCGTCTGCGGCGCGCGCGGCCGCCCGGGCCACTTGCGGGGCGGACCTGATGGCATCCCCCGAGATCGAGTTCCTCCGCGGGGTCTCGCTGTTCCAGGACGTGGAGGAGCCCGTGCTCCGCGCACTCTGGCCGAGCTTCCGCGAGCGGCGCCTCCGGCGGGGCGACGTGCTCTTCCGGACGGGGGAGCCGGGTGAGGAGCTGTTCCTCCTCAAGGAGGGCAGCATCGTCGTTTCGAAGCCGATCACCGGCCGGGTCGAGCAGGTGCTCGGCCGGATCGAGCCGGGCGAGGCGTTCGGCGAGATGAGCGTCTTCGGCGACGAGCGCCACCGCTCGGCGACGTGCCAGGCCGAGGCGGACTCGCTCCTCTACAGCCTCGACCGCGACAGCCTGAGGCGATTCATCGCCGGCAGCCCGCAGACGGCCGCCCGCTTCTTCCAGCACATGGCGCAGGTGGCGTTCAAGCGGCTCCGTGACTCCTCCGATCTGGTCGCCGAGGTGACGCGCTGGGGGCTCGAGGCCACGGGCCTGGACGTCGAGCACAAGTAGCTCCGACGTCCCCGTGAGCCAGGCCGGGAACAAGCGGGTGGAGGGGCGGCCGAAGCGCGCCCGGCTCGAGCTCCTGGTGCGCCAGGAGGGCGGCGACGGCTTCGAGGTCCGCGAGATCCCGAGCGCGATCGCGTACCTCCAGAGCCGGCCCCAGCGCATCCCCGACGCCGACTGGGAAATGGCGCGCCTGCCCTACGGCACGCAGGGCGTCGTGCCGTACGCTCTCAAGAACCGCCGCACCGAGCAGATCATCCAGATCAGCGACGCCGAGAAGTTCCTCTGGGAGCAGATGGATGGGCAGGCCTCGCTGCAAGAGATCGCCACCGCGTACCTCCTGCGCTACGGCTCCTTCGACTTCGAGATCATCCCGACCCTGATCGTGAAGCTCCTGCGGGCCGACCTCCTGACAATGCGGCCCGTGTCGCGCCTCCGGGCTGTACTGGCCCGCAACCGGCGCAACGCGGCGGCCCGCGCCATGGAGGGGACCCTCCACGCGCTGGAGCGCCTGACCGTCACCAGCCGGCGGGCGCACGACGTGTTCGCGCGCCTGTACCGTTACGGAGGCTTTCTCCTCTTCACGCCGTGGACCGTCCTGGCGCTCCTGGCGGCGGTCGTCCTCGGCGCGTGGGGTGGTGTCCAGATCTGGGCACGACTGGGCGAGGTGACACACGGGCTGGCGCAGAATCCGCTCATCGCCATCCTGCTGGTGAAGGTCGTCTTCTGGCTCACGGTCGTGAACCACCAGGTAATCCACGCGCTGGCCTGCGTCCACTACGGACGCCGCGTGCGCGAGTTCGGCTTCACGGTCCTCCACGGCTTCATCCCGACGTTCTATGCCGACGTCACCGACATCTTCATGGCGAGCCGCCGCGCCCGTGTCGTCAACGCCGTGGCGGGGCCGCTGTTCCACCTCTTCCTGGGCTCGCTCAGCCTCTGGATCGCGACGATGCTATCGCCGGGCCTCATCCAGGGCTTCCTGGTCGCCTCGGCCATCTTGCAGCTCCAGTCCTTCTTCGTGAGCCTCTATCCGTTCTGCTTCCTCGAGATGGACGGCTATCACATCCTGGTGGAGTGGCTCGGCATCCCGACGCTCAACCACGACGCCGTCCGCTTCGTCCGGCAGTCGCTCTGGGCGCGGCTCCGGAGCCTCGACAGCATCAGCCCCCGGGAGATCGTCTACGTGACGTACTTCGCCCTGTCGCTGGTGTCGGTGGTGGCGATCGTCGTGGGGACCGTGTGGTTCCTGGTCTACGCCGGCGAGGCGTGACGTGGCGCCGCGGCCCGACGCCCGCGGGATTGGAGCGAGGGCGGCCATGACACCGCGGACCGGCGCGCAGGACTACGTCCACGGCTACTCCGGTCGCGAGGCGATGCGGCTCGTCGATCAGGCGATGACGCTCACCGAGCTCCTCCACCACGGCACGCACTATCCGGCCGGCGCGCGCGTCCTCGAGGCCGGCTGCGGGGTCGGCGCCCAGACGGTGACGCTCGCGGCCCGGAGCCCCGGCGCCGCGGTTCTCTCGATCGACATCGCGAGCGCGTCCATCGCGGCGGCGCGCGAGCGCGTCCGCGCGGCCGGCGTCACGAACGTCACGTTCCAGCAGGCCGATCTCTACGCCTTGCCCTTCGCGCCGCGAAGCTTCGACCATGTCTTCGTCTGCTTCGTCCTGGAGCACCTGCTGCGGCCGAGCGAGGCGCTGGCCGCGCTCAAGGAGGTGATCCGGCCCGGCGGCACCATCACGGTGATCGAGGGTGATCACGGCTCGACCTACTTCCACCCGGAGAGCCCGTACGCGCGGCGGGCCATCCAGTGCCTGATCGACCTCCAGGCGCGAGCCGGGGGCGATTCCTTGATCGGGCGCTCGCTCTATCCGCTCATGACCGCGGCCGGCTTCGACCGGGTCGACGTGTCGCCCCGGATGGTGTACGTGGACTCGAGCCGGCCCCAGCTGGTCGAGGGCTTCACGAGGCGGACCTTCACCGCCATGGTCGAGGCCGTGGGGACGCACGCGGTGGCGGACGGCCTGATCGATGCCGAGAGCTGGGCCCGCGGGATCCGCGAACTCTATCGCACCGCGGAGCCCGACGGGACCTTCTGCTACACCTTCTTCAAGGCGGTGGCCCGGAAGGACTGACGCGCCGCAGTCTAGCAGCGGATCGTTGCCGGAGCGCGCAGTCGCGCGCTATAGAGCGCGCAGGCACGCCGTATCAGGACGTAAAGTGCGGCGGGAAGGCGAGGACGTCAGAAGACGCCGCGTCCGGGCAGACGGAACGCCGGCGGGTTCTCGAGAGGTCGCACGGGTCGACTTTAGCGGGCCCGGAGCGCGGTCGCCAAGGAAATGCGGGTGCGCCGGGAGCCCTTGCGCGGGCGCGCGCGGCCGGGTAGAAGCGAGTGACGGCGGTCCGACAGTGAGCCGCCGCCTTGACGTGCCCCGCGGACACGAGGAGCCCACGCGATGCCCCGGATTCCCAGGACGCTCGACGCGCGCGCCAAGGCCCTGCTCGCTCAGCGGCCACCGGCCGACGCTGTGTCCTACATGCCGCCGCCCGGACGGCTCTCCCTCATCATCAAGCTGGTCGGCACCGACCAGGACCGCCTCACTCGGCCCGGGGACCGCGGCCTCTGGTGCTACACGGACCGGCTCAGCTACGCACCCGGCGACGAGGTGCGGTTCCACACGTCGACCTCGGCGTCCCGGTACGACATCGAGATTGCGCGCGTCGGCGCCCGGCGCGAGGTGGTGTGGACCCGGAGCGGCATTCCGGGCCGGCTCCACCCAACGCCGGCCGAGGCCTACGGCCGGGGCTGCGGGTGGCCGGACGGCTTCGCGTTCCGGATCCCGAAGGACTGGCGCTCCGGCTACTACGCGGTGACGCTGCGGGCCGAGGACCGGGCGGGGGAGGCCCTCGAGTGGGACCACTTCTTCGTCGTGCGGGCCCGCGCCGGAAAGCGCGCGGCGAGGATCCTGATGATCCTGTCGACCAACACCTATGCCGCGTACAACACGTGGGGCGGCAAGTGCCTCTACGCGAGCGACGACCGGTCGGTCGCGTGCCGGCTCTCCTTCCAGCGGCCGTGGCAGCGAGGCCTCCTCCGGCGGGTGCCGAGCACCATCCGCAACATCAACGCCGGCACGCTGGGGTTCGGCGAGCGCCCCCTGTTCGACGCGCCCCCGCGCCACGTTCAGCAGGGCTACCACCACTGGACGCGCTTCGCCGGCTTCCACACGTGGGAGTCGATCTTCGTGCCGTGGCTGGAAGCGAATGGCTACGAGGTCGACTACTGCGTGCAGGGCGACCTCGACCGCGACCCCGGCGTCGTGGAGGGGTACCGCATGCTGACGTCGGCGGGGCACGACGAGTACTGGAGTTGGCGGGAGCGCGACGTCGTGGACAAGTTCGTCGAGACCGGCGGGAACGCGGCGTTCTTCATCGGCAACGCCGCGTTCTGGCAGGTGCGCCTCGAAGAGGACGGCGAGGTGATGGTCTGCTACAAGTACGTGCCGGAGTTCGATCCCGTCTACGGCACCGCGCGGGAGAAGTACCTCACGGGCATGTGGTCCAACCCGCGCACCGGGCGGCCCGAGAACGAGACCTTCGGGCTCTCCTTCACGCGCGGTGGCTACCACCGGCTCGGCTACATCATGCCGCGGTCGTCGGGCGGTTACATGGTGTACCGGGCCGGCCACTGGGCCTTCGAGGGCACCCACCTCGAGTACGGCGACGTCTTCGGCGACAAGGACCGGATCGTGGGCTACGAGTGCGACGGGCTCGACTTCGTCACGCGGAACGGGCTGCCGTACCCGACCGGGCGCGACGGCGCGCCCATGAGCACGGAGATCCTGGCCCTCGCTCCGGCGTCGCTCGGCGAGCGGCCGTCCGCCGAGCGCGAGGTCATGTGGGACCAGCGGGATCTGGAGGCTGTCGTGCGCCAGATCGAGGGCAAGGTCACCCCTGCCGGCCTGGAGAAGTACCGGTACGGCACGGCCGCGGTGGTCACGTTCACACGCGGCAAGGGGACGGTCTTCAACTGCGGCTCGACGGAGTGGGCCTACGGCCTCCAGGGCGGAACCCTTCCTTCCCTCCTCCCGCGACCTGTTCGTCGAGCGAATCACGCGCAACATCCTCGATCGCCTGAGCGGCTGACGGAATGAGGAATCGCCGTCTGGACATTCCCGCCCTCGGCGGACGAGGTTTGACCCCGGGCGAGGTCGTCGAGGAAGGCGCGCGGCGAGACGGGACGGCCGAGGAAGTCCTCGAGGACGCGTCGGGAGGGGCGCTCGAGGCCGAAGCGGTAGAGCCGGCTCGACATCCACGCGTACCAGCCGGGATCGCCTTCGGAGAACGGGCCGTCGAGCGCCTTCACCCGCGCCCGCAGGTCGGCGGCCACGATCGCGCCGACCGCGTAGCTCAACATGTAGCCGGGCGCGCTGACCAGCTGGCCGCGGACAGCCCACCAGGCCAGCTCGGGGTGCGGCCGGATCCGCAGGTAGCGGTCGGCGATGTCCGCCCACACCCGGCTCGGATCGGCGGCCGGATCGCGGTGCATCCGGAGCTCGAAGAGCGCTCAGGCGATGTCGAGCCCGATCCCCGCGTACTTCGCCCGGATCGCGTCGGCGAGTGGCGCCGCGACGCCGAGATACCGGCGTTGCCACGCCGGCTCGTAGAGCTCGAGCGCCGGCACGTCGGCCAGCGCCTCGGTGAAGACGTCGCTGTCGGGCCAGTCCGTGAACGCCGGACGCGCGCGGACCGCGGCCATGTGCACGGCGTGCCCGCTCTCGTGGAGGAGCTCGCCCAGGCTGTCGAGGCCGCCGATCGCGTAAGAGGCGAAGACCCACGGCTCGCCCGGCGCCCACGCGCCATCCGCGAGGCGCGGCCGCGCCGCGAGCGCCGTGAACGCCACCGGGTTCTTCCCGGGCCGCGGGTCCAGGTCGTACTGGATGCCGAGCGCGGCGACGTCCGCGCCGAGGTCCCGGTAGTACCGATCGTTGATCGCTCGGAGTGACGCGCGCGGGATGGCCCGGCCCAGTACGCGGCTCGCCTGTCCCGTGCGGTAGAGGAAGTCCCACGGCTCGGTCGTTTCGTCGGGGGCATGGCGCCGCCACGCGTCAAGCGCGGTTGTCGGCCAGCCCTCCATGAGCGTGGGCGCCACTCCGAGCTCGGCCGCGCGCGCCTCGACCGAGCTCTGGCCGGCGACCAGCGCCGCGGCGTTGAGGCGGACCAGCTGCCGGTAGGGCTGGTGGCCGCTCCGCCGTCACCGTTGATCGACCGCCAAACCGGCTCGAGTGCGAGGAACAGCCGCTTCCGGTGCTCCGCGTCGTTGGTAACGGCGAGGAGGCTCAGAACCGTCAGACGGTCGAGCGTCTTGCCCTCGAACGACAGGCTGGCCGCGGCCCGGCCGAAGCACGCGTACATCCGGTCCGACAGATCCTTCAAGCCGTTCGCGCCGGCGGCCAGGCGCGCAGGATCGTAGGCGCAGTTGAGGCTCGCGCCGGCCTCGTCGCCGCCACCGGAGGCGGAGCTCCGCTCCTCTTCGAGAGTCTCCTCGAGAGTGTGTCGCATCACCTCGAACGCGCGGCGATCCTCGAGCGACCGGGGCGAGACCTGGATCCCCGCCAGAGCGTCTTGGAGCTTCGTCCGCCTCTCATTGTACCGAGCGATCACCTCGATGAGCGGCACCCCTCGCGCCGTCCGACTCGCGCCGCGCGCTCGCGTCACATCGAGCTCGTCCTTCCAGGACCGGACGTCGCGGTAGATCGTCTCGACAGCCTGGACGCTCGTATCCGGCGCGAGGCCGCAGGCGGCGGCCAGGAGTGGTAGCGCGGCGGCGAGGGACAACCGGATCCGACGGGAGGGAGAAGGAGAGCCCCCGTGCCGCTCGGAGCGGCGATCACTGTGGATCGACGTCATGAGGCCCAGAGC
>CAVXVV010000058.1:0-62957 GCA_963765195.1 uncultured Candidatus Rokubacteria bacterium
TTCGCGTCGATCCAACGGAGCCGGCTAGCGGCGCCCGTTCCACCGGCACCTCGGGTGAGCGGGCAGCGGCCATGAGAGAATCTCGGGAGTCGTGAGCGTGAGGGCCGTCCGCCGCCTGCGTTCCTGGCCTTGCTGGCTCGCCCTCTTGCTGCTGTCGGGCTGCATGTTCCACCGGCTGGGGCGCGACCTGGCGCAGGCGCGCGAGCACGCCGTGCTGAGTGGCTCTGTGCGCACCGAGCACCCGGGCGACCTGCCGATCCTGGTTCTCGTCTACTCGGGCGACACCGGCCACGAGCGGCTGGTCGACTACTTCGTGATGGCCGGGCCGGGCCGGTACTACTTCGTCGTGCCCGCCGGGGCCTATCGCCTCGCCGCGTTCGTGGACGTCAACCGCGACTTCACCTACGAGCCGGGCGTCGACCCGTCGGCGCTGCTGCATGCCGGTGAGCCGCTGCGGGTGGTCGGCGCGGCAACGCTCGACGGGCTCGACATCGAGGTCCGCGACGCCAGCGCGGAGCGCATCCCCTTCGCCTTCTCCGCCGCCAACGGCGAGGGCCTCGCCGAGGGCTCCCAGCCCGACCTCCGCTTCGTCGGCACGGTGACGCGCATCGACGACCCGCGGTTCTCGGACGAGAACGCGCACCGCGGCTTGTGGCAGCCGGTCGAGTTCGTCCGGCAGGTCGGCGCCGGCGTGTACTTCCTCGAGCCCTACGACCCGAAGAAGATCCCCGTTCTCCTCGTCCACGGGGCGCTCGGGCATCCGGGGGACTTTGCGGCCATCGTCGCGGCCCTCGACCGCCGCCGCTTCCAGCCGTGGCTCGCCTACTATCCGACGGCGACGCGCCTCGACGCGACCACGATGGCGCTCGACCGCTGGATGGAGCAGCTCTACGTCCGGCACCGCTACCGCCGCCTGGCGGTGGTCGCCCACAGCATGGGCGGGCTCGTCGCGCGCGCCTTCATCAATCGCCTCTCCGCGGGGGGCGACGATCGCGTCCACGGGCTGCGCCTCTTCGTGAGCGTGTCGACCCCCTGGGACGGAAGCGTCCTCGCGCAGCTCGCCGTCGACCAGTCGCCCGTCGTCGCCCCCTCCTGGTACGACGTGGCGCCCGGAAGCCCGTTCCTCCGCTCCCTCCTCGAGCCGGAGCTGCCGCCGACGGTCGCCTACGACGTCCTGTACAGCTACTCGGGCAACTCGCGCCTCATGTACAGCCAGCCGAACGACGGCTCGGTCACCGTCGCGAGCCAGCTGCTTCCGCGCGGGCTGGCCCGGGCCCGCATCGTGCACGGTTTCGCCGAGTCGCACACGTCGATCCTGGAGAATCCCCGGGTGGCGGAGCTGGTCAACGAGCGGCTGGAGACCGTCGTCGGGGAATAGCGGCTCGGCCGAGCGGTCGGGGGCGCCGGGGGCGAAGAATGCCTCATCGTGGTTCTTGACTCGGACGGGCCCCGGGGCCGATGCTCCTCTCGGAGCCGGCCAGGAGCCTAGCGCGTGAAGCCGATGCCGAAGCTTACCTCCGACCAGGTCAACTACGTGAACGTCGGGCTCATGCTCGCCGCCGCGGGCCTGGCCTTCTGGCGTCCCTTCGAGGTGTTCCTGTTCGTGTACGCGGTGCTCGGGCCCGCGCACTACCTCACGGAGATCTCGTGGCTCCACGACCGCCGCTACTTCACGACCGGGAAGTACGACTACGTCTTCCTGATCGCGGCGAGCGTGCTCGCGACCCTCTGCGTGTTCGACCTTCTTCCGGGCGCGCCAGCGGCCTCGGTGACCTGGCTCACGCTGGTGGCCTTTGCGGCCGCGCCCGTGTTCGCGCTGGTCCCGAGCGCGCCGGGCCGCGTGCTCGGGATCGCCGGCGCGCTGCTGCTTGCGAGCCTCCTGGCCGACGCGCGGGGCATGGAGCTCACCTTCCGGCTGTTCCTCCCGACCCTGATCCACGTCTCGATCTTCACGGGGGCGTTCATCCTGATCGGCGCTCTCCGCGGCCGGAGCCTGTCGGGGCTGGTCTCGCTGCTCGTGTTCCTGGCGGTGCCCTTCGCGTTCCTCTACGCGCTCCCCGGTCGTGAGCACTACGCCGTCTCGAGCTACGCGCGACAGGCCTACGGGCACCTGCAGGACGACGGGGCGTTCTCCGACGGTTTCATGGGACTCAACCACCAGGTCCTGACGATCTTCAACCTGCACGACTTCGGGCAGCCGACGCGTGACATCGCGGGGTTCGTGCGCGACGTCAACGCGTACCTCTACGGCAATCCGCTGGCCCTGGCCGTGATGGCCTTCATCGCGTTCGCCTACACCTACCACTACCTGAACTGGTTCTCGAAGACGTCCATCATCCGCTGGCACGAGATCCCGCGGGCACGGGCCGTCGCGGTCGTGCTGGTGTGGCTCACGTCGGTGGCGCTGTGCCTCTACGACTACCGGCTCGGCCTCCAGTGGCTGTTCTTCCTGAGCTTCACGCACGTGGTCCTCGAGTTTCCCCTGAACCACCTGACCTTCGTGGGCATCGGCCGCGAGTTCGGAGGACTGCTGCGCGGAGAGCAGGCGCGGGTTGCCCCGGCCGCGCCGGGCCGAGCGGCGAAGGGGATCCGACGCCCGCAGCGCCAGGCGTAACGCCCCGGCGCGCGGCGCTGGACGCCTTGCTCGCGGAGACGCTCTTGTTCACCGGGCCGGACGGAACGCTCGGGACGAAGCAGCAGGATCTCGCGGCGCACGGCTCCGGTGCCGTCCGCTTCCGGGAGCACGTGCCGGAGGAACTGCGCGTGCGGCGCGTCGGGTCGGACGTGGCGGTCGCGGCCCTGCGGGCGCGGCTGGGGGTGACGGTGGGCGGGACGCTGGTGCGCGGCACCTACCGGTACACGCGGGTGTGGGCGCGGGAAGGCGGCGGGCCGTGGCGCGTCGTCGGCGGGCACGTGAGCGCGATTCCCGGGACGAGGGGAACGACGTCGTAACCCGCTTGCGCGTGACGACCTCCGGTTTGACACCAAGCGCGGCGGGTCGCATAGTGGGGTCGCGGGCATGATCAAGCCGAGCACCGTCGGCGAGCTGCGACAGTCGGGTTACTCACCGCGTTCCGTCAAGACCGAGATCCGCCACAACCTCATCCGCAAGCTCGAGCGCGGCGAGCGCGTGTTCCCCGGGATCGTCGGCTTCGACGAGACCGTGCTGCCCCAGATCGAGAACGCCATCCTGTCCGGCCAGGACATGATCCTGCTGGGCGAGCGCGGTCAGGCCAAGAGCCGGCTCGCGCGGTCGCTGGTGGCGCTCCTCGACGAGGCGGTGCCCGCCCTGGCGGGCAGCGAGATCAACGACGACCCGCTCCAGCCGATCAGCAAGGCCGGTCGCGCGATGCTCGCGGAGCTGGGGGACCGGGCGCCTGTCGAGTGGTTGCCGCCGGAGCGCCGTTACGGGGAGAAGCTCGCCACCCCCGACATCACGATCGCCGACCTGATCGGCGAGGTGGATCCCATCAAGGTCGCCGAGGGCCGCTACCTCGCGGACGAGCTGACGATCCACTACGGGCTCCTGCCGCGGACGCACCGGGGCATCTTCGTCCTGAACGAGCTGCCCGACCTCGCGGAGCGCATCCAGGTGGGCCTCCTCAACATCATGGAGGAGCGGGACGTCCAGATCCGCGGGTACCTGGTGCGCCTGCCCCTGGACCTCCTGGTCGTCGCGTCGGCGAACCCCGAGGACTACACGAATCGCGGGCGCATCATCACGCCGCTGAAGGACCGCTTCGGGTCGCAGGTCCGCACCCACTACCCGCGCACCGCGGCCCACGAGATCGCCATCATCGAGCAGGAGGCCACGCGCTTCGCCGCCGACGGCTATCAGGTCGAGGTGCCCCAGTACATGCAGGAGGTCGTCGCGGAGCTGACGCACCTCGCCCGGCGCAGCCCCGAGATCAGCCAGCGGAGCGGCGTGAGCGTGCGCGTGTCGATCACGAACTACGAGAACCTCGTGTCGAACGCCCTGCGGCGCGCCGTGCGGCTCCGCGAACCCCTGGCGGTGCCGCGCGTCTCCGATCTCGGCGCCACCCTCGCCTCGACGGCCGGCAAGATCGAGCTCGAGACCGCCGGGGAAGGGGACGAGGCGAAGGTGATCGAGCGGCTCGCCCAGAAGGCGGTCCTCACCGTCTTCAACCGGCACTTCCAGGCCGGCCAGTTCGGGGAGCTGCTGGAGGCCTTCGGCCGCGGGATGACGTGGGACGTGGGCGAGGCGATGCCGGCCGCCGACTACGAGCGCCAGGCCACCCGCGGCGCCGGCTTCGGCACCGCGATGTCGCGGCTCGGCGCCTCCGGGCATCCGGCTCGCGTCGCCGCCGCCGTGGAGTTCGTGCTGGAAGGGCTCCATCTGAACCGGAAGCTCAACAAGGACCGGGGCGCCGGCGGGCCACGGTACAAGGCGTGAGGAGCCGCTACTCCCGCTGGGACGGCTCCCAGTCGCTTCCCGACTTCGACGCCGACGACATGCTCGCGGCGATGGCCGACGACCTGGTCGCCGACGGGGATCTCCGGCGCGCGCTGGAGCGGCTCCTCCGCCAGGGCTTCCGCACGCGGGACGGGGAGCAGGTCCCCGGCCTCCGCAATCTCCTCGAGCGGCTCCGGCGGCAGCGTCAGTCCCTCCTGGACCGCCACGATCTGAGCGACGTCCTCGGCGACCTGCGCAAGCAGCTCCAGGACGTTCTCGACACCGAGCGGCGCGGCATCGACCGCCGTGTCGAGAGCGCGCGGCAGTCGGCCAAGGACGGCCCGCCCGAGGCCGAGGCGCACCGCCAGGAGCTCGAGCGGATCGCCGCGGAGCGGCGCGCGTCCCTGGACGCCTTGCCGAAGGACCTCGGCGGCGCCGTGCGGGGCCTCCAGGACTACCAGTTCGTCGATCCCGAGGCCTGGCAGAAGTTCCAGGAGCTGATGCTGCGGCTCCGCCAGGAGATGAACCAGAGCCTGTTCGGCCAGCTGAAGCAGGGTCTCCAGGGGATGGGCGCCCAGGGGATGGACGGGGTCCGCCAGATGCTGGACGACCTCAATCGGCTCCTGCGGCAGCAGGCCGCGGGCGGCCGGCCGGATGTCCAGGGATTCATGGATCGCTGGGGCCAGATGTTCCCGGGCGTCCAGAGCCTCGATCAGCTGCTCGACCGGCTGGCTCGCCAGTCCGCCCAGATGCAGTCCCTCCTCGAGAGCCTCACGCCAGAGCAGCGGCGCGAGCTGGAGGAGCTCCAGCAGGCGATGCTCGATGAGCCGGGCATGCAGGAGGCGCTTGACGAGCTGGGCGAGCATCTCGACCGGCTCGGGCTCGCGCAGCGAGCGCGCCGGTACCAGGCCCAGGGCGAGACGCCGCTCTCGCTCCAGGAGGCCCTCCGGCTGATGCAGGAACTCCACGGTCTCGATCGGCTGGAGGAGGATCTCCAGGACGCCGAGCGGACAGGGCGCGCCGACCGGGTCGATCCCGCCGCGGTGCGAGAGGCGCTCGGAGAGCAGGCGGCCCAGGAGGCGGAGGCGCTCCAGCGGCTCGCCGAGAAGCTCGAGGCGGCGGGCTATCTCGAGCAGCGGGGACGCGAGTGGACGCTCACCCCGCACGCCATTCGCAAGATCGCTCAGCGCGCGCTCGCCGAGGTGCTGGGTCAGCTCCGCCGCGACCGCTCGGGCCGCCACCCTGTCGACGCCCGTGGCGCCGGCGGCGATCCGACCGACGAGAGCAAGGCGTACGAGTTCGGCGATCCGTTCCTGCTCGACCTGCGCGAGACGTTCGGCAACGCCATCCGCCGGCAAGGGCCGGGGCTGCCGGTGCGCTTGGAAGCCGGCGACTTCGCCGTCCGCCGGACGGAGCTCACCACGCGGTGCGCGACCGCGCTCCTCCTCGACATGAGCCGCTCGATGATCTACCGGGGCTGCTGGACCGCGGCGAAGAAGGTCGCGCTGGCGCTCTACGCCCTCATCCGCGGCCAGTACCCGCAGGACGCGCTCTACGTGATCGGGTTCTCGCTCTACGCGCGGGAGCTCGATCCCGACGACATGCCATCGGTCGTCCTCACCGACCGCCACTACGGCACGAACATGCAGCACGCGCTCCAGCTCGCCCGACAGCTGCTGGGCCGTCACCGCGGTGGCAACCGCCAGGTCCTCATGATCACGGACGGCGAGCCCACGGCGCACCTCGAGGGGAGCGAGGCGTACTTCGACTACCCCACCACGCGCCGCACCTGGCAGCTCACCCAGGCCGAGGTGCTGCGCTGCGCGCGCGAGGGCGTCACCATCAACACGTTCATGCTCGAGGACAGTCCCGGGCTCGTCCGCTTCGTCAGCGAGATGTCGCGGATCAACCGGGGGCGTGCGTTCTTCGTCCAGCCGGACCGGCTGGGCGAGTACGTCCTCGTGGATTACCTGGCCCGGAAGCAGAAGCGCGTCGGGTGACCGTCGGCGCCCGGGGACAGGCGCTCCTCGACGAGGGAGTCGCGGCTGGCGTCTTCCCGAGCGCGGCCGCAGTGGTCCTTCGTGACGGTCGCCGCGTGTTCGAAGGCTCGGCCGGCGGGGCGACGCTCCGCACCGTCTTCGATCTCGCCTCGCTGACGAAGATCATGGCCACGACGGCCGTGTTCCTGGCGCTGTGGCGCGATGGCGCGGTCGAGCCCGAGACGCCGGTGGGACGCTTCCTCCCGGACACGGCGGCCGGCCGCGCCGGAGTCACGGTGGCCGACCTTCTGGCCCATCGCGCGGGACTGCCGGCGTTCGTCCCGCTGTTCGCGCCGATCCTCCGGGCGACGCCGGGGCTCCTCGACCTCGATTGCCCCGTGCGCGTGCGCGCGGCCGCGCGAGCCGAAGCCGTGACGCGGGCCCTGAGCGTCGCCCCGACCGCACCGCCGGGGACGCGCTACGACTACAGCGACGTGGGGTTCGTGGTCCTCGGCGAGACCCTGGGCCGGGCGGGAGAGCGCTCCCTCGAGGCCCTCGTCGTCGAGCGCGTCGCAAGGCCCCTCGGGCTGGGCATGCGCTTCCATCGCCTGTCCGCCCGGGACGCGTGGGCGCCGTCAGCCGGAGGGGGCGCGGGGTCTTCGGGCTGTCTCGCGCTCGCTCCGACGGGGCGCACCCGTCCGCGCGACCCCGCCCCGGGGCAGGAGGGGCTCTGGGAGCCCTTCGCGCCGCATCCGTCGACGCCGGGCGAGGTCGACGATGACAACGCCTGGGTCATGGATGGCGTCGCCGGGCATGCGGGCCTGTTCGGCACCGTCGCGGACGTCGCCGCGTTCGGACAGGTGGTCCTGGACGATCTCGCGGGCGCCGGTCGGCTCGCAGCGGCCGACCACTGGCGGGCGGCGCTCCGGCGCGACACCCGGACCCCGGGGAGCACGTGCGGTCTGGGCTTCCACACGCGCGTTCCGGGCGACCCGGTCGGCGGCAGCTCGGCCGGCCGGCTGGTGGGGATGGTGTCGCCGGGGGCCGTCGGCCACATCGGGTTCACCGGGACGAGCCTCTGGATCGACCTGGCCCGGCGACTGGTGGTGGCACTCTGCACGAACCGGGTTGCGGGGCCGCACGGCCGCGCCGAGGTCCGGATTCGCGACTTCCGCCCGCGCTTCCACGACGCGATGGTCGAGGTCTTCGCCGGCGCGTCGCCTTGATGCGGAGCCCTGTCGCCGATGAGGGCCTACCTGTTCTCGTTTCGACTTGGCAACCAGCCGCGAAGGCTCGTCGAACTGGTCCGCGACAAGAACCAAGCGGCCGTCGTCCTCAACGCGTGCGACTCCTGAGCGATGAAGGGCGGTCGCGGTCTGCTCCGCGTCGGCGACCGCACGCAGCGGCTCCGAAGGGACGGCCATGGCCGCCACCGATTGTGCCAGGGTCGGCCCCGCGTCGCCGAGAGTAGAATGATCGCTAGGTTGAGACGCGCATCTCGCGTGTGTCCGGCAGTGTCCAATCGAGGACGGGAGGCGGCGTGAGCCAGCCAGTGACGGTCCGGATCTTCTCCGACTACGTCTGACCCTGGTGCTACCTCAGCACGGTCCGTGTTGAGAGGCTGAGAAGGGAGCACGGCGTCAATGTCGAGTGGGTGCATTTCCCGCTGCACCCGGAGACGCCGGCGGAGGGGCGGGCTCTGGCCGACCTGTTCAAGGGGCGCAGTCTCGACCTCCGGTCGATGCATGCCCAGATGAAGGCGCGCATGGACGCGGAGGGGCTGCCGTACGGCGAGCGCACCATGACGTACAACAGCCGCCTGGCCCAGGAGCTCGGGAAGTGGGCCGACACGCAGCCGGGCGGCGAGGCGATCCACGACGCCCTGTTCCGCGCGTACTTCGTCGAGGCGCGCGACATCTCTCGGCCCGAGGTGCTCCTCGAGATCGTCGAGCAGCTCGGGCTTCCGCGCGAGGCGGCCCGGGAGGTGCTGGAGAAGCGCACCTTCAAGGAAGCGGTCGACGCGGACTGGGCCCTGTCGCGCGAGTACGGCATCACGGGCGTGCCGACGTTCGTCGCAGGGCGCTTCGGCGTCGTCGGGGCCCAGCCGTACGAGTCGCTGGAGGCGCTCGTGCAGAAGGCGGAGGCGAGCGGAGGGGAGTCCGAGGGGTAGGGCGGCGTCCGGACCCCTGGCCTCGTGAGCCGCTATCCCGGTGTGAAGGTCTCCACGACCTCGTAGTGCGCGACCGTCTTGTCGTAGTCGACCATCATCGCCTGCACCACCTGCGGGACCACGGCCACGTCGCTCGTCTCGCCCGAGAACTGCCGGATCGCCTCCATCGACTGCCAGACGGTGACGACGCAGAACTCGACGCCTGCCGCGACTCGCCGCCGGAGGATCGTCGCCGACACGAAGCCCGCTATGCGTGTGAACTGGGGGAAGATGTTTTCCTGGAGGTGACGGACGTAATTGTCGGCCTCCGCCGCTCGGGTCACGCCCCGCCAGTGCCTCGAGATCATGCGCGCCTCCTTCCGCCCGTGGCCGGCCACACGGTGGCCCGCGACGTCCAGCGGCCGCGGCCGGTGGGCGGGCCGCGCTGATCGCCGCGACCCGACTACGATACTGTAGCCATCCACGCGCTTACAACGCGCCAAACCGACACCGGAGGGGCAATGTCCGATCCCGTCATTCTCTTGCCGCCGAACAGGAACCTGGAGCCGGACGTCGTCGCGATCGGACGCCGGCTCTTGCCGCCGGGATTCGAGCTGCGGCTGGTCTCGGCCGAGGGGCTTGCCGCCGCCTTGCCCGAGGCCGACTACCTCATGGGCTTCATCGGGCCCCTGGACGACGCGATCCTGGCCCGCGCCCATCGGCTCAGGCTCGTCCAGCTCCTGAGCGTCGGCTACGACCGGTTCAACCTGGCCGGGGCCCGCGCGGCGCGGATCCCGGTGGCGGTCAACGGGGGCGCCAACGCGATCGCGGTCGCCGAGCACACCATCATGCTCATGATGGCGACGCTCCGGCACCTGACCGAGCTCGACGCCGGCGTGCGGGCGGGCCGATGGAGCGCCGGGGTCAAGCGCCTCTACGAGCTGTGGAGCTCGACGATCGGGATCGTCGGCATGGGACGCATCGGCCAGGAGGTCGCGCAGAGACTCCGGGCGTGGGGCGCGACCCTCGTCTACTACGATCCGGTGCGCCTGACCCCGGAGCGCGAGCGGGACTTCGGGGTGGCCTTCGCGCCGCTCGACGAGCTTCTGGCCCGGGTTGACGTTCTGACCGTGCACGTGCCCCTCTCTGCCGCGACGCGCCATCTGATCGACGGGCCCGCGCTCGCGCGGATGAAGCCGACCGCGGTCGTTGTCAACACGTCGCGCGGGGAGCTCGTGGACGAATCGGCTCTCGCGAGGGCGCTCCACGAGGGACGGCTCGGGGGCGCGGGGCTCGACGTTCTCTCGGCCGAGCCGCCGCCGTCGGATCACCCGCTGCTCTCGACGCCCAACACTCTCCTGACGCCGCACATGGCGGGCCCGACCTGGCAGAGCTGGCCTCGACGGTTCGGGAACGCATACGCCAACATCGCGCGCGTCCAGCGGGGCGAGCCGCCCCAGTGGGTGGTCCCGGAACTCGCGGATCTGATCCGCTGAGTGGTACGCTCGTCTCGTGACCACGGCGGACGACGGTCTCGTTCTGGACGATGTCGATCCCGTCACCGTCCGCCGGATCCACCTGGTCGGCGTCGCGGGGACCGGGATGGGCGCCTTCGCCGGCATGCTGAAGGCGGCGGGTCACGAGGTCACGGGGAGCGACCAGAACGTCTACCCGCCCATGAGCGACATGCTCCGGGCCTGGTCGATTCCGGTGTTCACGCCGTACGACCCCGCGAATCTGGACCTCGTGAAGCCCGACCTCGTGGTCATCGGGAATGTCATCCGCCGGGTGAACCCCGAGGCGACGGAAGTGCGGGCGCGCCGCCTTCCGCAGATGAGCTTCCCGGCGGCGCTCGGGGCCTTCTTCCTCCGGAGCCGCCACTCGGTCGTGGTGACGGGGACGCACGGGAAGACCACGACCACGGCGCTTCTCGGCCACGTGCTCGCCGCCGCGGGTCGCGATCCGTCGTTCCTGGTCGGGGGCGTCACGCGGAACTACGACGCCAACTACCGTCTCGGCGCGGGTCCGCACTTCGTCGTGGAGGGCGATGAGTACGACACGGCCTACTTCGACAAGGGGCCGAAGTTCCTCCACTACCGGCCGCGCACCGCCATCCTGACCAGCATCGAGTTCGACCACGCGGACATCTTCCGCGACCTCGCCCACTACGAGGCGGCGTTCGAACGCTTCGTGCGCCTCCTGCCGCCGGACGGCTGCCTCGCGGTGAGCGCGGCGTATGCGAACGCTCTCCGGATCGCGCGGACCTCGCCCGCCCGCGTGGTGACCTACGGGCTGGCGGACGGCGCGGAATATGTCGCGCGCGACCTGGCGCACGGTCCGGACGGGGTCCGGTTCACGGTGCTCGAGCGCGGCCGGCCGCTCGGGGCCGCGACGCTGCCCGGCGGCGGCGCCCACAACGTCGAGAACGCGCTGGGCGTGGTGGCGGCGACGCGCGCGGTGGGGCTCGAGTTCCACGAGATCGCGGCCGGCCTCGCCACGTTCGCCGGCGTGCGGCGGCGGCAGGAGGTGCGCGGCGAGGCGGGCGGGGTGGTCGTCATCGACGACTTCGCCCACCACCCGACGGCCGTCCGGGCGACGATCGACGCCATCCGGGCCCGGTTCCCGGGGCGGCGGCTGTGGGCGGCGTTCGAGCCCCGGTCGAACACGAGCCGCCGGCGCGTGCACCAGGCGGAGTATGTGGAGGCGCTCTCGGCGGCCGACCTGGTCGCCCTGAAGGTGCCGGAGCCCCACGACATGGTGCCCGCCGACGAGCGGCTGGACGCGGAGCGGGTGGTCGCCGACCTCCGGGCTCGAGGGGTCGACGCGCGCGCCGACGCCGACGTCGACCGCCTGGTGCGCGTCGTCGTCGACGGCGCCCGGCCCGGCGACGTCATCCTCGTCATGAGCAACGGCGCCTTCGGAGGCTTCATCGACCGCCTCCTCTCGGCGCTGAGGTCCGACGTCACGGCGCACTGACGCCGCGCGGCCTGATCGACACCCGACGCCGGCTCCCGGCCTGTCAGGAATTGTCCCCCTTGCAGGCGCCCGAGTCGGCGCTACCTTGCCGGTCAGGGGCGCTGCGACCGGCGGGTCCGGGATGCGCCAGAGAGGGGGGTAGCACATGGCTGCGATAGGAGCGATGACCCAGGACGGGGCGCGCATCTCCATCACTGACGAGATGGTCGACGGCCTGCGCAAGGGATTGCGCGGTGACCTGATCACGAGCCACGACGACGCCTACGAGACCACGCGCCGGGTGTGGAATGGCAACATCGACCGCCGACCGGCGCTCATCGCGCGGTGCGCGGGCGTCGCCGACGTGCAGCGGGCCGTCGACTTCGCGCGCACTCACGCCCTCCGCGTCTCCGTGCGAGGCGGCGGGCACAGCGCGCCGGGGTACGGCACCAACGACGGCGGTCTGGTCATCGACCTGTCGCCGATGAAGGGTATTCGCGTGAACCCGGACGCCCGCACGGTGCAGGCGCAGGGCGGCGCGCTCTGGCGCGACCTCGATCACGAGACCCAGGCGTTCGGGCTCGCGACGACCGGCGGCACCGTCTCCAACACCGGCATCGCCGGGCTGACGCTCGGCGGCGGCCTGGGATGGCTGATGGGCAAGCACGGGCTCACCGTCGACAACCTGATCACGGCCGACGTGGTGACCGCCGACGGACGGTTCCGCACGGCCAGCGCGACCGGCGACAAGGATCTCTTCTGGGCCCTGCGGGGCGGTGGAGGCAACTTCGGCGTCGTCACGTCGTTCGAGTACCGGCTGCATCCGGTGACGACCGTGCTCGGGGGACTGGTGATCCACCCGCTGGACCAGGCCCGGGACCTTCTTCGCTTCTACCGGGACTTCTGCGCCGGGTTGCCGGATGAGGCGGAGGCCTATGCCGGGCTCCTGACCTCGCCCGAGGGGCAGCCGGTGGCGGCGCTGATTCTCGGCTACAACGGGCCGATCGCGGACGGGGAGAAGGTCCTCGCTCCGGCGCGACGCTTCGGACGGCCGGTCGCCGACCTCGTCGGACCCATGCTCTATGGCGTGCGCCAGACGCTCCTGGACGAGCCGAACGCGAGGCACGGCCTCCATCGGTACTGGCGCTCGGCCTTCACCGAGCGCCTGAGCGACGAGCTCATCGGCGGTCTCGTGGACGGGGCCTCGAGTTTCACCTCACCGCTCAGCGCCCTGGTCCTCTTCTACATGCACGGCGCGGCGACGCGCGTCCGACCCGACGAGACCGCATTCTCGGCCCGGCGACCCGTATGGGATCTCGACGTCATCGGGCAGTGGACCGACGGAGCGGAGTCCGCCAAGCACGTCGGCTGGGTACGAGCGCTGTGGGGCCGGCTCGAGCCACACGTCGAGGACAGCGGGTACGTCAACCATCTCGCGGAGGACGATCGGCCGGAAAAGGTGCGCGCGTCGTACGGAGAGAACTACCGGCGGCTGCGCGAGCTCAAGAAGGTCTACGACCCGACGAACCTCTTCCGCGCCAACGCGAACATCCCGCCGGCGTCGTAGACACCGCCCGGCGCGGCCACGCGGCGAGAGCGACGAGGGGCGCCCGGCGGCCTCGTGGCGCGCGAGCGCGCTGGATCCCCGAAACCGAAAGGGCGGAACATGACCCCGGGGTGCGGGTGCCCGTTCCGGGCGCCCGCAGCGCCGGGGTTCGGCGATCGTCCGCGACTCTAGCCGCCCTCCTCGCGATCCGCAGGGCGGTATGCGACACTACGATCGCCTCGCCGGGGCGAGCGCAGAGAACACGTCATGGACGAAGAGCCCCCGATTCGGCGTCGGCTCGCGGCCATTCTTGCCGCCGATATCGCCGGTTACAGCCGGCTCATGCACGCAGATGAGGCGGCCACCGTGCGGGACCTCAAAGCCCATCAGAGTGTGATCCTGCCGCTGATCGGTCGACATGGTGGGCGGATCATCGACACCGCGGGCGACGGCATCATGGCCGAGTTTCCCAGCGTGATCGGCGCCACCGAGTGCGCGGTCGAGATCCAGACCGTGATGGCCGAGCGTAACGAGGGGGGGCCCGAGAGTCGCCGCATGCGGTTTCGCATGGGTATCAATCTGGGCGATGTGATCCACGACGAGAGCCGGATCTACGGTGACGGCATCAACATCGCGGCCCGGCTGGAAGCGCTGGCGGAGCCGGGCGGCGTCCTCGTGTCCAGTACCGTCTACGATCAGATCCGCGGCAAGCTGCCTTTGACCTTCGACGATCTGGGCGAGCGCCAAGTCAAGAACATCGAGCAACCCGTGCGAATGTATCGGGTCCACGTTCCGGGAGCGCCCACCGAGGCCGTGGCCACGCTCCACGGGCGCTCCGCCACGATGGGCCGCTGGCGCTGGATCGCGGGGGGCTTGGCGGCGTTCC
The DNA here is from genome assembly GCA_963765195.1 of uncultured Candidatus Rokubacteria bacterium. Lineage (GTDB taxonomy): Bacteria > Methylomirabilota > Methylomirabilia > Rokubacteriales > DASRDR01 > DASRDR01. Next base: position 13,930 of record CAVXVV010000058.1, read on the forward strand.
TGATTCTCGGGGGGGCGGCAGGAGCTTGGTGGATGGGCTCGCGCCTGTTCCGGGGTCCCCCGGCAGACAGCCCGGAGGCGCCCCGTCTCTCAGTCGTCGTGCTGCCCTTCAGGAACCTGAGTGGCAATCCGAGCGAGGACTATTTCGCCGACGGCATCACGGAGGATCTGACAAGCGATCTATCGCGAATTGCTGGCAGCTTTGTCATCTCCAGGAATACGGCGTTCACATTCAAGGACAAGGCTGTTGATGCCCGCCAAGTTGGCCGTGAGCTGGGTGTCCGGTACGTGCTGGAGGGCAGCGTGCGCCGGATGGGGAGCGCCGTCCGCGTCGACGCGCAGCTCATCGACGCGGGCACCGGCGCGCATCTGTGGGCCGAACAGGTGGACGTGGATCGGAGCGCTCTGGCGAACCTCCAGGACAACTTCGGCATTGCGAACCGCCTGGCACGGACGCTCAGTGTCGAGCTCGTCAATGTCGAGGGACGTCGGGCGCAGCGCGCCAACCCGGATGCGGTGGACCTCGCGATGCGTGGCTGGTCCGTCTTGAATGGAGGGCCGACGAACAAGGACGACGTGCAGAGGTCCGTCGCGTTGTTCGAGGATGCTCTTCGAATCGATCCCGCCAACGGTCAGGCTCGAGTCGGGCTCGCCCAGGCGCTCACTCTCATCTACCGCAACCGCTGGGATCCCGACCCTGTCCAGGTACTGGCCCGTGCCGACGAAGCGGCCACGCGCGCCATTTCGGCCGCGCCCAACTACGCCCCTGCCTATTCCGTGAAGGCCGAGGTTCTCGGGTTGGCCAATCGCTTCGATGCGGCCCTGGCGACGTACGATCGAGCCATTGCCCTGGATCGCAACCATGCGGTCGCATACGTGGGACGGGCCCGGAACTTGATCTTGGTCGGTCGCGCAAGGGAGGCGTTGGCGCCCGTCGAGCATGCCATACGTCTGAGCCCGCGGGATCCTGAGTTGTATGTCTGGTACTTCGTCCGCTGCCACGCGAACACGCATCTGGAGCGAGACGCCTCGACGATCGAATGGTGTAACAAGTCGATTGCCACGGGTAAGACCTTCTTCTTCGCGTACGTCGATCTCGCCTCCGCGTACGCGTGGCGCGGGCAGAAAGCCGAGGCGGCGGCTGCGGTGGCGGAGCTCCTGAAGCTGAGACCCGGATACACGGTGCAAAGATTGGAGCAGGAAGGGTCAGAAGCCTCCGACAGCCCGGTGTTTCGCAGGGAATACCAGCGGATCGTCGAGGGAGCACGCAGGGCCGGGCTGCCAGAGCGCTGAGGCGAATCCGAAGGCGGCCACGGGTCCGCGTTCCAAAGGGCGAGGTCGGCCCTGCGGACTCAGACGGGAGGACCATCGCCGACGGCTCCACCGTTCACGGTTGCTGTGGCGTTGGGCGAATCGAATCCACACCTAGGAGCCGGAGCGGCGATTGCTAAGACGTAGACACGCGACGGCTCCGCCCTGGAGGTCCTCGAGGATCAGCCCCGGCACGGCGCACAGCGCGTGGATCGAGAGCTCCATGACGAAGTGGGGCGCCACCGGCAGGTTGAAGCCTCGGCGAGCTTGGGGGATGGGACGACGACGCTCCGAGGTGCACCGGAAGCGTCCTAGTGCTTGGCCAGGAACGCGAGTGTCCTCTGGTTGAAGTCAGCGACCTGCTCGTAGATCGGCGCGTGCGAGGACGTCTCGAAGATCGCCATCTCCGACTGCTTGATCCCGCTCTTCAGGCGATCGGCGAAGCGCGTTGACGTCACCTGATCGTGACGGCCGAACGTGATCTGGGTCGGCGCACTGATCCGGCCAAGCTGGCCGTCGGCATCGTGCGCGATCACCGCGTTCGACTGCCGGATGAACGCGTCCACCGGCTGCTCCGGCCTGCCCCGCACGAAGTCGCCGAGACTCTTGATGTAGTCCGGCTTCTCGGCGTAGAGCTCCGGCGTGAAGCACCAGGGGAAGATGCCCTGGATTTTCGTCTCGGAAACGCTGCCCAGCGCCCTGGCCATCACCTGCCATCCCTGAACGACGGTTTTGAGATACGCGTCGGTGCGCGCCCAGCTGCTGTGCAGTGAGAGCGACCTCACCCGATCCGGATACTTGGCGGCGAGCCACATTCCGGTCGCGCTGCCCAGGGACAGGCCCGCGACGTGAGCTCGTCGGACACCGATGGCCTGCATGAGCGCGGCGACGTCGTCGGCGAACTGCTCGGTCGAATAGACACCGTCGGGCTTGTCCGATTCCCGGCGCCGCGGAGATCGACGCTGATGCAGGTGAAGCGCCTCGCGTATTCCTCCAGTTGAAACGCGTAGCAGGCATGGTCGGCCCCGAGGTAGGGGAGGAGGACCAGGGGCTCGCCGCTTCCCTGCTGCTCATAGTTGATCGTGATGTTGTTCGCTCGGACCTTTGGCATGATGCTCCTGCCTTTCCGGCCGCCGACGCTCGCGCGTCTTGACACGGGGTCGCGGGGGAGCCGGCGAGCCTCGTCTCGGCTTCACGCCGATTCTCAGCTGCGCGTCGGCCCCACGTCGGTCGGCCTCCCGGTGACCTCCCAGCGGCGCAGCGCCGCCTCGTCGAGGACGATGCCGTGGCCGGGCCGGGCGGGCGGCGCCATCTCGCCGCGCTCGACCCGGATCGGCTCCGCGAGGAGCCCGAGGTCGGTGAAGGATCCGCCCTGGAGGTCCTCGAGGATCAGCCCGTTCGGCACGGCGCACAGCGCGTGGATCGAGAGCTCCATGACGAAGTGGGGCGCCACCGGCAGGTTGAAGCTCTCGGCGAGCTTGGCGATCTTGAGCCACTCGGTGAAGCCGCCGACCCGCACGATGTCCGCCTGGACCACGTCGAGGGCCCCGCTCCGCAGGAAGTCGGCGAACTCGTAGCGCGTGTACATCGACTCGCCGGCCGCCAGGGGAATGCCAGCGCCCTCGCGGACCCGGCAGTGCGCGACGCGGTCGTCGGCCAGCACCGGCTCCTCGAGCCAGAACGGCGCGAACGGCGTCAGCATCCGCGCCCGCCGGATCGCTTCCCCCGACGTCCACTTCTGGTTGGCGTCCAGCATCAGCAGGACCTCGGGGCCCACCAGCCGCCGGACCGAGCCCACGCGCTCCACGTCCTCTTCCGGGTTGTCCCGGCCGACCTTCATCTTCACGGCGCGGTAGCCGCGGTCGAGGAAGCCGCGCATCTGGTCGAGGAGGGGCTCCCCGTCGAGGTGCATGTTGATGCCGCTGCCGTACGCGCGGATCCGGTCGCGGGCCCCGCCGAGGAGCCGGTAGAGGGGGAGGCCCGCCTGCTTGGCGAGGATGTCCCACAGCGCGACGTCGACGGTGGCGATCGCGTAGCGCGTGAGCCCTCCGGAGCCGAGCGAGTGGAGCTCCCACCAGCAGCGGGTCCACACGCGCTCCACGTCGCGCGGATCCTGGCCGCGGACGAGCGGGGCCAGATAGGTGTCGACCAGCTCGCGGATCGCGGTGCCGCCGAGGCCCCCGGTGTAGGCGAAGCCGGTGCCCGTCAGCCCAGAATCAGTGGTGACGGTGGTGACGATCCACTCCCAGTGGTTCACCCGCTGGATCGAGTCCTGGATGCGGATGGAGGGAGGCATGCGGTAGAGGCGAGCCGAGACATCCTTCACGTGCACGGGCGAGCTCCTTCTCGGTCGATGGGTGGGGGCGCCAGCGTTCCCGAGAGCAGATATCACGAGGGGAGCGGGGTGTCAAAACGCGCCGCGAGGCGACCGGCGCTCGCGTGCTCCCGAGGTGCGTGGCGGAGACGAGAGGGAGCGGCGGCGCCACTTGACGGCGCCGCGCGCGCGATGGTCTAGTCCCCTCGATCGTGGCGACGCCGCTCACCTTCGTGCAGATGGCCGACCCGCAGTTCGGCCAGTTCGCTCACTTCTCCGGCCGCCCGCCGGAAGACCTCGCCAGCTACCGGCGTCACGGCCTCAACGTGCGCGCGGCGGCGAAGGTGACGCACTTCCGGGAGGAGACGCGCCGCTTCGAGGCGGCGGTCGCGATGGCGGGCGCCGCGCGGCCCCGGTTCGTGATCGTGTGCGGCGACATGGTGAACGCTGCCGGCGATCTCGCCCAGGTGGCCGAGGTGAAGCGGATCGCCGCCGCGCTGCCGCAAGGCGTCCCGCTCCGCTACGTGGCGGGTAACCACGACGCCTGCCCTGACAACGAGGTGCCCGATCCCGCGAGCCTGGCGCGCTACCGGGCCGACTTCGGCCCCGACTACTACGCCTTCCGCGAGGACGCCGCGCACTTTGTCGTCCTGAACGCGTGTCTCCTCCAGCACCCGGAGCGGGCTCCGGAGGATTTCGACCGCCAGATGGCATGGCTCGAGGAGACGCTCCGGGACGCGACCCGCGCCGACGCCTCCCACATCGTCGCGTTCACGCACCAGCCGCTCTTCATGGTCGATCCCGAGGAGCCGGACGAGGACTACCCGTGGGCCCCCAGCCCGCCCGGTCGTCCAGCCGGGCTACTGGACCGTGCCGCGCGCCCGGCGGATGCCCGTGATCGAGCTGTTCCGCCGCCACGGCGTCCAGGCGACGTTCTGCGGCCACTGGCACCGGAACCACGAGGCGCGGGACGGGGACATGGTGGAGGTCCTGACGAGCTCCGTCGGCTACCCTTTGGGGGACGATCCCTCGGGAATCCGCGTCGTGCGCCTCACGGGAGCGGGGGTGGAGCACGAGTTTCGACCGCTGCCGCTGGCCGGGGCGCCCTTTTGAGCGGGCCAGCGGCCGGCTGAGGCAGCGACCGCTCCGATCTGCCCCGACCGACCGTCTAAGTGTAGAGTGAACCTGCCGGGGCGATTCCCCGGCCCGAGGAGGTCCCGATGGCGCTCTTCTCATTCAGGAAGAAGGCTGGCATCCCCACCGCCGAGGAGGCCCTCCCCGGCCGGGCGGAGCCGCTCGCGGTGCCGGACCGGCACTTCGTGACGCGCCGCTCGATCAAGCCGCCGTTCCCCGAAGGCCTCGAGCAGGCGGTGTTCGGCATGGGCTGTTTCTGGGGGGCCGAGCGGAAGTTCTGGCAGACCGAGGGCGTCCATACGACGGCGGTCGGCTACGCGGGCGGCGCCACTCCGAACCCGACCTACGACGAGGTGTGCTCGGGGATGACCGGCCACGCCGAGGTGGTGCTGGTCGTGTTCGATCCCAAGGTGGTGTCCTACGACTCCTTGCTCCGCGTCTTCTGGGAGGCCCACGATCCCACGCAGGGCATGCGGCAGGGGAACGACAGCGGCACGCAGTACCGCTCGACCATCTACACGTACGGCGACGCGCAGGCCGCGGCCGCGGTCGCGTCGCGCGACGCCTACCAGTCCGCGCTGGCGCGCGCGGGCTACGGCCCGGTCACGACCGAGATCCGGCCCGCGCCACCCTTCTACTACGCCGAGGGCTACCACCAGCAGTACCTCGCCAAGAATCCCGGCGGGTACTGCGGGATCGGCGGCACTGGCGTGGCGTGTCCCGCAGGAGTCGCCGCCGCCCACTAGCAGCCGCTCAGATCCGCGTCTCGCGCGCACCGAGGGGAAAACCCCGGCGAGTGATGCTCGCCGGGGTTTTTTTCTGCCATCTCCGCCTTGCGCTTGACTTGCCCCGAGGCGCGGTCCAGTGTGAATGGTGGAGTCGATCGTGACCAGACGCACACGATTCGCCCACCTGCTCCCCGTTCTCATCTTCCTCGCGCTGCGAGCGCTGGCCCATGCGCACCCGGCTCCGCTTCCGTGGACCTCCGGCGTCTTCGACGGGAACGGACTCGACGACGTCCTGCAGACGATCCGCGCCTCGTACTCGGGAGCCAGCAACGTCGGTCACGTGCGGTCCGACGTCCTGGGGAGCCCGACTGGCCGGATCTCGATGTCGGAGCCCTCGCTGGTCGCGCGGTTCTTCCTCAGCAGCCTCCACTCCCGCGCGCCGCCGCTCTCCTGAGCCCGCTCAGCTGACCCTCGCGCGCCCGTGCGCCGGCCTGACCGCCGGATGCCGTCGCGCGCCAAGACCGAACGCAGCCGAGCAGGCGCGCCCGCGGGCGCCGCCGCAGGAGGTCTCCATGCTCAGGAAGCTCGCAATCCTTGCTCTCGTGCTGGCGATGACGACCCCCCTCTGGGCCGAGGAGGTTTCGGGCAAGATCCAGAAGGTCGACGCCGGGGATCGCAGCATCGTCCTCGAGGACGGCACCCAGCTGTGGCTGGCGGAGGCGGTCTCCACCGATGCCCTGAAGGAGGGCGCGACCGTCAAGGCTTCCTACGAGGAGAAGGACGGGAAGAAGATCGTCACGGAGATCCAGGTCTCCGAGTAACGGCCGGCGGGGCAGCCGGGCACGCGGCGATAGCGTGCCCGGCTGCTACCGCGGGAGGAAAGCCCCGAGCTCGGACCCCGACAGGAAGCGCCGGACGGCCTGGACGGAGATGACGATCGTCTCACCCGGCACGGGAATCTCCATCACGCGGTCGGGCGCGTCCCGGGTCGCGATCTGCGCTGTCCGGTAGCCCTCGACCACGCCGATCAGCTCTCCCGTCTCGGCGTCGAAGACGCCCGCGCCGCTCGCGCCGTAGCTCACCGAGGTGTCGATCTGCTGGACCGGGCCCTCGGTCGGGTCCGCGTCCTTGCCGAGGCCGACCTGGCTCACCGTGCCGCTGGCCAGGGTCATCTGGCGTCCGCGGGGAAACGCGATGACCCAGACATCGTCACCGAGGTGCGCGACCTCGCGCGACTTGACGGGCGGCAGCACCAGGTTCTCGACCAGGACGAGGGCCAGATCGGGATCGCGGTCCGCCCGCACGAGCGTGGCGCGGTATCGATCGCGCGTTCCCGTCGTGCGGACGTAGATGGTCTCGGGAGCCGGCGACGCGACGAAGTGGCCCGCGGTCAGGACCCAGGTGAGTCGCCGGATGGGGTCGGACGCCACCACGACACCCGAGGCCGCTCGGTGGCCGCCCCCGCCGGCGCGCTCCGACAGGAGCTGCACCGCGGAGGGGAGAACGCCTCGGAGCACCTCCGAGCGCGCCGGCAGCTTGGGCTGCGCTGCGCAGCCCGGCGCCAGCGCGAGCGTCGCGCCGACGAGGAGCCCGACCCTTCCGCTAACCCGTCGCCCCACGCGGCCCTCCTGCCTGGCCGTCGGCCAGCCGGCCCATCGGTCGAGCGATCTGGCGTGATGCTAGCAGAGCGTCGGGTGCGACCCAAGCAAACACTACGCCCCGGCGGTGGACGCGGGCGGAGCTGCCGTCCGGGCGAAGCCCGTCAGGGCGACGCGGTGGCTCGCTGGCGGATCAGCTCGTCGAAGGGCCCGGAGATCCGCACGACCTCGTTGACCGTCCAGGCGCCCTGGTTGATCGTCGCCACGAACAGGTCCCCGGCGACGCCCGCGCGCCGCGTGGCCGGCGTGTCCGGGGCGAACGCGAGCCCGCGGGGCGCGTCTCCCTGCGTGTAGCTGACGAACGGGATGCGCTGGCCATCCGGCGTGAGGGCGAAGAGCTCGCTTCCCTGGCGGTCGGCCACGAGGAGGTGGCCGCCCGGGCTCGCCGCGATCGCGGCCGGCATCGGCCCGCGCAGGAGGAGCGCCGGCGTGCCATCGCGTGGGACGCGCCAGATCTCACCCGGCCCTTGCTGCCAGGGCGCCTCCGCGTTGCCGTCCGCGCCGATCCAGAGCGTGTCGCTGGCATCCATCGCCAGCACCCGGGGCCGCTGCACCGCGACGTAGCGCGGATCGAGCACGCGGCCCGACGGATCGAGGAGGACCACGGCGCCGGATTCCCGATCGGCGACGTAGAGGCGTCCGGCCGAGTCGACCGCCGTCCCCTCCGGCTGGCGGAGCAGGGGCGCGACGTTCCGGGGCGGAGTGCCGCCCGCGTAGAGCTCGGCGCGCCCGTCGACCAGCCGGTAGAGAACGCCGAGCCGCCGGTCCCGGTCGAAGGTCGTCACGAACAGCTCGAGGCCGCCGCGGACCGCGGTCGCCTGGACGTTGCGCAGGGGCGGCCCGTAGAGGAAGCGGGCCTCGGTGTCCGGCGTGAGGCGCCCCCCGCCTGGCGGCACGCGGTACACGGGCGTGAGGTCGTCCGTCTCCGCGTTCTGGTAGCGAGCGCCGGTGCGCGCGAGGAAGAGGCTCCCCGCATGGTCGAAGACCAGCGTCGACGTGGCAGGGATGCCCCGGGACCCTCGCCCGGTGGCGAAGCCCTGGCCGGTGACGTAGACCTCCTTCGCGAAGCCCGGTGGCAGGCGAATCTCCGACCGGGCGGGATCGGTCAGGATGGCCAGTGCCATGAGGGCGAGGGGAAGGACCAGCCGGCGGGGCCCGCGGTTCATCGATTCCGTTCCTCTCGGGCTACGAATCCGGGCATCCATCACCGTAGACGAGGCCCGCGGCGCTGGCAAGGCACGCGCCCGCCTCATCCGCCGGCCGCGGGACGCGCGGGCGTTGGCCAGCCGCTGCTCTCGACGGCCGGCCGCGGGATGTCGCTCGCCGTCGGCCACGCGCGTGCGACTGGAGCCGTGGCCTGGAGCGGCCTCTCGCCGGCGTTCTGGAGCCCGGCGGGAGCGGCGCGGACGCTCGTCCACGGTGGGAAGTGTACCGTGGCGGGCCGGATGGAGCACGAAGCGGGCCGCGTTGACGGGGCTTCCGTCTCCTGCCACGATTCGAGCCGCGCGCACCGAGCGGTCGCCGGCGCGCCATTTCACGACGGAGGCGGGATGTCGCTCGAGGGGAAGCGGGCTCTGGTGACCGGCGCGGGATCGCGCGGAATCGGGCGGGCGATCGCCGAGGCCCTGGGTAGGGAGGGCGCTGACGTCGCGGTCCACTACTACGGAGACGGAGGCGTCGCGGGGGAGCTCGTCGAGCGCCTGCGCGCATCGGGCCGCCGCGCCGCCGCGCTGCCGGCCGACCTCGGGGAGCCCGCCCAGGCGCGGGCGCTCGTTCGGGGCGCGATCGATGAGCTGGGCGGCCTCGACGTCGTGGTGTGCTGCGCCGCGGTCCTGTCGCGGATCCCGTTCCTCGACCTCACGGACGCCGAGTGGGACCGGGTGCACGCGGTCAACCTCCGCGGATACTTTGCCGTCGGCCAGGAGGCCGCCCGCCACATGGTCGCGCGGAAGACCGGAGGCCGGATCATCATGGTGAGCTCGGTGAACCAGGTCACGGTGAATCGCGGCATCGCTCACTACGTGGCGACGAAGGGCGGGGTCATGCAGCTCGCGAAGGCGATGGCCCTCGAGCTCGCCCCGGCCGGCGTCACCGTGAACCTGATCGCGCCGGGGACCATCGAGACCGACCTGAACCGGGGCTTTCTCGCCCATCCCGAGAACCGTCAGGCGAAGCTCGGCCTCATCCCCATGGACCGCATCGGCCGGCCCGAGGACATCGCGGGGGCGGCGGTCTACCTCGCGAGCGACGCCGCGGCGTACGTCACCGGCGCCACCATCGTCGTCGACGGCGGGCTGACGCTCGAATGAGAGGCCTCTCCCGACATGGAAACACCCGACGCACCAGGTAGAATGAGTCCGTCCGGCGCGCCGCCGGGCGCGCTGCGAGGAGGGAACATGGACAGGGAGACGCGGCTGGTGCACGCCGGCCGGGATCCCGAGCGGCAGGAGGGGATCGTCAATCCGCCCCTCTACCGCGCCTCGACGATCCTCTACCCGACCATGGCCGCCTACGAGGGGCGCTTCGAGCGCCGCTACACGAGCTTCGCCTACGGCATCCACGGCACGCCGACGACGATCGCCCTCGCCGAGGCCGTGGCGGAGCTCTCCGGCGGCGCCCGCACGCTGCTGCTCTCCTCCGGGCTCTCGGCCGTGACCCAGGCGCTGACCGCGTTCCTCCGGCGAGACGACCACCTGCTGATCGCGGACACCGTTTACCAGCCCACGCGGGCTTTCTGCAGCGAAATCCTCGCGCGCTACGGCGTGGACGTGACCTTCTACGACCCGCGCATCGGCGCGGGCATCGCCGATCTCATCCGCCCGTCCACGCGGGTCGTCTACCTCGAGTCACCGGGGTCCCAGACCTTCGAGATTCAGGACGTCCCGGCGATCGCGGCCGCGGGCCGCGCGCGCGGCGCCGTCGTGATCCTGGACAACACCTGGGCAACGCCGCTCAACTTCCGGGCGTTCGAGCACGGCGTCGACGTCGAGGTCCAGGCGCTGACCAAGTTCGTCGCCGGCCACTCGGACCTCCTGCTGGGCGCGGTTACGACACGGACCGAGGAGCTCTACCGCACCGTTCGCGACGGCGCGGCGACTTTTGGGGACTGCCCGGCGCCCGACGTCTGCTACGAGGCGCTCCGCGGACTCCGGACCCTGGCCGTGCGGCTCCGGCATCACGAGGCCTCGGCCCTCCGGGTCGCGGAGTGGCTCACGCGCCGGCCCGAGGTCGCGCGCGTGCTCCATCCGGCGCTGCCCGGGGACCCGGGCCACGCGATCTGGAAGCGAGACTTCCGCGGCTCGTCGAGCCTCTTCGGCGTGCTCCTCCGGACGCGCTCGGACAAGGCCGTGGCCGCGATGGTCGACGGGCTCGGGCTCTTCAAGATCGGCGCGAGCTTCGGCGGCTTCGAGAGCCTGATCGTCCCGGTGCGTCCCGAGCGCACCGCGCGGCCGTGGAGCGAGCGCGGCTTCCTGGTACGGCTTCACGTCGGGCTCGAGACGGTGGAGGATCTGATCGCGGACCTGGAGGCGGGATTCGCCCGGCTGGGCGCGACCCTCCGGGACGAAGGGGAGGATGCGGCATGACAGCCGATGCGGGCGGGCAGGTGGCGGCGACCGGCGGCGGAACGCTCATCGGGCGCCCGGAGACGGCGCCGCTCGCGGGCCGGGATGCGGCGCTCCGGGACCGCGCGCGCCGGGTGATCCCCGGCGGGATGTACGGCCATCAGAACGCGGCGACCTGGCCCGCGCCGTTCCCGCAGTTCCTCGAGCGAGGGCGCGGGAGCCGCATCTGGGACGTCGACGGGCGCGAGTACGTGGACTTCGTGTGCAGCTTCGGCCCGATCGTCCTCGGCCACGCCCATCCCGCCGTCGAGGCGGCGGTCGAGCGTCAGCGCGCCCTCGCGGACTGTCAGAACGGCCCGTCGCCGCGGATGGTCGAGCTGGCGGAGCGCCTGGTCGACCTGGTGCCGCACGCCGACTGGGCGATGTTCGCGAAGAACGGCACCGATGCCACGACGCTGGCGCTGTCGATCGCGCGCGCGGCGACGGGACGCCGGAAGATCCTGGTGGCGCGCGGCGCGTATCACGGGTCGGCGCCCTGGTGCACGCCGAGACCGGCCGGGACCACGGCGGAGGATCGCGCGCACCTCATCCCGTTCGTCTACAACGACCTGGCCAGCGTCGAGGCCGCCGCCGATCAGGCCGGGGCCGACCTGGCGGGCGTCCTGGTCTCCGCGTTCCGGCACGACGCGCGGTTCGACCAGGAGGAGTGCGATCCGGCGTTCGCGCGCGGGATCCGCGCCCTCTGCGACCGTCGCGGGGCGGTGCTCGCCCTCGACGACGTGCGCGCGGGCTTCCGTCTCCACCTCGGCGGGAGCTGGGAGCCGTTCGGCGTCCGGCCGGACCTCTCCGCGTACAGCAAGGCGATCGCGAACGGCTATCCGCTCGCGGCGGTGCTCGGCCGGGATTCCCTGCGGGACGCCGCGCAGGAGGTGTTCGTCACGGGCTCGTTCTGGTTCGCCGCCGTGCCGATGGCGGCCGCGCTCGCGACGATCGAGGCGCTCGAGACGGAGCGGGGCCTCGAGCGAATGGCTCGCGCGGGGACGCGCCTGCGGGAGGGCCTGGGCCGCCAGGCCAGAGCCCACGGCCTCCGGATCACCCAGAGCGGCCCGGTCCAGCTGCCGTTCCTGACCTTCACCGCCGACGTGGCGGCGGGGACCTTCGACCGCGCGAACGTCTTCACGGGCGAGGCCGCCCGGCTCGGGGTGTGGCTCCACCCCTGGCACAACTGGTTCCTGTCGGCGGCGCACACGGACGCCGACGTGGACTTCACGCTCGACCGGACGGACGCGGCCTTCGCCGCCGTCCGGGCGCGCTTTGGACCGGACGGAGGCGCGGCGTGAAGGTCTACGACGGGCTCACCGAGTACGTCGCCTCGACCGAGGAGGCCGAGCGCATCCGGCGGACGCTCTATCGCACCGACGCGACGGCGCGGGCGACAGTCCTACCGGCCTGTCGCGAGCGTCTCGAGGCGGCCGACCTCGCGCGCTTCCGGGACGACGGGTATCTCGCGATGGAGGGCCTCCTCACGCCCGCCGAGGTGGCCGCGTGTGCGGAGGCGCTCGACGACCTCTCGCGCCGCCGCCCGGACGGGGTGGGAGTCCAGGACGAGCCGTACTACCAGCAGGACGCGGAGGGGGCGACGGGGATCGACGCCGCGCTCCGGGTGAGAAAGCTGTGGAAGTTCGCGGGAGCGAGCCCGACGCTCGGGGCCATGGTGCGCGCGCCCCGGCTGATGGCGATCCTGGACCAGCTCATCGGACCGGGTGCCCGGCTGATCCAGGACATGGCGCTCATGAAGCCGCCGCACCGGGGCGCCGAGAAGCCGTGGCACCAGGACAACGCCTACTTCGACTGGACGCCGCTCGAGGGCGTGCTGGGCGTGTGGATCGCCCTCGACCGGGCGACCGTGGAGAACGGCTGCATGCAGATCGCGCCTGGCTCGCACCGGGCGGGGCCCGCGCCCCACTACCACGTGCGCGACTGCCAGCTGGTCGATCAGGCGGGCCGGGCGGCGGGCGCGGAGGTCGTGCCGCTCGAGCCTGGCGGCGCGCTCTTCTTCTCGGCCCTCCTCCACCACGGCACGCCACCGAACCGGAGCCCCGACCGGCGGCGCGCGCTCCAGTTCCACTACGCGGCCGCGCGCTGTACCCGCATGACGTTCCGGGAGCACATGACGCACTTCGACATCGGCGGCGCCTACGTCGGCTGCCGGGACTGGGACATGGACAAGGGCGTGTCGCGCGCCAGGCTCGCACCGTGATGGCGACGACGGGGGGAACTCGATGAGCAAGCCGGCGCGGGCGACGGTCCAAGTGGACAACGAGCTGGTCCGGGTGACCGAGTGGCGGTTTGCCCCGGGCGAGGCGACCGGCTGGCATCGTCACGGGTACGATTACGTCGTGGTCCCGATGACGACCGGACCCCTCCGCATCAAGTCCGCCCAGAGCGAGGTGTCGAACGACATCGTGCCCGGCCAGTCGTACTTCCGGGAGGGCGGCGCCGAGCACGACGTGTGGAATCCGACCGACCGCGAGGTGGTCTTCGTGGAGATCGAGCTCAAGTCTCGGCCGCGATGAAGCTCACCGGCATCCCTCGCGCATCGACGTTCCCGCGCATGGCCCGCGTGAAGCAGACGTTCCGGGGCCCCGCCGTGGAGAACGTGCCCGACGCGGTGCGGGCGGCGCTCGGCCGCCTCGCGCTGCCGGTGAAGGCCGGCCAGTCGGTGGCCCTGACCGTGGGGAGCCGGGGCGTCGTCAACATCGACCGGATCGTCCGCGCCACGGTGGACCACCTGACGGCGCTGGGCGCCCACCCGTTCATCATCCCGGCCATGGGGAGCCATGGGGGCGGCACGGCCGAGGGCCAGCGGTCGGTCCTCGAGCACTACGGCGTGACCGAGGCGACAATGGGCTGCCCGATCCGCGCGACGATGGACGTGGTCCAGGTGGGCGAGGCGCTGGGGCTCCCGATCTGGCTCGACCGCTACGCGGCGGAGGCCGACTGGATCGGCGTGATCAACCGGGTGAAGCCCCATACCGGGTTCACGGGCGACATCGGCTCGGGCCTCCTCAAGATGATGACGATCGGCACCGGCAAGCACCGGGGCGCCGTCCAGGCCCACCGGGCGAACATCCGGCTCGGCTACGAGCGGATGATCACCGGGCTCGGCGCCGGCATGCTCCGGAGCGGTCGCATCGCGTTCGGGCTCGGGGTCGTCGAGAACGGCTACGACGAGACGGCGCTCGTCGAGGCGTTCCTGCCCGACGAGCTCGAGGCCGGCGAGCGGGAGCTCCTCCGGAAGGCGCGCGCCTGGATGGCGAAGCTCCCGTGCGAGGCGATCGACCTCCTGATCGTGGACGAGATCGGCAAGGAGATCTCCGGGACCGGCATGGACACGAACGTGATCGGCCGCCACGCCACGTGGTTCGAGCGGCCCTTCACGACGCCCCGGATCACCTTCATCGTGGTGTGCGACGCGACGGCCAACACCTACGGGAACGTCAACGGCATCGGACTCGCGGACTTCACGACGCGCCGCCTGGCCGACAAGGCCGACTGGGAGCCGACGTACGTGAACGCGCTCACGGCGTGCTCGCCGGGGGGGCCGAAGCTGCCGGCGGTCCTGGACAGCGCCAAGGAGGCGATCGCGGTGGCGCTGTCGTGCCTCGGGCTGGACCGGCCGGAGGACGCCCGGGTCGTGCGGATCCGGAACACGCTGCGCCTGACCGAGGTCGAGGTGTCGGAGGCGCTCCACCCGGAGCTCGCCGGGCGCGACGATCTCGCCCTCGTCGGCGAGCCCGGCCCCATGACCTTCGGCCCCGACGGCGCCCTCCCGCCGTTCTGACGGGGTCAGGCCTTGACTTCCAAACACTTCGTTCGACGACGCGCGGTGGCCTGTATGGAAGTAAAGCCTGACCCCATGACAGGTGGGGCAGAAGGCGCGGCGCAGCAAGACGGTGACCGCGCGCGACGTCGAGCTCTACGCCGAGATCACCGGGGACCGGAATCCGCTCCACTTCGACGCCGCGTTCGCGGCCGGGACCCGCTTCGGCCGGCTGGTGGCCCAGGGCGGGATCACGTCCGGGATGCTGAACGCCCTGGTGGCGATGGATCTGCCGGGGCCCGGCACGGTCTTCATGAGCCAGTCCCTGAAGTACCTCGCGCCGACTTACCTCGGCGACACGCTCACCGCGGAGGTCGAGGTGCTCGCCGTGAAGCCGGACAAGCCCGTCTGCCAGCTCAAGGCGACCATCACGAACCAGGACGGGACCGTCGTGCTCGAAGGGGAGTGCTGGACCTACACGCTCAGGCCGGCGTAGAGCGCGGGCCGGGGTCAGACTTTGACTTGCAAACAGTTCTGTCCCCGCGCTGAACGAAATTGTCTAGAAGTCAAAGTCTGACCCCATGATCGCCCGGCTCGACCACGTGGTCCTGACCACGCGGCACCGTGAGCGCTGCGTCGACTTCTACACGCGGGTCCTCGGGATGCGGCTCGAGACGTTCGGTCAGGGCCGCATCGCGTTCCGGTTCGGCGACCAGAAGATCAACCTCCACGAGGCGGGGCGGGAGTTCGAGCCCAAGGCCACGCGGCCGACTCCCGGCGCGCTCGACCTCTGCTTCCTCGCGACCGAGCCCCTCGACGCGGTGATCCGCCGCCTCGAGGAGGCGGGCGTGCCGATCGAGCTCGGCCCGGTGCCGCGCACGGGCGCGACGGGTGCGATCCGGTCCGTCTACGTCCGCGATCCGGACGGGAACCTGGTCGAGATCGCCGAGCCCGCATGACCGGCTGTGACGCGCGGAGCCGCTGACTGGCGCCGGGTCGCCGCGCGGGCGAGATCCGTGGTGGCCCTGACCGTGGCGCTCGCCGCGTGCGCGGGGTCGCTGCCGTACCGCCCCGAGCGCCAGCCGCGCGGGGTCGCGCCTAGACCTCGCGCGCCGCCGCTCTCACCGCGGGCCCCGCTCCGGGTATTCTGAATCGGCTCGGGTCGGCAACCGGTTTCGACCTCAACCACAGGAGGCAGCGTGGAGACCGTCGGGTTGATCGGGTTGGGAAACATGGGTGGCGGCATGGCGGGCAATCTTCTCAAGGCGGGCTTTCCGCTGGTGGTCCACGATCTCCGGACGGAGATCGTGCGCGACTTCGCGGCGCGCGGCGCCCGGGCGGCGGCGTCGGTCGCCGAGGTGGCGCGCCTCGCCGACGTGACGCTCACCTCCTTGCCCGGCCCCGCCGAGGTCGAGGCGGTGGCGGCCGCGCTCCTCGACGCCATGCGCAGGGGAAGCGTCTGGGTCGACACCACGACCAGCCGGCCGACGCTCATCCGCCGGCTGGAGCCGCGATTCCGCGACATGGGCCTCCACGTGCTCGACGCTCCGGTCAGCGGGGGCAAGACCGGCGCCGCGACGCGCAACCTGGCGGTGATGGTGGGGGGCGACCGGGCCGTCTACGAGCGCGTGAAGCCGGTCCTCGACGCCATCGGGGACAAGGTGTTCTACGCGGGGGCGATCGGCGCGGGCTCGGTCTGCAAGCTCGTGCACAACATGGTCGGCCACAGCGTCCGCCAGGCCGTGGCCGAGGCGTTCACGCTCGGCGTCAAGGCGGGCGTCGAGGCCGAGGCGGTCTGGGAGGGGCTCCGACGAGGCGCGCTCGGGCGCATGCACTACCTCCACGAGGGGATGCCGAAGACCGTGTTCCGCGGCGAGTACGACCCGCCGATGTTCAGCCTGGCTCTCGCCCGAAAGGACATCGGCCTCGCGACCGAGCTTGCCCGCGAGTTCGACGTTCCGATGCCGATGACGAACCTGGCCGAGCAGATCGCGATCGAGGCGATGAACCGCGGATGGGGCGGGCTCGACAACAACGTCGTCTTCCGGCTCCAGGAAGAGGCTGCGCGGGTCGAGGTGCGGGCGCCCGGGGTGGATCCGGCGCGCGCCGCGCGCTTCATCACCACGCACCCCGATGCCTGAGCCACGCCGAGACCGGATGGGGACGGGCCGGCCGGGGGCCCGCGAGATCCGCCGGGTCGTGGAGGAAGCCATTGCCGGTGGCCCTCCCGGCGAGGCGGCCTACGGCCTCGAGAATCTCGGCCGGTACGTCCACACGGTCGCGTGGATCCTCGACGGCACTCCCGCGCCGGGCCGGCTCCTCGACACCGGCATCTACCCGGCCCACCTCGCGCTGAGCCTCGCCCGGCTGGGGGGGTTCCAGATCTCGGGGGTCGGCCGCTTCGTGCCGCCGGCCTTCCAGAGCTGGATGGCCGAGCGCGGCATCGCGGTCGAGGACGTGGACCTCGAGCGCGAGCTCCTGCCTCACGCCGACGCCAGCTTCGACCGGATCGTTGCGACCGAGATACTGGAGCACCTGGCGACGCCCGCGCTGTTCCTCTCCGAGTGCTGGCGGGTCCTGCGGCCGGGCGGGGTGCTCTACGTGACGACGCCGAATGTCGTCGACGTGCGGGGCCGCGCGCAGGCGCTCCGCGGCCGGTCCCCGCAGAGCCATCTGTTCGGGATCGGGCGCACGCTCCGGATGAACGAGTGGGTTCATCGCCGGGAGTACGCTCCGGACGAGGTCGGACGCCTGCTCGAGGCGGTCGGGTTCCGGGTCGGCGACCTCCACACGTGGACGCCGACGCGATGGGACGGCGGCCAGGGCGCCGGCGGATGGCTCGCGCCGCTCGTGAACCGGCTGCCGGGGCTCGGCGGGACGATCTTCGCCGCGGCCGCGCGGCCCGCGGTCACGGCGAGCGAGACCGATCGCGCGCACGTCGTGCCCGACGGCCGGTATATCGAGGCGACCCCGGGATCGAGCGTCGCGGTGACGGTTCGCCTGACGAACATCGGCACCACGACGTGGACGCCGGGGTCGGGACCGGGCGCGGTCCTGGCCGGCGCGCATCTGGCCGACCCGGACGGCCGCGTGCTGGATCGCGGGAGAGCGCGTGCGATGCTGCCGCGCGCCGTCGGTCCCGGACAGGACACGACGGTCACGCTGACGTGCTCGGCCCCGGACTGGCCCGGCGTGTTCCTCCTGGAGCTGGACCTGGTCCGCGAGGGGGAGCACTGGTTCGCCGACGACGGCTCGCCCGCCGCGCGGGTCGTGCTCCAGGTCGCCTCGCCTCCCGGCGCCGCGCCGCTCTAGGCTTCGCGCGATCGACGGCGGGGTTCTTGGCGGTCCGCGTGGGTTCGACTATCCTGATGCGGTCTCTGGATGACGAGCGAGAGGAGCCAGACCATGACGCAGCACGAGACGACCGGACGGCACTGGCCCGCGACCGCGGTGCACGCGGACGAGCGGGGATGGGAGCTTCTCCGCTGGCCCGGGCAGTGGAGCAAGATGCTCGTCCACCCGACCACCGAGCACCCGACGAATCCCAACGCCGGCCTCGTGCGGTACGAGCCCGGGTCGCATCACCCCTTCCACAAGCACGAGTTCGCGCAGGTCTGGTACATCCTCGAGGGCGAGTTCCGGATCGGCGAGCGCACCTATGGCCCCGGCACGATGCTCTTCTACCCCGACCCGCACTCCGAGGAGCCACTCCACACCGATGACGGCGGCCTCATGCTCTTCGTCCAGTACCAGGGGCCGACGACGGGCGGCCGGCCGATCTACGAGGGGCGCTTCAACATGACGGCCCGGAAGCGGATCGAGGAGGAGAACGTCGAGGCCTAGACCTCGACGCGATGATCGATGGGCAACACGTTCGGGCAGCTCTTCCGGGTGACGACGTGGGGCGAGTCCCACGGCGCCGCGACCGGCGCCGTGATCGACGGCTGTCCGCCGCGCCTCGCGCTGAGCGAGGCCGACATCCAGCCGGATCTCGACCGCCGGCGGCCCGGGCAGAGCCTCCTCACCAGCCAGCGGAAGGAGTCCGACACCGTGCGGATCCTGAGCGGCGTCTACGAAGGCGTGACGCTCGGGACGCCGATCTCGCTCGAGATCCAGAACGAGGACATGCGCCCCGGCGACTACGCCGAGATGCGCGAGAAGTACCGGCCGAGCCACGCCGACTACACCTACGACGCGAAGTACGGGGTGCGGGACTGGCGGGGCGGGGGGCGGACGAGCGCCCGTGAGACGGCGGCGCGCGTGGCGGCGGGTGCGGTGGCGCGGAAGCTGCTCCAGGTCCGGTGGGGCGTCGAGATCGTCGCCTGGGTCGGCAAGGTCGGCCGGCTCCTCGCCGAGTGCGACATCGAGCGCGTGAGGCTCGAGGACGTGGAGCGAACGCCGATCCGCTGCCCCGATCCCGCGATGGCCGAGCGCATGATCGCGGCCGTCGAGGCGGCGCGGAAGGACGGGAACTCGCTCGGCGGCCTGGTGGGATGCGCGGTGCGCGGGTGCCCGCCCGGCTGGGGCGAGCCCGTCTTCGACCGCCTGGAGGCGGACCTCGCCAAGGCGATGATGAGCCTGCCCGCCAGCAAGGGCTTCGAGATCGGCTCCGGCTTCGCGGGGACCGATCTCACGGGGCGGGAGCACAACGACGAGTTCTACATGGACAAGGACCGGGTCCGCACCCGGACGAACCGGAGCGGCGGCGTCCAGGGCGGCATCTCGAACGGGGAGACGATCCACTTCCGCGTCGCGTTCAAGCCGACCGCGACCATCATGTCCCCGCAGAACACCGTGGACGTGCACCACCGCGACACGGTGCTCCAGGCGCGCGGCCGCCACGACCCGTGCGTCCTCCCGCGCGCCGTGCCGATGGTGGAAGCGATGACCGCGCTCGTTCTCGCCGACCACGCGCTCCGGCAGGAAGTGATCCGCGCCGGGACGCCTGCCGACCGGGACTGACGGGGCGCCGCGTGCTCGGATTCCTCGCCCCGCTGAGGGGCATGGGCAGGGAACGCCTCGTGTTCCTCGGGCTCGTGACCGGCGGCCACGCCGCCATCCACTGGTTCCAGACGATGTTCGCCGTCGTCCTGCCGTCCGTCACCCAGGGCCTCGGGCTCAACGAGATCCAGACCGGATACCTCACGGCGGCCCGCCAGCTGACCACGGGCACGATGAACCTCCCCGCGGGCATCCTGGCGGACTCCTTCGCCCGAGGGCGGGCGCTGATCCTCGCGTCGGCCCTGGTGTTCATGGGGGTCGGCTACTTCTGCTTCGGCGTGGCCTCCGGCCTTCCCGGGGCGATTCTCGGCTCGGCGCTCGTCGGCCTCGGCACCGCGGCGTGGCACCCGCCCGCCATGGGCGCCTTGTCGGCGCGCTTCCCCGAGCGGCGGGCGACGGCCCTCTCGATCCACGGGATGGGCGCCACCGTCTTCGACACGCTGACCCCGCTGGCCGTCGGCGCGCTGCTGGTGGTCGTGTTCTGGCGTGACTTCCTCCACGCCCAGCTCCTGGCGTCGGTCGTCGCGGGCGCGCTGGTGTGGTTCGGTCTCGCGAAGCAGTTCACGCAGCCCGCCGCACGGCCCAGCGGGAAGAGCATGGTGGGGGACGTGCGGGCCATCCTGACCAACCCGGCGTTCCTGGCGGTGTCGTTCGCCGACGGCCTCATGGCGATGGCGCGCAACGTGATCCTGACCTTCTTCCCGCTCTACATCCAGATCGGTCTCGGCCGCGATGCGCTCGAGCTCGGCATCTACGTCGCCCTGCTGCACGGCATGGGGACGGTGTCCCAGCCCGTGCTCGGCGTCCTGGCGGACCGGTTCGGGCGCAAGGCCGTGCTCGTGCCGTCGTTCCTGCTCCTGACGGGGTTCTACCTCCTCCTGGGGCGGGTCTCGCCGGGCTGGCCCCTCGGGCTCCTGGTGCTGGCCATCGGGATGTTCTTCTACACGCTGGTGAACATCACGAGCGCAGCGGTGCTGGACGTGGCCGGCGCTCGCACGCAGTCCTCGGCGTCCGGGCTCAGCACCTTGCTGACCCAGCTGATCGTGCTGCCGTCGCCGATCTTCGCCGGCTGGCTCGTCCACCGCTTCGGCTACGGCGCGGCGTTCGCCCTGGCCGCCAGCTTCATGACGGTGGGCGCGGGCATCATCCTGCCCGTGCGGCTCTACCGGGGCGAGCGGAGCGTGTAGCTCTCGGACCCGGGTTGCTATCGAGCTCGGCGGAGCTCGAAGCCCGCGGTCGTGGCCCCCGGCCCGCCGGAGCCGAACAGCTGGTCCGGCGTCAGCAGCGTGAGCTCGACCGAGAACCGGCCGTGCTGCGGCATCGTCCAGGAGAGCCGGACGCGGCGCCCATCGACGGTGCCCGTGACCGAAGCACGGACGGGCATCCCTCCGTCGGAACCGACCGCGCCGGGGTAGTTCCAGACCCTCACGCCGCCCGCCAGACCTTCCCGGGCCTGGCTCAGCTCGAGCTCGATCGGCTCCTCGTACTTGCCCATCCACCACGTGCCCGTCCATGTCCCCGTGAGGACGGCGGGCTCCTCGGCCGACGCGGGCGAGCTCAGCAGCGCTCCGGTCGCGAGCATGGCGAGCGCCATGAGCCGTCGCAGCCGGCCACGGGCGCACGGACGAGCCAGGTAGGCGAACGCTTCGCGTTCCACGTCTTCGCACGCATGGTACGACCACCCGCGCCGCCCCCGCCATCCGTTTCTTGCGCCCAAAACCAAAGTCCGGGGTCAGGCCCCGACTTTGATTGTCGCGGGCCGAACGCCAAAGTGCGGGGTCAGGCCCTGACTTTGGTGCTCGAGGGCGGAACGCCAAACTTCTAGGCCTGACCCCGATTTTGGTGTTCGAGGGGTAGGGGATTCGAGAGCAAGGACCGGGGTGCTCGCGCGGGCCGTATCCACGACCATGACGGCGCATGGAGTCAGCCAGGAACCGCGCGCGCGAAAGGAGTGGCATCATGGCTCTCGTGGGAGCGAACCGCCGCACGTCCTCTCCCGCCTTCACGGGCGACGACGATCGATGGGCGGCCGTCCTTCGCCGGGATCCGCGGGCGGACGGCGTCTTCTTCTACTCGGTGCGGACGACGGGCGTGTACTGCCGCCCGTCCTGCGCCGCCCGGCGCGCCCGGCGCGACAACGTGCGATTTCATCGGACTCCGCCGGAGGCCGAGGCGGCGGGTTTCCGCCCGTGCCGGCGGTGCCGGCCGGCCGGGCCGAGCCTCACGCAGCAGCGCGCGGCGGCCGTGGCCAAGGCCTGCCGGCTGATCGAGGCGGCGGAGACCCCGCCGGGTCTCGATGCCCTCGCGGAGGCGGCCGGCATGAGCCGCTTTCACTTCCATCGTGTCTTCAAGGCGATCGCCGGCGTCACGCCGAAGGCGTACGCGGCCGGCCACCGGGCTCGCCGCGTCCGTGATGAGCTGTCCCGGCGGGGCTCGGTCACGGAGGCGGTGTACGGCGCGGGCTTCAACTCGAGCGGCCGATTCTACGCGACGGCAGGGGACGTGCTCGGGATGACGCCGACCAGGTTCCGGTCCGGCGGGGCGGGCGCCTCGATCCGGTTCGCCGTCGGCGAATGCTCGCTGGGCTCGATCCTCGTCGCGGCGAGCGACCGCGGCGTGTGCGCCATCGTCCTCGGCGACGCTCCCGGACCCCTGGTGCGAGAGCTCCAGGACCGGTTCCCGAAGGCCCGGCTGATCGGCGGGGACCGGCGCTTCGAGCGGCTCGTGGCCACGGTGGTGGGGTTCGTCGAGGCGCCGGCGACCGGCCTGGATCTTCCGCTCGACGTCCAGGGGACCGCCTTCCAGGAGCGAGTCTGGCGCGCGCTACGCCGGATCCCCGCCGGCGCGACGGTCACCTACCGGGAGATCGCCCGGCGCATCGGTGCGCCGAGGGCCGTCCGAGCAGTCGCGCAGGCGTGCGCGTCGAACGCCCTCGCGGTTGCGATTCCCTGCCATCGGGTGGTGCGGAGCGACGGCGCGCTCTCGGGCTATCGATGGGGCGTCGAGCGGAAGCGCGCGCTGCTCTCGCGGGAGGCCGCGTCGTGACTGCGGGAACGGTCACTCCGGCGAAGGCTTGAAGTAGCCCAGGCCCTCCCGCCGGCTACTGGGCGTCCGGCGTCGAGGCGCCGACGTGGGCCAGCGGGGGCCGCGCCTCGTAGAGCGAAGGCTTCGCCTCGCGACGCGTGAGCGCCGGTCGATCGAGAGCGCGCCGCTCCCCTTCAAGCAGACGACGAGGGCGAGCCCCATCGCGCTACACCGCGCCGGCAAGGCATGTGCCACACCGCGACGGGCCGCCCCCTCCTCGCGAGGCCCCTTGCGCGGTTGCGGCGCGAGAAGCCCGTCCCCGGCCCCGCCACGTTGACGCTCGCGCGCCATTCCGACGGCGGCGACGTGGGGCCGTTTTCCGGGCGAGCGCTCTCAGGGGGCGTGCGCGGGCTCCCGGCCTGGGAGAGACTACTGCAAGGAGCAGATGGCTTGAGCGCGTGGCACCGAGGACGGAGCCTCGCGGCTTGTCATCCGACGCGCCATGACCGACGAGCTGACGATCGCCCGCCTGTTCCGTGTCCCGCCGGAGGAGTTCACGGTGACGCGAAAGCGCCTGGTTGCCCATCTTCTCGAGACGGGTGAGGCGGCGTCCGCCGCCGAGGTGGCGAAGCTCCCGCGTCCGACCCCCGCGGTCTGGGCCATCAACCAGGCCGCCCATAAGGATCGACCCGCGGTTGAGCGCCTCCTCGCCGCGGCCGACGAGCTCAAGCGGGCGCAGCTCGGGCGGGGCTCGACAGGTGTGGTGCCGCTGGCGAAGGCCTATCAGGGCGCGGTGGCGGCGCTGACCGAGCGTAGCCTGGCGAGCTTCAGGGAGACCGGCCGCGCGACGACGGCGGCGTTCCGGGGCCGCATCACCGGAACCCTGATGGCGGCATCCACGGACCCCAAGCTCCGTAAGCTCCTTCAGGCCGGCCAGCTGCAGCGCGAAGCGGCCACGGTGGGCTTCGACGTCTTCGGCGACGTGCGCCCCGCGCTCCGAGTGGTCCGTCGGTCCGCCCCGGCGGGAGCGCCGACGCCGGCCGCTGCCCCGTCGCGGCCGGAGGAGGACAAGGACGAGCTGCGGGAGCGAGCCGAGTCTCGAATGCGGGTCGAGACCGCGCGCACCGACGTGGCTGGCGCGGAATCTCGGGTCAAGGAGCTCGAGCGCGCGGCGGCCGAGCTCCGGCGCGGCGCCGAAGAAGCTCGCGAGCGCTTCCAGGCGGCGCGACGCGCAGCCGCCAGCGCTCGCACCGAGCTTGCGCGCGCCCGGGCGCGACTCCTGGCCGCGGAGAAGTCCGCCAAGCCTCGCTAGGTCGCTCGCTGGCGCCGTGCCTCGGGGCCACGTCGTCCCTTACGCGACACGCGCGCGAGAACACGCCCTCGAGGTACGGCCGTGCGCATCACTATCTCGCGCGCGAGGTTTGGGACGGCACAGAGCCCGATCCGGCGGGCTCCCGCTGGGCCGCATCATCGCGTCACCGCGGGAATACGGCATCGGCAACCGCGGGTCTCGAACGCTTCGGCCGAATCATGCGCCCGTCATGGCATCGGACCTCCGATTCCGGTCGCCGACCGGCCTCCGGGTTTCGGGCCGCTCATTCGAACGGCTCGGGCGACCGCCATGTGACGATCTGGCAGCCATCATTCGCTCGCGCTTCGCGGTAGCCTGCGCCTGCATCGCATGTCACTCCCTGCCCACTGAACGGGCGGCGCTGACGGCATGACGTCATCGCGACGAAATGACGCGGGCGCCGCCGTGTAAGTCCCGGTTAATTCACGCTGTCCCGGGGTGGCACCCACGGTGCAGCCCCCGACTCTTTTCGGCATGGACCCCGAGGGTCGCCGCAACGGGGGGCGCCCGGATGTCCGAGTCCTGGTCGTCGAGGACGACGACGAGGCCCGCGAGGTGCTTCTGGCCATGCTGCGGAGGATCTTCGGGGTCTTCGCCCAGGGAGCTCGGAACGGCGAGGAAGGGCTCCAGCGGCTCTTCGCCGTGCATCCGCACCTGATCCTCTGCGATCTCCAGATGCCTCGCCTCGACGGGTTCGGCTTCGTCCGAAGGCTGCGCGGCGATCCGAAGTTCGGCCGGACCCTGACCATCGCGGTCACCGGGCTCGGCCACCCCGTCGACATCGCGGCGGCGCAGGAGGCCGGCTTCGACGGCCACGTCGTAAAGCCCCTCACGGCGTCGACGCTCGCGCGGCTCTTGGATCGCGCCTGGGACTCACGCGAGGCCGGAGACTCGCCTGAAGACGTCGCCTGAACACACGTCACCGATATCGGGCAGGGAAGGAGGAGTGAATGGCCGAGGACCGGAATGCCCTGCAGACGCGAATCCAGAGTCTCATGACGTCTGGGGATCTGCCCTGCGAGGACTGCGTGGTGACGTGGTATGGCCAGGGTCGAGACCGTCAATGCGCGGCGTGTGACCGGCGCATTCTCGCGACCGATACCGAGATCGAGTGTGACGTTCCGGGGACCGGTACCGTCTTTTTTCATCTCGCGTGCTACGACGCATGGCAGTCTGTCCTCGCGGCCAAGGAGTGATCAGGCACTTCCTCGCGTCCGCTGGGCCGGGCCGACACCGCTCAGGCCCGGCGCGTCACGCGCGGGCAGGCCGGCGGCTCACTCGCAGAGGACCGGTGAGCTGGAGGACGTCACCGCTCCCGGGGTGCCGCGGGGGCCGCTGAGGTCCGAGCAGCGCGCCTGAGGCGCCGCGCCCGGCTGGGCGGCGCGACATGCTCTGCGGCGCAGACGCCGAGCAAGAGCGCGAGGATTCCCCATCCGAGCGCTTCTCCCTTGAGCCTTCTCATTCCGGCGCCTCGCTGACCCGCCCCCCACAATCGCCCGTCGAGAGCGAGCCCTCCTACAGCGGGTGCGAAATGTTCGCAAATTTGCGGATCTTGCGCGCGGATACCGGTAGCGGCCAAAGAAGATGTGCCGCCTGGGCAGCGCCCGCGCTGTACATCCGGGCCGATTCGAATACCATCGAGAGCCATGAATTGCTCCGCGGAGCCCCGGGGATCCCGGTCTCGGCGCGAGGTTCTCGAGCACCCGCCCGGCGGCCTGGTCCAGTGGTGGAAGCGATCGGAGGGTCCTGATCCGTGTCGCCGTCAGGCGAGAACAGCGCATCCTCGGGCAGCCGGCCTGTCGAGCAGGAGCTCCGGGAGCTCCGGACCATCGTCGAGCTCACGCGCACGCTCACCTCGACGCTCGAGCTTCCCGAGATCCTGCGGATCGTTCTCGACCGCATGAAGACCCTCACGCAGGCCGAGGCCCTCTCGCTCATGCTCTACGACGCCGACCGCGACGAGCTGGTCTTCGCCGCCACGGAGACCCTGCGCGAGAACGCCGTCGTCGGGCTCCGGCTCCCTCCGTCGACGAGCCTCGCCAGCTGGGTGGCGCGCAGCGGTGAGAGCGTGGTGGTCAACGACGTCCGCAACGACCCGCGCTTCTATCCCGAGATCGACCGTGTCACGCACTTCACGACGCGCAATCTCCTGTCGGTGCCCGTGTTCCGGCAAGGTCGCGTCATCGGGGTGCTCGAGGTCGCCAACCGGCACGGGGGCGGGGACTACGACGACCACGACCGGGGACGGCTGGAAGGGCTCGCGGCCGAGGTCGGCGAGGACTGCGAGCCCGAGCGGCTGTGCCTCGACTCCGACGCCATGCGCGCCCTGCTGGCGCGCGCGGTCAGGACCGCGCCGAGCGAGGCCGCCGCGCTCCTGCTGCTCGACCCGGCCGGGCACGAGCTGGTCTTCCGCGCGTCGCGCACCATCCAGTCGGGGCTGATCGACGGCATGCGCCTTCCCGTCAACCGCGGCATCGCCGGATGGGTCGCGAGACACCGGCAGGCCGTGCGCCTCGACGACGTGGCGAGCGACCCTCGCCACTTCGCCGGCGTCGGCGCCCAGACCGGCCTCGCGCCGCGGACCATGATCTGCGTCCCGATGATCAGCAAGGACACGCTCCGCGGGGTCATCCAGATTCTCAACAAGGTGGACGGCTCGACGTTCACGGAGGCCGAGCTGTCGCTGGCCCAGACGCTCGCCGACCACGCGGCGATCGCGATCGAGAACGCGTCGCTCTACCGGCAGGCGTACGTCGCCTCGATCACCGACGACCTGACCGGGCTCGGCAATACCCGCCATTTCCACAAGAGCCTGGCCGATGTCCTGACCCGGGGCGTTCCCGTGTCGCTGATCGTGCTGGACCTCGACAACTTCAAGGCCGTGGTCGACCGCTACGGCCACCTCGCCGGGTCCCGCACGATCGGGCAGATCGGCCGGACCATCGGTCGGCTGGTGCGGCCCGGTGACGTGGCGGCGCGCTTCGGCGGCGACGAGTTCGTGATCGTGCTGCCGGACACCGCCACGGGGGACGCGGAGCGGCTCGCGGAGTCGATCCGCAAGGCGATCGAGGCGTGCGAGCGCCTGGATGGCGAGGAGATCGACCTGTCGCGGGTGACGGCGAGCGTCGGCGTCGCGACGTATCCGGCGCACGCGCGCGATGCGGAGAGCCTGTTCAGACAGGCGGACGCCGCAATGTACCTCGCCAAGCGCTCCGGCAAGAACCGGGTGGCGGTGGCGCCGACGGTTCGCGAGGCCACCGGAACGTAACGAGTCCGCAGCCGCGAGGATCCTCGGCAGCCTCGCCAGGAGCGTCAGGCTGACGCCGACCCGTCAAGATGGCGGCGCCGGCCACGTACACCGCGATCTCGCCTCGACCCGAAATCGGCCGTCACAGACGGAACTTAGCGCGAACTTCTCGGGGAAGCCCTCACGCGTGCAGAAGGCTGCGCCCGTGGCACAGGTCTTGCGCGGATCCCCTGGGGCGCGCGCAGGCCAAAGGTCATATCGCGTGCGCGCTCGAGGAGGAAAGCAATGGGTCAGATGCACAAGATGGGAGTCCCGCAGGGCTACCACAGCCTGACGCCGTACATCACCGTGAAGGACGTCGCGCAGTCCATCGACTTCTTCCGGCGCGCCCTCGGCGCGGAGGAGCGGATGCGCCTCGCGACCCCTGACGGTAAGAAGGTCATGCACGGCGAGGTCGCGATCGGCGACTCGGTGGTCATGCTGGGCGAGGAGAACGCCGAGCGAGGGTGCGTGGCGCCCTCGGGCCTCAAGGGTCACAGCGCCGGGCTGTACCTCTACGTGCCGGACGTGGACGCGGCGTTCACGCAGGCGAAGGGCGCCGGCGCCAAGGTGACGATGCCGGTCACGGACATGTTCTGGGGTGACCGTGTCGCGGAGATCGAGGACCCGTCGGGGCACCGGTGGAGCATCGCCACCCGCAAGGAGGACCTCTCGCCCAAGGAGATCTCGGAGCGGGCAAAGGCCTGGTTCGCGTCGCAGGGGAAATCGGCCTGACGGCTGACGATGGCGTCGGGTCCCTGGACACGGGGGACCCGACGTCCGGTCACGACCAGCCCGATCGCCTCAGCAGTGGTCGGGCTGGCCGTGGCCGCCCCGCGTGGCGGGGAGCGCGGCAAGGAGGAAGACATGGGGAAGCGCTCGGGAAACAGGAACGACGTGAGCCGACGCGCCGCGCCGACGCTGGCTGGAGACCCCGCAGAGAACGGCGGCCGCACCTCGATCGCGGGGCGGCCGGACTCCCTCGAAGAGGAGATCCGGCTGCGGGCGTACTACCGCTACCTCGAGCGCGAGCCGGACGACGGCGACGCGACGACGGATTGGCTGGAGGCGGAGTCGGACATGCTCGGCCGGCGCGCGACCGGCGTCGAAGCCGCCCATGCGAGCGAGGAGCGACGAGGAGGCTGGAAGCTAGATCGCGCCGCGACGGGCCCCGAGAGGTAGGGGCCCGCGCGGGTCTCACCGCCATTCCGGGTACGTCTGGGGCGACAGCTCGTCGGCGCCCGCGGCCCGCCCAGTCGAACTCCTTCATGCGAGGCCACATGCGGTCGCCGCCCGCCTGGAGCGCGTCCAGGATGGCGCGCTCGTCGGCCGCGAGGACCTGCCCGCCGTCCACGACGAGGCGGCCGTTGACGTAGACGCGATCCACATCCTCGGCCGTCGCGTTGTAGACGAGGTTCTTCACCGGATCCCGCAGTGGCGTCATGCCCCACGACCGGCCCTTCCACAGGACGAGATCGGCCTTCGCGCCCGTCGCGATGCGCCCCAGGTCGTCGCGCCCGAGCGCCCGCGCGCCGCCGAGGGTGGCGGCGTCGAAGACGTGGGCCGCCGTCGTCGCCTGCGTGTTGCGCTCCATCGTCTTCGAGAGCACCGCCGCCCAGCGCATCGCCTCGATCACGCTCTGGGGATTGGTGTCCGTGCCGAGCGACATGTTCACGCCGGCCTCCCGGTAGCGGGCGAAGGACTCCATCGGGACGCCGCGGCGAGCGAACACCCAGACCGCGTGGGCGACCGAACAGCCCGCCTCTCCCATGATCCGGACGTCGCCGGCCGGGTGATTCGTCCACGACGAGCCGCCGACGATGATCGCGTGGCCGAGGATCGTGCGCGGCCCGAGGAAGCCCAGCTCGGCGAGCCAGGCCACGGGCGTCTTCCCGTGGCGGGCCAGCATCTCGTTGAACTCGACCACCGACTGGGACGCGTGGAGCGTGATCGGGCAGCCGCGATCGTCGGCCGCCTGCTTGGCCGCGCGCAGGAGCTCCGGCGTGCACGTGTCGACCTGGGCCGGGGCGAGGCAGCAGCGGACCAGGCCGCCGTGCGCGCCGTCGACGCGGTCGTGAAGGGCGAGGGCCCGCGTCAGGCCCTGACGGCCGCGCTCCTCGTCCCACTCCCAGTGAACGCGGCGGCCGTCCTTCGTGAGCCAGCGCCCGGAGCGGAACGAGAGTCCGAAGTAGACCCGGAGCCCGAAGTGTCCGGCGCGCTCGACGACGTGCTCGCCGAGCTGCCCGATCTCGAGCACGGTCGTCACGCCGCCTCGGAGGAGCTCGGCCATGGAGAAATCGACACACGCCCGGCTCGCCGCCTCGTCCTGGGCACCGTCACGCACCGGCAGCGTCTCGAAGAGGCCTGAGTAATAGAACTGGGGCCGGCCGGTGTCCTCGATGAACGACCGGTCCAGCGGGGAGCCCGCGATGTGGGCGTGGGTCGAGATCAGGCCCGGGGTGAGCACCCGGTCCCGGGCTTCGACGGTCTCGTCGACTCGCTCCCGGAAGGCCGCGCGGGGACCCACGTGGACGATCCGGTCGCCCTCGAGCACGACCGCGCCGTCCCGGAGGAGGCGGTGGCTCCGCCCGTCGAACGCGATGACGTGACCGGCGTGGATCAGGGTGCGCGGCGTGGTCATGACAGCTCCCCCTCGGCAAAGAGCGCCAGCTGGCGCCCCTCCGGGCGCTGGATCCCGGCGATGGTATCGAAGTCGGCGGCGCCGACGAAGTGGAGCAGGGCGTCGGCGATCGGCCGGAGCTGCTGCGTGACGTAGTGCTCGTAGTCGGGCGGGGCGGTTGCCTCGCCGGCCGCCTCGGGCCCGGCCGTGGTCACGATGTAGGTGACGATGCGCCCCGAGCCGCCCGTCTGCTTCCGCGCCGCCTTCACGTGGGGCGGCGTGGTCTTCGTGTACGAGTCGAGGGGCTTCCGGATCGCCTTCCGGTACGCGAGCTCGTCGTCGAACCGCCCGGCCCGGAGGTCGGCCACGAACCCGCGGATGAAGTCCTCGACCGGCCGGTCGTGGAACACGAGGTGGAGGAGCTCCTTCTGGAAGCGCCGGGCGACCGCGCTCCAGTCGCGCCGCACGGCCTCGAGCCCCACGAGCTCGAGCGTCTCCTCGCCCGGGCCGGCCACGAGCCCCGCGTACCGCTTCTTGCTCCCCGTCGCGCCGCCGCGGACCTCGGGCATCCAGAACCGCGCGTAGACCTTCTCGAACTCGAGCTCGAGCCAGCTCCGCACGCCGAACTGCACGCGGAGCGCCTCGGCGACGTGGGCGCCGATGGTCTCGCGCAGGGCCTCGGCGCGCCGGGCCGCGCTGACGGGGTCGGGCTCGCCGGCGTCGACGAACAGGGAGTCGGTGTCGCCGTAGATGACGCGATGGCCGGCCTCTGCGACGGCCGCGGCGGCGAGCCGGATGACGTGCTGGCCGGCCATGGTGATCGCGTTGGCGACCGCCGGGGAGAAGAGCCGGCAGGCCGACGCCCCCAGCACCCCGAAGAGCGAGTTCATGAGGATCTTCGTCGCCTGGGCGCCGACCGCGTCGCCCTGCTTCCTGGCCTGCGCGCGCTCCTCCCAGAGGCGGGCGACCAGGCCGGGCAGGATCCCGGGCACGTCGGCGCGGAACGCGGCGCCGCTTGGCGTGCGGACGAGGGGCAGCCCGGGCGCCTGGCGGGCCGGAACGACGTGGGTCAGGGGATCGATGTTGAAGGTGCGGATCAGGCTCGGGTAGAGGCTCTTGAAGTCGAACACGAGGATGTTCCGGTAGAGGCCGGGGACCGAGTCGAGGACGAGCCCCCCGGCGATCATGGTGCCCTGGGCGTCCTCGATGTGAACGGACGGCGCCACGTGGCCCCGCGCGCGGAGCTCGGACAGATAGAGGGAGTCCACCGCGGCGATCTGCGCGCCGACCCGGTCGACCTGCATGCCGGTGAGGAGGCTCCGCCGGACCGTCAGCTCGACCAGCCCCGTGCGCTCGAGGATCTCGACCACGAGGCGCGCGTCGTTGAGGTTGTACGCGGCGAGGCGCCCCGGATCCTCCCGCCACGCCGTCTCGATCTCGTGGCCGCGGTGCTCGGCGGAGAAGAGCTTCCCCTTGCCGAGGATCACCTGCGCGGCGGTGTCGAGCCGGTAGTCGTCGAGCTTCACGAAGGCGCTGCGGAGGAGCGCCAGGCCGTCCAGCACCTGGCGCCCCGAGAGGATCACCCGCGGGTCCCGGGTGAAGCCGAGGTCCCGCCGCACCTCGGCCTCCTCCTCCGTCCGGCCGAGCGCCAGCCGGATCTGGGCCCGCCGCGCCACGCGCTGGAGGACCGTCACGTCGAAGTCGCCGATGTTCCAGCCCGTGAGGACGTCGGGATCCGTCGCGCGGAGATGGCCGAGGAAGGCCTGGAGGCACGCTCGCTCGCTCGGCACCAGCAGGGCGGTCGCGGTCTCGGGGAGGCCGGCGAGCGGCCCCGATTCCCCGGAGCGCACCACCCACACGTGGTCGCCGCCGTGGCCGGCCGCCGCGATCGAGTAGAGGAAGCGCCCGTCGAGGCTGGTCTCGATGTCGAGCGAGAGGATCCTGAGCCGCGGCTCGAAGACCGCGGGCTCGAGGCGCGGGTTCCGGTACACGCGGCCCACGCCCGGACGGCGCTCGAAGGGGCCATCCACGAGGAAGGCGCCGCGGATCCCGTGGTCGATCAGGTAGCGATACGCAAATCGGACGTCGGCCTCGAAGCACTCGACGCCGGCCTCGCCGAGCCGCGCCCGGAGCGGTGGGACATCCCCCGGGAGATCGACCTCCACCCGGAGCACCGGCTCGCCCGCGAAGGTGAGCAGCGCGGCCTCACTCACGCGGCTGTCGGGCGCCACCCGGTGAAGCGCGTCGCGCTCGGCGGCGCGGACGAAGAAGTAAGGGCGGAACCGGTCGTCCACGACGAGCGCGGGCTCGCCGGTCTCCAGGACGGCGTGGAGATGCACCTCCGCCCGGCCGTCGGCCACGCGGTAGGTGGGAGTGAGTACGAACCCTCGGGTCAGGCCAGGACTTCCTGGCCGCTCAGCGCGGGCCCGGCTCCGGCATCAGCGCGGCGACGGCCTGCGCCCACGGATTGCTCTCGGCCGCCAGGCCGGCGCGCACCCGGGCCTGGTCGCCGGCCGGGCGATTCTGGCTGAGCTTGGCCTTGCCCTCGAGCCGGGTGATGGGGATCTCGAAGGCGACGATGCCACGCATCATCCCGCTCAGGTAGGTGTCCGTCAGACTGTCCATCCGCCAGGGCGTCGAGCGTCCGTCCTCGAAGGTCCGGACCAGCCGCTCGAGAAGAGCACGGACCTCTCCCGGATCCTCGATCACCCGCGGGACGCCGTACGCGTGGACGGCGACGTAGTTCCACGTCGGCACGCTCGGATGCTGCGCGTACAGCGACGGGGAGACGTAGGCGTGCGCTCCCGCGAACACGACCAGCACCGGGCGGTCCGGCGCGAAGAGCTGCCACTGGGGGTTCGGCCGGGCCACGTGTCCCACGAGCCGCCCGAGGGGGGCCGGCGTCTCGTCGAGCAGCACCGGCAGGTGGGTCGCGAACGGGACGCCCGCCTCGTCCGTCCCGACGAGGATGGCGAACGGCTCCCGACGCATGAGGTCGTGGCACCAGGCGACGTCTGCCGCCTCGAAGTGCTTCGGCACGTACATGCGTCTATCCTACGGGCTTACCGGTGGTTCCTGTAAAGAGCCGATCCGGCCCTCGGCGGGAGGGCCAATTTCACGGCTCACCAGAAGCGGACGCGGCCGACGTCGACGTGCACGAAGTCCGAGGAGCCGTAGTACCCGACACCGCCGAGCCGGAGCGCGAGGGCGGCGTCGCGTAGGGTCGTCAGGGAACAGCCGGGCACGCGCACGTCAATCGCCATGGCCTGCATGTGGAGGCTCGAGCGCGAGACGCCCCGGCCCTCGCGGCGGAGCATGGCGTTGGTCTTGGGCGAGCGGTAGCCGGAGATCACCTCGTAGGGTTCCGTGGTGTCGAGCGCGGTCCGGAGGCGCCACAGGAGGTCCAGGAGCCGCCGATCCATCTGCCGCGCCTCGCCGGTCCGGAAGTCGCGGAGGACCCAGTCGATCTCGCGCAGCGCCCCGTAGTCCAGCTCGCCGTCCGCTCGGTAGACGACGTCGACGCTCTCGCCCGTGTGGAGATTCCGGAACGCGAGCGCGCGCGGCTCGGATTCCGGGTCGCCCTCGGCCCAGGCCCGGCGCGCCCAGGGCGCGATCGCCGCGAGCGCTGCGAGGCGCAGCACCGCCCGGCGATCGGGATGCGGGCGGCCGCTCACCGGCGGAGGGTTCCCGCGGCCTGGCCGGAGCCGGAGATCCGGCCGGCCCCGTCGGGACGCGCGGCGACGACCGAGGCGCGGGCCAGCCCGGCGGCCACGCGCGCGTCGCGGTCGTACGGGTCGTCCACGAGCTGGAGGCGGCCCTCGTCGTCGACGAAGGCCGTCCAGTAGAGGAGGTACACGGGCAGCGGCCGGGCGACCGTCACGACGCTGGGGGCGCCCGGCGCCATCGCGCGCGTGAGGGCGTCGGGGCGGCCCGTCGGCTGACCGGCCAGCACGAGGGCGGCCAGCTCGCGGGCCCGCTCGACGCGCACGCAGCCGTGGCTGAGCGCCCGGTCGTCGCGCTGGAACAGCTCCGGCAGCGGCGTGTCGTGGAGATAGACGTCGAACCGGTTCGGGGTCGCGAAGCGCATCCGGCCGAGCGGGTTCCAGCCGCCGGGCCGCTGCTGCAGACGGAACGGGAACCGCGTCGTCGGGACCGCCGTCCAGTCGATCGCGACGCCGTACGGATCCTCGCGCCGGTCGAGGATGACGATGTCGTTGTCGGCGAGGAACCGCGGGTTGGCCCGGAGCTTCGGCAGGAACTCGTCGACCACGATGCTGGTGGGGACAGTCCACGTCGGGTTGAAGACGATCGCGCCCAGCTCCGACCGGACCACCGGCGTCGGATGGATCTCGTCACCGACGACGACGCGCGAGGCGAGGCGGACCTTCCCGTCCTCGATGACGGCCATGGTGGCGTCCGCCGTGTTCACCACGAGATGCCGCGACTCGAAGCGCCGGGGCAGCCAGCGCCAGCGCTCCAGGTTCACCGCTATCTGGCGCATCTTCGGATCGGCCGCGGTCCTGCCGGCCCGGTCAGCCGCCGCGTGCAGCGCGCGGAGCGCCGTCACGAGGCGAGCGTATCCCGCGTGGGTCGGCGGCAGCCCCTCGAGCCATGCGCCGAGCGTGCCGGCCTCGACGGCCTGCGCGAGCTCGCGAACGGGGTCCTCCCGGTCGGGCGGCGCGATGTCCCAGTCCGGCTGGGCCGCGGCGGGGCGTAGCCGGCCGGCTCGCACGTCCACCGCGTAGCGAAGGAGGCTGTCGGTCAAGAGAAGCTCGCGCTGGACGGCCATCGCGAGGGACGCCGGCTCCGCGCGGCGGCGCAGCGCGGCCAGCCCATAGTGCGCCGGCACGAGGCCGTGGTCCCGCGCTCCGCGGAGCGCGTCGAGCGCCAGCGTCGAGCGCGCGCCGCCGCCCGGATCGGTTCCCCAGACGGGCTCGAACTCGATCGACGCGTAGAACTCGCGCAGGACCTCGGCCCGGAGCGGCTGTCCGTCCACCCGCAGCGCGGACCCGGAGTCGAGCGCCGCCCTCACGTCGTCGGCGGTGGGAGCGTCGGCAGCCTGGGACGGGAG
This sequence comes from uncultured Candidatus Rokubacteria bacterium, assembly GCA_963765195.1. GTDB lineage: Bacteria > Methylomirabilota > Methylomirabilia > Rokubacteriales > DASRDR01 > DASRDR01. Next base: position 48,813 of record CAVXVV010000058.1, read on the forward strand.
GCCGGATGCGAGGAGGCCGGCAAGGACGAGGGTCTTCGCGACGCGCAGGCGGGCGACGAGGCGGGCGCGCGCCCGATGAGCATGGGGGGATCGTATCGTGAGTCGGCAGGGCTACCAAGCTCGCCGGACCGGTGCCCGGTACGGCGCGACGGGCGGCACGTCCTCGAGCCGGCGGCCTCGCCAGCGGTGGTCCGCCGGCGAAGGCCTCCGGGATTCAGACCGCGCGGGCCGGGCGCTCCACGTGGGCGAAGTGGCTCAGGAGCAGCCAGGTCGGGAACGCGCGGACGAGATCGCGCGGGCCCTCCACCACGAGACCGCCCGACCGCACCGCCTGCGCGAACGTGATGGCTCCCGTCCACACCTGTGCGATGGCCGCGGCGTCGGCCGTGACGAGGAGGTCGACGTCGAACCCCGGATCCTTCAGGCAGAGGTCCGTGTCCTTGGGCTCGAGAACAAGCCAGCACGTCCGGAAGCCGCGGCAACGCGGAGGGAACGCGCGAAACTCGAAGCAAACGACAACGCGGCGGTTGGGAAGGCGTGGCAAATCGATTCGCCGGCGGACGTTCCACATGAGCAGCGCCAGGTCGAGATTGTCGGGGTCGAACTGGGCGGTGCCCCACCGCTGACCCCACTCGCCGAGTCGCTCCAGGACCTCACGGAGCTCCTCCGCCGCGCGCGTCGGCAGGTACTCCCGACCCCGGCCGCGGGCCAGCGGCCGGCTCTGGACGACTCCCGCCTCCTCGAGCTCGCGCAGCCGCTGGGCGAGCAGCGTCCGCGAGATGCGCGGGATGCACTGACGGATTTCGCCAAACCTCCGTGCGCCGGCCAGCAACTCTCGCAGGATCAAGGGCGTCCAGCGCTCGGCGAAGGTCTCACACGCCACGGCGATGGGGCAGAACTGTCCGTAAGCCGTCATGGTGGGCCAACTCTAGGCGTCTCCCGCCGGCCGTGGCAAGTCCAGTTTTAGGGCTTGGCAGCGGTAGGCGCGCTTGGCATCGTGTGGCCGTCAGGGGCCGGACCCTCGCGAGGAGGGCAGGAGGGGTGACGATGTCTGCCTCCCAGACCGCGCCGACCGGTGACCGGGTGTGCTCCGATTGGGCCGCGATGGCTCGAGAAGTCGGGCCGCGCTTTGCGGCGCGAGCGTCCTCGCACGACGCGACGGATTCCTTCGTCGCCGACAACTACCGCGACCTTCGCGAGCGCCGGGCGTTCTCGGCCGGCGTGCCTACCGAGCTCGGCGGCGGTGGCGCTTCGTATGCCGAGCTCTGTGCGATGGTACGCGCGCTGGGGCAGCACTGCGGCTCGACCGCCCTGGCGCTGTCGATGCACACGCACCAGGTCGCGATCGCGGCCTGGCGCTGGCGCCACGAGGGCGGTGCGATGGAGCCGCTTCTCCGTCGAGTCGCGGCGGAGGAGACGATCCTGGTGACCAGCGGCGGCTCCGACTGGCTGGCCGGGTCCGGGCACGCCGAGAAGGTGAACGGCGGCTACCGGATCACCGGTCGCAAGGTGTTCGCGAGCGGGGCACCGGCCGGAGACCTGTTCATGACCATGGCGATCCACGACGATCCCGAGAGCGGCCCCACCGTGCTGCACTTCGCGATTCCCTTCGACACTCGCGGCCTCGAGATCAAGGACACCTGGCGAACCCTCGGCATGCGCGGTACCGGCTCGCACGACATCGTGCTGGATGGCGTCTTCGTGCCGGACGCCGCGATCGGGCTGCGCCGCCCCGCGGGGCGTTGGGGTCCCGCGTGGCACGTCGTCGTGATGCACGCCCTGCCCCTGATCTATGCCGTCTACGTCGGCGTCGCCGAAGCTGCCCGAGCCCTCGCGCTCCGCCCGGCCGCGGGACGACGCCACGACGCGGCCACCCAGGAGCTGGCCGGCCGCATGGAGAACGAGCTGGCCACCGCGAGGATGGGGCTGCGCCAGATGATCGACGCGGCGGCGGGAGCCTGCCCGGGGATCGAGACGACCAACGAGGTCATGATCGGCCGGGCGGTGGCCGGCCGAGCGGCGATCCGGACCGTCGAGGCGGCGATGGAGCTCGCCTCGGGCGCCGGCTTCTACCGGGACCTGGGTCTCGAGCGGCTCTTCCGCGACGTCCAGGGCGCCCGCTACCACCCGCTCCGCGGCAGCGCCCAGCTCACCTATGCGGGGCGCGTGGCCCTCGGTCTGGACGTGAACGAGTCGACCTCCACCGGAGACGTTCGAAAGGAGCAGGCGACATGAAGACCATACCTGGACTCATCAGCGCAGCGATCGGTGTCCTGGCCGTGCTGATCCTCGCCGGCGCCCCGGTCGCCCAGGCGGACATCGTCACAGACGCGAATGCGAAGGCCGCCGACATGGTGTCGCGCATCCCGGCACCGCCCATCACGGTGAGGATGATGGCCATCGTGCAGGTCTCGGTCTTCGAGGCGGTCAACACGATCGCCGCCCGCTATCCTCCGCAGCGCGCCAAGCTCACCCCGGCGCCGGGGGCGTCGGTGGAAGCGGCGGTCGCCGCGGCGACGCGCACCGCGCTCTCGAAGCTCATGCCCGCCCAGCAGGCGGTCATCGATGCCGACTACCAGGCCCTGCTCGGCTCGGTTCCTGACGGCCCCGCGAAGACCGCGGGCATCGCGGTCGGCGAGCAGGCCGCGACTGCCATCGTGGCGATGTGCGCCGACGACGGGGTGATCGCACCCGACGCCTACCGCCCCGCCACCGCCGCCGGGGTCTACGTGCCGACGATGGGACCGGCCGTGCCTCACTGGGGCGCGCGCCGCCCGTGGGTCATGACCCGCGGCGACCAGTTCCGTCCGGGCCCGCCGCCCGCGCTGACCAGCGCGATCTGGGCGCGGGACTACAATGAGATCAAGGCGGTCGGAGGGCGGAACAGCACCCAGCGCACGCCGGAGCAGACGGCGATCGCGAAGTTCTGGGAGGCGACGGCCCCGGCCGTGTACTGGCCGATCGCGCGCTCGGTCGCGGCCATGCCCGGCCGCGACGTCACCGACAACGCGCGCGTGCTCGCGCTGGCCGCGATGGCCATGGACGACGCGCTGATCGCCGTCTTCGACGCCAAGTACACCTACAATCTCTGGCGCCCGGTCACCGCCATCCGCAACGGCGACATCGACGGCAACGACGCGACCGACCGGGACCCGGGCTGGTCACCGTTCATCGACACGCCGATGCACCCCGAGTATCCGTGCGCCCATTGCATCGTGTCCGGAGCGCTCGGCGCCGTGCTCGCCGCCGAGATCGGCTCCGGGCCTGCGCCCATCCTCCGCTCGGCGAGCCCGACCGCCGGCGGCGCGGTCCGCACGTGGACGAGCGTGGATGACTTCGTGATGGAGGTCGCTCAGGCGCGGATCTACGACGGCGTCCACTACCGCACCTCGACGGAGGTCGGCTCCGAGATGGGCAGAAGGATCGGCGACCTGGCGGTAAAGAGCTTGCCGAGGCGGTGAGACTGGATGGTCGAGCTCGCCTGCGAGATGGGCGGGCCCGAGCCGCGCGGGCCCGCCTCGGCCGCGTGCCCGCCGATCAGCGCGAGGGCGGCACCACCACGTCCCGCGGCCGTCCCGCGAGGAAGTGCTCGACGTTCTCGACGGCCCGCACCAGGCCGGCGTCGATCACCTCGCGGGTGTTGCCGCCGTTGTGGGGCGTCAGGACGACGTTCTGGAGCCCGAGGATCGGGTCCCCGGCCGGGATGGGCTCCTCGTGGAAGACGTCGAGCCCCGCCCCGGCGATGCGTCCCTCGCGGAGGGCATCCACGAGGGCCGCCTTGTCGACGAGGCCGCCCCGCGCGGTGTTGATCAGGAACGCCGTCGGCTTCATGAGGGCAAGCCGGTCGCCTCCGAGATAGCTCTGCGTCTCCGCGCTGAGGCGGAGATGGAGGCTCACGATGTCCGATTCCCGGAGGAGCGTCTCGACCGGGACGTGCCGCGCGCCAACCTTGGCCGACCGCCCCCCGTCCGGCCCGTAGGTCGTGGCGAGCAGGTGGACGCCGAACGGCGCGAGCAGCTGCGCCACGCGCCCGCCGATGGCGCCGAGCCCGATCAGGCCGACGGTCTTCCCTTCGAGCTGGACGAGCTGCGCGCGCGGCCACTGGGCCGCCCGCGTCTCGCGGTCCATGGTCGGGATCCGGCGGGTGATGGCGAGCATCAGGCCCAGCGTGTGCTCGGCGACGGCGTGGGCGTTGACGCCCGGCGTGTTGGTCACCGCCACCCCGCGGGCGCGGCAGGCGGCGAGGTCGACGTTGTCGGTCCCGGTGCCCCAGATGGAGATCAGGCGCAGGCGCGGGCACGCCGCCAGGACGTGATCGGTGAACTTCGCGTGGGCGCGGATGTTGATGACGACCTCCGAGTGCCCGATCCGCCGGATGAGCTCCGCCTCCTGGTCCGCGCCACGCTCGGTGTGCACGGTGACCTCGCCCAGCTTCCGCAGTCGCGGCTCGGCGGAGGAGCCGGTGAAGGCAGCCGGGAAGTCGTCGGGGACCACGATCTTGAGGCTCATCGGGGAAGCTCCCTTTGGCAGCAGTGGTGGCCGGACAGGTGGAGGGAAGGTCGCCGCCGTACGCGGCTCACTCCGCGTCCGGAGCCTTCGAGCCGGGCTCCTCGCCCGGCAGCAGCGGCGCCCGGCCGCCGAAGCGGCCGGGGTCGAAGAGCGAGAGGTCCATGGACGGCCGGCCGTCGACGATCCACTCGGCGACCAGGCGGCCCGTCGCCGGGGAGTGCTGGAAGCCGTGCCCGCCCCACCCGACGGCCAGGAAGAAGCCCTCGACCCCGGGCGCCCAGCCGATGATCGCGTGGTCGTCGGGCGTGAGGGGACGGAGCCCCGCCCAGCCGCCGGCGATGCGCGCCCGCTCGATCACGGGCACCCGGTGGATGGCCTTCGTGACCGCCTCCTCCATCATGGTCCAGTCGACGGGCGCGGCCTGGTCGTCGCCGATGTCCTGGACGTCACCCGGGCTCAGGAGGAGCTGCTGCATCTCCTTGCGGAAGTAGAACCCGCTCCCGGTGTCGGTCGTGATCGGCACGGGCCCGGGAACCTCCGGAAACGGCTCCGTGTAGAAGATGTGGCGCCGCCGCGGGTACACCGGCAGCGCGAGGCCCGCCAGGCGGCCGACCCGGGCCGCGGCCGGCCCGGCGGCGTTGACGACCACCGGCGCGGCGATCGTCCCGTCGGACGTCGTCACGCCGCGCACGCGGCCCCCGTCGAGGGTGAGCCCCGTGGTCTCGACACCCTCGACGATGCGGGCGCCGAGCTCGCGGGCCCGCCGGGCGAAGCCGGCCGTCACCTCGGCCGGCCCCGCGACGCCGTCCTGCGGGCCCCACACGGCGGCCACCAGATCGTCCACGTTGAGCGCCGGGACGATGGCCTGGGCCTCCTTGGGCGTGATCACGCGGACGTCGACGCCGAGGCGACGCTGGAGCGCGATGCGGGTCTCGAAGCCCCGAAGGGCCTCGGTGCTCGAGATGAGAAAGAGATAGCCGATCCGCTGGAAGCCCGGCTCGCCTCCGAACTCCTCCTTGAAGGTCTCGAGCACTCGCTGCCCCTCGAGGGAGAAGCGGATCTCGGGCTCCGTGCCGAACTGGGCCCGGATCCCGCCGGCGGCCTTGCTCGTGGTGCCGCTGCCGACCGTCTCTCGCTCGAGCACGACGACGTCGCGGACGCCGCGTCGCGCGAGGTGATAGGCGATGCTGCAGCCGACGGCGCCACCGCCGATGACGACGACGCTGGCCGTGCGGGGCGTCATCCAGCACCTCCACGTCGGCTGACGGTCTGCGGCCTGTGGCTGACGGCCTCCGGCCTGTGGCGCCCCCCTCTCACCCTTCGGGAGGAGCGGAAGAGACGCTGCTCCGCCGTGTCGAGCGGCGGCGACCCGGTCCGTACGCATCACAGGGCGCGTGCGGCGCGGGTGCCGTCGAGCATGGCGTCGTGGATGCGGCGCGGGGAGACGGCGTCGCCGACCAGTCGGAGCTCCGGCACGCGGCCGTCCAGCTCGTGGAACAGGCCGTCGTTCGCCTTGCCGCCGAAGGAGAGGACGACCGTGTCGGCCTCGATGGTCGCCTCGGCGCCGGAGAACGTGTGCCGCGTGCGGAGGCCGCCGGGCACGATCGCCTTGGCGGCGGTGAGCGGCTGCAGCACCACGCCCTGAGCGAAGAGGCGCGAGTAGATGTCGGAGCGGATCCCCTCGTCGATGTCCTCGCCCACCATGAAGTACTTCGAGATGAGCGTCACCTGGCAGCCCTTGCCGGCCAGGAGGTCGGCCGTCGTCGGCGCCGCGTAGTGGCCGTCCTCGTCGACGACCACGACCCGGCGGCCGGGCGTCACGCGGCCGAGGAGCGCCTCGACCGTCGTGGTGACGTGCGGGAGGTCCACGCCCGGGAGGTCCGGGATGCGCGCGGTCGCCCCGGTCGCGACGATCACCGCGTCCGGCTGGAGGGCGAGCACCGCGTCCGCCGTCGCCCGCACGCCGAGCTTCACCTCGACGCCGGCCTTCTCGACCTGGCGGCCGAGCCAGTCGGCGATCTTCGCGTAGTCCTCGCGCTTCGGCGCCTTCGCGGCGGCGAGAATCTGGCCGCCCAGCACCCGGTCCGCCTCGAAGAGGGTGACGCGATGGCCCCGGATCGCGGCCACACGCGCGGCCTCCAGCCCGGCCGCCCCGCCCCCCACGACCACGACGCGCTTCGGCCGCTCGGCCGGGCGGATGACCCCGAGCTCGGCCTCCCGACCGATCATCGGGTTCTGGACGCAGCCGATCGCCTTGCCCTGGCGGAGCCGGCCGATGCAGCCCTCGCTGGCCCCGACGCAGACCCGGATGTCGTCGACCCGCCCCTCGCTGGTCTTCCGCGGCAGCTCGGGGTCGGCGATGAGCGCCCGCGTCATCCCGACCATGTCGCAGACGCCGGCGGCGAGCGCGGCCTCGGCCTGCTCGACCGTCATCACCCGGCCCGCGACGATCACCGGGACCTTGACGACGGAGCGGGTGAGGGCGGCGAGGTCGTTGAAGAGGCCTTTCGGATGGTAGAGGGACGGGGTGACCATCGCCTCGTACTTGAGCGTCTCGGGGTTGGAGCCGCTCACCATCCAGTAGTCGGCGATCCCGAGGCCGTCGACCAGGCGCGCGACCTCCAGCAGCTCCTCGCGGCTCATGCCGCCCGGCACGAAGTGGTCGCCGCTGTGGCGGACGCCGATGATGAACTCGGGGCCGACGGCGTCGCGGACGGCGCGCAGCACCTCGCCGATGAGGCGGCACCGGTTCTCGAGGCTCCCGCCATACTCGTCCGTCCGCTTGTTCGTGAGCGGCGACAGGAAGTTCTCGAGGAGATGGCCGCCGTAGAAGGGGACGTCGCAGCCGTCGTAGCCGCCCTTCCGGAGGCGCACGGCGGCGGCGGCCCAGGCGTCGATCACCTCGCGGATCTCGCGCTTCGTCATGACGTGCGGCCACTCGCGGTGGCGCTCCTCGCGCGTGTCCGACGGCGCCCAGAGCGGCACTCCCGAGTACCAGGAGTGGCCGCGGCGGCCGCGGTGCGAGATCTGCGAGAGGCAGAGCGCCCCGTGGCGGTGGATCGCCTCGCTCATCTGACGGAACTGGGGGATGATGCTGTCGTCCCAGTTGTTCACCTCGCCCCAGTCGTTGACGGAGGTCGGGTGGATGCTGGACGAGCCGAACATCATCACCGTGCCGCACCCGCCCTTCGCCTTCTCCTCGTGATAGCGGATGTAGCGGTCGGTGAGCCCGCCCTTGTCGCCGAACGCCGCCCCGTGAGGGGTGGAGACGATCCGGTTCTTCGCCTCGCGGCGCCCGATCTTCACCGGGCTGAACAGCCGTCCGAACTGCGTGGTCATTCTCGCGCTCCTGTTGGGGTCAGACTTTGACTTCTTAACAATGTCCTCGCCGCGTCCCTCGACCGGGCGAAATGTTTAGAAGTCGAAGTCTGACCCCGGGGTTCCTTACTTCAGCTTGGCGTCGTAGAGGAAGAGCATGTTGTCGATCCAGGGCGTCCAGTCGAGGCGGTTCGCGATCCCGAAGATGTGCGCCTGCTGGTACGCCTTGATGATGGGCGCGTCCTCGTAGATCATCTCCTGCGCCTTCCAGTAGAGCGCCTTCCGCTTCTCGGGATCGTTCGACCCCTGCGCGTCCTCCAGGATCTTGTCGAGGGCCTCGTTCTTGTAGATCGAGAGCGCCGACTTCGAGTGGAGCGAGTTCACCAGGAGGTCGCCGTCGAAGACGCCGGCCCCGCCCCAGGCGGTCATGTAGACGGGCAGGAGCTGCTTCTGGCGCCACTTGGTCGTGTAGACGCTCTGCTCGCCGACCTCGACCTTGACCTTGATGCCCACCTTGCCGAGCATCTGGGCCATCGCCTGGACGACCTCGATGTCGTTCATGTAGCGGCGGTTCGGCACGTGCATGGTCATCTCGAAGCCGTTCGGGTGCCCGGCCTCGCCGAGGAGGGCCTTGGCCCGCTCCGGATCGTAGCCGTACCACTTGATGTTCGGGTTGAAGCCGAAGGCTTCCTTCTCCAGCGGGACGCCGAGCACCTGGCCGTAGCCCTCGAGCACGGTCTTGATGATCGTGTCCATGTCGATGGCGTAGTTGATGGCCTTCCGGACGCGCGCGTCCTGCCAGGGGCCGGGCATCAGGTAGTTCGTGATCTTGAGCATGATGATGAAGCCGCCCAGCGTCGAGACCTCGGTGCGCGCGACGCCGCTCGCCTTCACCTTGCCGACCTGGTCCGGCGGCACGTCGCTCACGAGGTCGGCCTGGCCGGACAGGAGCGCGGCCACCCGCGTCGTGAGCTCGGGGATGGGCCGGAAGATCAGGCGGTCGATCGCGGGCGCGCCGCGATGGTAGTCCTTGTAGGCCTCCAGCACGAGGCGGTCGTCCTTCACCCACTCGACGAACTTGTAGGGCCCGGTGCCCACGGGCTTGACGGCGAAGCCGGCGTCGCCGACCTGGGCCACGTACTTCGGCGGAACGATGCCGACGGTGCCGCAGTGCCCCGGGCTCATCCGCACCGGCAACAGCGGAAACGGGGCCTTGGTGACGACATTGACCGTCAGCGGATCGACCACCTCGACGCGGTCGATCGTGGCGATGCTCGTCCGGCCGGGCGCGGCCTGCTGGGGATTGAGCATCCGCTCGATGCTGAACTTGACGGCGGCCGCATCGAAGGGCTCGCCGTTGTGGAACTTCACGTTCCGGCGGAGCTTGAACTGCCACGTCGTGTCGTTGAGGAGCTTCCACGACTCCGCGAGGTTCCCCTCGAGCTGGAGCGTCTTGAGGTTCCGCCGGAGGAGCGTGTCGAAGATCTGGCGGTCCGGCTCGTGCGCGTTCTTGTCGCAGTGCATGTGCCAGTCGAGCGTCGCGGCCTCGCCCGACTGCACGACGACGACGGGCTTCTGCTGGGCGGCCGCGTCGTGCGCCGCCAGCCCGAGCACCGCGGCGAGGGCCAGGGCCCAGGCGTGTCTCGCGGCCCGACGTCGTTCGGTGGTCTCCGGTCGAGTCATCGGAAGCCTCCTCTCTGCGAATCTACAGGCGGTCCACGGAGCTTCGGGTGTGGCGCGTCTGGAGGTACGGATCCAGGGCGTCGCGCAGCGCGTCGCCCAGGAGGTTGATCCCCATGACGGTGACGAACAGGGCCGCGCCGGGGAAGAGCGCGAGCCAGTACCGCGTGTCGATGAACTGCCGGCCCTCGGCCAGCATCCCGCCCCAGGACGGAATCGCCAGGGGCACGCCGAGGCCGAGGAAGGAGAGGCCCGCCTCGGTGAGGATGGCGCCCGCCACGCCGAACGTGGCGACCACGATGAGCGACGCGCTGACGTTCGGCAGCACGTGGCGCCACACGATCGACCCGAGCGGGACACCGAGCGCCCGCGCGGCGTCGACGAACGCCTTCTCGCGGGTGGCCAGCGTCTCGGCGCGCACGACGCGGGCATAGGCGCACCAGTTGCTGAGGCCGACCACCAGGATGATGTTGCGGACGCTGGCGCCCAGCACGCCGATGACCGTGATGGCCAGGAGGATGAAGGGAAAGGCGAACTGCATGTCGGCGAGCCGCATGATGGCGTGGTCCCAGAGTCCGCCCCGCATGCCGGCCACGAGGCCGAGGCTCGTGCCGACGGCGCCGGCCACGAGCACGGCGGACAGGCCGATCAGCACCGAGGTCTTCGCCCCGTGGACGACGCGGCTCAGGATGTCCCGGCCGAGCTGGTCGGTGCCCAGGACCGCGAGCGTGCCGTCGGCCGAGCGGCTGGCGGGCCGGGTGAACCGCGCCAGGAGGTTCTGCTCGTTCGGATCGGCGGGCGCGAGCCAGCCGGGCGCGATCGCGCAGAGGCCCACCACGAGGAGGATCGCCACGCCGAGCCGGGCGCCGCCCGACCCCAGGAGGACCCGCGTCCGTCGCCACGCGCGCCGCGGCGCGGGCAGCGAGGGCCCGGCGACGCCGACGGGGAGCGCGTCGGCCTCAAGCTGCACGGTAGCCGCCCAGGCGCACGCGCGGATCGAGCGCCGTGTAGACGAGGTCGATCGCGATGTTGAGGAGGAGGAGCGCCGCGGCCACCGTGAACACCACCGCCTGGATCAGCGGCACGTCCTTGTTGACGACGGCTTCCACCGCCAGCCGGCCGACGCCCGGATAGGCGAAGACCGCCTCGGTGATCACCGCGCCGCCCAGGAGGTTCCCGAGCTCGAGCCCGATCGCCGTGACGATCGGGATCGCCCCGTTGCGGAGGGCGTGGCGCAGGATCACCGCCGACTCGCCGATGCCCTTCGCCCGGGCCGTCCGGAGGAAGTCCTGGTTCAGCACCTCGAGCATGCTCGAGCGCGTGATGCGCGCGGTCCGGGCCATCGCCCAGACGCCCAGGGTCACGGTCGGCAGGACGAGGGTGAGCCAGCCGTCGCCGCCGTACACCGGCACCCAGCGGAGGTTCACGGCGAACGCGAGGATCAGGAGGATGCCGAGCCAGAACGTGGGCATGCACTGTCCCGCCAGCGCGAGCGCCATGGCCCCCGAGTCGAGGGCGGAGCCGCGGCGGACGGCCGCCATGATCCCGAGCGGCAGCGCGAGGATGACCGCGAGGACGATCGCGGCGAGCGCGAGCTTGGCCGTGGCGGGGAAGCGCTCCAGGACGAGCGGCAGCGTCGGCTGCCGGTGCCGGAGCGAGCGCCCGAAGTCGCCGTGGACCGCCCGCGCCAGGAAGTGGCCGTACTGCTCCGGCAGCGGCCGGTCGAACCCGAGGGCGGCGCGCATGATGTCGTAGTCCGCCTTCGTGCCCTCGGGACCCAGGTAGAGCGCCGTGGGATCGCCCGAGAGATGGACGACGAGGAACACGGAGAGCGAGATGGCGACCAGGACGGCGGCCGCCCACGCGAGACGCTGAACGAGATAGGAGATCACGCGAGGACGACGGGCAGGGTGGGGGGCTCTGGCCGCTCCTGCTGCGGCGCTCGATCGGCCCTCGGCAGTTCTTCCACTCGCTTCTCCGGCTCGTCACAACTCTAGCTGGACGTCGGCGTCAATGCCAGTGACCACGAGCGCGCGCGTGTCCGTGGACGCTCGCGCTCGTTGGCGATCCGCGTGGGACGTACGTTCGGACTCGGCGGAGGCGAGATGGACAGGAGTATTGGAACCGTTGACGGCCGTGGGGTGGCGGCCGATGATCTGAGTATCTCGGCTGGTGGCTCGCGCAGGAAGAGCTCCATGGACAGATGGACGCGTCGGCGGTTCTCGATCACGCTCGGCGCCGCGGGTGTCTCGGCGGCGACTGCTGGGCGAGCGCCTGCGGCATGGGGCCAGACCGATCCGGTCCTCGCCGGCCGGCCGCTTGTCCGCTACCCCGAGAAGACGGACCTGATCCTCCTGACCTCGCGCCCGCGCAGCTCGAGACCCCGATGCGGTACTTCGAGCATACTTTGACTTCTGAACGAGGCGTTCTTCGTCCGGTATCACATCTATCCGACTCCGACGACGGTCGACCTCGCGACCTGGCGCCTCCACGTGGGAGGGCTCGTTGAGCGGCTGCTCGAGCTGTCGATCGACGACCTCCGCACGAAGTTCCGCCCGTCGCGGTGACGCTGTCGCTCAGTGCTCCGGCAACAGCCGCGGGCGCTTCACGCCTCGCGTCCTCGGTGGGCAATGGGGCGACGGCGCGATGGGGAACGCGGAGTGGGTGGGGGCGCGGCTGCGGGACGTCCTGCAGGCCGCCGGGGTGCGCCAGGGCGCGATCCAGGTCACGTTCGACGGCCTCGACGGACGCCATTCCCGACTGTGCCCGATTTCGTCAAGAGCCTCGACGTCCCCCGCATCATGGAGGACCCGGACATCCTGGTCGCCTACCGGATGAACGGGCAGGCGCTGCCGATGCTGAACGGGTATCCGGCGCGCCTGGTGGTGCCCGGCTGGTACGCCACGTACTGGGTCAAGAACCTCTCCGAGATCACGGTCATCGACCAGGTCTTCGAGAAGTTCTGGATGAAGCCGGGCTACCGGATTCCCGACAATGCCTGCGGGTGCGTGGAGCCGGGGACCGCGCCGCGCGCACGGTGCCGATCACGCGCATGCCGGTCCGCCGTTCCTGATCGTGCCCGAGTCGGGGGCGCGCGTCCGCGTCGATGAGCCGGTGACGCTCCGGGGCATCGCGTTCGACAGCGGCACGGCATCCGTGAGGTGCTGGTGTCCGACGACCGCGGCGCGACCTGGCAGAGGGCCGGCCTCGGCGCGGACCGGGGGCGCACTCGTCCGCGAGTGGAGCGCCCCCTGGACGCCGCGCGCGGCCGGGACCCATCGCCTGATGGTCCGCGCGGTCAACGCCATCGGCGAGTCACAGTCCGACGTGCCGCTCTGAACCCGGCCGACTCCCTGCGGAAAGTTGTTAAGCAAGTCGAAATCCAGGCCTGATAGGAGGACGACGTGAAGCTGACCTCGTCGCCTGGTCCTGGGGCTCGGCCTCCCCGCGCTCGCCCTCGCCGAGGGGAAGACGATCGAGCAGCCTCGGACCATCCGTACGCCGCGCTCTCGGACGGGCCCGGCGCTCAGCTGACGCGGAACAGCTGCGGCATCTGTCACTCCACGGACTACATCGTGACGCAGCCGCGGGGCGACGCGAAGCAGTGGGACGCGGTCGTCACCAAGATGCTGAAGGTCTACGGCGCCCCGATCAGCGAGGCCGACGCGAAGGCGATCATCGAGTACTGGCGACGCCTACGGCTCGCGCTGACCCCGTTAGCCGACGTGCTGGCGGAAGAACGCCAGCGACCGCTCCCGCGCCAGCTTCGCGCTCGGCTCGTGGTAGCTTCCGCGCGCGTCGCAGCTGAAGCCGTGCCCGGCCGGGTAAACGTGGACGGGGATCCCCGGATGGATGCGCCGCACCTTCTCGTAGTGCTCCTTGGGGATCCCGGTGTCCGTCTCCCCGAAGTGGAGCATCACCGGGCAGCGGGGCGACTCCTCCGCGGTCTCGGCGATCCCGCCGCCGTAGTAGCCGACGGTCGCGGACAGGCCGTCGATGCGCGTGGCGGCGAGCCAGGCCATGGTCCCGCCCCAGCAGTAGCCGACCACGCCGACGCGGAGCCCGGCCCGCGCGAGCTCGCGGACGGCCGCGCGCACGTCGCGCACGCTGTCGTCGGTCGAGATCTTCCCGCGGAGCTCGCGGCCCTGCTGGATGTCCTCCGCCGTGTACCCGATGTCCACGCCGCGCTCCACCCGGTCGAAGAGGGCGGGGGCCAGCGCCACGTAGCCGTCGGCGGCCCAGCCGTCGGTGACCTTCTTGATGTGCGAGTTGACGCCGAAGATCTCCTGGACCACGACCAGGCCGCCACGCGGCGGTCCGGCGGGGGTCACCCGGTAGGCGGCGAGCTGGTGTCCGTCCTCGGCGCTGAGCGTCAGCATCTGACCCATCGTCGGTCCTCCTCGTCGGGCTCGAGCGGCGCGCGGCGGAGCGGGCGGAGGCGCCACCGCCCGATAGGTGGACGGCGCCGCGCTGCCGCCAGTCTAGCAGGGTCGGTGGCCTACCAGAACAGCTGGCTCGGCCACTCTCGCACGCGAGGGCGCGGCGCGAGCCCGCACTGGCGGGTCCCGGGCCGGGTTCGATTCCGAGGGCAACACCGACCTGGGGTCAGGGAGGGGTCCCAGGTCGATGGCTCCCGTG
>CAVXVV010000059.1:0-143807 GCA_963765195.1 uncultured Candidatus Rokubacteria bacterium
GAGTGGTTTAGGGCTGGCCTTCGTCCGCCAGCCCCCCTTGGGGGAACGGGGGAAACGGCCGAGAAGGGCCCCCTTCTCGGTGAGCTGCACGGTGCATGGTGAATCCTCAACGCTTCGCGCCATCAGCCGAAGGGCCAGAGGACCTCATCAACTTGAAAGGAGACACGGTGAACACGACAGATAATCTCGACCTAATCAGGGCCAGGTATGAAGCGGTCAACGCCCATGACCTGGATCGATTCAAGAGTTTTTACGGCGACTCTATAGTTTGGAATGATCCCGGACTGCCTAAAGCGGTAAAGGGTCCTACCGCCGTCCGAAACCGCTTGAAGGCGCTAACCGAATTGTTTCCGGATCTGCAATGGAAGCTCGGCCGAATATTTTCCCAGGGCGAGGATGTTTGCGCTGAGTTTACCTTCACTGGCACTCACAAAGGTGCGCTGAAAGATCCTCGTGCCAAGACAATTCTGCGGGCGTCAAACAGACGCGTTCGCATCCAGGCAGTCGGCGTCTACACCGTCAGGGACAACCGAATTGTCGACTCTAAGATCTACTTCGACTTTGGAGCACTCGTCTCCCAGTTGCGGGCGAGAAAATGAGCCGGTGAGGGGGCGGAAGAATCTCCGCTGGTGAGATAGTGTCGCCCGCCGGAAGTCAGTTTCAGCAGACGCCCCGAAATCGCAGAGCGATGGCCTGCCGCCTTCTGCGCAATCTTCACGCCGACGCTGGCGCCAATATTTTGCGCGCATCTTCCAGACCAGGAAGCGAAGCCTCGATTGACAATCGACACGGCTGCGCTTAGCGTCGGTACCTAGCGTCTGACTCTTGGGGATGGAATCGTGCTCTTGAGGGACGACGTCGGGCATCAGCTGCCATGGCAGCCGCTCTTGGTCACCGAGTTGTGCATAGGCGTCAGCACACAAGTACTCGAGGCCGTCGTCCGTGTCGCGGTAGTACCAGAGATCGGCGTGCTCCGACCGGGCGTGAGCGACGCACCGGCGTTCCGCAGAGGCCATTCTAGCGAGTCGTGTGTGGGCCGACGAGGCGCCGCACGGGGCCCGCACTGCGGTCGACCCCCTCACGGTTAGCCGAGCCCTCCCAGGGGCCTTCCCGATCCGCGGTCATAGCAGCGGGCGTGGTCGTGCTGTTGCTGGATCGTAACGTGATCCTGTCCTGCTCGAATCGGCCTGTGGCGGATCGCGCAGACCGGTTCCTCGTGCGTGGGGGTGTGTTCTTGATTCGCTGCCATTGAAAGGGCCTCAGCCCAAGCGGGCGCTGCCGGAGATGCCGGAGGACCCAAGGACGATACGCTTTACCCATGCGCGGGACGAGGACTTCGGAGCCGATTTGCCGTCCATCGCCCGGCCGAGCGTTTGATATCAACGGCCAGCGAAGCGTTGAAGGCGGCCTCGACTCCGAAGCCTCATCGAGTTCAGCGTGCAGCCACAATGCCACCTACGATTGGCGGGATTTTAGTACCTGAGTACTGCCCAAGGCACGGGACAGCCGGTCGTAGGTGTGCCGCAATGTCGCCCCGGGCCGTTTAGTGCCCCTGACCCCCACCCAGCGCGCCGAAGACGCACCTCATGGCTGGGTGCCGAAGTACCACGTCACGCGCGACGACGCTCCTTGGCCTGCCCGGGCTGGATTTCGCCACGCCAGGCACCGGTTTCTCGATGTCGGGACTCGATAAACTCCTTGAAGCGCTCCAGATCAGCCTTGATACGGCCCGACACGACCCCGACCGTATCGCCGACAGTTTCGACGACCCCTTCGGGCTCATAGTCCACCTGGAGCATGATCTTGGTGCGGTTCTCGTCGAGCCGATGAAACGTCACCACGCCCGCGTTGCGCGCGCCACTTCGAGCGGTCCAGGCGATCCGCTCATCCGGGTGTTGTTCTGTGATCTCCGCGTCCCATTCCTTGACCTTACCGCCGATGTTTGCCCGCCAATGGAGCCGCTTGTCGTCGAGCTGCCGCACGGATTCCACGCCGTCCATGAAGCGCGGGAACTCCTCGAACTGCGTCCACTGGTTATAGGCCATCTGCACTGGAACGTTCACCACGATGGATTGCTCGATAGCTGCCATGGCGTCCCTCCTGTCTAGGAAGTAGCAACGGCAATGCCAGTGACTGTCAGAAGCCCGACGCCATGCGGAGAGACGCCTTTACCCTCCTCCCGTCGCGAAGGCGTCCAGGCAGTGATAGCGCGGCGAGCAGGACGGTTGCCCGCCGACCTCGAGGACCGTGGCCGTGGCGAAGGCTATCCAGGCCATGCCGGGGGTGAGCGTGGAGCGGCCCGACCGGACGGCAAGACTGTGAGCAGGAGAGGGACGAACACCCGGAGGCCCGCGGCCGTGCTCAGCGCCAGACCAGCCGCAAGGCCAGGCGGCCAGTCCATCGAGGGCATCCATCCCGCCCTTCCTGCCGCCCAGAGGGCAACCGGACCCCTTCCGCTCAGCCTTGAGGCCGGGCGAGCGGCGGACGCGCCGAGCCGCGCCGCCTTCTCCGCCTGGCTCACCGGAACGCCGCCAATGCCGAACACGCCGCCCTCCTTCGCCGCCTCCGCCGTCCGCTGCGCCCGTCCCCAGCAGCCACCGCTCGAACCCCTCGGCCTCGCCCGGCGCCTTCCGGCGAGCAGCGCCCATGGCGTCCAGCCAGGCGGCGGGCGGGTTGCCTTCACCTGGGCGAGGTAGCTGGGCCGCTCGGCTGGCGTGGCCGGCCGTTTCCCCGCCTTGAAATCCGCCACCACGGCTGCGGGTGTCGAGCGGGTGGAGCGTGCCCTCCACCACGCCTTCCAGCAGTCCTTTGCCCACGGCGAACATTTCCTTGACCACCCCGATGGGGCCACTGGGACTGGCCGCCACGACCGCCATGGCGGCCATCATGGGCGCCTTCAGAAGCGAGTCCATCTCGTCCTTGGAGTAGTCGGCCTTTGTGCTCACGTGTCTCCCCCTCTGCAGGTACGCCGGCTCAGGCGCATCCGCCGCGCAGTTGACGCAGGGCGTGCACACGTCGGTCAGTCCAGCAATTCCTTTGGAATGTTGCCACTGTTTCTGTGATCTTGTTAGCACGACTTTGTGCAGCCACATGTTCATCTTGGCCGAGTCGCTCGTCGGCTCGCGGGGAAGCCGAGTCGGTCGCAGTCCTGGGCCCCATAGCTGCTGTTGAGGACAGCAGCTGAGCAGACCACGATCGAGACCTTCCGATTGAGTTTCTGGGGGTTCGTCTGCGAGGCCTTCCAGTTGGCCACGACGTCCACGACGAGATCGCGGTCGGGCGAGGCGGTGCGGCGGCAGCGGGCGTGGTCGGCGGCGTCGCGGCGGCGGTGGAGTCCGGAACTGCGGGCGGCAGCGGGCCGGCTCGGTCTTGGCCTGGAGCCCGGCTCTGAGGATGTTGTCGAAAAGGCTCCCCGGGGGGCCTCCTTTCTTATTCGAGTGTCGTCGGCCCCACCCAAACGATAGCCCAGCCAACGGCGTCAGCCTCCTCGCTGGCGCGCGGCCCTCACCGCGGCCGCGTCTGCTCGCGGCGTTCATAGCAGCGGGCGTGGTGGTACGTCCTGACCGTCATAGGATCCTGTGGGCTGGAATCGGAATCTGTGGGATGGCGCAGACCGGTTCCCGCGGCGTCGGGCCCCAGCGGATCGGGCCAACGTCTCTTCCCCCAGACATTGCTTGCCACCCCGCCTCACCCCGCATCGGTTCCACATCGGTCATCTGTCTGTTCGCTTCTGCATGATCTTCTCGCTCCGCTCCTGTTTGCGCCGAG
This sequence comes from uncultured Candidatus Rokubacteria bacterium, assembly GCA_963765195.1. GTDB lineage: Bacteria > Methylomirabilota > Methylomirabilia > Rokubacteriales > DASRDR01 > DASRDR01. The sequence goes on from CAVXVV010000059.1 coordinate 3,769, forward strand.
TCTCGTTGTCCCCTCTTAGTCGTCGTTGTCTTCTTTTGGCTACTGGATTCCCCGGCCGATCTCTTCCAACATGTCTGAAAATTCAAACCGAACAGTTCCTTGATCTTGCTGTTCAATGACGGCATGATGAGGCTGTTGCCCACGGCCGAGAGTTCCTCGATAAGGCTGTGGCGAAGCCGCCACCTCAAGTGCGCCTGCCTCGGCCGCCCACGTTCTTGTGCGTGTAACCCAGCGCGTAGCCGAGCGCGAATCCTGCCGACAGCGCGCCGATGCTCCGACGATGGGATCCTTTTGAAATTGCTCCGCGCCAGTCGCGCACCCCGTCGACTGTCCTCTTCACCGCCTCGTATTGCTCCTCGACGATCTCCTTGATTTCCTCGACGGTGTGCGAAATAGAGTCGCGCGCCTCATTCATCCGGCGTTGAAGCTCGGCTTTGGCTCGCCTGCTCTCCACCGGCTGCCCGGAGGCGCCGCTCTCTACAGCTCTTTCTTCAGCCATTGCTTGTCCTTTCGGAGTCGGCAATGCTTCGCTCGGCACACCTGCGCCTAGCCAGTCGCTTCTTATTGACGAGTACAATCCCGCCGCCGAGGAACAGATAGGTCGCGCCCGTGATGAGAAACCCGAGCGCGTATTTCATCGGTGGGCTGAGTTGAGTTGTTCAAACAACGCGGAGATGACACATCCGATTCCCACATTCAGGAGGGCGAACCCAACCGCGGCAATCACGCTGCCCACGCCGATGGCGACGCCGCTCGCGCGCACGCGCGTATATCTTCTTCGATCTCGATCTTCAGAAGCCCGAGCTTGGCATCCAGAAGCGTCGCCAGGTCTTCGCCGACGCGCCCGAGAAGGCCAGGCAAGCTTTCGTCGTCCGCCGGCCGGCCGGCTATCGACGCTTTGTTCTCCGACTTGGCCATGCGTCCGCCCCCTGCTGAAGCCGTAGCGCGCGCTGCTTGTTATGGCAGTGGCCGCAGACAGTCAGAGTAAGGCGACGTTCAACTGCTGACTGCCTACTGCTCACTCTCGTCACTGCCCAGACTCTAGAGACGATCTCAGAACGTGCGAGCTCGGCTCCCTATCAATGCGACACTCACTTGCCGCTTCCGGCTCCTCGTAGACTTCGCATCGCTGCCGGGAGACCTGGCTTGATCCCCGCCGCTCGCTCGCTGGTCCCTGCGGCCTCCTCGAGCGGGGGATGATCGCCCTGACAGCGCCAGCCGCAGCGCCCGCCATGACCTTGACAGCAGTCTTCTTCAGCGTCTTGGTCGTGCCGTCGTCTTGCTTGCAACCGCTTACCGGATGTCTTGCCCCTCTTGTGATCCGCCAGACCGTGAGATCATTCCTGACCCGATTCTGCGGCCATCCTGTTCCTCCCGGTGATTGTGGCATTCAGGCTGCGAATGCCGTCAGCGACATGTGTACGTGCAGTCGATGCCGAGCATCGTGGCTCTACGACTGGCGCATGAAGGCGACCAGGTCGGCCTTCTCCTGCGGGCTCAGCTTCACGCCGAGAACCAGGTTGAAGAACTCCACCGTGTCCTCGAGCGTGAGCAGCCGGCCGTCGTGAAGATACGGCGGGCTGTCCTTGATCCCGCGGAGCGGGAAGGTCTTGATCGGCCGCGCGGGGCTCGTCAGAACCGCTCGACGCGGAGATCGTGCATCTGCTGGTCGAGGTAGAACGGCGCCGGATGGCACTGCCCGCATCGCCCCTTGCCGAAGAAGACAGCTTCCCCGCGACGCTCGGTCTCGGTCGCCGATGCGGCGATCAGGCGGCCCTCCGCGTCGAGCTTCGTGCCGGCGGGAAGTCGAGCATGTTCTGGAGCTGCGCCATGTGGCTCACAGGAATCCGGTCGAGGATGTTCATGCCCTTCTTCATCGCCCGGATCGGATCCCCGTTGAAGTACGCGGTCCGTTGCTCGAACTCGGTGAAGTCCTCCACCGACCGGAGGCTCCGCTTCGAGCCGTGGATCTGCTGGTGGAAGACCCCGCGGAGGCTCGTCGTGTCGAGCCGGAAGCGGCGGTGCTGCGGCCGGATGTCGGGCGTCAGGTGGAACTGCCCCGTGGTGTGGCCGTTGACGTGACAGTCGAAGCAGGCGACTCCTAGGCTGGGCTGGGCCGTCTTCCGGTCGTCGGTCGGATTGAATTCCTCTGCGGAAACGGTGTGACGAGCAGGCGGAGCCGTCGAGCTGGACAGGCGTCAGATGTCCTTGAACAGCGGTGGAAGTTGTCGATCGAGACGACCTCACCCCGCGAGACGTCCCCGAGTTCGGGCCGGCTCTGGAGGAAGATCGCCGGCGGGAACTCGGGGAGAAAAGCCTCCGGGAGGTCAATTCCACGTCGAATCGCTCGAGCCGCGGGAAGATCGCGACTGGAGCTGCGGGAACACCTGACCGCCGGTCGCCTGCTTCGGATGGGGCAACCCCGGATACGGAACAGCGTGCGCGTCCGGATTTCTCGGGGCTCAGCCCGGCGAGGCGGTCCCAGCTGATCCCCGACGCCAATCGCGCGGTCGGCCCGACGGCCAGCGGCTTCCCGCGCGACATCGTTGCGGCGGGATCGAGGCGGGGCGTCAGGTCGTACCGAGACTCCAGAAGCCGGCGCTGGGCCGCCGTCACCGCGGGCTTCTCCGCGACGTCGGCCTGCATGATTTCCTCGGCGGGCTGCATTGGACGCTTCGCATTGAATGGGTCGCGCGCGAAGTCGAAGCCGAGTCCCTGCCCCTGGTCCGCTGCGTCTCCGACGCGGCCGCGGAGGGTGCGTCCTTCCCTGGATCCTGCTGATCGTGCGGCGTTTTCTGCTGCTCTGGTCGGGTGAAGGGAACGGCGTGGGGTGTCTGCGCCTGCTGCACCACGTCCTGCGGGGGGGGGGCGGGGCGTCCCTTGCCCGCTTCCTGTCCCGATCCAGACCCGATCAGAATTCCCGGGACCAGCGGCAGGGACACGAGCAAGGGACGGAGCTGGCGCACGGGTCGATCACTCCGCTTCTGCGGGTGCCGCGCGGCGTCCTCGCGTAACTTCGTCCCTTGCGGCTTCGTCCCGCGCCGGGCCACTTCGGCCTTGGCCCAGCGCTTGACGTCGCTGCCGTGGGCGCGCTGGTACGTCTGGATGTCGGTGAACTGGCCGGTCTTGGATCGCTTCACGTAGAGCTTGGCGCCAGCCCGGCTTCGAGTCGTGGTCCTCTTCTGAGCCATGGCCGGCCTACAGCATGTCCTTGCGGGCGCGCTTCGCCCGCGCCGCGCCGATGGCCGTCTTCACTTCCTTTTCCTCCTCCGGCGGCGGCAGGACGGCGGGCATGCCCAGCGCCTCGATCCACAGCTCCCGGGTCCAGCCGGTGGTGTGGTAGAGGTGCTCGTCCTCTTCCTCCTCGACCTCCTCGTGGGCTTCCTTCAGCGCCGCGCCCTTCTCGCCCTTCGCCTTCTTCGCGACCTCGCCGATCAACTCCAGTTCAGGTGATCCTTGGTCTCGGCGAGCACGACGCACTCGGCCGCCACGACCTGCGCCGCCTCCGGCTTGCCGGCGTCGAGGGCCATCTCCATCGCCTTCACGAGGGCGTGGCCGATGTGCCGGACGACCAGCCGTCCGGGCGTCTCTGCTCGGGATCGAGCTCGAGCCGCGTGAAGACTGCTCGACGATGCGCACATGGTTCTGCGTCTGATCGAGGTACTCCTCCCATTCCTTCTTGAGGTCGTCGTTCACGGCGCAGCGCAGCGCCGTCTTGTAGACCTGCACGCCGCCGAGCTCGGTCTCGAGGGCCTGGTAGAGCAACTCGTGGACTTCTTCGTTTTCATCGAACCTCTCCTTGATGGATCGGAACCTCGGAGGCGTAGGCCCTCGAACGGGCGGCCGCGCTGAAGGTACCTGGAGCGTTGGGAGCGTTTGAGTTCAGGACGCCCTCCGAGCATCGGGTGATCAGGACGAGTCGATGGCCACTTCGTCGCGAAGGAGGCGTGGGCTGGCCTCGAGGACTGCAGTACTCATGTGTCTCGTTGGAACCTTCCTAGACTTGGCAAATGCTGTGCCATCATAGCAAGCGGGATAGGCCGTGGCGGGCATTGGCGGAATCGCCGGGATGTCCGATGCAATGCAAGGTGGGATCAGCGTGGACGGCCTCGCCCGCGCCGACCGGTGACAGTTGGACGCGTTCGACAGGTCACGCGATGGTCAGCCATGCCAGAAGGCGCAATGGCGGAGAAACGAGGATCTGATGCACTATGCAGACGCGAGCTTCGTCATTCCATAGCGTGCCGCCTCGAACGACAATCATCCGCTCAAACCTTGGCGCCAGCTCACACATCGAGACGAACCATGTGCGGTCTTTGGAATCGTGCTGTCGCCGGTGGAAGCCGGAACGGTGGGAACGGTGTCCTGGCGCACGGGCAGGGGCACCTTGCACTCGGAGAGGTCCTCACGACGGAGCGGCTCGCTCCAAGGAGGAGAAACAAGCAAATGGCATCTCGAGTCATGAGCATCCTGACCACTGGGCGACCGTCCTCGCCATGGTCGCCCCCGCTGCTCGCGCAGAGCAGCGGCGGCAGCACGGGCACGGGCAGCGCCCCAGCAACAGGCTCCGGCAGCAGCACGACGACCACCCTGCCCGCGCCGTCGGCGACGCAACCCGGTTCCACGACGACTTCGCCGTCTACCCCGGTGCCCGGGAACCCGGCGGGACCATGGATCGAAGTCCGGCATGGGCACGACCAGCGCGCCCAGCGGGACCACCAGCGCGCCGCGCCGTGGGCGGCACCTCGAAGTCCGGCACGAGCATGGACAGCGGTGCCGGCAGCTCCGAGCAGGTCAAAGCGGTCCAGAAGGCGCTCCAGGACAAGGGCATGGACCCCGGTCCCATCGACGGCGTCATGGGCCCAAAGACAATGGCAGCGCTCAAGGCGTTCCAGAAGGACCAGAAGCTGACTGAAAGCGGCCGGCTCGACGATCAGACCCGCAACAAGCTGGGGGTGTCGCGCTGACGCGCGACCGGCGCGCCAGGGACAGATAATGCGGTCAGCCGAAGGCCGGCTCCTTGGGCGGCTGCTGCGTCCTGAAACGGTCACCCAGCCATCTCACAATACGCGCCCTCGCCTCTCCTGGCGCGAAACGTCGCGGCCGTCGCGCAGATCGAGGCGGCCGATCGCGAACGACAGACGGCGGCTGAGCGCTTCTCCGATACGATTGCGCGGGTAGCGGCACGCCGTGGTTCGCCTGGCTACACGTCGCCTGGTTCGCGGTGTGGGTCGGCTGGAACGCGGGACTCGTCCCCGGCTGGCATCCCATCGATCCGTTCCCGTTCAGCTTTCTCACCCTCGTCGTCTCCCTCGAGGCGATCTTCCTCTCGATCTTCGTCTTGATCAGCCAGAACAACCTCACCCGGCAGAGCGAGCGCCGAGCGCATCTGGATCTCCAAATAAACCTCCTGGCGGAACAGGAGTCGACGAAAACGGTGGCGCTGCTGCAGCGGATCGCCCAGCACCTCAATGTCCCGGTTCCGGTAGAGCCCAACGAAGGCGAGCTGGCCGCGCCGACCGACATTCGCGACGTGGTCAGCACGCTCGACAGCGTGCTGCCGGCCGACTCATGTCAGGCAGTTCCGAAGGAAGTACCCCGATGATTCTCGAACGGACCTAGGGGTCCGAGCCCTCGCTCGGCCAGACGATCCCCGGTCATGGAGCCTCATCTCGTCTCGAGGAAGTCGTCTAAGGCGTGAACCTGCCCGGAAGTCAGCTAACAGCTCGCTTCCGGGGGGGCAGGCGCAAGGCCGCGCAGATCAAGGGTGCACAAGGCGTGAAGGCCGCCGGATTCCCTTGGCATCGGAGACAGAGTGACATTCGAGCCGTCGCGGCCTGCTCAATCGAGCATGTAGTTCTGGGACAGGAGTCGGCGCGCGCCAGCCATTGACGATCTCGCCGCCGTTAGGGTGCAGCACCTGGCCGGTCATGTACGAGCCGTCCCCCGAGCCGTCCCCCGAGGCGAGTAACACGTAGCACGCAGCGACCTCGGCCGGCTCGCCGGCTCGGCCGAGCGGCACATCGGAGCCGAATGTGGCCACCTTACGACGGGGGGAACGACCCAGCATCAAGAACCCGCCGGGCTTGAGCGCGTAAATGGAACGTGGGCAGCGCCCGTCTCTGCAACGCCGGCTCCAGATAGATGAGCAGGTTGCGGCAGCTGATGAGGTCCATGCGCGAGAAGGGCGGATCCCTGATGAGGTTTTGTCGGGCGAACACCACCATCTCGCGGAGCATCTTTCGATCGGCCGACGCGGTGCGCGGGTCCGCAGGCGGCGCCGAAGCTGAAGCCGGCCTCGCGCGATGCTGAGGTCGGCGTCGCGCGGTTGACATACACGTGATTACGTTCGGCGCGTTGGCCGTGGCGGGTCTCGGTCACTGGCAGGGAGGTGAGGCGGCTGAGAATCTGCGTCAACGCCGATTCGTGTTCAGGGTCGAGGGTGCTGCACGAGGACGAACGCCATGCCGGTGTCCGGCGCCAGGTTCTTCAGCAGGTCGGTGAAGGCCTCGAGTCCGCCCGCCGAGGCCCGACCCCCACGACGGGGAACGACGAGGCGCCCCGGCTGCCGCGGGATTACGGCCCTGGCGCGCGGCGGTGTCCGGGGATCGCTGGGCCTCGGGCCGCGACTTGGAGCGTTTGCGGTTCACCTGAAACTTCCCGCCACGCCGGCATGCAAGGCTCTGCCGGCTGAGTTCAAGACCGTGGCGCGACGCTCTCTCGTTGACCGTCGGGGCCTCGGCAATTGCGAAGCCCAAGTCCTCAACAATCATCAGAGCATGCGCCTGCATCACTTCAACTCTACGAAATGGTCGCAGGATTTGTGTCAATTTCTTAAAATCGACAGGCTTAGTCAAGTGGTGATCAAACCCCGTTCCAAGCGAACGCTGACGGGCTGACTCATCTCCGTATCCAGTCAAGGCGACGAGCACGACATCCCTAAAGGCTGCTTGCTCGCGGATTCGTGCGCCAACTGATAACCGTCGAGCCCCGGCAAGCCGATATCCAACAGCATGATGTGCGGCTGGTAATCGAGCGCTATTTCAAACGAGGCCGAACCGTCAAAGGCTTTCCGAACATCAGCCCCACGCGGTCAGCAACATCGACAAGCTCTCTACCGTGTCCGCGTTGTCGTCCACTACCAGCACCCGCAACGCTCGAGTAGCCGACGTGTTCGGTGTCGGGAAGGACGGAGGGGAGCTGTGCGCCCGACGAAAGCGCCGTCGGTAGCATTACGACGAATTCGCTGCCCTGCCCCAACGTGCTATGAGCCTCTACCCGCCCGTGATGCATCTCACCAGCTGTTGACAAGCGCCAGCAGGTCCCCGGAGTCCACGCAGGTCTTCAGACGTGAAGGGCCTGACGGGAGTAGCTCCGTGTTCAGGCCCGGAAGATTCGCCCACGAACTCGGTGAGTCAGAGCAGCTCGTTGATCAGGCAGAAGGGGGCTGTCCTTCAGTTTGTGCCACAGCCGCGCAGGCGCCACCTCTCCAGGTTCATTTTCCCGGCTCGTGGCACGTACTTCTCAAAGATGGCGTCGAGCCTATTGGAATCTGGCTCAACTGACTCTCATGTTTCTCCTCGCCGTCGCAACGCCGACGAGCACGACTCGTGCCTTGACAGAGGCCGCGGCTGTCGACTAGCGTCCACCCACTGGGTCGACCTTTCAGGTCAACGTGGAACGCATGCGTCCACTGGCTCGATGCGGATTGCACATCTTCACGTCTAGCACCTAGTCCCCACGTATTCGCGGCGATCACTCAGGCTAACGTGAGGAAGCTAAAAGGAGAAACCCCTTGTTTTTCTCGCGGTTCTTGATCCTATTCATGGCCCGGTTCGTCGCATGGGTCCTTGGTGGGTTGGTATTCCATGTGGCGGGGGGCCTGATTCACATTCTCCTGGTTGTGGCGGTCATCTCCTTGATCGTTCATTTTGTACGTTGTACGCGGCCGCCCGTAGGGCAGTCGGATGTCCGTCCTCGGCAGGCACCGTGAGGCCCGGGCCCAAGCTTCCCTCGAGGGGTCGACATGTCGAAGAACCACATCCTGAGGACCGCAAGCGGATGGCGCACGCGGACATTACGGTGCCGACAGCAAAGGCTCATCTACACCGAGCCCCCCTCCTTCTGCGCCAGCGTCTCGGACGGTTCATGTCCGGCGCATTCGTAAGGAGAACATTCGTAAGGAGAAGTGGTGGCTCCAGCGGGATTCGAACCCGCGTTTTGGCCTTGAGAGGATTGTAACCTAGGACTGTAGCGACGCGGACTTACGGCGCGGTTGCCACCGACTGTTGCCACGGCGTGTTAAAGTTCGAGTGGTTTGTGACTCAAGACGTCCAAACCCACTCCCCGTCAAGCCCAAAAGGCATTACTCGAGCCAGATTACTCACTAACGTCACTCCGCCAAGGTTGGCGATGTGTTAAGTCTACCCGCCACGTTCCGGAGAGCGAAGAAGACGCAGCAACATCTGATGGTCAACGGGCTTGGTCAGGTGCTGATCAAAGCCCGCCTGCCGGGAGAGATCCCGGTCCCGTTCCTGCCCATAGCCGGTCAAGGCGACGAGAAACACCGAGGCCATGCCGGGCAACCGGCGCAACTGCGTGGCGACCTCGTATCCACTCATGCCCGGCAAGCCGATGTCTAGCAGGATGACTTCCGGCTGGAAGACCCCCGCGGCCTCGAGGGCGGTCGATCCGTCGCCCGCCGTTCGCACTTCATGTCCACTCACGCGAAGCAGCCGGGCCAGCGTGTCCGCGCCATCCGGGTTGTCCTCGACGACCAACACGCGACGCCCGGCGGCTTCGAGGCTCGCCGGCGTTTGCGACGCGAGCGCCTCGCCGGTCGCGCGGGATCGGGGTGGCGTGACAGCGGCAACCGGACGAGGAACTCGCTCCCGTGACCCAGGCCTGCGCTTCGGGCTTCGACCCGACCGCCGTGCTGCTCCACGACCCGGCGCACGATTGTCAACCCGATACCCAGTCCACCCCGAGCGCGCGCCAGCGAGTGATCGGCCTGCGCGAAGAGCTCGAAGATATGCGGGAGCACCTCGGGATCGATCCCGAGGCCGTCATCCCGAATCCGGACGACGACGGTGTCCGCTGCGGTTCGTCCCTCGTTGCGCTCAACCCCCATCGTGACCCAGATGTGTCCCTGCTCTGAGCCGAACTTGGAGGCGTTGTTGAGCAGGTTGCCAAAGACCTGCTCCATTCGTGTCGGGTCGGCCTCGACATAGAGGGGGCCGTCCGATACGACCGACAGGGTCAGTTCCTGCGTGCGTGTGTCCATGATCAGGCCCATCGAGTCACGGCCTGGCGCACAACGGGTATGAGATCGACCACGGCTTTCTTCATGTCGATCTGGCCCCGGGTCACTCGGGCTACATCGAGCAGATCATCGACCAGCCGCGTCAGGTTCCCGACTTGCCGGTCCATGACGTCCCACATGTCCGACACGGTCGCCGCGCTCACCTTCGGGTGCTTGACCAGCTGCAGGGCGCTCCGCAGGGGGCCAAGGGGATTGCGCAACTCATGGGCGAGCATGGCCAGGAACTCGTCCTTCTTGCGGTCGGCGTCCCGGAGCTCTTCCTCGGTCCGCTTGCGCTCGGTGACGTCCAGGCTCACCCCGAGCATGCGCAGCGGCTCGTCGTCGCCGGCGTAGAACACCTTCCCCTTGGAGGCGATCCAGCGCGTCTCTCCGTCCGGCCGGACGATCCGGAATTCGGTGTCCAGCTCGGTCCCTTCGGCGACGGCTCGGCGGCGATCGGCCTCGGCGCGGTCCCGGTCGTCGCGGTGGACGGCTTGCTTCCAGTCCTCGTAGCGGCCACCGAATCCGCCCGCTGGCAGTCCGTACAGCTCTTCCTTGGTCGTGGACCAGCTCACCGCGCCGGTCCGGATGTTCCATTCGAACGTGCCGATGCGGCCCGCCCGCTGGGCCAGGTCCAGTCGCTCCTCGCTCGCGCGCAGAGCCTCCTGGGTGCGCTGCAACTCCTGGTAGTGCCGTAGCTCGGTCAGGTCGGTGACTATCAGGCACAGGCCGAGCGCACCTTCCCGCAGCGCGCGGACGCCGAGGTAGGTCGGCACCGGCGCGCCGTCGGCCCGCTGCAGGGGGACCTCCCCTCGGGCGTCGGCGGCCAGGCTGTCGCGCAGCAGGGCCTCGAGGACCGGCCGGCCGTCGGGGGTGACGAAGCCGTGGATCGGCTGGCCGGGCAAGGAGGGGAGCGGCCGCAGGAGCAGGTCGGCGAAGCGGCGGTTGCAGGAGATGATCGTGCCGTCGGTGGTGAGCGTTGCCGCGGGGTGGGGCATCTGCGCGACCAGCAGCCAGTAGGGGTTGTCGGCCGACTCCAGGGTGAAGACCTGCTCGCCGCCGGCCTCGACGAGGACGGCGTCTGCCTCGCCGGTCCGCAGCGCGCGGAGGGCGTCCTCGGCCTCCTCGAGCCGGCGGCGCAAGTCCTCGTTCTCCTGCAACAGCTGATCGACGGGGTGCGTTCTCATGACCGGACTCCTCTGCTGGGTCTCGTCGTTCATTCGCCGGGCGGTCCGCTTGCTTCTTGGCGGGGCGAAGCTGCAGCCCCACCAGCGTGCGCTCCACGTTGGACAGGTCGCCGATCACCTTGCGGATCGGCTGGGGCAGCTTGCGAACCAGAGTCGGGATGGCGACGATCTGGTCGCCCTTGGCCAGCTGCGGGTGGCGGAGCAGGTCCACGACCTCGATCCGGTACTTGCCGGCCAGGTGCTCCTCGCACAGCCGGGTGAGGTTCTCGAAGGCGGCGACTGACCTGGCCGTCTTGCCGGCGACGTACAGGCGCAGCTCCCACACGTCCGGGTCGGCCATCCCGGTGGAGGCCACTTTCGGCGAGCGTCTGCGGCTTCCTGCGGTCACGCTTCACTTGCGGCCTCCTTGAGGGGTCAGTCTACGCGAGCGGGGCTTCGAGGTCTCGCCCGGCTCGTCGGCCTGGCGGCTGCGTCCCATCTCCTCCCGCCCCTCGGGCAGGCGGTCGGCCACAGCCTGTTCCTGGGCGATGAACCGTTTCAGCTCATCCTCTTCCGCCTCGAACTGGGCGCGCTGGGCGGCGATCTGGGCCTCCAGCGCGTGGCGCTTGCGCTCCAGTTCGCGCTGGCGGCGCTCGATCTCCTGCTGGCGATTCAGGGTCGCGGCCTCTTCGCGCGCCTCCTGGGCGACGCGCATGGACCCGGTGAGCACGCCCTCCGGCCCGACGTACACGTCCTTGAGCTCGACGCCGTGGTCGGTCAGGAGGAACTCGCGGACCTGGTTGGAATGGGCCATGCCGCGGGACTTCAGGATGTACAGGCCGCGGTTGCGCTCGCCGCCCAACTCGATGTCGCGCAGCAAGAGCCAGGTGTCGATGAGGGACGAGATGCCGACCTCGCTCCCCTCGAGGGGGGTGCCGCCGTGGGTCAGGGTCGTGAACAGGGCCGTGATCCGCTGGGACTTGAGGAAGTCGATCAGCCGCATCAGCATCGACTCGGCCTCGACAGGCGTGCCGGCGCCGAGGAACGTGGTGATCGGGTCGACGATCACCACGCGGGGCTGGAATTCGTTGACCAGCTTGTGGAGCATGGCGAGGTGCATTTCCAGGCCGTAGGCACTGGGGCGGGTGGCGTGGAAGCGCAGCAGGCCCTTCTTCGACCAGGCCTTCAGATCCAGGCCGATGGAGCGCATGTTGCGGATCAGTTGGCTCTCGGACTCCTCGAAGGTGAAGTACAGGCAGCGCTCGCCGCGTCGGCAGGTCGCGTCGGCGAAGTGGGCGGCCAGGCTCGTCTTGCCGGTGCCCGCGGTTCCGGAGATGAGCACGCTGCTGCCGCGGTAGACCCCCTGGCCGCCGAGCATGGCGTCGAGCCGGGGCACGCCGGTGGAGATCCGCTCGTCGGACGCCTCCTGGCCAAGGCCGAGCGAGGTGGCCGGCAGGACGGAGATGCCGTTGGCGTCGATCAGGAAGGGATACTCGTTGGTGCCGTGGGCGGTGCCGCGGTACTTGACGATGCGCAGCCTTCGGGTCGAGAGCTGCTCGGTGATGCGATGGTCGAGGACGATGACGCAGTCGGAGACGTACTCCTCCAGGCCGTGGCGGGTGAGCGTGCCGTCGCCGCGCTCGCCGGTGATGATCGCCGTGACCCCTTTGTCCTTGAGCCAGCGGAACAGCCGGCGGAGCTCGGAGCGGAGGATGGCGGCATTCGACAGACCGCCGAAGAGCGTCTCGAGGGTGTCGAGCACGACGCGCTTGGCCCCGAGCGAATCGATGGCGTGGCCCAGGCGGATGAAGAGACCTTCGAGGTCGTACTCGCCGGTCTCCTCGATTTCACTCCGCTCGACGCGGACGAAGTCCACCAGCAGCTTGTTCTGTTCGGCCAGCTCCTCCAGGTCGAACCCGAGGGAGCGGACGTTCTGGGCGAGCTCCTCGGCGGTCTCCTCGAAGGCCAGGAAGACGCCGGGCTCGCCGAACTCGGTCGCGCCGCGAATGAGGAACTCCATCGCGAGCAGCGTCTTGCCGCAGCCGGTGCCGCCGCAAACGAGGGTGGGGCGGCCGCGTGGCAACCCGCCGCCAGTGATTTCGTCGAGCCCCTGGATGCCGGTCGCGGCCTTGGGGAGCGAACGGTTCTTCGGGTCGTGGGGGATCGCTGCATTGCTCATCGGGTCCTCCGAGAGACGCGTCGGGCCACGTACAGTGGACAGAGTGCCACTCTCCGTCTCAGCCCGGGATCTGCACTCATATTATCCCAGTCCAAGCGCAGTTGTCAGTGGGTCACGATAGGTGCCATCGACACTCGAATCTACGCGTCAGATGCGCGGCCGGCCAGGGCCAGAGACCAGCGGCGGGTTGTCCGCCCTGTCTCGATAGGATGCTCCCGTGTGTTCGCCGCTGTCCAGGGCTTCGGCTTGAAAATCACCAGCGCGCCGGGCATCAAGGCCAGACGGATCCGAATGACCCTCGGCGTCTCAGGTTAGCGCTACCGAAAGGTACTCCGTTCTGTCGGCGCACCAGGGGGGGTGTACAGTGTCTGGAGCGGCCCACCGTCGTGGCCGAGGTCGCGGCCCGGAACCGCATCGGAGCGCTTCCGTTGTTGGGGTGGCCCAGGCATTGCGAACGCCATCCTGTTCCTGCGCGCCGGGACCTGACGACTGCCGGGTCGCGGCATTGACCTCACATACGGGCATCTCTGCATCGCCGCCGCCCTTTCGCCCGGACCGGCTTGCGACCGCCCTGTCGAATGCTCAGGGTAGCGGCTCTCTCATTGCCCTGTGAGCCGTGACCGCCGGAGCATGGCCGGACTGAGGAAGCGGTGCGACTCTGCGCTCGGCTAAGCGTATGGACCGCTTGGAGATCGCCCGGTTACTGCGCCAATCGGCCTTCTGCTTGAGATTCAGGGCAGGAGTCCGTTCAAGGCGCGCGCCTACGAGCGCGGCGCGGGCCGTGACCGCTCCGGAGCGCGCCCTGGCGCACGCGGCGGCGTATCCGCCCGCCCTCCAGCCGCCCGCGCCGGCCGATGGGCGCGTGACGTTCCGCGTGGCAAGCGGGCTCCTGATCGAGGCGGAGGCCGTGGCGACGGCCGCGTTCCCGGCGCTCCTCCACGCGCTCACCGGCTCGGAGGGTCACCGGGCGCGCGTCGCCGAGCGCGCGCGAGCTCGGTCTCGTGCTGGACCGCGCCGGCCTCGCCCGGACCAAGGACGGCCGCCGGCTGCCGATCAAGAGCGAGGCGAACCTCTGATACTCGCCGCCGCCGGCCGCGTGGACCTCGTCGGCACGATTGCGGCCGGACTCGGGGGCGCGGTGGTGGGTGACCATCGCTGGTACTTCGGAGGGCGGCTGGCGCGCGGACGCCTCCACGCGCTCCACCGATGGCTGGCTCGACGCCGGGTCAGTCCGGCGAGGGACCCCGCTGACTACTTACGGCACTACGGCGGCTTCGTCATTCTGATCGGTCGCTTCATCGCCACGGTGCGGGTGCTCGTCTGGCCCATCGCGAGTGCTCATGGCATCGGCTACGGCCGCTTCCTCGCCTGGGATCTTGGGGCGGCCGCGCTCTGGGCGGGCGCGTTCGTCCTCGGCGGGTATGCCATCGGTCGGCCCGCTCTCACTCTGATGCAGGGCCTTGGGGGACCGGCGTTCATCGCGGCCGGCGTGGGCGTTTCCGTGGTTGGAGGTGGCATGCGAGTGTCGCGTCGAAGGCGACGGCGAAAACCAACCCGAATCGTCCAACCCCTACACCCCGGCGTCGTCGACGTGGTTAGTGCAGCCGGCCCCTGCCCGTCCCTGCCGCGATCCCTAGCTCGGCTTCGGTCGTCTACCCAATCGGTTCACAACGGCACTGAGCTCAGCCGCATCCACGGGCTTCGTCAGGTAGATGTCGTAGCCCGCGCGCAACGCCTCGATGCGCGCATCTGCGTTGGCATGGGCCGTCAACGCGACAGCCGGAATGCCGTGGCCGCCTGGAAGCGCACGAACTCGCCGAATCAACTCGTATCCGTCCATCTTAGGCATGGCGATGTCACTCACGAGCACATCCGGAGGGTCTTGCGCAATCATGCCCAATGCCTCCACCGCAGACTCGACTGCGGTGACCTGTCCCCCGCACTGAGTCAGGGACACGCTCAACAGCTCCCGTCCGTCGGGCTCGTCGTCTACCACGAGCGCGCGGATGCCGTCACATCGCGTCATGGCGATCGCCTGTCCAGCGTGGGCACGTCCGGGTCGCTGCCACAACGGCGCGACGGGCAGGGTCACACTAAAGGTCGACCCTTGGCCCTCGCCTGGGCTTGCGGCCGCGACGTGCCCCCCGTGCATCTCCACGAGTTCTCGCACAATCGCCAAGCCGAGCCCCAGACCTCCATGGGCTCGCGTCACCGAGCTATCGGCTTGGCGAAATCGTTCGAAGATGACAGGCAGAACTTCGGCGCGAATGCCGATGCCGGTGTCAGTGATGCGAATCATGACTTTCGACTGCACGCGCTCGACCCGAATGTCCACCCGGCCATGCCTCGGCGAGAACTTCACGGCGTTCGTCAGGAGATTCCAGAACACTTGCTGCAGGCGCTCTGGATCCCCGCGGACTGGAGCCGTTGTCGCGTCACACGTTGTCCGAATCTCGAGGTCCTTCTCAGCCGCGGCCGGCCGAACCGACTCGAGTGCCGTGGAGACGCTCTCCACAACATCGACCGACTGCATGTTCAGTCGCAGCCGGCCGCCGAGAATGCTGGACAAATCCAGAAGGTCTTCGATCAACCGGGCCTGCTGGTTGGCGTTTCGCACGATTGTATCGAGGGCTCGGTCTACCATGGCGGCGTCATTCCGAGCTCCGCCAAGGATCTGCGCCCATCCCAAGATCGAATTCAGGGGCGTCCGCAGCTCATGGGACAGAGTGGCAAGAAAATCGTCTTTCGCGCGATTCGCAGCCTCGGCCTCCGCTCGAGCCTCCTGCTCCCGCGCCAATAGCTGTTCGTAGGCCTTCTGTGCTTGCCTTTGATCACTAACGTTTCGGACGATCTTCGATGCGCCAACGATTCGACCGTGAGCGTCATGAACGGGGGAGATCGCCAGCGAGATATCCAGGCGTTCGCCCGTTTTGGTCACTCTGACCGTTTCGTAGTGCTCGATACGCTCTCCACGACGAATCCGGCCGAGAATGTGTGTCTCCTCGTCTACAGATTCGGGCGGAATCAGCATCGTAATCGATCGTCCAATCGCTTCGGCCGCACTGTATCCGAATAGGCGCTCCGCCCCCGGATTCCAAGTCTGGATGATGCCCTGCAGATCTTTACTGACGATCGCGTCGTTGGACGACTCGACAATCGCCCCAAGACGACCCTGAGTCTCGTCCGCCCATTTTCGCTCGACGGCGAAGGCAACGTGGCCAGCAATGATACGGCCCACCATGATCTCCGCTTCGGTGAACCGGTGCGGCGTGTCGTAGTACGCCATGAACTTTCCCAAGAGACGAGTCGGTTGGAGCAACGGGAAGAAGACGAGCGCGCCTATCCCCTCGGCCAGGATCGTCGACCGCAGCCCCCTCAGGCTCTTGTCTGTTCGGACGTCGGGAATCCGAATCGGTTCGGCGTCGGTCGTTCCGGAACTCCACGGGGAGTGCCCCTGGGTCGCGAGACGGTAGGAATCAGAGAGCCCTCGCCAAGACTTGAATCGAATCACTCCGTCGGGATCGAACAGCAGAATGGACGAACGTGTCGCTCCGAGCGCCGCACCAACGGCATCCAGCGCGGCATCATAGATGTCTTCGAGCGTATGCGCTCGCGCGGTCGTCTTGGTCAGGTGATCAATCACCCGAAGTCGGGCCCGCATCTCTTACAACTCCTCCGACATGCTTCCCTGCTGCAGCCTTCCTCGGCCCGACCCCATGGCAACGATTGCCCAGATGGCTTCTCCGCTACTCTCAA
Organism: uncultured Candidatus Rokubacteria bacterium; assembly: GCA_963765195.1. Taxonomy (GTDB): domain Bacteria; phylum Methylomirabilota; class Methylomirabilia; order Rokubacteriales; family DASRDR01; genus DASRDR01. The sequence continues at coordinate 20,171 of CAVXVV010000059.1, forward strand.
TACTCTAGGATAACTCGGAACTTAACTCGAGGCTCCGCCCGCGTCGCGCTTCGCCAGTTGCGCCACGCCCGTCTTCATGACCCCCCACGCTGGCGCGCCCGTCCCTTCCGAGCCATTGAGGCCCGCGCACAGATCGACCGCCGCGTCGGCGAACTGGGTCGAGAACACTACTCATGCCACAGTCTTCGAGCCTCACCCCATCCTCGACCTCCCTTCCACGTAAGCCGCGGCGACGCGAGCGAACCCCCGCCGGCTCCCAATCCCAATTGGCGCGACGGTACGCCCCGAGCAGTCGATGGGTGGCATGGCCCAGCGCCACGAAGACGTTCAGGCGAGCGATCAAGACGCCGGGAGTCGGACGGCGGGATCGACCCGGGTCCGCCCGCGGTGCGGCGGCAGGTTCTGCGCCAGCGTGAGCAGTCATTCTCTAGCCGAGGACGTTTCGTTCATGCCGGCGTGTTCAGGCGCGCCTGCCGACCACGAGCAGAGCGATTCCTCCGACGAGCGCCAGTACACCCAGAACCGGGGGCAGTGGAACCGAGTGCGTCTTGTCCTTTTCGATCTTCAGCGGGCCAATCTCCGCCACCTTTTCTTTCGTGGTGAAGTTGAAACCGCCGTAGGCGAGCGCGATAAAACCGATGACGATCAGGATGATCGCGAGCACTGCGACGGGCTTCATGTACGGCTCTCCCCTCTCCTTTTCGTTCGCACCTCAGGCGCGCCGACTGTCTCCAAACGGCACGGGGGCGGTTTCAGCCACGTCTAGCCAAGAGCCCCAATGTCAGGCCAATCGCTCCCGCGATCAACAGCGCCGTCGCTGGACGACGCTTGGTGTACCGCAGCGTATCGGCCCACACGTCGTCGATTCGGCGGCCACCGAACTCGGCCACCGCCTCCTGGGCATCGCTCACGGTCTTCTTCACGTAGCCCGTGGCCTGATCGGTCATGCCTTCGAGATAGTCGCTGGCCCGGTCAACTCTCGCCTTCGTGGCCTCTGCCGCGTCGTGGATGTATCCGCTTGCCCGTTCGGTCCCCTCGCTCGCCTTGCGCGACGTCATCCCATCTCCTCCTTGCATCTCACTCTGTATGGGCCCATTCAGTTCTTGCGGGACCGCTGGCGCGAGCGCTCAGGTGCGCTCGCGCCGTCCACCTCGTCTAGCCTTGCACCTTCAGGTTATTGACCACCTTGCGGACGCCGTCGACCTGGCGGGCCACTTGCGTGGCTCGCTGCTTGGTCTGCTCGCTATCCACGGAGCCGTTGAGCTCCACGACACCCTGATTCGTGTCGACGTTGACTTTGAGCAACGTGGCGGCCTTTTCGCGAGCCAGTCTGCTTTTCACCCCGGCCGTGATCGTGGCGTCGTTCCAGGCCGAGTGCGCGCTGCTCCCCCACTCGCGATCACTCGGCGGCCACCGATCCTTCGAAAAGCTCGGCGCGCCCTCGAGAGTCGCCTTGCTCACGTCGAGATAGGCGGTCTTGTGCTCTCGGTCGACCATCAACGCGTTCCACGGCACTGCGTACAGCTTCTCCCCCACACCCAGCAAGCCACCGAAGGACACCACGGCGTACACGACATCCGCGCGGGCATCCATCAGGAGATCTTCGATCTTGCCGGCGTCCTTACCAGCCGCATCCTTGACGTTGAGTCCCACGACATCACTGGTCCGGACGAGACCCGTGTGCTCTGCGAATCGCTTGGTGCTCTGGATCGCCTCAGGCTGCTTCGTGACAGCCTTGGCGGGGGTCGGAGCCTTCGCGGGAGTCGTGGCTGGCGTCGCGGTCGACGGCGACGAGCTCCCGAATCCGGACTTGTCTTGACTGCTCTGAGGAACCGGCACGGTGCCGGGTTTCGTGGTCGTGCCCTGGGTCCCCTGCGCGGATGCAAGCCCGACCAGGCTCAGGGACGTCACGACAGCGCACACATGTCGAACCATTGAAGACATCAGGATTCTCCCTCTCTTGAATTGTGGATGGGGCGCCGGCAGGTATCGGCTAGCTCGACCGACGCGGACAGAACGCCACGAGCTTTCGACCTTAGTCGAAGACCACGACGAGCCACAGAATCACGAGCACGCTTGCCGGAACCCCAGCAGCCACAAACTGAACGCCCGTCCCATGGGTTGCCACCTCCATTTAGAAGACTCGCGTTAAGAGGACTCTGGCATTTCAGAGGGGAGTGCAAACTTAATGCCGTCTCGGTTGGGCAATCCAACTCCTGTTTAGAACCAAATTGTTACTGCCAGATCTGTCGTCGTCCCCGACACGGCGACGTGCAGACGACGCCCTGTCGTGAGGGGGGACTCTTCCTTGCCGGTTCCGGGCGGGGAGTTCGGTCCTGGGGAGAGGGCACATCCGCCGCTTCCAGCCCGGGCTGGCGACGCTGGTCTTGGGCGGGACGGAGCGCACGCTTGGGCCGCGTTCGCACCTGTCACCCTGGCGGCTCACCGTCGGACTCTCCGATTGGGCGAAGCCGTTCCAACGCTATCGCCAAGCGACGCCCCTCAACGAGCGTCGCCGGCCCAGGCTGCGACTCAGGCCGTCAGGCGACTCTCCGCGAGGGATGGCCGGAGGTGCGTCTCAGGGAGGCGGACGGGTCATCGCCGTCTACGAGTGCAGGACCCGAGGCGGGGCGATCTCCTCGGAGATCCGGAACAGGCCCCATCGACGCGCGTGTGGGCCCCGCCGGCTCTAACTGCCAGAACCGAGATCGGGATCGACAGTAGGAGCCGACCACTGCTGGTGATCCGCCGAGTGCGTCGCGGTGCTGGACGAGGCCCTCAACACCCCGGGGCCGGCACTCGTCGAAGCAGTCGTCAACCCGTTCGAGCCGCCGATGCTCCCACGGTCACGGCCAAGCAGGCGGCGAAATTCGCGCAATCGCTTGCGCGTGGCGACCCGAATCGCGGCAAGATCGCCTTGACCATGCTCGGGGACAAGGTCCGCGAGCTCTTGTAGCCATCAGCCTCTTTGTACTTTCCGGTTTCCCCTCAGGTGCAGTCACGCATCGATCTACGGCTCTACCCGCTCTGGGACGATCCTCACACCCCTGAGAATACTGACCCGGGTCGCAAGGTCACGATATGCGGGGATCGCGTCCCGCCAGGCGATCGAGTCGAAGCCGGATGGACGGGGTAACATCCACCTTGAGGAGCGTGTGCATGACCTGCAGCGCCTGCTGGTTCTGGTGCCGGGTCTCCGAGGCCACGCAATCCGCCGGCACGACCAGGCGGTAGTCACGCATATACGCGCCGTGCGCGGTGAAGAGCACACAGATGTTGCCCACAAGGCCGGTCAGCACCAGTGTTCGCGCCCCCAGGTACGCGAGCAGGACGTCGAGGGTCGTCGAAAAGCCCGAGTGCTTCGGCTTCAGCACGAAGTAATCGTCCTCCGCCGGCGCCAGGAGGTCGACGATCGGCTTCCCACGCGCTCCCTTTCGCCGGCAGCGTGCCGTGAGCCGCTGGAAGTCGGACTGCCGGCGCCCGTAGTTGTCGTTCACGTAGATGACCGGAATGCCCGCGCGCTTCGCCCGCGTCCGCAACCGGGCCAGCCGACGCGCCATGGGCACGGCGTGCCGGGGCAGCCGCTCGCCTCCAGGGAATTCGAGGTCATTGACGACGTCGAGCAAGAGCAACGCGACCGTCGAGTGGTCGGGCACCATGCCGTGGAGGTCAGGGTTCCATGCAGGCACTCGGCGGGTCTCCAAGCGCGGGCACCAAGCTCGCGCTAACTTTCTCCCGTTGGCGACGTCAGGGTGACGGAAGCCGGACATTCTCACTTGTCACCGGCAACGCCGGGCCCGTCTCCCACACAGAGAGCGGGCAATCCGGAGTCTTGCCGTCCCTACTTCGGCGACGCACTCGCAGGACGCGTGCAACCGCCCTCCTTCGCAAGTCAAGCAATGCGAGTGCCAGCGCCCTCCTTGCTTCTTGGCGATGCCGACCATCGACGCCAGGGGGTACCCTCGAAGCATGGACCGCTTGGGGATCGCACGGGCCTTGCGCGAGATCGGCCTCCGGCTAGAGCTTCAGGGCGAGAATCCGTTCAAAGCCCGCGCGTACGAGCGCGGCGCCCGGGCGCTCGAGGCGCTGGGAGCGGAGCTGGCGCCGCTCGTCGCCGACGGCCGGCTGACCGAGCTCCCCGGTATCGGCGCGGCGCTGGCCGGGACGATCCGCGAGCTCCACCTGACGGGGCGAAGCGAGCAGCTCGATCGGCTCCGCGCCGCGCTACCGCCCGGCGTGATCGAGCTGAGCCAGGTCCGGGGACTCAGCGTCCCGCGGATCGCCGCGCTCCACCAGGCGCTCGGGATCACCTCCGTCGAGGGACTCCGCGACGCCCTCGAGACCGGGCGCGTGCGGGGCGTTCCCGGCTTCGGCGTGAAAACGGAGGCGAAGATCCTGGCCGCGCTCCAGGCGCGCGAGGCCCACGGCGAAGAGATGCTCCTCCATCACGCCACGGCGGAAGGTGACGCCCTCCTGGCCCACGTCCGGGCCGGCGCGGACGTGGTCCACGCGGAGCTCGCGGGCGCTCTGCGCCGGCGCACGGAGACAGTCGACCGCCTGGTCGTCGCCGTGAGCTCGAACACGCCCGAGCGCGCCCTGGCGCACGCGGCGGCGTATCCACCCGCCCTCCAGCCGGCCACGCCGACCGGGGAGCGCGTGGCGTTCCGCGTCGTGAGCGGGCTCCTGATCGAGGCGGAGGCCGTGGCGCCGGCCGCGTTCCCGTCGCTCCTCCACGCGCTCACCGGCTCGGAGGGCCACCGAACGCGTCTCGTCGAGCGCGCGGGTGAGTTCGGTTTCGTGCTGGACCGCGCCGGCCTCGCCCGGGCCAAGGGGGGCCGCCGGCTGCCGATCAAGAGCGAGGCGGACCTCTACCGGCACCTCGGTCTTCCCTACCTCCCGCCCGAGGTGCGCGAGGACGGGGTCGACCTCGAGGCGGCGGCGGCGCGATGCCAGACCGGCGGGCTCGTCGAGTCCTCGGACATCCAGGGCATGGTGCACTGCCACTCGGTCTACTCCGACGGCGCCAACACGATCGAGGCCATGGCCCGGGCGGCCCGCGCGATGGGCATGCGCTACATGACACTCACTGACCACTCCCCGACTGCATCGTATGCCGGCGGCCTGACCGTGGAGCGTCTCCGACGGCAGTGGGACGAGATCGCGAGGCGCAGGAACGGGTCAAGGGCCTGACGATCCTGCGGGGCACGGAGTGCGACATCCTCGCCGACGGCTGGCTGGACTACCCCGACGAGATCCTGGAGCAGCTCGACGTCGTCATCGCGAGCATCCACAACCGCCACCGGATGGACGAGGGGCAGATGACCCGCCGCCTCGTCCAGGCGATGCGCCATCCGTGCTTCAAGATCTGGGGTCACGCCCTCGGCCGTTACGTCCTCCGCCGCCCGCCGATCCCCTGCCGGATGGAGGAGGTGCTGGATGCCGCCGCCGAGTCGCGGGTCGCGATCGAGGTGAACGGGGATCCGAACCGGCTCGACATGGAGCCGCGCTGGCAGCATGAGGCGCGCCGGCGCGGTCTCCGCTTCGTCGTGTCGACGGACGCGCACTCGACCGCGGAGCTCCACAACCTCCGCTACGGGATCGACATGGCGCGCCGGGGTCTCCTCACGGCGCGGGACGTGCTGAACACGCTGTCCGTCGACAAGTTCCGGCAGGCCGTCCGCCCAGCTTCTCCCCCAGCAGCACGAATTTGAAGTCCCCCTTCGCGAGCTGGCGGTCGGCCTCGGCCTCGTCCCCGAACGAGTCCTGGGCGATCGGCGCCCACACCCCCCTTGTCCCGGTCCCGCCGCCGTACGCGCCCTCGGGGATGACCCCTCGAACTGGTTCTAGTCCATCTGGTGGCGGCTCGGTCTGCATCGCGAGCCGCTTCACGGCGGGATCGGGCGACGGGCCCTTGGGAACCGCCCACGAGAGCATCACTCCGCGGTGCTCCAGGCGGAAGTCGTAGTGGAGGGCGGTCGCGCGGTGCTTCTGGACGACGAACTCTACTCGAGAGGCTGCCCCGTTGCCCGCGTCCGCGCGGTGCCGGGCGGCTCGCGCGTGACGGCGAAGTGGCGCTTCCGCTTGTACTCGGCGAGCCGACCTACGCGCTGATGTCGGGCAGTTGGTCATCTCGCTTCGCCGGGCGGCCCCGCCCCTTTCGCTCTACCCATGGCCTTCTTCACCGGTTCCAACGCGCCTCTGGCGACGCCGGTCCGGCGCCGGGCCCGATGGCGCGCTTGGCTACCCGTTGATGATCTCTCCGCCATTGGGGTGTAGGACCTGGCCTGTCATGTACGAGCCGTCGGACGACGCGAGCAGAACGTAGCAGGGCGCCACCTCCGCCGGCTCACCGGCCCGGCCGAGCGGGACGTCCGAGCCAAAGGTCGCCACCTTGCGAGGGGGGAACGACGCCGGAATGAGCGGCGTCCAGATCGGCCCCGGCGCGACCGCATTCACCCGAATGCCGCGCGCGGCGAGCGCCTGCGACAACGAGCGCGTGAAGGCGATGATCGCGCCTTTGGTGGCCGCGTAGTCCAGGAGGTGGGGGCTTCCGCGATACGCCGTGACGGAGCTCGTGTTGATGATGGAGCTTCCCCGACGCAAGTGCCGGAGAGCTGCCTTCGTCACGTAGAAAAACGAGAAGATGTTCGTCCGGAACGTGCGCTCGAGCTGCGCGGCCGTGATGTCCTGAAGATGCTCCTTCGGATGCTGCTCCCCTGCGTTGTTGACGACGACGTCCAGACGTCCCAGCCGTCGAACCGTCTGACGCACGACTTCGCGACAGAACGGCTCTCCACCCACGTCCCCGGCGAGCCGGATCGCGCGCCGTCCACAACGCTCGATGAGGCGGACGGTCTCCCGGGCGTCGGCATGTTCATCTCGGTAGACGATGGCCAGATCCGCGCCTTCCTTGGCGAAGGCAATCGCCACGGCCCGCCCTATCCCGCTATCGCCGCCCGTGATCAGGGCGACCTTTCCCTCGAGCTTGCCGCTACCCACGCTGTCAGCCCTCGCAGCCCGAGGACGGGGGCGCATGCGGCCCTCGAGGCCAGGCTGCCGGCGCTGGTGCTGAGGCGGACGTAGCACGCGTTTGGGTGACGTCTTCTGTGGCATCAGTCTCCAGCGTGAACGAGAGCGTTCCCGGTTAGCGACGGCGCATTGCCGACTTCACGATCTTGCGGCACTCTCGCCATGTCTCGCCACACGGTCTCCCTCCCCGAGGCTTCCAACTTTGGAGCCACGCACAGTATCCACGGCTGTAATCGTGTGTCGCCGGATCCCGTAGACTTCGGCCCCGAGCCTCACGATTGTCGCGGCGGGAACTGTACCTCCAACTCTCGGGAGCGTGGGGACTGTAGGCGCGGCGGCCAGTGGACCCCCGCCTCATCGGGCAGGGTGCCGGCGGATCGGCGGGGCATCCCCCGGCGTCCGATGAGAAATCCAACCCCCGCCGCTATGGCCAGGGCGGGCAGCGGTCGGTTCCGCACGTATTGGCTGATGTCATCCCTGAGCCGGCTCCGGGAGTGCGCCAAGACCTTCGTGGCCTCCCGCTGGTCCGCCCTGACGCCCTCGAACGCTGGAGCACTGCGACTCTGGTATCGGTCCTCAGTAGCATGGCCATACGACCCCGGGCGTCCGGTCTCGGACTGTGAGTCACGCGGCGTCTCGTGATGGTTCATGCCGGCACCTCCCTCATGTTTGACTGGACAGAGCGGAAGTCGTCCCGAGTCTCCGGGGGCTCGGATCACGTCGCTTGATCGTGGAGGCCCTCCCATCCTGCAACCCTTCAGCCGTCGCGCCCACGGAAGACGATGACAGCCGCGACCAGTGCCATGAGGACGCGCCGCAGGAGCCCCGGCGGCGGGCCCACCGCCACCGTGGGACTGGGCATAGGCTGTGGGCGGGGCGCCGGGACCGGACGTGCCACGTATCGCCGGTAACTCAGCGCGCCGATCGCCCGCTTCGCGCCGGGCACCTTCTCGCCGGCGGCCTTGCCATACGGCGAGGCATGCTCGATCTCGGCGTTCAGCTCGGCCCCCAGTAGGAACACCACCCCGGAGAGGTAGAACCACAGGAGCAGCACCATCACGCTGCCGATCGCGCCGTAGGTCTCCGAATAGGTCCCGAAGTTCGTCACGTAGTACTTGAACCCGAGCGAGGCCGCGAGCCAGATGACCGACGCGAGGACGGCGCCCGGCGTCACCCAGACCCATTCCTGCTCGGCGTCGGGGGCAAAGTAGTAGACGAAGCCCGCGCCCAGCGCCACGAGGGCCAGCACCAGGGGCCACTGGAGGATCTTCCAGGTCCACGCGAAGATCGGGCCAAGGCCGGTGGATCTCGCAATGTGATCGGCGACGATCGGACCTACCAGGACCAGCGCGAAGGCCACCAGGATGAAGGTCGCGAGCGCGAGCGTCAGTCCGAGGGCCTGAACGCGCACCTTCCACCAGGGACGCCCTTCCTCGAGGTCGTAGGCACGGTTGAGCGCGTCGATCAGGCCCATCAGCGCCGCCGAGCTGCTCCAGAGCGCGACGACAAGCCCGAAGGTCAGAATCCCCCCGTTGTTGCCCTCCGAGATCTTCCGGATCTGATCCTGGAGGATCGTGATGATGTCGCCGGGGACGAGGCCGCCGAGCGCGCCGACCATCCGGTCGACGAAGTGTTCGAGCGGGAAGAAGCTCGCGAAGGCGATCCCGACCAGGACCGCCGGAAAGAGCGAGAAGAAGAAGTAATAGGCGAGCTGCGCCGCGAGCCCGAGGCCGTTGTCCGACACGAACTCCTTGACGGTCCGCATGAGGAGCTCGCGCCAAGAGAGAGGCAGCCGCGCGAAGCCGAACGACACCATCAGCTCACCTCACCGTCGACGGGTGGGCAGTCGCCCGTGAGCACCCGACCACCACAAGACCGAACGCGCCGCCGCCGCGCATGCCACTGCCTGGCCAAGACCGTCGCGGGATCGAGGCGGCCCTAGAGCTGGCGCATGAACGCCACGAGATCGGCCGTCTCCGGGGCACTGAGCTTCAAGCCGAGAACCAGCTCTGGAGAAAGAGCGCCGGCGGGAACTCCGGCAGGAAGGCTTACGGGAGATCGAACTCCACGGCGAACCGCTCGAGCCGAGGGAACATCGCGATCTGGAGCTGCGGGAAGACCTGCCCGCCAGTCGCCTGCTTGGGATGCGGGAGACCAGGATACGCAAAAAGCTTGCGCGTCCGGATCTCCTCCGGGCTGATGCTCCGGCCGGGTGATCGGGACCGCTTGCGGCGCCTGCGCCTGCTGCACCGCATCGGCCGGAGTCGCGGGCCTCGGCGGAGCCGTCCCTAGCCCGTGGCCGGTCCCGAGCCAGATGCCGATCAGGACTCCCGGCACTACCAGGAAGGCGACGAGCAAGGGACGGAGCGTGACCAGCGCTCTCACTTCTCAGGCGCGGCAGTCGGGCCGGCGGCCCCGCGCGGCTTAGCCGTCCGCCCGGTGCCCTCGGCCGCAGCGCGTCGCTTGACGTCGCTGCCGTGAGTTCGCTTGTACGTCTGGATGTCGGTGAACTGTCGCGTCTTCGACCGCTTCGCGTAGAGCTTGGTGCCGGCCCGGCTCCTGAGTGTCGTGCGCTTCTGAGCCATGGCCTACAGCAGATCCTTGCGAGCCATCTTCGCGCGGGCGGCCCCGATCGCCGTCTTCACTTCCTTCTCTTCCTCGGGCGGCGGGAGGACAGCGGGCATGCCGAGCGACTTGATCCAGAGCTCTCGGGTCCAGCCGGTCGTGTGGTAGAGGTGCTCGTCCTCTTCTTCTTCCACCTCTTTGTGTGCTTCCTTTAGCGCCGGCCCGTCTCGCCCTTCGCCTTCTTGGCGACCTCGCCGATGAGCTCCCAGTTCAGGTGGTCCTTGGTCTCCGCGAGGACGACGCACTCGGCGGCCACGAGCTGCGCCGCCTCGGGCTTGCCGGCGCCAAGGGCCATGTCCATGGCCTTGACGAGCGACTCGCCAATGTGCCGGACGACCAGCCTCCCGGGGTGTCCGTCTCCGTGTCGAGACCGAGCCGCGAGAAGACGTTCTCCACGATGCGCACGTGGTTTTGCGTCTGCTCGAGGTACTCTTCCCACTCCTTCTTGAGGTCGTCGTTCACGACGCAGCGGAGGGCGGTCGTATAGACCTGGACCCCGCCCAGCTCGGTCTCGAGGGCCTGGTACAGTAGCTCGCGGATCTCTTCGGCCTTCATGGGTCTTCTCCTTCGTGAATCGGTGTTGGGAGCGTCGCCGTCCGGCCGCCGGCACGCCGGTGGAGTCCGGAACCCCCGAGTACAGCGACGTCCGTTGCCTATGAGCAAGCGCTGTGCCATCACGGGCAGCGTCCAGGCCAGCTGCGCGAGAGCCAGGAAGGACGGGGAGGAGGGCTCTCGCGGCGAGCAGCGCCGCCTGCTGGTCGACGACCGAGTCCTTGATCCCCGTGCCATCGATGTCCACGCGAGCGTCCGCGTGGCGTGGGCGTAGACGGCTCACGGCCGGCGCGCCGCCGGGCCGACGGTATCCGTGACGACGTCTGAATACTCCGCGTCCTGGCTACCCGCCTCTCAAGGGCCTGCCCGCAGCCCTGCGCCTCTCCGGTGCGCTGAGCATGCGCGGTGCAAGCCTCGTCACCTTGACGCCGACTCGACCTTCTGTCGCGGGAAGAGCTGCGAAAAGCGGACATTTACCCATGGCAACGCCGCGCGGCCCGCCGGCGCCGGCGGCAGCGCCTTTGCACTTCCACAGGAGCGAGCGTCATGGCGATGCCGCAATGAAGATCTGTCTGGGTAGCGGCCGTCCGTGGCTGCGCCGCGCAGGCATCGCGGTCCTCGCGCTGGTCGTCCTGGCCTTCGTCGCCTCGTTCTTCATCGACGAGCCGCTCCGCCGCGTGGTCGTGCGCCAGATGAACCAGAAGCTGAAGGGGTACAGCGCGGACATCCGGAAGCTCAGCTTTCATCCGATCGGACTCTCGCTGACCCTCTACGACCTGAAGTTCGTTCAGCAGGCCCACCCCGATCCGCCCGTCTTCCACGCGCCGCGTCTGGACGCGAGCGTCCAGTGGAAGGCGCTCCTCCGCGGTCGGCTGGTGGCGAACTTCGCGCTGGAGCAGCCCGCCGTCTATGCGAACCTCCAGCAGCTCCGTACCGAGGCCGCGGATCCGACCCCGGTCGAGGACCACGGCTGGCAGGAAGCGTTCGAGGCGATCTATCCCCTGAAGATCAACGAGGTCCGCGTGACGGACGGCCGCGTGACCTACGTCGACGAGGGGCCCTTCGAGCCGCTCGAGCTCAGCCGGATCAACCTGACGGCCCAGAACATCCGGAACATCCGGTCGAAGGACCGGACCTACCCCTCGGACCTCCATCTCGACGCCGTCGTGTTCGAGAACGGGCGCGTGACTCTCGACGGGCACGCCGACTTCCTGGCCGTGCCGATCCCGGGCGTCCAGGGCGACGTGAAGCTCGAGCGCATCGCCCTCGACTACTTCAAGCCGGTGCTGAACCACGGCAGCGTCGCCATCCAGGGGGGGACCCTGGCCGCGGCCGGCGCCTTCGAGTACGGGCCCACCGTCCGGATGGCCGACCTCAAGGAGGCGACCGATCAGCGGGATGAAGATCGAGTACGTGCAGACCCCCCAGGCGGCCGCCGCCGGCTGCCCGAGAAGGCCGCCCGCAAGACGGTCCAGGCGGTCCAGGAGGCCAACAATGCGCCGGACCTTTCCTCCGCGCGCGGCGCGTCGAACTGGTCGACAGCCGGGTCGGCTTCTTCAACAAGCGCACGACGCCCAACTACCGCGCGTTCGTCGACGTCGCGCGCCTCCGGCTGGAGAACTTCACCAACCAGCGGACCGAAGGGCAGATGACGGCGACGCTCGACGGCCGCTTCATGGGGAGCGGCCCGACGAAGGTGACGGCCCACTTCCGCCCGGAGGTCGACGGCCCGGACTTCGACCTGCGGGTGGCCATCGACGCGACGGACCTCCGCACGATGAACGACATGCTGCGGGCCCACGGGAAGTTCGACGTCGTCGCCGGGGTGTTCTCCTTCTACTCCGAGCTCGCGGTGAAGAACGCGCCAGATCCGCGGCTGGGTGAAGCCGCTCTTCAAGGACGTGAAGGCCTACGACCCGGCGCAGGACCGCGACAAGAGCGCGATGAAGAAGCTCTACGAGAAGGTCGTCACCGGCGTCGCCAAGGTGATGAAGAACGTTCCCCGGAAGGAGGTCGCCACGCAGATGGACATCTCTGGACGGCTCGACAACCCGCAGACCAGCACGCTCCAGGCGATCGTCGAAGCTCATCCAGAACGCGTTCTTCAAGGCGATCCTCCCGGGGTTCGACCGGGAGGTCCGCCAATCAGGGCGGAGCGAATAGCTCCGTCCGCTGCCAGGAGGAACAGGAACCATGGCATCTCGCGCCGTCCTAGGAACCCGAGGCAGCCCCTTTGGCTTCGGCTCGACCCGGCTGAGGCCAACCCACGACGTCCCGGACCAGCTGGTACTTCACACGGGCGGCGGACGCGCGCCGATAGAAAGAAACGAGCTCTCGCCATGGATCCGAGATCCGCTCGAAGCCAGAGACGAAGGCGACGATCGTCCCGACGTCTGTCTGGCCATGAATGACGAGCCAGCCCCCGATCATCAAGACGCTGATCGTGCCGGAGTGCTCGAGCAAATTGTTGAATAGTGTCAGGGAATAGTTCAGATACGCGATCCGCACTTGCTGTCGGTAGATCTTATGGATGCTTTCCTCGTATTGGCGCGTGCGCATGGCCGGAGTCGCGGCCCTGGCGGCCTCCTGGACCACGTGCTCGCCCATCTCGCGGACGAGCACGATTCGCCGCTGCACGCGCCGATTGATTGCGGCCTGGATCCTGGGCACGAGGAAGAGTTGCGGCGAGTACAGGATGAGGATCGCCACGGCGATCCGCGGCTCGATCCACAGCATGTAGCCGAGGACGCTCAGAAGCCCGCCCAGCTGGACGAGGGGCAGCGAGATGCTCTCCCCCACGAATGCGCCCAGTGGCTCGACCTCGGCCACGACCATGGCGAGGCGCGAGCCCGTCGCCGTCGCCCCCGGCGTCTCGGTCGGCGGCGGTCGCTTGGCGCTGCGGATCGCGTCGTAGATCTGCTGGCGCATGCTCCGGATCGCGCGTTCGCTGACGACCTCACGATAGACGTTCAGCAGGTACTTCAATCCACCCTGGATGAGCACGAGGCCGGCGTACATTGAGCAGTACAGCCACAAGAGACGCAGATCGCGGGCGCCGATGGCGTGGTTGACGATGCGCCGCTGAAGCTCGAGCGGCACGGCCTGTAACGGGAACACCGCACTGGAGAGGAGGGTCAGCCAGACCTGGCGGCGGCCGCTGATTCGCCAGATGAAACCATATAGGGTGGCCAGCGGGGCCTGAAGAGCCTGCTGGCGAGCGCCCGTCGGGGCGAGCGGCTCGGCCTGAGCTTGGACCTTGGCGTGATCTGTCACGGTCTCCCGGTCTCGGTCACCATCGCCGCCGCTCACCATAGGGCCGCAGCTCGATCGTGCCTGACTCTCCATGCATAGCATGCCTGGATTCAAGCGCCCAGGACCCCTCGGAACTCGCGGGTATCGCGTCGGTGGCCCGTCGGGGACACACTAGCTTGTGGAGGGATCGACCAGCGAGGTCACGAGCCCGGCGTCCGAACCGCAGCCACCGGATGCGACGTAGCTCCACGATCTCTCCTCGCCCGTGCGTCCGTCGGCGTTCTATCAGGATCACCGAACGCGTCGATGGCGCGCTACAGGGTTGTGGTCGTCCGCACTCGCTGATACCGTAAATCTTAGATGAAACGTTGACGCGAGCCATCCGACTCCGAACGCGATACGGGGAACTATGATGAAGATTGCATGGTCTGCATCGTTGTTCCTGGTGTCCGCGGCACTGATGCTGAATCTGGGCTCTGGGTTCGGCCCGGTCACTCATGATGACGGGGTCGCGCACGCTCAGGGGGACAGCGCGAGCGGTGGCAAGGGCGGCACCGGGGTTGGGGGTGGGCCCGGAGGGTCCTTGGGTGGCGCCGCCGGTGGTGCCGCGGGGGCCGCAGGCGGCGCGGCGGCGGGATCGGCGGGGCCGCAGGCGGCGCGGCGGTGGTGCCGCGGGCACCGCCGGTGGTGCCGCGGGGGCCGCAGGCGGCGCGGTCGGCGGGATCGGCGGGGCCGTGGGCGGCGCGGTCGGTGGTGCCGCGGGGGCCGCGGGCGGTGCAGTCGGCGGCGCGGTCGGCGGGATCGGGGGCGCCGCGGGCGGCGCGGTCGGTGGTGCCGCGGGGGCCGCGGGTGGTGCAGTCGACGGGGCGGGCGGCGCGGTCGGCGGGATCGGCGGGGCTGCAGGCGGCGCGGTCGGTGGTGCCGCGGGCACCGCCGGTGGTGCCGCGGGGGCCGCGGGCGGCGCGGTCGGCGGGGCCCTCGGCGGAGGGAGTGGCTCAGGTGCCGGTGCGAGCGGAGGGGTCGGAGCAGGTTCGGGTGCCAGCGGCGGGCACGGTGGCGACGCCAAGGGATCCGGCGCTTCCAGCACCCCGATCGGGACCGGGCTCGTCGGTATCGATCGCGGCCTGCAGCGCTCCGACGTCCCGGCCGGCCCCTTGCGAGACCGCGTCGGCGGCGAGCCGAGCCACTCGCGCCGCTTTGCCTTCAGCGACCTGGACAGCGTGGAGAGCCTCGTTGCGATGGCGCGCGCGGCGGCGCGTGAGGCCGCCTCAGACGCCGCCACTGCCAGGCTGCGGGCCGGCGAGGAGCCCGCGCCTGTCTTCGCGCCGGGCCGTGCCCTAGCCTCAGCGGCGCGATTGGGGCGGCGTCATGGCGCGCGGGTCGCGTTGGACGCGGCTCAGGCCGCAACACAGGCGGCGGCCCGCGCCGAATCGGAGGGTGCGACCGAGACCTCACCGGGGGACAGCGTGGTTCGCGACAGGGTGCGGCGCGCGGTGGCCGAGACGCTCGACGCTGCCGGTCGCGCCCGCGAGGCCGTCGACGAAACGGCGCCTGGAGCCTGGCCGACACTTCACGCTGCGACTGACGTGGGCTCCGCCGGACTTCTGGACGGCCTTCGGAGCGGTGTCAGGGCGCAGAGCGCCTTCACCCGGGGCATGAGCCTCTACAAGAGCCGCCGATATCCCGAGGCCAGCGTGCTTCTCGCCGAGGCGGTGGAGATCGACCCCACCTTCGACGAGGCTTGGGCCGCGCTCGGCTGGTCATGCTATCTCGGGGAGAACCACGTGGCCGCGATTGCCGTGTTTGGCGCCGCCCTCCAGCGCCAGCCGACCTGGGAAGGTCTCTACGACGGCCTGGGATGGAGCCGCCTCCGGCTCGGCCGACTCCGCCTGGCGCGGGACGCCTTCAGGGCCGCACTCGACCTCAGCCCGGACTACGCCGATGCCCAGATAGGGCTCGGCGAGGCGTACTTCAGGCTAGGAGAATACGACCGGGCGCTGCCGGCGCTCAAGGCAGCGGAGCGCCGACTCCGACCGGTCGTCGGCACCGATCCCGAGGAACTCCTCGGAGTCCGCGTACGCCTGGCATGGACGCTATATCACCTCGAGCGCTTTCCCGAAGCGGTCGAGGCGTTCATGCGGGTCATTCGCGGCCGCTCGGCGGACCACGAGCTCCACCTGGGACTCGGCTTGGCATACCTCGGACTCGGCCGCAAGGTCGAGGCGCGCGCGGCGTTCGAGCGAGCACTGGCGATGCAGCCAGGGAATCGCGACGCCCAGCGAGGGCTGGCCCGATCGCGCTGACCATCGCCAAACGCGCCTGACCCGGTCAAGAACCCACGTCGGCATGGGGTCCCGAAGGTCCCATCAGAGGAGCCTTCCAGAGAGGCACCTAGCGGACAGAGTCGGTGAAGGGGCTTTATGTCGATTACTCTCGTGGCGCAGGAGACCGAAAGGAGGCGCCACATGCGTCCAGACAAAGTCGCCGATGTTCTGAACGACCCGCTCGCGCGGGAACTGATGGGATCGAGCATCCCCGCCCGTCTTGCCTACAACGGACAGGATGGCGCGCCGCGGGCGATCCCGATCGGGTTCCACTGGGATGGAACGCGTTTCTTCGTCGCCACCCCGCCGATCGCGGAGAAAGTCGCCGCGTTGCAGGCCGATCCGCGCGTGGCGCTCACGATCGACACCAACGAGTTCCCGCCGAAGGTGCTGCTCGTACGCGGCACGGCCACGGTCGAGATCGTTGACGAGGTGCCGGACGAGTACCTGGCGGCCTCCCGCAAAATCGTCGGCGACGAAGGCATGCCCGCCTTCGAAGAGCAGGTGCGCGGCCTCTATAAGCAAATGGCGCGGATCGCGATCACACCGACCTGGGCAAAGTTGCTCGACTTCGAAACGAGACTGCCGAGCGCGGTCGAGAAGTTGATGAACCGCTGATGGACCTGGATCAATAACCTTCACAAAATCCCACCCTCGACCCGCTCGGCCGGCTAGTGGGCGATTGGAGCGTCGAGGTCGTCTTCCCCGGTGATCCGCCCACGACCCTGCAGGGGCGGGCCAGCATCGCGCGGTCCGAGGGCGGCGCCTATCTAAATTTGCGCTCCCTCTTCGAAGGGAAAAGCCCACCCACCTCCATCTCGGTGATCGGCCGCGACGACAAGGGCGAGGGGTTCACAATGCTCTACGCCGACGAACGCGGCGTCTCGCGCGTCTACCAGATGACGTTGAGCAACGATGTTTGGACGCTGTGGCGCGAGGCGCCGGGTTTCAACCAACGCTTCACGGGCAGATTCGACTCCGAGTGAAATGTGATCACGGCCACTTGGGAAGCATCGGAAGACGGCGTCCATTGGGAGCACGACTTGCCCTCACCACAGAGTGGATGACTCACCTGACACACCAACGAGGGGGTCGCCGAGATGTCAACCTCATTCAACCCCACCGAGTTCAAGGACAAGATGCGTGACGAATGGAGATTGGCTGCCGCAGGATGGCGCAAGTGGCACGACGTGGTCGAGGCGGAGGACGCCGGCAAGCGACATAGCGCCAAGCTTGTAGAACTCGCCCGCATCGGGTCGGGCGATGTCGTGCTCGATGTGGCCGGCGGCTACGGCGAACCGAGCCTCACGGCAGCGCGGGCGGTCGCTCCTGGAGGCCGAGTAGTCTGCACAGACATTTCTGGAGAGATGCTCGCGTTTGGTGCGGAACGCGCCGCGAAGGCCGGCCTCGACAATGTGACGTTCACTCAACGCGACGCAGAACAGCTCGACTTCGCTGCTGAGAGTTTCGATGCCATCCTCAGCAGAGCTGGACTCATGTTCTTGCCCGATGTCGTGGGCACCCTCAAGCGGCTCCACTCGTTCCTCAGGCCCGGGGGCCGTCTCGCGGCGACCGTCTTGGGGTCCGCAACCGAGCGTGCAGTTCACTGCCGCTGTTCCCACTATCTTCGATGAGCTCAAGCTGCCGCCTCCACCACCGGGGCAGCCGGGCATTTTCGCCCTCTCCGATCTGAACAGACTTGCGACGCTCGTGAAGGAGGCCGGTTTTGTAAACGTCAAGACCGGCACGATCGACATTGTCTTCACCACAGACTCGCCACAGCAGTACACAGAATTTATTCGCGATGTTGCGCCACCGATCACTACGCTCGTGAACTCGCAACCTCCCGACGTTCGAGAGAGAGTCTGGAACAAGGTGACTGAGGGGTGGAAACAGTTCCGGGACTTCGATGGCCGGATACGTACCCACAATCAGGCCAATTGGGTCGTCGCCACAAGATAGGTAGGGGCCGTGCCTCTAACCTTCTTCTCTGAAGGACGACGCAAGGCCAATTCTCACGGCTTCGTAGGCTCAGCGCCCCCTGCCTGCTGGAACAGCCCGCCGATCCCGACGGGCCTAACGGCGGAGGCCCGGGACGGGCGGACGATCATCCGGCCGACGCACCACGTCTACGATCTGCGCCGCCCGACCGCCCGGAACATGCGGCGGGCCGGGGTGCACGAGACGATCACGGCGATCACTGGGCACCGCACCCGGAGCATGTTCGACCGCTACAACATCGTCAGCGAGCAGGATCTCCGGGACGCGGTCGTCAAGACGACGGCCTACGTCTCGACGCTGCCGGCGGCCCCGACCGTGATCCCGCTCCACCCCGTCGAGGCGGTCCGGCCGTGAGACCAAGCACAAATCGAGCACAATCCGGGGTCGCGATGGATCAGCGCAGAAAACATGAAAGCCCCGGAACCTCTTTCGTCCCGGGGCTTTCGCTTGGTTGCGGGGGCCGGATTCGCACCAGCGACCTTTGGATTATGAGGGGAATTCCAGCCACGACGCTAGCCTAGACCACCCGACAAGCACCAAGAACAATGGCGGTTCGGACGCCGACGACCAAGCCCAACCAACCCCACTTCGGCCCGGTTCAGCCACAGGACGTACACGGTCACCAGTGCGCGGCCCTACAGAGTGCTTACGAAACAGGCTCAACCTTAGCACTACGAGGCGGGGCGGGGGTGAGACTCAGGCACCTAGGGATGCTGTTCCTGGACGAACCGCCTTCCTACGGTGCGCAGGCTGGCTGAGGTCCGCCTCGACGTGGACCGCTGACCATCCCCGGTGCGTCTGCGGCCATGTCGAAACTGCGCGGTGCGGAGCCGATACTTGGCGTGGGGTCGCCGGAGACCGGGCACGGGGGGTGAGAGGGTACACCGCCCGTGTCACGATGTATCGGTGCGTGGACGCTTGGCACGCGGCCGTCACGCGCCCCGCTGCGGCTCCGCGAACGCCAGGAGCCGCGCCGGCGTGGAGACCAGCATCGCCTGGATGTGCTCCTCGACCAGCCCGCGCCGGCGCATGCGCGGCACGATGTTCTGGACAATGTGGGCGTAGCCGCAACCGCCGTAGCGGATCAGGTGAGACTTGCTGGCCGTGTCGTGGGCCACCACAATCTGGTTCCCGTAGCCCTCGTCCACCAGCCAGCGGATCACCCGGAGGCGCTCGCCGTCGTTCGGCAGGTCGATGTGATCGGCGTACTTGTAGTACGAGTACTCGCGGCCGAAGAGATCGAACTCGAGAACGCAGCCCGTCGCCGCCAGCCTTTTGAGCACCGCCCGATTGAAGATCGTCCGATCGATGTGGCCGACGATCGTCCGCGAGATGTCCGCGCCCACGTCTCGCAGGATCCCGACGATCTCCTCGGGCGCCCGCTCGTCGCGCCCGGGGTGGATCAGGAGCGGGGCGCCAGTGCGGCGCTGCGCCCGACCCGAGGCTCGCAGGACCTTGCGCTCCCCCGCCGTGAGGGGCCAGGAGCACCCCACCTCCCCGATCACGCCGGACCGTACGCCCGACTGGCCCACGCCGTCGGTCACGTCGCGCACGATGCCCTCGACCAGGACGTCCTCCGGTGTCTCGCTCATGTCGCTCGGGTGCGCCGCCCCCACGTAGAAGGACCCGCCCATCACGATGTGGAGACCGGTCGCCCGGGCGATCTGCCGAAGCCCCTCCGGATCCCGGCCGATTCCGATGCTGGTCGCCTCCACGATGGCGCCGCCGCCCGCCAGCCGGTAGAGCTGTGTCTCCTCGATCGCCGTCGGAACGTCCAAGAGGCGCGCGTTGTCGAGATTCGGCTGGCCCCCATAGTTGATCGCGCCGAGGAGATCCATGGTGACGGGCGCGTAGAGCTTCGCCCGCCTGCTCGCCTCGACCGGCACGCGGACCAGCGCCGAGAGGTCGCAGAGGAGATGCTCGTGCGTCATGGTCACGCCGAGCGCCTCCGGCGCGATCGCCCCGAGGACCGTCTGGACCTTGCCGACCATGGCGTGGACCATCCCGCGCTTCGAGCTAGGGGTGAATCCCGTGCCAGTCGAGCGCGGCGAGGCGACGGGCCGCCTCGGCCTTGAGCTGCTCGGCCCCCTCGCCCTCCCAGCGACAGGCGAGCACGATGACCGGGCGACCGCACTTCGGACAGGCCTGGTCGCGGATCAGCAGGAGCCGCCCGCTCGGCTCCATCACACCGGCGGCGTCGGCGCGCGCGTTCCGCGGCGCCACGCTGAAGTCGAAGATGTGCAGGCGCGACTCCCCGCCCGCCGCCCGGCGGCGCTCAAAGTCCTCGAGCCACGCCGCCACGGTCCACTCTTGCCATCCCGCGTCGAACTGCTCGGCATTCCAGTCCAGCAGCCGTTGCCGGCGCTCCCCGTCCTGATCGTCCCGGTGACGGTCCGCCCGCGCCGCCCGCGCGCTGGCCACCCGGTCTCGGAGGTGCGGGATCACGCGGGAGCCGAAGAGCTCGATCGAGCGCAGCAGCTGCTTCTGCGGCTGCCCGGAGTCCATGTTCGCGATGAATTCGTCGGCGCCCGTCGCCTGGTAGTCGCGCAGGATGCGGACGCACTCCTCGGGGGTGCCGACGACGCTGCGCTCGATCACCTGCTCGACCGTCAGCGCCATGCCGTCCGGAAGCGGGTCGAGGCTGCCGTACCCCTTCTCGGACGGTCGGGTCTCGCGCGACTGGTCGAACCCGCGCACGTGGTTGCGCCAGACGAGCTCCATGGCACCTCGCACGTCTTCCGGGTTCTCGGAGGTGAACGCCTCCCGCTGGATGGCAAGCGGCGGGCGCCCCGGCGCGCCCATGTCGGCGATGATCGCGTCGATCGTGTTGAGCGTGGCGTAGGTGGCCGTCATCGGCTGGCGAAGCGTCGTGGTGTGCAGGCCCAAGCCGCGCTCGATGCAGAACCTGAGGGTGTCCGGGGTCCGGGCGGCGATCCACATGGGCGGATGCGGCGACTGGAGCGGCCGCGGTACCACGTACACCGGCGGGAAGCGGTAGTGCCGCCCCTCGTACGCGAAGTCGTCGTCCGCCTTCCAGACGCCGAGCAGGATGTCGAGCGCTTCCCGCTGGCGCTCGGCGGCCTCGGAGTCCGTCATGCCGAGACGGGCGTACTCGAACCGGGATGAGCCACGCGCGAACCCGATCTCGAGGCGCCCCTCGGTCAGGTGGTCGACCAGGCCGATCTGCTCGGCGAGGACGAGCGGGTGATGGAACGGGGTCACGATGACGCTGGTGCCGACGCGGATCCGCTTGGTCCGGTGGGCGGCGTCGAGGACGCTCAGGAGCGGCCCCGGCGCGGAGTAATTGTGGGTGAAGTGATGCTCGGGAAACCAGAGCACGTCGAAGCCGGCCGCCTCGACGCACTCGATCTGCTCGGCCGCGTCCCGATAGACCTGGGCCATCGGCTTCGAGAGGTCGGGGCGGATGTACGGGACGAAGTACCCGAACCGCATGGCCTACTCCCGGGCCCGTGCGCCGTGCGAGAGCCCGGCTGCCCGGGCCTCGATCAACGCCAGCACGCGGCTCACCTCGTTGACGAAGATCGAGTGCGCCTCGTCGATCCCCCCGCCCGGAGTGGCGGTGGTGAAGCTCGGCCGCGCGGCGAGGGCAACGTGCGCCAGGACCTGGCCGGTGCGATCCGTGCCCGTGCCGGTCCCCGAGAGCCAGGTCTTGATCCCCCGCTGCCCGAGGTAGGTCAGGATGTCCATCGTCTCGTGGCAGCTGCCGATGGCGACCGGCCGCACCGCGTGGTAGTCCGCCGCGCCGGCCTCGGCGAACGCGACGTGGTCCTCGTACCGCAGGCAGTGGTGGTCGGCGATGAGCGGTCCCTGGACGCCCGCCGCCCGCATGGCCGCCCGGAGCTCGATCAGCTTGGCGATCTGGGCTAGGCGGTCGGGCATCTCGAGCGGGCTGGCGAACAGCATCGGCACGGGCGCCGCCACCCGCTCGAGCTCGGCCATGTGGGCAGCGATCCGGTGCACGTCGTTGGCGAACACCCGGCCGCCGAAGCCATTCATGTCGAGCTGGATGGCGATCTCCAGCCCCGGCGGCCCGAACTCGAGGAAGCGGTCACGGAAGAGCTTCACGGCCCGCGGATGGTCGTCCCAGGCCTGGCGATGGTGGGTCGCCCGATGATAGGCGGCCGCCCGGCGCAGGATGACCTTGTCGATTCCCATGTCCCAGCCGAGGCCGTGCTGGACGATGAGGGCCGGAGCCTGGCGCGCGACGGTCGTGTGCCACTCGTCCGCCAGGACCTCCGCCTTGGTCACCCGTCGCGCGAGGGCGACCGCGTCCAGGAGCGCGGCGCCCAGACCCCAGCGGAGCGCGGAGTGCATGCGGGGCCCCCCGACCTCGAGCCCGTCGATCTCGCGGGCCAGGGGGCGGTACGCGTCGAGAGAGCGGCCCACGAGGTGCCGCGCGGCCACTTCGTGGACGATCGGGATCAGGTCGGCGGCCTCGAACGGCGGATCGGCCCCTCCCCGCCCCGGATAGACGAGGCTCGTGCCGTCGCCATGCGCCACCTGCCCGTCCTCCAGGAGGAGCTGGAGGCACACGGCGCTTGCCACGTCCCGGCACGTCCGGAAGCCGGGCAAAACGGGCTTCCCGCGCACGAACAGCCCGTCCACCACCGCCCCGTTGGCGATGGCGTCCTGGTCGGTGCAGTACGACCCACCGACGCCCTCGCTCGCCAGCACCCGAGCGATTCGCATCAGCGCGACTCCCGTCCCGGGTCGCCTCGCCTCATCGCCCGCCCGGGACCTGGAAGTAGTAGGTGTACGCCCGCCCACCCGCCGCGGTGTACGGGGCCCACGGCAGCGTGCGTCGCTTGGCCCACAGCTCGTCCTGGGCGTGCACGAACAGCCAGAGAGCGTCCTCGCGCACGGTCCGGTAGAGCTCCTGGTAGATCGGCCGACGCTTCTCCACGTCGACCTCGTTGCGCCCCGCGTCGAGCAGCTCGAGGACGCGCGGCGTCGTCAGGTGCGGTTTGGTCATGAACCAGCTGAGCATGAGGTCGGGCTCGAACTGGGTGCCCCACGCGTTTGGGACGATGCCCTGGAACGTCCCGTCCAGCGCGTCCTTCTGGAGCTTCGCACGGTCCGTCGGCACCAGGGTCACCCGGATCCCCACGGCGCGGAGCTGGCTCGCCACCGCCTCGGCCACTTCCGTGTCCTTCAGGAACACGCCCGACGAGATGCTCCAGGCGTGTCGAAGCCCTGCGGGAGCCCGCCTCCGTCAGGAGCTGCTTGGCCCGCGCGGGATCGTAGGGGTATGCGGGCACCGAGGGGTCGTAGCCGAGCCAGCCGGCCACCAGGGGCCCGGCCATCGGCACCCCCTGGCCCCGCAGGACCGTACGCACGATCGCCTCGCGATTGACCGCGAGGTTCGCCGCCTGGCGGACCTTCGCATTGTCGAACGGCGGCTGCTTGAGATGGAACAGGTGGATCATCAGCCGGCCGCCCTTGACGGGCACGACCTGCGTCTCACCCCGGTCCAGCTGCTCGAGCTGAGGCAGCGGCGGCGCGACGATGATGTCGACCCCGCCCGTGCGCAGCTCGGCCGCGCGCGTGCTCGGATCCTTGATCGCCCGGAAGACGAGGCGCTTGGGATTGGGCGCCCCGCGCCAGTACGTCGGGTTCGCCTCGAGGACGAGGCGCTGGTCGCGCACCCACTCGACCAGCCTGTAGGGGCCGGTCCCGACCGCGCGCTGGCCGAACGCCTCGGCGCCCATCTTCTCGCGGACGCCGCGCGGCAGGATGAACAGGCGGGACAGGTTCGTCAGCAGGGCGGCCGACGGCTTGGACGTGACGACATCCACCGTGTACGGGTCGCGCATGTCCACGCGCTGGATCGCCTGCGCGTAGCTGTAGCGCCGGTTCTTCGGTTCGAGGTACGCGTTGATCGAGTACTTCACGTCCTCGGCGTCGAAGGCGTCGCCGTTGTGGAACTTCACGCCTCGGCGCAGGTGGAAGCGCCAGGTCGTGGGATTCACGATCTCCCACCGCTCGGCCAGCAGCCCGACGGGCTTGAGATCCGGGCCTTCGACGCCGACGAGGCCGTCCAGCACGTGCAGCATGTACAGCTCGGCGGTGAACGACGGGCTGTTGGGCGGATCCAGGGTATCGGCCTCTTCGCCGAGCCCCACTGTCCACTGATCCTTGGCTTCCTGGGCCGGCGCGCCCCAGGGCCCGAGCACGCCGCAGACGGCCAGGAGGAGGGTTCCCCACAGCGCAACCACGCTGCGCCTCTTCGCGCGCGTACTCATCTCACTCGCTCCTCTCGGTGGGTGGCATCCACCCGATCGGCCCCCTCGGGCCCGAGCTCATGGATGCCGTGCATGCCAGGCCATCTCCTTCAGCACTCGCTCCGTGGACGCTCGCAGTAAGGCCAGCGGCTCCGTGTTCCAGCGGCGCACGATGGCGATCACGGGCGCCGGCAGGTCGGGCAGCTGCGGTCGGACACCAGCATCAGTCGCCCGGTACCGTCGATCATGCCGGCCGCGTCCGCCCGCACGCCCTGGGGCGCCAGGGTGAAGTCGAAGGCGTAGCAGGACGGCTCTTCCTTCGGCCCGCCCAGCCGGTCGAAGTGGTCGAGCCACTTCGCGACGTCCCATTCCCGCCAGGCGAATCCGATGCGCTGCTCGTACCAGGTCATCAGTGAAGCGCGACGACCGTCGCCGGAGTCGGCCGCCGCCGCATCGACCCGTGGCAAGGCCACCCAGGCGGAATCGCCCGCCTTGCTCCGGAAGTGCGGCATCACGTGGGTGGCGAACTGCTCGAGCGACCGGAGGATCTGCCGCTGCGGCTGGCCGAAGTCCGTGACCACGATGAACTCGTCGGCGCCCATCGTCTCGTACTCCCGGAGGCGCTCGATGCAGGTCTCGACGTCGCCGACCACACTGCGCTCCGCCAGGTCCTCCGCCGTCACGTCAAGCCCCTCCGGCAGCGCGGGCGAATCCGGGTAGCCGCGGCGCAGGCCGTCGACATTCCGGCTGTAGAACGTGCTGCGGACGTGATGCAGGCGGAGGTACTCCATCGCCTTCATGATCTCGGCCCGGTCTTTGCTGATGAACACCTCCCGCTGGACGGCCAGCGGCGGCCGCCGCGGCGCCCCTGTCTCGGCGACCACCGCGTCGAGGATGCCCAGCTGGGCCCAGAGGCGCGCCGAGGGCTGGCGGAGGGCGGTCGTGTGGAGGCCGATGCCGTGCTCGAGGGCGAACCGCATTGACTCGGGCGTGCGGGCGGCCATCCACATCGGCGGGTGCGGCTGCTGGAGCGGCCGCGGAACCGGATAGACGGAATCGAACCGGTAGTAGCGGCCTTCGTAGGCGAAGTCCTCGTCCGCATGCCACAGCCCGAGCAGGACCTCCAGGCACTCCCGCTGCCGGTCAGTGGCCTCGACCTCCGTCATGCCGAGCCGCTGGTACTCGTACTTGGACGCGCCCCGTCCGAACCCGATCTCCAGGCGGCCGTCGACGAACTGGTCCGCCATCGCGATCTGCTCGGCTAGCAGGAGCGGATGGTAGTACGGCGACGTGATGATGCTCGTCCCCAGGCGCACCCGTCGCACGCGCGGGGCGATGTCGACGACGCTCAGCAGCGGGGCCGGATTGCAGAACCCGTGGAAGAAATGGTGCTCGGGAAACCACACGACGTCGAAGCCCGCCTCGTCCACGAGCTCCGCCTGCTCGCGGTGGTCCCGGTACAGCTGCCCAAAGGACTCGGCCGCGTCCGGCTTGGGGTCTCCCAAGAAGAAACCGAAGCGCATGATGTCGGCTCAGCGGACTCGAGAGGTCACGGCGCTCGCGCCCGTCAGCCTAGCGCGACCGCGGCTTGACCGCGATGACGTCGATCTCGACCCGGCAGTTGCCGCCAATGCCGACGACGAACGTGCAGCGCGTCGGGTAGTCGCCGTTGGGCCAGAACTTGCCGTATGCTTCGTCCACCTCGTTGTGGTAGGCCTTGTCGGCGATGTAGATCGTGGTCTTCACGATGTCGCCCAGCGTGCAGCCGGCCTCGCCGAGAACCGTCCGGATGGCTTCCATGCAGATGCGGGTCTCGTCGGCGACGGTCTTGGCCGCCTCCATCCGCGTCCGCGTGCGATGGTCGAACGCCATCCCCGCCGTGAACACGAACTGCTCCGTCTCGACGCCCTGCGACAGGGCGCGATGAGGAAACTCCGGGGCCTTGTCGGTCCGGATGATTCTCCGCATGATCAGGCCCTCCGTGCGGGGCGCAACGCGCCCCGCAAGATGATCGTGGTGGCTCCCTCGGTCGTCAGCGTCTCTGGGCGGCGTCGTGCGCGTACCGAACGGACGACCGGAACCGCACCCGATCCACGCGGTACGAGAGGACGACGACCTGGACGGGCGACCCGTCGTCCAGGAAGTGCGTGCCGGTGACGGTGACGATGAGCATCCCAGGGGTGATCCCGAGCGTCCGCGCCACCTCGGGCTCCGACCCGTCGATGTCGATTTCCGCGTCGGTGGCGCTGATCGGGCTGCCGACCAGCTCGCTGACCGTCTCGGTGATCGATCGATCGCCGACCAGGAGAGGGTCGAACCGGGCCGCGATCGTCGGCGGGAAGTAGCGCCGGTCGTAGCCGATGACCCGGTCTTCGACCACCCGCAGGAGCTCGAGTCGCCCCACCGGGCTGTCCGGGTCGAGCCGGAGTGCCGCCCGCACGAGCTCTGGCGGCTCGATCGCCGGATCGTAGCGTAGGAGACGCGGCTCGGACTTCACGCCCTGGCGCCGGAGGTCCTCCTCGATCGAGTAGAGGGGCGAGAGCGAGCGCACGACCTTCGGCGGGCTGACGCTGGTGCCGCGACGCCGCTCGCGGCTCACCAACCCGCCCCGCTCGAGCATCTCGAGTGCCCGCCGGACCGTGGTCCGGCTCACCCCGAACCGCTGCTGCAGCTCGCGCTCCGTGGCCAGCCGGCTGCTCGGACCGAGGTCGAGGATCTCGCGCTTCAAGGCCTCGGCCAGGACCAGGTATCGCTCGGACGCCATTGGTAGGGACCATTACCATCCGATATTGGTACGGTCAAGGGGCTCCAATGGTCCGTACCGGGATCAGGACCGCTTGAGACGGGGATCCAGGATGTCCCGGAGAGCGTCCCCGACCAGGTTCGTGCCGAGGACGGTCAGCACGATGCTCAGCCCAGGAAAGGTGACGAGCCACCAGGCGCTGGTGAGATAGTCCCGTCCCTGGCTGACCATCGTCCCCCAGCTCGGCAGCGGGGGCTGCACGCCGAGCCCGAGGAAGCTCGAGTGAGGCCTCCACGATGATCAGCTCCGCTAGCTGTAGCGTGCTGACCACGATGACCGGCGCCGCCACGTTCGGCGCCACGTGGCGCAGCAAGATGCGCCAGCTACCGAGGCCGAGACCTCGCGCCGCCGTGACGAACTCGCGCTCCTTCAGCGAGAGCGCGGAGACGCGGACGAGCCGCGCATAGACGACCCAGCTCCTGAGCACGAGGACCACGATGAGGTTGACCAGGCTCGTCCCGAGGAGCGCCATGAACGCGATGGCGAGGAGCAGGTACGGGAAGGAGAGCTGGACGTCCGCGATGCGCATGATCACCGCGTCCAGCCGCTGGCTCCAGTAGCCGCTGACGAGACCGATGAGCACCCCCACCCCGCCCGCCAGGATCACGCCCGCGCACGCCAGCGCCATCGAGGTGCGCGCCCCGTAGATCAGACGGCTCAGCATGTCGCGGCCGAGCTGGTCGGTGCCGAGGACGTTCTTGAAGCTGCCGCCCCCACACCGGCGGCTGGATCGCGCGGTCCAGGTCCTGATCGTCGTATCCGTAGGGCGCCAGAAGCGGTGCGAAGACCGCCGCCACCAGGGCCAGGACGACGATCAGGCAGCCGGCGCCTGCCAGGAAGCCCACGCGCGGGCGCCGCCAGGCGCGTCGTCGGACGGTGGGCCCGGCGCCCGCCGGCGGCATCGCCACGGATCCCGGCGCAGGCGCGACTACCCGCTCGCCTGCCACCGGCGCATCCGGATCCGCGGATCGATCGCGGTGTAGAGAAGGTCCATGAGCATGTTGATCAGGATGAATGCCGTCGCCACGAACACGACGCCCGCCACCACGACGGGAAAGTCCTTCTTCAGGATCGAGTCGAGGATGAGGGTCCCGATCCCGGGCCAGGCGAACACGGTCTCCGTCATCACGGCGCCGCCGAGAAGGCCGCCGAACTGGAGGCCGATCACCGTGATGACCGGGAGCAGCGCGTTCTTCAGCGCGTGGCGCGCGCAGATCAGGAGCTCGGAGACGCCCTTGGCGCGGGCGGTGCGTATGTAGTCCTCGCCCAGCACCTCGAGCATCTCGGACCGCGTGACGCGCGCGAGGAGCGCCATCAGCCAGAACGACAGCGCCAGCGTCGGCATCACCAGGTGGCCCAGCGTCCCGCGCCCCGAGACCGGCAGCAAGGGATACTGCACGGCCAGCATCAGGATCATCATCATGCCGAGCCAGAAGGTCGGCACCGACTGGCCGACGACCGACAGGGTCATGACGAGCCGGTCCCACCAGGTGCCGCGGACGACCGCGGCGATCACGCCGGCGGGCAGCGCGAGCAGCACCGCCACCAGGGTCGCCGCGACGGTCAGCTGCAGGGTGGCCGGCACCCGCTGCAAAACGACGGAAAGCGCCGGCTCCTGGAACGAGAAGGAGCGCCCGAAGTCGCCCCGGGCCAGGTGCGCCACATAGCTCCCGTACTGGACCAGAACCGGCCGGTCGAGCCCGTACGCCTTGCGGAACGCCGCCCGCTGCTCCGGCGGCGCGTTCATCGGCAGGAGGATCTGGGTCGGATCGCCGGAAAGGTGGAGCAGGACGAACACCACGAGGATCACGCCCAGCACCGCTGGAATCGCGTGCGCGATGCCGCGGACCACGTGTGCGATCACGCGGGCGCTCCCTGGCTGGACGGCGCTCCCGGGCGCCGAGTCCGTCTCACAGGGCCGTGAGCGTAGTGCACGGCGTCGCGGAGTGTCAACCGCGCAGGCGCGCGTTGCTGTTGGTCCATAAGAATGTCACGGGCTAACTGTCCAGTGAGAGTGTCACCCCATGCCGACATGGGAGCCTCTCACGATGAGTCGCAAGGAAGTCCCGCGGCCCGGCCTGCTCAAGGCGGCCCGGGCCGGGACGTTTACCAATGCCGAGGGAGCCGGGGCCCTGCACCTGAGCGTCCGGCAGTTCATCCGGGTCAAGCATCGCTTCCAGGCGGCGGGAGCGCCGGGCCTGTGCCACCGCCTGCGGGGGCGGCCTTCCCCCCGCCGGCTGCCGGCCGACGTCCGGGCGCGGGTGGCGGCGCTCCTGCAGACCACCTACCTCGATGTCAATGACTGCCACGCCACGGAGAAACTGCGCGAGGTCGAGGGCCTCCGCGTCAGCCGGGCCTCCGTGCGGCGGATCCGCCGCGCCCTGGACCTGCCGGCCAAGCACCGCCGCCGGCCCCGCCAGCACCGGGCTCGCCGGACCCCGGAAGCCCGCATGGGCGCCCTCGTCCAACTCGACGGCAGCCCCTGTGCCTGGCTCGAAGGCCGGGGCCCCGTCATGACCCTCCACGGCGCGATCGACGATGCCACCAACACGGTCCTCGCCCTGCACTTTCGGCCAACCGAGGACCTGCACGGCTACGCCACCGTGCTCCAGCAGATCGGTCTGGCCTACGGCCTCCCGCTGACCCTGTATGGCGATCGTTTCGGCGTCTTCGTCCGCAACGACCCGCACTGGACGCTTGCGGAAGAACTCCAAGGCCACCAGCACCCGACCCACTTCGGCCAGATCCTCCGAGACCTCGCCATCGGCTTCCGGGCCGCCGGGTCCCCGCAGGCCAAGGGGCGCATCGAACGCCTCTGGCGCACCCGGCAAGATCGCCTCGTCGTCGAGCTCCGCCTGCGCGGCCTCGTCACCCGAGCGGCCGCCAACGCCTACCTCCCCGAGTTCCTGGCCGACTACAACCGCCGCTTCACCCATCCCCCCGCCGAGACCCATGCCGCCTGGCGCCCGCGGCCGCGGGACTTCGCGGACCAGCTCAGCTGCCGCTACACCCGCGTCGTGGCCCCCGACAACACCGTCCGCCTGGGGTCCCGCTGGGTCCAGATCCCCCCCGGTCCCTCCGGCCGCTCCTCCGCGGGCCGCCGCGTCGACCTCCGCGAGTGTGTCGACGGCCGGCTCCTGGTCTTCCGCGCCGGCACGCGGCTGGTCAGCCAGCCGACGCCCGGCTCCGACTTCGTCCTCACGCCGCGCAGCAAACCCCACGCGGAGCGCACGCGTCGCCTGCGCGCCTCCAGGATCGCGTCGGAGGAGGGGGGCCGCGATCCCGGTATTCCCCCCGCGCGGCCTTCGCGGACCTCTCCGCGCCGCGCCACCCCGACCGCCACGACGGCTCGGCCGGCCGCCACGCATCCGTGGCGCCAATCGTCCACGCCCCGGCGCCGCACCCCTCACGGAGGGGTGACATTTTCACGGAACAGTTAGGGTGACATTTCTACTGGACAGCTACACCGCGCAGGCGCGCGTCCGGCACGACCACGACCTTTCCGAACTGCGCGCGATCGGCCAGGTGGCTCACCGCCTCGCGGGCCCGTGAGAGTGGAAACACGCGATCCACGACGGGCCTCAGGGCGCCCGCCTCAAACTGCCGGAGCATGTCCAGGAACTCCCGGCGGGTGCCCAGCACCGCGGTCATGACAGCGACCTCCCGGGACAGCAGACGGCCGACGTTCAGGCGCGTCCAGTTGCCGAGCGTGCAGCCGCAGTTCACCAGCCGCCCGCCGGGCGCCAGAACCTCCGAGCTCTCCTCGAGCATCCGGCCGGAGAGGCTGTCGATGACGACGTCCACGCCCCGATTCCGGGTGAGCCGCATGATCTCCTGGCGCCACGAGCCGTCCCGGTAGTCGACTCCGGCCTCCGCGCCCAGTCCGATGGCGGCCCGGATCTTCGCCTCCGAGCCCGCGGTGACGAGGACCCGTGCGGCACAGAATCGGGCGGTCTGGATCGCCGCCACCCCGACCCCGCTCCCCGCCGCGTTCACCAGCACGGTCTCGCCCGGTCGCACCCCGGCGCGCGTCACGACCATGTGCCAGGCCGTGAGAAACGCGATGGGAAGCGACGCCGCGTCCTCGATCGAGAGGCCCGTGGGGATCGACACCGCGTTCCACTCGGGGGCCGTCACGTACTCCGCCAGGCCCCCGTCGCGAGAGCTCCCGAACGAGGCGCCACGCTGCTCGCAGAGATTGTCTCGCCCGGCGAGGCACGCGGGGCAGTACCGGCACGACACGAAGGGAAACAGCACGACGCGTTGACCGACGCTCACCGTCCGGACGCCCGGCCCGAGCGCCTTGACGACGCCGGCAATGTCCGCGCCCGGGATCCTCGGTTCGCCCCTCCGGTGGTCCCGGGGAGACTTCACGGCCCACACGTCGAGATGGTTGAGCCCGCAGCCTCCCACCTCGATGAGCACCTCGTTGGGCCCGGGGACCGGGTCCGCGACATCCCGGTACTCGAGGCGCTCCAGGCTCAAGCCGGGATGCATCCGGATCTCGGTCTCCCAGGTCTCCTGATCGTCGATCAGATAGTGCGCGAGGTAATCCCCGCTGGTCGTCAGCTGGACGGCCTTCATGAATCGGAGCCACCCCCTGGTCGCGTGGTTGCCGGTCACGAAGCCGGCGTCACATCATAGGGTCCGCGCGGGCAACGCAACAAATCCGGCCTCCCGCTCGACGTCCGCGAGCTTGACGCATCTCCGCGCCGACCGGACAATGACGCCGCTCCGATCGTCGCGGGAGCGACGTGGCACGGGGGCGCCGACCGCGAGCGTCGGTGATTGGCACGAAGCGCGCGACCGAAACGAGGAGACCGGATCGTGTGGAAGCTGGAGCCCGCGCCCCGAACCATCGTTCGCTGCGGCCGCTTGTTCGACGGAACCGGCGCGCCGCCGATTCCGGCGACGCTCGTCCTGTCCAACGGACTGATCGAGCGCGTCTTGCCCGCCGGAGTGACCCCGGAAGCGGGCGAGCACGACCTGGTGGTCGACGGCTCGCGCCATCTGGTCATGCCCGGGCTGATGGACCTCCACGTCCACCTCCAGCACGGCGTCCTCGATCCCCGCGAGCCGCATCTCGACTTCGGAATGCTGCTGAGCACGCCTCAGCTCCTGACGCTCTGGGCCGCCCGCAACGCGAGGCTCATGCTCGAAGCGGGATTTACGACCGCGCGGGACATGGGAGGCTACCGTCACCCGCGCAACCATGAGGTCATGGCGGTCCGCGACGCGGTGTCCATCGGGCTCTTCCCGGGGCCCCGCCTCTTCGTCGCGGGCTGGGCGGGCCAGACGGCGGGCCATAACGACATGGGCCTTCCCCGCACCTGGCCGCGCGACCCCGAGCTGGTGGCCGACAGCCCGTGGGACTTCCGCCGGCTCGTGCGGATGCTGGTCCGCGACGGCGTCGACCTGATCAAGACCGCGACCTCGGGCGGAGCCGGAGGACACGGCGAGGCCATCTGGTGGCGGAATCAGACCGACGAGGAGCTGGAAGCCCTGGTGGACGAGGCGCACAGCAGCGGCCACCCCGTCGCGTGCCACGCCCACACGGCGGAAGGCATCAAGCGCGCCCTGCAGGCCGGCGTCGACACGATCGAGCACGGCGTCTACCTCGACGAGGAGGGCATCGAGCTGTTCCTGAAGCGGGGCGCGTCCCTCGTACCGACGCTGCTCATCCGCTCGGAGCACGCGGTGGCGCCGCATCGCCGCAGCGGCTCGGCGCCGGAGAAGATCGCGAAGTTCGAGGAGCTCGCGCGGGCCGGCGCGGCCAGCCTTTTCCCCGCCTACAAGGCCGGGGTCCGGATCGCGCTGGGCACTGACACCGGCCGGACGCTCCGGGAGCACTTCGGGCGCAACGGCTTCGAGCTCGAGCTGATGGTCGGCGTGGGCATGACGCCGATGGACGCGCTCCTCGCCGGCACCCGGAACGCGGCGAGGGCGCTCGGTCAGGGGGACAAGCTCGGCACGCTCCAGCCGGGGCGGATCGCCGACCTTCTACTGGTCGACGGCAATCCCCTCGAGGACATCCGCGTCCTGACGGACCCGGCGTCCGTCCACCTAGTCATCAAGGACGGGCGCATCGCGGTCGATCGTGGGATGGCGCCAACCCGTCGCGCGGGCTCCCCTGCCCCGCCGACCGGTTGACGCCCCAGGCGCTGGTCCGGAACCCCTGGGCTCGTTTCTTACAATTGCGCAGCCTTCGCGGTCCGAACTTTTGGGCGATGAAACCCCGACCGCACTTCCCGCCACCGTCAATTTCGGAATCACTGTGCATCCTCTTGGGCCTCACGCCGCGCATGGTCTTCACGCTAGCGGCCGGGGACCTCAACACCAAGACAGGCGACCTCCAAAGCCGCCCCCACCCCAACGTCCAAGCCCGACGACTCGCCGTACCTCCGCGCCTACACCCTACCCGTGTCCTCGACCTGGTCCGCCAACCCCCAAATCGCCTTGATCGCGGCAAACACTGCCTGCTGGCGTGCCTCAACCCTCTCGCGCGGGAACGCCCCATCGGCCGTCGGGTCAATCCGCGGAAAGTGGAACGCAGACGGCACATTTCGCATGTCGATATTTGGTACGTGGCCACGAGCAATTCATTCCAGACGACATGTCGCACTCGCGTCTGGATCGTGCCCGGTTGGCCTGTGCGGGGCCCGGCGCTGGGTCGTGGTCGTCCACGAACTGCTGGCGCTGGCGGCCGCTCCCGCCCTGGCGGCACTTCGCGCACGACCTGGCGGCCATGCTCCTCCAGCTGGCCAGCGAGGAGCCGGGAGCGGAGTCTCCTCCCGGTGATCTGGGGCGTCGAACCTCACGGGGCCACCGGCGACGGTGTCGATGAGCCGGGCCAGCGGCGTGTCCCACGAGAGCACTTCACAAGGAACCGAGACCCAGATGGATCGAGAGGAATCCTGACAGGGGGCATGGTCACGGTTCGGGGACGCCGATGCGCGCCCGTGGATGAGCCCCGGCTCGGGGCGGGAGCGTCGACATGATCCACGGTGAGCCGACCGAGCTCGGTTCCAGGCCCCCCACGCCTCCACGGAGCGCGCCTGGGTGGGCACGCGCTGCCAGGCGCCTCGTCGGCCTTGGTCTTCTGGCCGCGATCGGCCTCGTCGGGTCCCCGTGGTCCCCGTTCAAGAGCCCTACGGGCTCGGCGCCATCGAGGGGGACGATGCCGGTCGAGGAGCGAGAGCGGAGCGCCTCGGTCCCACAGCCGCCCTCAGAGCCGGAGGCGTTCGTTCGGGCAGGTCCAGCCCTGACGGCGGACGCAACGACGATCGGGACGAACGGGCAGCCCGCGGGGCCGCCGGGAGACCGCGCCACGGAGGCGGAGAAGGACGGAACGGGTCCAGCCCTCGCGGACGCCACGCACAGCCAAGAAGAGCTCGAGCAATACTACGCGACGTATTCGCACCCCTCCGTGCTCTACCTGCGCCGAGTGTTTCAAGCGTACCTGGCAGGTGAACGCGTGGACGTTCTGGCGGATCCCGATCATTCAGCCGTCAAGGCCGACACGCTCGGAGCCGGAGGGCCTCCCTCGGGGTTGTCGGCGTTCGAGCGCACCTACTACCGCAGCAAGTTCGTCGTGGTCTCGCTCGCTCGAGCCCCGCAGGGCGGATGGAGCCTGCTGATCCTGTTCCAGGACCGACCGGATCGGCTGTTTTCGGCCTGGGTCTACGGCCCGGATGAGAATCTTGAACTCCGGGAGTTCTGGGAGCGGCGGCTGAGGGCTGACCAACTCCAGGGACTATTGAGCACGTTCAAGCGGTTCATCGAGGACACGGAACACGCCGGGTGACGTCCCGGGCCCCACCGGGGCCGCGGCCGTCCGGGCACGGCAAGATTCGCGCAGCGCGAGCCTGCCCGAGCCATTCTTCGAACGAAGGCGACCTCTAGCCGTCGATGCAGCGACCAGAATCGCCTCGAGTATGTTCATCGCCTCCCCGTGGTTGCACCCGCTCCGACACCCGTGGGCGGGCGGTCCGGCAGCATGAGCCGAAGCTGGCACCCAGTCAACACGTTTTCGCCTGACGTTGGGCTCACGCGACCACATACCGCGTCCCCCGCCCTTGCCCGATCCGCCGCAGGTGGCCAAGACGCGCCAGGTCGGCCAGGGCGCGTCGGGCCAGCTCGCGCGAGAGGCCGGACTCGGCGGCAACCTCACCCCGCGAGATGCTCCCCCGTGTCTCCGCCAGCTCGAGCGCGGTCCGGAGACAGTGGGTGGCCGGTCGGACGGCCGATGATCGCCGCGTCCTGGAAGCCGGCGAGGCTGGGGGCGTCGTCAGCGCCGGGCCGAGCGCGAGATCCCCGACGTCGAGCCACCCCCGCCCCTTCAGCACCATCGCTTCCCGGAGTATGGCCTCGAGCTCGCGGACGTTGCCCGGCCAGCTGTGCGTGGTCAGCGCCCGCGTCGCGGCGGGAGTGATCCCTTGGATCGCGAGCCCGTGCCGGTCGTTGAACCGCCGCCGGCAGTGCTCCGCAAGGAGCGGCAGATCCTCCCGCCGCTCTCTCAGGGGCGGGACCCGGAGTACGACCCGCGGAGCCGGTAGTAGAGATCCTCCCGGAACGTGCCGCCCGGATGGCCGCGGGCAGGTCCCGGTGCGTCGCCGCGATCAGCCGGACGTCGACGTGGCCGGCCCGGCTCGCGCCGACCGCCCGGACCTCGCCGTCGCCGAGGAACCGGAGGAGCGTCGCCTGAGCGTCGGGCGGGAGCTCGCCCACCTCGTCGAGGAAGACCGTGCCGCCGTCCGCCTCGCGGAGGAGTCCGGTCCGCCGCTCGACCGCGCCGGTGAACGCCCCGCGCTCGTGGCCGAAAAGCTCGCTCCGGAGCAGCTCCCGGTGAGCGCCCCGCAGTTCACCGCTTCGAACCGCGCGCGAGGCCGGCGGCTCAGCCGGTGGATGGCGGCGGCGACCAGCTCCTTGCCGGTCCCGGTCTCGCCGAGGATCAACACCGGGACGTCGTATGGAGCCACGCGGCCGATCCGGTCGAAGAGCACCTGCATCGCCGGGCTCCGGCCGATCAGCCCCTCGAACGCCGGTAGCGTGTCCATAGCCTGGGGCGCTCAGCAGCCCTGGTGCCAGCGCTGGGGAGGGACCGGAACTGCATGCCGTACCGGGCGATTTCGTTACGAACGGCGCCCCGGGTGGGACCGTGTGCTGCCCGGGTCCTCCAGCATCCCATGCGGGGTGACCCGCATCGCGTGCAGAGATTTCTAGGGAAATGGGCGGGTCTGGGTCCGCGCTACCCTCCGGGCCACTCGGGCTCCGCGATCCCCGCCCGAGCGCGGAGGCCGCGATGCTCTTCACCGAGCCCGAATCGACCCTCGCCCGGGCCGTCGGCGCGCTCACCGCCGGCAACCCGTTCCTCCCCGACCGCCTCGAGGCCGAGCGCGGGGCGCTCGGCGACGCCTTCGACCCCGCCGGCACGCTCTGGCACTCCCCCGACGAGCCCGAGCCCGCGCCGAACGTCGTGAGGATCGCCGCGCGCGCGACGGCGCTGGCCGATGCGGCCCGTACGCGCCTCGCGGACGGTATCCGGCCAGGCGTCGAGGCGCTGGGACTCTACGAGGACCTCGTCCTCTACGCGCTCTACGAACGCCACCAAGGCGCCCTGTTCGCGTGGTTCCGGGCGCGATCCGGGCCGGGCGCGCGCGTGCCCTTGTTCGCCCGGGTCCGCCGCGACCTCACGCACTACCTGGACGTCCGGGGGTGCGCGAGCCAGCTCCGCGAGCAAGCCGCCCACGTCTTCGCGGGCTACTACCAGGTCCGGCGGGCCTTCCATCACATCCACGCGAACATCCTCGGCGAGTCGGGACCGGCGCGGCGGCTGCGTGCTGCGGTCTGGCAGTCGATCTTCACGCGAGACGGGCGCCGGTACCGGCGCGCCCTCTACGCGCGGATGGCCGACATCGCCACCCTTGTCACCGGCCCGTCGGGCACGGGCAAGGAGCTCGTCGCGCGAGCGATCGGACTCTCGGGCTACATTCCTTTCGACGAGAAGACCGAGGCCTTCGTCGAGCCGGCGGCGGGCGCGATCTTCCCGCTGAATCTCTCCGCCCTGTCCCCCACCCTCATCGAGTCCGAGCTCTTCGGGCACCGGCGGGGCGCGTTCACCGGGGCTCTCGAGGACCGGAAGGGCTGGTTCGAGACGTGCCCGTCCGTCGGCGCGGTCTTCCTCGACGAGATTGGCGAGGTCGATCCCGCGATCCAAGTGAAGCTCCTGCGGGTCCTCCAGACGCGGACCTTCCAGCGCCTCGGCGATACCGCTGACCGGATGTTCGCCGGAAAGTTCGTCGCCGCCACGAACCGCGACCTCCGCCAGGCCCTCGCTGCGGGCCGCTTCCGAGAGGACTTCTACTACCGCCTGTGCGCGGACCTCGTCGTCACGCCGTCCCTCGCCGAGCGGCTCCGGGACACGCCCGGCGAGCTCCGGACGCTCCTCCGCGCGATCGCGCGCCGCGTGGCGGGCGACGAGGAAGCCGACGACGTCGCGGCCGAGGCCGAGGCATGGATCACCACGCACCTCGGCCCGGACTACGGCTGGCCCGGGAACGTGCGGGAGCTCGAGCAGTGCGTCCGGAACCTCGTCATCCGCGGAACGTACGAGCCCCAGGGCTTCGTGGGCGACGCCCGGGCCGAGTTCTTGGCCGCGGTCGACGCTGGGGCGCTCGGCGCCGACGCACTCCTCCGCCGCTACTGCACGTGGGTCTACGCGCAGACACGGAGCTACAGCGAGACCGCCCGGCGGCTCGGCCTCGATCCGCGGACGGTCCGTAGCCGAGTGGATGAACAGTGGCTCAATACTGTCCGTGCCGGCACCGACGGCATGGAGGTCCCCCGCTACCGCGGTATGACGCACCGGTGATCGTGTCAGCCCTCTTACCAACTATCACCTTTCTCGAGGATCCCTGTGCCTTCTATTTACTCGGCCCGCCTTGTCCACGTTGACTTTCGACCGGCCGGATCGATGATGGCCGGCATGATCCCCCTCATCCTCACAGGCCTCCTCCGCGTCCTCAGGAGACGCCGCACCCTGGTGCTCGAGAACCTCGCGTTACGGCACCAACTGGCCGTCCTGCAGCGCACCGCGCCGCGTCCACGACTGCGGACGGCCGACCGGCTGCTCTGGGTCCTGCTATCCCGCCTCTGGAGCGGCTGGACGGATGCCGTCTCCATCGTCCAACCCGCGACCGTGATCCGATGGCAGCGGACCGGCTTCAAGCTCGTCTGGGCCTGGAAGAGCCGCCGGAATGGACCGGGCCGCCCGGCCGTCGCTCTGGAGGTCCGAGCGCTCATCCGACGGATGTCCAAGTCCAACCCCCTCTGGGGCGCGCCGCGGATTCACGGGGAACTGCAGAAACTGGGGATCGAGATCTCGCAAGCGGCGGTATCCAAGTACCTTGTGCGCCCTCGGAGGCCGCCATCGCAGACTTGGAGGACCTTTCTCGACAACCACCTGGGGAGCCTCATCTCCGTCGACTTCTTCGTCGTGCCGACGGTGATGTTCAAGGTCTTGTTCGTCTTCGTGGTCCTGGCGCACCACCGGAGACGCGTCGTCCATATCAATGTCACCGACGCCCCCACGGCCCAGTGGACGGCCCAGCAACTCGTGGAGGCGTTCCCCTGGGAGACCGCCCCGCGATACCTCCTGCGCGATCGCGATGCGGTCTACGGGGTCGCGTTCTCGAGCCGAGTGCAAGCCCTGGGGATCCTCGAAGTCAAGACGGCGCCTCGGTCGCCTTGGCAGAATCCGTACGTGGAACGGCTCATCGGAACCCTTCGCCGCGAGTGTCTCGACCACGTCGTGGTGCTGAACGAATCCCATCTGCGTCGCCTGCTGAGCGGGTACCTCATCTACTACCACGGGGCCCGCACACACCTCTCCCTGGAGAAGGACGCCCCGGAGCCCAGACCGGTGGAGCACCTTGACGACGGCAGGATCGTCGAGACCCCCATGGTCGGCGGCCTGCATCATCGGTACACGCGCCAGGCGGCGTAAGACCGTCCGGCCTGCGGGGGGTTACCGGCCACGCGGAAGGCTCCGGTCGGTCGGTCAGCGCGGTTCGCCTCGGTCTTTTTCCGCCTGGCGTCTGAAACACCACACGGAACACCTGGGTCCACGCGGGGTGTCCTTTCGGAGCCAAGACCGGTGCTCCTGACGAGCGGCCGCAGCCGGTCCTCGGAACACCTGGATGGGTTAAACGGAAGGGACAGCCGCGCGGTGCGCTGGAGGACGGCCAGCTGGTGCCGCAACGCGAGGTTCTCGAGCACCAGGGCACAGTGGGTCCTGACCCCACGGAGGAGGCCGGTGAGGATGAGGGTAATCATACCGGCCATCATCGATCAGGCCGGCCGGAGCTTCAATGCTGACGAGACGGACGGAGTAAGTGGAAGGGACAGGCGGTTTGGACG
Organism: uncultured Candidatus Rokubacteria bacterium; assembly: GCA_963765195.1. Classification (GTDB taxonomy): domain Bacteria; phylum Methylomirabilota; class Methylomirabilia; order Rokubacteriales; family DASRDR01; genus DASRDR01. The sequence continues at coordinate 59,416 of CAVXVV010000059.1, forward strand.
TGTCTTGCACATCTGCCATCGTCGTATTACACTCTTCGCCATGAAGACCCTTACCGTGCGATTGCCCGAGGCACTGGTGGCTGAGATCGAGGCAGAGTCTCGCCAGCGTCGGCGCTCGAAGTCCGACGTCGTTCGTGAACGCTTGAGCCGCGTTGCCGGACCGCGCTCGAGGCACGCGTCTCCGGCCATTGCCGATCTCGTCGGCTCGGTCGATGGGTTGCCGGTTGATCTGAGTGGGCAGAAGAAGGCCTACTTGAAGAGCACGGGCTATGGCCGCAAACGTGCTCGTTGACGCCGGCTTTCTGATCGCCCTGCTGAGCCGCCGCGACCGCCATCACCCATGGGCTGCGGCTCAATCCCCAGGTCTAGCCCCGCCCTGGAAGACGTGCGAAGCGGCCCTCTCCGAGGCCTTCCATCTCCTCGGGGCTCCGGGCCGACCCAGCCTCGCCACGCTTCTTCGTCGTGGGGCCGTCGTCCCCGCCTTCGATCTCGCCGACGAGCTCGACCGAGTCTTGAGTCTCATGCAGAAATACACCGATATCCCGATGAGTCTTGCCGATGCCTGCCTCGTGAGAATGAGCGAAATCCTGGCCGATCCCCTCATCTTCACAACCGATACCGATTTCCGCATCTATCGACGCCACAGCCGTCACGTTGTTCCCTGCATCACACCATACTGACGTTCCCGCCGGCTGTCCCGGTCAGTAATCCCTGTCCTTCGCCAAAACTCCATCCGGTGGGCAAGTGGTTGATCGACCAGCTCTGATCATGCCGCAGTCGAATAGGAGCGGCCGTAGGTCTCCATGTCTCCATGGTGTCGACCCACGAGACAATTCCACGGCCTCCCGTCAGATTCCTTTCCCTATACGCTCACCTGCCAGCCGATGGCCGCTGGGAGGGACGGGGGACACCGCCCGCGCGGCTGAAGGCCACTCCCATCAGCCTGGCAGATGCTAGCCGGGTTCCCGGGCCGGGAGGCCTCCCATCTCGGTCGGGGACCCGCCCCGTCCTTTTGATCCTTCCGTCAGCCCCTCGACAGTTCGGACAATCGGGGGACATCAGGCCGGGTGGGAGCCGCTCGAAGACCTCGCCGGCCGGGGTGGGCGAAGGCGGGGCCGAGGCTCGAGGCGATCCCACCACTCCTGAGAGCTTAAGGATCAACTGCTGGTTCGTCCGGACGGGGTTTTGGCGAAGGACAGGCGACTTTCTCTTGAACCTCGAGGACCGTCCTGTTGCCAACCGGGACACTCTTGGCGTGAGCCTCCGAGGGCTCCGCTTTCGGCGGTCCTCTGGTCGGCAAGCTCCTGACCGCCATGTGCGGCCGCCTCGTCCCCTCTTCTTCTTCTTCCTCCTCCATTCTGTCTCCTGGTCAGGAGACTGTCCGGAGGAGTATAAGGCTTCCGGCTCTTCTGGCGATGGAAGTCCAGGCCCAACCCGGTCGGGCGCCCGAGACTCGACGCCGAGCTGCGCGACCTGATCCGACGCATGGCGCGGGAGAATCCGACCTGGGGCCGCCGGCGCATTCGAGCGGAACTCGCCTTGCTCGGCTATGCGGTCGCCGAGCTGACCGTCGCGACGTTGTGCCTTCTACTTATTCCGTCTGCCTCGTCAACATTGAACGGTCGGCCGGCCTGATCGATGATGGCCGGCATGCTCACCCTCATCCTTATCGGCCTGCTCCGCGGGATCAGGACCCAGCGCTCCATGGCGCTCGAAAACCTCGCGTTACGGCACCAATTGGCCGTCCTCCAGCGCACCGCGCCGCGTCCACGGCTGCGAACCGCCGACCGCTTGTTCTGGGTCCTGCTGTCCCGCCTGTGGGCCGGCTGGACGGATGCCATCTGCGTCGTCCAACCCGCCACGGTGATCCGGTGGCATCGGACTGGCTTCAAGCTCTTCTGGACCTGGAAGAGCCGCCGGACCGGGCCAGGCCGCCCGGCCGTCGCGCCGGAGGTCCGAACGCTCATCCGACAAATGTCTCGCGCCTGGCGTGTTGGCCGAGGCCGGTGCCACGGCGACCCCGTTCCGCCCCGCGCGCTTCGCCGCGCACATGGCCTCGAACGTGCACCGGAATAGGCCCTTCTGAACTGTCTAATGCGACCGAAGAAGTATGGACGGTGGCCCGCCGCTCGTCGCTTTTCGCGATTCCTGTGAACGGCGGCTCGCCCTGCTGCGGTGCGGAGATGAGGAGCGGCTTGGCCGGACATCGTGTCGAGTGAACGTCATCCTGACCGGAGGCTGGGCTGACGCCGGCAAGCCTCCGGCAGGAAGGCGTGAGCTCCGCTCGATTCCACGTAACTCGGCTGCCGACGAGAGATCGCCGTTCGCCCGGGACCAAGAGACCGGACCCAGAACGCGTCAGACCTGCGTCACTCACTCTCGAACACGCGCACTCGGGCATCGTGGTTGCAGCACAAGCCGGTATGCAGGGCGATTCGGGCCGCATCCTGTCCCTTGGTTCGCGACCGCGGACACCCCGGTCCGGGCCCCGCTCCCTGGGAATACGCACGCCGATGTGTGCGTGGTCGGTGCCGGGCTGGCGGGCCTGTCCACGGCGTATCGCCTCACCCGCGAAGGCGTCTCGGTGGTCGTGGTGGACGATGGGCCGATCGGCGTCGGCCAGACCGGGCGCACCACGGCCCACCTCTCGAATGCCATCGACGACCTCTACCAGACCATCGAGAAGATCCACGGTCGGGACGGGGCCCGCCCGGCCGCCGAGAGCCACACAGCGGCCGTCGACGCGATCGAGTCGATCGCGGCCGTCGAGGGCATCCCGTTCGACTTCGAACGGCTTGACGGGTACCTCGTCCCGGCGCCCGGCGAGTCGCCCGGGCTGCTCAGGCGGGAGCGTGACGCCGCCCGCCGCGCCGGGCTCGCCATCCCGATTCTGACCCTGTACGAGCGTGATGAAGAGCGGGAGGACGCCTTCGAGGCGATCGGCGCGGTGCGCGAACTGCTCGCGATGAGCATCTGCTGACCGGCTAGTTGCAGAACGCCGTGCTGCAGCTCGGTAGGGATAAGGAACCTTTCGCCATTGGCGGCCGTTTTGTGAACGCCCACGGCGGCGCGCCGAGCGCGCCCGCAGTCGGCCTATTAAAGGAGCGAACCATGCATGGCCTGATTTATCTCATCGGCTTGATCGTCGTGATCCTATTCATCCTCTCGTTTCTGGGGCTACGCTGAACGCGCCCGTCGCGCTGAAAGGACATCGTCATGGCACTCGCAGAAACCCGCGCCGTCGTCCCCATGACGGGCGTGACTCCTCACATCCATTGGGGTCCGGTGATCGCCGGCGCGATTGCGGCGGCGGCCTTATCGTTCGTGCTGCTGACTTTCGGTGCCGCGCTCGGCCTCGCGCTCGCCTCGCCGTCGCCGACCTGGCGTGACGCATCGGTTTGGCTCTGGCTGACCACCGGCCTGTTCCTGATTCTGACCGCGCTGGCGAGTTTCGCACTCGGCGGCTATCTGGCCGGACGCCTGCGCACGAAATGGGGCGCCACCACGCCCGACGAGGTCGACTTCCGCGACGGCGCGCACGGGCTCCTGGTCTGGGCACTCGCCGTCCTGATCAGCGGACTGATCGCCGCCGTAACCGCCGCCAGCGTGCTTGCGCGGGCCGCGCCGGCCGCGGCATCGCCGACCACCACGGCGGCGGAGCCATTGCTCTCCTACGAGATCGATCGCCTGTTCCGCTCCGATCGCCGGGTCGAAGGCGATATGAGTTTGGCGCGCGCGGAAGCCGGACGTATCTTGCTCGCCGGCGCGCGCGACCTGACCGCCGACGATCGCGCCTATCTCATTCGGCTCACCTCCGCGCGCACCGGCCTTTCCCCGGCCGATGCGGAGCGGCGCGTCGGCGACGTGCTCGATCGTTCGCGGCAGGCGATCAGGAAGGCGCGTCAGAGCAACGTCATGCTCGGCTTCCTGACCGCAGCGGCGCTGCTGCTCGGCGCCGCTGCCGCTTGGTACGCTGCATGCTCGGGCGGACGCCACCGCGACAGCGACGTGGCGCCATCGTGGACATGGCCGCCACGGCACGCAACGACCCTGCGCTAATCACAAACGCTTCGGCCCCGTTTGCCGCCTTGTGCGGCAAACGGGATTTTCATTACATTTTGCCCTGCTGTCCCAATTAGCGGGGGATCCGGCTGGGGGGCTCACGACGTTTCCTGGGATATTGGATGCACCAGCCTTCAATAAGGGCACAGCGCCGGTCACGATCCTGGTCGTTCTTCATGGGAGAAGAGGGGAAGCCGACCACGATCAACGCCAAATAGGGACACCTCGTCCAGCGGCGGTGTCACTCGCGCGCCGTTTAGTAAGAAAGCCCATCGATTGCTGATGGGCTTTCGGCTTTCTCCCGCAATTGATCCCGCTTCCTGGATCGGTCTGATCCAGGCGCGATGCCAGACTGCGGGACGGGTACTACAAGAAATAGGAGAGCGTGTTCCAGAGCCAGCGGCCAAGTCGTCCGTTCAGGGCGGATGACGGGATCCCCCGCTTCGAGCGCGCAATATCCGGCTCGAAGACGCGTGCCTCGAACAGCTCGACCGCTCGCGCGCTCCGCGCGAGTATGGCGATCTCGAAGTTACGATAGAGCGCCCATGCATCCAGGTTGACGGTGCCGAACAGCACCCAATCGTCCGCGATGATGATCTTCCCGTGTGCAACGGAGTTCGGGTATTCCCAGATCGCGACCCCCGCCTCGATGAGATCGTCGTAATGGTGTTTCAGTGAGGCCCCCGCGAGCCAGTTGTTGGCTCGCTCGGACGTGACGATTCGAACCCGCACGCCGCGCCGCGCCGCTGCGAGGATCCGGTCGAGCATGTCGGTATCCGTGAGATACGGATTCATGATGTCAAGGCGCTCACGAGTATTGTCGATCCGTTCACGGATCGCCTGGGTCGCCGACTGGAACCCACCGGGAATGACCTGGAGCACCGCTGCCTGGGTCACACCCGGATCGGGCTGAGCCGGGAAGTACCGCGCAAGAGCGCCGTGGCCGACGGGCAACGCCGCGCCGTGGGCACTGAGGCTCGTCAGAAACACCGCCTGCACTTGGAGCGCAACATTGCCGGTGACACGGACCATCACATCGTGAAATCGCCCGTCGGCAAAGTGGTCTTCGATGCCGGCGCCACCAATCCAGGCCGCCGAGCCGTCAATGATGATCAGTTTGCGGTGGTCGGCGCGTCCGACCTCGTCCTGCCGCCAGTCAAACGTTCGCGCCGGGTACAGTCCGTCCCGATCGACCGGAACGACATCGTTGACTAGGATCGCCGCGCCCGCCTCAGCAAGCCGCCTGTATATCGCGTTCGCCTGGTAGAACGGGCGGCTGCCCAAGGCATCGACGAGGATATGAACCTCAATGCCCTCGCGCAGCTTGCGCTCGAGGAGATCCGCCATCCGCCCCCCGATCGCGCCCTCGCGCCATCCGCACATGAGAACGTGGACGGACGAGCGAGCGTTCTCGACATCGGCGAAGATTCGCGATAGAAGTTCCGCCCGTCGGGCTGGGGTTCGATGGTCGCGGCGGTCGACCACGCGTACTCGATCCCTACATCATGTGGTCCGTGTCCGCCCTCTGTATTGAAGGTCTCCGTCGAGGCTTGGGCGTTGGCAGCGGTCACGGCTTCGGGACCGGGTGGCCAGCTCGGCCTCTCGACGATGCGGAGGACCTTCCACCAGCCGAGCGCCAGGATCGATGCCACGACGAGGACGGCGATCGTGGCGATCCGGTGCGATCTCGAAGCGCTGACCGGGGTCACTTTTGCCAGCGCTTCTGGTGACCACGGCGTCGGCGTTGTGCTCCGGGATCTAGGCAAGACGATTGTGACCTTGGAGCACTGGTACATGGATGGCGTCCGCTTCCCAGGGGAGTACCCGACAACGCCTACAGAGCCTTCCCACCAAAGCGCCACATGAGAACAGCAATCGCCGCGACCAGACGAGAAGCACCGTCCCGGAGCCCAGGCTAAGGTTCATCGCCGGTACCGAGAATCCAGTGTAGGCCAGCACTCCTCCGCCCGACACCGCGATCAAACAGCCGCCGACTGCTACCCAGCCGATCCACCTCGCGCGCGGCTTCGCTCCCGCGAAAGCTAAGGGCCGGATCAACGCCGGCTCTCTCACGCTTGCTCCCCATCCCTTGAGGAATGCGAGCCATTCGGCGCGCTGTCATTCGTTCCCATTCTTCGTACATCGTTCGGCCGTTCTGCTGCCATGATGCAGCACGTTCGCGCGACCCGTGTTGCGTGAGATCATGGCACCCATGCCGTTGATCAACCTAACCATCCAGCACCACCAGACCCAGGAAGAGGCCAAACACCCCCTCGAAACAGCGGTTCATGAAATCTCGGCTAAGATCGGGCCGATGGTTCGCCGCGCAGAGTGGGCAGCCGACCGAAATCCAGTGAAACTCGAGGGGACCGCGTTTTGGATTGAGATGTGGGTCGAAGCGCTAGCCATTCATGTGACGGGCGATGCTCCGCTTCTGGGCCGGCTACTTGGCAGTCCACTAGGCTCGAGGCTTAAGAAGATTGTGGAACGGACCTTTCAGAGACGGCTGCCCTAAGCCGGCACTCCGAGGTCCGTCACGCCGCTCCGAGACCTTCCGTGCTACCCTGACCGCGCTGCTACGACTCATTCAGTAGAGGCCGGTTGTTCGACCTGAAGATCCGCTTGCCGGCGATTCGGAGCACACAGTCACCCCGGCAACCGCTGCCGCTGGCGGGACCCGGGTTCGCTGCCGGGACCGGCTGGGTGGGCTGTTGCGATACTATCACCGCGCGGCCTGAGCCAGAGCATCGGATGAGTTTTCGGACACTACGGGCCGACCCGGTTGGCCCGAGACTTCCACCGCCAGTAGAGCTGGACGCCTTTCCGGTGCCAAGCCCAGACCGTAGCCGGCTGAACGGTGACGAGACTGGACCGCCAGCTCGCCCACAGGCGGGAGAGCCAGACCCAGAGGATCCGGTCTCATCGAGTGAGCCAGGGGCAGGCGACAGCTCGCTGCAGGACGACCAGAGCCAGGTTCTCGAGGGCGATGGCCGCCGACCCCAAGAACCAGGCACGCGGAAAGGTCCAGAGAGCGGTCGCGAGGAGCATCGTCATCCCCGGGAAAGCGACATGGTTCGCCCCGAGAGTCTACGCGTTGACTGAGCGGAGGTGTGTAAGTCTAGGCCAGCCAAGCCAAGCGGGATTACTGACCGGGACAGGTTGCTGTCTCACTCATACGGACAGAGAGGCCGCGGTCACGCCACGCCTGTCAAGCCATCTAAGAAAGATACCGAGGGGTGAATCGTCGAGCCATCTAACATGTAACCCTCGGGACTCGAGCCTGGGGCCGGCGTAGGTAGTTGGCGAAGGTGAAGTCCGGGATGTTCGGTGGTCGTCCGGGACGCGGCGTCCTCGGCGTCGGGACTGGGGCCGGCATCACCGCCGTTCGTGTGGGGTCGGTCGCCCGGCCCGGCGTGGCCAAGTCTACGAGCGCCTCGATCTTGCGATCGATCGTCTCGGCCAGGGCGAAGGGATCGAGCTGATCCCGCAGCCGCACCAGCGCCGCCACGGTCTGAGGATCCGCCTCGGGACACGGCTGGACCCGTTCGAGCGGCGTGCGCGGCACATCGTAGTGGCGACGCAGGCGGGCGCCCACGCGCTCCTTGGTCACCAGCTTCACCGACGGCAAGAAGAGGTTGTGGAAGAGCCGCAGCTCGTGCTGATACAGCGCGTTCAAGGCGGCCACCGCGGGGGGCGTGTCATACCGCCAGTAGCCCACGAGCTTGCGGACGTGCGTCCAGTTCTTCTGCTCGATGTGGGCGTTGTCATCCTTCTTGTACGGGCGCCCGCGCGTGAACTGGATCTCCTGGGCCTGACAGTACCGATAGAGATGGTTGTTGATGAACTCGGAGCCGTTGTCCGAGTCGATCCCCCGGAGGCGGAAGGGGAGGACCTGTCGAATCTCCTCCAGGGCCGTCTGGACGCGGCCCTCGCTGCGGCCGAGGACGGCGCGGGTTTCCACCCAGGTCGTGTGGATGTCGGTCACGTTCAGCGAATGGGCGAACTCGCCATCGGCCCGGTGGCCGGCGTGGGCCACCAGGTCGAGCTCGGTGAAGCCGGGGGCGGTCACATCCCAGTGGTCGGTCTTCAGCGGGATGTGGTGCTTGAGGAGGGTCCCGGGCTTGGTCCGGCCATAACGGCGCGTCGTGAGCTGTCGCTTGGTCGCCGCGAGGCGCCGGTCGATCTGGCGCGGACTGATGGCGCGGAGTTGCTGGCACACGGTGGCGGACAGCCGGAGGCGCCGGCGCGCCCAGGGCAACCAGAGGGGCAGCAGCGCCTTCAGCCGCACGGACCAGGGATACCCGGCGGCCTCCCAGATCGTGGTCAACGCCTGGATCGTCGCCAGCCCGTACGTGCTGGAGCGCCGCCGGCGACGGGGCCGCTCGGGGCCCGGTGGCGGCCCGTTGAGAAGCCGCAGCGCGTACTTACGCTGGTAGCCCGTGGTCTCACAGAACTCATCGAGGATCCTCCCCGCTCGACCCGGGCCGCGCCCCGGTAGCGCGGGTAGACAGCCGTGAGGACCTCCCACCGCGCACGGCGACTCATCATGTAACCCTCCTCCGGCCACGGGGCCCTCGAGGGTTACTTTCCAGATGGCGCGTCTCTTTCCGCTCGGTAACATTTTAGATGGCGCGATACGCCACGTTGCGAGAGCAGCGTGTTCGCGCTACGCTTCCCGCGTGGCGCCAGCGTCGGCAGGAGGCACCCGGGGCAAGGCCCGTTTGCGGTAATGGAGTCGTCGCGTTGAACGTCTATTACGTCCAGCAGCTCTGGTTCGACTCATTCCATTTTCCCGACACGCTCACGCCCCACTTCCTGACCATCGACCTGCCCAATGTAAACGTCAAGGCGTACATCGCGCTCAACGCACTCTCACTGGGCGTCAGCTCTGACAATACCGGCGGCATCATGGCCGCTGGAATCCGAAGCTACGAGTACACGGATACTAGCGGCTTTCATCACGTCGATGTGCCAATTGCGCTCGCCCATGCCACCGTCCACAAGTGCTCGAAGATCACATTCGGCGTGCAAGGGCGCCAGGCCTTTGGGTCGGCAGTCGGCATGTTGTACTGGTTCATCGAATAGGAGAGGCCATGAACGCGGGCGCCGATCTCGATCGCCGATTCGTCGCGCGGGCGTATCATGTGTACCGAACTTCGGACGGCGCCATTGTGCTGAGCCACACCTTCGTGCGCCCGGAAGGCGCACCCCACGATCAGGCGGCCACTGAAGGCGAGCTCTTGGCCGAGGCAAGCCGCAGCTTAAGCCTCTCGCCCGCCGAGCTCGGCATCATGAGCCGCGACGCCGCGTATGCCATTGCTGGCAGAATCGTCCGCGTCGACCCCAAGACGCACCAGCTGGTCACCACTCAGGAACCCTGGCCACAGTTGCCGCAACGCCCGCTCGGTTAGCGAGCCACCTCTCGCGTCATTCACGGCTCACCATTTGTGACGCGAACTATGCTGGGGACGATGTCCCGGATAGGACGGCCCAGCAGGTCGTGGACGCCTTCCCCGGACGACTCCGGCCGTCTTACCTCCTCCGCGATCGCGACACGGGCTACGGCGACGCCTTCCGGCAACGTGTGAAGAGCATGGGGATCGCCGAAATCCTGACCGCGCCCCACAGCCCGTGGCAAAATCCCTTCGCGGAGCGACTCATCGGCTCGATCCGGCGCGAGCGTCTGGATCACGTCCTCGTCCTGAGCGAACCTCACCTGCGTCGCACCCTGACCCGCTACGTCGCGTAGTATCACGGGGCGCGCACTCACCTATCCCTCGACAAGGATGCGCCCGACGGACGCCCGGTTGAGCCGCCGGAACTCGGCCCGGTCATCCCGATTTCCGAAGTCGGCGGCCTGCATCATCGCTACGTCCGACGGCATAGTCCAGTCCCGCCTGAGAGGCCTCGCCGCCCACCAACGCGCGCGACCGACCCCACGCACGTGACCGACCCGACTCTCCCCTTCTGATCGCCCTCCGTCGTCCACGCTACCGTTCCGCAGTCTCCGCATCTTGCCGCCCCATCAGACCCTCGCCACACGGGTCGGACGCCCTTTTGGCGAAGGACAGCGACGATGACCAACGCCTGCTTCCAGCCTCTCCACACCCTGGACAGCGCGACCCAAAAGAGCCGGTCGCCGCGGCGCAACCTCGGCCGGGCCACCGTCCTCCTGTACACGGTGAGCGGCTGGCGCAGGGCGAGGTTCTCGAGGGCGAGCTGGCGGTGGCCGCCGTAGAGGAACGGGAAGAGACGGAGCAGGTGCAGCAGCGTGGTGATCATGAGACGGCCATTCTCTCCGGATCAGAGCCGAGAGATCAACCACTTGGCCGGCGGATGGAGTTTTGGCGAAGGACAGGTGGTGTTCAGGGCGGCAAGGCGTCCGCGGCGAAGCTGACTCCCGAGGAGCGCCGCGAGCGAGCGCGAAAGGCAGCGCGGGCTCGGTGGAGTCGGAAACGGCGCGCGGTCGCTGACAAGCGGTGAGGGGGCAAACTGGTGTCCATTTTCGATCGACCTTCCTTTCAGACTTACTACAGCAGCGTGGACCAGATGGTCAGCCGCCTACTCGATCGGGAGCGAACCGAGTACTTGTTAACGGTTGATTTCGCGAGGTATCGCGACCATCTCGTATCCGAGTTAGAGTGGCAGCCCTTAGAGTGGGACGAGAGTCAGATGACAGTCGAACCCTTTACGATCAAAGCCGAGCGGCCACGTCTTGCGGAGTCGCGCGCGCGTGAACTCGTCACCTTCAGCACCAGCTTGCCGCTCGGCTCGTAGTCCCACCTGGGCGGGTGAGACCAGGACCAGCGTCGTTGCTCTTCGAGCTCCTTGGATGTGGGCACGTGATCGACCTGATTCACCGCCTCTCGAATCCAGAAGGCGATCGTTTGACCGCGCATCTCGATCTGCCCCTGGCGGCTCACGAACCCTCGAGCGGCCATCGCCTTTAGCAACGCACCCACGATGCGGAGGGCGCGCGGCATGGAAGACCGAGCAACACAGATACTCAAGAGTGGGGTCCGGTCCAGTGTGCCGGCCAGGATGCGGGGAGCGACGAGGCCGTACTTGTCTGGAGTCGCCCCCTTCAAGGCGTCCGGGTGGCGCGCACACGCGGATGGGGTTTGGCAGCAGCTCGGACACCTGGATTCGGTGCTCAGGCTCTTGCTCGCGCTACACGTCGGCCCAGGATGTCGGGCGGAGTATCTGGGCGGGCTGCGTGGACTGCGTCTCCTCGAATTCGCCACGTGGTTGGCGTGCCTCGATGACTGGAGGAAGAGGCGCGCGCTGTGACGTGTAACCGTGCTGGAGTTGAGTCCAGTAGCCGCAGGATGGGCCCAGACCATACGAGTTCGTACAGCCTTTCTCGGGTAAGAACGTCTTGGCCGGCGGTCCTAGCCCGGTGGTTGGATGGATGACGCCTGCAAAGTGAGCGATTTCAAGGGCGCTGCCACCTTGACAGCCTTCGCAAAACCGTCCGATACTTCCGTCGAGTTTCATGAAGCTGTCTCCCGCTGGATTCTCGCTCCCCCCGCCGTCACGCTCCGCGGCTTGCCACGGATCGCCGAAACGTGCTAGAGACTGTCTGCTCGAGGCTGGAACCCACCACGACACGAACCTCATCGCCCCTTCTTGCCAGAACGGAGGAACCCAGTGAGGAGATTGCGCCACCCTAGGATCTCGATCGCGCTCGCGTGTATGTTGCTGGTACTGTTTGGATCCGCCCTCGGTCCCTCGGCTGCCGACAAGGTCGAGGTGAAGTTCTGGGATCCCGACACCCGCGACACGTGGGTCAATGCCCGCAACCTCGTCATAAAGGACTACCAGGCCAAGAATCCCAACGTGGAGTTCAGCTTCACGACAACGGACTGGAATCAGCTGATGCCGAAGCTGATGGCCTCGGTGGCATCAGGTTCGACGCCGGACCTCTACTACCTGGACACCCCGGCTGTGGCGTACGGCGCCGCCAACGAAGGACTCATCGTGCCGCTGACTGACGTCATGAAGAAGATCGGTCTCGACAACTGGCCGAAGTCCATGATCGACAGCGTGACCTTGAACGGAGAGATCTGGGGATTCCCTTTGTACGTGTACCCGCAGGTCGTATGGTATCGAAAGGATCTCTTCCAGCAAGCCGGTCTCAAGCCGCCGACGACTCTCGACGATCTCCTGAAAGCGGCTCAGACTCTCAATGCACCCCCGAAGATGTACGGAATGGCCATGTACAACAGCCCCGACGAGCCGTACATTCTGGCCGGCATCTGCGGCTCCTTCGGCTGTCGACTTACCGATGACAAGGGCACCGTGACAATCAACTCCCCGGAGACGATTCAGGCGCTCAATTTCTTGAAGGCGTTGTTTGCGACCGCAAGCCCGGATGCGGTGTCCAAGCAAGACTCCGACGCGCGTCTGATCTTCGGGGGCGGCGGCGCAGCAATAATGATGAGCAGCGTGTCCTTCTCGGACCTCCTGCTCAGGCCGGGATCGAAGCTCACGGCGGCTCAGGTTGGCGCGGTGCCGATACCGAACAAGGCGAAGAAGGCTCCCGCTACGCTCGCCCTCTATTCGGTCCTGGTGATCCCGAAGGGAGCCAAGAACGTCGCGGAGGCGAAGAAGTTCCTTGAGTTTTGGGCGTCCCCGCCTGAAATGATCAAGTTCGGTGAAAACACGGTGATCGGTCACATCCCGGTCATGAAGTCCGTGTCCGACCCGAACAGCTCGTACTGGAAGAGTTCCCGTATTGCCCCCGTGGCTGAATACGTTAGGGCCGGGATCGAAGGAGCCGCGAAGGACGGCTACGTGCTCGGGATGTATCCGAAACCGAATCCCTGTGGACCCAAGGCGGTAGCCGCCGGAATCTACCCGCAGATGGTAAGCCATCTCATCGGTGACGGTTGGAATGCGGAGCGGGTGGCGGCCTGGGCACAGGACCAGGTTACAAAGATGTGCGCGAAGTGACGATCATGCGCCGGTCCTGGGGTCGATAGAGGCAGCTAGACAACAAGAGTCCCAGTTCCGGCAAGCCACTTTTGACGGCGACGATCGGGTCGAGACCGGCCTGGTCGTCGCCGTCAGCGCGGCTTGATGACTCTCACGTTCGGCCAGATGACCTATCGAGGCTCTCGCCAACTGCTCGGTGTGGTATTCGTTGTCCCATCATTCCTAGTTCTGCTCACTACCATCGTCTATCCACTCGTAAGCATTTTCCTGTACAGCGTCCAAGATCGTAGCCTCGGATCTCGTCGATACGGCGCGTTCTCTGGCCTCGAGAACTACTACGCGATCCTCGAGTCGGATGACTTTCTTGCTTCGGTGTTGCGGTCCCTGTCCGTGACGACAATCTCCGTATTCCTCACGCTCCTGTTCAGCACCGCCATTGCCCTCCTGCTCCATAAGACGTTCCCAGGGCGAGGGTTCGCCCGAAGCCTCGTCATTCTGCCGTGGGCGATGCCGACGTTCGTGGCCGCGTTCGTGTGGCGCTGGCTCGTCGACTACACGTATGGGGCATTCAACCATATGCTGATCCAGTCGGGGTTGACGGCGACCCCGGTATTCTTCCTGAGCCGCGACATGGCGCTCATTACCGCAAGTCTGGTGTACACGTGGAAGGGCATTCCGTGGGCGACCATGGTGATTCTCGCCGGGCTGCAAGTGTATCCGCCGGAGCTGCACGAGGCGGCGCGCGTCGACGGGGCCTCCGCCTGGCGTGAGTGGTGGTCGGTCATGCTGCCGTCGCTCCGCTTCGTGATGCAGATCACTGTCATCCTGTCGTTCGTCTGGAACTTCAACTGGTTCGAGATGATGTGGCTGCTCACCCAGGGCGGTCCCGGCCGAGCGACGACGATCTTGCCGATCGGCGTCTACCTGCAGGCATTTCGCGCCTTTGACATGGGGGCGGCGTCCGCCCTCGGGGTGGTGATGCTTCTCCTCCTGCTCGTTCTCACACTGGTCATGTTCCGAGTGTGGTCGCGCGACGAGGCAGCGCTATAGCCGTGAAACCACCGAGCCTCCGCAGCGCGATTTGGAGCGTGACACACCGAGTCCTGGTCGTCGTCACGCTGCTGGTCCTGCTATTTCCGATCTACTACCTCGTGCTGACATCGCTCACCACCCCGGACCAGATCATCTCGCACGAGCGGAGCGCCATCATCCCGCGGCATCTCTCGCTGGACGGCTACCGGGCTGTCCTCGCGAATCCGAACTTCGGTCGCTACATTCTCAACAGCCTTTTTGTCGCCGCAACCGTGACCGTTCTATCGGTGTGCATCAGCGGGCTCGGGGCTTACAGTTTGGCGCGGCTGCCGTTCCCAGGTAGCAGACTCCTGGGCCGCGTGGTCCTCCTCGCGTACGTGGCGCCGCCCGTGCTCCTGGCGATCCCGATGTTCGTGGGACTCTCGAGGCTCAGGATCGTGGACACGCCCTTCGCGCTGATCCTCGCGCACCTGACGTTCGCCTTGCCTTTCTGTCTTTGGATGCTGCGCGGCTTCTTCCTGAGCTTGCCCCGGGAGTTGGAGGATGCCGCAGCGGTCGACGGGTGCACGCCGCTCCGCACATTTCGTCTGATCGTGCTGCCGCTAGCCAAACCGGCCATCGCCGCCGCAGCGCTGTTCGCATTCCTACTGTCCTGGAACGAGTACTTCTACGCACTCATCTTTCTCCAAAACAACGCCCAGATGACGCTGCCCGTCGGTATCCAGTCCAGCTACTTCAACGTCGTGATGGGGCCCGACAACTGGATCCGACTGCTCTGCGGGTCTGTGCTCGCCTCCGTCCCGGTCTTCGTGCTCTTCGGAGGTCTTCAGCGATGGATGGTCGGCGGCCTCACCGCCGGTGCTGTCCGTGGATAGCCATCACCGTGGTGGCCCTGGTCGATTGAACCCGTGGCCGCCCGACACTATCTCGGCCCGATGCTAGGCTCGACCTGAGGGAGAACACGACATGAGTGGCGGCTCGTCCGTCAGAATTCGGCAGGGAACGGGAGACCTGATTGGCGCGCTTCCCTTTGACGCCGCCGAGTATCAGGCGCGGCTCGACCGCCTCCGGGGCCTGATGGCCGCTCGAGGGCTCGACGCGCTGATCACATTCACGCCCGAGAACATGTACTACCTGACCGGCCACGATTCTCCGGGCCACTACTTCTATCAGGCGACGGTTGTCACGCAGAGTCACCTACCGATCAACGTCCTGCGCCGCGCCGAGACCACGAACACGGAGTGGCATAGCTGGACCCGGCTGACAGTCAGCTACGAGGACCGCGAGGACCCAATCGATCTCACCGTGGGTCTCCTCGCCGAGCTCGGGGTCGCGGCCAAGAGAGTGGGCGCCGAGGCCGACGCGTGGTTCGTCACGCCCCGTCGATACCAGCAACTCAAGGCTGGCGTCGAGCGCGCGGGCGGGCACCTGATCGAGGCGCCAGCCCTAATCGAGGAGCTCCGGGTCATCAAGTCCCCAGCGGAGATCGCGTACATCCGCCAGGGGGCGCGGATCTGCGAGCGAGGCATGCGCAAGGCGATTGAGGTCTCCCGGGAGGGGACTGACGAGAGTGCGGTGGCGTCGGCGGCGATAGCTGAGCTCATCCGGGGCGGCAGCGAGTATGCGGGCCTGCCACCCTTCATCACCAGCGGGCCCCGGACCGCGCTCTGCCACTCGACGTGGTCCGGCCGCGTCTACGAAGCGGGCGACGTCCTGGCATACGAGCTGCCCGGCGTGGTGCAGCGGTACTGCGCCGCGCTCTTTCGAGTCGGAACCGTCGGCCCCCCGGGGACCGACGCCGTTCGTGAGGCCTCGGTCGTCCGCGAAGCCCTGGAGAACGTGATCGCGGCGATCCGGCCCGGAGAGACCTCCGAGGCCGTTCACGGAGTGAGCAAGAAGACGTTCGAGAAGCATCAATACGGGGATCGACTCGCTCACCGGACCGGCTACTCCATCGGCATCAACTATGCGCCGGACTGGGGAGAAGGTCAGATCATGTCCCTGTGGGACCACGATGCGCGCCCGCTCCGGGCGGGCATGACGTTCCACCTGGTGCCGGCGTGCTACCATCAACCGCACTCGATCATCACGATCAGTGAGACCGTGCTTGTCACGGAACGAGGGTGCGAAGTCCTCACGAGTTTTCCGCGCGAGCTCTTCAGTGTCTAGCCGTTGCCGGCGGGCGCCGCGGCGAGGCATGAGGCAGTGTGCCTGTCGCCGGTCGACCGTCTGGCGATCACCACAGTCGTCTACAACTCCGTCGACATTCTCCGGCCGGACGAGAAGGTCGCGCGCCGCTGGGGGCGCGCAAGATCGCCAACCTCCGGGGCCGAGCCGGAAGAGTCTGGTCCATCACGGGCACCCACCTCGCGGCGATACTCACGCCGGCGCCCATGATCAAGTAGAGGACGAAGAGCTTCACGCCGACGCTGGCGACATAGCTCAGGTAGCGCTCCGTGAAGAACTTGGTCCAGCGTGACCCCGAGAAGCCGATCAGGAGGATGCCCGCTCCCATCACGATGAAGCTTTCGCGCGCCACTGGGAGCTGGGCGGCGATAGTGGCGAAGGCGACGACCACGATCAGCGCGGTGAACACGGCGACCAGGCTCGGGAAGAGCTGTGCCTTGTACTTACTCCGTCCGCCCCGTCAACGTTGACTTTCGGCCGGTCTGATCGATGATGACCGGCATGATTCCCCTCATCCTCACCGGCCTCCTCCGCATGCTCAGGACCCGCCAGTCCCTAGTGCTCGAGAACCTCGCGTTGCGACACCAACTGGCCGTCCTCCAGCGCACCGCGCCGCGTCCGCGGTTCCGGACCTGTGACCGCCTGTTCTGGGTCGTGCTGTCCCGCCTGTGGCGTGGCTGGGCGACTGCCGTCTCCGTCGTCCAACCCGCGACCGTGATCCGATGGCAGCGGTCCGGCTTCAAGCTCTTCTGGACCCGGAAGAGCCGCCGGCACGGACCGGGCCGCCCGGCCGTCGCCCCGGAGGTCCGAGCGCTGATCCGACGGATGTCCCAGGCCAACGCCCTCTGGGGTGCGCCGCGGATTCACGGGGAACTGCAGAAGTTGGGCCTCGAGATCTCGCAGGCAGCGGTGTCGAAGTATCTGGGCCGCCGGAGCCGGCCCCCGTCGCAGACCTGGCGCACCTTCCTGACCAATCACGTCCAGACCCTCGTCTCCGTAGACTTCTTCACCGTGCCCACGGTGACGTTCAAGGTGTTGTTCGTCTTCGTGATCCTGGCGCATCATCGGAGACGCGTGGTCCATTTCAATGTCACCGACGCCCCCACCGCCCAATGGACGGCCCAGCAACTCGTGGAGGCGTTCCCCTGGGAGACTGCCCCGCGATACCTCCTGCGCGATCGCGATGCGGTGTACGGGGTCGCGTTCTTGAGGCGAGCGCAGTCCCTGGGGATCCACGAAGTCAAAACGGCGCCTCGGTCGCCTTGGCAGAATCCCTACGTGGAACGTCTCATCGGCACCGTCCGCCGCGAGTGCTTCGACCACGTCGTGGTGCTGAACGAACCCCATGTGCGCCGCCTACTGCGCGCGTACCTCATCTACTACCACGGGGCCCGCACACACCTCTCCCTGGAGAAGGATGCCCCGGAGCCAAGACCGGTGGAGCGCCTAGACGAAGGCCGAATCGTCGAGACACCGATGGTCGGCGGCCTCCATCATCGCTACAGTCGGCGAGCGGCGTAAGCTCCTGCCTGCGGGCTGTCCCGGCTACGTTGACATCAGCGGTCCGGTGCGTGTGTCTGTGCGCTGAACCCACGCCTCGGTGGCTCCGGGTGGAGCCAAGGTGGTCCACGCTGGCTGTCCGTCGTATCAGAGGCCCACGACCAAGGGCCGCAGCCGGTCCCAAGGTACCTGGATCGACTAAATGGAAGGGACACCCCCGCGAGGACGCCTAGCAGGATGCTGAAAAACGCGGAAGCGATCGGCCGCACATGCCACTCTCAAGAGCAACGAGGAGGGGCATATGCGCGGCGACGATCGGCGTCCGGACACGATGTTCAGCTACGTGGCCCCCGAGCAGCGGGTCCCGGCGGACCATCCCCTGCGGGCGATCCGCACGATGGTCGACACGGCGCTCCGGGAGCTCTCGCCCGAGTTCGCGCGGCTGTACCCGACGACGGGGCGCCCGTCGATCCCGCCCGAGCAGCTGCTGCGCGCCCTGCTGGTGCAGATGCTGTACTCGGTCCGGAGCGAGCGCCAGCTCATGGAGCAGTTGGACTACAACCTCCTGTTCCGCTGGTTCGTGGGCCTCAGCCTGGATGACCGGGTCTGGGACCCGACCGTGTTCACCAAGAACCGGGAGCGGCTGCTCCGTGGGGATATCGCCCGGGCCTTCTTCGAGCGGGTGCTGGCCCAGGCCCAGGGGCGCCAACTCCTGTCGGCCGAGCACTTCACGGTCGACGGGACGCTGATCGAGGCGTGGGCCGGGCTGAAGAGCTTCAAGAAGAAGGGGACGGGGTCGACCCCGCCGGATGATCCCGGCAATCCCACCATCAACTTCCACGGCGAGCGACGATCCAACGCCACCCATGCCTCGACCACCGATCCCGAGGCGCGGCTGATGCGCAAGGGGCCGGGCAAGGAAGCGAAGCTCGTCTATCACGGCCACGCCCTGATGGAGAACCGGCACGGTCTGGTGGTCGACACCTGCGTGACGCAGGCGATCGGGACCGCCGAGCGGGAGGCGGCGGCCGCGATGGCCACGAACCTGCCGCGCGGGGCCACCGTCGGGGCCGACAAGGGCTACGACACCCGAGGCTTCGTCGCCACCCTGCGGAGTCTCGGGCTGACGCCGCATGTCGCGCAGAACGTCACGAACCGGGTCAGTGCGATCGACGCGCGGACGACTCGCCATCCGGGCTATGCCGTCAGTCAGCAGAAGCGCAAGCTCGTCGAAGAGGTGTTCGGCTGGCTCAAGACCGTGGCCCTCTTCCGGAAAACACGCCACCGGGGGGTGCGACGGGTCGGGTGGCTGTTCACCCTGGGGGCCGCGCTGTACAACCTGGTGCGCATCCGGAATCTGATGGAGGCCGAGGCGACGCCATGAGGGCTCCAGCGGCCACCGGAACGCCGAGGCGACCCCAATCGAGTGGGCTCCCGGCCCTCTCGCGATCGCGTCCAATGTCTTGGGCGGCGCCTGTTCATCCGTCAGCCCAGGAATTTCCGCATCCTGCTAGTACGACTGTGTCAGAAAGCATCAACGCCTCCGAGGCTCGTGACCACACGCGGGGCACGGCCGACCGTCGAGCAAGGCGCGGGCGAGCCGCTGGTACAGCGTGGCGATCGAGGTGGCGACATGGCGTTCAGGCCGCACCGGAAGCGCCCCGCGGCTTGAAACCTTTGGGAAGGCGAGCGGGGCGGAGGAAGGCGAGAGGCGCAGGGGGGGAAAGGGTCGCGCGCTCGGCCGCGAGGAAGGCATACGCCGCGATACAGAGCGCGCCGTGATGATGGAAGCCTCGCCAGCCGCGCCCCTCGAAATGATCCAGGCCCAGCTCGTCCTTCAGCTCTTGGTAGTCGCGCTCGATGCGCCAGCGGAGCTTGGCGAGCCGGACGAGATCCGCGACCGAGATGGTCGCCGGCACGGTCGACAGCCAGTACTTCGTGGGCGCGGGTTCCCCCCGGGGCCACTCGATCAGGAGCCACTCTTCGGGGTAGGGGGTCGACCGCTGTTCATCGCGATGCGCGGGACGTACCCGGAGCCGCGCGAAGCGCGACCGCATGGCGCCCCGGGTGCCCTCGCGCCAGGTCACCGGCTGCCAGACCGAAGCCGGCAGTTCGGCCGCGAGACGCTTGAGGCTGACGGGCTGATGGGCGGCGGTACGCCGCACCCGGATCGATGGGCGGCCCCGCCCGCCCCGCCGCGGCTTCGGCGGCCGGGGCGCCTGGCCGGGACGCCACACCGTCGTCTCCCCTTTGACGCCCACCGCGTAGGCCAGGCCGGCCGCGGTCAGGGCCTCCCGAAACTCGGTCGTATCCCCGTAGCCGGCATCCGCCACCACCGGCGCGGGCGGCACCCCGTCGGCCTGCAGCGCGCGAATCTGGGCCAGGGCGAGCTGCCATTTCGGCTGGAACTCGAGGTCGTCCGGGACCCCCGCGGCGCGGCGCCGGCGCCGATCCTGGGCCCAGCTCTCCGGCAGGTACAGCCGATAGGCCACGGGGAGACTAACCGCGTCGTTCGCGAGCGACACGCTCACGGCCACCTGGCAGTTGTCGGGTTTGCCCAAGGGGCCGCAGTACTGGCGGGCCACGCCGACCGAGTGCCGCCCCTTCTTGGGGAAGCCCGTGTCATCCACGATCCACGCGGCGACCGGGCCGTGTCGGGCCATCGGCTCGAGCACCCAGTCGCGGGCCACGCGCAGGACGGCCGCCCCGTCCCACGGGGCGTTGGCGACAAAGTGGTGCATCGACTGGTGCCGGGCGCGGACATGCCGCGGATCGACCCGCGCCGCCATGGGCTCGATGCTCTTCCGCTCGCCCGGCAGGCACAGCCCGGTGAGGTAGGCGCGCATCGGCTCGTGGCGATCGGCGTGTCCCAGGGCCACGGTCAACCGCTCGACGTACGCACGGAACCGGCGGGCGCGGGGATCCAGGGTGTGGGCCATGCCGCGATGCTGGCATGGTACCCGCCCGAACCCCTAACTTTCGTGACACAGTCGTACTAGGGCGATGATTGGGTACACGAACAGCACGTTGGACGCGATGGAGGGCGCTCCGCAGATGGAAGATCTCCACAACCTCCGACTGTTCCAGCGATGAATCGTCGCGAACCGAGTCAGATGCGGTCGTGTCGAGGGACAGGGGTTTCGGAAGGACAGTCCTCTCACGGCGACCGGTTTCGGCTTGACGACGTTATGGTATGGCGATACTACTGCCGGTATGGCCACCCAGACCATTAAGACGACATACGCTCTGGACGTCGAGACGGTCCGGACGCTGGAGCGGGTCGCGCGGCGATGGGGGTGTCGAGGTCCGAGGCGCTCCGCCGCGCGATCCGCGTTGCCGCTCGCGACGCGGGGCCGGCGAGCGACGCGATTGTGGCGCTCGACGCCTTGCAGCGCTCGCTCGGTCTGAGCGCGACCGCCTCCCGCGCCTGGGCGAGTCGTGTCCGCGCTGAGCGGCGGGCGTCCGCGCGCCGTCGCCAGATTCGGTGATCCATCTCGACACGAGCTTTCTGATCCGGGCGCTCACCCGAGGGTGACCGGAGGACCGCCGGCTCCGCGCTTGGCTCCAGGAGGCGTCGACCGTCGGCATCAGCGCCGTGTCGTGGGCCGAATTCCTCTGCGGACCGGTCGAGGCGGAGGACGTCGCGTTAGCCACTCGGATCGTTGGAGACCCGGTCGAGTTCACAGCGGATGATTCCGCCGGAACGGCTCGATTGTTCAATCTGGCCGGACGCCGGCGTGGCTCCCTCACGGATTGCATGATCGCCGCAGTCGCGCTGCGGGTGGGGGCGTCCATGGCGACAACGAATCCGGACGACTTCGGTCGTTTCGAGGCCGCCGGCCTCGAAATCGTCACAGCCTGAGGGTCCGAAGATGAGGTGAATTCCGGGCCGGCATTCCTGGGCTGCGGAGTGCCCACGTGCCCTTCGCGAAAACTCCACCCGGCCGGCCAGTGGTCTATCAGAGCTCTGACATTCCGCGTCCGGAGTCGCGTAGGTAGTCGCAGCCGTAGGTCTCCAAGTCTCCAGGATGTCGACCCCGGAGACAATTCCACGGCCTCCCGTCAGATTCCTTTCCCTATACGCTCACCTGCCAGCCGATGGCCGCTGGGAGGGACGGGGGACCCGCCCGCGCGGCTGAAGGCCACTCCCATCAGCCTGGCAGATGCCAGCCGGGTTCCCGGGCCCGGGCAGGACCTCCGCATGTCGGTCGGGGACCCCGCCCCGTCCCTTTGATCCTTCCGTCAGCCCCTCGACAGTTCGGACAATCAGGGGGACCTCAGGCTGGGTGGGAGCCGCTCGAAGACCTCGCCGGCCGGGGTGGGCGAAGGCGGGGGGCCGAGGCTCGAGGCGATCCCACCACTCCTGAGAGCTTAAGGATCAACCGCTGGTTCGTCCGGACGGGTTTTGGCGAAGGACAGGCCGGCCGGCGAGCGGGGTCGAGTCGCGCTACCTCCTGACCGGCTTGACGACGTGCGGGCTGTGCGGCGGGTCGCTGGTCGTCCAGTCCCGGACCTCGGGGAACCACCGCAAGTTTCTCTACCGCTGCCAGCACGCCTACTATCGCGGGCCTACCGTCTGCGCGAGCCGGCGTCCCCTGCCGATGCTCGAGACGAACCAGGCGGTCCTCCGGGCGCTGGAGGCGGCGCTGCGACGCCGGCGGCCGTCGAGGCCATCGTCCGCGAGGTCCTCGACACCGCGCGGCCCGTCGAGGACACGGCAGTCCCGCGCCGGGCGGGCCTCCGGGCGGACCTCGCCGTCATCGAGGGCGAGATCGCGCGCCTCACGGCCGCGATCGCCCGGGCGCCGGACCTCGGCAGCCTCCTCGACGCCCTCCGCGCGAAGGAGCAGCGGCGCGCGGCGATCCAGGCGGAGCTGGCCGCCCTCGACGGGCTCGGGCGCGTGCGGACCGTCGACGCGACGGCGCTGACGCCCGCGATACTGGCGAAGCTCGGCGACTGGTCCGGACTCGTGGGGCGACGGGTCGGGCAGGCGCGGCAGATCCTCCGCCACCTGCTCGTCGGGCGGATCACGTTCACGCCGCAGGCCGACGGGATGGTGGAGTTCGTGGGCACGCGTCCATCGGGCCGCTGATCGCCGGGACGGTGCTCGCGGGCCTGTGGTAAAGCGGGCGTGTCCCCGACCCATCCTGCACGAAGCAGGGAGGCGTTGGGGGAGCCCTTGCTCATGATCGCGCGCATCCCCCGCTCATGCAACCTGCGCCGGACCCGGCCTTCTGACGAGAGCGCGAGCGGCATGACCCCCGGCGAACCGATCACCGATTCAGGCTGAATCGGTCAGCGCCGCTTCGCTGTGTGACCGAGCCCCACGCCGTGCGGCGCCTGCTCGGCGCGCTCGGGCTGGCGGCCCAGCCGCCGCCGGGCCGGCCCGTCCCTGCCGCTGGAAGACGGTCGACTGACGGATCCGCAGCGGCTTCCCGCAGGCCACAACAGCGTCTCGTGATCGGACCACGCTGAACGTGTTCCTCGTGTGCCTTGGGCGTGGGCGAGCCTCGTCATGATCCCCACCACTCCCGTCCCCTGCCTGCTCGCCGGCTCACGGGAGCCTCGGGGCCCCCCGGCGTCGACCCCGGGCGCCCTCGCTCGGCCTCTCCGCCGCGTCTCGGACTGCGGCCGGCGCGAAGGCCACGCCTACAAGCGGTGGCGGGCCAGGAAGCGGAACACCGCCTCGGCAAAGGGCCCCGGCTGCTCCCACATCGGGGAGTGGCCGGAATCGGCGATCACCACGAGCTCGGCGCCCGGAACGGCGTCGACCAGCCGTCGGATGGTGTCCAGGGAGATGATGGGGTCTTCGGCCCCGGCAATCACCAGGGTGGGGACCCGGATCGCGCCGAGCTGGTCCAGCGTCAGGCACGGCTTGGTGTAGATGTCCCGGAGTGTCTCGATGAGCGCCGTGGTTCCGGCGCCCCTGGCCACCGCCAGGAAGCGGGCCTTTTCCTCGGGGGTGACGTTCCGAGCCAGCACGTAGCGGTCGATGCGGCTGGTGAACGCTTCAGGAACGTTCCCCCGGGTCCCCAGGAGCTCAATGCGGCTGCCGACGTCCTCCCCCAGTCCGAACGCTGGCGGGACGTGAGCCCAGGTCCCCACCGGGATCAGGGCCAGCGTCCGCTCGGGGTAGGCCACCGCGAACTGCTCGGCCACCATGCCCCCGTACGAGTGCCCCATGATGACGGCCCGGTCGATCCCCATCGCGTCGAGGAGGGCGGCATCGTCGGCGGCGAACTCCGGGATGGTGTACCCGCCCGGCGGCTGGGCCGAGTCTCCGAACCCTCGCTGGTCCACTGCGATGACCCGGTAGCCGTCGGGAAGCCTGGCCATCAGGCGCTCGTAGGTCAGTCCGGACAGGCTGAAGCCATGGATGCACACCAGCGGGGTCAGCCGACCGTCCGGACCCCGGCCACCACTGGCCTCCCGGATGTGCAGGGTCGTTCCGGTGGCGATCTTCACATCACGCTCCACGATCGTTGGCATGCTGAGTGATTCCTCCCGGTCAGGACTGGGGGGCCACCGAGATCCCGAAGAGCCGTTCGACCACGACCATCAGCCCTACGATGAGCAGGATCTGAAGCGTGGACGCCGCCGCAATCACCACCTGGCCAGCGCCGAACTGGATCTGGCTGAAGATGTGAATGGGCAGCGTGGCGGCCCCCGGGCCGGACAGGAACAGTGAGACGTTCAGCTCGCTGAACGACACGATGAAGGCGAACACCGCGCCGGCCAGGATGCCCGGCTGGATGACCGGCAGGGTGACCCGCAGGAAGGCCCGCAGTGGAGGCGCGCCGTGGATGCGGGCAGCCTCCTCGAGGGAGACGTCGAAGCCGGCCAGGCTGGCCGCCACCGTCCGGATGACGTAGGGGACGCTGATGATGGCGTGTCCCAGGATCAGGCCGGGAAGTGTCGGCAGCCCCAGGGTCCGGAAGTACAGGAGGAGCGCCACCCCGGTGATGAGGCTCGGGAAGATAACCGGGGAGAGGAAGAAGGCGCTCACCACGTGCCGCAGCACGAACCGCTCCCGGGTCAGCCCGATGGCGGCCGCCGTCCCCAGGCCCAGGGCCCCGACTGCGGACACCGTGGCCACCACGAAGCTCAGCCAGAACCCCTCGCGCATGTTGGAGTCGCCGAAGAACTCCCGGTACCACCGGAGCGTGAATCCGGGCGGGGGGAACGTGAACACCTCGGTAGGGCTGACCGAGGCCAGGACCACCACCAGGATGGGAGCCAGAACGCCCAGGTAGACGATGGCGGTGAGGAGACCGAGTCCCCGCCGGAACCAGCGCTGCCGGGCGGCCTCCCGGTCGCGGCCGGGGGAGGCCGCCGGTGGGACATCGGATCGGCGGGTCATCGCGGGCCCCGGCCCGGCCGTCGCCCCTCGGCCAGACCCATCATGAGGGCCAGGCAGGCCGCCAGCGTGCCGACCAGCAGGACCACCGACAAAGCGGCGGCGAACGGCCAGTTGAACGTGGAGATCGATTCGAAGACGAGATTCCCCACCATCTTGACCCGGGGGCCACCCAGGAAGAGCGGGATGACGTAGGAGCTCATGGAGATGGTGAAGACGAGCAGGCACCCGGCCAGGATTCCCGGGAGGCTGAGAGGAAGCGTGACCCGCCGGAAGACGCGTCGGGGGTCAGCCCCGTGGATGGCGGCCGCTTCACGCAAGGCCGGGTCGACCGTCCCCAGCACGTTGGCGACGTTGATGATCATGTAGGGGAGCAGGATGGTCACCAGGCCCAGGTAGACGGTTCCCGTGTTGAACATGAGCGGGAGGGCGTCGTCGGCCAGCCGCCATCGGAGGAGGAAGTTGTTGACGATCCCCCGGCCCCCCAGGATGACCATCCATCCGTACACCCGGATGATGGTGCTGACGAGCAAGGGAAACAGGAGAAGGACGATCAGCAGCTTCCGGGTCGGCGGCCGGAGGGTGGTGAGGAAGTAGGCCACCGGGTAGCCCAGGGCCAGGCACACGATGGTGACCCCCAGGCTGATCTCGAAGGTGTTCCACAGGCTCCGCAGGTAGAAGCGATCGCCCAGTGCCTTGGCGTAGTGCTGGAGGGTGAACACGGGGTCGAAGAGGCCCGTCTGCGACGTCCGGAACACGCTCACCACCGAGAAGATCAGGAGGGGGGCCAGGAACAGAAGCGCGTAGAACGCCAGGGTGGGCTGCAGGACCGGCGGGCCCAGCCAGCGTCGGACCCGTCCCCGGCGGCCGCTCGCCTCAGCTCTTGAGGACCAGGACATCCTCGACCCGCCAGCTCAGGTACACGGTGTCCCCTCGCTCGGGTACCGGCCCAACCTCCCTGGCGTTGGGCGTAGTGGCCAGTACGCGGTGCCGGCCGGCCACCTCCACATGGTAGTGGGTCGCCGCACCCAGGTAGACGGCGCTCACGACCTGGCCCGGGATCGCCGGAGCTCCCGCCGGTGCTGACCGCTCGACCCGGACGCGCTCGGGGCGGACGGCCACCCGGATCGTCGAGCCGGGCTCGGGGCCACCGGCGGACGGGATAGGCAGAGCCAGGGATCCCGACCGGACGTGGAGGCCGGCGCCTTCCGCCTCGACGATCCCCTCGAAGACGTTGGCCGTTCCCATGAACCCGGCCACGAACACGCTGGCCGGTCGCTCGTAGACCTCGCGGGGAGTGCCGACCTGGGCCACGACGCCATCCTGGAGGATGGCGATGCGGTCCGACAGTGTGAGCGCTTCCTCCTGGTCGTGGGTCACGTACAGCGTCGTGATGCCCAGGACCTGCTGGAGCTGGCGCAGCTCGATCTGCATCTCGGCCCGGAGCTTGCGGTCGAGGGCGCTCAGGGGCTCGTCCAGGAGGAGGAGAGCGGGCTTGATGGCGATGGACCGACCCAGGGCGACCCGCTGCTGCTGGCCGCCGGACAGCTCGCGAGGATAGCGATGCTCCAGGCCCTCGAGCTTGACCAGGGCCAGCGTCTCGCGAATCCGGGTAGCCGCCTCGGTCCGGGCGATGCCGCGCATGTCGAGGCCGAAGCCCACATTGTCGAAGACGGTCAGGTGCGGGAAGAGCGCGTACTGCTGGAACACCATTCCGATGTTCCGCCGGTGCGGCGGGACCGCGTTGACCCGCCGGTCTCCCAGCCAGATGTCGCCCTGGTCGGGCGCCAGGAACCCGGCGATGAGGCGGAGGAGCGTCGTCTTGCCGCTGCCGCTCGGGCCGAGGAGCGAGACGAAGGTCCCCTCCTCGACGGTCAGGGAGACGTCCCGCACAGCCGGCACGTCCCCGTACTGCTTGCTGACCCGGTCGAGCGTTACCCGAGCCATCGGGGCCAGCCCGCTCGCCAGGCGGGATACCGGGGGGCCTGGCGAGCGGGGCGCCTCGGGTGGACCGGCCCTCATCCGCTCACGATCTTGTTCCACCGCTCCGTGAGCTCGACGCGCCGGCTGGTGATCCAGCTGTGGTCGAGCCCGATCAGGCGTTTGGTCTCCTCCGGCGTCCACTCGACCAGCTTGCGGGTCGCCGGATCGACGTACTGGACCCACTTGGGGTTCGAGCCGGCATAGCGCCACTTGGTGGCGTAGCGGGCCTGGACCTCGGGGTCCAGGCCGACGTTCACGTACCTCTCGGCCCATTCCAGGTTCTTGGTGCCCTTGATGATGCCCCAGCCCCACTGGACGAAGATGCCGCCTTCCTTCGGGATGATGAACTGGGTCTTGGCCCCCCACGTCTGGGCGTGCAGCGTCTCGGCCTTGCCCAGCCACCCGATGGCGACTTCCTCCCGGTGAAACAGCTTCTGGATCGAGGGGGTGTCCATGGACCACACCGGCCGGAGGTCGGCCAGGCGCTTGAGCATCTCCAGCCCGGCGTCGACGTCCTTCCAGTCCTTGCCGGCGGCCATCGCCCCGAAGAAGATCACGTAGAGACCGAACGAGTGGTTCACGCCCGGCACCACGATCTTCCCCTTGTACTCGGGCTTCCACAGGTCGGCCCAGGAGGTCGGGGGCTCCTTCACCATGTTCGGGTTGTAGGCGACACCCATCCCGTTGAACGTCGCCCGCGGCCAGAACGGCGTCAAAGCCGCGGGATCCACCGCGGCCACGTTGGTGAAGTTCGGCGAGCGGTAGTTCAGCGGCTCCAGGATCCCCTCGTCGACGGCCCGGGCGAAGAAGCTGTCGGCCAGGTGGATCAGGTCGTAGGTGCCGGGCGGGCTCAGCTTCACCTTGGTGATCCGGGCCGCATTGTCGGCGCTCGGATCGTGGACCACCGACACGTCGAAGCGCTTGGTGAAGTCGACGTCCACGTTCTCCTTGACGAACGTCCCGTATTCCCCGCCCCAGTTGCTCATCGTGAGCTGCTTCGGCTTGGCTTGGGCCTCGGCCCGCCGGAGCCGGCCCACCGATGCCCCGGCCAGCACCCCGGCCGTTCCGGAAAGGAATGCTCGTCGGTCGATCGCGCTCTTGCCCATGGCTAGACCTCCTGTGCCCAGCGCCTCGATCACCCTACCCGTCCGACCCCACCAAACAAGGAATCACGCACGAGTACCATGCCCATTCGCGAGGTGTCAACCAGCGGCTCTCCGTCACTCAGCACATCCACGTCACCGACAACGCGCTCATCCCGCTCAACGAGCGGATGGTCACCGAAGCCCCACGATCCGGTGGCGCGGGTGCTCAAGAAGCTTCGGGGCGACTGGCCAGGGCTCGGGCCCGGACCCTGCGTTGGCCCTGGCCCCTGACGATTCGCGGCCGCGGATCTGGGCGGGAGGTCGGGGCGAATGGCGTTCGTCTGAACGTGGGGATGTCGCCCGTCACCCCGACACCGGGGGCCATCGAGCTCGGGCCGGCATCCCGGGCGCGGTGGGCCCATCACTCCCCGGCAACGCCGAGGGCGGTCCGGGGACAGGGACCAGCAGGTAAGAATCGAAGGCGCCGCCTGAGCTCCCGCCATCCAGAGGGCCGCGGAGCTTCCCCGCTTGTTTGCGGTCAGCCATCGAAGTATGGTCTCGAGCGACGCTATGATCGGCGATGGCTGGAGTGATGCTACCGGGATGCCCAACGGGCGGAGGGCCGCAAGACGATGAGCGAGAGACAGACGAGTGCCCCCAAGTTTGTGCAGATCGCCACGACGGTTCAGGGCGCATAGGAACGATTAACGCCACCTCCGCGAAGCGGCCGGCCAGGTCCGGCCTCGCCCCGAAGCCTGCCCTGGCCGCCGAGGCGGCCCGCCTCGGGGGGCGAGGGCGAGCGGCGACCTCGCGAGCGCCGGCTGACCCCGCGTCATCCTGCGCCGGCGCGAGGCGACGGTCAAGGAGCAGGCGGAGGGGGCGGGGCCGGGCCCCGGCGAGCGGGACCCCGCGCGGGTCTGGCCGAGCGGCGAGGCTACCCGATCGCGGCCGGGGCGGGGCCAGGCGCCGCCGGGGCGCGCGCGCGCCCGCCCTGGGCGAGGAGGGTCCGCACGACGGCCGGGTCCTGCACGATGGCAATGACCCGCAGCCGGCCCCCACAGCGGGGACAGGCGAGGACATCGAGGGCGAACACGGCGACGCGGACGGCGGTTGCTCTGGTGGCCATAGGTTTTGGTTGTAACTCTCAGGCCGATTATCGCATTCTCACCGCATGAACAAGCTGCTGTGGGTCCTTCAGGTCCTCCTTGCCCTGGCCTTCCTGGCGCACGGGCTCATGCTGCTCTTCCGCCCGCCAGCATCGTCGAGCAGATGAACGCGTCGATGTCGCGCGCCTTCCAGGTGTTTCTCGGCCTCGCCGAAGTGGTGGCCGCGGTCGGGCTGACTCTGCCCGGCCTCACGAAAATCAAGCCGTGGTGGACCCAGTGGGCAGCGGCCGGAATCATGATCGTGATGATCGCAGCAACCGGTTATCACATCCAGCGCAACGAAATCGGCTCGGCGATCATTACGGCGATCCTGCTGGCGATGGCGACCTACGTCGCGTACATGCGGTGGAAGGTAAAGCCGATCGGATAGCGGCTTCGCTGTGGTGACAGGGTTTAAGATACGCCCACCATGCCACTGAACCGTCCGCTCGGCGTGCTCGCGGCCGTCGCTGTCGTCTCGGCGAGCGCATAGTAGGGTCGAGGGCTGGCGCGGTGACGGGTCGGGTAGAGCGCTGGCGCGCCCACGGTAGGGTCCGGTGGCAGATCCCCAGCTTTCGCGGGGGGCCTCAGTCCGGCTCCCATAGTCACGTCTCCAGCGCCCCCCCTAAAATTCCGTACGTCGGGTTTTCCCCAGTACGGCTACAAGCCGAGGCGCGTCTCCATCAACCAGGCCCTGCCCGCAGAACCACCGAGGTCAAGCGCCAAGTCCGCATACCCTCAGGGGCTCCGTGGTTTGGCATGGCCTTCGTCGCCTGTGGACCCTCCTGCGCATTGCCGCCGGCGTTATCAGCCGGCCCGCCTCGGGCCACTACAGCAACCACCTCGACCCACGGGCCCTTCGCTCCAGAAGGGTTATGTTGTCCCTTCCCTCCACGCTACTGCGACCCGATCCGCCAGTCTCAGCCGCACCCCCTGACTTCCCAAGGACATTGGTTATACAGGAGGCCTTGCCCGACGACCTGGTCTGGGCTGCCGCCGAGACCTTCCCCACTTTGGGTCAGCACTCCGTCCACGCGTGCCATCACCTCTACGCCGGGAGGAGAAACAGGTCCCTATCCCCGATGCGTCCCTGCTCCTATCGCCTTCCTCATTGCCTAAATGAGTCGGCTCCTCCAACAATCCCGACATCGGCTTCAGTCGGGCCAAGGTCTCGACGCTTACCATCGGTGTTCGACTTGCTACGGCCCGCGCGGTTGCTCGCCCTCCTGGACCGATCCGACCTGGAGACACGTCTCCGGCCGCCGAGGACTTTCTACCCGAGCTTTCCCTCGGGAAGGTCACCCTCCCCGTGAGTCGGGTATCGCTACACGGCACCCGGGGCGGACGCCGTGACCGGACTTTCACCGGTTGGAGCACTGCCGTTGCAGGCTGCACTAGGCTCCCCTTGGCTGTATCCGCCGTTTCCGGCTGCGTGCCCGTGTAGGTTCGCCATGAGCCCGTCTCCAGCCCCCGCCCGTCGAACGGCGCGAACGGATTTCCCGTACGCCGCTTTCCTGCCCGCTTCACGCCAAGGGTTATGCGACCTATCGGCCGGGGAGCGCTTTCAGGCACGGCCCAGGTATTGGACGCGGTAGTCGTGGAACAAACCGAGCGTCTCGTAGAGCCACGCCGTACTCCACCTCTTCCAGCCGAACCCGGCCGATTCCTCGCCCGCATCAGATGGCGCCGCACCTTCTTCTCGACCCAGTTCGTCACATAAGCAAAGCACCGGCCCGAGTTCCCGATCCGGAAGTAATTCACCCACCCCGGCCTCCTACATGACAGGCCAAGTCATCACCACCGGCGCCCTGATCACGCACTGAAGGGCCAAGGAGGCCCGCCCCCTCGCCCCCCGATGACGCGAGGGGACTCCCTGCGACCTGCCAGCAAGGCTGTCGGATTAACCCCCCGGCAAAAGCCGCCTCGCA
The DNA here is from genome assembly GCA_963765195.1 of uncultured Candidatus Rokubacteria bacterium. Taxonomy (GTDB): domain Bacteria; phylum Methylomirabilota; class Methylomirabilia; order Rokubacteriales; family DASRDR01; genus DASRDR01. The sequence continues at coordinate 90,632 of CAVXVV010000059.1, forward strand.
AGGCCCGTGTCGAGCAACGCTCCGAGCGCCGGCTTCACCGGCGCAACGCCGGGGGCATCGGGGGCCCCCCAAAGCATCTAGTCCGGTGCGCGGTCGCCCGGAATGTGGTGGACGTACCCGCCGGGCTCGGGCAGCCAGCCCCAGGGATGGGGTCCCCAGTCCAGGGTTACGACCTGCCGGCCCGCACCGTGAGGAGCGGCACCAGGGCCCGCTCGCCCGCCAACGTCTGGCCGTCGCGATCTGGTAGATCCAGCCGGCCGTCCACGACCTCGAGAACCGACAGGTCGGCCTCGCGGCCGACCGCGAGGTGGCCGAGGGTGTCCTCCCGGCGGATGGCCTTGGCCGGCTCCACCGTGCACAGGCGGACGACCTCCTCCAACCCCAGGCCGAGCGCCAGGAACTGCGACATCATCTCGGTCATGCTGTAGCAGCCGCGCGCGATGTTGAGCTTGTTCAGGTCGGTGGCGATGAAGCTCGGCTTGATCCCGCGCTCGAGCATGATCCGGGCGACCCGGAAGCTCAGGTGGACGCCGCCCGACGCGGCACTCACGATGGCGCCGCGCTGGATGGCCTCCTCGAACTCGGGCAGGATCCGGCCGTTCGCGTCGAGCATGCCGCCCACCATGGAGGTGTAGGTGTGCTCGATGATGTCACCCTTCTCGAAGAGCCGGAGGGCGGCGCGGGTGACCTCGGGCGCCCCTTCGTACCGGCTCAGGTGGTCACCCGTGTGCACCATGAGCGGCAGGCCGACCCGGCGGGCCGCCTCCCGGCTCAGCTCGACGATCCGCGCGCCGAGCGTCTTCAGGCCGGGCCCGACCAGCCGGGTCTTGACGCCGACGATCACGTCCCGGTTCAGCTCCACCGCCTTGACGAAGGCGTCGAGGTCCACGTCGTCCTCGTGGCGGATGTCCGGCTCCAGGCTGATGCCGCCCCGGCCAGCGTGGAGGAAGCACAGGACGCGCGTCCGGGCACGATCGATGACGTAGTTGCGGAAGCCCCCGAAGATGTACGGGCCCGTGGTCCCGGCATCGACCACGGTCGGTGACGCCAGCGTGGATGCCGATCAGGTCGGGATCGGCGCCCCGGGCGTTGATCCCCTCGGTGCGCAGGCCGAAGTCGATGTGGGTGTGAAGGTCGATGAGGCCGGGCGTGACCAGGGCGCCCCGGACGTGCACGACCCGCCGGGCCGGGTCCTCGATGTCGGGCGCGATCCGCGCGATCCTGCCCTGCTCGATCGCGACGTCCAGGCGGCCGTGCAGGCTGTCGCCCGGCGCGAGCACGGTGCCGCCCTTGACCACGAGGTCGTACATGAAGGCTCCTCCGTACTCCCCTACCTCACGGACCAGAGCACGAGACAGGAAAGGCGGTGACTAGGAGCAGGCTCAGCCCGTAGATTCCCACGAACGGCAGCACGCCCATGAACACGTCGCTGATGGGGCCCGGCGGCTCGTGCAGCCCATGCAGGACGTACGTCACCATGCCATCGGGCGGCGTGATCTGTGCGATCTCGATCAGCATCGTCAAGATGACGCCGAGCCAGATGGGAAGTACTTGAGCGTCGTGACCGCCGAGAACAGCACCGGGAGCGTGGTGACCATGATGGCGAACCCATCCATGAAGGTTCCCAGGAGCCTAGATCGGATGAGGTGGCTGATCCCCACTCGACGTGCTGGCATACGCTGCCCCACAGAGTGATCCGCGGTCAACGCCGCAAGCAGAGGAGGGCCAGCCATGCACCATATTGGCATCGACGTGCACAAGAAGGAAAGCCAGATCTGCATCCTGAGAGGACGAGCGGCGCGAGCCGCGCGCCGATGTCTCACGCTCCTGGACCTGTGGCCGTACGCGCATGAGCGACACGCAGCGGGAGCTCTATGCGGCCGTGCTCGAGCAGATCCACCACAACCTGTCGATCCTCACGCCCGGGATGAGCTTCTGGGAAATCAACGAGAAGTCGTGGCACGTTCCGGAGCGATACCGGGCATGCCGGTACAGCGTGGCGCTGCACGGGGTGGGTCTCGCCGACGAGTATCCTTGGGTCCCACTTCACGAGGATTTCGCCGAGGCCTATGACGGTCGGCTCGAGGAGAACATGACGGTGTGCGTCGAGAGCTTGATCGGGGAGCAGGGCGGCCGCGAGTGCGTAAGCTCGAAACGCAGGTGGTCATCACGCCCCATGGCGCCGCCCGGCTCGACACGTTTCCGTGGGAGGAGACACGTTTCCGTGGGAGGAGAACTGAGTGACGACCGCGCTCGGTTCCCCGACATTCTGGCTGATGTCGTCAGCCTAGGTCTCCAGGGGATGGACGGGACCGCCAAGTCGCTCTGAAGCCCGTCGAAGGCGACGATCAGGACGCGAAGCACGTCTCCTCCATGCCCGGCACGGGCATCATCCCTGGCGACATGCGACGCGTCCGGTGTCCCGCCGCACACGTAAAGGGCGCCTGACGCTAGCATGACGAAGCGCCGACAACAGCCCGGGTACCGCCCTTGACAGTGGGCCAGGCACCCCCGCACCATCACGGAGGCGGCGCCCCGGACCGCCCGGAAGCTCGGCGTGCCCATTCGGCCGGCATCATCGCCACATGTCGGCAGGGAGAGACGAATGAGCGACACGAAGGTCGACACCGTGCGGTCCCGGTCGAGCGGTCTCGTCGGCCGGGCTCTCAACAACGCCCGGAACCATCACTTCGTCCTCGACTCCTCCACTGCCCCGGAAGCCCTCAGCAACAGCGAGGCGTTCCTGGCCGGTGTCTCCTCGTGCGGGGTCACCCTCGTCGAGGGCCATGCCCGCGACACCGGCGTTCGGCTCGAGCGGATGGAGGTGACCATCGAGGGCCTGCGCACCGCCGCGGAGCCGAACCGCTTTCAGCGGATCGACATGCGCTTCGAGCTCCACGGCGTTGACCAGGCGACGGCGGAGCGTCTGGTCGAGACGTACAAAGGCCGGTGACCCCTCTACCGCACGGTCGCGGCGGCGACCGCAGTGACGATCGCGGTGGTAGGTCAGCCGAGCTGACATCACGCTTCCAACCCCCCTTCACCTGCTCCTTGAGGACACGGTTCTCCTCCACCAGGTACTCGATGACGTGTTGTTGGTGGCGGTTGACCCATCCCGCGAGGGCCACGAGCAGCACCTGCAAGGGGTAGAGATCGGCCCTCATAGGCCAATCCTATCGGGCCTCACCCCGGACCCGATAACGGGGTCAGGACCGGCCGAATTTTCGGACACGTAACCGTTCAGGTGTCTGAGCCCCTGGGACCGCTCGAGCGTGGCGGTACCAAATGTTGCGGTCGTGCTGAGGGACATGCGATACATGTTGGGGTGTGACGGGTCGTCGGCCCCGCACCTTGAGAGAGGCGCTGCGGGTCATCGACCAGCTCCTGCAGCTCACCACCGAGCTGCGGGCGCAGGTCGTCGCGCGCGATGCGGAGGTCGCCGCGCTGGAGGCGAAGGTCGGGGCCTTGGAGGAGCAACTGCGGCAGACCTCGCAGAACTCCTCGCGGCCGCCCTCGACCGATCCGCCCGCGGTGGAGCGGCTCCCGAAGCGACCGCCCTCGGGGCGTCGGCCGGGGGCGCAGCCGGGCCACGACGCGCAGTACCGGCCATTGCTCCCGATGGAACAGGTCGGCGTCGTCGTGCCGGTCCGCCCGTCGCAGTGCCAGAGGTGTGGGGCCCCCGTGCGAGGGACGGACCCGACGCCCCGGCGCCACCAGGTCACCGAGACGCCGCCGGTGCGGCCCGTCGTCACCGAGTACCAGCTGCACACCCTGGCCTGTGGGCGCTGTGGGCACCGGACGACCGCCCCGTGGCCGGCCGGCGTGCCGCGGGGGATCTTCGGCCCGCGCCTGACGGCCACGGTGGCGGTGTGCACCGGGGTCTATCACCTGAGCAAACGGACGACGGCCGGACTGCTGGCCGATCTGTTCGGCGTGGACCTGGCGGTGGGAACGGTGAGCGCGTGCGAGCAGACGGTCAGCGCGGCGGTCGCGGCCCCGGTGGCCGCCGCGCAGGCCTACATGCAGCAGCAGGCGGTCGTCCACGTCGACGAGACCGGCTGGCGCGAAGGCCGGCAGCGGGCGTGGCTGTGGGTGGCGGTGACCACGCTCGCGACGGTGTTCTTGGTCCATGCCCGGCGGGGGACTGTCGCGGCCCGGGCCCTGCTGGGCGAGTACGGGGGCCGGCTGGTCAGCGATCGCTGGAGTGCGTACAACGCCTGGCCGCTCGCGCGCCGGCAGCTGTGCTGGGCGCACTTGCAGCGCGAGTTCACGGCCTTCACCGAGCGCGGGGGACGGCCCATCGGGTCGGGCGGGCCCTCCTGGCCGAGACCAAGGCAATGTTCGCCGCCTGGCACCGGGTGCGCGACGGGACCCTCTCGCGGGCGCAGTTCCAGACGGCGATGCGGCCGCGCCGCCGACGGGTTGAGCAGTGGCTGCGGCGTGGGGCGGCCTGTGGGCACCGCAAGACGGCGGCCACCTGTCGGGACATCCTCGGGCTGGCCCCGGCCCTCTGGACGTTCGTCGACGTGCCCGGCGTCGAGCCGACCAACAACGCGGCCGAACGCGCACTCCGGCCGGCGGTGTTGTGGCGGAAGGGCTGCTTCGGCACCCACAGTCCGCACGGCAGTCGGTTCGTCGAGCGGATGCTCACCGTGGCCGCGACGCTCAGGCAGCAGCACCGGAACGTGGTCGACTACGTCACGCACGCGTGTGTCGCGGCCCTGCATGGCGACTCCGCACCGTCAATCCTGCCGCTGCCCACTCCGGCCATCAAGCTCGCTCGGGCCTGAAAAGGCCTGAACGGTTACCACACCGATAGTCGCCCTGGCAGGAATCATCCGTTCACTCCAGCGGCACCGTCACCGGCACGCTCCTTGGTCACGGAGTTACACGGGCCGAGTCCCGCTCGGGCACGTCCGCGTCACGCCGGCAAAGATTGTAGACGGACGTCGGCCCGGCCGGATGTGCCGATGTTTGAGGACTTCGCCCGGGAGGGCCGGCGGCTCGCGGAGACCGGCCCGCTCCCGGAGCTGCGGACCTGGTACTGCCCCGTGCCCAAGTGCGGGTTTCAGGTCTTCACGGATGAGCGCGAACCGAGGTGCTTACGCTGCCAACCGAGGGGTCCGACGTTGAAAGACCGAGGGCTCGGCGGTCGGTAGACGGTCGGCCTCACAAGAGCTGTCGGACACGGTCACTTCCCGCACACTCGCAATCGACGCGCGCGCCCGGCGGCGTGGATCGCTCGCGTGAAGTGCGTTGCGGCCAACCGGTTCGCCTGGGGCTCAGGCGGCAGGGCGTCGTCGGCGGAGCGCCCGAGCGAGTGACTCAGAATGCGGCGTCGCCTGCGCTGGGCCGACGAGCCGTCGAGTTCTGACACGTCGGACCGGGCTGACGGTATTCGGGGTGGGTGGTTGAGCCGCGACGCGTCCACCGACGATACGGAGGCGCGACGAATTTGCCGCCTCCGCCATCGCGTACCGCTGTCGGTCCGCCGCATCGGGATCGATGGGCCGGGCCCAGTCAGACCACGGGGTCAGGCTGTCAGCTGCCTCGGGTGGTCTTCCAGATCGCTCGTCCCGCATGGCGTCCTCCTCGGTCGTAGCTGGGTGCATAGCGAGTGCCAGGGGCGAAGACACGCGCACCGCCGGCCAGACAGGGGATAGATCCTGTGCAGGCCGCCGACTCCAGCGAGTAGGAAACTCGCCAGTATGTAGCAATTCCTATATGCAAAACATTGCAGACTTCCTTGGGTCGGTCTCGGAGCGATGAGTGCAGACATGGTGGAGGTCGCCGGGAGACTCCAGGGCGAGGGGCTGCCCACGCGGATCGTCCTCCTGACCGCGGAGCTGGACGAGGACGACGTGCTCAAGGCGGTGCGCCTCGGGGTCCGCGGCGTCGTGCTGAAGGAGATGGCGCCCCAGATGCTCGTGGACTGCGTCCGGAAGGTCGCCGCGGGCGAGCAGTGGATCGAGCGGCGGTCGCTCACCCGCGCCCTCGACCGGATGCTCCGGCGGGAGGCGGGTCTCCGCGAGGTGACCTCCGTCCTGACACCGCGGGAGATCGAGATCGTCCGCCTGGTGGCCGAGGGCCTCCGGAACCAGGCGATCGGGGAGCGGCTCCGCATCAGCGAGGGCACCGTCAAGGTCCACCTCCACAACATCTACGAGAAGCTCGGGATCGACGGCCGCGTCGCCCTGACCCACTACGCCCGGGAGAAGGGGCTCCTCTAGCCTCCCGGGCGCCGCCCGGCGCCCCTCCCCTCCGGTCCCCTCCGCTTCCGGCTGATCTGACGGACTCCGGGGGCCCCCCTATCTCCGGCCCTCTATCTCCGGGATATAGAAAATCCTGCCTTTCAGGGAATTCTCCCGGCGCCCGCCATTCCCTAGAGTGCAGGCCATGTCAGAGGCCCCGGTCGAGCGGCGGCGGATGCCGCGATACCCGGTCAGCCTCGCGGTCGAGACGGAACAAGGGACGGGGCTCACGCGTGACATCAGTGCATCGGGGATCTACTTCGAGACCGAAGAGCCGTATTCGCCCGGAGCGCCCATCCACTTCACGCTCGTCCTCGAGTACTCCGAGCCCAGGCCGCTTCGCTTGAGCTGCACGGGTCAGGTCCTTCGCGTGGACACGCATGGCGACACGTTCGGGGTCGCCGCGTCGATCACTTCGCACTCGATCAAATCGTCCTGGTCATGAGTCGTCGATCAACTTGGTGGGGAGGTCCCGTCATGGGATGACGTGCGCTGGCACCTGGGTCAAGCACCGAATTCCGATCTGCACCTTGGCGGAGTGCAGACAAGACGAACGGGCAGCCACCGGCCGGCGAGGCCGCCAGGCGCCTTGCCCTGGTCGGGCTTCGCAGTGACACCGGACGTCACTGAGGGGGGGAGAACGATGGGGGTCTTACCCGAGCTTCCCGTGGCCAATCCGTACCTGGACCCGCCCTCCCCGCGTCTCGCCTCGAGCCCGCAAATGCGGGTGCTGTTCGAGACCATCCGAGGGGTCGCGGGCACCGACGCGACCGTGCTGGTCCTGGGTGAGAGCGGGGTCGGAAAGAACCTCGTCGCTCAAGCCATCCACTCCACCTCGAACCGGCGCCGCGGGCCGTTCGTCCTGGTGAACTGTGCCGCGCTCCCCGGCGAGCTTCTCGAGTCCGAGCTCTTCGGACACGAGAAGGGAGCCTTCACCGGCGCCTACCGCCTCAAACCGGGGCGGTTCGAGTTCGCCCAGGGCGGAACTCTGTGCCTCGATGAGATCGGGGAGATGCCCCGCCTCCTGCAGGCGAAGCTGCTGCACGTGCTGCAGGACCTCCGGTTCTCGCGCGTCGGTGGTCGCGAGCTGATCCGCGCAGACGTCCGCGTGATCGCCACCACGAACCGGGATCTCCAGGTCGCCATGCAGCGGGGGGAGTTCCGAGAAGACCTCTATTATCGGCTGAACGTCGTGGAGATCCAGGTCCCACCGCTTCGTGAACGTCCGGAATCCATCGTCCCGTTGGCTACGTCGTTTGTGAGCCGATTCAACCGCCAGTACGAGCGGCGCGCCGACCTGCTTCCCGAGACCGTGGCGCAGATGACCGCGTATCCGTGGCCTGGCAACGTGCGGGAGCTGGAGAACTTCGTCCGCCGTCTCGTGGTCCTGGACGATCCCCATCGAGCGCACCGTGAGCTCGTGGCTCGAATCGAGCGGTCCGGGGCCAGCCGGGAGTTGGCCGCCCCCGCCCCGAGTCGCCCGGCCGATGCGGCTTCCCTGCGCCCGGCGTTCGGGGGCGCACTCACCGACCAATTCGATCTCAAAGCCATCGCGCGGCGCGCCGCCCGCGAGGTCGAGCGGACGGCGCTCATCGAGGTTCTCGAGCGTGTTCGGTGGAACCGCACCGTGGCCGCTCGCATCCTGAAGGTCTCCTACAAGACGCTCCTCACCAAGTTGACCGAGTGCGGCATAGTGCCCCCGAAGTCCTCGCCTCCCAGCTGAGGCGGTGGTCCGCGCATCGAAAGTATGCTCAATCGACACCGAATCCGATGACAGAGATCCAAGAGAAGCGACACTGCTTGGTATTTCCTTTTCGGTCAAGGATGGCGAAGCGTACGTCATTCCATTGGATGACATCGGGTCACGGCCATGTCATCCCGTGTCCTCCGCGTCGAGCCTGTGTCTCAGCAACTCCCTGCGGTAGTGAACCCTTCTGAGTGCCGGAGTCCCGGGCGGAATTATACCGAGCCAAGACTCGACTGGACAGGTCGACCCTGGGCATCTTCGACGCAAACCGCCAGGTTTGCGGTGGCACAACAGCCAGGATCCGTCAGGCTTGGCGGTGCTCTTAATCGTTTCTGCGCGGAATGGACACGCTTGATTGAGTCGTTTAGGGGTATCAGGTTGCCGAGCCCGACGACGATGCTGGCGAGACCTATAAGAGCCCACCCGATCACATCGACCTGGGGACTAGGACAAGCGTGCGTGGCCCGCGCGGGGACCTCCCCGGTCCCCGGGACAGAGGCCACGGTGCAGCCGAGCCCTCGGGCTTTTGGCTCGCGTGGCTCATGGCCGCTTCTTCTGGCGGGCGAGGTAGTCGGCCATGATGGCCGCGACGGCCCGCGGGCCGCCGACCTTCCGACTCCCCCTGGTACGCGAGCATGGCCTCCCCATTCGGGAGGTCGGTCATCGTCCAGTCGCGGATGTCCCCGCGCCACACGTCTCCATCGAGCGTCCACTGGATCGGCGGCCGATCGCCCAGCGCGTGCCAACGAATGTCCGGGTGCCGCGCCGTCGCCTCCGCCAGCGCCGCGTCGATCGCGCGCCCCTCGTCACCAAATCCGTCACACATCGTCGGCGTCCAGCGGCTGGGCCTCGGGTACCCTAGCCGGTCGCCGCGTCAATCTGGTTTGCGAACCACCTAATGGCCCTTCAGACACCCTGCTAGACGCGGTCACCCTTAGGGGTTGGGGGCGGCAGGTGCACGAGGGACCTAGTCGCCCATCACAGCAGACGGCAACTGCTACTCGAGCCCACCGCCCTCCATGGGGAGGGCGGGTGGGCGGGAGGGCCTAATAACAGGCACTGCGACGGGCACCTGGGGCACTGCAGTACATTTGCTTCATCGTCGATTGTGCTACTGGATCTCCTCGTAGTCGGAACGTCCGCTCATCAGGAGCTTCGAAGAACACTGCTCCGGCCTCCAGGTCCACTCCGCGAGGGCCCAATACTGCTCGAAGGCTCGCAGCCAATCGCCCGCACCCACGTAGGCGAGCCCGAGAGTCATCCGGGCGATGATGCTCGTGGGCGCTAGCGTGAGAGCCCGCGATGCCGTGGCGATGGCCTCGGCCCAGCGCTCCTGCTCGACTTCCAGAAGTGCGAATTGCTCGAGCGCTGGCACGTGGTCCGGATCGCGTCGGAGAACCATCTCGAAGGTTGCCCGCGCATCCTCGGCGAGCCCGAGCGCCTTGTAGGCAATGCTGAGGTGGGACAGCGAGATCACGTCGTCTGGGTAGGGGCAGATGGTCGTCGCCCCCGCGTGCCCGGAGGCGTCACCGGCGCGACGACGAGGGAACGGGCGGAGGTGGGTCAGCAGTGAGGGGCCCACAGTGGTCTCCTCTCGCGCGGGCACTGGTCGGCGCGCGCGGATTAAAATAAAACGAAGCCTGCAGAACAACTACAGCAGGTTTGATGCCAGACGCCCGGCGGGCCGCAAGCCAGCGGATTCGTTGCACACTTGTTGGTCAAGCCCATGTGCACGGGGTTACACAAGGCCCAGCGATGGAGGAGGAAAGTTTCCCCGCGACGTGCACAATTCCGCGCGTCGTGGTGCCTCGAATGCGCGGCTACCCCCAACCGGCTGGCGACTGGGGTGTCGGGTGAGAGGGCAGTCAGCCGCCGCGTCGTGGAGGGACGCTATCCCGTCGGACAGATTCCCGCTTGAGCTGCCCGACTAGGCGCTTGAGTCCGGCAGCTGGCGCAAGGCGGCGGTCTCGGCGTGGATCGGGGCGACCGTGGCGGAGATCTCAAGGGCGCGCGCATGCCGTGAGGTCGAACTCGTAGAGCGTGTCCCGGCCCTCGATGCGGGCCACGACGGCGCGCGGTAGGTCGGGTAGCCGCTCGAGCGGCATACTCGTCAGCGGCGTGGGCCGCTGATGGCTGCGGGCCGGGATCGGCCGCCCAGTAGGGCACGGCGGGCTCCCAGCGGGGCAGCGGATTCGGCGTCTGCGCGGGCTCCCAGATCGGCACCAGGGACCACCACCCGTCGCCCGCCGGCACCGGCAGGTACTCGGTCGAAAAGCCGCACCAGTCCGGAATCTGCAACGTCTGCGGCGGCGCCCAGCCCTGGCGGTGCAGATCGTCGGCGCGGAAGCGCATCGGGGCCACTTCGCGGCCACAGGTCCAGCAGGCCAGCATGGGGCGGCGGCGACCGTGGGCGTCGAGCCAGGTGGGCTGGGTCACTGGATCACCACCTCAGCTCTATGGCTCACGAGGCAGCGCTGAGCTGTTGCCCCAGGCCGAGTGCATCAAAGAGTGGCCATTCCTCAGCCACCTTGCCGTTAGCAATGCGATAGATCGTGATCCATCGAAACGTCACGGGCTTCCCAGTCGCTTGGATGCCCATGAACTCGCCTCGGTGGGTACCCCGCGCAGTGTAACGTGCGACGACCTTATCTCCTTCCGCGACGATGTCTTCCATTGTGCGTGGAAATCGGGAAAGGCGGCAAACAGGTTAGCAACTCTCCTCTTTGCCCAGGCCGGGTCGACGATCTCGCCATTAACGGCGAAGTTCTCGCCCAAGAACCTGTCTCTTGCTTCGACGTCTCTTCCGTTGAACGCTTCCTCGTTGAACATGCGAACCAGGGCTTTATTCGCCTCTGTTGACATACCAACGCCTCCCTCGCATCCCACACTCCTATCGGTCGAACTAGACCCTGTGACGGGTCCCCAAGCCCTGCTAGGGCATCACCTATTGGATCACCTCGTCCGCCCGCGCCAGCACCGCGGCGGGAGGGTCAGGCCGAGGGCTTTGGCGGTCTTCAGGTTGATCACGAGCTCGAACTTCGTCGGCTGCTCGATCGGCAACTCTCCCGGGTTGGCGCCACGTAGGATGCGGTCCACATACACCGCCATGCGCTGAAACCGCTCCTGCGGAAGCGGCCCGTAGGAGAGAAGCCCGCCCGTATCGGGGAACACCCGTATTTCGTAGACGGCCGGCAAGCGACGGCGAGCCGCGAGCTCGATGATCAACGGCCTTTCGCTGAAGAGGAGAGGATCCGCGACCAGGACCAGAGCGTCCGTCTGCTCGCGTGTCATGGTCTCGAACGCCACCCCCAGGTCGGCCGGTTGGCGAACGTCAAAAACGCGCAGCTTCATCCGTATCTGCTGTGCCCCCGCCTCAGTCGCGCGGAGAATAGGGACCGTAGCTGGATTGGCTCGGTTTGCCAGGACCGCAATCCGATTTGCCCCAGGTAAGATCTCGCGGATCAGTTCGAGCCTCTTGGCGCTCAGCTCTGGAGCGAAGCCGGACACTCCCGTTAGATTGCCACCGGGCCGGGCCAGGTTTGGCACGAGGCCGGTGCTGACGACGTCCGACAGTGACTCCATCACGATCGGAATCGTCGTCGTCACGCGCTTGGCAGCCAGCGTCGCTGGAGTCCCGAGGCTTGCGAGCACGTCGACTTTGAGCCTGACCAACTCGGTCGCCAGCTCCGGGAGCTGGGCGATTGCTCGCCGGGGTACCGAACGTCGAGCGTAAGGTTGCGGCCTTCGACCCAACCGATGGCCCTCAGCGCCTCGCGGAAAACCTTGACGCTCGGCCCGAAGTTGGCCTCGGTGCTGGAGGCGAGGACGCCAACCCGGGCGACCCTCCCCGCCGGCTGCGCGTCGGCGGCGCGCGGCGCGGCGAGGAGACTGACCGCGCCAACGAGGAAGGCACGCCGGTCCATCATTGATGAATCACCTCATCCGCCCGTGCGAGCACCGATGGCGGGATCGTGAGGCCGAGCGCCTTCGCGGTCTTCAGGTTGACGGCGAGTTCGAAGTTCGTCGGGCGCTCGATCGGCAAGTCCCCCGGCTTCGCCCCCTTGAGGATGCGATCGACGTAACTCGCCGCGCGTCGCCACATGTCTGGAAGGCTTGGCCCGTACGAGATAGCCCTCCGTCCTGGACGTACTCCTTGAACTCATAGAAGGCCGGCAGCCGGTAGTTCGCGGCGAGCTTGATCAGAACACGCCGCTGCGCGCTGAAGAAGGGGCTGGGGAGCACGAGGACGGCCTGCGCACTGTCATCCCGTGCTGTCCTGAAGGCGCCCTCGAACTCGGCGACCCCGCTGACCTCAACGACCCGCGTTTTGAGACCGAGCTGGCTCGCCGCCCCGACGGCTTTCGCGGTCACCTCCCGGGGCATGGGCGTGTGGTGGAAAAGGGCTACGCGGGAGAGCTTGGGCACGGTTTCGGCAAGAAGTTGGACTTGCTTGGTGATGATTTCCTCGTACTGGGAGGCGAGCCCGGTGATGTTCCCGCCGGGACGTGCAAGGCTCGCCACGAAGCCGGCGTCGACCGGGCCGATCAAGATGACACCGATGACGATCGGGATACTACTGGTCGCCTGCTGGGCGGCCCGGATCGCCGGACTCCCGGACAACACGATCACGTCGACCTTGAGCCGGACGAGCTCGGCGGCAAGCGCCGGAAGGCGATCGATGTTGCCTTCCGCCCAGCGATACTCGATCGTCACGGTCTGGCCCTCGATATAGCCCAGCTCGCGCAGGCCTTGACGGAACGCCTCCAACTGCCGGCTCCCCGGCGTCGTCGGGCTCCCGTTCCCGATGTACCCGATCCGGGGAACCTGACTTGAGCGCTGCGCCCCGGCGGCGAGCGGCGGGCGCGAACGATGGCGCCGACAATGAACCCTCGGCGGTCCACTAGTGGATGACCTCGTCCGCCCGCGCGAGCACCGCCGGCGGGATGGTGAGGCCGAGGGCCTTGGCGGTCTTCAGGTGGATGACCAGCTCGAACTTGGTGGGTTGCTCGACAGGCAAGTCCGCGGGCTTGACCCCCTTCAGGATCTTGTCCACATACGTGGCGGCTTGCCGGAAATTCTAGCGATGCTGATGCCGTAGGACAAGAGACCGCCGGACTCGACGAACTCTCTCTCTTCATAGCGGCCGGGAGTCCGCGTCTGGCCGCAAGCTCCACGATCCGCCCGCGCTGGGAGAACAGCATGCCGTCATTCACCTGGACCAACGCCTCGACGCCCCCTCGTTGCATCGCTGCGAATGCACTCTCGAGCTCACCGGGGGCCCGGACCTCGAATACCTGAAGCTGGAGACCCAGGGCGCGGGCTGTCGCTTCCATCTCGCGCAAATTGGGAGGGGTAGAATAGTTGGCCGGGTTTGCCAGCACCGCCACGCGGGAGGCTTTGGGGGACCGCTCCCTTGAGCAGCGCCAGTCGCTTTCCGGCTAGTTCGTAGCCCACGACGAAGGTGAGCCCCGTGAAGTTCCCGCCCGGTCGGGCGAGACTGCCGACAAGCCCATCGCGGACTGGATCGACGGCTAGCGTGAAGATGACCGGGATGGACCCCCTCAGGCCCTGTAGAGCGCGGGGTCTCCCGTGTCCACGACGATCATGTCGACGTTGAGCCGAACCAGCTCAGCCGCCAGCCCGGGGAACCGGGGTCGCACCCCGTCCGCATGCCGCTGTTCGATGGCGATCGTCTGTCCTTCGACACGGCCCAGGGCCTTCAAGCCGTCACGAAACGCCTCGAATTCGCGTGGCTGGGAAGGAGGTACCCGCAAGTATCCGATCCGCGGCACCTTCAACGGCTGCGCGTCGGCGGCGAGCGGCGCCCCGAGGAGGCCGAGGGTGCCCGCGACGAAGGCTCGGCGGTCCATCTATTGAATGACCTCATCCGCCCGCTGGAGCAGCGACTGGGGGATCGTGAGCCCGAGCGCCTTCGCGGTCTTGAGGTTGATCACGAGTTCAAACTTCGTGGGCTGCTCGACGGGGAGGTCGGCGGGCTTCGCGCCCCGCAGAATCCTGTCCACGTAGTAGGCAGCCCGGCCGCTCAACCAGGCCTCGTTCGGCCCATAGGTCATCAGGCCGCCAGCAGCCGCGAATTCCTTGATTTCGGCCACCATCGGCAGCCTGTTCCGGGCCGCGAACTCCCCAATCCGTTGGCGGTGCGCGATGGTGAGGCGCTCCGTGAACGTGACAAGCGCGCCGGGCCGGCCCATGCGGATCGCCGAGAACGCCCGATCGAAGTCGGCGGCCGCGCGAACCTCGACCGATTGAAGCTCCACGCCCAACGCCTGCGCTGCGACCTGCGTCGGCCCGAATTCCACCTGCTTGCCTCGATGGGTCGCATTCCAGAGGACGGCGACCCGGGACACCGTGGGGACCACCTCCTTGAGGAGTTGCAGCCGCTTGCCGGCCGTCTCGGCGGCCTGGATGTGCAGCCCCGTGACGTTTCCCTCAGGCCGCGCGAGGTTGATGACGAGCCCGATCCCGACGGGGTCGGCGCTTCCGGCCACGATCGGGATGGTCCGGGTCGCCTGGCTGGCCGGGACGGCCGCGAGATCCCCCATCGCCAAGATGACGTCGACTTTGAGACCGGACGAGGTCCGCCGCCAGCTCGGGGAGAAGTTCCGCGTTTCCCTCCGCCGATCGGACCTCGATGACGACGTTCTGCCCCTCGATCCAGCCCAACTTGCGGAGTTCCTGCCGGAACGCAACCGGCCCTGTGTCATCAGGACGGTAATAGGTCGTGAGGAACCCGATGCGGTAGACCTTCCCCGCCTGCTGCGCCTCGGCGGCGAGCGGCGCGGCGAGGAGGGCCACGACGACAGTGTGACCATCGACAAGACTCGCGTCATCGCTCGACTCCACCCAGCTCCGCCTCCGCCTTCTCCAGCCAGAAGCCCATGTCCATCTCGCGGTACATCGTCGTCGCGGTCGTCAGGTGCTCCTCCGCCTTCGCCCGGTCCCCGGTGCGGCGGTAGAGCTTGCCGAGGCCGAGGTGGCAGTGGGCGACGAGGGGGCGCATGCCGAGTTCCTCCGCCAGCGTCAGGGCCTGGCGGTAGTGGACTTCGGCCGTCTCCGCGTCTTGGGGATCGCGCTGGGCCGCGGTCTCGCCGAGAAGGCGGAGGGCCCTCGCTTCATAACCGCGCTCCTTGCGGTTCCGAGCAAGCTCAAGCGCCTGCCGACCGACCCGCGCCGCGTCATCCATGCGGCCGGCCAACAGGTAGCTTTCGCCGAGCCAGCCGATCCAGAGGCGCCGAAGAAGCCGGTGATTCCCTCGGTGCCTTGCTCCAACAGCGGAAGTGCCTCCCCGAACCGTCGGGATAGAGCGTAGGCATAACCCAGTTCGAACGTGGCGAACGGCAACCACGTGCACGATGTTCGCTTCCTGACAGAGTGCGTGGGCCCGTTCGAGGATGGGGATCGCCTCGTCGAGGTCTCCCTGGCTGCGACGCAGACTGCCGAGAGCGGTGTACGCGGCAATGCGGCTGAACGGCTCCCCCACCCGCTCGGCGATCCGAAGCCCCTCCTCCGCCCGGACGGCGGCTTCCGGGAACCTCCCCAGCTCGGCCAGCGACCAGCTCAGGTACGTCCGCGACATCACCGAGGGCAACGTCGGCATCCCGAGCCGCTGAGTGGACAGCTCGCCTTCGAGAGGGACGAGGCTTTGGGTCAGGAGCTCGATCGCGCTGCCCGTGACCGCCCAGGACATGGTAGATCCAGCCCAGACGAGAACTCGCCTGAACCCTGAGGGCCACGTCATCGAGCCCGCCCGCAAGGTCGAGGGCGCGCTGACCACACTCGACGGCGCGGTCGTGGTCCCCCCGGTCACAGAAGTGGGTGCCGAGATACGTGGCGACCCACCCTCGCCGGCGGCGATCGTCCAGAGCCGTGGCGAAGGCGTCGGCTTCCCGAAGGTAGTCGAGAACCCGGTCCCATTCTCCGAGCGGATACAGCGCGTTGCGCAAATCGAGGCGGAGATCCACCGCCTGCTCGAGCATCCCGCGGCTCTCCGGGAGGCGCGTCATGGCGACCAGCGCCTGCTCGAAGCAGGTGACGGCCTCTCGGTAAGCCGAGCTGCATGGCCGCCTGGGTGCCGGCCTGGCGGAGGTAGGTGACCGCCTTGTCCCACGCCTCGCCCCGGAACGCATGGTGCGCGAGGTGCTCGACCTGCTCGACCAGCCGATCGGGATAGAGCCGCTCGATGGCTTCCACGACACGCGCATGAAGGGCACGCCGCCGCTCTTGGAGCACACTGCCATAGGCCACTTCATGCGTGAGCGCGTGCTTGAACGTGTATTCGAGTTCCGGGAACAGGCTCGTCTCGTAGAGGAACTCAGCCGCCCGGAGGTGGGCGAGACGTGGCCGGAGTTCCGCCTCGGGCAGTTCCGTGACGGCCTGCAGGAGGGCGATCGGCACATCCTTCCCGATGACCGCCGCCTCCTGGAGCACCCGCTTGTCCTCCGGTGGCAGCCGGTCGATCCGCGCCGCCAGGACCGCCTGCACCGTGGCGGGCACCTGGACGCTGGGCAGCGGCTTGGCGAGGTGATAGCGGCCCCGCTCACCTGTCAGGACTCGGGTCTCGACGAGGTCACGGACGCTCTCTTCGAGGAAGAACGGGTTGCCCTCGGTGCGCGAGATCAGGAGGGACGTGAGCGGCTGGAGGCTGGCGTCAGGGCCGAGCAACGCGTTCAGGAGTTCCCCCGCGCTCGCGGGCGGCAGGGGATCGAGCCGGAGCTGGACGTAGTAGGTCTTGCCGCCCCAGCGGTGCTCGTACTCAGGCCGGTAGTTGACCAGCAGCAGGAGCCGGGCGGTAGGGAGGCTCTCGACCAGGCTCTCCAGGAGGGCCTGGGTCTCGGAGTCGATCCAGTGGAGGTCCTCGAACACCACCAGGAGCGGTTGCACCTGGCTCTCGCGGAGCAGGAGGCGCTTGAGAGCGTCCAGGGTGCGCTGGCGACGCTGCGGCGGGTCCTGCGCCTGCCACTGCGGGTCCTCCACCGGCACGTCCAGGAGAGCCAGGAAGGCCGGCAGCGCAGGCTCCAAGGCCCGATCCAGCGTCAGCAGCTTGCCGATGACCTTCTCCCGCACCTTGCGCTGGTCGTCGCGGTCCTCGACCTGGAAGTAGCCCTTGAGCAGGTCGATGACCGGCAGGTACGGGGTGGCCTTCCCGTAGGACACCGAGCCGGCTTGCACGATGAGCCAGCCGTGCGTCCGATGGGAGTGGGTGAGCTCCCAGACCAGCCGGGACTTGCCGACACCGGGCTCGCCGACGATGGCGACGACTTGGCCGTGGCCGGCCGCGGCCCGGCCGAGCACCTGCCGGAGCTGCTCGAGTTCGCCGTCGCGTCCCACGAAGCGGGTCAGTCCCCGAAGGGCCGCCGCGTGCAGGCGGGACCGAAGCGGGCCAGCGCCCGTCAGCTCGTAGACCTCGATCGGGGCTTCCAGGCCCTTCACCGGGACCGGCCCGAGCGGTGTGACCGCGATGAACCCTTCCGCGAGCCGGAGCGTGTCAGCCGTCAGCAGCGTGGTATCGGGCTTGGCGAGCTGCTCCATGCGGGCGGCGAGATGGGTGGTTTGGCCGACGGCAGTGTAGTCCATGCGCAGGTCTGAGCCGATCGCGCGGACGACGACTTCCCCCGAGTTGAGGCCGACCCGAATCGCCAGCCCACCGATGCCGTGCGTGCGTCGCACCTCCTCGGCGTACCGCCGGATGGCCGCCTGCATGTCCAAGCGCGGCGTAGCACGCCCGCACGGCGTGATCCTCGTGCGCGAGCGGGGCGCCGAAGAGCGCCATGATCCCGTCGCCCATGACCTGGTTGACGGTGCCCTCGTAGCGGTGGACGGCCTCCATCATCCGCTCGAGCACGGGGTCGAGGAGCTTCCGCGCCTCCTCGGGGTCCCGGTCGGCGAGCAGCTCCATCGAGCCCTTCAGGTCGGCGAAGAGCACGGTGACCTGCTTGCGCTCGCCCTCGAGCGCGGCCTTCGAGGTGAGGATCTTCTCGGCGAGGTGCTTGGGCGTGTACGTCTCCGGGGTGGGCGAACCGAACCGGGGCCGCGGCGCTCCCGGCGATGGCCTGGCCGCACTGGAGGCAGAAGCGGGCGCCCCCGGGTAGTTCTGCGCCACAGGCGCCGCAGGCGCGCGCGAGACGGGCGCCGCAGCCGAGGCAGAATCGGGCGTGAGTCGGGTTGTCTTGCTGGCACCGGGGACACGTCATGGCCGTGGAGGCTCGCCTCCGCCCTGATCGCTCGCGCCCCGTTCGTCAAGCCGAACGGGCAGCGTGAAGCTGAACGTCGACCCCTGGCCCACCTGGCTCTCGACCCAGATCCGCCCCCCGTGCAGCTCCACGAACTTCTTGGCCAGCGTCAGCCCGAGCCCCGTGCCCTCCTGCTTGCGGGTGTCGTCGCGCCCGACCTGGCGGAACTCCTCGAAGATGGCCGCCTGGTCCTCGGGCGCGATCCCGACCCCCGTGTCGCTGACGGCGATCGTGACGACGCCCTCGGCCGCCGTGGCGGTGAGGCCGACCCGTCCGCCTTCTGGGGTGAACTTCACCGCGTTGGAGAGGAGGTTCAAGCAGGATCTGCTTGACCTTCCGCTCGTCCGCGACGATGTCGCCCAGCCGCTCGTCCACGGTCTGGGTGAGCGTGATCCCGTGCCGGGTCGCCCGCTCCCGGACCAGGGTCAGCGCGTTGTCCAGGGCGGTGGGCAGATGGAACCGCCCGAGCTCCAGCTCGAGCCGGCCGGCCTCCACCTTGGCGAGGTCGAGGATGTCGTTGATCAGGGAGAGGAGATGCCGGCCGGAGGACAGGATGTCCTGGAGGTACTCGGCCTGCTTCTCGTTCACCTCCCCGAACATCCGCTCGGCCAGGACCTCCGAGAAGCCGAGGATCGCGTTCAGCGGCGTCCGCAGCTCGTGGGACATGTTGGCGAGGAACTCCGACTTGTGGCGGCTGGCCGCCTCGAGCTGCCGGCTCTTGTCCGCGATCTCGCGGAAGAGGCGCGCGTTCTGGATGGCCAACGCGGACTGGGTGGCGAAGTTCTTGAGGAGTTCGACCACTTCAGTCGGAAACGGAGCCGGGGCCTTCCGGACGAGCGACAGGCTTCCGATGACCTGCTCCTCCAGGAGCATGGGCACCGAGATCACCGCGCGGTAGCCAGCCTCGATCAACACGTCTCGAACCCGACTCTGGTAGGCCCCCGGCACGCCGATGTCGGCGATCTGCAACGGTTCGCGCGCTTCCGTGGCGCGGCCCATTGCGCCTTCCCCCTTGCGCAAAGGCATCGCCCGGAGGACCTGGACGAACGACGCGTCGAAATTGTGCGTCGCTCGCACTTGGAACTCCTCGGCCCCCTCTTGGTACTCGTAGATCGCGCAACCGTCGGCCCCTGCCAGCTGGCTCGCACGGGAAACGATCGTCTGGAGCACCGTGTCCAGATCGAGTGTCGAACTCAGAGCCCGGCCAACATCGCCAAGAGCCCGAAGCTCGCCCACCGAGCGCGTCAGGTCCTGCGTCCGGGCTTCGAGTTCCTTGAACAGCCGGACGTTCTCGATGGCGATCACCGCCTGCTCGGCGAACGTCTGCAGGAGCGCGATCTGCGTGTCGGTGAAGGGCCGACTCTCCCCGCGAGTAACGGTGATCGTACCGATCGCTTTGCCCTCGCGCAGCATGGGCACGGACAGCACGGTGCGGAAGCCCGCCTGCACGAAGCCGCGGTGTTCGTGCTCCGGATCCTCGGCGATGTCGACGTGAACGACGTCGCGTGTCAGGATCGCCCGGGCCGCGACGCTGCCCCGACCTGGCGGGCGCGGAAACACGCGCAGATTCGCATCCAGCGCCTCTGGTGTCAGACCGTGATGGGCAACCAGGTGGACCAGACTCCCGTCGAATCGAAAGAGCGTGCCGTGCGCCGCCTCGCACAGCGGGACGGCGCTCCGCACGATGGCCTTGAACACCGGCTGGACATCCGTCGGAGAGCTGGAGATCACCCGCAGGATCTCCCCGGTCGCCGTCTGCTGCTTGAGGGCCTGCGTCAGCTCGCGGTTCCGAGCCCCGAGCTCCGTGAAGAGGCGCACGTTCTCGATCGCGATGACCGCCTGGTCGGCGAACGTCTCGAGGAGCGCAATCTGCTTGCTCGAGAAGGGCTGGACCTCGGGTCCCCGGGTGATCATGATGACACCCAGCGGCGTACCCTCGCGTAGCAGGGGCGTGGCCAACATGGTCCGGTTGAAGGACCCGGCCTGCCTGTTGCCGGACACGGCTTGCGGAAACTCCGCCTCGGCCGCCCTGATGTCTGCGACGTGGATCGTTCGCCGGTCGCACACAGCTCGTCCGGATACGTAGCCGCGAATGACGGGTAAGGATTCTCCGATCGCCAGTGGTCTGGGTAGCGATCCATGTCGTGCCACCAGGCGGAGGTGCTCCCCTTCCAGACGGAAGATCGACGAATCCGTCGCTCCGCATACTCGGGCAGCGTTCTCCGCGACGGCCTCCATGACCGGCTGGAGGTCGGTTGGCGAGCTCGCGATGACCCGCAGGATCTCGCCGGTGGCCGTCTGTTGTTCCAGCGCCTCTTTCGTCTCGTTGAAGAGGCGCACGTTCTCGATGGCGATGACGGCCTGGGCGGCGAAGGTTTGGAGCAGCTCGACCTGCTTGTCGGCGAACGCGATCGGCTCGAGTCGTCCCGCGATGATCATCCCGACGACCTGGCCATCGCGGATCATCGGCACGACGAGCAAGCTCCGGGCACCGAGCATCCGCACCCGCGTCCGCTGTGCCTCCGGAAGGGACGGCTCCGTGTCAATGTCGCCGATGTTCACCACGGCTCTCTCGCGCGCCACCCGCGTCGCGAGGGTGTTGTCGTCGAGACGGATTGGATATGAATGCATGAAGGCATCGTTTCGTCCGCCGCCCGGGATGTGGACGGCCGCAACGTCCAGCATGCCGTCCGTGACGGGGAACGTACCTCCGAATACCGCGTTCGTGAGGCGGGCCGCGCTCTCCGCAATCGCCTCGAACACCGGCTGCACATCCGTCGGCGAGCTCGAGATCACGCGCAGGATCTCGGCCGTCGCCGTCTGCTGCTCCAGCGACTCGGTCACCTGAGCGTGCGCCGTGGTGAGAGCCTGGTTCTTCTGTTGCAGCTCCGTGAACAGGCGCACGTTCTCGATGGCGATGACGGCCTGGTCGGCAAACGTCGTGACCAGCTTGACTTGCTTGTCGGTGAAGGGCCGGACCTCGGTCCGCCACATCACGATGGCGCCGATGAGGATGTCCTCCCTGAGCATTGGGATGCCCAAGACCGTCCGGAAGCCCGCGATCCGCTGAGCCTCGAACTGTTCAAACTCGCGATCGTCCAAGACATCAAGGACCTGGATCGTCCGGTGCTCCAGGCCGATCCTCCCCACGACCGATCCGCGTCCAGGGCGAAGCTCTGCTCGCTGACGGAACGCTCTAAAGTCTAGGGAGGCGCCATGGAACGCTCCAACACGAAACACCTCGCCGTCGAATCTATAGATGTTTCCCTGGGTAGCCTCGCAGAGGCGGGTAGCGTTCTCGATGAGGGTGTCAAGCACCGAGGGAGGCCGCTGAAAGCCTCCGGGCACTCCATCTGGTCCGTCTCGGCCCGGTAGGTGAAGGCATCGCTCACGCGCTCGGCCTTCAGCCCGCTGAAACAGGGGCGGCCCCCGGCCTGCTCGACTTGCGCGACGGTGGTCGCGTTGGAGTACAGCCCGTCGCCGATGATCACCGCCCCCGGCGTGCGCGGTGTCGGTTCGCTGGCCAGCACCGTGTCCGTGCGCACGGCCTCGTTCGCATTCCCTGGGACCACATCCACCGCGGTGATCAGGCGGCTGTCCGGATCCAGACTCTCGTGCGCCTTGTACCCCAGGAAGGGCTTGTCCGCCGCCTTATACCCCCAGCGCGCGTCCGGATCGTCGAAGCTCACCACCCGATCACCCTCGCCGCGGAGGAGCGTCTGCACTTGGGCCACCCGCGCCTGGACTGCCGCGTCCGCCACGTCGGCGACCGCCGCGACCAGCGCCGCCGTCCGTTCGCTCTCGCGCGGCAGCGCGCCGTCGTCCCGCGGGTCGGTCTCCTCGGCGGGCGGCACGAACTGCGCCTGCAGCGTGGCGGCGCGCGGGCCATCAACCTGGGCCACCGCGTCCACGAGCACGCGCCGCCCCTTGCGCAGAAGCCCCACCCACGACTGCCGCGCCACCTTCGCCCACAGATGCACCCCGTCGAGCACACGCCGGTCCGCCCCGATGAGCCCCGCCGCCGCCCACTGCTCGTTCAGCACGTCGAACACCTCTCGCATCCCCGCCTCCCCGACGCGCGCCCGAAACCGCACCAGCGTGGTGTCGTCCGGCACCGGCTCATCGACCCCCAACCCGACGAAGGCGCGGTAGAGCAGGTTGTAGCCGACCTGCTCGTGCACCTCGCGATCGGACAGGTCGGCGTACTGCTCCACCACGAGCATCCGGAGCACCACGGCCGGCGGCCAGCTCGGCCGGCCCACCTCCGCGTCGTAGTACGCGCCCAGCGCGGTCTCCACGGCGACCCAGTCGATCGCCCGCCGCATCCGCAGGAGGACGTGGTCCTCCGGAACGGCGCGCATCGCGCGGGCCTGGTCGGCAAACGTCCGCTGGGTGGTCTCCGCCTCACGACGCAGCATGGACCCTCCGGGGTGAATGGCGTGAACGGGCCGTCCGAACACGGGCGGGATGGCTCACCATCGCCGAGTCTCGACGATGGCCAGTGCCATGCCTGAGTACTACGGGAGTCGGGGTCGCGCTGTCAAAGGATTTCCCGCGCACCGCGGGAATCCCCGCCATTCGGCGGGGACTTTGTCAGCGGCCTCGCTGGAGATCGAACGTGGAGCGGCTGATAGCTTTGAGGACCTCGCTCGTCGCGGTCTGCTGCTCCAACGACTCCGCTAGCTCGGTGTTCCGCGCTTGCAGCTCCGTGAACAGCCGGACGTTCTCGATGGCGATGACCGCCTGGTCGGCAAAGGTCGTCACGAGGCCGATCTGCTTCTCGGTAAACGGTCGCACGTCCGTCCGCCAGATGGCGAGGACGCCGATGAGCTCGTCCTCCTTCAACAGGGGCACACTCAGACTCGTCCGCAAGCCAACCAACCGCTGGGCCTCGAGTTCTCCGAACTCCGGGTCCGCGAGGACGTCGGGCACGTGTACGACTCGGCGTTCGAGGGCCGCCCTCCCCGTGATGGATCCGCGCCAGAGCCGAATCGGGTGCCGTCGCCGCAACTCGGCGTGCTCGGGCGAGCTACCGTAGCCCGCCGCCCGCTGGAGCAGTTCACCGTCGAACCGATAGATGTGGCCGTGCTCGGCACCGCACAGCCGGACCGCACTCTCGATCAGGGTCTCCAGGATCGCCTGGACGTCGAAGGTGGAGCGGCTAATCAGCTTCAAGACTTCGCTGGTTGCCGTCTGCTGTTCCAGCGCCTCGGTCAGGTCCCGGTTCCGCGCCTCGAGCTCCGTGAACAGCCGCACGTTCTCGATCGCGATCACCGCCTGGGCGGCGAAGGTCTTCAAGAGCTCGATCTGCCGGTCTGGGAGCAGCCCAGTCCGTGCGCGGGTGACCGCAATCGACCCGACGGGGACGCCGTCTCGCAACATCGGGACGCCTGCGGCGCTCCGATAGCCGCCGGCTGCCGCCATCGCGCCGAGGGCGTAGTCGGGGTCCATGGCGATATCAGGGACCTGCACGACACTTCGCTCGAGTATCGCGCGAGCCGCAACGCTCCTCCGACTTGGGGGTGTGGGATATGCGCGTCGGTTGATCTCCAGCACCTCAGGGGTGAGGCTGCGGTGCGCGACGAAGTGGAGGAGCTGGCCGTCGAACCGGTAGACAAAGCAAAACTGAGCCTCGCAGAGCCGTGCCGCGCGCTCGGCGATCATGTCGAACACCGGCTGCACATCGGTCGGTGAGCTCGAGATGACGCGCAGGATCTCGCCGGTCGCTGTCTGCTGCTCCAGCGCCTCACTCAGGGCGCTCGTGATCTCCGCATGTGACCGCGCTGGCGGACCACTCTGATTGGCCGTGAGGGACGTGCCGCACGTGCCGCAGAACTTCTGCCCGCTGGGATTCTCATGCTGGCATCGGGGACAGGGCATATGGAGCGGCTCCCCAGTCCGGATCGTGAGCGGCCAGCGAGGCACTGCGTCACGGCACCCGGGTCGCCGCCAAAGCTCGGCGTCCGGGCCGTTCCATGGGGCACGGCGCCCTGACCCTACCCCGACCCGGCCTCGGGCGCTAGATGGGCGGTTCTGGAGCGTCGTTCGGCCCTGGAGCCTGTGGAGAGACCCCCCTCCCGGCGCTCGCGTGGAAGATCGTCCGGCTGCTCGACGACCCCGCGCGGTTGGCAGTAATGTGCGCGAACGCTCGGCTACTCGCCCGGCCGCATGCGGCGCAACACATCGCGGTGACGCTACTGGGCCTCACGTCTGCGGGCTGAGCAAGGCATCTGCCCGGTCTGTTCTCGCAGCAGCTTTCGGTGAGTGGCATGATCCCGTAACAAACCTAGTCGGTGCGGTAGCGGGGGGTTCGGGGCGCGTAGCTTGCCGTTGCGGAACTCGCTGACCCCAGCGCCGCACCCGACTCAGAGGAGACCCGCAACTGGGCGCGCACACTCTCGCGTAGTGTCCAGTCGATCGTGACGTTATGGCGCACCGTTGCAACGAGCTCGCGGGTAGTATCACGTAGCGTCTCGTCCCAAGCACCTTGACCGCGCTGTCGTTCGTCTCCAGTGCGTCGTAAACACTGGCGCCTCAGGTTGACTCCTCTCTGAGAAAGGCCAGGGAAGTCCAGGTGATCTCCAGGCGGCCGAAGAAATCTGGTTGGTGTTCGACTTTCAGGACGGGGTGCAAGGCGTGGACGCCGGCCAGGGCAATCGTCTCATCCGCCGACGTCTCGAAGAGGAGGCGTCGGCCGGGCGGAGCAGGGCCATGACGCAGCGTGAGCAGCAGGACACCGCCTGGGCGGAGGAGACTGGCTACCGTCGGCATCGCCTCCCGACGTTGCTGCGGGTCGAGATGTATCCAGACGGCTGTGAGCATCACGACGTCGAACTGGTCCCCGCGTCTCATGAGCCGTGGAAGGTGCGGGACGTAGTCGTCGATCCATTCAATGTGGGAGGACGGATGTAGGAGGGCCGCCCGATCGCGGAGGGCCGCGGTGGGTTCCACCGCCACCACTCGATGCCCCATCCTGACCAGGGCCGCGGCATCGCGTCCGGTCCCGGCCCCGATGTCGAGCACATCGCTGGGGACTGTCGGGAGCAGATGCAAGACCGGACCATGCACATCGACGAAACGAACACTCTCGTACTGTCTCGTCAGCGCGTCCGCTTCCTCGCTATAACCCTCGTTGCCCTTATGGCGCATCGTCGGCAGTGGTCTCCTGGTTCATTGGGGTTTTTGGCGCGGCCTCGAGCTCAGGGCCGCCAGTAGTCCCCGACTGACCATCGCGAGCCGGGTCGTGACGCTACGAGTCCATCGATTCGTGGCCTGCTCCCGTTGAATACTTCTCTCCTTCAGGTGGTGGGATGCGTCCCGATGGGCCGGCGTCCGGTCCGCGCAGGTCACCGTAGCTCCATGAAGCCGGCCGCGACGGCGCGGGCGACCATCGCGCGGATCGGGTTGTAGTCGGCGTCTTGCACGCGGACAAAGCGGGCGATAAGCCCGTCGGCCGAGGATCGCGCGACCCTCGGCGATCCTCGTGCATCGCGAGGAGTGCGGCGCGGAGCCGCTCTTTCCGGTTCTCGGGGAGTGCGCGGGTCACGATGACGGGCGGGATCGGGGATGGCCCGAGGACGGCGACAGTGCGCAGGGTCGTGCCCAGTTCGGGACGCCGGCGGCGCTCGACGTCCAGCACCGTGCTGTCGATCCCGAGGCGTCGACCTCGCCCGCCTCGACCATCCGGATCGACGTCGGATGGGACCCCGACGCGACCATGCGGCCGAAGTAACCGCGGGTCTCGCCCAGCCGGAGCAGGTGATCCCTGGGCACGTTATAGCCGGAATGCGAGCCGGGGTGATTGAACGCATAACTCCGACCCCGGAGGTCGGCGAACGACTGCCAGGGGCGGTCGTGGCGGACGACCACGTCCGTGAAATAGATCGGCCGGTCCTCGTACCGGGGCGCGGCCATCACGGGCGCGCACAGGAGGTCTACTGGCCGCTCCGGCCGGTCGTGGCGCTGCGTGTACGGCCAGCCGCAGATGAACGCCACGTGCACTCGCCCGTCGTCCAGCATCGCCAGCCGCTCCTCCCAGGCGACGCCGCCCAGCAGGGTGGCCGGCTCACCAAGTCGCGCGGCGAGCCAGGTCGCGATCCGCTCGTAGGTGGGCTGGGCGTTCTCGGCGAGGTAGGAGGCGAGCGTGAGCATCACGCGACCCTCCGTCAGATGGACTGCCTCCGGGCTGCTCGGTCGCAGGTCGCACCATCATCGGAGGCGCCCCAAGGTCTCCCGCATCCTGACGAGGACGACGATCCCCGACAACAGGGTCAGCGTGGCCACGACATGGATCGCGGCCGCCATGCCGAGCCAGTCGGCGACCAGTCCGGCGAGGAGCGCCCCCACGGCGTAGCCGAGGTCGCGCCAGAGGCGGTAGACGCCGTAGCTCGTGGCCCGCCACGAGGGGTGGGCGACGTCCCCGATGACCGCGAGCAGCGTCGGGTAGACCATGGCCGTCCCGAGCCCCTGGAGCACGGCGCCCGCGATCCAGGCCGGGTAGGCCGGCACGAGCACCGTCAGCCAGATGCCGCCGGCCTGGACGAGCATGCCACTGGCAATGAGCCCCTTCCGCCCGATCCGGTCGCTGAGGGGCCCGGTCACGACCTGGAGCGCGCCCCAGACGCCGGGGTACACCGCCTTGACGACGCCGATGGCGGCGACGCCGAGGCCCGTAGCTGGGCGAAGAAGAGCGGGTAGAGCCCCCAGGACATCCCGTCGTTGAGGTTGTTGACGAGGCCCGCTTGACAGGCGGCCGAGAGGTTCCGGTCGCGCCACGTCGTGACGCGCGAAGGCCTCGCCGAAGTGGGGAGCGGGCGCCGCGGGCGACCAGCACGCGCGGTCTGCGCGACCTCCATCGCGACGTGGCCGCGGGTCTCGCGGGCGAACAGCACCGACAGCCGGAGGCCGAGGATGGCCACGACGCCGCCGTAGTAGAACGGCTCGGGCCGGAGCGAGTAGCGGCTCGCGATGTACCCGGTGGCCCAGGCCGATGCCGCCACGGAGAGGTAGCCGGCGAACTCGTTGAGGCCGAGCGCCAGCCCCCGCCGCGGCGGGCCGACCAGATCCACCTTCATGATCACGGTCATGGACCAGGCGAAGGCCTGGTTCGCGCCGAGGAGCACGTTGGCGGCGTCGATCCAGCCCCAGGACGGCGCCCACATGATCATGAAGGGCACCGGCAGCCCCAGCAGCCAGCCCGCCACCAGGATCGGCTTCCGCCCGACCCGCTCCGACAGGCGGGCGGCCACGAGGTTCAGCAGCGCCTTGGTCACGCCGAAGCTCACGATGAACGAGACGATCGCCGTCTTCGACGCGAGGCCGAACTCCTGCTCGCCGATGAGGGGCACGACCGTCCGCTCGAGGCCGACCATCGCCCCGACGAAGGCGTTGATCAGGACGAGCAGCGAGAACTGGCCGAGGTTCGCCCCGAGCCCGAGCCGGAGGGTGTCCGCTCCGACCGAGGGCCTCACCCGAGGGCCAGCGCGGCCCGGCCGGTCCGGGCGCGCCGCGGTGACCGCCCCCGCGGCGTGGCCGGCCGCTCACGCGCGGCCCTGGTTGACCCGGAGCATCGCCGCCATGTCCGCCGGCATCGCGGGGAAGCTCCCGCGTGAGGGCGGCGACAAACTCGTCCTCCGCGGCCATTCCCAGGAATGGGTTGAATCGCTTCTCGAAGGCCAGCGTCGACATGGGCTTGCCGCTCATCCCCTTCCCACACGCCGATCCCGAGAAGTGGGTCGGGTAGATCTCGGTGTGGTCCGGGAGTGCGAGCAGCCGCCGGAGGCTCCGATGGAGCGCGCGGGCACTGGCCTCCGCCGCGCCGGGCAGATCAGGCCGCCCGACCGTGCCCACGAAGAGGGTGTCCCCCGTCAGGACGAACCAGGGCTCCGGCCCGCGGGTCTTGTCGGTCACGACGAGACAGACGCTGTCGGGCGTGTGGCCCGGGGTGTGGAGGACGCGGATCACGACGTTCCCGCAGAGGATCTCCTGGTCGTCGGCGAGCGGCGTGAACGGGAAGGTCACGTCGGCGGCCTCGTGAAGACAGTAGGCGGCACCCGTGCGGGCCGCGAGCGCACGGCCCCCCGACCGATGGTCCGCCTGGATGTGCGTGTCGATGACGTGCGTGATCTTCGTGCCCTTGAGGGTCGGCGAACTCCTGGTAGCGCTCGAGGTCGTCGGCGTGTGGGTCTACGACCGTAGACGCCCCATGGCCCACTCACCCGAAGACATAGGCGGCACACCCGGTCTGGGGATACAGGAACTGCTGGAAGATCATCGTCGGCCTCCTCGCTGATGACCGCGGGCGGAGCCCTGAGCAGACGGCTCACCCGGGCGCGGATCGCCCTTGCATACTGTCGGCAGAAACGTACGATAAGGTCCAGTCGTATGTTCAGATCGATTCGATAAGGGAAACCCAACCATGACGCTGCGGCAGTTCGAGGTCTTCTTGGCCGTCGCCAGGGCCAAGAGCTTTCGGCGCGCCTCGGAGGTGGTTCACCTCAGCCAGCCAGCCGTCTCGCAGCACGTCCGGGATCTCGAGGCTGACCTGGGTGCTCCCTCTTCGATCGACTCGGCCGCCGTGTCCAACTGACGGATGCCGGCCGGATACTCGAGGACCACGCGACCAGGATGTTCGCCACGCTCAAGGACGCCCGGCAGGCCATCGCCGACCTGCAGGGGCTACAGCGAGGCACGCTGGCCATTGGGGCGAGCACCACCCCGGGGATCTACGTGCTCCCAGGGATCCTCGGGGTCTTCCGGCAGCGCTACCCCGCCATCGAGGTGAGCCTCAGACTCGGGAACTCCAACGAGATCGTGGCGCTGGTACGCGCGGGCGAATTCGACCTCGCCGTCGTCGGCGACGGGGGGAGGAACCCGGCCGAGGCGAGCCTGGCGACCTGCGTGGAAGATGAGCTGGTCCTGGTCGTCGGCCCGACACATGCGTGGGCCAGCCGCCGTCACATCGCGCCCGCCGAGCTGGCGAGCCAACCGCTCCTGCTGCGGGAGCCCGGATCGGCGACCCGTCTGGTGACCGAGCGAGCACTTTCCAGCGCCGGGGTGGCCTACCGCACCGGCATGGTCCTTCCGCACACCGAGGCGATCAAGCAGGGCGTGATCGCGGGACTCGGCGTGGCCTTCGTATCCGTCTACGCGATCCAGGAGGAGCAGGTGACCGGTCGGCTGCGGCCGCTCCGAGTGCGCGGCCTCCGGATCGTCCGGACCTTCCGCCTGATCCACCACGAGCGGCGTCCGCTGAGCATGGCCGGCCGCGCGTTCACGGAGCTGTTTCACGACGGCAGGATCAGCGCGCCGGCAGCGCGCGCCGCTCGAAGACACGGTCGTCATGAGCCTTCGGCGCGCTCTGTTCCTCGCGCGCGCCGCCGGACCTCTCGCGTGGCGATCTCGACTGGACCCGAGCAGGGGCGGGCTGGCGTCGTGCCGGCGGGCCGGGCGACCCCACGGTAGGCTGGCAGAACACGCCGAACACGGCGTCGAGGCTGCGATCCGGAGGTCACACCACAGCGGACGAGCGAATCCAGGCGACGGTAGAGGCGGATGGTGGAGTGGACCCCCGACCGAGCTCTTGGCGCTGGTTCCCGGGCAGAATCCGGACAATGACGGACTAATCCGGCCCGTCATGAACCAAGGGGTGCACCGAGACTGCTCGATCCACCCGCGGCTTCCAGTTCCACGCACATCCTTCCGGCAACTCCCGGGCGTTTGACGCGGCCCCGCCCCTTGCGGTACCCTCGCGCCGTTCCTTCCGTCGAGTTGGGGATGTGAATGCCCCTCACCCTCCACACTGTCTGGGTCGTGGTCCTCGCGCGGAAAGGAGGCCTGTATGGTGAGCGTCGTGCGGCGAACGGGCCGTGAGGTGCTGTTGGCCGTGACACTGGGACTCGCCCTGCTCGTCATCGGGCCGGGCCAGCGAGCGCGGTGGAGGTGGGCCAGCCGGCGCCCGACTTCACGCCTGCCGAGCACCACCGGCGGCGACATCTCCCTCAGTGACTTTCGGGGCAAGAAGTGGGTCCTCCTCGAGTTCTACGGCGCGGACTTCGCTCCGACCTGAGCCGCGAACCTGTCGGCCAGGAAGGCCGACTACAAGCGCTTCGAAGACCTGGGCGATCCAGAACCTCGGCGCCAGCGCCAACTTGACCTTCTCGCAGCAGACCTTCGCCGAATCCCTGAAGCTGCCGTTCCCGCTGCTCAGCGACTTTCCGGAGCGGAAGGTCATGCGCAGCTACGGGGTCCTCAATGAGAGGATCGATGACCGCGAACCGGTCGTTCTTTCTCATCGATCCGCAGGGCATCGTCCGCAAGAAGTGGATCGATCGAGAACCCGACGACGACGGTCGTGTACAGCGACACCCTGCTTCGGGACATCCGAGGAGATCATCGGCAAGCGCTGACGATGGGCGGCCGGCCGGGGGAGCTGGGTGCGAGGGCCCGGCTCCTGGCTCGAGCGTGGCTGCTCGCGGGGGCCTGCTCGTCGTCGCCGTCTGCGAGTCCCGCCGGCGCCGACCAGCCCGCGGTGGCGTCCCTCCTCAAGCCCCTGAATCTCGTCGGCTATCGCTCCGGCACGAAGCCTCCCCCCTTCAGTGGCCCCACGCTCGACGCCCGGCCGCTCTCGCTGACGGACCTGCGCGGGAAGGTGGTCATCGTGAATTTCTGGGCGAGCTGGTGTCTCGAGTGTCGCCCGGAGATGCCGCGTGCTGGAGCGGCTCCACCGCGAGTTCGCCTCGCGGGGACTCGCCATCATCGGCATCAACGCCCGCGAGGACACGAGCGGCGGTCCGGCGCTACGCCACGGAGCTGGGCCTGACCTTTCCGCTCGTGCTCGATCCGGACGGCAGGATCAACGCCCTGTACGGCGTGATCGGTATTCCGACGACCTTCGTCGTCGGCCGTGATGGACGTGCCGTCGCGTTCGGCGTCGGGCCTCGTGAGTGGGGGAGCGCGCCGGCGCGTGCGCTCATCGAAGCGCTGCTGGCCGAGCCGGCCTCACGGCCGGCGCGCCATGACGAGCCTGCCGCGTCGTGCGGCTGATGCTCGGCATCGTGCTCGCGATCGGGGGCGCCGGTCGGCCGCGACGCTCAGGCCCAGCCGGCGCGCCTGGTCAAGATCGGGGCGCTGACGGAGTCCTGGGGACCGACGCCGGCGATCGTCGGGCTGCGCGACGGCCTTCAGGAGCTCGGGTACCGCGAGGACAAGGATTTCGTGATCGGGGTGCGCTTCACGCAAGGGCAAGCTCGCCGAGCTTCCCGCAGGCCGCTCGCGACCTCGTCCGGCACGGGGTGGATGTCATCGTCGCGAGCGGGCGAGGCACGGCGGCGAAGGCCGCCCAGATGGCGACGAGTCGGATCCCGATCGTCTTCGTGGGCGCGAGCGACCCGGTCGGCGTCGGGACTGGTGAAGAGCTTCGCACGGCCCGGCGGCAACATCACCGGGATCGCCGATCTGGACGTCGAGCTCGTGCCGAAGCGGATGGAGATCTTCCGGGAGCTCGTCCCGCGCCTGAAGCGGGTGCTCCTGGTCTACGACGCGACGAATGCCGATGCCGTCGAGCAACTGGCGGTGCATCGCGACGCCGCCCGGCGGCTCGGTCTCACGCTCGTGGAGCGGCCGGTGCGGACGGAGGACGAGGCGCGGGCCGTCATCAGCGGGACTCCGGAAGAGCGAGGTGGACGGCATCTTTCGCCTCCGCTTCCTCACGCTGAACATTCCCGGGCTCATCCTCGAGCTCGCGCTCGAGCGGGGGATGCCGACGATGTTTCACGACTCCGTTCTTCGTGGAGCGGGGCGGGCTGGCCAGCTATGGCGCGAACAGCTACGAGCTCGGCCGGCAGGCCGCGCGCCTGGTGGACGAAGATCCTCAAAGGGCGCGAAGCCGGCTGATCTGCCGGTCGAGCAGCCGACGAAGTTCGAGCTGGTCATCAACCTCAGGACCGCGAAGGCGCTCGGCCTGACGATTCCGCAATCCTTTCTGCTGCGAGCCGATCGGGTCATCCAATGAGCGCCGCGCTGCCGAGTGCCGTTGATACCCAGGCTGGAGCACCGGATGCAAGCCGCCAGTTGGCTCGCCGATCGCGGGGTGGGGAAGGTGAGGGAAACGATCGAGCTCGCGGGCGAGGAGACCCGGCGCCGCGCAGAGGTATGTCACAGTATGGGGCGGAGCAGTCGGCGTGACGTGTCTCCCTGACGAGGGTTTAGCGCGAACTGACGCCCCACTCAGAACAGTGGCGGAATAGTGAGGAACCTCCGGCCCTTCCCCAAGGGCGTGAGTGGCAACCCCGGGGGCCGCCCGCGGGTCCTCGCGGAGATCCGCGCGCTCGCCCGCACCTACACGGAGCCGGCCCTCCTGGCGCTCGTCGAGATCATGCAGCGCGGCCAAAACGAGTCGGCCCGCGTGGCGGTCGCGCAGGCGGTGCTCGATCGCGGCTGGGGCCGGCCCGTGCAAGCGCTCGAGCATTCCGGGCCCGAGGGCAGCGCGCTCCTGCCCGCGGACCTGACGGTCCTCCCCGACGCGCAGCTCGCGCAGCTCTCCGCGCTACTCGAGGAGATCGCCGGCCAAGCCCGCGACGGTCCCGCACGCGCCGACGGATGAGCCCCACCGTGGCCGACCTCGAGGCCGCGCGCCAAGAGGTCGCCCGGGAACAGCATCGGCGCCGCTACGTCGGGGACGCCTGGGCGTGGGTCGCCGAGTGCGTGTGGACGGTCGATGAGCTGGACTCCGGTCGCCCGTGAAGCCCTTCCCGGTGGCGGTCTGCATCGGGTGTGCGCGGTACCTCGGGCACTGCGACCCCGCCACTTGTCCTGGCTGCGGGCAGCGGCCAACGGCGATGACCTACCTCGAGACGCTCGCGCGGCAGTGGCAGTCCGCCGAGCCCCCGCTCTTGCTCGTGCCCAAGGCCCGTCGCATGAAGCTGACGTGGCTCTTCTGCGCGGTGCACACCTGGCTCGCGTGCGTCCGCCCGTATGTCAATGTGTTTCTGGTCTCCTCGAAGGAACAGAAGTCCATCGAGCTCCTGGACCGCGTGGAAGGGATCCTCGTGCGCTGCCCGCGCGACCGGTACCGTCCCCCCACCTGGACCCGGCAGCAGGACCTGCTCACGCTCGAGAATGGGTCGCGCGTGTGGGCCATCGCCGAAGGCGCCGACCAGCTTCGGCAGTACTCCGCGACGGCGATCCTCGCGGACGAGCTCGGGACGTGGCAGTGGCCGCGCGCGGCGTTCTCGGCGATGCGTCCCTGCACCGAAGGCGGGGGGCGGTTGACCTTGCTGTCCAGCGCCTACCCCGGGTTCTGGGCGGAACTCCTCCGCGGCGAGGCCCTGGGCTGACGGCGGCGGGAGCCCGCGTGTAGGCTCGTCTCGCTCGACTGATTCTCGGCCCCTCACCTGCGCCTTGCGAGCGCGGGGACACGGCGCGCTCCTGCCGCGCCTGGGGCCAAGGTTTCTCGCAGGGGATCCCAGACAGGGGGGGTCGTGCGGCCGAGCCACCCGCCGCCCATTATTCTCAACGCGTGGCGGACGCGTATCCGAACACAGAACCCCCAGACCGTCTGCTATTGGGCCGTGAGTCTCGAGCTCAAGCAGCGTTGTGCTCCCAGCCTTCGGTGGAGCACAGGACGACTGCCAATCATTCGCCCGAGTGCTCGCCCGCCCGCTCGTCCACGCGGCCCTGGCCAAGCTCGCCCGTCGCTTCCGGAAGGACGCGAGGAAAGGCCAGGCCCACCTGATCCGCTGGCACGTCGACGACGCCTACGCCTGCTGCGCGCAGGCGGTCGAGTGGGCTACTGACCTCCTGCTGCGGGACTTGGGAGCGCATCCGCGCGAGCCGCTTTCCGCGCGTGTACCTCGAGTCCTGGCGCTCGCCAACACCGACCGGCTGCCATCGTACAAGGGTAGGCGGGCGACCGGAGTGGGCCGCGCCTACAACCTTCAGCTCTTGGTGAGGTACGAGGCGTGGTTGGTACTCTTGGCCGACGAGTTCCCGGGAAACAACTGGGCTGGCACTGACCCCTTGGCGCGCGAAGGGCAGTTCGCGAGGTTCTTGGCCACCCTGGACCCCGAAGATCGCCCGCCTGGGCCGTGGCCGCTGCCCACTGAACTGCTTCGGGCGGCCTGCGCGCAACGCACACGCGAGGGCGCGGCCCTGACGATCCTGGCTGCAACGGCCTCGCTTGTTCGCCTGGCGCCCCGCTCCCTGAAGGACCTCCTCCGAAAGACTCGCCCCCTGGCTCGACGCCTCGACGCGTAGGCGACGGCCCGCCCAGTCCTCGGGCGGGCTACTGCGACATTTACGTACTCGACGCGCCAGGGGTCTCCTCAGGCGTGTTTCCATGCACTCGGCCGCGCAGCGCGGCGCCAGGAGGCGCGATATGGCTGAGGAGTGGCTGACGATCCGAGATGTCGTGACCCGGACGAGACTCAGCGAGCGCACGGTGCGGGAACTGATCGCGCGCGGGCAGTTGCCGGTCGCCCGACCGGCCGGAGTGCGGGTCGTCCGCATCGCGCGGCAGGCCGTAGTGGCGCTAATGGACGACAGCGGCCTCGACCCTGGAGCCAAAGCGGCGGACACGGGGGGACCTCAGGGGCGGTAGACGCACCAGCGCCCGGGGGCGACCTTTCCGGGCTAGCCCACCGGGCGCGAGGGGAGAGAGTGGATGGGATCCGTCTCTTTCGTCAGGCTACCACAGAACCGCCCGGGCGTTGGGCGTGAGGCGGGCCGGTGAGGCCGGCGCGCCGGGACGAACTGACCGGGGTCGCGGGGTCGAGTCCAACCACCGCACGTATTACCGCTCGATGAGCGACGACGGCCCCGGCCCCGTCATCGATTTCCTCTGGACGCTCTTCGAAAACGCGCCGGGGGTGGTCGAGTTGCGCGCGCTCCCGAGTAAGCAGCAGATCTTCGCCCCCCGCACGGGCTTCTTCACGCTGCTTGACTTCATCACGACGCATCGAGAGACCGAGAACGTCTACGTCGGCGTGGCGACCCGCCGGGACGGGACGAGCGGGAAGCTTGAGAATTGCCTCGCGCTCGGGGCCATCTTCTGTGACATCGATTTCAAGGCGACGCCAGAGCCCGAGGCGCGCGCGACGCTCGACGCCTTCCCGCTGCGCCCCACGATGGTGGTGCACAGCGGGGGTGGGCTCCACGGGTACTACGTGCTGCGCGAGCCGCTCGATCTGACAACCGACGAACCCAGGGCCCGGGCCCTGCTCGAGCGTCTCGCCGTCGCGCTCCATGGCGATCGGAGTGCGGCCGAGCCGGCCCGGGTGCTCCGTGTGCCGGGCACGCTGAACCACAAGCCGGAGTACGGCGTCCCGCGCCCCGTGACGCTCGAGCTCTGCGACCCAGACCGGCAGTACAACCCGTCGGAGCTAGAGGAGTGGCTCCCGGCCCTCGCCGTGCCCGCACCCGGGGTGGGGTTTCAGACGGCGATCGAGCCCGTCCGCGAAGGCGGGCGCCATCTGTATCTCTTCCGTGGGGCCCGGTCCCTGAAGGCGCGGGGCTTCAGTCCTGACGCGACCCTCGCCGCCCTCCGCGCCGAGAACGCGGAGCGGTGCCAGCCCCCGCTCCCGGACGCGGAAGTGGACCGGCAGGTGGCCTCCGCGTTCGCCCAGGCGGATCGGTCAGGGTTCGAGCCGGCGCCGCCCGTCGAGCCGCGGCCCGAGGGCGGCCGATCGGATGATCGGCGTCCTCGCCTCGCGAATCCCTGGCTCGCCGCCATGTCTGTCCCGGACTTCCTCCGCGAACCCGAGGTCCCGAGCGATTTCCTCGAGCCGCGCCAGCTCGCTCGCGGCTCGATCACGGAATGGTTTTCGCCGCGGGCGACTGGTAAGACGCTCCTCGGCCATGCGCTCGCAGCAAAGCAAGCGCGCGCAGGCAGCCGGGTCCTGCTCATCGACCGCGACAATTCCCGACGCGAGGTCAAGCGGCGACTCCGCGCCTGGGGCGTCGAGGATTGTCCCACCCTCAAGGTGCTCACCCGCGATGACGCACCACCTCTCACGGACCACGCGGCGTGGGCGCGTTTTCCGCTCACCGACTACGACATCATCCTCATCGACTCACTGGACGCCTCGAGCGAAGGCGTCGGCGAACAAGATAGTGCCAAGCCGTCCAAGGCGATCGCGTCGATCCTCGACGTGGCCCATGCGGCGGCCGGTCCCGCGATTCTCGTGCTCGGCAACACGACCAAGTCGGGCGCGCACGGCCGGGGATCGGGGGTCATCGAGGATCGGGCCGACGTCGTGTACGAGGTACGTGACGCGACCGGGTTCCAGCCGACGGGGACCAAGCCCTGGTGGCTGGAATTGCCCGCCGCCGGCCGGGCCGACTGGGGGGCCAGCGTGGCTCGGCGACAGCGCCGCGAGACCTACTGGCTGGCGTTCGTACCGACCAAGTTTCGCCTCGGCGAGGCCCCAGATCCGTACATCGTCGAGCTCGACCTGCGCTCCTCGCCCTGGCAATACCGTGAGGTCACCGCCGAGGTCGAGGCTGAGGGGCAGGCCGCGCGGGCCACCGCCGAGGCTGAGCGGCGGACTCGAATGGACGAGGCGACGTCGGCACTCCAGCGGGAGCTGGTGCACCGTCGAGCCACCGGTCAGCCGGACCTCGGGAAGAAGTCCGCCGAAGCATTACTGCAAGCGCACGGGCTTACCCAAAAGGCTGCTCGCCAAGTCCTCCGGGACGGTGCGGCCGGGACGGCGACCGCGCGAGCCGCTCGTCGGTGGCACCTGGCCCCGGACGACGTCGACGGACGGAAGATCAACGTCCGGTTGCCGGAAGAAGAATCAGGGGCCACCGCATTTCACGATCTCACATCCACACCACTAGAGCGTCACCCCGATCAAGTAGATGCGGTTACCCAATCCCAGAGCGGGCCACCGCATTCGACCGTGCCGTCCCCCGCATCCACGGCGGAGATTGAGCAGACCGAAATGCGGTTCCCCCCGCTACGCTCCCGAAGGTCCTGGGTCAACCGGACGTGATGGCCACCAATCCGCCGGCCGTGGAAATTGACCGCGACGGCGCTCCCAACAAAGACACGGACTGGGACTCGGTGTGACGGGGCCCGCCGCCGCGTTGCTGGCCACACTCGGGAGCCGGGGCGTGACCCTCAAGGCGAACGGGGATCGGCTCTTGTTCTCCCCCGCGACGGCCGTTCCGCCGGACCTCCGGGCGGCGCTGGTCCGTCACAAAACGGAGCTCCTGGCCCTGTTGACGCCTCAGCCCTCCGGGGTGCCCCCGGACGACCCTCCAGTCGAGCGGCTCCTGGCCCAGGGCGTCGGGCGAGGGGAGATCTGGACCCGGGCGGAGCTCCAGATCCTCGGTGACCTCACGCCAGCCGGCGCTTGCACGGTGACACTCGCGAAGCGGCTATTCGACGGCGAGGTCATCCGGCCCCCGGAGTCCCCCGGGGCGTCGGAGCCCGAGCAGCCGCTCCGACTGGACCCGACGACGGTCTCCGAGGTGCTCGGCCCCGCCTTGGCCGATCCGGCGGCAGTGGCGGCCCTCGAGGCGGAGGTCCGGGCCGCCGTCGTGCACGCGCACGACGAGCTCACGGTGAGCGTCCATGCCCAGGGCGTTCTCCAGGTCCGGGGTCGTCCTCTCGCTGATTACCTCGATCTCGACACCATCGCCCAATTGCTCCGGACGACCCCGGAGGCGCAGCGCCTCTTCGCCGCGCTGGCCCACAAACGGCCGTCCCTGGGCCGGAGCAAGGCCAGGGCGCCGCCGTTTGACGGTGCCTCCACGCTCGGACCCCGGCCGGCCAGTCCGTCGTCCGGGTCGAGACGAGCGAACCCCCAACCGGCCCGCGAGCCGAGCTCGCGGAGCCACCGAAGAGGAGTACATCAGCATGGCGACATATCGGCGACTTGAGAGCGGCGGGAAAGGCATCTGGAAACCCAAGGACCCGTGCTCATCGATTGAAGGCGTGTTCGAGGGTTGTGAATCGGGAGAGTACGGCCCGTTGCTCCTGTTCCAGGGCCGGGATGGCATGCCCTGGAAGGTCCCGATGAGATCCCGCCTGGAGCAAATCGAGGGACAACTGCAGAAAGGCGTGACGTACAAGCTGACGTTCAAGGGGAGTATCGCCATCGCGGGGCGGGAAGACCGTGAAGGACATCGTCGTGGAGGAGCGGGTGGAGACGAGGACGATCAGGCAGGCGTCGGCCACGGCCGCTGACAATCGCCTTTCTAGGCTCCCGCGAGGCGGCCGAATTGCCTGGAGTACAGCGAGTGAGCGAGGGTCCTGGACGCGACTCGATGCGGACAATGATGACAACGGATCCCCGGCCTCCAGCTCTACGCGACGAGCTGCGGAGGCTGTGGGTCCAGGCGCTCGTGGCCGAGGTCCGTCGGCGTCTGAGCAATTCGACGGGCGGGTCTCCTGGGGGACCCGCCCGTACCAAGGCGGAAACACTGAAGTCTCCCACACTTGAGCCTCAGCTCGCCCAACTTCCACGCCATGCGCCTCGGCGCCTTCGCGCCGCGCGGTCGGAGCGCTCTCGCGGCTCGGTCGTGCGGGAGCCCCAGCGGTCTCAGGCCTTCGCGCCGGCCCCTTCGGATGTGGACGCGCGAGGGTGACCTCTCGGACGTCGTCGGTCGGGCGGAGTCGGCCAACCCGGTGCCGAACCGAGGGCGAGCCGACAACCTACAACTCTCCGAGCCGGGCATCTCCCGAGACCACTCCTCATAGGGGCGTGCCGCGGAGGCCCGCCCGCGCCCGCGTCCCCCGGCGTCGGTCTCTCAATATGGCCCCATGACTGACGTCGCGCCTGGAGGCGTACGTACGCCGCTAGACTCCGGTCTGTGCGCGGTCTGCGGCCGCCCGCTGACCGGGCGCCGCCTGCAGCGCGTCTGCTCCCCGCGGTGCCGGATCGCCCGCTGGCGGCAGGCGCGCGCCGAGGCGACGGCTGCCACGCTCGCCGGCCTCCAGGCTGAGAACACGGCCCTGCACCAGCGGGTGGCCGAGCTCGAGCGCCTGGTCGGGGCACTCAAGGGCCGCCTCCTGGCGCGGCCGCCAGCCCGGTGATGCCGCGGCCAGGCTCGGCGCCGGCTGGCGGCGGGCGAACTGCGGACCGGCGCGGCAGGGGAGGAACGCGCGCGCCACGCACGCCCGCGCGCGCTCGTGGCGAACCACGCCAGAACCCGCCCTCCGCGGTCACTCATAAGTCTGGGTTACCCTCCGAGACCCTGTCAGATCAGAAGTCAGGGTTACCCGAGGCCGTGGGGTGAGGGCGGCAGGCCGCTGGGAGCCCATAGGAGCGCGAGTTGGGCGCGAGGCCATCTCTACCTATCCCCCTGCCGAGGTGTGTTCCTGGCCGCGGGGTGGGACTGCCAAGGTCCAGAGGCGCTCTAAGGCGGTCTCGAGCTGTCGGCGGAGATGGAGTGGGTTCAGGCGCTGATACACCGCCTCGAGCTCCTGCCGACACGGGGTGGAGAGCACGCCCGTCGCCCCGAGCCGCTGATACGGAGTGCGGGCGCGATCGTACACGCGATGCACGCGTGGGCCGCGGCGCTCCTTGCGCACGAGCTGCTGGACCGGTTGGAAGAAGTTGATGTGCAGGCGCGCGAGGTCATACACGCGAACCAGCTGAGCATAGGCGGCCTTGGAGGCGTAGCGATCATAGCCGATGAGCGGGCGGACGATGGCGCCGTTCTTCTGCTCGACGTGGGCGCTGTCGTTCTTCTGGTACGGGCGGCTGCGGGTGAAGGTGATGCCCTCGCGCTGACACCAGGCATACAGGTCGTGGTTGATGAACTCGGAGCCGTAGTACCTGCAGAATGCTGGTCAGTTGGGAGTGGCCGCCGCATCCTTGGATCTGGACATCCAGCCCCAAGGAGGGGACGACGATGGCGGAGAGAGCGACCAGCTCGGGGACGTGGCTCGTGGCGATCGACATTGGCAAACGCTTCCATGCGGTGCTGGTGGAGGAGCCCGACGGCAAGCGTCAGCGCTTCCAGCTGGCGAGCACCCGTGAGGACTACGACCGCCTCGTGGGCTTCCTGCAGGCACGGTCCGGGCCCGTCCGGATCGCCCTGGAACCGACGGGGAATCTCCATCGCACCCTGGCGTACCGGCTCCTTCAGGAGGGGTTTCCCGTCGTGTCGGTCTCCTCGGTGGCCGGGGCGCGCTACCGCGAGGCGATGTTCAACTCCTGGGACAAGAACGATCCCAAGGACGCCACGGTCATCCTGCACCTCTTGAAGCACGGGATCGTCCAGCACTACCACGACCCACTCCTGGCGGGGGATCACGACCTCCAGGAGCTTTCGAAGACGTACCAGCAGATCACCCTCGCGCGCAAACGCTTGGCGGACAGTCTGCTGAACCACTACCTGCCCCTCTACTTCCCGGAGATGGCGCGCTACTGGGAGTCCACCCGGGTGGCGTGGTTCGTGGCGTTCCTCACGCAATTCCCCACGCCCGGGGCCATCTGTGCCCTGTCCCGGGAGGCGTTCGTAGCCGCCGCCGAGCCGCTGGTGGGGCGGAAGGTCCACAAGCGCGCGAAGTTGGAGGAGCTCTACGAACTGGCGCACCGGAGCATCGGCTTGCCGGTTCTCCTTGACTCGCCCGCCATCGAGACGTTCCGCCTCCAGCTCGAGCAACTGCGGCGGCTGGCGACGCTGCGGGAGGCGCTCGAAGCACGCGCCCATACCCTCCTCGAGGGGCGGGCGGACTTCCAGCACCTCTGCTCGCTGCCGGGGGTGGCCTCCATCCTCGCTTTGGTGATTCTCGCCGAGGGCGGGGACCTGCGGCGCTTCCGGCATCACCGCCAGTTCCTGAAGTACTGCGGCTTGGACCTCGCGAAGAGTCAGTCCGGGCAGTCCCGGGGCCGAGAGACGCTCTCCAAGCGCGGTAACGCCCGCCTCCGCATGGCCTTCTGGATGGCCGCCCAGCGCGCTGTGCGGATGACCGAGAACTCCTTCCGGGACAAGTACGAGCGCTACACGAAGCAGGATCCGGGGAATCCCGACGTGCGGCGGAAGGCCCTCACGGCCGTCGCCGCCAAGATGGCGCGGGTGGCCTATGCGATAGTCAAACGAAACCAACCGTATCGCGGCTATCACGAGCATGCGCTGCCCAGCGGATCGATCCCTCTCATGCGGGCCGTCGGGGCGATCGCGACCCCGTAGATAATGCGTGGACCTTCCGCTGGGACCCTACGCTGTATTAAGCACGGTGAGGGCCGGCCCCGCGGGGGCACGGACCCTGTGTGGATTATGGGCAGCGGGGTCTCCCTTCAGCGCGGAAGACCACTGGGCTGGCCACGGCCGTCGCCGCGGCCTCGCAACACGGCCCTCGGAGCCGTCATGGGGATGCTGTGCGCCGCCGCCTCACCAGCCTCTTGCAGATAGAACGTTGTCGCTATCCAGGCCGCGCAGAGGCATGGGCAGGCGCTGGCGGACGTGGTGGATGGCGGTGCCGACTCGTTTCTGGCCCTTGCCCCAGACGGCTTGGAGGTCGACCCACGTGGTCGCGACATCGACGGCGCAGAGGGTGTAGAGGTAGAAGCCCATGGTG
Organism: uncultured Candidatus Rokubacteria bacterium; assembly: GCA_963765195.1. Classification (GTDB taxonomy): domain Bacteria; phylum Methylomirabilota; class Methylomirabilia; order Rokubacteriales; family DASRDR01; genus DASRDR01. The sequence continues at coordinate 132,413 of CAVXVV010000059.1, forward strand.
GTGGGGCCGCAGTGGGCGACCAGGTCCAGTTCGAGGAAGCCGGGCTGGGCGTCGGTCCACTCGGCGAAGGTGCGGACGGGGATCTGGTGCTTGAGCCAGGCGCCGGGGCGGGTCGTCGTAAGGCCCCGGTGGGGCAGGGTGCGCCGAAAGGGCGCCAAGAGGCGGGCGAGGGTGGCGGGGCTGACCTGGCGCAGGTGCTTGTCGACCTCGGGAGTGACCCCCACGTCGCCACTCCGAGTCAGGCGATCGAGCAACTCGGGGAGGAAGGGGTGCCAGCGGTGGGGGCCGATGTGGCCGGTGGCTTCGGAGAGCAGTTGGGCCGCGGCGGCCACGGCGGGGCCGTATCGGCGTGGGCGGCCCGCGCGGGGGCGACTCGTAGCGGGGCGCAGCGGGCGTCTCAGCAGGCGGATGGCCGCCTTGCGATGCAGCCCGGTGACCGCCACCACCTCGGTCAGCAGCCGGTGTTTTTCCGCCCGCGGCGCGCGCAGGTACCGCTCCCGCTGCACGGCGGCATACTCCCGCAAACTGGCTCGCGTCACGGTCACCTCCTGGTGGGAGTTGGTAACCGTGACTTTTGATGGTGCCCCCTCCGTTCGGTAACCGAAATTTTGATCCGATGCGCCATCTAGCGCCCGAGGCCGGGTCGGGGTAGGGTCGGGGCGCCGTGCCCCATGGAACGGCCGGGACGCCGAGCTTTGGCGGCGACCCGGGTGCCGTGACGCAGTGCCTCGCTGGCCGCTCACGATCCGGACTGGGGAGCCGCTCCATATGCCCTGTCCCCGGTGCCAGCATGAGAATCCCAGCGGGCAGAAGTTCTGCGGGGCGTGCGGCACGCCCCTCACGGACGCTAGCTCCACCGCGCGGTCATACGCAGATCCGAAGAGCGAGGTCGAAAGCCTCAGGCGAGCGCTGACCGAGTCGCTGGAGCAGCAGACCGCGACGGCTGAGATCCTGCGGGTCATCTCCAGCTCCCCGACCGACGTCCAGCCCGTGTTCGCGGCGGTGTTGAGGAGCGCCGCCCGTCTGTGCGATGCCTTCGATGCCACGATCTTCCAGGTCGACGGCGACGGCCTCCGTCTCGTCGCTCACGAAGGTCCGATCCCCTCTGATCCGGTCGGAGCAGTTCCCTCTGGTACGGGGAACGACCGTGGGACGTGCGGTGCTCGAGGGACGGACGATCCACGTTCTCGACGTGCAGGCCGAGATTGACGAATACCCTGAGGGCAGCGCGCGCTGCGCGGTCCTTCGGCTCCCGGACAACGCTGAGCGTTCCTCTGCTCCGCGGGGCCGAGGCGATCGGGGCGATCGGCATCCGGCGGACCGAGGTACGGCCATTCACCGACCGGCAGATCGAGCTTCTGGAGACCTTCGCCGCCCAGGCGGTGATCGCAATCGAGAACGTGCGGCTGTTCAACGAGACGAAAGAGGCGCTCGAGCAGCAGACGGCGACAGCCGAGATCCTGCGGGTGATCGCCGAGCTCGCCGACCGATCTCCAGCCGGTGATGGATGTCGTGGCCGCAAGCGCCGCGCGATTCTGCGGGGCCACGGACGCCTCGGTCTGCCGCTTGGAAGGGGGGCACCTGCGCTATGTGGCGCAGCATGGATCGGTGCGCCGCTCCCTGACCATCGGAGACAGCACTCCGGTCAGTCGCGACACCGTCGGCGGCCGGGCGGTGGGCGACCGGCGGACGATCCACGTCGAGGACATCCGCGGCCGCCGAGGCCGAGTTCCCGGCAACGGTGTCCCGCCTGAGGCAGCGTGGGTCCGGCATCCGGACCATGCTGGCGACGCCGCTGCTGCGCGAGGGTACGCCGCTGGGCGTCATCTACCTCGTCAATCGGGGGCCCGAGCCCAAGCCCTTCTCGGCCAAGCAGATCGCGCTGCTCGAGACGTTCGCCGACCAGGCCGTGATCGCGATCGAGAACGTGCGGCTGTTCACGGAACTGGGGGAGCGGAACGGAGCTGACCGAGTCTCTGGACCAGCAGACCGCCACGGCCGAGATCCTGCGGGTGATCTCCAGGTCGCCGACCGACGTCCAGCCGGTCTTCGACAGCATCGCGGAGAGCGCGGCTCGACTGTTCGTCAGGGCTTTTCGTGGGCGTCTTGCGCTTCGACGGGGGTCTCATCCATCTCGCCGCCCAACGTAACTTCCCAGAGGAGGGGCGCGAGGCGGCGGCACGGGCGTTTCCGTTGCCCCCGAGCCGGCAGAATCCTGCCGGTCGGGTGATCCTCGAGCGCCGTGCGCTGACACGTGCCCGACATGGTCGAGCGAGCCGACTTTCAGCCAGCACTCGAGCAGGCGCTCGGGTACCGAAGTTACATGGCGGTGCCGATGTTGCGGGAAGACCAGCCGATCGGTGCGATCGCGGTCACGCGGGGTGAGGTGAAGGCCGTTCTCCGAGCGCAGGTCGAGCTGCTTCGGACCTTCGCCGACCAGGCGGTGATCGCGATCGAGAACGTCCGGTTGTTCACGGAGCTGCAAGAGAAGAATCGAGCGCTCACAGAAGCCCACGCGCAGGTAACCGAGTCGCTGGAGCAGCAGACGGCGACCGGCGAGATCCTGCGGGTCATCGCGAGCTCGCCGACCGATCTCCAGCCGGTCATGGAGGCCGTCGTCGAGAACGCCGCCCGGGTGTGCGGGGCGACGGACTCGTCGATCTTCCGTCTGGAAGGTGAGAATCTCCGAATAGTGGCGCGCCATGGATCGCTGCGCTGGTCACAGGCGATCGGTGACACCGTTCCCGTACAGTCGCGACACGGCTGAGTGGACGGGCAGTGCGTCGACCGGCGGACGATCCACGTCGAGGACATCGTGGCAGCCGAGGCGGAGTTCCCGGACAGCGTGTCCACCATGAAGCAGGCCGGATCCAACATCCGGACAATGGTGGCCACGCCGCTGCTACGCGAGGGCACGCCGCTGGGCGTCATCGTCATCTCTCGAGGGCCCGGGGTCCAGCCCTTCTCGGCCAAGCAGATCGCGCTGCTCGAGACGTTTGCCAACCAGGCGGTCATCGCGATCGAGAACGTCCGCCTATTCCAGGAGCTGCAGACGCGGAATGCGGAGCTGACAGAGTCGCTGGAGCAGCAGACGGCCACCGCGGAGATTCTCGCGGTGATCAGCCGCTCGCCGACCGACCTGGGACCTGTCTTCGACTCGATCCTCCGGAGCGCGGTCCAGCTGTGTGCCGGCTTCTATAGTCTTATGTTCCTGTTCGACGGCGACCGACTCCATCTCACGGCGACGCACAACGTCCCGCCCGAGGGACTGGAGGCGCTCCGGCGCCGCTATCCCCGACTCGATCAGGTCCGAAGAAGGCGGACTGGCCGCCCGGGCCGTGCGGGAGCGACGCCTGCTCCACGTCGAGGACATGCAGACCGTGCCCGACATGCCAATGGCAGCGCGCCTGGCGTCGAGCGCCATCGGTCAACGGGCCGCGGCTGGCGGTGCCCATGTTCCGGGAGGACGAGATCATCGGAGTGCTCTTCGTGTCACGGCGCGAGGCGCGGGCCTTTTTGGAGACGGAGCTCGACGCTGCTCCAGACGTTCGCCGCGCAGGCGGTCATCGCGATCGAGAACGTGCGGCTGTTCCAGGAACTGCAAACGCGAAACGCTGAGCTGACCGGTGCGCTCGAGCGGCAGACGGCGACCAACGAGGTCCTCGAGACGATCAGCCGCTCGACGTCGACCTCCCGTCGGTCCTGGACACGTTAATCGAGAGCGCTGTCACGGCTCTGCGCGCGCTCCGCGCGGCACGATCTTCCGAGTCGACGGGGGACTCCTCCGCCTCGAGGCCGACAACGGGGAGCTCGCCGGAGTTCCGGAGAGTTCCGACGCGAGCATCCCATCCGCATCGGACCGGGATCCGCGTCGGGACGGGCCGCTGCCCACGGCCGCACGGTCCACGTCCCCGACGTGCTCGCGATCCCGAGCTACCGAGACAGCAGGTCCCAGCGGCTCATGGGCTACCGGACGCTATCTGGCTGTGCCCCATGCTGCGTGAGGGGCGCGTGATCGGCGTGATCGGGATGCTTTCGGACGAGAGTCGAGCCCTTCGACGACCGAGAGATCTCCCTGGTCACGACCTTCGCCGACCAGGCGGTCATCGCCATCGAGAACGTCCGGCTGTTCACAGGAGCTGCAGGAACGTCGGACACAGGCCAGCGCAGGTGACCGAGTCGCTGGAGCAGCAGACGGCCACGGCCGAGATCCTGCGGGTGATCGCGAGCTCGCCGACCGATCTCCAGCCGGTCATGCGAGGCCGTCGTCGAGAACGCCGCCCGAGTCTGCGGGGCGACGAATTCGGCGATCTGCCGTCTCGAGGGCGAGCATCTCCGCCTGGTAGCGCGGCATGGACCGCTGCGCCGATCGATGGCGATCGGAGAACGCCGTCCGGTCCGTCGCGACACGTTGGCGGACGAGTGATGCGCGGAGCGTCGGACGATCCACGTCGAGGATATCTGGCGGCCGAGGCAGAGTTCCCGGAGACCGTGTCCGGCACGCGGCAGACCGGGTCCGGCATCCGCACAATCCTGGCCGACGCCGCTGCTGCGCGAGGGCACGCCGCTGGGCGTCATCTTCGTCACTCGCGGGACCGGAGTCCATCCCTTCTCGGCCAAGCAGATCGAGCTGCTCGAGACCTTCGCCAACCAGGCGGTGATCGCCATCGAGAACGTCCGGCTGTTCACAGGAACTGCGAGGCGCGGACCCCCGAGCTGACGCGCTCGGTGGACGAACTCAGGCGCTGGGCGAGGTCGGCCGGGCGGTCAGCTCGACGCTCGATCTCGAACGGTGCTCCAGACGATCGTGACCCGCGCGAGTCAGCTCGCCGGGACCGACGGCTGCTCCGATCTACGAGTACGACGAGGGCGCCGAGGAATTCCAGCTGCGCGCGAGCAGCTACGAGACTCTCGGAGGCCGCGATCGCTGGACCCGATCTCGGGCGACGCCGATTCCCAAGGGGCAAGGGCAATGGGCCGCGCGACCAGCGTCGCGAAGCCGGTCCAGATCCCCGACATCGCCGTGCGAAGGCGCCTACGAGAGCCCGATCCGCGACGCCCTGATCGCAGGCCGGCTACCGCGCGCTGCTCTGCCGTGCCGCTGCTCCTGCGAGGAGCAGGTCATCGGCAGCCTGTCGGTCGATCCGGAAGACGCCCGGAGAGTTTCCCGCCGGAGGTCGTCGAGCTCCTCAAGACCTTCGCCACCCAGTCCGCGCTGGCCATCCAGAACGCCCGGCTGTTCCGGGAGATCGCGGACAAGAGCCGGCAGCTCGAGGCCGCCAGCCGCCACAAGTCCGAGTTCCTCGCCAACATGTCCCACGAGCTCCGGACCCCGCTGAACGCGATCCTCGGCTTCTCGGAGGTGCTGGCCGAGCGGATGTTCGGGGAGGTGAACGAGAAGCAGGCCGAGTACCTGCAGGACATCCTGTCCTCGGGCCGGCATCTCCTCTCCCTGATCAACGACATCCTCGACCTGTCCAAGGTGGAGGCCGGCCGGCTCGAGCTGGAGCTGGGGCGGTTCCATCTGCCGACCGCCCTCGACAACGCGCTGACCCTGGTTCGGGAGCGGGCGACGCGGCACGGGATCACGCTCACCCAGACCGTGGACGAGGGGTGGGCGACATCGTCGCGGACGAGCGGAAGGTGAAGCAGATCCTGCTGAACCTCCTTTCCAACGCGGTGAAGTTCACCCCGGAGGGCGGCCGGGTCGGCCTCACCGCCACGGTGGCCGACGGCGTCCTCACCATCGCCGTCAGCGACACGGGGGTCGGGATCGCGCCCGAGGACCAGGCGGCGATCTTCGAGGAGTTCCGCCAGGTCGGGCGGGACGACGCCCGGAAGCAGGAGGGCACGGGGCTCGGGCTGACGCTGGCCAAGAAGTTCGTGGAGCTGCACGGGGGGCGGATCTGGGTCCAGAGCCAGGTGGGCCAGGGGTCGACGTTCAGCTTCACACTCCCGGTGCGGCCATGGCCAACGAGCGCATCCTAATCGTCGAGGACAACGAGAAGAGCCGGCGCCTCGTGCGCGACGTCCTCCAGTTCAAGGGCTACGAGACCGTCGAGACCGAGACCGCCGAGGAGGGGCTGCGAGTCGCGCGGGAGATGCGGCCGGCTCTCATCCTGATGGACATTCAGCTCCCAGGCATGAACGGGATCGACGCCCTCGGCTGTCTCCGCGCTGACCCGGCGACCCGCGACATCCCCGTCATTGCGGTGACCGCCTCGGTCATGACCCAAGACCGGAAGCAGATCTTGGCGGCTGGCTTCGACGCCTACCAGCCGAAGCCGATCACGGTGAAGGCATTCCTCAATGCCGTCCGCGAGACCCTCGACCGCAACCGGGGCACGGGGTCCGAGGTGTGAGTCACTCGGCCGGATTCGACGAGGCGATCCCGACCGTCTTCTCGCTCATGTTGCGGCGAAACTCCAGCCGGTCGACGGCTGCCTGGTTCGCCATCGCCAGCCCATTTTCGTAAAAGTCCACGATCAGTATGATCGAGCCGTGCCTGGATCGGCGAATCCTTGACCGATCGGGGACCTCCAGCTAAGCTCGGCCCGCTCATTCCACGCAGGAGGCCGCCTCGGCTCCCCCAACTGGAGGCCGCCGGCGATGACGTGTCCTCGGTGCCAGGCCGCTAACCGCGACGGCGCACGATTCTGCCGAGAGTGCGGCGCAACGTTTCCCGCTGTCTGCGCTGCCTGTGGCGCCAAGGTGGCGGCCGGCAGCAAGTTCTGCGACAGTTGCGGGGCTTCTCTCGCGGCCACTCCGCCGCAAGCGGCCGAGGCGGCCCCCCGCTTCGGACCGCCCGAGACCTACACCCCCAAGCACCTCGCCGAGAAGATCCTCACCTCGAAGGCCGCTCTCGAAGGCGAGCGCAAGCAGGTCACCGTCCTGTTCGCCGACCTCAAGGGCTCGATGGAGCTGCTCGCCGACCGGGACCCCGAGGAGGCGCGGAAGCTCCTCGACCCCGTCCTCGAGCGGATGATGGAGGCCGTCCACCGGTACGAGGGCACGGTGAACCAGGTGATGGGCGACGGGATCATGGCCCTCTTCGGCGCGCCGGTGGCCCACGAGGACCACGCGGTGCGCGCCTGCTATGCGGCCCTCGACATGCAAGGCGCGATCCGTCGCTACGCCGACGAGGTCTGGCGCACCGACGGCGTGACGGTGCAGATCCGGGTCGGTCTGAACTCGGGCGAGGTCGTGGTCGGGGCCATCGGCAGCGATCTCCGCGTCGACTACACCGCGGTCGGCCAGACGACGCACCTGGCCGCGCGGATGGAGCAGCTCGCGACGCCGGGCACCGTGCTGCTGACGGCCGACACGCTCCGACTGGCCGAAGGGCTACGTGACGGCGAAGCCACTCGGGCCGGTGCCCGTGAAGGGTCTCGAGGCCCCCATGGAGGTCTACGAGCTGACGGGCGCGGGTCCCCTGCGCTCGCGCCTCCACGCGGCGGCGGCGCGCGGGTTGACCCGCTTCGTGGGGCGCGAGGGCGAGCTGGAGCAACTCCGCGAGGCGCTCGCTCGCGCGGCCCAGGGGCACGGCCAGGTGGTCGCGATCGTCGGGGAGCCGGGCGTCGGGAAGTCACGGATCGTCTGGGAGGTGACGCACTCCCACCGCGTCCACGGCTGGCTGGTGCTCCAGGCCGGCTCGGTCTCGTACGGAAAGGCGACTTCGTACCTGCCCGTGATCGATCTCCTCAAGGGCTACTTCGCGATCGAGGATCGGGACGGCCCGCGGGTGGTGCGCGAGAAGCTGACGGGGAGGCTCCTGACGCTGGACCGCACCCACGAGGCGAGCCTCCCGCCGCTCCTGGCGCTGCTCGACGTCCCTACCGGAGATCCGTCCTGGGACGAGCTCGACCCCCGGCAACGTCGGCAGCGGACGCTCCACGCGGTGAAGCAGCTCCTGATCCGCGAGAGCCAGGTCCAGCCACTCCTGGTGGTCTTCGAGGATCTCCACTGGATCGACGGCGAGACCCAGGCGCTGCTCGACGCGCTGGTCGAGAGCCTGCCGGCGGCCCGGGTGCTGCTCCTCGTGAACTACCGGCCGGAGTATTCGCACCAGTGGGGCAGCCGCACCTACTACACGCAGCTCCGGCTCGATGCCTTGCCGCACGATCACGCCGGAGAGCTCCTCAGCGCGCTGATCGGGTCCGACGTCGCTCTCGATCCGCTCAAGCGCGTGCTGATCGAGCGAACAGAGGGCAATCCGTTCTTCCTGGAGGAGAGCGTCCGGTCGCTCGTCGAGACCGGGTCGCTGGTCGGGGAGCGCGGCGCCTACCGGCTGGCGCGAGCCCTGCCGACGATCCAGGTGCCGGCGACGGTGCAGGCGGTGCTGGCCGCCCGAATCGACCGGCTGCCGCCGGCGGACCGGGCCGTTCTCCAGACGGCGTCGGTCGTCGGGAAGGACGTCCCGCTCGGGCTGCTCCAGGCGATCGCCGGGCAGGGCGAGGCCGAGCTCTCGGCCGCGATCAGCCGGCTCCAAGCCGCCGAGTTCCTCTACGAGGCCCGGCTCCTCCCGGATACCGAATACACGTTCAAGCATGCCCTAACGCACGACGTCACCTACGGCGGACTGCTCCAGGAACGCCGCCGACGCCTGCACGGCCAGATCGTGGAGACGATCGAGCGGCGCTATCCCGACCGGCTCGGCGAGCACGTCGAGCGGCTGGCCCACCACGCGTTCCGGGCCGAGGAGTGGGACAAGGCGGTCGGCTATCTGCGGCAGGTCGGCGCCAAGGCCCTGGCCCGCTCGGCCAACCTGGACGCCGCCGCGCATATGGAGCGGGCGCTCGAGGCGCTGCGACACGTCCCGGAGTCCTCCGAGACCCTGGAGTCGGCGTTCGACCTCCGCGTCGAGCTGTGGAACGCACTCACCCCGCTCGGGCAGTTCGCACGGGCCAGCGAGGTGGCACGCGAAGCCGAGGGCGCCGCGAAGCGGCTTGGCGACCAGCGACGGCTCGGTCGAGTCTGGGGGTTGATGGGTAATGCCTTGTTGGCCACAGGTCGCCGGGCCGAGTCGGTGGCCATCTCCGAACGGGCCCGAGCGGCCGGCGAGGGGATCGGAGACCTGATCACGCAGATCTCGGCGAACACGAACCTCGGTCTCACCGCCTACGCAGCCGGGGATTACCGCCGGGCTCAGGCATTCCAGGAGACGAATCCTGCAGCTGATCCCGCCACAACGGTTCCGTGAGCGCTTCGGGCGTGCCCTTCTGCCAGCGGTGAACGCGCTAGGGAATCTCGCGACGGCCCTGGCCCAGCGCGGCGTCTTCGACGAGGCGGTCCGTCACGGCCACGCCGCGATCGAGCTCTCCCAGGAGGTCGGCCACCCGTATAGCCTGGCCATTGCGTGCTGGCGGCTCGGAACCGCTTACACCCTCCGGGGCGATCCCGCCCAGGCCAGGCCGCTCCTGAGCCAGGCGCGCTTTGTGGCGGAGGAGCTGACGATCGGCTTCCTCATCCCCTCGGTGGGGCTGGATCTGAGTGCGCTCCATGTCCTGGAGGGGCGAGCTGGAGTCAGCCTGGCCCTCCTCCAGGAGACAACGGCTGCCATGGGGGAGGTGGGGTATCTCGAGGTACTGGCCGCACTGCGCATGGGTGAGGCGCTCTTCGCGGCTGGCCGCGTCGACGAGGCCCGCGTAGCCGCGACGCGCGTGCTCGACCTTGCCCGGGAGCGGGGGGAGCAGGGCCACGAGGCGTGGGCGCTCCGGCTCCTCGGCGAGATCGCCGCGGATCCACGCGCGACGGCCGCTGACACGGCAGAGGGATACTATCATGAGGCCCTCACGCTAGCCGATCGGCTCGGCATGCGCCCCCTCGTCGCCCACTGCCACCTCGGCCTCGGTACGCTCTACCGCCGCACCGGGGACGACCGCGAAGGCCGAGGAGCACCTCACCACCGCGACGACGATGTACCGCGAGATGGGCATGGGGTTTTGGCTGGAGCAGGCGGACACAGTGGGTGCCGGAGGTGACCCATGACCCAAGTTTCGATGGTCGCCGCCTTCGCCCTGGCCCTCCTCGCCACGCCCCTTGTTCTGGACGGGCAGACACCGGTGCGGAGAACAAGGTGAACGCGCGTCGTGAGTCCATTGAGACTGTCATAGTCGGCGGGGGCCAGGCGGGGCTCGCGTTGAGCTACTACCTCGGCCAGCTCGGCCGCGAACACGTCGTACTGGAGCGAGGACGCGTCGCCGAGCGCTGGCGGAGCGAGCGCTGGGACTCGCTGACGCTCCTCGCGCCGAACTGGACGGCGCCCATGCCGGGCCACGCCTTCCCGGCAGATCGAGACGCCTTCGCCACGCGGGACGAGGTCGTGCGGTTCCTTGATCGCTACGCGTCGACCATCCGGGCGCCGCTCCGGTGCGGCGTGCGCGTCACGGCGCTGCGGGCGAAACCCGGAACCCAGCGGCTCGTGGTCGAAACCGACCACGTCACGCTCGAGGCTCGGAATGTCGTCGTCGCGACCGGCCCCTTCCAGGAGCCTGTCATCCCACCGTTCGCGGCGTCACTCCCGCCCGAGGTCGTCCAGGTCACGTCCAACCGATATGCGAACCCGGCCCAACTCCCGCCCGGTCCCGTCCTCGTCGTGGGATCCGCGACCTCCGGCTGTCAGATCGTCGAGGATCTCCTAGCGGCCGGCCGTCGCGTGTACCTGTCCGTGGGGCGCCACCGTCGGGCGGTGCGTCGCTATCGGGGGCGTGACATTTCGACCTGGGCCTACCCGCCGTTCATGGAGGTGACCATCGACAGCCTGCCGTCTCCCGAGGTCAGGCGGAGACCTGGCCTTCTGTGGACCGGCGTGAACGGGGGCCACGACATCGACCTTCGCCGGTACGCAAGCGAGGGTGCCGTCCTGCTCGGTCACCTGGAGGGCTATGAGGACGGGAAGCTTTTCCTGGCGGCAGATCTCGAGGAGAACCTGGCGAAGGGGGACGAGTCGCTCGCGGCCATCCTGAAGGTCTGTGACGAGTACATCCGGAAGATGGGGATCGATGCGCCTGAGGAGCCGCCTCGCGATCCCGGGCTGCCCCCACCGATTCCTTCCGGCGAGATCCGAGAACTGGATCTCCGTGGGGCGGGAATCGTCGCCGTCATCTGGGCGACGGGATTCCGCTACGACTTCCGGTGGATCGACTTGCCGATCTTCGACGAACAGGGCGAGCCCGTGCACCGCCGGGGTATCACCGCGATCCCCGGCCTCTCCTTCCTTGGCCTCCAGTGGCTCTACAAGCGGAAGTCGTCCTTCTTCTACGGCCTCGAAGAGGATGCCGCCTACCTGGCGGAGCACATCGCAACAAGAACGTGATGGCGAGTCTGAACCTGAAAGTAAACCGCGTGTCGCAGGGCGCGAGGACACCTCTTGGCTGGACGCTTCGTCGAATGGGGC
>CAVXVV010000060.1:0-36771 GCA_963765195.1 uncultured Candidatus Rokubacteria bacterium
CGGCCATCATCGATCAGGCCGGCCGAAAGTCAACGTTGACGAGGCGGACCGAGTAAACAGAAGGCACAGGCGCTGGAAGTCCAGAGCCAAGCCGGTCGGCCGTCCGAGGCTCGCCCCCGAGCTTCGCCAGCTGATCCGACGGATGGCGCGGGAGAATCCGACGTGGGGCCGCCGGCGCATCCAGGCGGAGTTGGCCTTGCTCGGCTCCGAGGTCGCCGAGCTGACCGTCGCCAAGTACATGCACCGCACGTCGCCTCGGCCGTCACCCACGTGGCGCGCCTTATACTCCTCCGGACAGTCTCCTGACCAGGAGACAGAATGGAGGAGGGAAGAAGAAGAGGGGACGAGGCGGCCGCACATGGCGGCCAGGAGCTTGCCGACCAGAGGACCGCCGAAAGCGGAGCCCTCGGAGGCTCACGCCAAGAGTGTCCCGGTTGGCAACAGGACGGTCCTCGAGGTTCAAGAGAAAGTCGCCCCTCGGAGGGCCGGTATAAGGCGAACCTGCCGTCCGCGCTCCTCGGTCGCGAGTCCATGAGGCTGACGAAAGGAGGCCGCGTGCGCTATTACCTTGGGGTCGACTGGGCAGATCAGATGCATGCGGTGTGGGTCGTGGATGAGCAGGGGACGAAGGTCGGCATGCGCACGGTGCCGCACACGGCGGAGGGCTTGAGCGAGTGGGGCCGTGAGCTGGACGAGTGGCGCGCTCGGGGGATCGAGCTGTGGGCGGCGATCGAGCGACCCGAGGGCCGGGTGGTTGATTTCCTGCTCGACCATGGCGTCGTGGTCCATCCCATCAATCCCAAGGCGCTAGACCGGGCCCGGGATCGGTTCCGGCAGAGTGCGGCCAAGAGTGATCCGTTTGACGCGCGGGTGTTGGCCGACTTTCTGCGCACGGATCACGCGCACCTGCGCGCCTTGCAGCCGAGCTCGGAAGCCGCCCAGGAGCTCAAACTGCTCACGGACGACTACCAGCGGCAGATTCGGCAGCAAACGCGCCTGGTCAACCAGCTGACGACGACGCTGAAGGCGTACTATCCGCGGGGCCTGGAGGTCGCCGAGTTGACGACGGCGCTGGCCCGGGAGTTTCTGCAGGCTTATCCGCCGCCGGCGGCCCTGACCGCGCTGACGGAACGCCGGTGGCAGCGGTGGGCGCGGGCCCACCGGCTGAGCGAGGCCCGGACACGGGAGCTCTGGGCCGTGCTGCAGCGGCCGCAGCTGCCGGTGCCGGCGCACGTGGTCCGGGCCAAGGCCCGCTTGATGCAGAGCCTGGTGGCGCAGCTGACGTTGGTGCTGGAGGTCGTGGGCGCCTACCGCGAGGCGATCGAAGATTTTTTCGCACAGCTCCCGGCGGCACAGTGGATCCGGACGCTGCCGATCGGTGACCACGGCATCACGGCACCCACACTCTGGGCTCGCCTGGGTGACGCGCCCGGCCGGTGGGAGTCGTTTCGGCATTTGCAGGCGCAGGCCGGGACGGTGCCCGTGACGATCCGGAGCGGCAAGCAACAGGTCGTCCGGTTTCGCTTTGCCTGCGACAAGTCGTTGCGTTACAGCATCGACCACGTGGCGTTCCTCTCCTTACGCTGGAGTGAGTGGGCCCGAGCCTACTACGACGAGCAGCGTGCGCGGGGTCACTCTTACCGCCAGGCGCTGCGCGCCTTAAGCGCGAAGTGGCTGAAAATCATCTTTGTCATGTGGGAGCGCCAGGTTCCATATGACGAGCAATATCACCTGGCGACGATGACGCGGCAGCAGCTGCGGCGTCAGAAACAAATCGTTTGACATGAACCAGAGAAAGTCTTTCTCGCCGCGCATGCCCGAGACCTCGTCGCCATCGACTTCTTCGTGGTCCCCACCCTCACCTTCCGCCTGCTCTTCGTCTTCGTTGTCCTGCGGCATCACCGCCGCGAACTCCTCCACGTCAACGTGACGGATCACCCGTCCGCAGTCTGGACGGCCCGGCAGGTGATCGAGGCGTTCCCGGAAGAGACCGCCGCGAAATACCTCCTTCGGGATCGAGACTCGATTTACGGCGAGGCCTTCACTCGGCGCGTCGACCACATGGGGATCCGGCAGGTGATCACGGCTCCCAGATCGCCCTGGCAGAACCCCTTCGCGGAACGCGTGATCGGCTCCATCCGTCGCGAATGCCTGGACCACTTCCTCATTCTCAACGAGGCCCACTTGCGCCGGCTCCTGCGGGCCTACTTGGCCTACTACAACCCCGTACGTCCCCATCAAGCGCTCGCGAACAACAGTCCGCAGCCGCGGGACGTCCAACCATCTTCACGGGGCCGGATTGCGGCGATTCCTCTGGTCGGCGGGCTTCATCACCGTTACCAGCGCGTCGCCTGCTCGCGACCCGGTGCGTCCGCGGGTCTCGCTCGCGGACCCGCCAGATTGCGGACCTGTCCCGGTAGGCCTAGCGGCTCAGTGCCGTGCCCTCGCGGGTTTCGCCGGTCGCTCGTTGATCCCAGTCCACCAGTGGCGGTAGGTCCGGACGTGTGCACCGAGCGTCGCGGCGGCGTGAGCAGTGCCGATGAGCTTTCTAACCGGGACACCTCCGCCAGGCGGGCAGCTGACCGCCGGACATTTTCCGCCCGGTCTAGCTCTCGCGCCCTCTCGCCCCGTCGATCGAGCACGGGCCCGCGTCGAGGGCCACCAGCCCGAGGCACGCGCCGAACAGGGTCAGCACGAACTCGATCCCGTCCGGGACGAAGAATCCGCCGCGCACGTGGACGGTCAGGATCGCCACGAGCATGTCGACCGCCAGGGCGGCGGCGACGATTCGCGTCCCGACCCCGAGCAGCAGGGGCGAGGCCTCCGAGAAGCTCGACCGCGATCAGAGCCCCGTCCGCGATCGTCGGCAGCGGAATCCCGAGGTTACCGAGGAACCCGGCGGTGCCGGCCAGCCCGAAACCGAAGAGCTTCTGCGCGCCGTGAACAACGAACACGAGCCCCACCACGATCCGGAGCGGCAACACTCCCCATCCTGACCCCACGCAATCCCTCCCTCGGACTGGTCAAAGCCAGTCTACCCTGGGCGTCGTGTGGGCCGCGCCTCGGAGCTGTGAAGGGCGCAGCTCGAGCGACCGCGACGGGACCGATCGGGGCGGACTACTTCCGGATCGCCAGGATGGCCACCCAGACGAAGAAGATCACGGTGCCGCCGAGGAAGAGTCCGAAGGCGAGCTTCTCGATGCCCGACACGGCGTCCTCTACCGAAGGAGCGGGGTAAAGCCCCCGAGGACGTTGTAGAGAGCGTCGCCGAGGAGGATGAGCAGATTCAGCAGCGCGAGCGCGAGGACCAGACGAACGGCCGTCATCGCGCGAGGCCGGGGCCGAGCCCGCCCCAGTACCGGACGAGGTAGTAGACGCCCCACACGCCCAGGATCACGTATACCGCCAGGAGCCACTTGTTCACGAGACCGTGGTAGGCGCGGATCTCTCCCCCGCCGTACTCCTCGATGTGGCCGCGGCGGCGCTCGTGCTCCGCGATGACGTGCTCGCGATCGGGCGCCTCACCATGATCCGTCATCGTCGATCCCCTCGCTCCTCAGCACCTGGTACTTCACCGCCTCGACGTCGGTCAAGAGCCCGGACATCGCCGCCCAGAGGAAGAGACACAGCGCCGCCAACCCCATGAAGATGGAGACCACGAACTCCCCGGCGAGGAGCGCCACCAGCTCCCGCATCGATCCTCCTCGCTCCCCTGGTTCCGCCCCGCGGGCGTCAGCGCCCTTCGCCCGCCATGCCCTTGTGGAAACGGACCAGCGTCTTGGGCGCGGTCTCGGTCGGCGCGGACGGGTCGAGGGCGAGCCGGGAGCTCTGGTACGCCTCGCCGGCGGCGTCGTTCAACAGGGCGCGGGTCGCCGGATCGAGCTTCAGCTTCTCACCGGTGAGCGGGTCGTTGAACGCCGAGAACGACAGCACGTAGTAGCTGATCGCCCAGCGCTCGGCCTCGCTCATCGAGTCGGCGAACGAGGGCATCGGTGTCCCGTCGAGCCCCGCCGTCATGGTCCGGAAGACGTCGCGAACGTCCGCACCACCCTTGAACTGACCGCGGGTGAAGTCGATCGGAAGGATCTTGAATCCCCAGTCGTCCTTGAGCTCGCCCGCCGACGGGCCGTCGCCCTTGCCGCCCTGACCGTGGCACTGCAGGCACTTGGCCTTGGCGTAGAGGTCCTTCCCCTGCGCCACCAGCTCCGGCGTCGCCTTGGGCGGATCGCCGATCGGAATCGGGGGCTCGGGCTTCTCCTCAGTCCAGCGCTTGGAGAAGGTTTTGATGTAGCTGACGACCGAGATCCGGTCCTTCTCGGGCAGCTCGTGCCAGGTGGGCATGGCCGTGTACCGGAGGCCCCGAGTCAGGGTGCGGTAGAGATCCCCGTCCGTCGGCAAGGAGCCCGAGGGGGTCGTGCGGAACTTGAAGGCTCCGAGGCGGAAGTCCCGGGGCCGGGGATCGAGGAAGGTCGCCACCGGACCGTTCCCGTCGCCCTTCGGCCCGTGGCAGCCCACGCAGCGGCGCTCGTACACGGCCTTCCCCCGCACCTCCTGCTCCTGGGTCCGCGGGATGGTCATGACGCTCGCCGACAGGGTCTGGGGCTCGAAGACGTCACGCCACGCCCCGCGATTGGTGCCGAGCTTCTGGATGTAGGCGACCAGTCCGCGCATTTCCTCGGTCGGCACCACCACGGTGAGGGTCTTCCCCTTCCAGGCGTCGAGCTTGTCGTAGGGTTCGGGCAGGTTCTTCACGTCGAGGACGGGCGTCCCATCCGTCCGACGGGAGAAGGCTAGCCCGTCGGGGCTCGGATGAAGGGGCAGGAGCCGGTCCGCCGATCCAGTGAACAGGCTCCGAAGCGCGGGGCTGTCCGCCAGCGCGGGCTCCCCATCCTTCTCGACGACGGCGACCTGCGCCGTCTGGTAGAGCCACCGGAAGCTCGGCATCACGGAATCCGGAACCAGCGCCGTCGGAACCCAGTGGTGAGCGTAGTGCCAGGCGTCCCCGTACTTCAGCCCCACGCGCGTGAGGTCGGGCCCGATCCGGCGCGTCGACAGGAGATGCGGCCAGTCGTGGGCATACTCGCCGACCTGGGACACCGGGCCCCAGCGCATGTCCTCCCCGGTGACCGGGCGCACGTACTGGCTGTGACAGTACCAGCAGCCTTCCCGCTGATACACGCTCCGGCCGACCTGCTCGAGCGGGGTGTAGGGCGACGACTCGTACCAGACCCACTTGACCTCGCCCAGCTCCGTGCGCACCGCCCGCGTCGCGCGCGTCTCGCGAGACTCCGGGATCGCGATGGGGAGGATGCCCTGGACGAAGATCGCCAGCGAGATGCAGACGAACCCGGCGCCGAGGACGTAGGCCTTCACCTCACGCCCTCGCCGGGCTCTCGCCCCGCACCGCGACGCCGCGCTCGGTCGGAACCGGTCCCGGCTCGAGCGCCGTCCGCATGAAGTTGTAGACGAGGAGCGAGATCCCCACGTCCATCGAGATCCCCGACAGGGTCCGCACCAGCCAGAAAGGCTTCATCGTGACGACGGTATCCACCCACTCGGCCCGCGCCATCAGCATGTAGCCTTGCTGGAGGCCCTGGGCGGTCAGCACGAGGCCCATCGTGGAGATCCCGAGCGTGATCAGCCAGAAGCTCCAGTTCCCGAGGCGGAAACTCCAGAGCTCGCGGCCCCAGAGCTTCGGCCACACGTACACGGAGCCGCCGATCGCCCAGACCACGAACGTCCCGAACACGGTGAGGTGGGAGTGGGAAATGACGAAGTCTGTGAAGTGGGTGGGCTCCTGGATCGACCGGAGCGCCTCCGTCGATCCCTGGAAGCAGCCGATGAGGTACATGATCGACCCCATGATCAGGAACTTGGCCGGCAGGTTCCGGCCGAAGCCCTGCCAGTGGCCGAGCATGGTGCCGAAGAAGTTCTGGAGCACCGTCCACACCGGGATGATCAGCATCATCGACGACACGATGGCGATGGTCTCCGCCCAGTCGGCGATCGGGCTGAACAGGTAGTGGTGGATCCCGACGAACGGGTAGAAGAAGGCGAGCGACCAGAAGCCGATCAGGGACAGCCGGTGACTGTAGATCGGGGCTCGGATCGAGGCCGGCAGGAAGAAGTAGATGAGGACGTAGCCGGCAGGCGTGATCCAGAGGCCCACGACGTAGTGGATGTAGAGGCCGTGGAGCGCGGCGTTGTTGATGCCCGGCACCGTGTGGTAGGGCCCGATGATCAGGAGCACGAGGTTGATGCTCGTCCAGACGAGGGCTCCGATCAGGTACCAGAGGCTGACGTAGAGCGGCGTCTCTCGCCGGCGGGCGATCGTCATCAGGATCTGGACGGTGACCGCGAACATGATCACCGTCAGGACCAGGACGCTGGCCAGGGGGAGCTCGCCCGCCTCCCAGCCGCGGTTCCCGCCGAGGAACGACACCCCGATGAACGCGGCCGCCAGGTTCAGGTTCCAGACCCAGAGGACGGGATAGCCCCAGTGCCCGTTCCAGACGGGGACGCCGCAGAGACGCGGGGTGATGTAGTACGTCAGGCCCATGAACAGCGTCGAGAAGGCGCCGAAGATCACGCCGTTGACGTGGACCGGGCGGAGCCGCCCGAAGGTCGACCACGCCGACGTCCCCAGGAAATCCGGATAGTTGAATTTCGTCGAGATGAGGACACCGATGGTCGGCGCGAACATGAGCCAGAAGAAGCCCCACAGGAGCCAGGCGCGGATCAATCGCACGTCGATCAGGTCGTCGTTGGCCCGCGCGGCGGCACTCACGGGGACGGCCGCCGTCATGGCCGTCAGGACACCTCGACGCGCGTCAGCGCCTCGAAGCGCTGGCCCCGCGTGTTCGCGAGCGAGGCCCGCAGCACCCCCCCCTGCCCCGCCCGGAGGCGGAAGGTGATCAGGGGGTCGTCGCTCAGGGCCGACGTGAAGAGGAACCGGCTCACACGCGCCTCCCGGTAGAACACCTCGAGCTCGCGGAGGTGAAACGGCTCCGCCTCGGCCACGAATTTGCCGTCCCGCCGGACCAGCCCGGTGCGATTCGGATGCCGCATGAGGAGCTGAGCCTCCAGCACCTCGTCGGAACGGACCCGCCCGGTCCGCACGAGGCCCGGCAAGCGGAGGCGCGGCGGGAGGATCTCGGTGGAGGCGCTCCGGGCCTTGGAGGGCCCCGGATCGGAGCACCCGCCGGCCCCGTCCGCGACGCGGACCGCGCCGATGCTGGTCCAGGCGCCATGCAGGTTGCACTCCGCGGTCACCGCGACCTCGGAGCGGCCCTCGTCGATCCTCGCCTGGAAGGCGAGGTGCACCAGTCCATTGGCGGGCGTGAGCTCGAAGACCCCCTTCAGCGGAACGGGGTCGCGCTCGTTCACGACGGTGACCTTGGTGACGTGGTGACCCGGTTCCATCGGATGGGTCATCTCGATCGTGATGGGCACTCGGTCCCCGTTCGTCGTCACCACGGGAAGCCCGAGTGCGGGAAAGTGGAGGCGCTCGAAGGCCGAGAGCGCCCGATGATCTCGACGCTCCAGCGACGGGGCGGAGGGCCGGCCCAGGCGCTTCCGATGTCCCCCCCGCCCAGAAGCCCCACGGCTGCCGTGGCCAGGCTCAGCAGACGGCGCCGGGATAGGCCAGACGGCCGTGGGGCTCCTGGACGGTTCCAATCCGGCACACCCCGCCACCCGCCCTGCCCCTCCTCCCCACGCGACCGAGGGAAGGGGGGGCGGAGTGCGGGTATCGATTCGCTCACGGACCTCAGTGCCTGCCGGGGTCGAGCTTCGAGTTCTTGTTCGACCAGTAGATGTAGGCCTCGAGCGCCTTCATCGCCGGGCTGGTCTCGTCGATCTTGACCCCTTCGTTCGGCTTCTCGATGCACCAGTTGATCATGTCCCGGAGCGTTGCGAAGGCGTTCATCTGTTCCTGGAACTTCGGGAATTCATGAGGGTGCGTGTCCGACGCGAACGGGTGGCACATGGCGCACGCCATGGCCGTCTTCGACAGCGTGATACCCAGCTGCTTCTCGGTCGCGCCGTCCCCGTGGAAGAGCAGGTCACCGATCTTGACCTGCTCCATGAAGACCTCCTCGAAGGCCTTGAGCTGCTCGGGAGTGTGCTTCTCCTTATGTGCCAGCGCTCGGTCGGTCCCGGCGAGGAGTCCCACCGCGAGACCGAGCCCAAGGCACAGGCCGAACCACGCGAGAGATGGGCGTCGCGTCATCGGGCGTCCCCCTTTCGGCCATTCAGGGCGGCTCACTTGTAGCCCCCGAGATAGACCCACTCCTGGTCGGCCATGCGCGGGCGGAGCACCTGGTTGACGTTGTCGCCGCAGCCCGAATCCACCGCCGCGTCGGCGAAGGTGTGCTCCTTCTTCCGCCACAGCATGTACTCGTTCTCGACGCGGTTCCCCACTGACAACTGGGACCAGCCCACCGCGTCGAAGTGGTCGCCGGGGTCGCCGCGCACCATGCACTTCGTGAGGGTTGGCACGCCCTCCGGCGCGTAGGGCCACGGCCAGGAGGTCGCGAGCATGCCGATCGAGCGCATCTTGCCGACCTCGTTGTAGAGGACCTGGTGCGTGTGACCGTGGACGTTGGTGACGTTGCCGAAGGGCTTCAGGACCTCGTGGAGCTCTCGCCAGTCCCGCACCCAGAAGTTCCACGGCGGGTAGTACTCGTAGAGCGGGTTGTGGCTGAAGATGATGATCGGATTGTCCTTCGGCCAGTTGGAGAGGGTTCGGTTCAGCCATTCCATCTGGTCCCGGCCGACCCCAGCCCAGGCTCCGGCGACCGAGCCGTCGAGCGTCGCCATGTGGCCCATGCGCTCCTTGGGCGTCATCTTCTTCGCCGTCCAGTAGTCCGGCCCGCGCGTCACGGTGTCCAGCCCCACGAACCGGACGCCCTTGTGGTCGAACGTCCAGTTGGGCTGGCCGAAGAGGGCGGTCCACTTCTGGCCCATGTCGAGGTACCAGTCGTGCTCCCCGGGAATGAACACCTTCCGGATCGTCACTTCCTTGAGGAGGTCCGCGCCGAGATCCAGCTCGACCGGATCGCCGAGCTGGGCCAGGTCCCCACCGTGGATCATGAAGTCAGCGGCCGGGCTCATCGCCTGGACTTCCTTGAACGCCCGGACCGTCTTCTCCACGAACCGGGTGTTGACGTCCTTCGGGTAGAGGTGATTGTCGGACACCCAGGCGAACCGGAACGGCGCTTGCTGCCCGTAGGCGAAGTCGAGGGTGTTGATGAGGGGGAACCAGCCGTAGGTCGCGGCGCCCGCCGCCCCCGCCAGCACCGACCGGTGGATGAACGTCCGCCGGGAGATCTGGACCGGAGGGGTGGGGCGCTCGTCCGGTTGATTCAGCGTGACATGCATCTCGCGTCGGGTCCGGGCCAGGTCGGCGGATCTTCCCACCTTCCGCCACCAGGCCGTCATGGCCCGGGCTCGCAGCCGGTCGACTTGATCATGGAGTTCCACGTCAGCCGCCTCCTTTCCGAACTGCTGGTCGCGCGCTCGCGGCTACTTCTTCTTCAGCTCGACCGGAACCGTCACCACCTCCTTCCCCTTGACGGTCACCGGCACCTCGACGGGGCCGGTGAATTCCTGCCAGACCACCAGCGTGTAGGCACCGGGGGGCACGTCCTTGATGGCGAACGCACCGTCCTTGCCCGTCACGCCGTAGTAAGGGTTCTCGGCGACGAGGATCCAGCCGAGCATCCACCCGTGGGCGTCGCACTCCACCCGGACCAGCCCCGACTTCCTGAGGGGCCGCTTGATCCGCTGGTCCTGGTTCGGCAGCGCCACGTTGAAGACCGTCAGCTTATCCAGGAACCCGTGCGTGTTGTGAAGCACAGGGTCGGAGTTCACGATCTCGATGTCGCCCACGGGGATGATCTGGACGTGCGGCTGAAAGTCACACTTGACGTTGTTGATCTCGGGTGGTTTCCCCGGCTTCTCCCAGGCCTTGCCCTTGTCCACCTTCTGGAGGTAGACGAGCGCCTCCTGGACCGTCTTGTCCGAGCCCACCATGATCTGGTCCACGTCACGGGGCGAGCTCCCGCAGGCCTCGCGGTCCTTGGTCGGGATGATCTTCTTCTTGGGAGGTGGAGCTCCCCGGGAACGTGACCTTGCCCTGGATGGTACCGCCGTCGGTCACCTGCACCGCGTCGTAGGCGCCCACCGAGAACACCCACCCCGGCGCGGCGAGCAGCGCCACAGGGACCAGGAGCATCAGCCAGCGGGTCGCGAGTCTCATGACCATCTCTCCCGTGCGTCGATGGCGGCCCACCCCACGCCGGGGCGACTCACCGAGCGGGGTGAACCTCGGGTTTCAGGGTGACGTCGAGCTTCTCTTCGGGCGCGTGGCACACGGCGCAGGAACGTCCGCCGATCTCCGAGACCAGCGTGTACGCCACACCGTGGCTCGCCCAGACGATGACGTCGTAGCCGTTGCGGTTGATCATCTTGAATCGCGGCTCGGGGCGGAGGCCGAGCCGTTCGTACTGCTCGGCCGGCATGATGAAGAGCGACACACCCTGCTGATCCAGCTGATACTCGAGGGCCGCGACGTCGAAGCCTTCCAGATGCGAGAGCCGTCCCCCCTTGAACGTCAGGTTCTCCCGGCTGAGGTCGGGCAACCGGACGTTGAAGTCGAGCTTCTGGCCGAACCAGCGCTCCGCTTCCTTGGGAGACACCCCGGTGATGTCGAGCGGCAGCACGCCGCGAGCGAGCTTCTGGTGCTGCTCGACCGAGGCATCGGCCAGTCGGACCAGGGACGCGGCGGCGGCCCTCTGGCTCCCGCCGACCAGCAGGACGGCGCCCGCGCCCGCGGCGATCAGGCCTGCCATCACCGCGGCCACCGCGGCCCGCCGCCCGAGCCTGGGCGTCGTGAACCGCCGGCGCCTTCCGCCCGCAAGCCCGGCGAGGAGACCCGTCATCCGGTCGCGGACGGCCGGGGGGGCCTCGTCCGGCCGGAGGGGCGCGATGTAGATCTCGTGGAAGGCCTGCTCCAGCTCGACCCGGCGCCGGCACTCGGCGCAGTCCTGGAGGTGCGCCTCCAGCCGCCGGCGCATCTCGCCGCCGAGCTCGCCGTCGAGATACTCGCTGAGGGGAGTCTCACACGCCACGGGATCGCTCCGGGGGGATGGGATCGTGATGGGCCTGGAGCGCCGCGCGTAGCTGGCTCCGGCCCCTCGCCAGGCGGGACATCACCGTGCCGATCGGCCGGCCGATCACCGCGGCGATCTCCCGGTACGACAGGCCCTCGATGTCCCGCAGCTCGACGGCCTCCCGGAGGATCGGGGGCAGCTGGCGTATGGCCTCCCGCACCTCCGCAATGGCCACCCGGCGGAGGAGGATCTCCTCGGGATCGAAGAGTCCGGGGTGGAGCTCCGCGGCTTCGACGCCTCCCGGCTCCGAACCATCGCCGTTCGAGAGCGCCACCTCGCTGGGGCGGGCTGACCGGCCTCGGCAGCGATCGATGTGGGCGTTCCGCATGATGCGGAACAGCCAGGCCTTGGGATTGAGGGCAGGATCGAGCGCCGCCCGGTGCCGGAACCCCCGGAGGAAGGTCTCCTGGAGTAGATCCTCCGCCTCCGTGTCGTCCCGCGTCAGCAAGCGGCCGTAGTTATACAACGAATCCAGGTACTTGAGGGCCAGCTCTTGAAATTGGACCGCGTCGTCCACGTGGCTGCCCTTGTCTACCCTCTAATACGGTGCCCGGAGGATGCCTATTCCCGACACTTGCCTACGCCTGAAGGGGCGTCTGGCCGGGAGGGGGGCCGGTCCCGGAAGTTCGTGGACGGCGGCGGGCTCGGCGACGGTCAGTCGAGAGATCTTCGGCGTGGGCGCCGCGGTCTGATCTCGGAACGTGAGGTCTCGCCCGACCATCTCGACGTCCTGCATCATCTGCCACAGGTTACCGGCGATGGTGGATCGTAGGAGACATAAGCGTTCATGGCCCCGAGGGCCCACCCGGCTGCATGAAAATGAGCTATCCTGCGCGCGCCGAGCGCTCGGATCCGTCGGCGGCGCCATTGGTACCGCGAGTCCGCACATAAACTGACGGGGGAGCGAGCAGCTCGGGCCATCCCACACGACGAGCTCTTGGCGACGGGAGGCGACGGCGTTGCGGGGATTCGCGAAGACCCGTTCGCGCGCTCGGCGTGCTCCTTGTTCGTCGCCTCGAACGAGGCCGTCGGCAGGTACACCTCGCCGCGCACGCCGACGCGGTCGGCGGCCTTCTCGCGGAAAGTGAGCGGGATCGACTTGATCGTCCGCAGGTTCGGGTCACGTCCTCACCCACCGAGCCGTCGCCGCGCGTCGCCCCCTGCACGAACCGGCCGTCCTGATAGGTGAGGTTGATCGCCAGCCCGTCTATCTTCAGCTCACACACATACCCGACGTCCTCGCGGCCGAGGCCCTTCCTGACGCGCTGGTCGAACGCTCGGAACGCCGCCTCGTCGGAAGGCGTTGGACAGCGACAGCATCGGATGGGCGTGTTCGACCGGCGCGAAGCGGTTCAAGGGCGGCGCGCCGACCCGCTGTGTCGGCGAGTCCGGCGTGACGAGCTCCGGGTGCTGCCTCGAGGTCCTGGAGCTCCCGCATGAGCGCGTCGTACGCCTGGTCGGCGATCGTCGGCTGATCGAGGACGTGGTACTCGTAGTTCGCCTTCTCGATCTGCTCGCGCAACTCGGCGGCCCGCTTCTCCGGGGACGGCGTGGCCATGCCCCGATTCTCGCTCAGCCGCCGCGCAGCTAGCTTGCCTTGCGCGCGGCTTTTTTCTGTCTGGGACTCATCGTTTCCTGCGGCGGACGCCACTTGGAGTTCTCTCGTCCCGGGCGGCCGCCGTACCGCGGATCGGGGACCGTCTCTCCACCCTGCTTCCGCTTGCGCGCGCGGCTCGTGACGCCGGTCTCGGGGTCCTGGCGGGCGACCTTCTGCGCGCCTCTCTGCGCCCGCTTCGTCGGCGTCTTACCGCGCCCCCGCGCTCGTTCGGCTCGAGACTTCGGCATCCCGTTCCCTCCCTGACCGAGTTCGACGCGAGCGTACGCTCACGGTGTGAGAGTAGTGGACACAATGGCCCCTTCGGCCGTTTCCCTAGGGGGCTGGCGGACGAAGGAAGCTCTGACCCACTCGACCTCGATGGTGCGCGGCCGGCGCGGGCAGTGTCAAGGACGGCACTGGGCGGGCCTCGCCGGGCCCAGCAGCAATGCTTGTGAGCATCGGCTCGAGCATCAAGTCATCGACGCGGGACGAGGCTAAGGGACCCCTACCGGGGCTGGCGCGGCGCTTGGGGTTCGCGGCCGTCGCCGGCCGGCCGTCTGGGCATCGGCACGGCGCACTATTCGCTGTGGGGCAGTTCCGCAGGCGCGCGGATGGCGGCGGCCATCGGCTCGCACGGGGTGGCCCGCTTCGGCGGCGGCGAACTGCCCCGGCCTGCGGCCGTCGTGCTGGCCTACACCGGTCATTCGGAGGTTGCCTCCGATGAGCCGCCGACCTTCGTGGTCGTCGGCGAGCAGGATGCGATCGCCCCGCCGTCCGTGATGGAGCGGCGCGCGGATCGCCTGCGCGGGCAGGGCACCACGGTCGCGTTCCAACGCTACCCGAATGTGGGCCACGGCTTCGGGCTCGGCACGGGCACGAGCGCCGAGGGCTGGGTTCGCGCGGCCATCCGCTTCTGGGAGCGCGCGATGCCGAAGCCCTGACACCGCAGGCGCTTGGAAGTCGTCCTAGTGGGAACTCGAAGGCGGGATGGCAACCACTGGTGGCAACCGCCCCGTAAGTCCGCGTCGCAGCAGACCATGACACAATCCTCTCAAGGCCGAAACACGGGTTCGATCCATGCGTCCAATGAAGGCTGACGTGTTCAGCGGGAGGCCCTCCTGCCGGGGCAGGAACCAGAAACCCGTAACGGGGCTGGGGGCGGAGCTCGAGCGGGAGTTCGCAGCCGACGACGCCCCATTGTCCAGGGGTCGTTTCGTAGTGAAGATCGTAGCGCCGATCCGCTAAGTCCTCGCCGGAACAGGCTAGGGGCGCCGTCTTCTAAGCCGGATGCCGGGGGTTCGAGTCCCCCCAGGCGCGCCAACCCCCCAATGTTTACAATCGCTTAGCCGACATCCTGTGGCGATCGCCCCGCGCGGTGGATAGGCCGTTGCTCGACGCTCGCCTGGGCGCGTAAGGGTCTCACGCAGGGAGCGCAGCTGGCATGGCGCGACGCTTTCCGGCCGCGCAGAGTCCTCCTTCCCCGTGCTGCCAGGCCGCCGAGCCGAACTCGAAGCCCCGCGTTGCCGGACGGGGTTTTGGCGAAGGACAGGTATCCGGGAACCAGGGCGCTCACCGTCATCCGTTCGGTCCCGCGTTCGCATCCCCGGCAGCGACAGTCGTCCGACGAACATTAGAAAGTCTGCGATGCCAAAGAGATCGGTATAGGTCGTCCCGTTCCAGCGGAGGGACACGAACGGCTCGGGTGTGTGACGCTCCTCGAAGTCGATCGCATACTTCTCGAGAAGGCCCCTTGCCCAGCGTGCGTCCTTGGTTCCATTCAGGTACAACGTCGGCTTAGGGGGCGGATCCGTCCAGTTCATCGCCGGCCTGGACTCCGCTCGGGAACCGCTCGTCCACCACGACGATGATGGAGGCGCACGAGAATCAGCCCGTGGGGATCCGCCGTTGGCAGGCAACCGCCTCGAGCTCAATGACGGACCGACCGTCGCCTTCAGCGCACGTCTGGCCGGTTAAGTCCTTCAGCATGCTGTCTGCTTCGCCGGCTACCTCGTGGCGCGTGGGCCCGGAGGCGTTCCTGGGCTGGACAAGGGCTGCGGCGCGGGCTGCGGCGCCGCCGGACGGGGGGCGGAGCGGCCGGTACCCGCTTCGCTTGAGATCCTCGATGGCGCGCGTCACCGCAGTGGGATCGCCTCCCGGAGAATCGGCCAGCGCCCGGACGCTCGGCCACGCCTGCTCCTGCGGGAGGCCGCCACGCTTGTGAGTCAAGCCCAAACGCCCCCGCACTGCCGCCGCTCCCCTCCTGTGACCGGCTGACCCTCGGCGCCCAGCCGTGATCGCGATTGTATTACTGTACTAGTTTAATGATACACTAGGGACCGATCGACGCACCAACTCGCCGCGCTCATACACCATCGCGAAGAGGGAGGTCCCGAACCATGGCTCAGGCACTGAAGACTCCGACGACCCAGGTAGTGAAGACTCCGATGACCCCGGTCACGAAGACCACGCTGCGCCCGCTCCATGACCGCATTCTCGTCAAGCGTCTCGCGGAGGGGGACGAGAAGCACGGGAGCATCATCATCCCCGACTCCGCCAAGGAAAAGCCCCAGGAGGGCAAGGTCATCGCGGTCGGCACCGGCAAGGTGACCGAGGAGGGCCGGAAGATCCCGCTCGACGTCAAGGCGGGGGATCGGATCCTCTTCGGCAAGTACTCCGGGAGCGAGGTCAAGCTGGACGGCCAGGAGTACCTCACGATGAGGGAGGAGGACGTGCTCGGCATCCTGAGCGCGTGACCCTCGCGGCCTCGCCCCGGTCACCCCATTCGTACACACTCGGGAGGAAGGATACAGACCATGGCCAAGCAACTCCTGTTCAACGAGGAAGCCCGTGCGGCGCTCCTGCGCGGTGTCAACATCATGGCGCACGCCGTCAAAGCCACGCTGGGCCCCAAGGGCCGGAACGTGGTCCTCGACAAGAAGTACGGCAGCCCGACCATCACCAAGGACGGCGTCACCGTGGCCAAGGAAGTCGAGTTGAAGGACCCCTACGAGAACATGGGCGCTC
Organism: uncultured Candidatus Rokubacteria bacterium; assembly: GCA_963765195.1. Taxonomy (GTDB): domain Bacteria; phylum Methylomirabilota; class Methylomirabilia; order Rokubacteriales; family DASRDR01; genus DASRDR01. Next base: position 15,796 of record CAVXVV010000060.1, read on the forward strand.
AGATGCTGAAGGAGGTCGCCTCGAAGACCTCCGACATCGCCGGCGACGGCACGACGACGGCGACCGTGCTCGCCCAGGCGATTTTCCGCGAGGGCCTCAAGAACGTGACCGCGGGGGCGAACCCGATGGGGCTCAAGCGCGGCATCGAGCAGGCGGTCGAGAATGTCGTTGTCGAACTGAAGCAGATGACGAAGTCGACGAAGGACAAGAAGGAGATCGCCCAGGTCGCGACCATCGCCGCCAACAATGACAAGACGATCGGGAACCTGATCGCCGAGGCCATGGAGAAGGTCGGTAAGGACGGGGTGATCACCGTCGAAGAGGCCAAGGCGATGGAGACCACCCTGGAGGTCGTCGAGGGGATGCAGTTCGACCGGGGCTACCTTTCGCCGTACTTCGTCACGGACCCGGAGCGGATGGAGGCCGTCCTCGAGGACTCCCTCATCCTCATCTACGAGAAGAAGCTCAGCGTGATGAAAGACATGCTCCCGCTGCTGGAGCAGGTGGCGCGGGCGGGCAAGCCCTTCCTGATCATCGCGGAGGAGGTCGAGGGGGAGGCCCTGGCCACGCTCGTGGTCAACAAGCTTCGAGGCACCCTGTCCTGCTGCGCCGTCAAGGCGCCGGGCTTTGGGGATCGCCGGAAGGCCATGCTGCAGGACATCGCGACCCTGACCGGCGGCAAGGCGATTACTGAGGACCTCGGCATCAAGCTGGAGAACATCAAGCTGGAGGATCTCGGGAAGGCCAAGAAGGTGATCGTGGACAAGGATAACACCACGCTCATCGACGGCGCGGGGTCGACCAAGGAGATCGAGGGGCGGATCAAGCAGATCCGGGCGCAGATCGAGGAGACCACCTCGGACTACGACAAGGAGAAGCTCCAGGAGCGGCTGGCCAAGCTCGCCGGCGGCGTCGCCGTCATCAAGGTGGGCGCCGCGACCGAGACCGAGATGAAGGAGAAGAAGGCGCGCGTGGAGGATGCCCTCAACGCGACGCGGGCGGCCGTGGAAGAGGGCATCGTGCCGGGCGGCGGGGTGGCGCTACTCCGCGCCGCGAAGGCGCTCGACCACTTGAAGCTGGCGGGGGACGAGGCGACCGGTGCCCAGATCGTGCGGCGGGCGCTGGAGGAGCCGATCCGGCGGATCGTGGAGAACGCGGGGCTGGAGGGCTCCGTGGTAGTCGAGAAAGTGAAGGCTGCCAAGGAGCTGGCGTACGGCTTCGATGCCGAGAAGAACGAGTACGTGGACATGATGCACGCCGGGATCATCGACCCGACCAAGGTGGAGCGGATCGCGCTGCAGAACGCCGCCTCAATCGCGTCGCTCCTCCTGACGACCGAGGCACTGATCACGGACATTCCGGAAGAGAAGGGGGCCATGCCGGCCATGCCGCATGGCGGCGGCATGGGGGGCATGGGCGGCGGCGACTTCTAACCGCTGGCCAGAGCATCCGGCGATTCCGACGGCCTCCGGGGGCATTTCGCCTCCGGGGGCCGTCTGCCGTCGAGGCCGATCGCGGTGTGTTGATCGGCGTCGACGGCCCACGGAGACTCTCGAGCGGGCGTCGCCTCTCGGCCGTAGCGACCCGCCGTTGAGCACCTTGAACAGCCTCGCAAGGGCGCTTCGGATCAAGGTCGAGGACCTGGTCAGATGATCCCTCGGCGTGCCGGGGACGGCGCTGTTGGAGTGAACGTCATGGGAAAGCAGGGACCTCATGCGTCGGAAGCGTCGGCCTGAGAAGCCGCAGCATCGGACGGCGGGAAGGATTGCCGTCAAGAACCTTGCGGCGCCGCCCCATCTCAACTCGCCCCGCGATGACCGTCTGGTGGCGCTCGAGGTCGGTCTGATTCAGGGGACCGTGTCTGTCGTCGGGGCCACGGTCCCGCTCGCGTCGCTCCGAGTGCATCACCCGCAGACCCTCCATCGCGTCCGAGCATCGCTCCGCGAGGAACCCTCGCTCCACGCGGCCATCGTCCAGCGCGTCTTGGCGGGAGCCCTGGTGTGGCACGTCTACCGTGACGAGAGCGGGGCCCTCGTGATGTATGACGACTATGCCGCGTACCTCGTGGCCCAGGAGCTGGGGCGCCAGATGATCGAGGTCAAGATTCTCGGCGAGGCCGCGTTCTAGAGATGCGACAGGGGCAGCGAGGATGATTGTCTACGTACAGGTGGCGTCGGCGGAGCTCGATGGGCAGCGGTGGTATACCGTCGCCGCGGGGCCCAATCTGAGGCTAGCCGACTGGCTGGCCCACACGCTGGAGGTCGAAGTGCAGCGAGCGGCTCGGGCCTTCCCACACGACGAGCTCGTGGCGACGGGTGGCGAGCTGGCCGTGGGGATGGCCCATAACGACCTGATCAGCCTACATCCGGAGTTGCTAAAGTAGTGACAAAGATACCCCGGCTCAACACCGCCGGGGGCGGCGTGACAGCTGCTCCGACTCTGCCGTTCCTCTGCGGCGAATGAGGTGGAGCGGGTCATGGGACGACGAGTGTCTCCGGATCGGGCCCCGACGCATCAACCGTTTATCCGGCGGACGGAGTGTTGGCGAAGGACAACCTTTAGGCGCCGGGAGTCACGCGCCGTGCCCTCATGATCTCCGTGGAGAGGTGAGCGGTCAGTGCCCGCCGCTGCCTTTCAGGTACTTGAGCAGCTCCGAATCGGTGGAGAGGATGAGCCAGGTCTTCTCGTCCAGGCTGCTGTTCAACGTCTCCATCGCCTTCCAGAACTGGTAGAAGTTCGGGTCCTTGTTGTAGGCGCGAGCGTAAATGGCGGTGGCCTTGGGGCGTCGGCCGCGCCCTTCACCTCCTGCGCGGTCTTGTGGCCGACCGACGAGGCGGCCAGCATGTCGCGCTCTTTCTGCCCGCGATCTCGGCGGCGCGGCCCTGGCCCTCGGAGCGGCTGCGCTCCGCGATCCGCTTCCGCTCCGAGATCATCCGCTCGAAGACCTTCTGCTGCACCGTCTCCACGTAGTTGATCCGACGGAAGCGCACGTCTTCCAGCTCGATGGCATGGGGGCGCGTCATCTCCGCGGCTCTCTTCAGGACGATCTGGGCGATCTTCTTGCAGCCCGACATGATCTTGGCCATGGCCTCGGCGGCGCCGATCCCCTCCAGCTCCTCGGTGATCTGGAAGGGCCGCTCGCTGGAGCGGACCAGTTCGATGAGGTTGAACGACGCCACGGCGTTGAGCGTCTGACCGTGGATGACGTCGTCCAGTCGCCTCTGCGCCCCGCGCTCCTCGCCCACGGCCTGATAAGAGCGCAGGGGGTCGACGATGCGCCAACGCGCATAGGCGTCCACCCAGATGTACATCTTGTCCTTGGTGGGCACCTCGCGGGGATCGGCATCTGAACCCTCAGTTCACTGTCAAGACTCGCTGCCCGCACGAAGCCAGGCGTCGGTCACGCCTCCACCGCCGAGTTGGCATACTCGATCCAGTGGTCGATCCGGCGCAGCCACCGGTGGAGATGGGGCGGGCTGGTCCGGAAGGTGACCCGGGCGCCCTCGAGCCCCAGGCGGCCGAGCTCCGGCGTGTACCGCCCGGGCGTCAGCGCGGGCGGCGGCCGGAGAAAGGCGGCGCGCCACGCCGGCGAGGGGACCGCACTGAGCGCGACCTCGTAGAGCGCTTGGGACGGCGTGGTCAGGGCGATCGGGTGGGGTGGGCGCCGGACCCGGCGGATGGCCAGGGGCCGTTCAGCGCGGCCTCGCCGGCCCGGGCTCACGGAGGCGTGTCCTGGCGCCGCACCATGTGGAAGCCCAGCACGCCCCACGGGTTCGGCCGCGGACGCCGTCGATGCCGCCGGCGCCGGTCGACCGCAGCCGACCGGCCGGTCGTCCGTCGCTCGCGCAGCCGCCGGTCCAGCTCACCGTGACGCCCTCCCATGGCCTCGCCGTCAGCCGTCCATAGAGGGCGCTGCACGACGACCAGGTGCACTTCGTCGTCCTCCAACTCCCCCGGCTGTGGCCCCGCCCGACCCTACCAAGAGCCCGCTCCCGGCGCCAGACGGGGCCTCGACGGCAAGCCGGGAAGCGCGATACCGTGGACCGCTCTCGGGACACGCTCGGATCGGCCGTGGCGGCAGCTTCCAGATGCCGGCTGCACGAGGCTGACCTCCCGAAGAGCAAGTTGCTACCCCGCGGATCTGCCCGCACTCGGTTGCCGGGAGGACTCCCCGCCGTGGCTTCCGCCGCCGCTATGAACATGGCTTTCGCTCTTGACGAAATCGTACTACTGTACTATTATAGTCATACAGTACGGAGGATCCTGATGCTTCGGCCAGTCGATGCCCACGGCCCGATCCTGGCCCGCTCGCAGCTAACGGATCAGCTGAAGCACGTCATCGAGGGCGGCGGCGTCCTTCGGGACGAAGCCGGCTTAGCATCCGGGAGATGGCCGGTGGCCTCAGGCAGCAATCCGAATCCGGCGGCGCGCGCCATCGAGGATCTCAAGCGGAGCGGATACCGGCCGCTCCACCCTTGCCCAGAGGCGCCTTGAGCCCTCGTCCATCCCGGGGGCGGCCACCGTCAAAGGGCGCCACGCGTTGAGACGGCGAAGGGGACGGGACGCGGGTGAGCCGCAATCCGGTGAAGGAGGACGAGTCATGAACAATCTCGTCATGCTTGCGCTGTGGGTGCTTGTAGGGCTGCTGGCCGGCTGGCTGGCCAGGGTCGTCGTGAAACACGGAGGCTACAGGATGCGGGAGGACCTCTTCCTCGGTCTCGTCGGGAGCCTCGTGGGAGGCGGGATCGTCTGGACCCTGGGGGCCTCTCCGGAAGCGGGGATGGTGGCGGCGGCGGGTGTCGCGTTCGTCGGGGCGGCCATCGTGATCCTCCTGCAGCGCAAGATTTGGCCGGCGATCGCCTAGATACTTAACCAACGACAGCAAGGCCAAGCCCAAGACCATTGAGGTGAAGATCGGATAGTGGTCACGGAGGGTGCGCGGGCGAGCGCTTGACGACGAGAGCCGCGCGAGGATGAGTCAAAGCAGGCCGGTCGAGAGGACCAGCCGGGTGCTGGCCCCGATTCGGGCATGATGGATCGGTCTTGGTTCGGGAGCCTCTTCCCGAGCCAAACCGGTCCAGTCCAGGGTCTCGGTGACCGATCCGTGGTATCGACGGACCAGGAACGAGCGCTGCTCGTGCCGCGCACCCCTCACGCTGAGGCCACATGCTCACGCCAGGAGACAAGGCGCCCGACTTCGTGGGCCGCGATCACAACGGCAAGCCCGTGCGGCTGTCGGACTTCACCGGGAAGCCCGTCGTCCTGTGGTTCTTTCCGAAGGCCGACACACAGGGGTGAACGGCGGAGGGTTGCGGGTTTCGCGACCTTAAGCCGGAGTACGACAAGAAGGGAGCCGTCGTCCTCGGCGTCTCCTTCGATACCCCCGCCGAGAACAAGGCGTTCGCCGACAAGTACCGCTTCAACTTCTCGCTGATTTGCGACACCGATCGGAAGATCGGCACGGCCTACGGCGCCAACGCCGATCCCGACAAGGGCGCGCAGCGCGTCGGCGTGGTGATCGCCAGGGACGGCACGATCAAAGAGTGGCACGCGAAGATGGATGCCCGGAGCTGGCCGGCGCAGGTCGTGCAGACGCTGTAGGTGGGAGCGCCCGGGAACCCCAAGGGGGCCGGTGGCCGGGATGCCCGGGCGGCCCGGAGGGGAGCCCGGAGATGGAAGGCCAGGCGGCGGATCACGTCGAAGCAGCGTGTTCTGTCTCGTCTCTACTCCTGTTAGTAGCCGAGTGCTGACGATTCGAGTTGGGTTGCTACAGTGAGGATGTATGAAACGACCGAAACATCAATTCGATCGATGGACTCGCCGCTCTAACCTAAGAGGACTTCTTGGCACTTGGTGAAAGGTTTGATGGACTGGAGCGGAAGGTTGATGACGGAGTAGAAGGCTCTGGTCGCCATTCTGGATCTCATGCGTGCCGATCTTCGAGATGTCAAGATTGCACTCGGTCCTTTTGTTCGAACGGTGGCGTCTCTTGAGGACAGCGTACGAGGCCTTGACCGGCGGGTGGTTCGCCTTGAGGAGAGGACCAGAGCGAGAGGATAGGATTGGCGATTGAAGATGCGGCGCGATGGCATGAGGCGACGTGTGCACGGTGAATACAAAGAGAACCCTTGTTTAGGGGCTCTCTTTCTGTTGACTAACGTTCCTGGAATCAAGTGGTTCAACGACAAGGGGTATGAGGTATGGCAATCCGGATCGGCGAACGTGTAGAGCTTGTGGTCGAGGGCGCCTGGTTCGAAAAGTTTTCATGGAGCCGACAACTCTTGGATCCGGAATTGGGCCAGGAACGTGGAGCGCCCGCTTTCGCCATCGCATGCGCCGTAGTGAACTTGGGCCATCAGGCGGGCTTAGTGGCGAGAGCCCATAGTAGCTGGGACGGCGAGGGCAGAAAGCACGAGGGATTCGAGATTCTCGTCCCGTGGTCGTATGTGGTCGCGATTCTGGAAGTCGGTGCGGAGGGCGGAGGCGCCGGGCGGATCGGGTTCCTCTAGAATGTGAAGGTTCTTGGAAGCAAGTGATCCAAAGACTGGGAGCAGGTGATGCTGAACTCGGGCGCTCGCGCTCTTGATGGAGGAACAGTCCATGGTGGAACGGGGACCGGTCGAAACGCACGCTCTGTTTCAGAAGGCGTTTAACGCTGGTGACCTACAGGGATTGATGGGGCTGTATGAATCGGATGCCGTCTTGATTCCCCAACCGGGGGCGGAACCCGTGAGGGGCACGCAGGCGATCCGCGCGGCACTCGAGGGCTTTCTCGCGCTGAAAGGTAAGGTTGAACTGCAGACGAAGCATGTCGTTCGATATGGCGACATCGCGCTGTTGCGCGCCGCCTGGCGGCTCAAGGGCACGGGGCCGGACGGCAAGCCGGTGGAGATGGCCCACGGCAGCGCCGAGGTGGTGCGCCGCCAGCCTGACGGAAGCTGGCACTACATCATCGACCACCCATTCGGTTCGGATTGACGAGTCGGCCAGCGGATCAACTGGGAGAGGGAGAGAGAAACCACATGGCCAAGTTCGAGGGTGTGGCGCTGGCGGAGCTGAAGACACTTCTGCCGGCCAAACTCCAGCCGCTCGTCGAGGAGTACCGGGACAAGCGCGCGGTGCGGGGGCTGGTGCCGGGTGACTACGAAAGAATTGATTTAGTGAAGGAGAGAGATGTTGCGGTCTGAGCCCGCTGAAGTACAGGCGACTTCTAAGTGAAGCAGCGTATTGCCGTCCAGGTCGGAATGCAATTCATCGGACACCGCTGAGCCCGGCCGAAGCGCCCACCGCGTCTTAGCCGGCCCGAGGCCGCCGGCCGCCGGTGGCAACCACATCGTAAGTGCCCGTCACTACAGCCTAGGCTTCCGCCCTCTCAAGGCCAAACACGCGGGGTTCGAATCCCGCTGGAGGGACCAACCATTCCGTTGCCTTTGTATTCCCCAGGTTTGTAGAAGCACCTGCCAGAACGGGAGGGCTCGTCCGCGAACGCCTTACACGCGCGCCCGCAGCGCCGCCGCGGCGTCGGCGATGGCCCGCAGCTTGGCCTCCGCCACGCGGGCGGAGGCCACCGGGTTGTCGGCGAATGTGGCGAACCCGCAGTCGGGGGTGAGCACCACTCGCTCAGGCCCCACCAGATCGATGGCTCGCTGCGCGCGCTCAACGATCTCCGCGACCGGCTCGATGCGGTCCTGCTTCTGGTTCACGACTCCCACGCCGAGGCGAACCGACGCTGGCAGCACCTTCAGGACGTCGAGGCCTCCGGCTCGCGGCGTGCAGAGCTCGAGCAGGAGCGTGCCGACGGTGAGCTGCTCGAACACGGGCAGCAGGGGCGTGTAGTCGCCGGTCAGGGCGGCGGCCTCGTCGCGGGTCCAGTTGCCCCGGCAGACGTGGAGAGCCAAACGGGCCGCCGGCAGGCCGGCCGTGACGCGGTTGATGAGATCCGTAGCGAAGGCGAGCTCGTGCGCGGCGTCCCCCTTTTCGCTGAGCGCGCCGCACATGAAGCTCCGCGTATTCTTGGCCCCAGTGAACACCACCTCGGAGAGCACGGGTTCATCGAGCTGCACCAGCGCGGTCCCGCCCGCCAGGAGACCGTGGACCTCCTCTCGCAGGACGCGCACGAGATCCTCGGCGAGGTGCTCGCGCGACCGATAGGCCCGGTCCGAGATGCACTCCATCCACATGATGCGGGTCAGGAGGTACGGCCCGGGCAGCGCGACCTTTACCGGTTTGTCGGTGACGGTGCGGACCGTCTCCAGCTCGGCCAGGGCCAGCGGACGGCTCCGGCCGAGCGGACCAAAGACGGCGGGATGCCGCACCTGGCTGGCCGGCACGTCCAGCGCGCGCATCTCGGCCTCGAACTCCTCCGGATCGTCGACCAGGGGCAGGAGATCGGTCAGGGGAATGAGTTGACAGTTGTCGAGCCGGCTCCCGACGAAGCTCGCGTAGTTGTCGCGGCGCTGCTCGCCGTCCGTCACCACGTCCACGCCGGCGCGAAGCTGGGCGGCAACGGCGAGGCGGGTCGCGTCCTCGGCCGTCGCCTCGAACTCCGTGTCCGAGAGCCTTCCTTCGATGTGGTCGTGCATGGCCGTGAGCATCCAGCGGGGCCGCGGCCAGCTGCCGATGCCCATGACCGCGAGGGGCGGGATCGCCGGCGCCGGGACGGGAAGCGGCAGGCTCCTGGCGATGTGGACGGGCACGGTCACCCGTGAGGTCACGAACACGCGGCGCTCGAGCGCGGCGGCCGGCCGCTCGCCCCGCGCCGCGAGGGGCCCTTTGCAGACGAGGAAGCTCCGCTGACGCTCGCGCCGCATCACGGACACGAGCTCGTTTCCCGTGAGCCGGCACCAGGCGGGAACGTCCTCCTCGACCGAGATCTCGGTCGACGTGAACTCCAGGAGCTGGCCGGGCTCCAGGGGGTCGATATGCTGCCGGATCAAGAGGAGCAGGCCGTTGCCGCAGTCGAGGTCACCGCCGTCGAACCGGGCGTCCGCGGCCAGCGCGTGGCGGTCGACGTAGTCCACGGCCCGCTCCTTCTGGCTCCTCCCTCTAGTAGCTCACGCAGGGACTGCCGTCGGACAGGAACTCGACGAGCTTCGCGCCGCCCACGATGGTCGCCCCCGCGACCAGATTGTTCTCGTCGAGCTTGCGCTTCTTGAAGCAGGGCGAGCAGACGTAGATCGTCCCGCCCGCCTTCGTGAAGTTGTCCATCAGCTCGCGGAGCGGCAGCGAAGCCCTCCTCGTGGATCCCGTCGGCGCCGCCCTTCTGGGCGAGGCGGACGCCCTCGACGCTCAGGAAGACCATCGTCTCCTTGCCGGAGCCCACCGCGGCGTTCGCCACGACGAAGCCGACCGTCGCCTTGTCGGTGTTGTCCTTGGAGTGGGTGAGGCTGACACAGAACTTGTTGGCCATGGCTCAGCGCTCCTTTCGGCGGATGATGATATGCGGGTGGAGTGGCGGACAGGAGGGTGTGGCCGGTGAGCCGGCACCACGCCGGCAGGTCCTCGGGCGCGCCCGAGTCCAGCGCGACGAGGCGGAGGACCTGGCCGGGCAACATCGCCTCCATGCGACCGCGGAGCTGGAGGACGAAGTCGCCGCAGGCAAGATCGCCCGCGTCCCACGAGACGTCCGCGCGCGGGAGGCGTTGCCGCGGACGGCCGGCGCTCTTCGGTCACGCGGGGCTCCCGGCCTGAGCGTCGCGAATCTTCGGGGCCTGGGCGACGGCCGGCTCGGTCATGCCCAGCGCGGAGACCACGAACCCGAGTGCCAGGGCGCCGAGGCGCAGACGGACCGGGAGCGACACGTGCGTCATCGCGGACGACCTCCTGTGAGTAGGGGCTGAGAAGACGGCGACGAACGGGGCGAGAGGAGGGGCTAGGCGGAGCGCGCCGAGGAGGGCCGGGCGTCTCCCGCGAGGACTGGGCACCGGCCGCCGGCCGGTGAGGGCCCGAGTCACAAGCTTCGTCCTGTGCGGGAGTGCCGAATCACGACGACGCGCATCACGCAGGCACGGTACCGAAGGAAGTGGGGGGGGCGCAAGGGGTCCTGATGGCCGCTGACCCCTGAGCCTACGCGAACTCCATCGTGGAGGAATGACCATCGAGAGGTCGCCCCGATGGGGCCAGGCGCGCGTGGGAGGGCGCGGGAGCGCCTCTCCCACGGGGCCCCGCGCGCCCAGGGGCCTACATCGTCCTCCCAGGAGCCAGGCTCCCGGGAGCGGGGCTCAGGAGCCCCGCGCCCGGTGGAACGGAGGGACGGCAACGCTGGAGTTCACGCCAGGGGCGACCGTGACGATAAAGTTGACGAAAGCCGGCCGGAGAAGGACGCCCCGGAGCCAAGACGGGTGGAGCGCCTTGACGAAGGCGGAGTCGTCGAGACACCCATGGTCGGCGGCCTCCATCATCGTTACACGCGCCAGGCGGCGTAAGATCCGTCCGGCCGGCGGGGTGTACCGGCCACGCGGAAATCGCCGGTCGGCCGGTCCGCGCGGTTTGCCTCGGTCCTCCTCCGCCTGGCGTCTGACATGCCACACGAAACACGTGGGTCCACCCGGGTGTCCTTCGGAGCCAAGGCGCGGTGCCCCTGACGAATGGCCGCAGCCGGTCCTCCGAACACCTGGATGCGTTAAATGGAAGGGACCGCGGCCAGCACGGACTGGTGGCGGCCGGCACGTACGTCTTCGGCGATTTCTGCACCGGCGAGGTGTTCACCCTCACCGGCAGCACGCCGATTCTGCTGCGCGATACCGCGCTCAACATCTCTTCCTTTGGCGAGGACGAGTTCGGAGAGCTGTTCGTCGTGAACCTCAACGGTACGGTCCACCGCCTCGTCGCGGCCTCGTCGCCGACGCTCGACAACTTCGTCACCGGTCTCTATGTGAACGTGCTCGGGCGCACGCCGAATTCGGGCGAGGTGAGCGCGTGGCGGGCGTTCCTCCTCGAGCATTGCAACAGCGCCGGCGTGGCCACGACGGCGGATGCCTTCTTCGACTCAGCGGAGTTCCGCACCGTGAGGCCGTTCTCTCTCGACGGCCTGATCATCGCGCTGTATCGCGCGTTGTTACGGCGCGACCCCGACGCCACGGGCTTGCAGAAATGGGCGACCGGATGCGCCAGATCCGCGTCCTGATCGCCGTCGATGACTTCCTGCCGTCCCGGGAGTTCCAGAACCGCGTGCCCGATCTGAGGAACCGGGCGGCCGTGGAGGCCCTCATCACGCGCTTCTACACGCAGCTGCTGCGGCGGGACCCGGAGCCGGACGGGCTGGACGCCTGGACCGACTTCGTGGTCGACACGGGCGATCTCGAGCCCGTCGTCGTCGGGTTCCTGATCTCCGCCGAATTCGAGGCGCAGCCGCCGACGTTTCGCGGCTACCTCACGCTGCTCTACCGCGCCCTTCTCGGTCGGGAGCCTGACCCGGGGGTCTGGACGCCTGGGAGGCCGTGCTCCGCGCGGCGCTGCTCGGCATCATCAACGATGGATTCGTGCCGTCAACCGAGTTCCAGGCCATCGTCCGGCAGCTCTGCGGGTGAGGGTTCCCCGGTCGGGTCACGCTCGTTCGACGCGTGGGTTGCGATGACGCGCGACCGAGAGCGGCTTCCGGGGAACTTAGGCTGTAGGGTAGGGACATGGCGGATGACGAGCGCCACGACGTCGTGGTCGTTGGGGGTGGCGCGGCCGGCGTGAGCGGGGCGCTGGAGTGCTTCGACGTTCAGCTCGACGTGGTGCTGCTAGAGGCGGGCGGCATGCTCGGTGGGCAGCTCCCCGAGGTCACCAATTCCATCCGCAACGTCGCTTCCGGACGGTTCGACGACGGCTACACGCTCCAGCGCTCGATCTCCCGGACCGCGTCGATCCTGGGAGACCGCGTCCGGCTGAATCAGCGCGTCGAGAGCGTTGACTTCGAGCATCTGACCGTCGACGCGAACTCCCGGCGCTTTCACGCCCGTGCTGTGCTCGTGGCCACCGGGTCACGGCGGCGCGACCTGCCCGCCGCGGTCGACGGCGCCTTCGCTGGCGACGTGACCTACCAGCTGGATGCCGCGGGGGCGGGATCCGGGCCTGGCCGCTTCGCCGGCCGCGCCGTCGCCGTGATCGGCAGCGGCGACAGCGCGACGCTCGACGCCCTCGAGCTGGCGGCGAACGACTCCTCCGTCGTGCTCCTGCATCGATCGTCGGATCTCACCGCGCGCCGTGATCTCGTCGCGCGAGTCCGAGCCGAGCCGCGGATCGAGGATCTCGCGGGCTGGGAGCTCGAGTCGGTCTCCGGCGCCGAGCGGCTCCAGGCCGTCGTCGTCGCCCAGCCGGCGACAGGCGAGCGCCGAACGCTGTCCATCGGAGGTCTCGTGGTGAAGATCGGCCGGGAGCCATGCACGGAGCTGTTCCGTGGGCACCTCGAGCTCGACCGCCACGGCGCCGTGGTGGTGGACGGGCGCTTCCGCACGTCGCGCCGGGGCGTGTTCGCGGCGGGCGATGTGGTCGCCGGCGCGTACCCGCGCGTCGCCGTGGCGTTCGGCCATGGGGTCGCTGCGGCTCGATCGATTCTGGAGTTCGTGACGGGCGGCACGGCATGGCGACGCGGGACTCGACGGCGCGCTGCGGGCTCGCGCCTCACCCGCGACGGCGCGCCCCGGCCTCGCGAGTGATCGTGCTCGCCGGCCACGTATACAGCCGGTGGCCGCCGCGGTTGAAGCCGACCACGAGCTGGTCGCGCACGACCGTCGCGTGTGCGATGCCGAGCGAGTCTGTTGCGACCGGCGGCGTGGCGGCGACCGTGAACGCGCCGTCGAGCAGATGCAGCTCGCCACGGCGCCCGATGCCGCACGGTTCGCCGCCCACCACGACGAACGCGACCCCACCGCTGCCCCATGCCAGGTCGTCGCCGAACCGGGCGGACACGACCACATCCCCGGTGGCAAGATCGAGCGCGGCCAACCCGCCGCCCCGCAGCCTCTCCCAGTCGTAGTCGTCAAGGCCGGTGCCACCGAGCACGCTGCCGGCGGCCCACAGGAGCCGCCCGTCGCGCGCGAGGACGGCCGGCAGGAAATCGACAGCAACATGCCAGCGGGGCGATTCGAGACGGCCCCCGGCGACGGCGTGCAGCCAGACACGCCCTTCGCCGCCAATGGCAAGCCAACCGTCACCCGACGCCGTCGACTCGGCCGCCAGGGCGGTCACCGGGCCGAATTCCTCCAACTCGACACGTGCCTCGATCTGCCCTCGGGCGCCCGAAATGGGCTCGGATACGAGCAGCCCGCCCGATCGCTGGCCCCGCGGACGCGAGGTGACGATGCGGTCACCGAGCGCGACGACCCGCTCTATATCCGCGACGAAGTCGAGGTGGCGCTCGATCGGCACGCGTCGCGCGGGAGCGGCTCCGCCGACGTCCGGCACGCAGAACAGGCGGAGCGAGCCGAGATGGTTCAGCACCGCCACGAGGTTGGCACCGTCCAGCCCGACGATCGCATGGATGTCCAAGTCGAACTGCGAGGGCTCGTCGTCGTCGGGGAACGCCGTCTCGTCGAAGACCGCGCCGGGCCGGAGCGCGAGATCGGCGAAGACGACGTTGCGGCCCAAGTTGTTCCACGCGCACATGCCGTCGAGCGCGACGACCCGGCCGATGCCCTCGGGCTGCGAGTTCACGACGCGGCTCGAGGGATACGAGTCGATCACCAGATCTCCGTCAGCGCCGCGAACACTGCCGCCGGCTCGATGGCTTCGAGGCACCGAGCCGCGGCCGCGCACGTCCACGCCCGCTCCGGACGGAAGCCGCGCAGGCTCACCCGATCGTGGTAGGCGTAGGCGGCCTCGGCCGCCACGCACGCGTCGTCGCACCGTCGTCCCGTTACGACCCGGGTGTGGGGCCAGGCGCGAAAAAAGACGGCCGGAGGTCGGCACACCGTGACGGTCGGGGTTCCCTGCTGGGCGGCCACGTGTGTGAGCCCCGTGTCCACGCCCACGACGGCCCGGCACGCGCTGAGCACGTCGACGGCGTCGCCCGGTGTCGGCGCCCGCACCTCACGCAGGCCACAGCCGGCGAGCGCGGCCGGGATCCCGTCGCGGGTGATCAGACGCACCGGCGCGCCCGCGGCCTGGATCGACTCGGCGAGCCCGGTCCACCGGGCCGCCGGCCAATGCTTGGCGACCCCGTCGGTCTCGGCGACGAAGACGACACAGTCGCTGACGTTGGGTGGCGGCGCCGCCGCCAGCGGCACCGGCGCCGAGAAGTCGGCCGCGATTCCGAGGTCGGCTCCGATCCGGGCGAGGATCTCGTTGATGGCCAGCGGTCCGTACGCCGCCTCGAACTCGGGGGAGCCCCACCAGTAGTCACGCTGCAGCGGATGGTCGCGCAGGTCGACGAGGCGATCCGGCGGTCGGGGAGGCGTGAACGTCTCCTCGTCGACCGTGCCGGTCAGTCCCGAGATGCGCTCAGCGAGCGCGGTCTGCACGGGCGTGCGCGTGACCAGCCACGTCTCGTCGCCGTCTCGAGCGCCGGCGGCGATGGCCGCCTGCACGACCGGCAGCGAGACGACGAGATCGCCGAGCCCGAACGACACCGGCGCGACGAACACGCGGCTCACTCGCAGGCTGCTGAAAAAGGCCCATCTGCGTCGTTGGCGCCCTTGGCCGCACGCTCAACGTACAGGGAGTACGCCTCGCGTGCGGCCGGCGGGCGCCGCCTCGCATCTGAACCTTTTTGAGCAGCCTGCGGGTTTTTGCCCATCCTGCTAGGCCGCGTAGTCGGTGACGTCGACGATTCCGAGCTGCGCGAAGGCGCGGCGGCGCTCTGCGCACTTGTTGCACCGGCCGCAATGCCGGCCGGCCGCGGGCGCGATGCACGAGAAGGTGTGTGCCACGTCGAGCGCGCGCCCGCGCTCGAGCACCTCGTGCTTGCGAAGGCCGGCGAAGGGCGTGATCACCTCCAGCCGGCAGGTCATGGCCAGCGAGGCGAGCGATCCGAACCCGCCGAAGAAGGGCCGTCCCGCATCGGGGAACGGGTTGCCGGCGAGTGTGCCCAGCGCGATCGTCTCGACGCCGTGCAGTGCGCACCACACGCTTGCCTTCGCGAGGAGCAACAGATTGCGGCCCGGCAGATAGACGGCCTCGTCGGGAGTACGCTCGCCGGGAACGTCGTCGCCCGACACGCTCCAGTGCGTCTCGTACACGTCGGCGATCGGCAGGGCGAGGACGACGAGGGGACGCGCGCCGGGCGCGGGCAGCGTCGCGAGAAACCGCCGCAAGTGGGCTTCCTCGACGGCTTCCCAGGCGAGGCCGAAGCGCACGTAGATCGGTGTGACCTCATGTCCTGCCGCGACGAGCGTACCGACGAGGATGGCGCTGTCGACACCGCCGCTCACCAGCACGGCGACCTTCGTTCGCGGAGGGACGGCCGCCGAAGATGCCTCCAACCGGCTACGGCTCGCCGCGGTAGATGCAGCCGGAGTTGCAGGTTTCGCGCACGGCCACTTGCGAAAGCCCGGGCAGCGCGGTCGCCAGCCGCGTCCAGATCCAGCGCGCGAGCAGCTCGCTCGTCGGGTTCTCGAGCCCCTCGATCTCGTTGAGGTAGTAGTGGTCGAGTCGCGCGAGCAGGGGGTCCATCGCGTCGGTGAGATCGGCGAAGTCCCGCACCCACCCGGTTTGGGCGCCGACCGCCCCGTCGACGTGGATCGACACCTGGAAGGAATGGCCGTGCAGGCGCGCACATTTGTGTCCCGGGGGCACCTTTGGAAGGCGGTGCGCGGCCTCGAACGTGAACTCCTTGAAGATCTCCACCAGACCGACCCTGTCGAGCTCCGTCAATCCATCAGGCTTGGCCACGCGCCGCCGCCAGCTTCGCCGCTCCAGCGGGCGGAGTCAAGGGCCCTGGATCGGCGCTGCTGTTGGTCCACAAGAATGTCATGGGCTAACTGTTCAGTGAGGGTGTCACCCCATGCAGACATGGGAGCCTCTCACGATGAGTCGCAAGGAAGTCCCGTGGCCTGGCCTGCTCAAGGCGGCCCTGGCCGGGACGTTCACCAATGCCGAGGGAGCGGGGGCCCTGCACCTGAGCGTCCGCCAGTTCATCCGGGTCAAGCATCGCTTCCGGGCCGACGGGGCGCCGGGCCTGTGCCACCTGTCCTTCGCCAAAACCCCGTCCGGCGGACCCGAGGTTGATCTTTCCGCACGGCGACGGGGGTAGGCAGGACGACCTCGCGTCAACTGTCCGTGTTCTGTCCGTGAATGCTTGCCAACCAGCCCCACCCCGGACCAACGGGGCGCACTACAACCTCCAATTTCCTTTGGGGCCAGTTGGTGGGGCTTGGCGCCCGTCGCACCCGCCGTTGCCCTCATAACCCAAAGGTCGCTGGTTCAAATCCAGCCCCCGCAACCAAGGAAACCAAGGGGTTACGGTGCACCGCCGTGGCCCCTTGCTTTTTCAACCCAATGGTCGACGCGAAATCGCCGCATAAAGCCCGGGTATTCGTAGACACGCGATTCAGCAATTCACGGACAATTGGCAACGGGTCCATAAATCAACGAACTTGAGCGCCGCCAGTCGTCGGGAAGGTCGGGCGCCGTAAGGCTGGCCTGACGGGACATCGGCCGCGACGCGTCAACGAAGAACTGCTGTCGCGCGCCCTTCCAGGCTAAGCGACAGCCAAGTGTCGTGTTGCACGGGTATCCGAGTCAGGGAATGGTGCTACGGCCCTCTCAAGGCCAAAACGCGGGTTCGAATCCCGTTGGAGCCACCACCGCTTTAGGTTGACGGTGCCGCTCCGGGGACAGGTGCGAGCGGCGTAGTCGTCTCCGCGGCCTCAGGCCAATCTGCCGCTCCCTACTGCACGGGCGTCGGAGGTGGGCACGACTCGCACCCGTGTTCCGGCCTTGAGCGGGCCGCGCGCCATCTCACGCGGATGCGCTGAGCTGAGTCCGCGTAAGCTGGCGAGAACCGGGTCTCATCGCAGTGACTCGCATTTACTCTTCGAGGATCACCCTCGAGAGCCTCCGAACGCCCATGGCAATGGCAACAAAGTGGCAACGAGGCCAACCATATTCACGGGAACAACATGTTCCAGACCCTCGGCAACATCTCGACAGACCCGCGCGTCGGCCTGCTCTTCGTGGAGTTCGATTCGGGAACCACGCTCCAGCTCACGGGGCGAGCGCGCATCCTCTGGGATCGAGAGGACTTCCACGAGCTGGCGGGGGCGGAGCGAGCGGTCGAGGTCGAGATCGCAGTCGTGGAGATAGCCGGCCAGGGTCCGCTGGGCTGGCGCTTCGTCGGCTACTCACGCTTCAATTCGGGCGAGCGAGCAGGCAATCCGCGCGAGCAGCCGGCACTCCTCGCGCGCGAGCAGGCCGCGCTAGCGGGTCGGGCGGAATTCCGTCCCCGGCGCAATGTCGAGCACGATGGCCTCCGGATCGGCGCCCCAGCGCCACGGCAGTCCGACACTTCCCAATCCTCGGGAAACCACGAGCAGCGACGCGCGGAACGCGTAGACGCCCTCGTCGAGGCAGAAGCGACTGTGGCGGATGATGGGCGGCCCGCCGGGAAAGCGAATCTGTCCGCCGTGGGTGTGACCGGAGAGGGTCAGGGGCACGCCGTGGCTTTCCGCCTCGTAGAAGTGATCGGGATTGTGCGCGAGCAGGAGGTGAGGCGCGCCCTGGCCGGCAAGAAGCCTGGGCCAGTCCGGCCGGCCGAGGATGAGGTCGTCGATGGCGCCGAGCACGAACTCGCCCCCTCCGTGACCGAGCGCCACCGTCTCGTTGGTCAGGGTGGTGATGCCGACCGAGCCCAGGTCCTTGCGGATCTCTTCCGGATCACCGCCGAAGTAGTCGTGGTTGCCGTGGACATACCAGGCGCCAAGGGGGGCGCGTGACAAGGGCGCGAGGGCCTCGAGAAAGGGGCGGACCTCGCTCGAATGGCCGGTCACGATGTCCCCCGCGATGGCCACGAGGTCGGGCCGGGACTCCATCAGTGACGCGACGACCTCGGCCAGTATCCGGGGCCTCAGGAAGATGCCGGTGTGGATGTCCGAGAGCAGGAGCACGCGAAGCGGGTGGAGCCCGGATGGCCATCCGGCGGGAGAGACCGACGCCTCGGTCAGGACGAAGCGCCTCCGGAGCAGCCAGGCATACGGATTCCACACCCGGCTGAGATGCGGATAGAGGAAGCGCGAGACGATCATGTCCATCTGGCGCTCGAGGATCTTGACGAGGCCCCGGGTGGGATCGATCCGCCGCCGCTCGTGCCCGGTCATGAGGCGCGCGGGGCCCAGCCGCCGTCGTCGGTGATTCGTCGCCCTCAGCCTCGCGACTTCACTTCCAGTTGTTCACGACCTGACGCAGGATGGCGAACTCACCCACGTGATACGAGGTGTGGTCGACGATGAGGATGGCCTCGCGCCAGGATGGTCTGTCCGTCCCCGTGGGGGATGCGGGCGTGGAGATCCGTCTTCGGACTCTTGACGATGGCGATCATCTCCCGCAGGTCCGGTGACAGGCGGATCTGCATGACGGCCCCCTCCCGGGGTCGATTATAGCCCGGCGCGCCCGGCTGGTCTTCTCGTACCGCCGCGTGGCTCGGTGCTGAAGTGTCTTGGACAGGGCAGGCCCGGACGCTCGTCCACCAGGACACTCGAGACACTCAGCGCGCGTGGCACTTGGCCTTTTGGTACGCCGTCAAGCCCAATCAACTCGGCCCGCTTGGGCTCCGCGGAGACCCGCTCATGCTGGAGGAGGTCGAGTGGGGACCTCACCCTAATCGGCGAAGAGACCCAGGCCCAGAGAGCGAGGAGCCGCTCCACGTGGGCGGCCGTGCCGGCCGGGCCGAGCACCTCGAGCGGCGTGTCCTCGGTTGCGCATGGCACGCAGAGATCGTGCGGCTTGCAGCTGAGGGTGTGACCTCGCGCCCGAACTGCGGCAATCGCTCAACGGGCATCGGCTTCCAGAAACTCGCTCGGGCCCCTTGCCGCGCCGCCTGCCGCGCGCTAGAGTCCGGCGACCCTGGGAATGCGCCCGCTGGGCTGACGGCGGGATCGGGGAGAGGCGGGAACACGCTTTGCCCGCCTAGAATCTCATTTCCCCGGCAAAGGCGTTCGGTGCCATGCAACCGGCGCCGGCTCCGATACCGAATCACCGGCGATCCGTATGTCGCAGTTCATGCGAGCTGTCAACAACTTGAGGAGGAGCCAATGCGTACCCTGCGTGTCGTCTTCTCAGTACTGCTTCTGTCGTTCGTTGCCGCTCAGTCGTCGGCAGGTGATCGCACCCTCGGTCCGATGAGCATCACCGGGGACCAGACAATATTTCTCCATTTCATCGGCAACGGCGCGGCGACGGAGCGCCCCTTCCCGGTCGCGGTCCGGTTCTTTGACGCGGCTGGTGCTCTCGTCGCCTCGTCGAGCGGTGGCTGCCCCCCCGGCCAAGACGTCTGCCCACCGACCGAGTTCCTGCAGGTCGACTCCAAGCGCGTAACGACCGTGTCCCTCAGCGGAGCGGCGCTCGGCTTGGCCCCGGATGAGACGCTGACGATTCAGCCGCTGGTCACGTCATTCAGCCCCGGCCTTACGCACCTCTTGACGACGGTCGACTTCGTCCACGCCAATTCGGCGGAGCGGGTGACCTTGCGCTTCGATCCAAGCGTCCTCGCTCGACCGATTTCACGGCCGCGCTTCACGCTCGGGCCGATCCTTCTCGGAACCGGCGAACTGGCACGCTTTCACATCGGGCAGTACGGAAAAGGAATCGTCGCGTTTAACATGTTCTTCGTGAACGCCAGCGGCGATCACATCGGCACCGGGAAGGCGGTGAGGATTGGCGCTCTCGGCAGCGAGACGATCGAGCTCGACGGCGACGCCGCCGGCATTGCGGGTGTGCCGGGCGTGATTCTGGGCGGCACGACCGCCTTCGGCGACGAGCCCCTCACCGCGAGTCTCGAAATCATTGACAAGACAACCGGGGCCGTGAAGGCGGCGCTGTCTAGTGGCGGGGCGGGGACCGGCGGCTACGTGGGGACGGGGAACGGCGGTGGAGGGGGCGGTGCGCGCAGTGAACCAACGGGTTGGCATGTCGTATACGATCCCGGGTCGCCGCCCAGATGGAAGCAACCCTATCTGGCTCCCGGTGCAGAGCCCGCACTGGGCGAGCTCCGAGGAGCATCACCTGAAGTTCGCGACGGAGGACGGCAAGGATCCCTTCGTCTTCAGGGGCGAACGCATGGGGCACGCGCTTGGCCGGTAGCGTTCCAGTTCGGCCGGCCCGCGGCCCCTGCCTGGCCGTCGGCGAGGGTCGCGGGACCGCCTGGCGTCAGCGGCCGGCGAAGACGACCTTCAGCCTCCGCTAATTCACGCGCGCGCAAGTCCGGAGCGGAATACAAAGGGGCTCACGGTCCCGTCGGGGACACCACCGCTTTAGGTTGACCGTCCCGCTCCGGGGACAGGTGCGCGCGGCGTAGTTCGTCTCCGCGGTCTCCGGTCCCAATCGGCGGGTCCTTACGGCACGGGGGCGGAGGTGGGCGCGACTCGAACCCGTGTTTCAGCCTTGAGAGCGCCAATACCTCCAACCCTCTTCCGCCTGTGGACTCGCAGGAGGACTCCAGTGTGGGTCACCTCCGTGGCCTCGACCTCGGGCGTCCTGGTAGAGAGGACCCGAGAGCGCGGATCGCGGGTCAATCAGGTGAGCCCACTAGTCCCCGTTTGGGGCCCCAAGTCCGGAAGTCCGCGCCACGACAGGCGATGCCCGGGACTGAAAATCCCGGTGTCGGGAGTTCAATTCTCCCCCTGTCCACCATTTCGTTTTCACCACTTGCAGCACAGACACGCTTCTGGCCAACAGGGGCCAGTGTGCCCAGATTGTGCCCACACTGAGCACACGTGGGCGCATTCCAGCGCATCTGAGCACAACTGATCCTGCTGGTTCCCTACCCGAGGGCACCGCTTTGCGACGAGGTCGGAGGTGAAGTAGCCGCAGAGCCTATGTCGTGCATCGAAGCCTTCACGG
>CAVXVV010000061.1:0-24627 GCA_963765195.1 uncultured Candidatus Rokubacteria bacterium
TGCCCGAGCGGACCGAGGGCTCGGGTTGCTAGTCCTCGGGCGCTCACCGCGGGTGTTAGAGCGCACCAACACACCGTGACAAGGAGCATCCCGTGCTTGATCAGATAAGGCGAGAGATCATCAACGACCCGTACTACCAGCAGAATTTCAGCAACGACGGCGAGCGGTTCGTCGCCTGGTATTTGCGTCGCGTCCTTCTCCGAGACGCCATCGCGACAAGAGACGACATCACGGATGGTCAGAATGACAAGCAGATTGATGCCGTCATTGTTGACGATGAAGATAGAAGAGTCCTCGTCATACAAGGGAAGTTCGTCTCCAGCACTCAGGTAGACTCAGAACCCCTTCGCGAGGTACTCGGGGCCTGGTTGCGCCTGCAAGCCTTCGAAAGCTTGCAGCACGACTGCAACCAGAAACTAAAGCTGAAGCTGGAAGCCGTCCGGCGCGCCCTTGATGACGAGTATCGCGTGGAGTTTGAGCTTCTGACTACTGGAACGCTGACCGACGCTGCTAGGTCAGATCTGAAGGTGTTTTCAGAGAAGCTCGAGGACTTTGACGAGTTTGCCGCGAGCTTGCAACTCGTGGATGTCGAAGTGCTCGAAACGCGACTCGCTGAGGCCGAGGCGCAAGAACTGCCGTCGCTTGAGCACACTGTCGCCGTTGATTAGAGCAAGACACTTGTCACAAAGGTCGGGAACACTCAGACGATCATCACCGTTCTTCCCCTTAAGGAGTGTCTACGGCTCCCCGGCGTCACCGATGGTAGGTTATTCAGGAAGAACGTGCGGCAGTCTCTCGGTGCCAACAACAGAGTGAACAAAGCGATGCGTGCGACCATCAACGGTGAGCGCGTGCGCGACTTCTTCTACTATCACAACGGCGTTACAGCTATCTGCGATTCTGCATCTTACGATGCGGGCAAGGGCACCCTGTCAGTCAAGGGCTTGAGTGTCGTCAACGGGTGTCAATCGTTGTCGACGGTGTATTCCGCTTCTGAACGGGTCCGATCTACCGAAGCGAAGGAGGCTTGCATCCTTTTTCGCTTCTACGAGATCCCAGATCGCGCCCTGGCTGACCGTATTAGCATCAATACGAATTCGCAGAGCGCGGTGAAGCCCCGTGATCTTCGAAGCAACGATAAGGTAATGGTCGGGCTCAGGCGAGCGTTCGAGACACGTTATCCAGACGGCTTCTTCATGACCAAGCGTGGCGAGGAGCGGCCAGCCGACAAGGACGCGCAGAAGACGATCGACGCTGCCGTTCTCGCCAAGATGCTAATGGCATGGCACTGCCAGAGGCCAAATATTCGTATAACGAGAAGAAGCTATTCGACGAGTACTACAAGACCCTCTTCCATACTGGCTACGATCCGGCGTCTATGCTCGCACTCCAGACTTGGTTGAACGCGATCGATGAGGCCTGGGCGAATCTGGCGCTGAACGACGTCTTGAAGGCTGGCCGCGCTTACGTCAAATTCCACGTTCTCTTTTCCGTGTCGTCCATTATTGCGGCGGTCAACAAACAACCCACGCTGGTTGTCGAGCCGAGTGCGACGCTCCAAGCCGCCCAGAGATCTGGCGATATTCTCCCGCTGGCGGCCAACTGCCTGGAGAATGCGCTCCAAGCCGCTCTAAACCACACCGCCGCTAAGATAATCTGCCAGTGAAACGCAACGTGTTGGGTATACGGGCCCATAGGACCCCCATCACATGGAGGTGCTATGGGCCGACGTGGACCGACCAGGCAGATCAACCTGCTGCGGGTCGTCGAACTGCTGCAGACTCACATCACCCCGACGCTGTGTCACGCGGTCTTTGGTCGAGTGCGCCGGACCGAGCGCCAGCGGGCCTGGACGCTCGACGCGTTGGTGCGGTTCTGGACGGCCGTGATCCTGCGCGCTCCCAAGGCGTTGAGCCAGGCCCTGGCCGATGCCCTCGACGGGCGCGAGCCGCTGTTCCCGCGGGTCGACGCCACGTCCGCAGCGTTCTTCCAGCGCTGCCGGGACCTGCGGCCCGCGTTTCTCGCCGAGGTGTTCCGCCGCTTCACGGCTCGGCTGGTGGACGCCGTGCCGCCGCGCTACGCGGCGGAGGTGGCCCCCCTCTGCCAGCGGTTCGCCGATGTCGTGATCCTCGACGGCTCCCGGCTGGCCGCCATCGCCCATCGGCTCAAGCTCCTCTGGGACGAGCGGGCCGTGGTGCTGCCGGGCTGTCTGCTGGGGACCTACGACCTCGGCCGCGGGGTGTGTCGGGGCCTGGCCTTCCATCCCGATGCCGCCGCCAGCGAACTGACCCGCGCCATGACGGTGTTGGCCGAGCTGGCCCGGGACACGTTGGTGCTCGGGGACCGACTGTACTGCACCGCGGCCTTCTTCGAGGCGCTGCACACCCAGGGCTGCTGGGGGCTGGTCCGGCGCAACCGCCCGCTGACACTCCACAAGCTCCAGCGCTTGCGCAAGCGCCGCCACGCCGATGGTGTCCTCGAAGACTGGCTGGTGCGGGCCGGCACCGGCGGGTCGGCCCCCGCCCAGCTGCTGCGCTACATCCGCTGGCGCCGCGGCGGGACCCGCTATGAGGTCTTGACGAATGTGCTCGCCCCCACGCGGCTGGCTGCCGACGAAGCCCTCGCGCTGTACCCCTACCGCTGGAGTGTGGAGCGCATGTACTTCGACCTGAAGAGAGGTTCTCGATACAGAAGACGAGGTGATCCCTGGGTTGTATGCCGCGGGAGAGCTCGTCGGTGGGTTGTTCTATCAGAGTTATCCGGGAGGTGCCGGTTTCATGGCCGGGTCGGCGTTCGTAGGTTGCCGGGCGAGCACGCGGCAAAGCATGTCGTCAATCACAGTGGCTAAGGAAGTACGTTGGTGTTTTGTGGTCCGGTAGAGTTGGTATTCGCCATGTGTCCTCCAAGAGAATCGCCATGGCCAATCGGGTGAGACTGAGGCAGAAGCCTGCGGTGGATCTGGAACTGAACTCATGGTGGGTCTGGTGGAGCCGTTTGGAGCCAACGGGCATCCTCTGGCCCATGGTCCGTAGGCTGGGGGATTTCGGCGAAAGCGAAGACATGGGCGAAGCGAGACGCGCGAATTCATGGCCGACCTGAACGAACCGGAAACCTCGTGCCTCATGCGATTCTTCGCCGAATGACGGCTGCCTGTTGCGATGGGCAGGTTGCGGGCCGCCAAGGTCGTGATGCTGGGAACTGGCGTGGTTGGGACAAACGCGACGTGCATGGCGGTGGGTGAAGAGGGGATGGCTAGCCGCTTCATCCTATCTGGGTCTGGCTGGCGAGGGTCTGGGCCGGGTGGAGACAGCCTCTCCTGATCGTAACCCCCGACACCGTCCTCCGGTGGCAGCGGCGCCGGTTCCGTGAGCACTGGACCAAGCTCTCCGGCCGGTCTCGAGTGGGCCGTCCACCCATCGTCCTCGATTCTCAATCGCTGGGTGCCTCGGGTTCCCTCCGGGGCTTGCCACGCCCGCGCCCTGCCGTGGCCCGACCGGCCGCCCGACCCCACCGCTTGACCGCCGCCCGCATCGCGTGGAGGTCCGCGGGGATGTAGTGCATTGTCATCGTGGGCGTCGAGTGTCCGAGCAGGCCCTGCACCGCCTTCAGGTCGGCGCCGCGCGCGTGGGTCTCCCGGGCAAACATGACCCGTAGGTCGTGGGGCCGGAGCCGAGGGATGCCGAGGGCGACGCGCGCCTTCGCCCAGTACTTCTTGAAGGTGGAGTCGGTGCGGACCGAAAACACCGGCCCGCTCGGCTGGGGGCCGAGCTCTTTGAGCAGGCGGAGGGCCTGGGGCGAGAGCGGGATGACGTGCTCCGAGCGCTTGCTGGCGTAGTGAAGCAGCCCGTGGTGCCAGTCGATCTGCTCCCACCGGAGATCCCGCAGCACGCCGCCGCGGACGCCCACGTGGGCGCGAAGCTCGGCCTTGATGCCCACGGTCTTGCGGAGATGGGGCGGAAAAAGCGCGAAGAGCTGGCGCCGTTGCTGCGGCGTCAGCACGATGTACGGCCGGAACCGCTGCTCGAACCGCTCCACGCCTCGCACGGACACGGCGCCCCCGCGCGACTCGAAGTCGGTGCGACGCCGGCGCCGTGCCCGGGCCGGGTTGAACCCGTCCCGCACGTAGCCGCGATCCTGGCACCAGGAGAAGAAGGCGCTGATGTGGGCGAGATCGCGGTTCACCGTAGTCCGGGAGATGGGCCGGCCAAGGCCCCCGGGGCGCTTGAGGCGCCAGGCGACGTAGTCCTCGAGGTCCGGGCTCGTGAGGGCGTCGAGGCGCCGATCCTCCACAAAGCGCTCCAGCAGGAGCCGGAAAGTGTAGCGCTCGCCCACGGCGTTGCGGTGTCGGATCACCACCTTGGCGAGATACTCCTGCACCGTCTCTTGCAGGCGCTTGGGCGGCCGCGCGGCGTCACGGGGGCGGAGCGTCGCTGGTTCAAATCCAGCCCCCGCAACCAACGAGCAGCGGGAGGAGCCTGTCAGCGAATGCGCTGACGTGTGGCGGAGAGCGGGAGCCCCTCCTCCTCGACTTCGCTGGCCTTCGTCCATCTGTCAAGTTCGACACCCCTTGGAGCCACCACCGCTTTAGGTTGACCGTCCCGCTCCGGGGACAGGTGCGCGCGGCGTAGCCGTCTCTATAGTCTCAGGCCCGCCTACGAGTGCCGGGCAACTCGACACACCGTGACCCATCTGCCCAACGAAGTGGGCAGATCGGAGGGAATCCGATGAAGAAGGTTTTGGTAGTCCTGGCACTCCTACTTGTACCCGGCATCGCGCTCGCCCTGCCGACGATCACCTTCGACACCACGCCGGGTGGTGCAGGAGGCTCCCTGACCTACGACGGTCTCGATGGGCCGCTCGTGGGCACGGGCATCGTGTTCGTGGAAATCGTGGGTCGGAGACTCCTCAGAACAATAATACGTGATGGATTGCGTAGGCTGCACCCTGGACTTCACCACGGGACAACGTCCTACAGGGACCAACTCAGTGGATCTGGCGGGGGGCGGCAGCTTCACCTTGACGGGTTCCGTCCCGGATCTCGGTCTGGTCAAGTCGGTGCCTCCTCGCGGGTAGTTTCACCGGTACGCCGAATACTCCCGGTCTCGCCAGTACCGACTCAGTGCCCTGTTCATCTCACTCGGGACGGATTGAAGAACGAGGTGCTCGCCGGCCACTACGGACTGCCGAAGCACCCTTCGTCTTCGCCAATACGGAGATTGCCCTGGGTACCTTCGTTCTCGGCGCCGACGGTGCCTTCACGGCCACTCCGAACCAAGCCGATCTCATCAACACGGCGGTCGTCCCCGAGCCGGCGACTCTGCTCCTGCTTGGCTCCGGGCTCGTCGGGGCCGGGGCGTTCAAGCGGCGGCGCATGAAGAGCCCGCAGCTGCCCGTCTAGACACTCCGAAACCGACCTGAAGCGCGGGCGGGGTCACGCGCGGGTCCGCCGGTGCGCGCTGGGGCGCGCCGGTTCGGGCCCGTGCGGCCCCCGCCCCCAAGGCATGGCCACCACCCGTCGGTTCGGGCCCGGGCGCAGGCCCTGGCCACCCACCCAGTGGTTCGGGCCCGACGTCCGCCTCCGTGGGGCGGCGCCGTCTGAAATCGCTAGGGCAACTGGCACCGCTTACTCGCACCAGCGCCTCAGCCCTCTCTCCGGTTGTTGCCTAAGTACGCGTGCAGCGGGCGGGCCAGCTGCACGATGCCGTCTCTGCGCGCGGACCTGGATCGAGCCGCCGTCCTGTCGGCGCTCGGGTCTGGAGGCCGCGGAGGAGGCGCTGGCCACAGTTCGGAATCGGGTCTCTAGGGGCTTCGGAAGATCCTGGCGGCCGCGGTTCTTCAGGCCCCGTCGGCGCTCCGGCGGCTCCAGGCCCGAGTCACCATCGCCTACGACGAGATCCTGGGGGCGGCGGCGCCGCGACTGGCATTTCGGAATCGCGGGCAGCTTCCGCGGCCTGGCCCAGGGTGGCTGCTGCTCGGGCTCACCGAGGCACTCGAGAACGAGACCCCCTCCCCGCCCGACCAAGTGTGTGACGGTGGTGCCGGGGGAGGGGCGCGACTTCCCGGCGCACGTCCAGCACGCCAGGGCCGGCCGGCTGCGGCCGTGGGCGGCGAGCCAGGGGGGCGACCATGCTCCCCACCCTACCGCGCTCCGAACGCATGGCGCCGGCGCGGCGTACACATGCCGCCGCGAAAGCGTATTGTAGGAGTAGGAAGTCTCGGGGCATGCCGGGTCGGCCGCCGGGGCACTTGAGGTCGGCGGTATCCGCTCCCCGTGCCGCACGAGCTACGGTTGCGAGGTGTATTCCGATGGCTCGAGCATCGTCACCTCCCGTCCCGCCAGACCCCCACCTGCGCCATATGCTCCAGCCGATTGGCGCTATCTCAGTCCCTCTGCTCGAATCCGTTCTCGTACAGACACGCCAGCAGTGGGCCGATGGCGCAACGCGGAATCCGCGCTTACCCAGCTCGGCGGCGGGTTCCCCGACACCACCCAGGCGCCGCACGGCCCTGGGTGGCGGATGCCCGGCGGAGTGCCGGGCGACTCGACACACCGTGCACCCATCTGCCTAACGACGTGGGCAGATCGGAGGGGACTCCGATGAAGAAGGTTCTGGTCGTCCTGGCACTCCTACTTGTACCCGGCATCGCGCTCGCCGTGCCGACGATCACCTTCGATACGACGCCGGGTGGTGCAGGAGGCACCCTGACCTACGACGGTGCCGGTGGGCCGCTCGTGGGCACGGGCATCGTATTCGTGGACATCCTGGGTGTGGATACTCCTGCGAACAGTGGTGACCTGATGGATTGCGTGGGCTGCTCCCTGGCCTTCACGACGGGTGCCAACCTCCAAGAGGGACCACCTCAATGGACATGGGCGGGGGGTGGCAGCTTCACCTTGACTGGTTCCGTCCCGGATCTCGGTCTCCCTGCTGGAACGGCACTCCTCTCGGGTAGTTTCACCGGGACGCCGAATACTCCCGGTCTCGCCGGTACCGACTCGAGTGCGCTGTTCATCTCACTCGGGGCGGACACGAAGAACGAGGTGCTCGCCGCCCACTACGGACTGCCGGCAGGACCCTTCGTCTTCGCCAATACGGAGATTGCCCTGGGTACCTTCGTTCTCGGCGCCGGACGGGCGCCTTCACGGCCACTCCGAACCAAGCCGATCTCATCAACACGGCGGTCCCCGAGCCGGCGACTCTGCTCCTGCTTGGCTCCGGGCTCGTCGGGGCCGGGGCGTTCAAGCGGCGGCGCATGAAGAGCCAGCAGCTGCCCGTCTAGACACTCCGAAACCGACCTGAAGCGCGGGCGGGGTCACGCGCGGGTCCGCCGGTGCGCGCTGGGGCGCGGCGGTTCGGGCCCGTGCGGCCCCTGCCCCCCAAGGCATGGCCACCACCCGTTGGTTCGGGCCCGTGCGCAGGCCCTGGCCACCCACCCAGTGGTTCGGGCCCGAGGTCGGCCTCCGTGAGGCGGCGCCGTCTGAAATCGCCAGGCAACTGGCACCGCTTACTCGCATCAGCGCCCGCGCCTGGACGACACAGCGTAGCCGATGAAGCGCCGATATCGTCCCCGCCGCTCGCGGCCATCGGGACTTCCGCCTAGACGCAGCATGCGCGATGCAATAGCGTCCACGCCGTATGGTCACAGGGATAACGGCCACCGCCTCGGGCCACGATGAGCCATCCGGGCAGCGCGTTGTGACGCGGTTAACGGTCGGCTGAGTCCGATGCCCAACGAACAGCGCATCAGGGCGCTGGCGCGGAACATCCTTCAGGCGGGCCAGATGCCCCGCCGCGACCCCGATGGCACATGGGGCGGCAAGGGGGTCGACGTACCCTGCGCGGTTTGCGGGGAGCGCATCAGGCCCGACCAGGTGGAGTACGAGCTGCAGTTCACACATGATGGCACCACACGCGACCTGGACCTGTTCCATCTCCACCTTCGCTGCTTGGCGGCG
This sequence comes from uncultured Candidatus Rokubacteria bacterium, assembly GCA_963765195.1. GTDB lineage: Bacteria > Methylomirabilota > Methylomirabilia > Rokubacteriales > DASRDR01 > DASRDR01. The sequence continues at coordinate 7,958 of CAVXVV010000061.1, forward strand.
TGGGAGATGGAGCGCACCAAGTAGTCGGCCCGGCGCTCGGGAGTCGTCTCCGCGCCTCGACGCGAAACCGTTTCGAGCACCAGCCGTCTCGGGTTCGTCACCTCGTCGCCGGCGCGACGGCACGTCCCGGACATTGACCCCAATCCAGGCCCGATCCAGCTTTTCGTGCGTGGCACTGCGTATGCACACACCTAGAAATTCGAGGGCTCCGGGACACTGTGAGAGCCTCGCCCGGACGGCGAGTGGACCGCCGACCGGGATCAAGCGGCGTCCCGGAGCCCTTCTAACACCACTCCGCCAGACGACCGGTAGCGCGGAGCGATGGGTGCCCCAGACCAGTGGCCGGACACCTCCGTCGAAGGTGATGACGGGCCTGTTTTGCGACCGCGACAGCGTCCAACAGGCGTATGAGACTTCCCGAGCCGGGGGGGACACCGCCGCAGGTATATCAATGCCCTCAGGGACGGACGAGACCCGCAAGAGTGTGTTCCCCGCCGACCACGCGGACACGACTTCGGTCGAAAGGCCGGGACGAAGGCGAGGGCGGGAGCCGGCGTCGGCGGGGCCATCGGCACCGCCCTGGGTGCCGTGACGGCGGTGATCGCTGCCACCGCGGTGATCGCCGTGCCAGGTGTCGGCGTGGTCGCCGCTGGACCGCTGGCCGCCGCCTTGGCCGGGGCCGGGGCGGGTGCCCTCACAGGCGGCCTTATCGGAGCCCTCGTGGGACTAGGGATGCCGGAGGACCGGGCGCGGCTCGATGACGAGGGCCTCAAGCGGGACGGCATGGTGATGGGCGTTGCCCGCCGGTCAGACGAGGACGCCAGGTGCATTGAGCGCGAGTGGAGAAACTGGCGGCGGCGGCTCGGGCCGCCGCCGAGGTGACCGCCGATGTGCCAAAGGAAGTACCTGGAGCAATGGATACAGCCGCCGGCTCCCGCACGGTCCTCATAGTTGAGGATGACCTCGATCTCCGTGAGGTCATGCGGCGCCAGCTTGAGGCGTTCGGGTTCCGCGTGGTGCTCGCCGCCGATGGGCGCGAAGGCTTGGTGAAGGTCGCCCGCAGCCAACCCGATGTCGTCCTGTGTGACCTGACCATGCCGGTGATGGACGGCCTTGAGTTCGGGCGGCGTCTGCGAGCGAATCCGCAACATCGCCGTGTGCTCCTGATCGCGGTGTCCGGACGGAATCGAGAACGCGACATCGTCGATACCTGGCGTGTGGGCTTCGACCGTCTCGTGGGGAAACCCGTCATCGGAGACACGCTCGCGCATCTCATACGGAGTCGGCTGTCACGGAGGAGTGACGACGCGCTCGCGTAGAGGGCGCCTGCCGAGCGGGCGGCTACGGCATCCGGTGTTCGTCTCGGATTAGGTCGGTCTATGGCCGCCGCGAGTGGCCTGCCCCCGGGTTGTCTGCCTCCCTGGCCTTCCCCGAAGCGCGAGGTTATCCTACCCGGCCCCCGGGGCCTAAAAGGGACTCCCCTCTGAGTGGCGCCCGCAAGCCCGACGCCGCCCAACTCAGGAGTGTGCCGGACGCTGCAGGACCGCCGCCCAGGCGTAGTCGTTGTGCCGTGAATTCCGCCGACGGTCTTTTGCCCACCTGACGGGGCTTTCCCCCCGGGGAAACAGCCTCAATCCCGACTCCGTGCGGCCCCTCTCGCCAACTCTCGTGTATATCGCGCACGGTTGCACAGGCGTCGAGCAGGCATGCGGTTTGCCCTTCTGACCGACAACAACAACCATGCTGGGGGGCAAGGTGACCGCCACGGCGACCTATTGCGGTCATACCCTCCAGGCCGATACCGATGTCGACGACCTTGGGCGATGGACTGGGCGATGCGTCGTGGACGGCCCCCAGTTCCAAGGGACAGTGGTCCTGTACACCCCGTTTCGAGCGCCGACTGCCGCGCTCGACGCACTGTTGACGGCAGCCCGACGCTCCATAGACCAGGGACGGAGCGTCACTCGGCGCCTGGGCATCAGGCGAAGGAGGCTCCCATGACGACCGACGCGCTGGTCACGGCCATTCAACGCCGGCTGACCGACATCTCGGAACAGCAGCACGCCCTCGCGGTGGAGAAGGCCCGTCTCGTGGAGCAGCTCACGCCGTTACGGCTGGGGATTCTGCCGCCTGACACCGCCGTCGCCCAGCTCAAGGCGAAGGGCGTCATGCTGCGTCGATTGCCGCCGGCCCCATCGGCCGATCGGCGTCCGCGCCCCGCCACGCTGAAGGCGCTCGCATCGACACGTCCTTCCCTTTTACCTCTTGCGCTGGCCGGCCCTGAGTCGTCCGGGAAGACGAAGGCAGCACGGTAACGCCACTCGCGCGACGGCGCGGCCGACAGGTCGAATTCGTAGAGCGTGTCCTGGCCCTCGATGCCATCGACCACCACCAGAGGCGGGCCGCGGCGCCGGCTGCTGGTCTACATCGGCACGCCGTACTGCCCGGATCGTCCTGTGGCCGGCGGGTTATTCGGGCTCGGCGCCGTGGGAGGGAACGACGCCGCTTGGTGCAGCAGCCGGACCAACTGCTCGGCGGCGTCGCTTCGGTGGTCTAGTTCCGCAGCTTCCGCACCTCGGCGACCGCCATCTGGATCAGGCCCATTTTCCGGTACACCTCACTCAGGTGGAGAAGGGACTGGGCATCTCCGCTCAAATCGTAGATCTGGATCGAATACCCCACCCTGGCGACGGGCCGGCGCGCGCGAAGCCACGCGAAGAGTTGCGCGTCGTGTGTCCCGACCTCCTGAAGGTTGAAGACGCTGATGGCCAGGACCTTGCGCTCCAAATCCGCGGGAACGACATCGGGAGGGGGCGGCCACGTCAAGGGCCAGGAGCCTGGGACGTACTGATAGCGAATGCCATAGTAGGCGGGCGGTGCCGCGCCAAAGTACGCGAGATAGATGATGGGGAGCCCCTCGTTCGCCATGAACGCCTTGAGGCCCTTGAGATCCTGACCCCAGTCCAGATTCGAGTCGCTCAGGTACCGGTGCCCTTGCTCGGGACCACCCACCAGTTCGTTGAAGTACGCAAGCTGATGCGGCGCGACGCGGAGGGCCGAGGCGGCGGTGGCGGCGAGGGCCATGGCGATCAAGACCGGCATCAGCCACCGCCAGCGGAGGCGAACGGTGACCAGACGGGAGGCCAGGACGATCAGGAACGGATACACGGGCAGGATGTGTCGCAGGCCGATGTTGACTCGTGCCGTGACGGCGACGGCCAGGACCAATACAACGGGAATGAGAAGAAAGAGCGCTTTCGCGTCGCCGGAGCGGCGCTCCCACACGACAGAGGGCGAGACTCGCCGCGATCAGAGCGAGGGTGCCGATCGGGGTCTTGATGAGAAACGCCACCGGGAAGTAGCTCGTCCAACCCTGATAGGAATAGTGGCCCAGGAAGAAGGCGGGCTGCCCCGCCGCAGCCAGGACGAGAAAGTACCGCAGACCGGACCACCAGGGTGAGTATCCCTGGAAGAAGTACGCGGCGGGGATGACGAGGGCCACCGGGAGGCCCACGAGCAGCAGTGCCATGGTCGATTGAATCAGTCTCGATCGCCGATTCGTTGGACCCGAGAAGAGTGGCGTCGACGGGGGACGCAGGACACCCTCGAAGAGCACGTGTCCGCCCAGGATCACCCAGACGATTGGGATTATTGTGATGAGCGAGTACTTCGACACCAGGGCCAGGCCCGCGGCGAACCCAGTCGCGATCGCGAACCAGGAAGACGCCGAGACGGCGTATTCCCAGAGAAGATAGAGTGTCAAGACGAAAAACAGACACGAGCCCACGTCGACCGTCACGAGTGAAGCGTGGGCGATCACGTTCGGTTCCAGCGCGGTGACGGCGATGGCCACCGGGACGGCCCGAGGCCCCCAGAGGCGGTAAGCCCACCATCCGACCAAGACGACCAGGAGGGCGCCCAACAGCAGGTTGCAGAGACGCCCCAGGGCGAGCATGTCGTCGGCAGACACGGAGGATGTGTAGAGGAATGTCTGGCCGATCTGATAGTCGTTCGCGCTCCGCCACTCCTCCGAAGACGGCTCGAACGGGAGCCGATGACCAAAGAAGAGCGGCGCGGCGAGGAGACTCTTGATCAGCGGGGGGGCTGCCCTGTAGAGACGGAAGTCGTGTGTCGCCAAGTGCGAGTAGCCCGCCGCGAGATTCCTGGCCTCGTCGTAGGTCGCGGCCTGGTAGCGGATGATCGAGACACCCTGCATCAAGAACAGGATGAGGAGGCCTCCGCCGGCGACGAGGATCAGCCGGCCCGGGCACATCGCGTGCACGCGCTGAGTCATGGACGGGGCGAGCAATCGCGACCAGGACTCGCGCCAGCTTACGGCTGAGAGGCAGTCAGCATGGCGTCCAATGATCGTCGCGAGTCGAGATACGACTCGGCCAGTTCGCGCGCGGCCCGCATGTGGTGCGGGTAATTCGCGTCGATGTCCTCCACGGCGGCGACCGCTTCGTCCAGGGTGCGAAATGTGAGGAGTCCATCGCCAGTGGGCAGCGTCGCGCCAAAACCCGTGTCTTCCGAGAGGACCGGACGCCCGCTGGCCAGGTATGCCGCGCTGCGATCGCTGAACCAGCCCGTCCTCAACTCCCGGTGGATCGGTTTCGGGCAAGAGAACTCCGCGCGCGAACGGCGAATGTACCGGCGGTAGGCCGGCGGCGAGCCAGCGACCCGGTAAGGATGGACCAGGTTCCAGCCATGACGCCGCAGGAGGTCGCGGTCATCCGTCGGATCGTCTGGGTGGATATTCGCGGCCAGCTCGAAAGCCCTGGCCGCCCGCTGGGGCAGCGCGAGATAGCGCAGATAGGCGTCCCGCTTGGACACGCTCAGCACGCGGTCCTGCCACCAGAGCTCTTCCCACGTCCAATGTGTGACCGACGTGAATGGGGCCCGCTCGCCGGGATCGGGGGTCATTCGCCACCACGGCAGGTACACGAAGGGAAGGAACGGCGTCCACGTCATATCCAAGGTCGGCACGCCGCAGTCGGCGTCGTGCATCTTGGTCCCGACGGTCAGGAATGCGCGGTGAGCGGGAATGTCGAGATCCAGGTCAGGGCCGACACCTGGAGGTGCCCGGGATCGAGATCGACGAGCACCGGATACCTGAACTGCGACAGCAGGGGCTGCCGCACGCCGCACGCAAAGTTCCACATGAGATCCGCGCTTCGGGCCAGCTCGCGGATCTCCTGGGTGCTCAATCCGTAGGCCCGTGCGGATTCCAGACTCGGCGTCTTGTCAAAACACAAGAGGGCGCACCGGTCGCCGATGCCGTAGTGTCGGAAACGCTGGAAAAACCGGCGGATCAGGCGCTGGTCCGTTGCGGGATCACCCCTGGATTGCAAGAGCTCAAGCCAGACCACGTCATGGCCGAGATCGCGGAGGCCGAGCACGTATTGAAGCAGGACGCTCCAATGCCCCCCTCCCTGCGGATAGCCGGCGAGCGATCCGTCGGCGAGAATGATTTGCAAGCGACCGATGTTAGCCTCCACGAGAGAAAGGCTGCGGCGATGGGCGCTCGCCGTCTCCGGTTAGCTCGGAAGTACCCGGCCATGTCCAGCCGTGCTGGCGCAGGTCAGCGGCGCGAAACCGCATCGGCGCGAATTCGCGGCCACACGTCCAACAGGCGAGGTGCGGAGGCGGGCGGCCGGCGGCGTCGAGCCAGGTGGGCGGGACCATGCCCCCCCACCCTACCGCGCCCTGAGCGCATGGCGCCAGCGCGGCGTAGACACGCCGCCGCGAAAGCGTATGGTAGGAGCAGGAGTCTCGAGACACGCCCGGGTCGGCCGCCGAGGCACTTGAGGTCGGCGGTATCCGCTCCCCGTGCCGCCCGAGCAACTACGGTTGCGAGGTGTGTTCAGATGACTCCAGCGTCGTCCCCTCCCGTACCGCCAGACCCCCCCTGCGCAATATGCTCCAAGCCGATTTGGCGTTATCCCAGTCCTCTGCTCGAGTCCCGTTCTCGTACAGACCACTCCTGTTCCCTGGTCAGGAAAACTACGCAACGTAATCGCTCGGCGATAGGAGTGTAACAGCGACAGAGTAGAGTGAACGTACCATGGGGAAAATTCCAGCAGGTGGGCAGATGGCGCGATGCGCATCCGTGCCCACCCAGCTCTCGGTGGCTGGTTCGCCGACACCACCCAGGCGCCGCACGGCCCTGGCGTTACGCCCGGCGGAGTGCCGGGCGACTCTACACACCGTGCACCGTCTGCCTAACGATGTGGGCAGATGGGAGGGTAGTCCGATGAAGGTTCTGGTCGTCCTCGCACTGCTGCTTGTACCCGGCATCGCGCTCGCCCTGCCGAAGATCACCTTCGATACGACGCCGGGTGGTGCAGGAGGCACCCTGGTCTACGGCGGTGCCGGTGGGCCGCTCGTGGGCGCGGGCATCGTATTCGTGGAAATCCAGGGTACGGATACGCCTCTGAACAATCTTGACGTGTTGGATTGCGTCGGCTGCACCCCTGCCTTCACGACTGGCGCGAACCTCGTAGCCTGACCTATTCATGAAGATGCGCGAGCCATGAGCCGCACGGCCCTGGGTGACGCCACGGCCGCATCTGACACCCACGCGAAGGTCGACACGGCCGTGATCTCGGTCAGTGCTGACTGGGGACGCGTCAGACCCGTCCGCGGGCCGGTGGCAATGGGGTCAGGCAGTGAGACCATTCCTGAAGTCGTGGGCGGCGGCAGGGACAGCAGGGCGACGGTTAGCCGGCCCGACCGCGTGATGTAGACGGCGAGCTTGATCAGACGCTCGCGCAGGGTGCTGACCTGGGCACCCGCGGCGGCCGTGCGCTGCGCGTACTGCTGCAAGGTCTGGAACAGGACGTAGGCGATGGCCGTCAGCAGGACACGGAATTGGTTAGCCAGAAAGCGCGGGCAGCTCGTCCGCCCCAGGCCCAGGCTGTCCTTGAGCTCCTTGTACCGATTCTCGACGTCGCCCCGTTGGCGATAGACCGTGTAGACGGCCTCGGCCAAAAGCAGCAGATTGGTCACGACGAAGCGCGGATTGTCGCGGGGCGCGCGGCCCGGGTACTGGACGACCTCGGCCTTCATGATCACGCGCCGCTTCCGGCCCCAGCTCCGGGCCGCGTAGCGCGTCTCGCCGAACACCGGGGTGCCGCTGCAGGATGCTGAAGAACAGCTCGATCTGATTCACCCACGAGGCGTGTTTCGGCGTGTAGTGGAACACGCAGCGCTGGCCGTGGCGGGCATTGAAGGCGGTCCAGCGCTGCTCGGTCCCGTCGAAGTGGATGTTGAGGCAATCCCAGATGACATGCACGGTACCGGTGGGGTACTCGACCGCCACCGTCTCCATGAAGCCCACGAGATCGGCCGCCGTGCGGGTGTCGCGACAGTCGCCCACCACCCGACCGCGGTGCACCTCGAACGCACCGAGCAGCGATTGGGGTCCCGTGACGCGTGTACTCGAACTCCCGCCGTCCCGGCCGCCCGGGGACCGCGGGGCGGGTCGGGAAGCGCCGCGCCAGGGCTTGCATGCCCGTTTTCTCGTCGATCGAGAGCACCACCGCCCCCGCGGGCGGATGCAGGTACAAGTCGGTGATCGTCGTCACCTTCTCCCGAAACTGGGGGTCGGGACTGTGCAACCAGCCCCGCACCCGGTGCGGCCACAGCTCGCCGACGGCCAGAATCCGCTGATAGCTACTCCGGCTGATCCGCGGCACGAGGTCGCGGGCTGCCGCCTCCTGCACCAACGCGGCAATCGGCCGCGTCGTCCTCCCGTCCTCCCGCTCAACAGGCTCGCAGGCCAAGGCAATCAACTCCAGGCGGGTGACTGGCCCAAACTTCGCCGGGGGCCCGGGCCGGGGGCGATCCGGCAACCCGGCGAGCCCGGCGCGCCGGAACCGGGCCCGCCAGCGTTCGACGGTGCGCGGATGGACCCCCACGTGGCGCGCCACGGTCGCGGCACTGCCCGCCTGCGCGCAGGCCAGGATGATCCGGGCACGCACCGCGTCGCGTTGGGCCGTGGTCCCCGCTCGAACTCGCCGCTGGAGTTCGGCGCGTTGCGGCTCGTCCCGCACGACTTGGACGCTCGGCCGTCCGCGCCGGCCCACGCGCCCACTGGATCATTACACCCGCTTCTACACCAACTTTTCCGCTCACCCCGCCCCAGTCTGCCTCGTGTCCATTTTTCCGGCGGGATCAGCGGGTCGGACCACTAGCCTCAGACTAGCCCACTCCCCCCGGTCTCCGCTCCCCCCGCGCCACCCTAAATTGCGGCGTTATCCCTCCCAGCCTCCACGGCCCAAAGGAGACCCGTTCACGCTGAACCACCGAATTGGCATAGGCGATTCCACACGTCCAGCCAGCGGACTAATTGTGCGGGCCGGTCCGGGCACGCCTGTGTGCCACTGGGTCACCGCGAGCGCTGGCAGCGCGTACTGCCGAAGCTAGTTGTTACCGATCTGGGACTCGGGCAGACGGGTCACCACCGCGACCTCGCTGGAGCTTTCGCTATACGTCACGCTGTCGGCGCTGCGTCAAAAAGGCATCGCGAGGCACGCAATGACGAGCAAGTCCAGCGTGCCTGACTCGGCCAGGCACGGCACACTTTACATGAGCGTTGTTACAGACTGCGAAGCAACAGCCGACGGAAGCGCGCGCAGTGGCGGAAGCACACTGCGCCGACGCGAAAGCGTACCCCGCGAAATTCCAAATCTCGCACGAAAGGGTGCTGGGCTACAAGGATGTGAAAATATTTGTATGAAAATATTTGTATATGGCCTGGCAAGTTTATTGCCTTACGGGGGATTGCCGTATGGAGAAACCTCTTTTGACGGAACTTCACCGATCCGGATTCGCGCATCATGCAGGATGGCGCCACGAAGAGTTTCGAGCAGGCCTACAACGCGCAGGCGGTCGTGGATGGACACCGGCAGATCATCACCGCGTGTGGGGTGACCCAGGCGGCCGTGGACGTGCGGCAGTTCGTGCCGCTGCTGGAACAAGCCGCCGCGCACCTCCGGCAGGGCCGGCCACGGTGATGGCCGATGCGGGATACTTCAGCGAGGAGAATCTCACTGCCCCGGTGGTGGCCGCGGTGGATCTCTATGTGCCGCCCGACCGACACCGGCATGGGCAAGACCCCGCGGGGCCGGCCCCCTCGCGGCGGGGGCCCTGGAGTGAGCACATGCGTCAGAAGCTTCGGACCGCCGCGGGCCGGGCGATCTAACGCCCGGCGCAAGGCCATCGTGGAGCCCGTCTTCGGGCAGATCAAGGATGCACGAGGCTTCCGGCGCTTTCTGTTGCGAGGGGTCGCCAAGGTGAATGCGGAGTGGTCGCTCATCTGCCTGACCCACAACCTGCTCAAGCTGTTCCGGGCAGGCTGGTCCCCGGCGCCAGGGTAAGCCGCCAACGGTATCCCTGAGGACTGGCTCCATGCACTCGACCCGTAGCTGCGCCCCCTCATACGTCCGCCAGAGGCCGAAGTCCCATGTCCAGGCCGATTGCCGAGTCACGACTCTCAGACGATCACTGATCACGGCCGTTTCTCCGACAGGCTCCTGGTAGCGTTAAAGACCCGCCTACCTACTGGGGGAAAGCTTCTGAAAATCACATGGAGCCCGTGTCAGCGGTGGAGCAGGGTCGAGGGTGAGGCCGGTGGTCAACTGGGCTCGCCAGTCTCGGCGACCTTGCGCCAAGCCTCATCGCTAGGTGTCGAGGCTCGGGTCTATGAAGAGTTGTGCAGAAGTTCTGGAGAAATGGGGTGCCGTAGTTACCTCGCGGGGTCTACCTTGCCGTCTCCGACGGGTCTGGAGGCGAGGAAATGGCTTGGTGACCCGCACCGCGGCCCTCATTCCTGGTTGGTCCGGCACTTGCCTACGAAAACCCCGAGGGGAGTGGCTGCAGGGTCCAAATGGAAGCGATCCAAGTCGGGTCGCCGGCGCGTTCGGCTTGGAATAGGGGAGCGCTGTTACCGGAACTGTGCTGAGACTGCTGAGAAATCGACGCGGGACGGGAATCGAGCTCGTGGGGAACCGGGTCCGATGAGAGCGGGACTCGACATACGGCTCTGGGAAGGCGTCGCCAGGCTGCTCGATCGTTCCATCTCGGTCGAGGATCTCCAATCGCACCGGCTCGAGTTGCTCGCCCTGTCATGCTGGCGGGCGTCGGGACATCCGATTCCGAGCCAGTTGGCCGCGATGGCACGCGAGGCGGCAATGAAGTCGCTGGCAGTCCCGCTCCTGCTCCGGCGCCTGCGCGATTCGTGTGACGGGCCGATCGTGCTTCTCAAGGGACCTGAAACGGCCGCATGCTACCCGGAGCCGGTGTCGCGACCATTTGACGACGTTGACATTCTCGTCCCTGACGCGGTCGGCGTTCAGCGGGCGTTCATCGCGGCCGGCTTCCGCCCGCTCGGCGTGGAACGAGAGTTTCGTGACAGCCATCAGATGGCGCCTCTCTATCACCCTGGTGTCCCCCTACTCGTGGAAGTGCACAAGCGGCCGCACTGGATTGACGGGATGCCACCGCCGCCTGTCGAGAGCCTCTTCGAACACGCCGTTGAATCCGTCGTGCCGATCGCGGGCATCTCGGCGCTCCCGCGAGTGCATAATGCCGTCCTCCATGCAGTGCACGCGTGGGCGCACGAGCCCCTTGGCGGTCTCCGCCACCTGATCGATGTCGCGGCCGTCCGTCAAGGGACATCCGACTCCGGGGCGGACGCGCTGGCGGCCGCCTGGGGAATCGACCGGCTCTGGCACACGACGACGGCGGCTATCGACGCGTTGTTCTTCGCTGGCCAACGTCCGTGGGCCCTTCGCCTTCTGGCGCGCCACCTCGAGAGCGCTCGGGAGCGGACGGTTCTCGAGTCGCATCTCAGCCGTTGGTTTGCGCCCTTCGCAGCATTCCCCCCTGGCCGGGCCGCGGGCCTCGCGCTCCGGGCGATCGGGGACGACCTTCGTCCAATCGCGGACGAGGACTGGAGGGCGAAGCTCGGGCGCGCACGCACAGCGATCAGGAATGCGTTCGTCCGCCGCTCCCGGCACGATGCTCAGCTCGTGCGTCACCTCGTCGAGGTGCATCCCAAGCCGGGCGGAGATCTCAAGAGCGGAGGGTAAAGAGGGTCAAGCCGGCCTGCCATCGATGGTGAGGCGTGGGAACCATCGCGACTGAACTCGTATCGGAAGCGCTCTTCCTACCCTTCCGTTATGTGTGTCCCGCATGACTCGGAATCCCGCGGCTTGGATCTCCGGAGCTGGCATGGAAGTTGCCGTCTCCTGTGCTCCCGGAAGCTCATATGGTCACTGCTCCTTTCAGAAATGGCCTACGAACCTTCGGGGATGGTGACAATGCTCTCGGCGAACTCGACTGTCGTTGCGGCTAAGGACCAAGTCTCATGCGAGCTGGCCGACGAAACGGTGATTCTGGATCTGAAGGCCGGGATCTACTACGGCCTGAACTCTGTCGGAGCACGAGTCTGGGATCTCATCCAAGAGCCGAGGACGGTTGACCAAATCCGCGATGCGATCCTGCAGGAGTACGACATCGATCCGGCTTCGTGTGAGCGGGATCTAGGGGCGCTGCTTGGGGAGCTAGCGGCCCGGGAGCTTGTCCGAATCGACCATGTGACACCTGCGTAGGTTCATGGCCCTGTCCAGGAGCGGCTCACCGCACTCGGGCTCGAGGGCGGCCAACACGTCCGCATCAGCGACAGCCGACTGACTCTAAAAGTGAGGCGGCGGTACCGCATTGAACGAATAAGGCCCTCGGTCCGTCTGGGGCGACTCGCTTGGCGGTGACGCTCAAGATGCATGAGTTTTCACTGCAGAGATTTTCACACTCTTATGGATAGCCCCGCCCTGCCGCAGACTCCCCGGCCGCTGCGAATCCCAGATCCCGTTTCGGCATCGTTCTAGCATGTGGTTCGAGCTATGGCACGTGGCCGCGGACCGAGGCGGCGCCGAGATCTTGTGATGCGGCTCATCGACAAGGAGCTGGTGATCCTGGATCGAAAAAAGGAATTACATTCACCAGCTCAATGAGACGGCGGCTCGCGTGTGGTCGCTCTGTGACGGCCGCAAGACGCCTTCAAGATCGGCTGGCGCCTCGCTCGGATGTTCGAGATAGACGCAGAAACCGCTGTGCCCGACGTTCAACGAATCGTCCGGGTGTTCGAGCGGACAGGCCTTCTCAGAAGGCACGTGTAGGAGACGAATAATGGCTGAGCAGAAGCGCTTGTCGGGACCGACGCGACGCGAAGTGGTGAAGAAGGCGGTCTATGTTGCGCCGGTTGTCCTCACGCTCGCGGTGAGCCCGTCCTTTGCGGGCCGTGGTTCGGGGCCCAAAAACCTACGCCCGCAAAACCCAAGGCGATCTAGGCCTCGACCCTGAACGACCATTCGGGTCCGCGCTCCGAATCCCACCGCCTCGGTGGGGTGGAGGGCCTCTCCCGGCGTGGACGCGCCGCGACGAGCATTCTCGCGTCCCCCCTCGGCGTGGGCCTCGAGGTCCGGTGCCCTGATGAGCTGAGCTCCAGAACGCTTCGCAAATGGCTCGGGGGGTTCGCCGGCCCACCTCAGAGAGTCAGCCGGCGGTACCGCATTGAACGGATAGGGCCCTCGTTCCGTCTGGCTCGCCTCCGAGCCCGCTCGGGGACCGCGCGCCCTGTGGGCCTCGGTGTGCTCCTCAGGCAGCTCGATCACGAGCTAACGCTCTATGTCCAGGAGCAGCATCCTGACCTCTACTTCCTTCACGCCGCCGCCCTTGCCCTCGGCAACCAGGTCGCGGCTCTGGTAGCCCCCTCTGGTGGAGGCAAGTCGACGCTCGCCTGCGCCCTTCTGAGCCGGGGCCTGAGCTATCTGAGCGACGAGCTGACGCCGTTCGAGCCGCGAACCTTGCATGTCCATGCCTACCCCCGGGCCCTCCAGTTGAAGACGGACCCGCCGACTACCCTGTCGCTGCCCAAGGGAACCGAGCGGTCGGGACGACTCCGCTGGATCCCCGTGTGCTCAATGCCGCAGCCGCCTCGCGCGGAGGGGGGTCGTCTGACCGTGATCGTCTTCTTGGGCCCGGCTGGCGACGGATCGTCGCCCGCCGTCCGGCGCTTGACAAAGGCTGAGGCCGCGGCACGCCTGTACGCCGCAGCACTCAATCCCTTGGCCCATCGGCACGCGGGTCTGGCCGCCGCCACTGCTGTCGCAGCCCGCGTGCCATAGCTCGAGCTCACGCGCAGCGAACTGCCTGCAATGTGCGCCCTGGTCCAAGGCCTCCTGGAGCAGGAGATCCGCCGGGCCGCGCAGAGAGCCGGCCGCCGTGACCGCGCGGCAGGGTCTACACAGCCTGACCGAGCGACCTCTCGTTGACGGCGGCCGTGCGGAGCTCACGACCCGGGTATTCGGGTCGATCCGGGTGGCCGGGAGACCCGACCGCGAAGGGGTACTCAGCGTATCGAGCCTGAAGCGCGAACAGTGGTCGGCACGCGCGCGGTGACGATAAGCGGTTTCATGTGATCTATTGCCCAGCTGCGCGGAAGTCGCCGCCCAATACCCGGTCCTCTGGATGCCCATCAAGGACGCTCGGCGGCGGGGTGCGTGCGCGGAAGCGGCGCTCGATCTCGGCGCGGTACGCGCGTTCGTGGTCAGCCGTCCAGGTCAAGCGGGGGGGGGCTGACGGGGTGCTTAGAATGCAGTCCGCCGGTGATGTTCTTGCAGTCGGGCTCCAGGCACAAGCGCTTGCGGCTTCAGGCGTTGGCGACGCGGCTCGGCTTCCCGGTCCCTCTCGGTGACGCCGCTGATTTGGCTTGATTCGGGGCTTGGGACGAACGTAGGCACCTTGTATCGTGTCGCCAACTCGTGGATTCGGTTCCTGTGCCGGTAGCTGAGCGGATCGCCTACTACGTAGACCGCTTGGACCCGGGCAAGGCTCGCCGCGGTCATCGTCTTGTCGATGTCGTCGGCACTGCGAATCTCCAGGTGCAGTAGGTGGATGTTCAGCGCTTGGGCGGCCACCGCGGTTGCCGGCGTTGAAGAGCAACCCAACGTGAGAGACGGTCGGGATCGTCTCTTTGATGAGTTCCATCTGTTTGCCCATGAAACCCTCGGAAACCGCTGCCGTGCGTCCAGTGATATTGCCACCGGGTCGGGACAGGCTCGCCACGAACCCCATCCCAACGGGGTCTGACACGGCGAACATCACTACCGGAATGGACCAGGTCGCCCGCTGGACGGCCTGGACCACAGGGGTGAGACGGCCACGATCACGTCCGGGCGGAGGCGACGAGTTCGGCGGCCAACTGCGGAGCACGCTCAACATTCCCTTCGGTGTATCGCCACTCGATGACGACGTTCTGTCCCTCCAGCCAGCCCAACCCGCGTAGGGCGTCGGCGAAAGGGTGGGGCCCGGGGGACCCGGTCGTTCCAAGGTATCCGACAAGGACCGGTTTGACTGCCTGCTGCGCCTCTATGGGGCCATGCTCTGGATCACCACCTCATCCTACTGGATCACTTCATCCGCCCGCGGAGTACCGCCGGCGGCATGGTGAGGCCGAGCGCCTTGGCGGTCTTGAGGTTGATCACGAACTCGTACTTCGTGGGCTGCTCGACCGGAATGTCTCCAGGCTTCTGCCTGAGGATCTTATCGAGACTCGCCGTATTCCGGCACATTGAGTCTGGATGGGTCAAAGCCGAGGAGCCCCCCGGCCTCCACGGCCTCCCGAAAGAAGTGCATCGTGGGGAGGCGGTGCTTCATCGCCAGTTCGGCGAGGCGGGCTCGCTGAGTGAAGGTGAGCGGATCGCCAAACACATGGAGCACGTCCGCGCGCCCCCGGACCGCATCTTGGAACGCGCGCTCCAGTTCGGAGACGTCTCGCGGCTCGACGAGTTGGAGAATCACCCCCGGGGTAGTGCCGCTGCCTGTTCCTGGGGGAGGGTCAGTGCGTGCATGCCGTTGGTCGGATATGAGGATCGCGATGCGCGAGGCTCGGGGCAGGGTCTCCTTGATGACTTGTAGCTGGTTCGCCGCGAACGCCTCCCACTCGATGGTGGCCAGACCCGTAACGTTGCCGCCGGGCCGAGCCAGGCTGGTGACGAGACCCGTCCCGATGGGGTCTGCGACGGCCACGAACACGATGGGGACGGTCGTGGTGGCCTTTTGCCG
Organism: uncultured Candidatus Rokubacteria bacterium; assembly: GCA_963765195.1. Classification (GTDB taxonomy): domain Bacteria; phylum Methylomirabilota; class Methylomirabilia; order Rokubacteriales; family DASRDR01; genus DASRDR01. The sequence goes on from CAVXVV010000061.1 coordinate 23,087, forward strand.
CAAGGCTCGGACTGACCGAGCTGGCGACGATCAGCTGCACATCGAGACGGAGCAGGTCGGCGACGAGGGCCGGCAGCCGATCCGCCTTCCCCTCGGAGTACCGGCGCTCAATGGTCAGGTTCTGGCCCTCGACGTAGCCGTGCTCGCGCAGACTGTCCAAGAAGGCGTCCCACTGCGGGTTGGGACAACCCGGGGCCGGCGGGAACGCCGCGAGGAACCCGATGCGGTAGACCTTCCCCGGCGGCTGCGCGTGGACAGTGAGCGGCGCGGTGAGGAGACCGAGGGTGCCGGCAAGAAACATTCGTCGTTCCACCGCGCGTCATCGCTCGACTCCACCCAGCTCCGCGTCGGCCTTCTCCAGCCAGAAGCCCATATCCATCTCGCGGTACATCGTGGCGGCCGTGGTCAGGTGCTCTTGGGCCTTCGCCTGGTCGGGCGGTCCGACGGTAGAGCGTGCCGAGGCCGAGATGGCAGTGGGCGACGAGGGGGCGCATGCCGAGCTCGGTGGCGCGGGCGAGGGCCCGCCCGTAGTGCTCTTCGGCGGACCCCAGGTCCCGAAGGTGGGCCTGCATGGCAATTTCGCCGAGGAGACGGAGGACCCACGCCTCGTGGCCGCGCTCCGTCTGCCGGTGCGCGAGGTCGAGGGCGCGCCGGGCGACCGCACACGCGTCGTCTCGGCGGCCGGCCATCAGATGCGCCTCGCCGAGGTAGGCCAGGAGGAGCGGGTGGTAGGACGGTGCCCGTCGCCGCGGGGTCGGCGAGCGCCTCCTCCATGAGGATCACGCCCTCCGGGAGGCGGCCCGACAGCGCATACGCGTAGCCGAGATGCCCGGCCGTGGTGTCAAAGAGGTACCGCACCTGGGTGACCCGGCACAGCTCGACGGCGCGCTCGAGCAGCGGGATGGCCTGAGGGAGGGCGCCTCGCCGGAGGAAGACGATGCCGAGGTTCCGGTAGGCGAGGATGAGGTTGCTGGAATCAGTTTTTCGCGGGCGAGCCGGACGGCCTCCTCGCCACGCGCCATCGCCCCGGTGAACTCGCCGAGCTCGGCGAGGCTCCAGGCGAGCCGCCCTCGCGGGTCCCCGACCACGAGCTGGCGGCGGGGGACGACTTCCTCCTCGAGGCGCTGCTCCGCTGGCGGGAAAGATCCCCGGATAACTGCGGCGCCACGTCCGGGGCGTCGCCCGAGGTGGCGGCGTCCAACCACTCGGAACGCCGGCTACCCTGCAGCGCCTCTGCCACCTGCCTGAGGGCCGCCACGCTGTGTGCCCACCGACTCCAACAGCGACTGTCATCACGGGCCGCCAAGGCGTGGCGCATGCGGTAGAGTTGGACCCATGACTGAAACGCTCCGCCCGCCAGCTCCGCTCAATTCCGGCACCGGTGCCCGCACCGATCGGAACACCGTGGGGTTGCGGGCGCCGTGGAGGCCCGGCCAATCGGGCAATCCGCGGGGCGGAGCCGTAGCGCTCTTCAGCCTGGCCGCCCGGATCCGCCGCGCCTCCGGCGACGGCCAAGAGCTGGTCGACTTCTTCTTGTCCGT
>CAVXVV010000062.1:0-40424 GCA_963765195.1 uncultured Candidatus Rokubacteria bacterium
TCAGCAGTGATCATCTCAACACAATTCATCTGTCACATCCACCCAGTAGAACCCACAGCAGCCCTGCATGGTGACACAATCTTAACATTTGAAACCAGTGGTCCTCGATTTCAGATGAACATGATGTGGCTGCCAGTGTTCTGGACCCGCCCGTCCATCGGGCAGAATTCATTCAGACAGTCCACCATGACACGTACAATAAATCCTGGCACCAGGCATGATACATCCACATGGATGACACAGCATCACCCTCCTCACACCGTCGTAGACAGATCCCAGTGTCAACATGATGCGACGACAGCAGCACATCTCCCGTGGCTCCCGTCGTCGCGGCCATGGGCGCCCAAGGCGGTCCTTCCATTGATCACAGGGTGCACATGATGACACAGTGATTCTGGTGAACCACAATCCACGGAGCCTGAACACAAACCATCGCATCTTCGCTCACGTGATATCCCACGTGGGTGCCGGGCTTGCAGACATGATCCAGAAGGACGTGGTGCACCAATCTGGAGCACGAGTTGAACAGCTGCCGCTGCGGGTTCACGACTTTCTTGCAGTGCACTTGCAGTGATGCTGATAATGAGATTCCAGATGGCTGATGACCTGGATGGGTTCGACAGCAGCCACATGCATGACCTCACGGTGGTGCAGCCTCCTGAACATCCATCTCTCATCAGCACAGGGGCCTGGGTTCAATGCAGACCAGGCCGTGGAGGAAACCTGGCAACACAGTGACAGCAGCAATCTTGGGATAGAGCTGCATGGCCAGGCACCCAAAGGAGCTTTTCCAATGATCTACGTTAAACCAACAGTTGAGCTGATGAACAGTACCGCCCACACCACCACGCTGACGCCCTGATCAAAACGGCAATCCCTACAGCTCTTCAGCATGTCATCCGCAATAACCATGATGGCCCATGCTGCCTATGGCCCATCATCCTGACCCATTTTCACTCAATAGTGTTCTCCATTCATCACAGCGTTCATGTTGACCTCAACGCCCTTGACCCACTGACAACGTCAGCCACCTGCGCGTGATGTCCCACTCCGACCTGAACTCATCATCTCCATGCTAAACCTGGCTGCAATGGGGACGAGTCGCGCCTTCGGCCACTCCTCCTGGACAGGTGACTGGGAAACCCGTAAAAGGGCCATGACATCTGCCGTGTTTGGACGGGTCTCCAAATTGAAGGCGCAGTGTGGCGTGCACACAGTAACTCCATCACTGCAAGCGACACCCCAGCATCTCAAGCTGAACCCCGGGTTGGAGCCCCGGTGGAGCCGCCGCGCTGCAGGCAGACAGCACCCGCCACCCGCAGCAGGCCACACAGGAGCAGTCCACAGGAAATAGCATCAGGGATGCGCAACCAGATGGTGGCCGCCACAGCCACCCCTCACTCATCTGGGCAGTGTGATGCACCAGCACACTCCAACAGGTCCAGCCCCGTGAGCTGAATGTGGGCTGCTCAGACAGTAGGCTCATGATCCTCTTCTCACAGCAGCACAGAGTCCCATCCATTAGCAGCTGCCCCGATGCAGGCCAGTGGGCCACACAGCAATGCCAAATGAGCCGCTCGGCCAGGCGGTGCGCGGTGCTGGCAGCAGTCACTGATGAACGTGACCTGGGCAGCCCTTGGGTGGGGTGCTCCATTGGTGCCTGGCAGGGACCACAGCAGGGGCTGCCTGGATGCTTCTTCAGATCATCGGCATGCAGACCCAGCCTGGTGTCCTGAGCAACCCAACAGTGGCCCAGGCCTCGCCCCCAGACTGAGATTGGGTGATTCGCACTTTTCAGATCTAACCTGATCCTGACCATCCAAGCCATTCAACAGGTCATCACCAAGGCTGATGGACAAGCCCAGTGTCCAGCCTACAGGTTCACTGGTGGAAGGGTGCACCCAGGCATGAGTGGCTTCACAGTGCACAAGGTGATGACAGTCTCATACAGACCGACATGATCTCCCTTGCATTTCCATCTGATCCAGGGTGCCTCGAGTCACTCGTACAGTGGTGATGGGCCTCTGATCTGACGGACACTCGCGGCGTGGACGTCCTTCGTTCGCCGGAGTAGCCGAAGTCGTTGCCGTCGCCGAGGACGCGCCGCCCAGCGCATGTCGATGTGCAGGCGGCAGGCCGCGGTTTGCCGCTCACCGTTCCGTAGCGATGATGGAGGCCGCGCCGACCATCGGCGTTGTCGACGATCAGGCGTTGAGTGCGTCGCGGTTCTGGTTCCAGGTCATCGCCTCTGCCAGGGGAGCGGTCAGGCCAGTGGTTATGATGATCGCCGCTGGCGGCGCAGATGGGTTTCGTCTGACGCCGACATGATGAGGGCATCGCGGCGGAGTCTGTGCGGTGACGCGTCAGGATCTCCAGCGCCGACGTCTTTGCGTTAGTCGATACCATCGTCGTTGTTGGACGCATTCAGGACACCAGTTCCGTACACCGCATCGCGATCGCGCAGGAGGTAGCGCGGGGCAGTCTCCCAGGGGAAGGCCTCCACGAGTTGCTGCAGCCGTCCACTGGGCCGTGGGGGTGTCGGTGACGTTGATGTGGACGACGCGCCGCCGCTCGTGCGCCAGGACCACGAAGACGAACAAGACCTTGAACAGCACGGTGGGCACGACGAAGAAGTCCACGGAGACGAGGTTTCCCAGGTGGTTGTCGAGAAAGGTCCGCCAGGTCTGCGATGGCGGCCTCCGATGGCGGACCACGTACTTGGAGACCGCCGCCTGCGAGATCTCGACGCCTAGCTTCTGAAGCTCCCCGTGAATCCGCGGCGCGCCCCACAGGGGGTTGGCCTTGGACATCTGTCGGATGAGCGCTCGGATCTCCGGGGCGACAGCCGGACGGCCGGGCCCGTTCCGGCGGCTCTTCCAGGTCCAGAAGATCTTGAAGCCGGACCGCTGCCAGCGAATGACGGTGGCGGGTTGGACAATGGAGACGCCATCCGGCCAGCCGCTCCACAGGCGGGACAGCAGGACCCAGAACAGCCGGTCGGACCGCCGCAGGCGTAGGCGCGGCGCGGAACGCTGGAGGACGGCCAGCTGGTGCCGCAGCGCGAGGTTTTCGAGGACCAGGGCGCGGTGGGTCCTGATCCCGCGGAGGAGGCCGATGAGGATGAGGGTGATCATGCCGGCCATCATCGATCAGGCCGGCCGAAAGTCAACGTTGACAAGGCGGACGGAGTAAGTAGAAGGCACAACAGGCGCCCAGGCGGTCTCGGCCGAAGACATCCGAGACCGACGGTTCGCGAACCATCTCGAACAATACTACGCGGCGGTCACCTCGCGGATTCGTGAAACCGAATCCATCCTCCTGTTAGGCTCGGGTCAGGCTAAGATCGAACTCAAACACCATCTTGAGCGTGAAGGGCTCGGCGACCGTATCGTGAGGGTTGACACCGTCGACAAGATGACGGATCGCCAGATCGCGGCGAAGGTTCGACATTACTACTTTGAGCAGTCGGGGACATAGGTGACTTTCTTGCGCCCTGCCCCTTCCACCTAGCCCATCCAGACGCTCGGAGGACGGGTTGCAGCCGGTCGGCTGATTCACTGAGCCTTGGCTTCGGGCAGCCGTCCTTCGCGCCGACGATGGCATCGTGGCCTCGCTAGGTCCCCAATTCGCCCGGCGCTGAGCATAAGCATCCGGCGCTCGGTCAACGATCACCGATCGGCCACGACCGCAAGCTCGGTGGGACGGACCCGGTTCCGTCGATCCTGAGCGTAGACGAAGGTGATCTCGGCGCCGAAGAACATGATGAGGGACGAATAGTAGACCCACACGAGGAACACGACCAATGATCCCGCAGCGCCATACGAGGAGCCGATGCTGGCGCGGCCGAGGTACAGGCCGATCAGGAACTTCCCGACGCCGAACAGCAGTGACGTGGTGACCGCCCCGACCCATACGTCTGGCCAGTCGAGCCGAACATCGGGCAGGACCCGATACACCATCGCGATCAGAACCGAGATCACCAGCAACGAGACGAGGAAGTTCAGGATCTGCCACAGGGTGCCACCGCCCGGGAACGCCCGCGACAGATAGGCCTGGAATGCGGCCAGCGCGGCGCTCACCACCAGAGACACCAGCAGAAGAAAGCCAACCGCCAGGACCAGGGTCAGCGATAAGAGTCGCGTGCGAATCAGGCTCCAGAGCAGACCGCGCCGGGTGACAGTCTTAACCGCGGTCTTCACATCCCAGATCTGATTCAGCGAAGACTGCAACTGTGCGAACACCGTCGTGGCGCCGAACAGAAGCGTGATAATGCCGAGGATCATGGACCCAATGCTCTGACCCGATATCGTGGTGCTTTCCAGAACGGTGCGGACAGTTTCTGCGCCAGCGTCGCCGGTTAGCTCTCGGATCTGGTTGAGTAGCTCGGAACGCACGGGCTGCTCGCCCCAGACGAGGCCAGCCGCGGCGACCACGATTAAGACCAAAGGCGAGAGCGACAGGACGGTATAGAAGGACAGGGCGGCCGCCAGTTGGAACGGGGAATCCTCAAAGAATTCGTCGACGGATTTCCTCGCAAGCTGCCAGTACTTGCGCCGCATCACGGCGTCCTGTCCCTTCGGTTTATCCATCCCGGCTGCTCCTGAGAGGGAAAATGGGTGGTGTGGCGGTCGGGCGGTCGCCCTTCACCCGGCGAGGACACTGATCGCGAGCAGAATGTTGCCAAGGACCGTGAGCCCGACACCCGGCTGGCAGGAGGGGAGGGAGACGCTGGTCGGGAGGGGAACCCGGTCGCCATCGACGTCAGCATCGCTGGGGCCGCCACCGGCCGGAGACTATGCGGCCCGGCGGGTGTACCGATGATGGAGGCCGCCGACCATGGGCGTCGCGACGATGCGGCCCCGGTCGGGACGCTCCACCGATCTGGGCTCCGGGGCGTCCTTGCCGAGGGACAGGGGAGTCCGGGCCTCGTGGTCGTACGCGAGATAGGCGCGCAACACGCGGCGCAGGTGGGCGTGGCGCAGCACCACCACGTGGTCGAGGCATTCGCGGCGTAGGGTTCCGATGAAACGTTCCACGTAGGGATTCTGCCATGGGGACCTCGGGGCGATCTTGACCTCCTGAATCCCCAGGCATCGAACCCGGCTCGAGAACACCGCCCCGTACACCGCATCGCGGTCGCGGAGCACGTATCGGGGTGCGGTGTCCCACGGGAAGGCCTCGAGGAGCGGCTGGGCCGTCCACTGGGCCGTCGGGGTCTCAGTGACGTTGACATGGACGACGCGCCGCCGATGGTGCGCCATGACGACGAAGACGAATAAGACCTTGAAGAGCAGCGTGGGCACGGTGAAGAAGTCCATGGAGACGAGTGCTCCCCACGTGGTTGGCGAGAAACGTTCGCCAGGTCTGCGAGGGCGGCGTTCGACGGCGGACCAGGTACTTGGAGACCGTGGCCTGCGAGATCTCGAGGCCGAGCTTCTGGAGCTCGCCGTGGATCCGGGGTGCGCCCCACAGGGGGTTGGCGCGAGCCATGGTGCGGATCAGCGCGCGGACGTCCGGGGCGACGGCGGGGTGGCCGGGCCCGTTCCGGCGGCTCTTCCAGGTCCAGAACAGCCTGAAGCCTGTCCGCTGCCACCGGATGACGGTCTCTGGTTGGACGATGGCGACGACCTCCGCCCAGCCGTGCCACAGACGGGCGAGCAGGACCCAGAACACTCGGTCGGAGGGGCGCAGGCGTGGACGCGGCGCGGTCCGTTGGAGGACGGCCAGCTGATGGCGCAGCGCGAGGTTCTCGAGCACCAGGGCGTGCTGGGTCCGGACCCCGCGGAGGAGGCCGATGAGGATGAGGGTGATCATGCCGGCCATCATCGATCAGGCCGGCCGAAAGTCAACGTTGACGAGGCGGACGGAGTAAATAGAAGGCACACCCGACTGGAGGGGATTCAAGCCGAATGCGATCTGCAGGAGCAACGGCAACAGAAACGGCAGTGCACCGATGCCGATCCGGAATAGCGAGCCTCCCACGATGGCCGCGCGGAAGGTGGGCAAGTCGAGCAGTGACAGGTCCAGAATGGGATGGCTGACGCGCCGGGCGTGGCGTGTGTACAGTACACAGCCACCCAGGCCGACAACCAGGAAGGCGCCGATGGCGCCGGCAGGTACGAGCCCCCGGCCAAGCGTCTCGAATCCGACGACCAAGCCGATGAGGCGGAGGCGCTCGTCGTGCGGCTGGCCCAGGAGAATCGCGCCTGGGGATATGACCGGATTGCCGGCGCCCTGGCCAATCTGGGACACACCCTCAGTGACCAGACGGTCGGGAACATCCTCAGGCGGCATGGGATCCCGCGAGCTCCCGAGCGGCGGAAGACCACGACGTGGAACGCGTTCATTCGGGCGCATCTGGACGTGCTGGTGGCCACCGACTTCTTCACGACGGAGGTCTGGACTCGGTGTGGACTCGTGACGTACTACGTCCTATTCTTCATCCACCTGGCCAGCCGGAGGGTCCACGTGGCCGGGGTGACGCCGCATCCGGATCAGGGCTGGATGGGCCAGATGGCGCGGAACGTGGCGATGGCCGAGTGGGGATCGCTGTCGCCGGGGAGTATCTGATTCATGACCGCGACGGCCGGTTTTGTCCGGCGTTTCAGCGGACGGTTGACGCCGTCGGCGTGAGGCGGGTCGTCCTACCGCCGCGGAGTCCGGACTTGAACGCGTACGCGGAGCGCTGGGTGCGCTCGGTCAAGGAGGAATGTCTGTCCCGGCTGATCCTGTTCGGGGAGCGCGCCTTGTGGCACGCCCTCACGCAGTATGAGGAGCATTATCATCGGGAACGCAATCACCAAGGGAAGGGCAACGTGTTGCTGATCCCGCCCGCCCATCTGGGCCGGGCGCCGACGTCTGATGGGCCGATTCAGTGCCGGGACCGGCTGGGTGGGCTCTTGAAGTACTACCATCGCGAGGCGGCGTGAGGATCGCCAGCATGGCCGGTGAACCGGGCATCAATCCTACGAGCGTGTATGGGTGTGCCGGCATGACCGTGCTCATGCTGGCCTTGAAGCTCACCGTCATCGAACGCTGGTCTTGGTGGCGGGTCTTGCTGCCGCTCGGTCTGCTGGTCGGTTTTAGCGTAGTCCATGTCTTGGTCGCCTTCATCTATCTGTCATTCGCCAAGATTCCGGAGAGGCCTACACAGCAGGAAGCGTCCCTTCTGGAGCCCCACGAATTCAACGCTCACTACGTGGCGGCCCTGCTGTTCTTCATGGTCTTCGGCGACAACGCCGTGCGTTGGCTGGATGGTCACGAGACATCTCACTGGTTTTGGCTGTTCTCCGGAACCGGTGTGGCCGTCGTGGTATTCGGAGGTCTTAGCGTGCTCGCGCTGTTTTGGTACTGGTCACGGCTTGGCCGAGCGCTGAAAGAGGCAGCTTGACATTCTCCAATGTATGCCGGGACACATCCGGGGGCGAAAATGAGCTCTTTGACCTAACAGGCTGCTGACAAAGTCGCTCTCATGGTCTCGAGAGGCCGATCACAGCGAGGCCGCGCACGGAGAACTCGTCGAATGACGGCCATTTCTCGTTCTCCGTCCACGACGCCGGGGCCCAAGGAAGGGTCTCGAAAACAGGCTCTTCCGGATCCTGTGTGGGTAAACGATGCCCCTCCGAGGGTGGACCGGCGCCAAGTCCGGACAGGCCGCCAGGAGCCCTTGGCGGCCCAGTCGGGCCCGCCCTTGGTCGATGCGCATCAGATCTCCGCGGGCTGGGGCGCCCCCGCCTGGCCGAAGCCATCCACCGCAGCCCGTCCCGGCCCCCTGTCAGCCGGCCGCGATCCCCAGCCTCGCGCCTGCAGGATCTGGGTCTCCGACCCAGGATCTGGGTCCGACCCACACGAAACCCGGAAGAGCCTCAATCTGATTGAGCCCAGCTCGCGTGGACCGGCGTGTGCACGAGCGTGGCCTGAGGCCACCGGGCTTGCAGTCGCGCGACGGCGGGCTGGCCCCGATGCCCGGACCCGTTGTCGACGATCCAGAACACCCGGCGCGCCGAGCGGTAGGGGTCGTGCCGCATGACCTGGGCGACGAGGCGCTCGAACGGCGCGATCCCAGTCTTGGCTTCGCAGCGGCCGAAGACCTGGGCGCGGTGCATCCCAGGCGGCGAGATAGGCCCAGGCCCCGCCGCGTTCGTACTCGTGCTCGACATACATCGGCCGCCCCGGACCCCGGCGGCAGGGTGGGATGGCGCCGCCGCCGGACCTGGATGCTGGTCTTCTCGTCGGCGCACAGGACGTAGTCCCGGGGCCCCAAGGGCTGCCTGTCCTTCGCCCAAACCCCGTCCCGCAGACAAGTGGTTGATCTTTCAGATCTGATCGTACGGGGAGCCGTCACGGCCGGGGCTTGCGGCGATCAGCTCGCCAGCCCCACGCTGAGTGAGCCTGTCGCGTCCTCCGTGACGCCGGAGAGGTGGCCGCTGACGCCGAAGTGTCTCGGATCCATGCCACCGTGGCGGCCGAACTCGATGGGGACATCTGGAAGCGGCGCTGCGCGCATTCCTCGCTTCGTGCGCGGCGGCGGCTTCTGGGCTACGCGAGGGTCACGTCGGCGGAGATCTACGGAGCTGACCCACCCAGTTTCGAGAAGGCGATTCGTACCCTCGAACGTACCCCCGGTTCCGCAACTAGCGGAAAGCACGGCGAAAGCTGACGGCCTTCTAAGCCGGATGCCGGGGGTTCGAGTCCCCCCAGGCGCGCCAACACTCCAATGTTTACAATCGCTTAGCCGACATTCTGTGGCGATCCCCCGCGCGGTGGATAGGCCGTTGCTCGACGCTCGCCTGGGCGCGTAAGGGTCTCACGCAGGGAGCGCAGCTGGCATGGCGCGATGCTTTCCGGCTCGCGCAGCGTCCTCCTTCCCCGTGCTGCCAGGCCGCCGAGCCGGACTCGAAGCCCCGCGTTGCCGGACGGGGTTTTGGCGAAGGACAGGGTGCGATCCAAAGGCAGACGTGTTCAGTGGGCGATAGTCCCACGGGGACAAGAGCCAGACGTCCCGTAGCTTGGATGGCAGGGCGGAGGGAAACCGAACCCCTGGAGCCCATCGACGAAGCCATCGGAAGGATGGTGAGCGAGTTGCCGGGCTGTAACATGAGTGAACGCAGAGGTAGCCTCGAAAACGCCAAGCTCCGGAGGCCGAGCGTGTCTTGTCCGCGCGAAGGCAGCAGGGAGCGTCGCAGTCTGGCTGACGCGGCGACTCCCCTCCGGCGGGGTGGGAGCGACGGCACGGTGACCAGGACACGTGGAGCAGCCACTGGAGAAGCCCTCCTCGTCCCGCCGCGAAATCGGCGGAGCAGGGTAGGCCGTATAACCGGTGCTCCCGGGAAATCGGCTGACGACGAGAGGGTGGCGGACGGGCCCGAGGGAGCGAGGAGGCGGGGTAATGCCCGCGGAGCGACGGGGCCCTGCTGTTCGGCAATGCCTCCGGCAACATGGAAGGCAGGGGCGTCTGACAATGGCGTCCGTTAGTCTGCAAGACCTGAGGCGGAGGCTCTACGTCAAGGCGAAGGCTGACAAGGACTGGCAGTTTTGGGGCCTGTACGTTCACGTGGCCAAGCCGGAGACGCTGCGCGCCGCGTACGACCTCGCGAAGCGCAACAACGGGGCGCCGGGTATCGACGGCGTCACGTTTGGGGCGATTGAGGTCGCCGGGGTCGAGGCGTTTCTCGCCCAACTGCGGGACGAACTGGTCGCACGCACCTACCGGCCGCTGCGGAACCGGAAGGCGGAGATTCCGAAAGACGACGGGAAGAAGGTCCGCGTTTTAGGGATACCGGCCATCCGGGATCGCGTGGTTCAAGGGGCGCTCAAGCTCATCTTGGAACCGATCTTTGAAGCGGACTTTCACGACGGCTCGTACGGCTACCGACCGAAGCGGAACGCGCATGACGCGGTGGCGCGGGTGACGACGGCCATCCTCGAGGGCAAGACGCAGGTGATCGATCTGGATCTGGCCGCCTACTTCGACACGGTCCGGCACGATCGGCTGGTTCAGAAGGTGGCGCACCGTGTTCAGGATGCGGAGATCCTGCACTTGCTCACGTTGATACTGAAAGCATCCGGAAAGCGCGGGGTTCCTCAGGGCGGGGTGATTTCCCCCCTCCTCAGCAACATCTATCTCACTGAGGTGGATGCGATGCTGGAGCGGGCCAAGGCGATCACGCGCGACGGCCCGACCACGTACGTAGAGTACGCGCGTTATGCCGATGACCTGGTGATTCTCGTGAATAGCCAGTGGCGGAATGGCTGGCTGCTGAGGGCGGTGGGCCGGCGGCTGCGGGAGGAGTTCGCGAAACTTGACCTGCGCGTGAACGAGGCGAAGAGCCGGGTCGCGGACCTGACGCAGGGAGAGGCGTTCGGATTCTTGGGCTTTACCTTCCTCCGGCTCCGCTCGCCGCGGGGTCGGTGGTGGGTGCAGAAGACGCCGGGCATCAAGCAGCGGACGGCGTTGGTGCGGAAGCTCAAGGAGGTGTTTCGGCGCTGGGACTCTCGGCCTGTCGGGCAGGTCGTCGCGGTGATCAACCCGATCCTGCGGGGCTGGGTGAACTACTTCCGGATTGGGAACGCGGCGCGGTGCTTCGAGTTCGTACGGGCCTGGGTCGAGAAGAAGGTGCGGCGCCACATGATCGGCGAGAGGCCGCCGGGGCTTCGGCTGGAAGCGGTGGAGTACGGCGTGGATCTATACGGCCCTTGGGGTCTTCAATGACTACCGAGTGCAATACCAGGTCCGTGTCTGAACGCGCGCCCAGCCCGATAGGTCGCATAACTCTTGGCACGAAGCCGGCAGGAGAGCGGCGTACGGGAAATCTGTATGCGCCGTTCGAACGGGCGGGGGCTGGAGACGGGCGGTTTGCGTACCGCGCCAGCCCTCGACCCTACCTCGCGATGGTCACCACGGCGTTGCGTTTCGCCGCGTCTGCAGGATCGAAGCCGGCGGCGCGCAGCTCGACGACGCGCAGCCCTTCACGGGTGTCGTTCCAGTAGCTCGTGCTCGTCTCGGACATCGCGTGCCATCCTCCTTGAACCGCGGGAACTCCGAATGGGGCGCCGGCTCCGCAATCGTAACTGGAGAAACTCCCTCCAGTGCCGGAGCGGGACGGGCGAGGTTCTCGAGGGCGAGCTGCCGGTGGGCCCCACAGAGGAACGGGAAGAGTCGGAGCAGGGGAGCAGCGTGCTGATCATGAGACGGCAATTGTCTCCGGATCAGAGCCGAGAGATCAACCACTTCGCCGGCGGATGGAGTTTGGCGAAGGACAGGGTCGGGCGGCGCGCTCGGTGGCGGCGCGGGTGAGGCGGCCGGGCTGCGCTTCGCCGAAGACGCCGGACTCTACCCGAGCGCCAACGTGATCGCCTCCGGCAGCGTCATCGCGCGGCCGCTCACGGTCGCTCCCTCGACGGCATCGGGCGAGAGGATCGCTCGCGCGGTCTCGATGGTGCGCTCCACCTCGAGACGCCACGCCGGCGGCGGCGGAGCGCCGATGATGCGCCGCAGGGCGGCGGCGGCCGCGGCGAGCGAAACCGCGCGCGCTGCCTGATGCTCCGCCGCCGCCAGGCAGGCGAAGCCCTCGATCACGAAGGCGATGCCCCGTCGATCTCCGATGTCCTTGAGGATCTCGAGGCTCTCGGACAACCGGCGGCGGCTCGTCGCGCAGTGCCCCTCGTCGCGGGCGAGCGCCGCCAGCGTGTTCAGCACGTTCGCGGTGTTCTGGCGATCGCCGACCTCGTGCCAGACGTCCAGGCTCTCTTGCAGACGCCTGGCTGCCAGGTCGCCTTTGCCCTGAGCGCGAGCGACCATCCCGAGCGCCGTGAGTGTCCAGCCGAAGCCGACCCGATCCCCAATGTCGCGCCAGAGGACGAGACTCTGCTCCAGCCGCGTCTCGGCCTCTTCGTAGTCGCCTTGATCTCGCGCGACCATGCCGAGGTTGCCGAGGGCAGCGGCCATCCCTTCGACATCGCGCGCCGGGTCGAGCAGGGTCAGCGCCTCCTCGAGAATCGCCCGGCCGGCGACGTAGTTGCCTTGATAACGCGTCAGGAATCCGAGATCGACGAGCGCCCAGCCGCTGCCTCGCGCGTCGCCCAGCTCTCGACAGATGGCGAGACTCTCCTCGAACAGGGCTCGGGCCTCGGCATAGTCGCCCTGCTGGCTGGCCAGCCAGCCCGCCGCGTGCAAGGCCTTGGCGCGTGAGACGCTGCGGTTGCGTGCCCCTGGCAGCAAGAGCAGCTCCGCCATTCGCTCGCGGCCTTCGGTCAGGTATCCCCGGGCTCGCCAGAATCTCCTGAGCGCCGCAGCGAGGCGCAAGCCGCCATCGCCCACCCCGTGCCGCGCGAACCAGTGCAGGGCGGCGCGCAGGTTGTCGTGCTCTTTCTCGATGCGATCCAGCCACGCGCCCTGGCTCGCCCCGATCAGGCCCGGTTCGGCGTCCTCAGTGTAGGCCAGGAAGTAGTCCGCATGGCGCCGGAGGAATTCGTCCGCCTCGCCGACCTCGGTCAACCGCTCGACCGCGTATTCTCGGATGAGCTCCAGCATCCGGAAGCGCGGCTCGCCGTCGGTCTCCGCCTCCTGTCGCAGGAGACTCTTGTCGACCAGTGACTCGAGCCCGTCCAGCACGTCGAGCGCGGCCGGTCGCCCACCGACCACGGCCTCGGCGGCCGCCAGCGTGTGGCCGCCCACGAAGACGGCCAGGCGCCGGTAGAGGACCTGCTCCGCCGGGGTCAGCAAGTCGTAGCTCCACGCGATGGCCTGGCGGAGCGTCTGCTGGCGAACCGGCAGGTCGCGCGGCCCGCTCGTCAGCACCGCGAGGCGATGCTCCAACCGCGCCAGCAGCGCCTGAGGCGAGAAGACCTTGACGCGGGCGGCGGCGAGCTCGATGGCGAGCGGGAGCCCGTCCAGGCGACCGCAGATCTCGGCGACAGCATACGCGTTCTGCTCGGAGATCGCGAAGTCCAGCTTCGCGACCTGGGCCCGCTCGATGAAGAGTCGGACACCTTCGTAGGCCGTCAACGTCTCCACCGACTCCAGCCGCGAGCGATCGGGCACGGCCATGGGCGGCACGACAAACTGCCGCTCGCCGCGCAGGTGGAGCGCTTCCCGGCTGGTGACGAGCGTCTTCACGCCAGGGCACGCGCCGAGGAGATCGGCCAGATTCGCGGCGGCCGCGATCACGTGTTCGAAGTTGTCGAGCAGCAGGAGCAGGTGCCGATCTCGCAGGTAATCCTTCACGCCGTCCAGGATCGGCCGGTTGGCGGCCTCCTGGACGCCAAGCGTCTTCGCGATGGTCGCGATGACGAGATCGGCGGAGAGGATCGGCGCGAGCGGGACGAAAAACGCCCCGTCCCGAAACTCTTGAAGCGCGTCCGCTGCGATCTGAAGGCCCAGGCGCGTCTTCCCCACGCCGCCGGGACCCATGAGTGTCAGCACACGCGTCTCGGGGCGTTGAAGGAGCCGACGGGCGTCGGCCACCGGTTGTTCACGCCCGATGAAGGGCGTCGGCTGCACAGGAAGGTTGTTCGGAACGGCTCCCAGCGTCCGCAGCGGCGGGAACTCGACCTGGAGGCCCGGCGACATGAGCTGGAAGATCCGTTCGGCCCGCTGGAGATCCTTGAGCCGATGCTCGCCGCGGTCACGCAGCACCGCGCCGGCCGGCAACGCCTCCCGGACGAGCTCTGCCGTGGCCGACGACAGCAAGATTTGCCCGCCGTGCGCGGCGCTCGTGAGGCGTGCGCAGCGGTAGAGGGCGGCTCCGAAATAATGCTCGCCCTGGAGCTCCGCCTCCCCGGTGTGCAGCCCCATGCGAACCTTCAGCCCGGCGATCTCCCCCCAGTGGGCGGCGGCGAGGGAATGCTGCGCCTGGACCGCCGCCGCGGCGGCATCACTGGATGACGAAAAAGCGGCGTAGACGGCGTCGCCCACGGTCTCGAAGACACAGCCGTGGTGCTCCACGACCGCGCCTTCCAGCAGCGCGAGGTGACCGGCGATCGCGCGACGATAGTCGGTGGGATGGCGCTCGAGCAGCCGGGTCGATCCCTCGACATCCGTGAACAGGAACGTAACCGTCCCCGAAGGAAGCGTGGTCACCGCGTCCTCAGACGCCCCGGCGCATCCGTTCCTCGACTTCGTCCCAGATCCCGGCGGGGAGCGGAGTGCGTGGCCGCGGCCACGTTCTCCTCGATCTCTCGAGGTGCGCTGGCTCCGACGACGACGGTGCTGACGCCAGGCTGGCGCATGGCGAACTGGAGAGCCAGCGCCTGCAGCGGCACTCTTCGCTCGCGCGCCCACGCCCACCACTGCCGCGCCGCGGGCGCGTCCGGATGGGAAGCTAGACGCTCGTTCGTCATCGGGTCGGCGCCGGCCAGGAGTCCGGTCATCAGCGCGCGACCGACCAGGACGCCGAGCCCCGCAGTCGCCGCTTCCTCGATCACCGCGGTGTCCGTTCGACGGATCAACGAGAAGTCGTCGTGGATCAGGATCGCGTCGAAGCGGCCGCATGCGATCGCGCGGCGATGGTACGCCGCCCCCCGGATCGCGAAGGCGATCGAGCCGGAGTTTGCCTTCCTCGCGCATCCTCTCGAGCTCTCCGACGGCTCCGTCCGGGCCCAGGACTGCATCCATGTCGATGGCCTCGATCGCGTGGACCTGCACGAGGTCCACCGATCTCACGCCGAGAATCCTGAGGCTCTGCTCGACGGACCAGCGGGTGGTCTTGGCCGAGTAGTCGCCGGGTCGCGCCGGATGCATCCCGACCTTGGTGCAGAGATGCAGTCCCGCCGGCCGCCCGCCGAGGGCCACCAGCGCCTTGCCGTATCGCTGCTCGCACTCACCGTAGAATGGTGCGCCCTCTATGTAGTTGACGCCCAGATCGATAGCGCGTAGCACGGTTTGAACGCCCGCGTCCTCCGCCACCGGACCATAGAGACCGCCGAGCCCGGCGCCGCCGAGGGTCAGTGCCGTCACGTCGATACCGGTACGGCCGAGCCGCCGGCGGTTCAGCACGGGAGAACGCGCGTGGTCCGTCATGTCGCGCCTCCTCGTTCCACGATCTTCCCGTAGGCATTCCTGCGGACCACTTTGCCCGCCCGAAACTCGTAGTGGTCGGTGCCACGGACCTCGACGCGCACGCCGGCGGGGCCCTGAAGTCCGCTACTCGTTCTGTAGCCGGACGATGTTCCAGGCCGGCACCGCCCGCAGAAACCCCTTGAGGATGAGCTCACCGACCGCCTGAATCTCCACGAGGCTCTCGACAGCCGCCAACACCCGTTGGCTGACGAGGATCTGACCGTCCTGGGCCTCGCCGCATAGGCGAGACGCGAGGTTCGTCACCGGGCCGATGGCGCCGTAATCGACCCTGCTGTCGAATCCGATCATCCCGAGCGTCGCATACCCCTGGGCGACGCCGACTCCGAAGCCCAACTCGTTTCCCCGCTTACGCCACCGCTCCGTCAGCTCTACCATCTGCCGGCGCATGGCCACCGCCATCCGAACCGCCCGCACGGCGGGATCGGGGCATGGGAGCGGATCATTGAAGAAGACCATCAAGCCATCGCCAGCGAAACGCTCGATCGTCCCCTCAAACTGGAAGATCAGGTGCCCGAGCAGGGCGTGGTACTCGCCGAGGACACCCATCACCTCTTCCGGCTGGGCCGTCTCCGAAAAGGCGGTGAATCCCCGCAGGTCACAGAAGACCACCGTCACTTCTCTCCGATGACTCTCCAGGAGGTGCTCGCGGCCCGTGGACAGCATCAGCTCCGCGAGCTGGGGAGAGAAGAAGCGCTTCAGCCGCCTCATGCGCTCGATTTCGGCGACTTGCTGTTCGACCCGGGTCTCGAGTGCCCGGTTGAGCTCGACGAGCTCGCGCTCCTGGGCCCGCACACGAAGGAGTCCCCGGATACGCACCAGGAGCTCTCCCTCATCGAACGGCTTGGTCAGATAGTCATCGGCCCCCGCGTCTAGGCTCTCGATTCTCGCCTCGGAGCCCGCTCGTGCGGTCAGGAAGAGCAAGGGGAGCGAGGAACGCTCCGGGTCACTCCGGATCGCCCGCAACAGGTCACGACCGCTCATGCGAGGCATCATGTGGTCCGTCAGAAGCAAGTCCGGCGCGTATCTCCGCACTTTCTCGAGTGCGTCATGTCCATCGACAGCGAGGAATACGTTGTAGTGCGCAGCGAGCAACTCTCGAACGTAGTGTCTGAGGTCACTGTTGTCCTCGGCATACAGAATGGTGGGCTTTCCCGGGTCGAGCGCCTCTTCGGCGATTCGATTGATGTGGTCCACTCCTTCCTGGTCGGCGGCCCCTTCGGACACGATGAAGGCCTTCCGTGAGCCGCGTCCAGCGGCAAGCTCCTCCTCCGCGGCCTCGACCACTGATGAAGGCGCGAGGTGAGCCCGTCCCAACGGAATGCTCACGCGGAAGGAGGACCCCTTGCCGTACTGGCTGTGCACCGTGACATCACCGCCGTGTAACTTGGCGATCTCCTTGACCCACGTAAGGCCGATCCCGGTGCCCGCATACTCCCGGGACAGGCCGCCCTCCGCCTGGCGGAACCGATCGAAGATGTACGGGAGTTGATCCGCCTTGATACCGATGCCGGTATCGGACACCGTGATGCGGAGGGCACCCTGGTGGATTTCGGTCGATACCTCGACGTATCCCTCCTTCGTGAACTTGCAGGCGTTGGACAGGAGGTTGAACAGAACCTTGTCGAACTTCTCCCGATCGATCAGGAGATCAGCGCCGACTATCTCGGGGGCCAGCGAGACCCGCATTTCAAGACCTCGCCCCTCGGCCATCGATCGGAACTGACGGACCCGTTGTTCGACAAAGCGATTCATGTCCGGCATGGGCGCGGCCTGCAGCTGCATGCCACCCCCCTCGAGCTTGGCGAGGTCGAGAATCTGGTTGACGAGACTCAGTAAGCGCTCCTGGTTTCGCTGCATCATCAGCGCCTGCTGCCGGATGGTGTCCGAGACCTCCCCATAGCGGCTCGCCAGGATCCCCTCCAGAGGACCCAGTGTCAGGGTGATCGGGGTACGGAACTCATGGGAGACGTTGGAGAAGAAGTCCGTCTTCAGACGGTCCATTTCCCTCAATGCACCGATGCGCATGTTTTCGACCGAGAACGAGATCAGGGCAGCAATGGACTGGAACGTCTCGACATCACCCTGGTCCATGGGCGGAAAGATGCTGCTCGCCTCCTTCACCCGTCCTGACAGGAGGAGACCGATGGAACGCGCCTCGACCATGATCGGCACGCAGACGAAGTACTGCAGCTCGAAGGTCCGTCTCAGCGTCTCGATGAGCGGAGTCGGGGCGGTATTCTTGTTGACCAGGAGCAGGCCGCTGCCACCGGCGAACTCGAGGGGGAACGCGATGGCGGTGTCCGACATCCGCCGGGCAAACTCGCTGCTCCGGCCTTCCTCGGTGAAGCCGGTCCACTGCGTCGGCTGGTAGTGATGCTCCCTCTCCGTCGGGGTCAGGACCACCGTCTTGTCCATCCCGAGCGTGGCGTTGACTGCCACCAGGACTTTCGTGAAGATGTTGGAGATTTCTTTTTCGGCCCCGATCGTCTGCTGGAGCTGGGACAAGAGGCTGAACGCCTGTCGCTTCTGCTTCACCTCCTTGCGTAAGCCTGAGATCTCGTAATCGCGGCGGAAGTTCTCCCCGGCGAGCTCGTCCAACCGTCGCTTATAGTATTCGAGCTCCTCCTGGAGCTGCTTCCGATCGGGTGTTTCTTCACTCATCGGTCCAGCTCGGTTTACACCGTGCTCAGTCAGACGTCACTCGCTGAAGACACACAGAACGCCACTCCAATCGAGAGCCTGCTGGCGCCCGCCGACCGCCCCCAGCTCGACCCCTGTATACATCCCGAGGAGGGGCATCTGGGAGCCGATGACCTTCTGGACCTCCGCGCCTTCCTCGCCGTCGGAGCCGCAGTAGGACGCGGCCCGACCCATGCAATCGATGTAGAGCGCCAGGAAGGGCGTTCGCGGGCCCAGGTCGTCGTGGAGCTGCTGAGCGCGCTGCCGGATGTAGTCGAAATCGACCGAGCGGCGCATGAGCTGAATCTCGGTGCCCGGTGTGAGATCCGGCTCGAACATCACCAGACCACGGCGCTGCTGGTCAATGGCCATGCAAAGCCGGTTCGCATACTCCTCTTCCTTGTACTCGCCGAACTTCTTGCCCTTGTTCACGCCCAAGGTGATGAAGAGCGGGTAGTCCTGCCAGCCTCTGTCGGAGTCGGGACCAAGCATCTTGGCGACGGCGTCGAGCGCCGGCTTCCCGTCGATCTCAAGCACGACGTTACGATCCGCCCGGGTGACCGTGTGGTACGCCGAGGCGGGCTTGCAGCCATGCATGACGATGGTATCGAGGCGTGAGCTCCCGTGCAGAACGAGGGCCATCGCGGCTTGCTGGACGATCTGGTCGTCGAAGAACTGGAACGTCGGATTGAACTGGATGTTGCCGATCATGCCCATGCCGGCCGCCGATGGCCACGAGTCGAGCGACTCGCTCAGACCTTCCATGAGGTGAGTGCCGATGTTCATGTCGAAGCCGCCGGTGGCCGAAAAGCTCTTCACCGAGTCGTACATGTAGATGAGTCCGGGCTTGCCGTGGTACCACTTGCTCCTGATCTGTCGGCCGAGTCGCCGCCCGATCTCGTGCTCGCCATGCTCGTTCAAGCCGTGCTCGATGAACATGTCGATCTTGACGGTGTCCGACGACAGGACGGCGACGGCGGACTGGTAACCGTCGTAGCCGAGGTAGTCTCTCGTGATGATGCCACCCGCGTAGCCACCGATCAGTCGCGCCGACGAGCCGACGACGGAGCGGACGCCGTCATGGAACTGCCGGGGGTCGTGCTTGGCAGTGTGAAAGAGGAGCGCCAGATCACACCCGTCGCTCCCAGCTTCGCGCAAGGCGGCTCTGGCGGTCTCGATCCCGGCCGCCCTGGAGTCTGGACTCTCACTGGATCCAACGCCAGCGATGGTTGCCATGTGTCCCTCCCCGCTCGGTCAGATCGCCAATGGAATCTTCGTCGGCAGCTGATAGGGCTCAAAGCACAAACGCCCCCGGCGGTCCCGAAAGACCAACGAGGGCGTCGAAGAATTGTCCCGGACCGGAGCCAGGGGGCATGGTTGCCTCCCCCGAAGGGCCGGACGATTGCGCTCCGCGGAGTGCGAGGACGCTACGCCTATCCGCGAATCATGTCAAGTGAATCTCAGGCGCGTCACTGCGAGGCCGCACTCCCTAGATCGGTCTGTTTTAGGGACTCACTGCACCGGAACCGCCAGTGGATCACCCTTCTTCGCGACGTGGAACACCAGGAACTTCAGCGAAGCGGTTTGACTCGCGTTCTTGTCGTCGTGCACGGTCTGTGGAGGCAAGCTGCCACTCTGTCCTGGCTTTAGGGTGACCGATTCCTTTCCCACGATCTCGAGCAGCATCGTCCCCTCGAGGATGTAGGCGAAGGCGTCACCGGGGTGGTAGTGCTTGCCCATGTTCGCCCCGGGCGCGAGCTCAGCGAGAAACATGCTCGCTTCCTTCCCCTCACTCGTGACGAGGTCAGCCTTGTAGAGCTCCGTCACGCTGGCATGCTGCATTGCATTCAGGAAGCTAGCCATGCCCGCACCGAGCGCGATGCCGAGCGCGAGCGTCCCAGCGAACGTAATGATCGACCGTTTCATATCCAAGCCTCCTTCGTGCTGTGAATCATCGCCTTCAGGTGGTCCAGACGGTCTGCGTTCTCCTTCACGGTCCGCGATGATACATCGGTCAATCGGCGCGACTCGGTTCACATATCGACGTGCGGCTTTGGAAGGGTGACAAAGAGCACTCCGCCGGTGTCCGAGTAGACATCGTCCATGCTTCCCGGGCGGAGAGTAGAGATAGTAGCCGGCCTCGTACCAGGAGTCTTCGAAACGAACACGGCCTTCCAAAACGAAAACCTCCTCGCCGGCGGGGTGCATGTGTCGCGGCAAGCGGGTGTCGGGTTCGAACTTGAGGAGGCCAGCCCGCGCTCCTGTCTGCTCATCCCTCCGAAGGACCTTTCTCGAGATCCCCGGCCACTGTGTTGGTGTCCAAGAAGCTTTGTTGGTGTCGATCTCAATCTCTCTCGCCATATTTCGTCTCCTCAAAGGCGCGAGCTCCAGCTTGTCTAGGCCAAAGACTTCGACAAAGAACTGCGCGAAGGATCAGTCTGAAGTAGTCGCTCCTAGTAGTGTGTGAAGCGTACAAGTCGCGGCCCGTTCAAATCTGGGTCCACGATATTGGCAACGATCGTGAGGGTCTTGGCATCCACGACCGTCACCGCGCTCTGTGCCGGGACGCCAAGCGGAATATAGAGGCGCTTCTTATCAGGCGTAAGCGCGACCCCATAGCCGGGGCCGAACCCACCGAGTTCGATGTACCGCAGCACGCGCTCGGTCTTAATGTCGAACACCACGAGCGTCGGGCTCCATTTGGTCACGAAATATACCCGGCCGCCTTCTGAGTCGATGTCGACGTATCCCGGAACGGTTGCGCTCGCAATCATCGGGATAAGCTTCTTGACACTGAACGTGGCTGCATTGACGATCGCGACATTCATTTGGTTGGTCGGAGACCCCGTAATGGTCCCACCATGGTGCCCGACATAGGCAACCGAGCCGTCGCTGGAGAAACTCAATTCGTTCGGTTCATCTCCCGTGGTGGACGTTGTTTCTAGTTTCGCGGTTGGCATCCTGATTACGGTGTTCGTCGCGCCATCGAAACGCAGGAGATATCCGTTGGCGTCGACCGGGCGATTTGTAAGCCACACTTCATCGCTACCAGGACGGCGCATCATGAAGTGCGGAAAGCTGACACCGTCGGCCCCGGCATCGAAGATCTTCACCGGCATCGGATTGCCGCCCTCGAGGTCGACCGCTCGATACACGTAGACCTTGCTGTCCTGGATGTTTGCCATCCAGACGTTCCCGTCTATCGCCGTCATGCTTCCTTGATAGATGAGGAAGCCACGATACTCACCGGTGCTGCCGGGTGCCGGAATCACCGTCTTCAGATACACAGGATTGGCAACGTCCGTGGTGTCCCAGACGGTGACCTTCCCAGTACCCCCGGCGTAGTAGCGCTTGAGACTCGGATGGAACCTCCCGCCGGCGGGCCTCACCATGTCGGCGTGCTTGACCTTTTTGACAATGTCGTTGGTGCGAGTATCCAACACCAACAGAGTGCTCGACTGCTGCGACATGATGTAGCCAAAGTGGGGGCCCGTAAGACCGCTGTCCTGCGCGAGCGCACTCACACAGGTCAGAAGCACGAGGAGCCCGAGTGAGGTCGACGTCTTCATAATTGCCTCCTCCAACGGAACGCGTATGCCCGCGATTACATGGAAAGCAAAACGCCCCCGCATGGTCCTATAGACCACCGAGGGCGTCGAAAAATTGTCCGGGGGGCCGGGCTCGGGGCATGGTTGCCTCCCCCGAAGGGCCGGACGTTACGCTTCAGAAGTTTCGGGGACCTTACTCCACCGAGGCTGGAGCGTCAAGCGGCGTACGCCAGCGTGTCCTGGATCGCTCTCATCTAAGGAGCTCGCGTCGATCCGGGCTAAAAGCTTCCTATTGAATGACTTCGTCGGCGCGCGCGAGCACCGACGGCGGGATCGTCAGGCCGAGCGCCTTGGCGGTCTTGAGATTGATCACCAGCTCGAACTTCGTCGGCTGCTCGATGGGCAGATCGCCAGGCTTGGCGCCTTTGAGAATCTTATCGACGTAGACGGCCGCGCGCCGGAAGACCTCCGTCATGTCTGGCCCGTAAGAGATCAAACCGCCGTCCTCGGCCGCCTCACGGGAATCGAACATAACCGGAAGCCGTTGGGCCAACGCTAGGGTCAGGACTTGGCTGTGGTACACACGGAAGAGCTCATCGGGGCCCACCAGAAGTGCTTCCATGCCGTCCCGATTCATGGCTGCGAACTGATCATTCAGTTCTCCAGCGTCGAGCGCCTCAAAGGGACGAACCGTCAGACCTAGGGCCTGGGCTGCCGCCTGTGGCGCACCCCGCCATTGATAGCCGCGTCGCCACAGGACGCCGACTCGGGAGAGGCCGGGACGGATCCCCCTCAGGAGCTCCAGCCGCTTCGCGATCAATTCGGTGAACATGAGCGAAAGGCCAGTTACATTGCCGCCGGGTCTGCCGAGAGTCGTGACCCTCCCAACCTGTGCCTCGGGGTAGGCCATCACGGCGACGACAGGGATGCTACGCGCCTCGCGGATGGTGGCGAACGCAAGATTTGTCGCTGGGCCGACGATTACGTCTACCTTCAGGCCGACGAGCTCCCGGGCAAGGTCCACTTGACGATCCCAGTTGGCTTCGTCACGCCGGTACTCAATGACGAGGCCTTGCCCCTCGCGGTACTGGAGCTCGCGCAGGCTGTCGCGAAAGGCGGCAAGCCTTCTTGGCGTACAGTGTACGGAGCAGAGAAGGCCGATCCGGTACACCTTCTCCGCCGGCTGCGCCTCGGCACCGAGGGGCGCGGCAAGGACGCCGAGGGTGCCGGAGATGAAGGCTCGTCTGTCCACTACTGGATGACCTCATCCGCCCGCGCCAGCACCGAGGGCGGGATCGTCAGGCCCAGGGCTTTCGCGGTCTTGAGGTTGATGATCAGCTCGAACTTCGTGGGCTGCTCGATGGGCAGGTCGCCCGGCTTGGCGCCCTTGAGGATCTTGTCGACGTAGTGGGCGGCGCGCCTCCATATCGGCGTTACGCCGTACGACATGACACCCGACCTCGACGAACTCACGCCACGGAGCCATCGCGGGCAGTCGGTTCTCCGCGAACCTGGCGATCCGATGCCGGCTGTGACGTAGTGTCGGCCGTGGGGCGCGACCAGTAAGGCCTGGGCTCCGGTCGGGTGATGATCCCGAAGATCGCCAGTGACTGCGCTCGGGCCCGTCCAACGGCGCCGGCCAGAGCGTCACACCGAGCATGCTGCGCCGCCGCCCCGGAGCCTCCAGCCGCGGCGGAGGCGGTGGTCGGGACGAGGACAGCCACGCGGGCGAGGCCCGGAAGGGCTTCCGTGAGAAGCTCGAGCTGCTTGCCGAAGAGCTCGGCGCATGTCGGTCGGACCCGTGACGTTGCCACCCGGCCGTGCCAGGTTCGTGATAGCCCGAGCAGCCGGAGCGAGCGAGGCGTGCACGATCGGAATGGTGGAGGTCTCGGCCTTGAACGCGGCGGCGAGACGGATGGCCCATGACGATGATGACGTCGGTTTCGGCGCACCACCTCGGCGGCGATCCTGGGAAACGCTCAGGATGCCCGAGGGCGGACCGACGTTCCACCACGAGATTTGGCCCTCCGACCCAGCCCCAGTTCACGAAGTTCTCGCTCGCGGGGCGGCCGTGGCTGCTGTCAGCTCCGCGGCCGGCAGTCCGACACACCCGATCCGGCGGACCTTCCTCGCCGGCTGCGCTTGGGCGGCGAGCGGCGCGGCGAGGAGGCCCGCCGCAGCCAGCCAGAAACGCCCGCCGCTCCATTACTCGATCACCTCATCCGCCCGCGCGAGCACCGCCGGCGGGATCGTAAGGCCAAGCGCCTTCGCCGCCTTGAGGTTGATGACCAGCTCCAACTGGTCCGCCCGCTCCACGGGAAGGTCGGAAGGCTTGGCACCCTTCAGGATCTTGTCGACATAGGCCGCGGTGCGCCGGTAGAGATCGAAGACATTCGAACCGTAGACCATCAGGCCGCCCGCATCGACGAACTCGCGGCTCGCGTACATGGCGGGAAGTCGATGCTGGGCGGCGAGCTCGATGATCCGCGGACGGAGCGTGTTCGTCAATGGATCCCGGATCACGATGATGCCTTGGCACGCCCGCGGACCGCTGCGTCGAATAAGCTCTCCAATTGATCCGGGGTGGTCACGTCCAGAGCCTGCAACTGAAGCCCCAGGGCGCGGGCGGCGGTGGTCGTCTCGGACCAGAGGGCATCGCGATCCGGGCTGGCGGGGTTTCGCAGCACCGCCACGCGTAACATTCCGGGCACCGCTTCCTTGAGCAGCTCCATCCGCTTCGCGGTCACGTCCGGCGACAAACCGGCCAAGCCGGTCACATTGCCTCCGGGGCGCGCGTAGCTCCTGACGTAGCCAGCGTCCACGGGGTCGGCATTGTCCGTCACCATCACGATGGGGATGGTCGTCGTCGCCCGCATCGCCGGCCGGATCGATGCCGACCCCGCGGTGACGATGACGTCCACCCCGAGGCGGACCAACTCGGCCGCGAGGGCGGGCAGGTCGGCTTCCGTCTTCGCATCTCGATGTTCGATGGCGATGTTCCGGCCCTCGACATACCCGAGGGCCCGCAGGCCTTGCCGGATCGCTTCCACTCGGCCTGCATTGGCGGGCGAAGGCGAGAGGATTCCGACGCGGGAACCTTTCCCGCCTGCTGGGCCTCGGCGGCGAGCGGCGCGGCAAGGAGGATGAAGGCGAGGGCGCTCGAAGCCAGTCGTGTCTTCATCGCATCCTCCTACACCGTCTCCGCTTGTCTTAGGTAGAACCCCATATCCATCTCGCGGTACATCGCTGTGGCGGTGGCCAAGTGCTCTTCGGCCTTGGCACGGTCGCCCGTCCGGCGGTAGTGCTTGGCCAGGCCGAGGTGGCAGTGGGCGACGAGCGGGCGCATGCCGCGCGGCTCGGCGAGGGCGAACGCCTGGCGGTAGTGGGCCTCGCCACTCCCGGCGTCGAGCCTGTCGGGACGCGATAGAGACCTCACCGAGTAGGTGCAGCTCATGGGCCGCGAATCCGCGTAGCTTGCGCGGCGAGACTCGATCGCACGCTCACCCAGGCGCTGCGCGTCGTCGAGCGCCGAGCGTAGACAGCGCGTGCCCCAGTGAATGTCCAGGACCAGCCACTCAGGCTGTCGACGGCTTTGCCGTAGGCTCCCGCCCGCAGGGAGCTGAACACCCTCCCCGCGTCCGGCCGAGCGCGTGGTCGCGGGGGCGAGCCTCTTCGGCTTGTGCAACACCCTCGTCGACGCCTGGTCGACTTCAAGCGCGCCAGGACATCACCGCGTACTCGGGCCACCGGAGAAGCGCCGGGCTCGTCCGAGCAGCAAGCGCGCTTCAGCGTCTCGGTCGCCCCTGAGAGTCGCCCCGGTGGTAGTGGCCCCAGCGAAGCACCGTAGAGAGCGTCTCGCATGAGGCGTAAGCAGCCCGCTGGCGAGGCCTACGGCCTCCCGGGTCGACGGCGCGCCGTCGGGATGGCCGAGCAGCCGGGAGGCAATGGCCGACATCTGGCGGCAGCAGACCGAGGCTGAGTGCCGTAGAGCCGACGCCGACGGGCTCGTGAGAGCCAGCCCTTGCTGGAGTAGTCGGCGGCTTCCGCCGGCCGGCCCTCCCCACCGCCGTCGACCACCGCGAAGAAGTTGGCTTCGAGATAGGTGCTGGGTCGATCCGAAGTCTAGGGCCAGAGCGGGGACTGCACGGGCGCGGGCGCCGCCAGCGCGCATACTGGTCGCAGATTACAGTGGAAATACGGCACAGAACCCGCACACGTGTAAGCGTCGGCGGCTCGTCGTTCGAGCTGCTCGGCCAGCGCTTGGGCATCGCGTAGGCCGCTCGATCGCCCGCCCGGCACCTCACCAGCTAGCCAGCACCGGACCCAGCGCCAGGCGGATGTCGAAGCCTCGGCGAGCGTTTGGCGGTTCTCGGGCAGTTCCCCGAGAAGGCTCAACGCTTGCTCGAACCAGGCTCGACCGCCCTCCATAGGCCGATCCGCGCGGCTGCCTTGCCGCCGGCCTCACGGGAATAGCGTACCGCCTTCTCCCGAGCCCGCCCACGGATGGCATGATGGGCGAGTCGTTCGACGTGCTCGGCCAGCGGTCGTCGTAGAGCGTCTCGATTGCGTCAACGATCCGCGCATGGAGTCGCGCGGCGCCGTTCCTGAAGGAGACTGCCGTATGCGACCTCGTGGGTCAGCGCGTGCTTGAACGTGTACTCGAGATCCGGGAAGAGGCTCGTCTCGTACAGGAACTCGGCCGCCTGGAGGTGGCTGAGCCCCTGCCGCAAGCTGGTCCTCGGGCATGTCCGCGATGGCGTGGAGCAGCGCGAACGGCACGTCCTTCCCGATGACGGAGGCGGCCTGGAGGAGGCGCTTGTCCTCGGTCGCCAGCCGGTCGATACGCGCCGCGAGGATCGCCTGCGCCGTCGCCGGGATTTGCCACGCCTCCGGCGCCTTCGCCATCCGATAGGCGCCTCGCTCGCCGACCAACACCTCGGTCTCCACAAGGGTCCGCACACTCTCCTCGAGGAAGAAGGGGTTGCCCTCGGTCCGCTCGATCAAGCATCGCTTGAGCGGCTGGAGGCTCCGGTCCTCGCCCAGCAGGGCATTGAGCAGCTCTTCGGCGCTTTCGGGCGGCAAGCGGGTCGATCCGCAGCTGGAGGTAGTAGGTCTTGCGGCCCCAGGCGTGCTGGTACTCGGGCCGGTAGTTGACGAGGAGCAGGACGCGCGCCGTCGGCAGGCTCTCAATGAGGCCGTCGAGCAACGCCTGGGTCTCGGGGTCGATCCAGTGGAGATCCTCGAAGAGCACGAGGAGCGGCTGGACCTGGCTTTCTCGGAGGAGCAGTCGTTTGACCGCCTCTAGCGTCCGCTGCCGACGTTGTGGCGGGTCGAGCGCGTCCCATGCGGCATCGTCGACGGGGACATCCAGCAGCGCCAGCAGCGGCGTCAGGAGCGGCTCCAGCGCGCGGTCCAGCATCAGGAGCTTGCCCGCCACGCGTTCGCGGATCTCCGCGGGTCGTCGCGCTCCTGGATCCGGCAATACGCCTTCAGCAAGCTCGATGACGGGCAGGTACGGCGTGGCCTTCCCATAGGAGACCGAGCCGCTCTCGAGCACCAGCCAGCCGTGCGTACGGTGCGACCGCGTGAACTCCCAGACGAGCCGCGATTTCCCCACGCCGGCCTCGCCCACGACGGCGACGACCTGCCCGTGCCCGGCGGCTGCACGCTCGAGCGCCTGAGCCAACTGCTGCAACTCACTGTCGCGGCCGACAAAGCGGGTCAGGCCGCGGGCGGCGCTGGCCTGCAAGCCGGGACCGTGCCGGGACGATCCCGGTCAGCTCGTAGACCGGAGTCGGGGTCTCGAGCCCCTTCACGGTGACCGCGCCGAGCGGTCTGACCTGGACGTAGCCTTCCGCCAGCTTCAGGGTGTCGCCGGTGACCAGCGCAGACCCGGGCTTCGCCATCTGCTCCATCCGGGCGGCGAGATGGGTCGTTTGCCCGACGGCCGTGTAGTCCATGTGGAGGTCACTGCCGATGGCCCGCACGACCACCTCGCCCGAATTGAGCCCCACACGAATCTGCACGGGCGTGCCGCCCCCCCGCTGGATTTCGTCCGCGTAGAGGGTGACCCGCCGCTGCATGCGAAGCGCGGCATAGCAGGCCGCGGACCGCATGGTCCTCATGTCCATTGGCGCGCCAAAGAGGGCCATGATCCCGTCGCCCATCACCTGGTTGACGGTGCCCTCGTAGTGGTGGACGGCTTCCATCATCCGCTCGAGGACGGGGTCGAGGAGCTTCCGGGCCTCCTCAGGGTCGCGGTCGGCGAGCAGCTCCATCGAGCCCTTGAGGTCGGCGAAAAGGACCGTCACCTGCTTGCGCTCGCCTTCGAGCGCGGCCTTCGAGGTGAGGATCTTCTCGGCGAGGTGCTTGGGGGTGTAGGTGGCCGGGCTCAGGGGGCGATCGGGAACACGCCCGACAGCGCGGTCCCACACGAGCGGCAGAACTTCTTCCCAGGGCTAATCTCGGCGCCGCACTGCGGGCATGCAAGTGCGAGGCGAGCGCCGCATTCCTCGCAGAATCTCGCGTCCTCGGGGTTCTGAGTCTGGCACTGGGGACAGCGCATCAGTCCACCGCGTTGGTCGCCCTGTCCGCCTTCTCACGCCAGAAGCCCATGTCCATCTCGCGGTACATCGTCGTGGCGGTAGCCAGGTGCTCCATCACTCTTCGCTTGGTCACCAGTTCGACGGTAGAGCGTGCCGAGACCGAGGTGGCAGTGGGCAACGAGGGGACGCATGCCGAGGCTCGTTCGCGCGGGCGAGCGCCTGGCCGTAGTGCGTTTCGGCGGACTCCAGATCGGGCGCGGCGTCCTGTACGGCGACCTGACCGAGGAGGCGCAAGACCCAGGCCTCGTTGCCGCGCTCCTTCTGCCGCCGCGCGAGTTCGAGAGCGCGTCGGGTCACCGCGAGCGCGGCGTCCTGGTGGCCGCTCAGGAGATGAGCTTCTCCAAGGTAGGCGAGGAGGAGTGCGTGGTCGGCGGTGCCGGTTGTCGCAAAGTGAGCCAGCGCCTCCTCGAGGAGGGCCACGCCTTCATAAAGGCGCCCCGACAGGGCATACGCGTAGCCGAGGTGCCCGGCTGTCATGTCGAAGAGGATCAGCAATGGCGTGCTCCGGCACACGTCTACGGCGCGCTCGAGCGGGGAGATGGCCCGGGAGACGTCACCGCGAAGGAGGGAGACGATTCCAACACTTCGATCGCTACTGACGAGGCTGGCGGGATGATTGACCTCTCGAGCGAGCCGGACAGCCTCTTCACTGCTTGCCATCGCCTCGTGGAACTCGCCCAGTTCAGCGAGGCACCAGCCGAGCCGCCCGATGACAATAGCCGGTGTCGGTATCACGGTGCCCGGTCGACTGTTCAACGGATCCTTCCGAAGCGCGTTCGCGGCGCGGCGGAGGCAATCGGCGGCCGACCGATACCCGCCGCTCTGCTGCTCGATCATTCCCAAACGGTGGTTCACCAATATTTCGAGGCGTACGTCATCGTGGGCCATGGCAATAGTCAGAGCTCGATGGCTCAGTTCGCGCGCGCGGTCCGGCTCCCCCTCGCCCCAGACGCTCATGGCACGCCACACCAGTGCCCACCCCAGTCGGCGCTCGTCACCCGACGCCTCCGCTAAGGCTTCGGCCTCGCGGGCATGTTCGGTGATCTTCGCCGGCGCCCCCGCCGAGCGCTGGGCCCAGCTGGCCTCGAGGTGGATATCAACGGTCTGCCCTATGCGCTGGCGACTCTCAGGAAGGCGTCGGAGCGCGTCAAGTGCTTGCTCATAGGCTGTGGCGGCCTCCCGGTAGGCCGATCGGGCCATCGCTTTCACCCCGGCCTCGCGGAGGTAGAGGACTGCCTTCTCCCACGCCTCACCACGTAGCGCGTGATGGGCCAGCCGCTCAACGTGCTCCGCGAGCCGCTCGGGGTAGCATCGCTCGATGGCGTGGACGGCTCGGGCGTGAAGGGCGCGTCGACGCTCCTGCAGGAGGCCGCCGTAGGCCACCTCCTGAGTAAGGGCGTGCTTGAAGGTGTATTCGAGGTCGGGGAAGAGGCGAGTCTCGTACAGGAACTCGGCGGCCTGGAGGCGCGCGAGATCCTCGCAGACGGCCGGCTCCGCCCGGTCGACCAGCGCCTGGAGCAATCTGACCGGGACGTCCGTCCCGATGACGGCGGCCGTCTGGAGCAGGCTCTTTGCCTCGGGTGGCAGCCGATCGATCCGGGCCGCCAGGATCGCTTGGACGGTGGCGGGCACCTGGATGGCGTGGAGGGGCTCGGTCGAGGCGATAGGCGCTACGCTCCCCGACGAGGGCGTTCGTCTCGGCCAGGCTGCGCACGGTCTCCTCGAGGAAGAAGGGATTCCCCTCGGTCCGCTCGACCAGGCGGCGCTTCAGATCTTCGAGGCTGGGATCGACGCCCGAGGAGCGTGTCCAGCAGCGCCTGGGCCGTCTCCGGAGGGAGCGAGTCGAGCCGGAGCTGCGTGTAGTACGTCTTGCTCCCCCAGCCGTGCTGGTACTCCGGCCGGTAGTTGACGAGGAGGAGCAGCCGGGCAGTCGGCAGGCTCTCCACCAGACCATCGAGCAACGCCTGGGTCTCGGCGTCGATCCAGTGGAGATCCTCGAAGATCACGAGGAGCGGCTGGACCTGGCTCTCGCGGAGGACCAGGCGCTTGACGGCGTCGAGGGTGCGCTGTCGCCGCTGGAGCGGGTCCAGCCCCTCCCACTGGGGATCGTCCACCGGCACGTCCAGGAGCGCCAGGAAGGCCGGGAGGGTCGCCTTGAGGGCTTCCTCAAGGTTCAGCAGCTTGCCGATGACCTTCTCGCGGAGCCGGCGGTGATCGTCGCGGTCTTCGATCTGGAAGTAGCCCTTGAGCAGATCGATGACGGGCAGGTACGGGGTCGCCTTGCCATAGGAGACCGAGCTGGCGTGGAGCACGAGCCACCCGTGCGTGCGATGCGAGTGCGTGACCTCCCAGACGAGGCGGGACTTCCCGACGCCTGGCTCGCCCACGATCGCCACGACCTGGCCGTGGCCGGCCCCCGCGTGCCCGAGCGCCTGCCGGAGCTGCTCCAGCTCGGCGTCGCGCCCGACGAAGCGCGTCAGCCCGCGGGCCGCGGCCGCCCCGAGCCGGGACCGCGACCAGGCCGAGCCCCACCAGCTCGTACACCTCGACGGGAGTCCGCCAGCCCCTTGAGGGGCACCGGCCCGAGGGGCGTGACCTCGACGTAGCCCTCCGCCAGCCGCAGCGTGGCTGCCGTCAGCAGGGTCACCCCCGGGCCGGGCGAGCTGCTCCATCCGGGCCGCCAGGTGCGTCGTTTGGCCCACGGCGGAGTAGTCCATGCGGAGATCCGAGCCGATCGCCCGGACGACCACCTCGCCGGAGTTGAGCCCGACCCGGACCTGCACGTCGACCCCGTGGGCTCGGCGGATCTCCTCGGCGTACCGGCGCAGGGCGGCTTGCATGTCGAGGGCGGCGTAACAGGCCCGGACGGCGTGGTCCTCGTGGGCCACCGGCGCGCCGAAGAGCGCCATGATCCCGTCGCCCATCACCTGGTTGACGGTGCCCTCGTAGCGGTGGACGGCCTCCATCATGCGTTCGAGCACGGGATCGAGGAGCTTCCGAGCCTCCTCGGGGTCCCGGTCGGCGAGCAGCTCCATCGAGCCCTTGAGGTCGGCGAAGAGCACCGTGACCTGCTTGCGCTCGCCTTCGAGGGCGGCTCTTCGAGGTGAGGATCTTCTCGGCGAGGTGCTTCGGGGTGTAGGTCTCCGGGGCTCGGGGCGCGAGTCGCGGACCCGGCCCCGGCCAGGGCGCGGTCCGCACTGAGCCGCAGAATCGCTTGCCCGGCGGCTGGTCTCGCGCCGCAGGCTGCGCGCAGGTGCCAGCGCGAGGCGGGCGCCGCATTCCTCGCAGAACCGCAGCCCTCGGGTTGTCTGCGCTGGCACCGGGGACACGTCATGGCCGTGGGGGCTCGCCTCCGCCCTGATCGCTCGCACTCCTTTCGTCAAGCCGAACGGGCAGCGTGAAGCTGAACGTCGACCCCTGGCCCACCTGGCTCTCGACCCAGATCCGCCCCCCGTGCAGCTCCACGAACTTCTTGGCGAGCGTCAGCCCGAGCCCCGTGCCCTCCTGCTTGCGGGCGTCGTCGCGCCCGACCTGGCGGAACTCCTCGAAGATGGCCGCCTGGTCCTCGGGCGCGATCCCGACCCCCGTGTCGCTGACGGCGATGGTGACGACGCCGTCGGCCGCCGTCGCGGTGAGGCCGACCCGGCCGCCCTCCGGGGTGAACTTCACCGCATTGGAGAGGAGGTTCAGCAGGATCTGCTTCACCTTCCGCTCGTCCGCGACGATGTCGCCCAGCCGCTCGTCCACGGTCTGGGTGAGCGTGATCCCGTGTCGCGTCGCCCGCCCCCGCACCAGGGTCAGGGCATTGTCCAGGGCGGTCGGCAGATGGAACCGCCCCAGCTCGAGCTCCAGCCGGCCGGCCTCCACCTTGGCGAGGTCGAGGATGTCGTTGATCAGGGAGAGGAGATGCCGGCCCGAGGACAGGATGTCCTGGAGGTACTCGGCCTGCTTCTCGTTCACCTCCCCGAACATCCGCTCGGCCAGCACCTCCGAGAAGCCGAGGATCGCGTTCAGCGGCGTCCGCAGCTCGTGGGACATGTTGGCGAGGAACTCGGACTTGTGGCGGCTGGCGGCCTCGAGCTGCCGGCTCTTGTCCGCGATCTCCCGGAAGAGCCGGGCGTTCTGGATCGCCAGCGCCGACTGGGTGGCAAAGGTCGTGAGCACGACGCACGACTTCGGGCGCGAAGTCGCCCGGCGTCTTGCGGCTGACGGTCAGGACGCCGATGACCTGCTCCTCCCGGAGCAGCGGGCACGCCCAGGAGCGCCCGATAGCCCGCCTGGAGGAGCGGCGCTCGCACCGGGCTCTCGTAGGCGCCCTCTACCGCGATGTCGGGGATGTGGACGGCTTGCCGATGCAGGGCCGCCCGGCCCGCCACGCCCTGCCCCTTGGGGATCGGCGTGGCGCGAGCGATCGGGTCCAGCGTCGGCCGCCTCCCGCGGGTCCGCGTAGCGGCTCGCGCGAAGCCGGAATACCTCCGCGGCCTCGTCGTACTCGAGATCGAGCAGCCGTCGGTCCCGGCGAGCTGATTCGCGCGGGTGACGATCGTGTCGAGCACCGTGTCGAGGTCGAGCGTCGAGCTGACCGCGCGGCCGACCTCGCCCAGCGCCGTGAGCTGCTCCACCGAGCGCGTCAGCTCGGCCGTCCGCGCCCGAGCTCCTGTGAACAGCCGGACGTTCTCGATGGCGATGACCGCCTGGTTGGCGAAAGTTTCGAGGAGCACGATTTGTTGGCCGAGAAAGGATGAACCTCGGGCCCGCGAGTGATAACGATGACGCCCAGGGGCGTGCCCTCGCGCAGCAATGGCGTGGCCAACATGGTCCGGATGAAGGACCCGGCCTGCCTGTTGCCGGACACGGCTTGCGGGAACTCCGCCTCGGCTGCCCTGATGTCTGCGACGTGGATCGTTCGCCGGTCGCACACCGCTCGTCCGGCGACGTAGCCGCGAATGACGGGTAAGGTGTCTCCGATCGCCAGTGGTCTGGCGCAGCGATCCATGTCGCGCCACCAGCCGGAGGTGCTCACCTTCCAGACGGAAGATCGACGAATCCGTCGCGCCGCACACCCGGGCGGCATTCTCGACGACGGCCTCCATGACCGGCTGAAGATCGGTTGGCGAACTGGAGATGACGCGCAGGATCTCCGCCGTCGCGGTCTGTTGCTCTAGCGACTCGGTCAACGCTCGCCTGAGGCGTTCGACCTCGCTCGTCGGATCTGCGTCTGAGCGCGCGGTGGGACTGGCGACGTTCAAGGGGCTGGCGCATTCCTCGCAGAACCTCGCGTGGGGGCGGTTCTCATGCCGGCATCGTGGACAGGGCATACGGAGCGGCTCCCCAGTCCGGATCGTGAGCGGCCAGCGAGGCACTGCGTCACGTCGCCCGGGTCGCCGCCAAAGCTCGGCGTCCCGGCCGTTCCATGGGGCACGGCGCCCCGACCCTACCGCGACCCGGCCTCGGGCGCCAGACGGGCTCCTAGAGCCCTGAAGTCCCCCTGACTGTGGGGAGTCCGGAGCGTTTCCGGGCTGCCTCCGAGGTCGCGGGCTTCCTGGTCCCCGACCTGCCAGCGGTGGATGCCGGGGACCGCCCACAGGCGAGCGCACAGCCGCGGCCGGTCGGAGTAGACGGCCACCGTCTCGCCGTCATGCCACTCGAGCCGGCCGTAGCGGCCCGGGATGACCGGCCAGCCTTCCGGAATTAGAAGGTTCGGGCTCAGGAGAATCGCACCCCCACGCCCCGAAGCACCAGATTTTGAGTCGTGCGCCCGGGGGGAGAGCACGGGTCTCCATCGGGCAGGATCGTCGTACTTATCGAGACTTCTCCGTACCGAGCTTCGTCGTGGCGTGGAGGTCGCGGAGTCCGGTGAGACCGTTGACGCGGCTACATCCTTCTCCCGCGGCCAGGGCCGCCACGGGGCGTTCTGACCCGGTCCTCGTGAGAACGCCCGCGTATCCCTTCGCCGACCCCCGACCGCACTCCTGACCAAATCCCAATCGCCAAGTCAGCACCGCGACCGGCTTGGCGTTGGGGAGCGCTTCTTTCAAGATCTCCAGGCGCTTGCCGACCAGCTCGCTCCACTGGGACGACACGCCGGTGATCATTCCACCAGGTCGCGCGAGGCTCACCGCGTATCCGACCCCTACAGGGTCGCCCACGACCGTAAACACGATCGGGATCGTGTTCGTCGCTTGACGCACGGCATTGACCCGCGTTTCGTCGGCAGCCCAGATCACGTCGACCTTGAGGCGAACGAGGCCGGCGACGAGCTCCGGCAATCGTGCGGGGTCCCCTTGGGTCAATCGCCATTCGAGGATGATGTTCTTGCCATCCTCATAGCCGAGGTCTTTCAATGCGCGCTCGAACACGTCACCATGGTGTGACCGAACGTTGCCGAGAATTCCGACCCGCGGCACCCGCCCCGGCTGCTGCGCCTCCGTGGCGAGCGGAGCGGCGAGGAGCGTCAGGGCGAGGATGGCGAGGACCTCAGCCTGGCGAACCTCATAAGGGCTGCCGTGGGTTCGGACGCAGGATGTAGCGGCCATTTCCGGGGGAACGCCGCCCCTGACCCTACCAGACTGACCGCCTCGGGCGCCAGATGCGGCCGGGTAGAGCTAGATCGGCCCGATGTTCATCCCGCCGATGCTCTGCACCGCGATCCGGGACCCGCGTCGCCTGGGCGATCCGCGCTACATGGCCGAGCCCAAATTCGACGGCCAGCGGGCGCCGGTTCACGTAGCGGGCCGGCGAACCCTGGCGATCTTCAGCCGGCCGGGGCGTTCGCTCCTGGCCTACCCCGGGTTGGCGTGGCTTGGTGACGCCAGGTGGCCGGTCGATCAGGCCCTGCTGGATGGGGAGCTATGCGCGGCGACCGGCATGGAAGGCGTCCTCAGCGTGTTCGAGGCACGTGAGCGACGCAGTCAGCCCATGGCCTTCGTGGCGTTCGATCTGCTCCAGCTCGACGGCCGCGACGTGATGGGCGAGCCGTGGTCGGATCGGCGCAAGCGACTGGAAGACCTAGGGGACCTGCTAGACCTGCCTAACGTGACCATCGTGCCCGTAACGGACGATGCGGCACGCCTCTGGACCACCTGGGTCGGCTGGGGTGGCGAGGGCATCGTGCTTCCAAGGATCGGCGGGCTCCCTATCGGTCCGGCCTCCGCTCTTCCGTCCTGCAGTGGCTGCTGGATTCGGATCCCTCGATCCGCTGGCAAGTCATGCAGGATCTCGCCGATGAGCCGGCAGAGGGAGTGGCTGCCGAGCGGTCGCGGGTGGCCTCGCATGGCTCTCGCGCAGGCTCTCAGCCAGCAGCGGCGGACGGCAACTGGGGTGATCGCATCGCCCCCCTTGGACAGGACCGAGAACGGGCTTTATGTCGGCTACCTTCTACGCGACTGAACTAGGTCGCCGCAGGGATCGCCGTGTAGCGTATGTGAACGCGAGGTGATGATGATGAGCACGGCCGTCGCGAGACAGATCCAGGAGCTGGTGGATCTCGAAACCACCGGCTGGAACACGAAGAATCCAGACCCCTTTCTCTCCATGATCCATCCGGATATGGTCTGGCCGTGGCCGCCGACCGCTGATTCTCACGATCCGATCGACTGGGTCTTCGTCCTGGGAAGATTCGACCGGGAGCGCTGGCGCAAGGGCTGGCAGGACATCTTCGACACTCACGACCTGATCCGGAATCAGCGCGACACGGTCAGGATCGAGGTCTCCAACGAGGAGGACGGGGCGTTCGCCGTGGTCGACATCGATACTCTCTGGCGGCACAAGACGACCGGAGAACACTTTCACTGGAAGGGCCGCGTCTGCAAGATGTACACGAAGCTGTCGAATGGTGAGTGGAAGTTCTATTTCCAGACGGGAGCGCTCAACTTCCCTCCCAGGCGATCCGCCTGATCGCCCATGATCACGAAGTCCGACTGGCTCAAGGTCAAGGATCGGCAAACGCTTGTCGTGCGTGTCGAGGCGGGCGATCCCGAACTCGTGCGCTGGGGCGACCGAGGCTGGGCGGTGCGGCTGACGCTGACATACCAGCACCCGCACACAAGGCGGCGAGTACGAATCGAGGAAATCGTCCGCGTGACGGATGCGGATGGCTTCACCCTACGTCCCGGTGAGCGTGGCGAGATCCTCTGCTGGGGCGTTGGCTGCCGAACTGGTCCGGCTTAAGGTGGACGTGATCGTGACGGCAGGTCCGGCGGCCACCCGATCTGCCAAGATGGCCACCGTGACGATTCCCATCGTCATCACAAATGATAGCGATCCGGTGGCCAACGGGTTCGTCGCCAGTCTGGCACGACCTGGCGGGAATATCACTGGCTTGTCAACTCTTTCCCCAAAGCTCGGCGGAAAGCAACTCGAGCTTCTCAGGAAGTCATTCCGCGACTCACGCGTGTGGCGGTTCTCGGGACGTCGGCCGATCCTAGCCACGTTCAAGCGTTTCGAGAAACGGAACGCGTCACACGGGCACTACACGTTCAGCTTCAATATCTGGACGTGCGCGGTCCCGACGAGATTGAGATGGCATTCCGAGCCGCAAGCACCGGCCCCGCTGACGCCCCCCATGGGATCCGACTGTCCGCCAGCCCCCCCATGGGATCCGACCGAGAAGGGGCTCAGAGCGAGCGTCGCGGCCAGGCCCCGCGTCGGGATCACGTCAGGCTTCAGTCGGATCAGCTCCTGGGCCAGGTCGGGCAGTTGCTCGAGCTTTCCTTCGGCCCCTCGGCACTCCACGACGATGTTCCGGCCCTCGACGTAGCCCAGGTCCTCCAGCGGCTTCCGGAAGGTCTTAAGCTCGACGCTCTCCGGGCGCCGACATCCAGCCAGCCGATGCGATAGACCCTTCCCCACCGGCTGTGCGTCAGCCGCGAGTGGCGCATCCAGGAGGCCGAAGATCAGAGTGACCATGAGAGCGAGCCGTGAAACCGTCATACTCTCCCCTTCGGCTTGGGATCGGTGGCGCTTCCGCATAGCGCGGGTCCCGGCCGCCGCACAGGCGCACGCCGGTGGCGCGGGTCGCCGGGGCATTGATCCAGACTTCCGTTGTGGGACCAAGGACCGCCCGTCCTTCCGCCCCAACATCGTGAAGGCAGGCAAAATCGACTGAGAGGCGGCCGGCCCAGTCCTCGGTTGTCAAGTCTCGTCGGCCCAGACCTACGGCCCCGCCGGACGGAGAAGCGGGGCTAGGTGGGCGAGCACGCAAGGCCCAAGGGCGTCGATTCGGTACCCACCCTCCAGTGCCGAGACCACCCGTCCAGGCGGTGCCAGGGCGACGACGGGCTCCATCAGCCGGCGGTAGTCGTCGACCTCGTATCCCAGACCACCGATGGGATCCTCGCGGTAGGCGTCGAATCCAGCCGACACGAGGACGAACTCCGGGCGGAAGGCCCGGGCTTCTCCGCGCATCGCCTTCTCCCAGGCATCCAGGATGGTTTCGCGCGGTGTGCCGGGGCCGAAGGGGAGGTTGAGCGTCGTCCCGGCGCCCCGCTCGGCCGCCGCTCCAGTGCCGGGGTAGAACGGCGCCCGGTGCACCGACAGATAGAACACGGACGGGTCGCGGTAGAAGACGTCCTGGGTGCCGTTTCCGTGGTGGACGTCGAAGTCGACGATCAGGACCCGCCGCCACGGGGTACGCTGCTGCACGTAGCGCGCGGCGATCGCGACCTGGTTGAAGAGGCAGAAGCCCATTGCGCGATCCGCGCTCGCGTGGTGGCCGGGCGGCCTCACCGCGCAGAAGGCGTGACGCGCGCGCCCGGCGGCGATCTCGTCCACCGCGACCAGGAGCGCGCCGACGGCCGCGCGGGCCACCTCGAAGCTCCGCGGACCGACATAGGTGTCGCTGTCGATCGCGCCTCCACCCCGGGCGGCCAGGTCGCGGATTCGGGCCACGTGCGCCGCGGTGTGAACCAGCGCGAGGTCCGCGTCGGACGCGGGCCGGGGACCGACACGCCTGAGGCCCGACACGGGCTCGAGGGCTCTGAGAATCGCCTGGAGTCGCTCGGGCCGCTCCGGATGACCCTCGGCGCGGTGCTCGAGAAAGAGCGGATCCGAGACGAGCAGGCAGCGTGTCGCGGGCTCGGCCTTCACGCCCAATGCCGTGGCCCCGGCCACACCCGCCGCCAGACGCACCACCTCGCGTCGACGCATGGATCGCTCCCGTCACTCCCCGGGCCGATCCATCAGCCGGAGGAGCGTCGTGGTCGTGTTCCAGTTGCGAATGGTGCGAACCCACCCGCGCGCAGGACACGTCGGCTGCCGTGCGCCGCGAGTCGCCGTCTCACTCATGTTGGCAGAGAGGTAGGATTAGCCGCGACCGGGCAGTCAGGCCTTGACCGCGCGATAGTTGCGGATCATACCGACGACGCCGACGGGGCTGGCCCAGGCCGTGGAACGGTATGCCGCGCGGGGCTTGCGGGTCGCGATCGAAGCGGGCAACCAGACGGCGTGGATCGTGGCCCTGCTGCGGGAGTTGGGGGCGAAGGTTCATGTGGTGCACCCGCTCAAGGTGAAACTCATCGCCGAGTCCAAAAAGAAGACGGACCGGATCGACGCCCAGCTCCTGGCCCACCTGCTGCGGATCGGGGGTCTTCCCGAGCCCGTGCCCGGCCACCGGAGCTGAGAGCTGCGGGGCTTGCTCGTGGCCCGGCGGCAGCTGGTGCCGATGCGCACGAAGCTGGTGAACGTGGTCCGCGGTTTGGCGTGCCAGCAGCAGACCGAATTGCGGCCGCGGGCCTTGCGGACCCAGCGGGGGTGGGGCCAGTTGGCCGCGGCGGACCTGACGCTGGCACTGCGGGAGGTGGTGGCGGCGTACGAGGCGACCGTGCAGGCGGTGGGCACCGCGCTCGGCGCCCTGGATCGGCAGCTGGCCCAGCGGGCGCGGCGGGATCCGCGGGTGGCACGCTTGGAGACGATGCCCGGGGTCGGACCGGTGTGCGCCCAGACCCTCATGCGATAGCCAACGACCTCAAGCAGCGTGGCCAGGAACCGATGCCCCTATCCTCCAGGTCGCCACCCAGAACAAATCCAAGACTGCGGACCCGAATGTCCCCAACTGGCTCGTTGAACTGTCCCGGGAGCGTGATTGGGTACACCAGGATGGCTTCCCGACACCCCTTGGCCTGCGCATAGGCCACGATCTGCTCGAGATCCTCCGCCGCCGGACGGTCTTCCGGCTTGTATTTCGTGGCGAGGACCGCCACCGGCCGCCCCGTGTTTCGGTCGTAAAGCACCAATGTCGATCGTGAAGGACAACCCCCACAACTCACCGATCGGCACGTCCTCCTGATCCTGTACCTCCAGTCTCTCCGGGAGATGTGCCACCGGCGATCCGCCGCGCGCGACCGACCGCCGTCCCGCGCCTTGAGACCTTGGCGGCGGCGCGCGGAACGTGGCGATCGAGTATCGCTGGGCGGAAGGGGAGCCTGATCGGCTCCCGGCGCTCGTCGCTGAAGGCCACCGGCTCGCCTGATGAGCACGTGGTATACGCCGGTTGTCGGACGTGTCGGGGTCCGCGAGGCCACTGTGCACTTCCGAACAACTTCGAGCGGCGACGCATTCGTCATGTCGCGGATCCGATTGAAGACGTTTCCTGGAAGTCTTCGCAATCCTTTTGCGACGGGCCCGTCGATATTTCTACGTAAGCAGTGGGGGCAGAATCCGGGCGTGGGCAGAGTAGAGGTCGTATTCCTTCAGTCGGCTGACCGGGACCAGCACAATCTGTTTCACTTCCGGCGAACGCGGTGTGATGTTCCCACTGCGGAGCCCCTCGCGCAACGGGCGAAATCCCTGTTTGGGAAGACATCGGTAGTAGAAGTCGAGCCGGTAGGGCCCCGGTTCCTCCGGAACATAAGGGACCGCATCGATCTTAGCAAGTCGGACGATTTCGATCTCAATCCCGAGTTCCTCGAACACCTCGCGCCGGAGGCTAGACTCAATGATATCGTCGCGTGACTGCTCCTTTGAAGGCTCCCGCGGGCTTCCGAGACCCGATTCGAGGGATCCACCGGGAAACCCCCACGCTCCCTTCACGCGATAACTGTGCTGAACCAGAAGTACTTCCGGAGGATTCACCTCCTCGTCGAGGATCACCGCGACGGCCCCAACGGTCCACTTCGTGGTGAGGAGATTGCGCAACATGCCTGCCAGTCGGGGTGGAAAGCCCTTCCACAGCGCCAGCGAGATCCGGTGAAGAACGGGGTGTCTTTCGATGAAGTGAGCAAGCCACGAAAGCAACGCTGCGTTCCTCCGTTAAACCTGGACACCGCGCCCCTGTACCCGTTCCAAGGCGCGAGTCGACGACCCCCCTGTGTCTACTTGGCGAGGGAGCTTACGACCGAAGACGACCTGTCGGGCAATGCCTCCAACGATTACATGCGGGACTCTACGACGCGCGACGCCGGCGTGCCGGCCGCTTCGCGGATGTGACCTTCACGTCTGCCTTGGTGGGAGCCGCCTTCGCCAATTCCTTGCGTCCGAGACTCGCCTTGAGCGTCGCGACCAGGTCAGTCGTCGGAG